>JBBROM010000001.1:0-538985 GCA_038229415.1 Terriglobales bacterium
CACCCTAGCGCCGAAAGGCACGGCGCGAGAGTGGGGCACCGAGCGGTATGGGTTGAGTAGGGGTCCTTCGCTGCGCTCAGGATGACAACGGGAGGGTCGGGATGACACGTGGGTGCGAGACATTGCATCCCACCCTAGCGCCGAAAGGCACGGCGCGAGAGTGGGGCACCGAGCGGTATGGGTTGAGTAGGGGTCCTTCGCTGCGCTCAGGATGACAACGGGAGGGTCGGGATGACACGTGGGTGCGAGACACTGCATCCCACCCTAGCGCCGAAAGGCACGGCGCGAGAGTGGGGCACCGAGCGGTATGGGTTGAGTAGGGGTCCTTCGCTGCGCTCAGGATGACAACGGGAGGGTCGCACTGTCCCACTCAAGCGTACTGCGGGCTTGCATGGGCCACCGACGAAAACACAAGGTCCCTCCACTTCGCTTGTTCTCCCGCTTCGCGGGATCACGGCGCTGCGGTCGGGATGACACGGCTTTACTGGATGGCGCGGAGGACTGCGTAGTACCAAACGACTGGGGCGGCGAATAGCATGGCGTCTATGCGGTCTAGCATGCCGCCGTGGCCGGGGAGGATGGCGCCGGAGTCTTTGACGCCGGCGCCGCGTTTGATGAGCGACTCGACGAGGTCTCCGAACTGGGCGGCGAGGTTGACCGCGATGGTGAGGAGGATGATGGTGATCCAGTCGGGATGATCGAGGCCGAGCATGCCGTCGCGGGGTTCGATGAGCTTGTGGCGCAGAAAGAATTGGCTGATTTCGAGGGCGTGGCCGAAGTACAAGCCGCCGACGAGCAGGCTGCCGGCCATGGAGCCGACTGCGCCTTCCCAGGTCTTGTTGGGGCTGATGCGCGGCGACATTTTGTGGCGACCGATGGCTTTGCCGGTGAAGTAGGCGAAGATGTCTCCGGCCCAGACGGTGAGGAGGAGGTAGAGGAGGAGGAAGGCTCCGGCCCAGAATTGGCGGAGGCTGACGGCGAGTCCGACGGGCAGGGCGGCGTAGACAAAGGCGAAGACGGACGCGGCGGCGGCGGGGTAGGCGGTGGCGAGGTTGTCGCGCTTCATAGCTACGGTGAGGAAGAAGAAGGGTGCGATGGCGGCGCTGAATCCGAGGGTGTAGAGGAGCGCGGTGGCGGAGAGGAGTGGCTTGCCTTGGCCGGGGTCGAGCGCGAGGAAGATGAAGAAGAGGATGACGAAGATATACGTCGGCGCGTAGAACGGCTGGATGCCATAGGCTTCGGTGATCTTGAGGAACTCGTGGACGGCGAGTAGGGCAGCGACTCCAGCGACGATGGCGAGGACGGGGAGGGGCGCGCTGAGGACGAGGAGGACGACTAGCGGGATTAGGACGACGGCGGTGAGGATGCGGGTGAGCATATGGGGAATTATAGGCTGGGGGGAGGAACAGCAAGGCAAGAGCAAAATCTGACACAGAGGCACAGAGGAGTACGGAGAAAAGTGGGGTGGATGTGGTACTTGCGTGATGTGCGAATCCAGTCCGGAGGACGGAAGGGGAAAGCCGGGTACGTAAGTGCCGGGTGGGGTGGATGCGGAATGAGTCCCGCCGGGACGGCAGGTTTGAGCCGCGCAACGTGGCGTCCCGCTTGCGGGACTCGGATCGTTTGGTGGTGCTTACCCGGCACTCCGCTGCGCTGCGTGCCGGGCTTTCGCCTGCCGTCCTGCGGACTGGGGTCGGGGCAGTTCGGCGATGTGTCGAACGGCCCGAGACCTAAGCCACTTGACGTGTCACTAGCAGTTTGAGCGGCGATGCTTCGGTCGCTCACCTCCGAGTAAGCGATTCTTATAAATGCAGAGACAATCTTCGATCTCAGCGGCAGTCAGCCGCGAAAACGGGGCCGGCATTCTGGCAGGATCAAGCGCAGTTCCTTTGAAGCCGAGTATGGCGGCACCGCCTCTCGTTCCCGCGTGGAGGTAGACTAGCGTGGGCGTCTTTTTGAAAAATGCTCCAAGCCGGTGGCTGATGTCGTAAACGGTTAGCGCCCCAATTCCCTTAATCGTTCCAATCTCTCGCTCTACGATTTCGTGGAGAGCGGTGAAATCGGACGCTGCGGCGAGTTTTTTGCGAGCTACCTGCAGTCGAAGTTCCGCCGCTTCGAGAACCGCCCGGGGAATGCGGTACTGATGCGGGTGTCGCTTCCCACTATCTAAGGCACAGAATGCCGCGCTCCGTATAGCATCAGAGGCATTGCGCTGGGTCTCAAAAAACCGCATCTCCTGGCATGCTCGATCGCGGTAATCCCTAATGTATTCTGCGACGATCTGTTTGTATGTCATGTGTCAAATCGGAATCCGTTTCTAGGTCTTGGTGGATTTACTGGCCGGCTTTGTCGCAAAGTTAGTCACTCCCGCCTGCGCCTTATCCCCAGGCCCCAGGCCGCCGTACCTGCGTTCGCGGGTTTGGAATTCGGCGATGCTGGCTAGTAAGTGCTCGCCGCGGAAGTCTGGCCATAGGGTGGGAGTTACTAATATCTCGGCATAGGCTAACTGCCATAGCAGAAAGTTGGAGAGTCGCATCTCGCCGCTGGTGCGGATGACTAGGTCGGGGTCGGGCAGGTCGCGGGTGTAGAGGTGGTCGTTGATGGCAGCTTCGTCGGTCTTGGCGATTTCGGCTGCGAGGTTTTCCAGCAGAGTTTTCGGCAGGTGCCCAGGGTTGCCGATGGTGGCAGCTTTGGCCTTGGCGCTGGTGGTTTTCTCAGCGGCCTCGACCGCGCTTGCGGTCTCCACGGCTTCGGTCATGATGGCGCGGAAGGCGTCTACGAGTTCGGTGCGTCCGCTGTAGTTGAGCGCGAGGGTGAGCACCATGCCGGTGCAATGGGCGGTGACGGCGCGGACTTCGTGCATGCGCTGCTGGACGTCTTCGGGTAGTTCGCTTTGGCGTCCGATGTATTCGAGGCGGACGTTATTTTCGATGAGTGTGGGCAGTTCGAGTTTGAGATAGCGCCAGAGCAGGCGCATCAGAAAGTCTACTTCGCCCTTGGGGCGCTTCCAGTTTTCTTCCGAAAATGCGTACAGAGTAAGTGCGGGGATGCCGATGCGGGCGGCGGTTTCGAGCGTGGAACGCACGGCGGCTGCTCCGGCGCGGTGCCCGGCGACGCGCGGCAAGTGCCGCTTGCGCGCCCAGCGTCCGTTGCCGTCCATGATGATGGCGATGTGTCTGGGAAGCCGGCCTGAATCGAGCTGGGCGAAGATTTCCGCCTCTTTGCGGCTCAGGCCCGCGGGAACTTTCGCCTGCAAACGTGTATCCCCTTTGTGCTGCAAAGAGGATATTACACGGGCGAGGGGATGGCAAAGCGGGAGAGCAACTTCTACCACGGAGGCGCGGAGACACGGAGGAAAACGGGTTTTGGGTGTGTGGTGGCGGAAGGCGACGAAAGCAAAATCTGACACAGAGACACAGAGGCACAGAGGAATATGGTCTTGCTCTTGCAATCGAAGAACTGGTGCTTAGGTTAGGATTCCGCATCCCACCCTAACGCCGAAAAGCACGGCGCGAGGGTGGGGCACCAAGAGCATTCCTGATACATCTAGAGGTTATTGATCTTGTAGATGACGCCGAGGCCGAAGTCGCCGCCGGTGTTGGTTACGCCGAAGTCGCGCACTTGTTCGCGGAGCAGGTCGGTGGGGTTGCTGCCATCGGTGCCGAGAAAATAGTGCAGGGGGACGAGTTTGCCGTTGGGGTCGAGGCGGAAGACGGTGCCGCAGGTGCCGGTGCCGCAGGTGTAGATGCCCTGCGTTGCTCCGTAGAGGCGGCCCGAGCTTTCGATGGAGAGGTCGGGGCTGGGGGTCTTGCCGTCGCCCGCGTTGTGGAAGGAGTGCAGCACGGAGAACACGCCTGCGGGGGTGATCTGGAAGACTTCGCCGAATCCGCTGAAACCGCCCGCTGGCGTGGTGCCGAAGAGGTTACCAGCGGCGTCCGCAACGACGTTGCCTTGCGGATTGCCGCCGTCAGTGCCTCCGGTGAAGGCATAGAGGACGGACTGCTGGAGCGTGGGGGTCAGCTTGAAGACGACGCCTGCCTTGTTTGCGCCCCCGATGCTGGTGGTGCCGAACAGATTGCCCGAGGCGTCGCTTAGCAGGGCGCCGAGCGGCGCTCCGCCGTCGTTGCCGCCGGTGAAATGGTAGAGCACGCTGAACTGGCCAGCGGCGGTGATCTTGTAGACGACTCCGGCGGAGAAGTGGCCCCCCGCGCTAGTGACGCCAAACAGGTTGCCTGAAGCGTCTCGAATGACGCTGCCGCTGGGTTGTGAGCCGTCGGCGGTGCCGGTGAAGGTGTGCAGAATGGTTTGTTTGCTGGCGGCATCAATCTTGTAGACGACCCCGAGGCCCGAACCGCCGCCCCCGGCGGTGGTTCCGTAAAGGGTGAGGGCTGTATCCACGGCGAGGCTGCCGTTGGGCTGAAGGCCGTCAGTGGGACCCTGAAAGCTGTGCAGCACGGCTTCGATGCCGTTGCTGTCGGTCTTGTAGACGACTCCGTTGCCGAAAGCTCCGCCCGCGGCGGTGACGCCGTAGTAGGTGCCGTGAACGTCGGCGGTCATCTGGCCGATGGGGCTGGCACCGTCGGATCCGCTAAAACTGTGGATGACCATGAAGTGAAAGTTGGGGTCGGTGGCCTGCGGGTAGGACGGGGCGACGCCGATGAAGCAGGCTGCGGCGAAGGCGAAGGCCAGCGCAAGGGCGAACCGCTGCGTGGCACGAAGATGCGACAAGTGACGAGACATTGGAATGACTCCTGCAAATCTGAGAGGCAATCGTTTGAGCTACTGCCAGACGCGAGGGGGAATCGCTCAGGCACTTGGGGGAGCAGTTTGAGGCTAGCACTGCGGACGCGATGAGGCAAGCGCTGTTTTCGGGTCGGGCTGGCGGCGAGTGCTAGGGCTTTATGGTGATGGTTTCTCCACGATAGGTCACGGTTTGGTCGGCGGTTTCGGTGATGTCTCCACCCGTTCCGTGGCCGGGCTTTACGAAGACGATGCGGAAAGTTCGGCTAGGCAGCATGCCGGGGAAGCCGCCTTTGCGGTCGCCGATGGTGAGAGTTTTTGCAAGTTCATCCCAGTGCATGGGAATGGTGGCGTATGCGCCTTTTTCGTAGCGATAACTGTCGCCCTCGTCTTCGTAAAGGTTGAAATCGGCGTCGGCACCGGGGTAGATGCGGAGTTCGATGGGGTCGGCGGGCTTTTGACTGGTGAACTCTTCGTCGGGGCCGAGGGGCAGAATACTGCCTGCGCGGATGTAGAGCGGGATGCGATCGAGGGATGCTGGGGCGTCAATCGCATAGCCGCCTTCGATGGAGCGTCCGGTCCAGAAGTCGTACCACTGGGGAACCTTGGGAGGATTGCGAGGAGAGTTGGCGGATTTGGCAGGGAGGCTTGCCTGCAAGAATTTGGGCAGATAGAGATGTCGGGTGGCTGATCCTGCTTCCGTGACGGGGCTGACCAGAATCGCTGGGCCGTACATGAACTGGTCGCCGATGTTGCGGACGCGGGGGTCGGAGCGGAAGTCCATGACAAGCGGACGCATAGGGGTGTAGCTTTCGCTGGTAGTCTTCCAGGCGAGGGAGTACGTGTAGGGCATCAGGCGATAGCGTAGGTGGTCATAGCTTACTAATATCTCCTGCGCTTCCGGGCCGTAAGACCATAACTCATTCTGGTTGGTAGTACGCGTGCCGTGTACGCGAAAGATAGGGCAGAAGGTGCCGAACTGGAACCAACGGATGAATAGTTCGCGATAGGCGGGGTCGTCGGGGTTACCGGAGACGAAGCCGCCTATGTCGGTCGTCCAGTAAGGGATGCCGGAGAGAGCAAAGTTAAGTCCGGCGGGAATTTGGCGTTTGTAGCTTTCCCAGTCGGAGTTGAGGTCGCCGGACCAGGCAGTGACTGAGTTACGCTGAATACCTGCGTAGGCTGAGCGCGACAGGATGAAGACGCG
The DNA here is from genome assembly GCA_038229415.1 of Terriglobales bacterium. Lineage (GTDB taxonomy): Bacteria > Acidobacteriota > Terriglobia > Terriglobales > Acidobacteriaceae > JANXUR01. The sequence continues at coordinate 5,948 of JBBROM010000001.1, forward strand.
CTTCTCGCCACTGTTTGGGATGTTAGTTGGGTAAGTGGAAGAGCGTTGGCCGTCGTAGACGGCCTTAGTCGTCATCAAGGGGAAGAGATTGACGTAGCGATTGCCGCTGCCGATGGCGAGTTTGTGATTGAGCTGGATATTTTCTTCCTGGGCTTCGGTTTCGGGCTCGGTGGTGTCGAGCCACCAGGCGTCTACGCCGATCTTGAACAAGGCCTTATCCATCAGGTTCCAGTAATACTTGCGGGCTTCGGGATTGCTGGGGTCGTACACCGCCATATGATTGGCGTGATATGGAGGGTGCGGCTCCTTGGTACGGTCAATGAACCAGCCCTTCGAATCCATCTCGGCATATTCTTTCGAGCCGGGTTCAAAAAATGGCCATACTGAGAGCATCAGGTGGAAGTTCTCGGCGTGCAGGGTATCGAGCATAGCCTTAGGGTCGGGATAATTCTTGTTGAAGATATGTTCGCCCTTGCGGTTCCACCAGAACCAGTCCTGCACAATGTTATCCACGGGAATATGTAAGTCACGATATTTCTTGGCTATCCCGAGGATCTCATCCTGAGAGCTATAACGATTCTTGCATTGCCAAAATCCGTAGGCCCACTTGCCGAACATTGGAGCCGAGCCGGTAAGTTCGCGGTAGCCTGCGACGACCTGATCCATTTCTGGGCCGTAAAGGAAGTAGTAATCAATATCGTCGGTGACTTCTGAGCTGATAAATAAGTAATGCAGAAAGCGATTGTTAAAGCGGCTGCGCGATGAGTTATTCACGAATAGGCCATAACCATTGCTGGAAACCAGTAGCGGCACAGCGATGTTGGTATTGTCTTGCGAGATATCCACGGACTCGCCGCGGTAGTTCCACACCCCAGCCTGATGCTGGCCGAGTCCATAAAATGCTTCAGGAGAGCCGTAGACATTCACCACGGTTTCCGAGCGATAGGTTTCTTCTCCGTTGACTTCGACGGGAGTAAGTTTGCGACTAGCCTCTAGCATGAGCTGTTTACCCGTGGCGTCGCGGAAGGTGAGATTGCCCTCTACGCGGGTGACGGTGGCGCTGAGTTTGGAAGTGGTGAGGGTGATGGCGGCATCGGTGGCAGCGACGTCCCACGTGGTGGTGGGCCAAGTGGTCTTGGTGATGACGTAGTCGGGACGGTCGGAGAACTTGGCGGTGGCGGAGTAGCGGACGCGAATGATGGCGTCTGAACAGACTTGCAGCTTGAGCGTGCCCGTGGCCAGGTGCAGGATGACGCCGTCGGGGGCGCGGTCGAAGCTGGTGACGGGATTGTTGGCCTGCCACTGGGCGACGGCGGTGGCGGCGAAAAGAAGCGTGGGCAAGGCGAACAGAGCGGCGGTGCGCAGGGCGTGACGGATCGGATTGCGAACAGGCATGGGAAATCCTTGGGCGCGCTAAAAATGGGCGCGGCAGCGATGTGAGGCATTCTATATCGAGTGACGGTAAAGTTTACGTTAAAGTTGGCAAGAATAACGTTCAGGTTGCGCTACACGCGCTACAATCGGTGTCGGCAAAGTGGAAGAGAAATGATAGCGAGACGAGAGGATACGGAATGAAGGCGAATTGGATGAAGTTTATGACGTCGGTTGTATTGGTGGGATGTTTGGCAAGTGCGATGGCTGCGGCGGAGGCTCCGAAGAAGATGAAGAAGGCAATGGCGGCGCATGGGATGCTGGTGGCGAGTGAATGGATTGACGTTACGGCTCCGCTGGATCCGGCTACGTTGCCGGTGTACACGGGCGACGTGCCGCTGACGCTGGAGTTCAAGCTCGACATGCGCAAGGGCGACAAGGTGACGTACTCGACGATGGAGATGGGCTTGCACTCTGGCACCCACGTGGATGCGCCGATGCACTTCATCAAAGATGGCGTGAGTATGGACAAGATTCCGCTGTCTTTGTTTATGGGGCCGGTGCTGGTGATTGACTGCTCAGTGACGGCGGATGCGGTGGATGCGGCGGAGTTGAATAAGCACAAGTGGCGCGGTGCCAAGCGGATCTTTTTCCGGACCCGCAACAGCCATGGTGGCGGGATGGCCGATCCGCACTTTAATGAGAAGTTTGTGTATATCGCTCCGGATGCGGCACAGTTGCTGGCCGATGCAGGCGTGGAATTGGTTGGGATTGACTACAACTCGGTGGAGAAGTTCCATTCGGCGGTGCCGCGGACGCACCAAATTTTGTTGGGCAAGGGGATCCCGGCTGTCGAGGGTCTGGACCTGCGGAATGTTACGGGCGGCGAGTATGAGTTGCTGCTGCTGCCAGCTAGGGTGATTGGGCATGAGACTGCACCGGTGCGGGCGCTGATGCGGAAGATGTAGGGGGCGGTCATTCGCGCTGTGCAATTAGTGCGGCGAGGATCATTCCGATGCAGTAGTAGATCGGGCCGTTCATTAGGGCGGCGAGAGTCCACATGATCCACGCAACCTGGTTGCCAGCGTCTATTGTGAATATTTGAAGGAACAGCCCGGGGCAAAGGACGAAAGTGCATTTTTCTATGAAGGTATAAAGCGCAGGCGGCGAGTAGTTGCCAAGAGCCTGCGCCTCTTCCCAAGTGGGGAAATGAAATGGATTGTATATGTACTCGTACCAGTGCCATGCAGTTAAGGCAAGGCCTATCGTGACTCCAATGATTGCGCAGATTCGCGGCAGGCTGGTACGGGTCATAGAGGGTTCTCCATCACAGTCTAATCCCAGACTGCATCTGCCGTCCCTACGGGACTTTGTTTGGTGGGTGGCTTTACCCGGCACTTACGTGCCGGGCTTTCGCCTTTCGTCCCTGCGGGACTCTTTCGGTGCTTCGCACCGATTGGGGAGGTGAGGCACCTGCCCCCACATAAGTTGAGGATGGAGACGGCACGGACCCACTCAAGCCAAAACCGGGCTTAAATGGGCCACCGTCTATTGAGTGGGCCACCAGTCCGTCTCTCGCGGCACGGACCCACTCAAGCCAAAGTCAGGCTTGAGTGGGCCACCAGTCCGTCTCTCGCCACATTAGTTCAAAGACCCCACCCTGTCCGCAGAGGGCGCGGACAAAGATGGGGCACCCGGTACGTCCCCACTCAAGCTAAAACCGGGCTTGAGTGGGCCACCTGACAATACTTACGCGAAGGGGTTTTCGTCGGCGCTGCGGCCGTAAATAACTGGTACAGGTACCTCTAGAAGACGCAGGTAAACCGAGAGTTGGCCGCGATGATGCACGACGTGGTTGAGCAACAGCATGCGAGCGACGTGAACGCGAGGCATGTTGAAGACCGTCTTGCCGTTGGCAATCATGGTGAAGATTCCGTCAGCCTTTTCGGGCGAAAGGCCAGAGAGGAAGTTGCCGGTGGTCTCCATGCCTTTGTCGAAAGATTCGAGAATTTCGGCTAAGTTTGCGGCTGGAACAGGCGGAGGCGGACCGGGCACGTTGCGGGTATCTTCCGCCAGCAAGCCGGGCAGCATAAGTAATGCCCGGCTCATGTGCAGGCCAAGTTCGCCGATGCTCATGGACTTGGGGTGAGGCCGCCAATCGAGCTTGTCGGCTGGAATGCGTTCAAGCAGGCGACGGGTGATGGGAGCTTCTGCCTGCAGTTCGGCAAGAAGTGCGGCGGCGACAAGGCTGGTGGTTGTGTGAGCTACGGTTGCGGTGGACATGGTCAGTTTACCTTCCTTTTAGACGTATTTCTTCGTTGCGATTAGCACTTACGATGCGACGTGGTTGCCCCTGAGCGATAGAGCTACGGGCGAGACTATTTCGCGGGCTCGAGAGCGGCCCGTTCTGCACGATCCCGTATCGAGTCGAGTATGTGCTTCCAGCCGCCGGTTACGCCCTTGCGATGATCTTCGCTGAACATTCCCATGGCGAGATGGTGGAACTCGATGAGCGTCCCCCCGTCTGCGGCGGTTAGCCGGTACTGCACGTTCGAGATAGCCGGGTACGACATAAAGAGCGGGCCGGAGAGTTCGAGCAGCTCGGGCCGTTTAATGGCCTGGACATGGGCCCAGAAATGACCGTTGCCAGCTCCCAGGTCGCGGAACCAGCGGCCGCCGGGCCAGGGTTCGATCTGCATGTGCATCGCGGCACCGTCCGGCCGGGTGGCCGCCGGGCCAAGCTGTTCCAGAAGCGCGGCAAAGGTGGTTTCCAGCGGAGCGTTCACGTGCATCTGCTGGGTGATGCTGAGGGTCATCTTTTCAATGGATTGCATAGATTCAGCGGTTGGGACAAGCATGGTTCATTCTCCTTGGGGGTTTGGGGTCGGGTTGAGGCCGGACGTCGCTGCGACTTTGGCGGCGGCTTCGGCACGCAGTTTGACTTGCAGCAACTGGTGGTTCCAGAAGCGCTCGAAGGTCTTGGTCCACTCGTGGACCGCCTCCAGCCCGAGCGCTTCGGTGCGGTAGAAGAGTTGGCGTCCGTGACGGCGGGCGCGGACCAGGCCCACGCGTCGCAGTACACCCAGATGCTTGGAAACCGACGGCTGAGCCAGACGAAGCCGCACGACGATAACTCCGACCGGCAGTTCGGATGCCGAGAGCAGGTCGAGAATCTCGCGTCGGCGGGGTTCGGCTACGGCGTTAAAGACGTCGGAGGTGGTGGTGGCGCGTGGCATGAGTTCAATATATTCCTATAACGGAATATGTCAAGAGAAAAATTTGGGTGGGTTTCTTTGGAGAATCCCACCCTAACCGCCAACTGCGGGCGGTGAGGGTGGGGCACCATCTGTATTTAATTCCCAGAGGTGCTTTCGGAGATTCTCTCCGAATGGGCAGGTGAGGCACCTGCCCCAACATAAGCTGCTGGAGGCTTCAGTTTCTTCGCTTTTTCTTTGACTCTGCACGCGCGCTGGCCGTACAATTTTTGCCATGCGCAAGGCTGTGAATCATCTTAAGAAGTCGGATCCCGTGATGGCGGGGATCATCGAGCGGCATGGGGCTTGCAAGATCAGCTATGGCCCGGCTTCGTTTGCGTCGCTGGTGGAGTCTATTGTGTATCAGCAGTTGGCCGGAGCGGCGGCGGCTGCGATTTTTCGGCGCTTTACTGACTTGACCGGGATGCCGCTGGTTCCTGCAGGCGTGCTCAGGCTGAGCGATGAGCAGATGCGCGGGGCGGGGCTCAGCAAGCAGAAGCTGAGCTACATCCGCGACCTGGCCGAGCGCGTCACCGATGGCCGCGTCCGCTTCGACCACCTGCACGAACTGACCGACGACGAGGTGATTGCCGAACTCACGCAGGTGAAGGGCATTGGCCGCTGGACGGCGCAAATGTTCCTGATGTTCACTTTGCAGCGCATGGACGTGCTGCCCACCGGCGACCTCGGCATCCAGTCGGCGATGAAGCGGCACTATCGCAAGCGCAAGCTGCCCAAGCCCGCCGAGATGGAAAAGATCGCGCGCAAGTGGCAACCCTACCGCACGATTGCCTGCTGGTATTTGTGGAAGTGCGTGGACGCGAAAGAGTAGGAGGTAGTTGCTGTCCAGTTGCCTGTTGCCAGTGTTTAAGCTTAAGGCTCTCGCCTTCGGTTAGCTACTCGGTATTAGTCATGCGACCTGCTCGTGCTAAAAGAAATCATGCCAACTCTCAAAGCCATCCTGTTTGATGTAGACGGTGTACTGCTGAACTCGCTTGGCGCGCATCTGCGAATCTGCCGTGACCTCGGGCAGGAATACGGTTTACAACTGAACGTTCCCGACGAGGAAGGCCTTCGTAGGATGGCGCGCAGTGGCATAAAAATCAGTCCGCAACGCAGCTTCTTTCTAGCCGTTGGATTCCCTGAGCCTTACGCCGAGTGCGCCGAAGCGCACTACCGCTCGTATTTTTCGCGTGACTATGCGCCACAGGTCTATCCCGGAACCCACCAGATGATCGCCGCGCTGTCAGCGCGTGGCATTCTGTTGGGCATTATTTCCGCGAATGTGCTTGCCAATTTCGCCGACGCACTTGCGCCCAGCATGGCGCTGTTTGACAGCCGCTGCATCTTCACAGCGGACGGGGTCGCCAGCCTCAACAAGGCGGACGCGATCCGCAGCGCGCTGCAAATTTGGCAGTTGCCGCCAACCGAGGCAATTTTCGTGGGTGACCAGAATGCCGACTACGATGCCGCTGTCTTTGCAGGCGTGCCCTTTATCGGCACCAGTTATGGATGGAGCATCGCCGGGGACGATGATCGCTTTCCCGTCGCCGACAGCGTTGACGAACTTGAAGCGCTGCTGAGTAGAGTCGCAAGCGGGGATTCGACGGAAAAGCTTTAAACCGCAGCAGATCAGGTGGCGTCCCTAACCGGACTCGCTGGGTTGGTTCGCTTTTCCCGGTACTTACGTGCCGGGCTTTCACCTAACGTCGCTGCGCGACTCTCGACACGTTGCAAGTGAGCGTGCAAGAAAAAATCAAGCGGACACAGGGCAAAAACAGGGAATCATAATCCCGCGCTTTTCTCGGAGCGTGGTGTTTCCGTGGTGCAATTGTTCTTCGCCATGCCTCTGTGCGTTTGAGTAAGATTTTGTTTTTGTCTTGGCCCCGCATAAAATGATTGCAGTGCCTGATTCCCGCAAAATTCGCGTGCTAGTCGCCAAACCCGGCCTTGATGGCCACGACCGCGGCGCCAAGGTCATCGCCCGCGCGTTGCGCGATGCGGGCATGGAGGTCATTTACACCGGCCTGCGCCAAACTCCGGAGATGATCGTCAGCGCCTCGCTTCAGGAAGATGTGGACGTCATCGGCCTCTCCATTCTTTCGGGCGCGCACAACGCCATTGTGCCTCGGCTCATGGCACTGCTCAAAACCAATCAAATGGACGATGTACTCGTCCTCGTCGGCGGCATCATTCCCGATCAGGATATTCCCGCGCTCAAGCAACTGGGCGTTGCTGGCATCTTTCAGCCAGGTACTGCCATGGACGACATTGCGAAATTCATCCGCGAAAACGTAAAGCCGCGCGCGGTTCCCGCAGGCTAGCTGACGCTAGCGCACTGCAATCACAGCGGATCACAACCTAAACATCGCACTAATAGAAAGCAATTTTGGACGATACCCAGCGCAAATTGAACCTGCTTCACCGAGCCACCGGCCCTTCGCCGTGGTTCTGGGAAACGTTCCCCACCGTCATTGCCAACTCGCGGCAAAAATTTGTGTGGCAGCACCACGGCAGCGAAGGCCAGCTTGCCCACTTAGTGACACTGTCGCTCGCGCAGGAGCCGGATCGCCCACGTCTCGCGCTGAATACTTATTGCACGCCGTTCCTCATCCCCGGCGGTAAGCTGGGCATCTGGTGTCCGGAGCCGCGCGAACTCCGCCTGCTCTGCTTCGACCCCGACCAGCTCGCCTCATTCCCCATCGAAGAAATTGTAGGCTGGTTCAAGCAGTCGAATGACAAGGTCTACTCCGCCACTGAACCGCTCGACGAGATGGCGGTTTCCACACGGATGTCCGCTGGCACCCATTCGCTGGAAGTACCTGAAGTTTTTCGCAGCGTGGACGAACTTCTTGCCATCGCTTCGCGACCCGCCATAACCAAGGATGACCCCGCGTGCAGCATCTTTGCCTTGTACTTGCAAGCGGGATTGGTGGAAGTGATGCCTCAAACCTGGTTCACGGCGAATGCCTATGACGTGGGCCGCCAGTGGATCACCCGCCTCGCTCGCGATCCCGAGACGCATCGCGTTCTCGGCGACGGCGCGCGCATGGGCAGCTTCGAGCTGACCGTAACCGGCGACGAAGTGCTGGAGTGGATCGAGAAGCAGTAGCCCGCTCAGCTACACTTCTCGGTAAATGTCCACGCACTGCATCGTCGAGCGCGGTACGCATGCGAACATCCTCCGCCTCACATCGGACGACGGTACCAACCGGCTGACACGCGAGCTCGTCATTGAACTCACGCAAACAATCGAGAATCTTGCGCAACAGCTTGGTGCCCCACCTTCATCCCGCGCAGTTGGCGGGATTAAGGTGGGTTCCACGAACGCATCCCTCCCCCTCATCCTCACCGGCAACGCGGGCTGCTTCTCCGCCGGAGCCGACCTCCGCGAAATCCACGCCCTTACCGGCCCCGCCGCGCTCGAATTCGCGCACCTCGGCCAGCGCCTGATGCATACCGTCGCCAACTTTCCCGCCCCTGTCATCGCCGCCATCCACGGCCACTGCTTCGGCGGAGGGCTCGACCTTGCTCTCGCCTGCCACCATCGCATCGCCGCGCCCAATGCTGTTTTCGGACATCGCGGTGCCGCCCTCGGCCTCATCACCGGCTGGGGAGGCACCCAGCGCCTGCCTCGCCTCATCGGCAAAGCCAAAGCCCTCGAAATCTTCCTGACTGCTGAAAAACTTAGCGCCGAGCAAGCTCTAAGTATCGGCCTGATAGACGCCATCGCGGACGATCCCATTGCCGAGGCAACATTCAGGCGCTGACCCTCAGAGAAGTTACAATCTAGAAGCAGGTCACGATAAGCCTTATTGCGAGAATCACACTATGTCCTATACGGAATCTTCGACGCAGGAACTTATTCCGACTTTGTCGAAGTCTAAAATTTCGTGCCACCTCTCATACCCGATTGGGGCAGAGGCAGTGTCCGCCGCTACAGCATCTGTTTCGCAGTTCGCTCAGCTCAAACTCCTCTTCTACTTTTGGTCTGATCAAAGTCTGCGATCAGGGGATTATGAGTTCTTGAGGGCTGAATACCAGCATGCCGAAAGGCGCTCGGATTATTGGACAATATTGCATCTCTATCGCAGCCAGCCTCAATACCGTTGGGAAATCGTTGTACAGCCTGTCCCGCGAGTGTTTCGGAATCGAATCAAGCAGTACATCCTCGACACCGCACTGCCACACATCGCATCGTGGCTTTCCGAGCGGAGCCAATTGGAGTCGCAGGGAAGCGACATACTCGCGTTCTTTTTCGACGAAAAAGCTTCGGAGGTCATCGTCCGTAACGCCACCAGGCTGGAACCAACCCGCAAGTAGCACCTGTGGCGGGCTCAGCATTTAGGCAGGGCCTCTGTGCCTCTGTGTCAGATTTTGCTTTTGCCATCCTCCTCATTTACGTTTAATCCTTTGGATCTTCCTTATGCCAGACAGCAATCTTCCCGCAAACATCATTTCCACGGCTGTGAATTCGCAGTCGCCGCGCTTTGAAAAAAACTCGACTTCGCTCGCCGAGCTGGTCGCCCGCTTCCGCACCGAAGAAGAGGCGATTCGCGCTGGCGGCGGCGCTAAGGCCATCGACGCCCAGCACAAAAAAGGACGCCTCACCGCCCGCGAGCGCATCAAGCTGCTGATGGACGCCGACACCCGCTTCCTCGAGCTCGGCATTTACGTGGCGCACGGCATGTATCAAGAGTGGGGTGGCGCGCCCGCCGCTGGCTGCATTACCGGACTCGCCAGCGTCCACGGCCGCATGATGATGATCATCGCCAACGACGCCACCGTAAAGGCGGGCGCGTTCTTCCCGATGACGGCAAAAAAAGTCATTCGCGCGCAGAACATCGCCATCGAAAATCACATTCCTACCATCTACCTCGTAGACTCGGCAGGCGTTTTCCTTCCCCTGCAAGAAGACGTCTTCCCCGACACCGACGACTTTGGCCGCGTCTTCCGCAACAACGCTGTGATGTCTGCGATGGGCATTCCGCAAATCGCCGCCATTATGGGCATGTGCGTCGCGGGCGGAGCGTATCTGCCGGTGATGTGCGACCACCTGCTGATGACCGATGGCAGCGGCCTTTTTCTCGCGGGCCCCGCACTCGTGCAGGCTGCGATCGGCCAAGTAGTCCCCGCAGAAGAACTCGGCGGAGCGGCCATGCACGCAGCGATTAGCGGCACCGTGGACTTTCGCGAACCCAGCGACGAAGCCTGCATCGCGCGCATCCGTTCCATCGTCGACAAATACGGCGCGCGCAAATCTGCGCCTTTCGACCGCAAGGAATCCGAACCACCCGCGCACTCGCTCGCCGATGTCTATGGCGTCTACGAATCCGACGCCGCGCGCCAGTATGACATGAAGGAAATCATTGCGCGCATCGTGGACGCCAGCCGTTTCGACGAATACAAACCCGAGTACGGCAAAACGCTGCTGTGCGGCTACGCACGCATCGGCGGATTCGCCGTCGGCATCGTCGCCAACCAGAAGCAGCACCAGCAAGCCACCGACCATGCCGGCAACAAGCGCATGGAATTCGGCGGCGTTATCTATACCGAGTCCGCGGAAAAAGCGGCGCGCTTCATCATGGATTGCTCACAAAATAAAATCCCGCTCATCTTCCTGCACGACGTCAACGGATTCATGGTCGGCCGCGACGCTGAGTGGTCCGGCATCATCAAGGCTGGCGCAAAAATGGTGAATGCCGTATCGAACGCAGTCGTGCCCAAGATCACTGTGATTGTCGGTGGCTCGTTCGGCGCAGGCCACTACGCCATGTGCGGCAAGGCGTATGATCCCCGCTTCGTTTTCGCCTGGCCCACCGCGCGCTATTCGGTGATGAGCGGCGAATCCGCAGCCAGCACGCTCGTGGAAATCAAAGTGAAACAATTGGAACGCGGTGGCAAGAAGTTGACCGACGAAGATCGCAAGGAACTGTTCGACTCCATCAAAGCCACCTATGCCCAACAAATGGACCCGCGCTACGGTGCAGCAAGACTATGGATCGACAAGATCATCGACCCGATGGACAGCCGGGAAGCGCTGATCACAGCCCTGGAAGCGGTGTCGCTGAATCCAGATGTTCCAGAGTTTCGTAGCGGGGTGTTGCAAACGTAAAGGCAAAATCTGACACAGAGACACAGAGGCACAGAGGGGAACGATTTATATGACCGGCGATCAACCTGGAGGCGACAGCTATCTTCACCGGGAGATCACTGAGCAAATTATCGGAGCGGCCATCGAGGTTCACAAGATTCTCGGCCCGGGTCTCCTCGAAGCAGTGTATGAAGAGGCACTCTGTCACGAACTCGGGCTCCGGAATATTTCTATTGCTAGACAGGTTCCTATCCCGGTTGTCTTCAAGTGTGCGCGGCTCGACTGCGGCTACCGCCTTGATATGCTGGCGGAAAACGAGGTTATTGTGGAGCTGAAATGTGTGGACGCCCTTCAGCCAGTTCAGAAGGCTCAGCTCATAACTTACCTGAGGCTAAGTGGAAAGCGAGTTGGTCTGTTGATCAACTTTAACGTAGATGTTCTTCGCAACGGCATTGTGCGTAGGGTTCTATGACTGATCGTCGGAGATACTCGATAAACATGCACCTCTATCCCTCCGGAATGGAAACTGAAATAGCTTTTCTCTGTGCCTCAGTGCCGCTGTGTCAGATTTTGAATTTATGAACGAAACACTCAAACTCATCGAATGTCCCCGCGACGCCTGGCAAGGTTTGCGCGGGCAGATACCTGCCGCCGACAAAGTCGCCTACCTTCGCGCGCTTATCAGCGCCGGATTCAGCCACATTGACGCCGCCAGTTTCGTCTCGCCCAAAGCTGTCCCACAAATGGCCGATTCCGAAGCCGTCCTCAGCGACCTCGATCCACCCGACAACGTCGAGATCATCGGCATCGTCGTCAACGAAAAAGGCGCGGACCGCGCCATCGCCACCCACGCCGTCACCACGCTGGGATTTCCCTACTCCATCTCGCCAACATTTCTGCAACGCAATCAGAATCAAACGCCAGAAGATGCGCTCGATGTGTTGGAGGCGATCAAAAAGAAGGCCGACGACGCAGGCCTCAACGTCGTCGTCTACGTTTCCATGGCATTCGGCAATCCTTATGGCGATCATTGGAGCATCGGTGAAGCGGTTGAGGCCGTCGGTCTGATTGAGTCTTTCGACATTCGCTCCATCTCGCTCGCCGATACATCCGGCACCGCCGACTCCGCACTCGTGAGTGAACTGGTGGGCACCGCGCTGGGCAAGTACGACTATCTCGATATTGGAGTTCACCTGCACAGCCGCGTCGCCGATGCCGCCGCCAAAAGTCTGGCAGCGTACGACGCGGGATGTCGCCGGTTCGATTCCGCACTCGGCGGCCTTGGTGGCTGCCCTTTCGCGCAGGACGAACTCATCGGCAACATCCCGACAGAAATTCTTCTAGCAGCGTTGGCGGAACGCGGTGCGATTCCGCCCGTCGGCAAGTCACTGGAGCCGCTGCTGGCAATGACGCGAGAGATTGCCGCCAAGTACACTCACGGATAACGATATATAAAGATAGAGATGCCCCACTTCAAGACCCTGACCCTCACCGACTCTGGCCCCGCCGCCACCATCACGCTCGCGCGTCCGGAAAAGCGCAATGCCATCAGCTACGCGCTCATCGAAGAACTGCTGCTCGCTCTGCGCGAGGTGGAACACTCCGCTGCGCGCGTGCTCATCCTTACCGGCAGCGGTTCGGCCTTCTGCTCAGGCATGGACCTCGACGAACTGCGCCACCTGCTCGGCCGCACCGCCGAACAAAACCTTGAAGATTCCAAAACGATGGCTGTGCTCTTCCGCACGCTCTACGAATTTCCCAAGCCCACCATCGCCGCAGTCAACGGCCACGCCATCGCTGGTGGATGCGGACTCGCCACCCTTTGCGACTTCACCCTCGCCGTGCCCGAAGCCAAGTTCGGCTATACCGAAGTCAAAATCGGATTTCTCCCCGCCATCGTCTCTGCATTTCTATTGCGCCAAGTCGGCGAAAAAGCCGCGCGCGACCTCCTACTCACAGGACGACTCATCTCCGCCGACGAAGCTTTGCGCCTCGGAATGATCACCGAACTCGTCTCCGCCGGTTCTCTGATTGACCGCGCGAATGAACTCGCCAGTCAACTCGCGGAAAACAGCCCAGCCTCGCTCCGCGCCACCAAGAAACTCCTCTGCGACTACGCCACTACGCAGCTCGATTCCGAGATCGAGCTCGCCGTAAAGGCGAACGCTGAAATCCGCGCTAGCCCTGACTTTCGCGAAGGTGTCTCCGCCTTCCTGGAAAAACGTAAGCCCGAGTGGAATAGCTAGTTCAACAACCGTGTCATCCCGACCGGAGCGATCTCAGAGAGCAAAGCGAACGAGGAAGCGTAGTGGAGGGATCCTGTGTTTTCTCTCACCCCTCCCTAATGTCACAATGTACACATGAGCACTCCCTTCACCTCCGAAGCCCGCATCCGCGTCCGTTACGCCGAAACCGACCAGATGGGCGTCGTCTACTACGGCAACTACTTCACCTGGTTTGAGATCGGTCGCGTCGAGTTCCTCCGCCAAGCCGGATTCACTTACAAAGAAATTGAGCAGCAGGACGGATGCCTGCTCGCCGTGGTGGACGCCCGCTGCCGTTACAAGGCCCCCGCGCGCTACGACGACGAACTCGCCATCTTCACCCAGCTCAAGCACGTGCGCGGTCCGCTCATCCACTTCACCTACGAGATCAAGCGCGCCGCAGACGGCACCTTGCTCGCCGAAGGCGAAACCACGCACATCATCGTAGATTCAACCATGCGCCCCCGCGCGCTACCCGAAAAATATGCCACTGCGTTCAAGAACTTCGTAAGCGCTCCCGCCGAATAGTGCCGGGTGCCCCACGTCTCGCGTCTTTCGAGACGTGGGCCGGTTCCGATCCAAACTCCACTGACGCGCGGATTTTCCGATAAGATTTCTATGCACTCCTCCGGCCCTCATTCGCCGGCTACTTCATACATAGAAAGCCCATTCATGAATCCTCTCCTTCTTACCGGCTCTGACCTCACGCTCGAAAACGTCCGCGAAGTCGCCGTTGGCCTTGACGGCAATTTTCGCAGAACCGAACTCGATCCCACCGCGCGCGAAGCCGTCAATCGTGCTCGCGCCGTTGTCGAATCGCTCGTGGATCGCGACCAGGTTGCCTATGCCGTGAACACAGGCGTCGGCCAACTCAGTGACGTCCGCATTCCTCCCGACCAGATTCGCAAACTCCAACTCAATCTGGTGCGTTCACACTCAGTCGGCGTCGGCGAACCGCTTGCCATTGCCGACGCCCGCGCCATGATCCTCCTCCGCGCCAACTCGCTCGCCAAGGGCTTTTCCGGCGTTCGCGCCTCCACCATTGACGCGCTCTGCGCTATGCTCAACGCCGGCATCACTCCCGTTATTCCCTCGCAAGGCAGCGTCGGAGCCAGCGGCGACCTCGCCCCGCTCTCGCATCTTGCGCTGGCGCTGATCGGCGAAGGCGAATGTTTTGCACCGCAAGCAGCCAACGTCACCAGTATTCACGGCGCGCGTATCTCCGCCGCAGAAGCCCTCGCCGCCGCCGGACTCAAGCCCGTCGTGCTCGAAGCCAAAGAAGCGATCTCGCTGCTGAACGGTACGCAGGCGATGCTGGCTATCGGAACGCTCGCACTGCTGGAAGCTGAAATTCTCGCCGACTCGGCCGACGTCATTGGTGCCATGTCACTCGATTCGCTCATGGGCACGAACGCCGCGTTCGACGCGCGTATTCACGACGCCCGCCCGCATCCCGGGCAGAAGCAGAGCGCGGCGAACCTGCGCAAGCTGCTGGAAGACAGCGAACTCCGACGCTCGCACGCTGACTGCGGCCGCGTGCAGGATGCCTACACCATGCGCTGCATGCCGCAAGTCCACGGAGCCGTGCGCGCCACCCTTTCACACGCCCGCCGCGTCTTCGAAATCGAGGCCAATTCCGCCGTGGACAACCCGCTCGTCTTCCTAACCTCTGACACTACTGGCGACATCATCTCCGGCGGCAACTTCCACGGCCAGCCGCTCGCCTTCGCGCTAGACTTTCTCGCGATCGCCCTCACCGCGCTCGCTGGCATGTCCGAACGCCGCCTCGACCGCATGGTGAACCCCGCGCTCAGCGAGGGTCTGCCGCCATTCCTCGCACCCGGCGCCGGACTCAACTCAGGATTCATGATGCCGCAAGTCACCGCCGCCGCCCTCGCCAGCGAGAACAAGATCCTGGCGCACCCGGCGTCGGCCGATTCCATTACAACCTCGGGCAATAAAGAGGACTACGTTTCCATGGGCATGGCCGCTGCCAACAAACTCAAGCGTGTCGTCACCAACACCCGCAACGTACTCGCCATAGAAGCCATGGCCGCCGCCCTCGCCCTCGACTTCAAAGCGCCACTCAAAACCAGCGCGCCACTGCAAAAGGCTCATGCGGCTATTCGGGCGGTAAGTCCGACGATGAGCGAAGATCGGGTGATGACGAAGGACTTCGCAAGGATAGCGGAAGTAATTGCACAAGGGAAGCTGGCGGAAGTATTACTCTAGTCGAGTAAATGGATAGGCCGGAGGTAATTACAAATGCGGATTGCAGGTAGTTACTTCGCTTCGCAGCTATTGGCAGCATTCCTCGCCGGAATGCTCGCGCCTACGCTGATTGCGCAGCCACTCGATCCCTGCTCCCGACGCACCATCCTAGTAAGTGTGGCGGATGCTCAGGGTAACCCTGCCTCTAACTTGTCGGCAGCCGATTTCACCACAGAGATAAGTGGCCAGCCTACAGCCGTTCTGAGTGTCAAGCCCATGTCAGGGGCGCGCCGGCTTGTAATCGCGATTGATGCCAGCGGAAGCATCTCCGGGGAACCGAACACCTGGCTCCTCGTGCGGGTTCTCGCCGAAGACATGATCTCCCGCATGCCCAGCACTCCCATCGCTGTGATCATGTTTAGCGAAAATGTGGAGCGTCAGACCGACTTTAGTACTAACCGTGCGGGCCTGTTTCGGTTCATCCAATCGCTCCTCACGTCGCCCGCCAAGTCGTCCACCGTACTCAACCATGCGGGCGGCACCGGGATTTTCGACTCATTGCAATCTGCCTTCGAAAGGCTTGCCCCGGCACAACGAGGCGACGCCATCTATTTGATCTCCGATGGCCTCGACAACCATAGCGAAGTTAGCGCAAAGAAGCTGGAACGCAAAATGAACGAAAGCGGGGTCCGCCTGCTCGGGTTTCTGCTCAACAACCCCAGTTGGCATACTTTGCTGCCGACTGACTCTTCGCAAACTCTAACTGCAATCAATGCTAGTGGGGGAGCTGCCGCAGAGCTGGAAGTCGGGCGCGACACTCAACTCTTCGTAAACAATGGTTCGCGTGACCTCAACCCCAAGATCAAGAACGCCATTGAATCTCATTCGGTCTTCTTATCGAAGCAAATCGCTTCGCCCTTACTCATCGAGCTCGGCTTGTCCGACGCACTCCTGGTCAAGCATAAGCCGCAGAAGCTTTCCCTGAAGCTTAAGGATGCAAGCAGCTCGCAGAACTCTTGGCAGATCTTCTACCCCCGCGAACTTGCTGCCTGCCCAGAAGTGCGAGCCGATCAATAACCTGTCGGCATCCGCTGCCTTTGTCTGTGAGGATCTGCCAGCGATTATTACACTAGTTGAGCCCGCTGTGCTAAGCTACCCACGATACTCTTACTCATTGTCAGTTGTTAGGATGGTGCTATGAAGTCGCTTACTGTATTTCTGGCGCTCACTCTCTACATTGTGCTAACCGCCAACCCGCATTTCCTAGCGGCGCAAACCCAATCCCAGGCACCGCCGTCCCTAGATCCATGCTCCCGCCCGTTTGCCCTTCTCGGCGGCATGAATATGAACGGCGAGGCGCTCTCGGAGATACGCCCCTCGGATCTCATCGTGGAAGTCAAGGGTCACACTGTACCTGCCACCCTGGGCGTTTACCGCGGCCCCAAGCGCCTGCTCATCCTCATAGACGCCAGCCGCACCATGACTTACGAACCGAAATCGGGACCGTGGCAGATGGTGAGTATGCTGATTAAAGACGCCATCAAAAGCGCCTCACCCCATACCGCAATCGCTATCGCTTTCTATGCCGACAGCGTGGATCACTACTCCGGATTTCCCAGTGATCGCGATGACCTCCTGTATCTCTTCAATAGCATTGATACCGAACATATCTTCCCCCGGCACAAGTACAACGGCCAATTGCTCGACGCGATTAACTGGTCGCTGGACGCATTGGCTCCAACCCAGCCCGGCGACTCCATTTACCTGATCACTAGTGGCAAGGACGATCTTAGCCACGCCAGTTTTGATGAAACCCGCGACCACCTGCTGCGCAGCCGCGTCCGTCTCTTCGCTTACTTGCTGCGGCCCAGTCAACCGAGACCCTTCGCACCGGAGACTATGCCTGGCGCATTGCCTTCCGCAGGGCCACGCATTGGCTTGCTCGAGCCCATCGCTGGTTATACGCCGGTCGTTGATCTGGCACGCTTTTCGGGCGGCAACATAGCGGTGGAGACCGCTACGCCGAACGGTTTTGTAGCTCCATTACCGACTCACCAGCGCTTGATCAACCTCGCTGCCTATACTCTTTATCGAGAAATGCAGACTCCGGCGCAGCTACAGCTCAGCCTGCCGCCCAACCTCATCGAACCGGGCAAGACCTTGCCGCTCAGCGTCGCACCTATCGCCGCTCACACCGGCCCGCGCGAAGGCTGGCAACTCCACTACCCGGTCTCGCTGCCCGTCTGCGTCGCACCCAAGCCCTAACTCCCCGTCCCTGTCAGTGTGACCGTTTGCGGACTATCCGCCGCGCCATCCGTCAGCTTCACTGTTCCCGTGCGCTTGCCGGTGACCTTCGGAGTAAACGTCACCGAAATTGTGCATTTCGCCAGTGCCGCCAGCGACTTGCCACAAGTATTCGTCTGCGCAAAATCTCCGGTGCTGGTAACAGTTGTAACGGTCAGAGTTGTGCTCAGGTTATTGGTTACTGTCACCGTTTGCGGCGGGCTGGTCGTGTTCACCTTCTGGCTGGCAAACGTCAGGCTCGCAGGAGCCGTGGTTACATCCGCCAATCCGTTGCCAAACAGTTTGTACTGATCCGGCTGAGTTGCCGTATTGTCATAGATGGTCGCCGTGCCGGTATAGCTTCCTACATGGGCCGGCGTCGAAGTAAAAGTGATCGTGCAGGACGCAGTTCCTGACAATGGCGACGTGCAATTGTTGGTCTGAGCAAATCCAGCAGCAGCTGTGATGCTGGTAATAATCAGGCTGCCGGTACCGGAGTTCTTGATGAGCCGCGACACAGAAGGACTCGACGCTCCCACCAGCGTATTCGCCAGCGTCACACTCTCGCCGCCATAGTTAATCACGGGCCCGACCACTGGACACGATCTCGGTGTCAATATCAAAGTCGGCAGCGGGGTCTGGTTAAAGTTAAAGCTGTCAGTCATGTCACTGGCGGCGGCATCGCGCGCGGTCAGGGTGGGCAGGCTAAATCGCGTCTCAATAAACCTCAGCACCGAGGCAAATTCATACTGCGTATGCGAGATAAACCCCTTCTTCGCATACGGAGAAATAATCAGCATCGGCACCCGCGGCCCAAAGCCCAGATTGTCCACCACCGGCGGCGGCGCATGGTCATAGAAGCCACCAAAATCGTCCCAAGTAATAAAGATCGCGGTGGAAGCCCAGTCCGGCCCCTGCATAATGGCGTTGATCTGGTTGACCGTCCAGTTTTCGCCGACGCACACGCTCGATGGCGGATGCTCACTGTTGCCTTCCCCACCAATCAGCCAACTCACCGCTGGCAGCTTTCCAGCCGCCGCATCGGTCGCAAACTGGGTAAACGGCAAAACATTGCTCGTCCACAGCGAGGTATTACGAATGTGATTGATCGAATCCAGCGCGGAGTACTGATACCCCGACTGACCTACCGTAGGTGCATAGTAGGCCCAGGACTGCCCCGCCGTTTGCAAACTGTCCGCCACCGTCTGAAAGTCAAAGCATGGATACGACGTCGTCACATCGCCCTCCGCGTCTTTCAGCGATACCGTCGTGCCTACGTCCGAGTCACAGCCCCAGCTGGGGCTGGTAGGATGCACCGGATCATTCGGATTGGTGTAAACCGTGCCGCTGGTGGCCGCAACCGTGAATAAATGATTGGGGAAGCTCGGCCCCTCCAGCGACGTGAACATCGCATCCGACAGCACAAAGTTCGTTGCATACTGCCAGTAGTTCGGGATATCCGACTGATACAACTGCGATAGCGCAAGATAGTCCCCATTCACGTTGCCCAAGTAGACGAGGTCAAACTTGTCCATCTTGCCACCATCAATCCCCGTCACCGCGTCCGAATAGCCGTGCCCCATGTCGCGGATCATGTCCGTCGCATGTTTCAGTTGAATCACCGACCCATTGGAAACCGTGCCCTGCGTAGCACCATTCGCCCCGGGAAAAGTCCCGAAGAAATGATCGAAGCTGCGGTTTTCTTTAACGATGAAAACGATGTGGTTGATCTTGTTGATGCCGGTTTGCGCTTGCGCCAGCGAAGCGGCAACCATAAACAGCAACAGTGCAGATATGAGACGGAGCATCTTGAGCTTCATGGGCAGACTCCTGCATTCGGGCCGATCCAATCGCCGGAACATCACCAGGAGGCCTGCGAACGAATCAGAAAATATTTTAGACCGTACGTTCCCGCTTGTCTCCGAAAATCCTTGCCCGCGGCTCGCGCCCGTTTTCTGGAATCCGGCCACAGACCTGTAACGCAGAATTTCAGCCTGCAATCCCAGCCTGCGAAGTCGGTCGAGGTCAGGCAATTTCGCCGATTTTCCCGGCTTCCACTTGAACTCTTCCCCCTAACCCATAGTTTTAGTGCACTTTAGGCTTGATTTCCACAAGCCTGGTGTTGCACTATCAATGGTGCAAGGGGTTGACGGTTTGCAGTTTGCCTTCAACTCGGAGATGCCCTGCTCTGGCGGCTCCGTAAAACCCGCATGGCCACTACTCTGGCTCCGGTTGATTCGCGCGAGGTATTGCGCTGCGACCACTGCAATCTGGTGCAGTTCCGGGGGGGCAGCAACTGCTGCCGCCGCTGCCGTACTTCTCTAGACGAAGAAATTCTTCCTGACCCGCCTGCTGCCTTGCCGGTCTCCATGCACCTGCATGAAGCGCCGCAGTCGCCTCATTTGCAGCTTGCGGCGCAAATTCGCCGCCTGCGGGTGCGCAACGGACTCAGCCAGCGCCAACTCGCCTTCCGCATGTCGGTGCCGCGCACCTATGTGTCGAAGATCGAGAACGAAAAGGCCACGCCCACGCTCGCCTCGCTGGAGCGGCTGGCCAAGGCGCTCGAAGTGACCCTGCCCGACCTGCTCAGTGGATACCGCGCGCATGACGGCCTGCCCGCCACTTCGGCGGAACTGGAAACCCTGCTACAGGATGAATTCATCGGCGAACTGCTGCCTTATGTGCATCACCTAAGCGCTATGCAGATGAGCAGCATCACGCATCAGTTGCGCGAAATGGCGACGCGGCTAAGGCACTCGGCGTAGAGGTGGGATGCGCCTGCGCCGTGCGGGGTTAGAGCATAGAAGCAACGTCGCGGGTGCCGTGGAGCACGCGGAGTATTTCGATTGGGTGCGGTGCCGGGTCATAGATCACGAGGTAGGAGCGAACCGCAAAGAACAGTATCGGTCGAGTTGTGAGATCGCTGCGGGCGTGGCCGATTCCGGGGTTTCGTCCGAGCGCGAGGAAAGAGTCGGTTAGCCTGCTGATCATCCGGTGGGCAGCTGTAGGGCTGTCTTTCTCTATGTAAAGCGATATGTCGCGCAAGTCGGAGACTGCGACGGGCGAAACAACGAAACGCCGAGCAGTCATTGGCCGCGCTTTGCCGCACGGTCGTCAATCTCGCGGTGGAGCATGACCATGGCCTCGTCGCCGTCTATGCCTTCGCCGCGCCGCAGGGATTGCCAAGCCTCTTCGATCTTGGCGGAAACATCGCGCTTCCACTCGGGGGTTTCGGCGTCGCGCTCGTTCAGTAGCCGCAGGGCTTCGCGGACGACGTCGTCGGCGGACGCGTATGCGCCGCTCGTAACCTTGTGCTGGATCAGCTGCTCGAATTCCGGGCTCAGGGAAATCGTCATGATGTTGTTAGTTTGGGCGCGAATGCGGGCGGAGTCAAGGGCGGGAGTGGCGTCCCTGCGGGACTCGGTTCGTATGCTGGTTACCCGGCACTTACGTGCCGGGCTTTCGCCTGACAGTCCCGCTTTGCGGGACTGTTGTTAGTGCAGGCGGAAACATCTATTCTTCTCGTCCCAATAGACGCGACCAGAATTGGCTCGCCACGCTCTCTGCCATTGATCTTGCACGAATTTCCTGCCGTGCTTCTGCACGAAGCCCTGCCAACATTGTTCTTCGGCGATATTTGCGCAACTGGGCCGCAGCGCGTCCAGTCCCGGCATATTGAAGGTTTGCCAGTCCGAATCTGTAAAGAGATCATGCAGCAGAAAGTAAGCTATGTCGCCCTCGGAACTATCGTGCCAGTAATCGAAGACCGGCCGATGAGTCTTGCGAGAGTTCGTCAATTGGGAAATGAGGATCGGAATCGCACTCGTTCCGTCGTGAATGACCTGGTCAACAACCCGAGAGTCGCAATAACCTTTGTCCTGCATCCTGCCTTTCGCCCGACATGAGCGCGAAGGCGTCAGCTCGTCGAACTTCCAAAGTGGATATTCCTTTGGAGTCGCAGCGGGGGCCTTCCCAGCAGCGTAGAGACTGATTGCGAGGAGAGCGAGGGTTGCGAGGATGCGCCGGAGCGACATAGGTGCCTTACGTAATGCTCGTCTCAATGTAAGTGCCGTAGACTTCGCGCAGGGCTTCGCAGATTTCGCCCACTGTGGCGTAGGCGCGGACTGCGTCAATGATGAACGGCATCGTGTTCACCGGAGAGATTTCGCCTTCGGGGGCGGCTTGTGGTTCCTGGGCGGCGGCGTTCTTTAGAGCTTCTAGTGCGCGAGTTACTGCTTCTTGCGAGCGCGTCGCCTTTAACTTACGCAGCTTCTCTTCCTGATGACGGGCTACTTCTTCTCCGATGTAGAGAATGTTAGGTGAGGGTTCTTC
Organism: Terriglobales bacterium; assembly: GCA_038229415.1. Taxonomy (GTDB): domain Bacteria; phylum Acidobacteriota; class Terriglobia; order Terriglobales; family Acidobacteriaceae; genus JANXUR01. Next base: position 27,757 of record JBBROM010000001.1, read on the forward strand.
GATTACGAATTCGTTGGCACCTACTGTGATCTTTTCTTTGGCTTCGCTGGCGCGCTGGAACTGATAACTTGCCTCGGCGATTTCTTTCTGCGGGAAGCCGCGTTCGATGGCGGCTACCATGCCGCCCATGGCGTCTAGTTTGTCGAAGTAATCGAAGGCACCTTGTTCCATGTCTAAAGTTAGCTTTTCCAGAAAATAACTTCCGGCCAGTGGGTCTACGGTGTTAGTAACTCCGGATTCGAACGCAATGATCTGCTGGGTGCGCAGCGCGATGCGGGCGGCGTCGGCGGTGGGCAGGGCTAGAGCTTCGTCGTAAGAGTCGGTGTGCAGTGACTGGGTGCCTCCGAGCACTGCTGCCATCGCCTGTATTGCAACGCGGGCGATGTTATTCAGTGGCTGCTGCGCGGGTAGACTTACTCCGGCGGTTTGGGTGTGGAAGCGCATAAGCCAGGTACGGGCTTGCTTGGCACCGAAGCGATCCTTCATCAGGCGATACCAGATTTTGCGCGCGGCGCGGAACTTAGCGATCTCTTCGAAAAAGTCATTGTGCGAGTTGAAGAAGAAACTTAGACGCGGGCCGAAGTCGTCCACGTCCATGCCGCGGCGGAGCGCCCATTCGACATACTCAACGCCATCGTAAATGGTGAATGCGAGTTCCTGCAGCGCAGTAGAACCGGCTTCGCGAATGTGGTATCCCGAGATAGAGATGCTGTTGAACTTAGGAGTAAATCGCGAGCCGAACTCGAAGGTGTCAATTACCAGGCGCATCGAAGGCGCGGGCGGGTAGATGTATTCCTTTTGCGCGATGTATTCCTTTAGGATGTCGTTTTGCAGGGTGCCGGAGATCTTCTTCCAGTCCGCCCCCTGTTTCTCGGCGACGACGAGATACATCGCCCACAGGATCGAGGCGGGCGAGTTGATGGTCATGGAGACGGTGGTTTTTTCGAGGTCAATGCCGTCGAAAAGTATCTCCATATCTTCGAGCGAATCAATGGCGACGCCGCACTTGCCGACTTCGCCTTCGCTGAAGGGATGGTCGGAGTCGTAGCCCATGAGGGTGGGAAGGTCGAAGGCGACGGAGAGTCCGCTGCCGCCTTGGGCGAGCAGATATTTGTAGCGCTGGTTGGTTTCTTCGGGCGAGGCGAAGCCGGAGAACTGGCGCATGGTGTACATCTTGCCGCGATATCCGGTGGCGTGGATGCCGCGAGTGTAGGGGGCCTGGCCGGGGTAGCCGAGATATTTTTCGTAGCCGCCGGGGGTGGACCAGTCGGCGGGGAGGTCGGCCTCGGTGTAAAGGCGGCGGATGGGCATGCCGGAGATGGTGGTGAATTGGGCGTGGCCGTGCTCGTCGAGATTAGTGCCGGTGGCGGCGCCGATGGGGCGCTCGGGGGCCTTGGCGAGCGTCTTGGCGAGGGTGGATTCGGCCCAGGCTTGCTCGCTGGGGGACGGGGTGCGGTCGGTGAAGACGTCGGCGATGGGGCTTTCGGCAGTGGCGGGATTTTTGGGCTGGGACATGAGGGTCTCCGTGGGCAAACACCTCAGGATAGAACGTTGGGAACGGCAAAGGCAAAAGCTACCACGGAGGCTCGGAGACACGGAGGAAAGCAAAAGGGAAAATCTGACACAGAGGCACAGAGTAAAGGCGGTGAATCTGCTAGGAGCAGCCTTCGATGAACGCGATGGCGTCGGAGCTGCCTGCGTAGATTAAGCGGATATTCCCGTGATCGGTGACGAATGTCATTCCGTAACGATGATCGCTGGTGAACACCGTCAAGACGGGATCTTCCGGCCCGGAATAGGCGTTCGGCTCAGTTTTCACCTTGGAACCGTATGCCCGACGAACACGCTTCTCGTAATCACTAACTCGAACGCCTGCGGCAGTCATAAGACGAGGAGTATGTATGTCGGCCCGCCCTACCCGGCCTTCAAGGATCATGAAGGAGACTCCCGGTTGGGCGGGCGTATCAACGTAAAAGCACGGCTGTTCTTCCTTGTCTGTAGGCATCTTGAATTTCGTGTGGAGCGCTGCGTTCAGTTGCGCCAAGGTCATGCCGATCTTGACCGGGCCGACGCCGTCGGTATGGATGACCCAGCGATCACGCGCAGAAGCAGGGGCGACTAACAATGCCACGATCCCAAGAGTTCGAACGATGCGAGAAACCATGCCCGGATTATATTCTTCGACCGGCTTCTCTAAAGTGTGAGCATGACTGACTCGAGCAGTTATCCCCCGGGAGCCTTGCCGCTGGCGCGCGGCTCGGAGGGTGGTAGGCGCGAGAGCACCCACGTCTCGAACATCGCGAGACGTGGGGCACCCGGTGAAAAGTTTCTCGAAGCGAAAAACCGCAAGGTCCCTCCACTGCGTTGAACCATCCGCGGGCGGATGGTTCAACTCCGGTCGGGATGACACGGCATATTGATTGCTTTAGGTGGCATGTTGTCGGGATGACGCGGCGCATTGAAGCGATAACACTGTTTATTGCTGTTCCCAAACCTTGGCGTATTTCCACCAGACGTAGATGGCGTGGCCCAGGTGTTGGTAGAGGCCTTCGCGTCCGTCGAGGAAGCCTAGGCGGAGGATGTAGTTGTAGAAGAAGGTGGCGAGGGGGCGCAGAGTGAGGTCGAGCAGAGAGGCGCGGCGGTGCTGTTCGAGCCGCATTTGCGCGCCGAGGGTTGAGTAGCGGTTCATGTGCTCAATGTAACTGGAGAGCGTGGGATAGGCGTGGTGGAGGAGGGACGCGTCTTCGTCGCGGGCGCCGGTGAAGGTGGCTAGGTCGGCAGACGCGCCTCTCAGTTGCAGGTCTTCGTGGACGGCGCGGGGTTCGAACTCGGCGGTGCCGCGTCGGAAGAGGCGGAGTTTGGGGTCGGGAAAGAGGCCGCCGTGCTGCATCCAGCGGCCCATGAAGAAGTTCTTGCGGGGGATGCGGAAGCCGGTGATGGCGCGAGTACGGGCGTCGGCGGCGCTGTCGAGTTGGAGGATGCGGAGAATGGCTTCGGCGAGGCCGGGCGAGAGTTCTTCGTCGGCGTCGAGGCTGAGTATCCAGTCGCCGGTGGCTTTGGCGATGGCGGAGTTTTTTTGGGTGGCGAAGCCTTGCCAAGGTTCAGCGAAGACACGCGCGCCGAATGATTTGGCGATGGCGACGGTGTTGTCGGTGGAACAGGAGTCCACGACGACGATTTCAGAGCTGGCGCGGAGAGGGGCGAGGCTCGCTAGCGTGCGGGCGAGGTTGGCTGCTTCATTCAGCGTGATGAAGACGATGGAAAGGCGCACGGGAAGAGGATAACGGAAAGTGCGGGTGGCGTCCCTACGGGACTCGCGGTTTTCGGCGGGATTACCCGGCACTTACGTGCCGGGCTTTCGCCTTTCGTCGCTACGCGACTTTTCTGAGGCTTGTGGCGGGGGTGCGAGGTAGATATTTACTCCGTGCGGGCGGCATCCCACCCTAGTCCGCAGAAAGCGCGGACGAGGGCGGGGCACCAGTTCGGGATTAGGGTGTGGATCGAGGTTGATGGTTCGGCAGACGAAACGCAAGTGCCATCCACTGCGCTTAGTCGCTGCGCTCCCGGCGCTGCGGTCGGGATGATACGGTGTGTCCCACTCTGTCCGCAAAGGGCGCGGACAGAGTGGGACACACCGGCGAAAAGCTTTCGGGGCATTGCCTCGACTGGACGGGCGAGGGCGCCCGTCCCCACACTTGCTTCGACTGGGAAAGTGAAGCACCTGCCACTACACAGGTTTGGGCACAAATTGTAAAAGCCCCGAGGAAATTCCTCGGGGCTTTTATGCTTTCTGCTGGGTGAGGTTCTACTTGTTGAGTACTTCTGCACGCGGAGTTACGTAGGGCGACATGGGCAGTTTCGATACGTTGCCGCTAACGGCGTCGCCGATTTCGATCCCCAGATTTTTCAAGGTCAAGCCCATCTGGTTGTCGAGATCAATGCGGGCCTTTTCGTAGGCGGTTTTGGCAGCGACGAGGTTGCCTTCCGCTTGGGTGAGGTCGCGTTGCGTTCCCAGTACGAGCGTGGTGGTGGAAGCGCCGAGCGCGTACTTTTTCTGCTCAGCGTTGAGCGACTGCAGACCGAGTTCGCGGCCCTTGATGGCGGCTTCGACGCGGGCCCGATTCTGCTGTAAGGTGAACTGAGCATTGCGGACGGAGATGCCGATTTGGTTGCGCAACTGCTGCAAGCGGAGTTCCGCCTGGCGGTATTCGAGTTCGGCGCGGGATTGATCGGCTTGCGCGGAACGGTTGCGAATCGCGAAGGACAGGTTGAAGCCGACCCCCTTGTCCGGCCCGCTGGAGTTGCCCAGGTTGCTCAATACGTCTCCATAACCAGAATTGGAGATGCCATTATTGAGACCGATCTGAGTAACATTCCCGGCCAGCGCGGATGCGCCGTAGAAACCGTAAACGTCGAGGGTTGGCAGCAGGGCGTTGCGCGCCGCCTTCTTGGTGATGTCGCGATTCACGAGGTCAATCTGGGACTCGTAAAGATCGGGGCGCTCAGCCAGAGCCTGTGCGATCAGCTCGGTGATCGGCGTATTCGGCTCGCTTTCGGGGAGTTTTACGGTGTCGGTAGGAACGACTTCCGCTGCGGCAAGAATCGGATCATCTTCGTTACGGGTGATGGCATTCTTCATCAGCAACTGCTCGAGCTGAAGAGTAGTTTGAGAGATGATCAGATCCTGATTGCGAGTGGACTGATCGCTTTCCGCCCGTACGATTTCAATGGGGGCCAGGGTGCCGATCTCCACCTGTTTTTTGTTGTCACTCAGGGTTTTTTCCGCCAAGGCGATGGCGCGCTGCTTTACCAGCACGTCTTCGTAGGCGCTAACCAGATCCCAGTAGATATTTTCGATCTGGGAGATGGAGGAGATCACCTGCTGCTTGAACGAGGCATCGGTGATCTTCTGGTTGTTCTTAGCCGTGATGATGAAACGCGTGTTCAGGTTCCTACCGAAGCCTTGCATCAAGTGCTGGCGAACCGTGGCGCGGAAGCTGGAGTTCAGGGTTGGATTCAACGAGGTAAAAAGAGAGTTGGTGACCTGGCGGGAATTATTGAATGTAATCGACAACAACTCGCCACCATGGAACCCTTGCGAATAGCTGAAGTTCTCTGAGCCGGTGTTTTGGTCGAAAAGAAACGTGCCGGTAGTGATCTTGTTGGTCAGCGGGAAGACCGCCTTTTCATACTCGAAACCGGTGCTGACGAAGGGGTCAAAGTTATCAATGGCAGCGCCAACGCCGGAGGTGGAGGTTACGATGCCAGCCGCGCCGGTCGCCGCGCCGCCGGTGCCGCCGGTGGTGCCGCCGGAGCCCGAGCCGGTGGAAGTGGTTCCAGTGCCAGTGGTGCTGCTGCCGCCGGGCGTATTCTGCACCACGCCGGTGTTGACGCCGCGCAGCAAGCTGCCAGCTTCGGAGCGGAGTACGTCCGTCTTGGCAATATCAATGTTGTAACGGGCGATGGCGATGTCGAGATTGTTCTCGAGGGCCAGAGCTACGGCGTCATTCAGCGACAGGTACAGCTTACCGTCGCGCATGAGTTGGGCGGTACGGGAGCCGTTACTCAAATTGATCTCAGGCGCCGTCCGCCCCAAATAAGGCGCGATGGGGTTGGGAAAGTGCTTGGGCGACTTGCCATAGTCGTCCGTAATCGTAGTGATGGGCTGGGTGGGGGCAGCAGGCGCTGCCTGCTGGGCAGTCAAGGGAGAAATCACTACCGCAGTCGCCAGCGCCGAGGCCAATAGCTTTCGCAAGAAGGACGGCGTGTTCGGCGAGATTGGCGAAATCATCAAGGCAAATCGCATGGTGCCACTCCAAAATTTAGGCTGAATTGCAAAAAACGAAGCTGCTCCGCTTAACCCTTACTGCTTTTCACTCTGACAGATACGCAAAGGCATCGCCGGGGGTTCCGTTTGGGTTTCGAGACCTGACACAAAACTGCTGGAGAAACATCAGTATATCCGAAGCCCGCAGGGAAGTTGCCCATTCGAGCCGTCTTTCCGGCGAATCCCGCCATTGCAGCCAGCTTGCAAACCCCAATACCGCTGATAGGATGCTTTGAACGGCGCTCTCGGCTTAAAAATCACGTTAAAAGCAGACTCGACTGCGATGCGAACCTTCAAACTACTACTGGCCTACGACGGAACCGATTTTGCTGGCTGGCAGGTGCAACCTGACGCCCAAACCGTGCAAGGCACGCTCCAACAATGTATTGGACGTATTATCGGCGAAAACGTCCTACCCCAGGGTTCCGGAAGGACGGATGCCGGAGTTCATGCGGCTGGGCAGGTGGCGAGTGTGGTGCTGGCGTCGCCGATTCCGGCAGAAAACCTGGGCAAAGCGCTGAATGATGTGTTGCCAGCGGCAATTCGGGTGTTGCGGGTGGAAGAGGTGCCGGAGGAGTTCCATGCCCGCAAGTCCGCGAAGGCGAAGACGTATCGCTATCGGATGTTTCGGGGCGACGTTTGTTCGCCGTTTGCGGCGAGGTATGTGTGGCACTATCCGTATCCGCTGGACGAAGCAGCGATGATGGCAGCGGCGGATGTGGTGATCGGCGAGCATGACTTTACGTCGTTTGCGGCGGTGGATCCGGAGCGTGGCAAGCCGGAGGATGGCCGGGGGAATGTGCGTACCGTGCTGGAATCGGAGTGGCGGCGTGAGACTTCCCCATGGGGCGATGAGTTGGTGTACGTGGTGCGGGGGCGGGGGTTCTTGCACCACATGGTGCGGAATCTGGTGGGCACGTTTCTGCTGGTGGGGAAAGGCACGCTGAGCCGGGAAGACCTGGTGGGGATTCTGGCTGCGAAGAATCGGTCGGCGGCGGGAGCAACGGCTCCGGCGAGTGGGCTTTGTTTGGAGAGTGTGGAGTACTGACAAACAAAATCTACCACGGAGACACGGAGGAATGCGGAGGAAAAGCAAAATCTGACACAGAGGCACTGAGGCACAGAGGGAGACGAGAGGCGAAAATCATTTCTTTTCTGCTTTGTTCTTTTCTTCTTTTCTTTTTCTCTTTGCATTGCTTTTGCTCTTTAGTGTTAGGTTTTGCTCCGGCTTTTCTCTGTGTCTCCGTGTCTCTGTGGTGGATTTTGCTTTTGCGTTTGCTGGGAGGTTAGATGGCGACGTTTGTTTCGGTGAATCCGGCGACGGGTGAAGTACTGCAACAGATCCCGATTATGGATGAGGCGGAGGTCGGAGCTGCGGTCGTCCGGGCGACTGCTGCTCAATCTGCGTGGCAGGCTCGCGGGGTTCGCGAACGCTGCGCCGTGTTGCGGGCATTCGGGCGTATTTTGCATGAGAGTCGGCAGGAGGTAGCCGAGTGCATCACCCGCGAAGCGGGCAAGCCGGTGGTGGAGGCGCTGCTGACGGAAGTATTGGTGGTGCTGGACGCGGTGCGCTTCTGCTCGGAAAATGCGCACGAGTTTTTGCAGGCGCAAGTGGTGCCGCACGGGAATCCGATTATGAAGGTGAAGCGCGGGCGATTGCTGCGCGAGCCGTATGGAGTGGTTGGCATTATTGCGCCGTGGAATTATCCGTTTTCGATTCCGGCGACGGAGACGTTGGCGGCGTTGGTTACCGGCAACGCGGTGGTGCTGAAGCCCTCGGAGTTCACGACGCTGGTGGGCCTGAAGCTGGCGGAGTTGCTGCATGAGGTGGGGGTTCCGAAGGATGTGATGCAGGTGGTGACGGGTGAGGGTGTGACGGGCGCGGCACTGCTGAACGCGCCGATTCACAAGCTCATCTTTACGGGAAGCGTGGGGACGGGCAGGCGCATTGCTGAGGCGGCGGGGCGGAAGTTGCTGCCGGTGGTGTTGGAACTCGGCGGCAAGGATCCGATGCTGGTGTTGGAGGATGCGCCGGTGGACGTAGCGTCCAGCGCAGCGGTTTGGGGCGCGTTTGTGAACTGCGGGCAGGCGTGTTTGTCGGTGGAGCGGTGCTACGTGCATCGCGCGATTTATGACGCGTTTGTAGCTGCCTGTGTGGAGAAGACGAAGCGGTTGCGCGTGGGCGATGGCAAGGATCCGAATGTGGAAGTGGGGCCGATGATTCATGCGCGGCAGATGGCGCATGTTGCGTCGCAGGTGAACGATGCGCGGGCGGCGGACGCGACGGTGCTGACGGGTGGGCGCGCACTGCCGGAGTTGGGAGCGAATTTTTATGCGCCGACGGTGATTACGGGAGTGAATCACTCGATGCGGATTATGCGTGAGGAGACGTTTGGGCCGGTGCTGTGCGTGATGCCGTTTGAATCGCCGGACTCGTCCGATCCTGATGCCGAGGCCATCGCGTTGGCGAATGACAGCGAATTTGGCCTGGCTGCGAGCGTTTGGACGGGCAATCGCGCGCGAGGCGAGGTGCTGGCCCGGCGGATTCATGCGGGCACGGTGATGGTGAACGATGCGATTGCGTGCTTCGGCATCAGCGAAGCGCCGCACGGCGGCGTGGGCCAGAGCGGCATTGGGCGCACGCATGGTTGGCAGGGACTCGACGAGATGGTGCAACTCAAATACGTGGACTCGGACTACACGGGCGGGATTCCGAAGGTGTGGTGGTATGGGTACAGTCCAGCGTTTGCGCGGCAGATGGACGGGTTCATGGAATTTTTGTTTAGCGGGAGTTTGGTGAAGCGGCTGGCGGGGGGCTTGCGGTCGGTGGGGGCGTTTGTGCGGAAGGGAAGGGTTTAGGGGGCGCAGGGCGGAACACAAGGTCCCTCCGCTCCGGTCGGGATGACACATCAGTTGGATTGGTGAGATTACGCCGCGCCCGCGATACCATAGCAGGAGACATGCCTTTGCTGCCTATCCCTGAGAGTCGGTCTACTGACGGCGCTGATGTTGCTGCGCTGGCGGCGCATCCTGCGGTGGAGGCGGCGCTGGAGCGCTTTGCTGCGGAAGAAGATCGCTATCGCGATTGGCAGATTGAGCTGACGCGCATTCCGGCGCCTCCGTTTGGCGAGGTGGCGCGCGGGCAGTGGCTGGCGCAGCGCTTTGCCGAAATTGGGCTGGCGGGGATTCATCGCGACGAAGTTGGCAACATTTTGGCGATGGCGCAGGCGGTGGCTTCTAAGGCATTGAGCGCGGCTACAGAGACTGCGGCGATGAATGGCGCTGATTCGAATGCGTATTCCGAAGCGAGTGCGCAACTCAACGGAAACGGCCGCAAGCCCTGCATTACGGTTATCTCGCATATTGACACTGTTTTTCCTCCTCACACGCATACTGAAGTTCGCGAAGAGGGATCGGTGCTGCTGGGGCCGGGCATTTCCGATAACAGCGCGGGCGTTACGGCGATGCTGGCGGTGGCGGAGGCGATTCGCGCGATGCGGATTCCGCTGCGGTTGCCGGTGCTGTTTGTGGGCAGCGTGGGGGAAGAGGGCGAAGGCGACCTGCGCGGAGTGCGTCATTTGTTTGGGGAAGAGTCGGCGTGGCGCTATCGAACGGCGGCGGCGATTGCCGTGGATGGTGCGGGCACCGACAATATTGTGGCCGAGGCGCTGGGCAGTCGCCGGTTTGAGGTGACACTGCGGGGGCCGGGCGGGCACTCGTGGAGCGATGCGGGAGCGCCAAGTCCGATTTTTGGGTTGGCGCGGGCCTTGGAGCGGTTTAGCCAGGTCATTCTGCCGCAGTCGCCCACTGCTCCGAAGTCGGCGATTAATGTGGGTACGATTGAGGGCGGAACGTCAGTGAATTCGATTCCGGAATGGGCGCGGGCGCGGGTGGATATTCGCTCGGCGGGGGCGGCGGAACTGGATCGTTTGGAGCGGGCTCTACGGCTGGCGGTGGCGCACGGCGTGGAGTCGGAGAATCGTAAGACGCTGGCGAGTCCGGGCCGGGTTTTTGCCCCACTGACGAGCGAACTGAAAATCATTGGGGATCGTCCTGCGGGTGAATTGATGCTGGATTCGGCTCTGCTGCGTGTGCTTCGTTCGGTGGATGCGCATTTGGGCATCAAGGCGCAGATTCAGCGGGCGTCCACGGACGCTAACATCCCTCTTTCGTTAGGGATAGAGGCGGTGGCGATTGGTGGTGGCGGGTCGGGCGGTGGGGCACATACGCTCCAGGAGTGGTTCGACTGTACGGGCCGGGAAGTGGGGCTGCGGCGGGTGCTGTTGACAGTGTTAGGGATGGCGGGATTAGGCTGAAGGTGAGTTCAAGATGTAGGCGCACACAGAGGCACTGAGACACTGAGAATCACAGAGAAGAAAGAAATAAGGATTGCAAGAGCGGTAGGGAGTTGACGGTTGGGGGTAGGTTGCCCCGAGGTGAGTTGGATGGTGTCCACGGCGATACTGACCTGGTCGCAGCGATTGAGGATATTGCAGTGGGCGGCACCGATGGCCCTGTTTCCAGCGTTGGCGCTTCTCCCAGCAGTTATCTACCTTGTTTTCTTGCCGATAGTACCCCACGGCGGGCCAGTGGCACTGGTGGTGACGCTGGTTTTGGGGTTGCTCTCGGCGCGTGGGGTCACACTGCTGATTCGCGTGATGCTGGACGCCGACTTTGATTTGATTACAGCGATGGCATCGGCAGTGTTGATGGTGCTGGTGTTTGTGGGCTTTTACACGGGCTTGATCATGGCGGCTTTTTTGGCCAAGTCCTAAATTTTCGCAGGCTGAACCGAAGAGTTTTGTGACCGGGTAAACGAAATTTGGGTTAGGCGCGTCTAATAGGCAATGCCCTAAGGGATCAGTGTCTGCTAAATCTCAGCGGTACAACCACTTCGATATAATTAGGGCAAAATAGCGCGAAGCAATTTCAGGAGGAACGTGGAAGGTATGAGCACTTCCGGGAACGGATTTTGGGCGACTGCCAAGGCCAATCGGCTGGCTTCGTCCCTCATGATTATGGCCACTTTGGCCGTCGGCATTTTGATGGGCACGCTGATTTCTTCGGGTGTGCATGGCAAGGAAAGCAGCAAGGGCGGGGATGCTACGCCGCTGCAAATCCCCGCGCCTCAGCAGCTTTCCAACGCGTTTTCGCAAATCTCCAAACAGCTCGAACCTTCGGTGGTGAACATCAACACCGAATCCACCATCAAGACTCCGCATGTGCAGATGCGACGTCGCGGTCAAGCGCCCCAGGGGCCGGACGGGCAGGATCCGTTTGGCGACTTTTTTGATCGCTTCTTTGGGGGTCAAGGTGGGCAAGGTGGCCAAGGCGGCCCCGGTGGGCCGGAGACGCAGCGGGAGCGTTCGCTGGGTTCTGGCGTGATTGTGGACTCCAAGGGTTACATCCTCACCAATCGCCACGTGATTGATGGCGCGGATCGCATCCGGGTTCACCTGATGGATGATCCGCCGTTGGTGCAGCACGAGGCCAAGTTGATCGGTCAGGATGAAGAGACCGACTTGGCGGTGATCAAGATTGATGTGGATAAGACATTGCCCATTGCGAAGCTGGGCAACTCGGACTCCTCGAATGTGGGCGACTGGGTGCTGGCGATTGGCAGTCCGTTTGGCCTACAGCAGACGGTAACGGCTGGGATCATCTCAGCCAAGCAGCGCAACCTGCCGGGCGGCAAGCAATTCCAGTCGTTCCTACAGACCGATGCAGCGATCAATCCCGGCAACTCGGGCGGGCCGCTGGTGAATATGGCTGGCGAAGTCGTTGGCATCAACACCGCGATTTATACCGAGACGAACTCTTATGCTGGCATTGGTTTTGCCATGCCGTCTAACACGGTGGTGAATGTCTACAACCAGCTGATTGCTCCCGATCACCGCGTGGCACGCGGCTCGATTGGGGTGCAGTTCACGGCGCAGGATAATCCGGCGGTTGCTCGCGTTTATGGCGGCGGTTCCGGCGTGACGATTGCGCAGGTAACGGCGGGCGGTCCGGCGGAGCGTGCCGGCTTGCTGACCGGCGACACTATCGTTTCGGTGGACGGCAAAGAAGTGAAGAATGGCGACGATCTGGTGAGTGATGTTTCGGCACGTAAGCCGGGCAGCACGGCCAAGGTCGGTTATATGCGCAACGGGAAGCGGCAGGAAGCGACGGTGACCATTGCCGATCGCGCGAAGCTGTTCGCCAGCAACAAGACGGCAGATGACAGTGAAGACAGCCAGACTCCGAAGGAGTCGAAGCTGGGCATTGGAGTCCACAACATTACTCCTGCGATGGCGGAAAAACTGGAACTGCCAGCGGGCAAGGGCGTTGCGGTCACCGATGTGAAGCCAGGCTCGTTTGCGGAAGACATCCAATTGAATCGCGGTGACGTGATTCTGGAGGTGAACAAGCAGTCGGTCAACAGCGAAGAGGAGTTCGCCAAGATCGAAAGCACACTGAAGAGTGGACAGGACGTAGTGATGCTGGTGCGGCCTCGTGGCTCGCGCAAGCAGGATGGTCCGGTCTTTCTGGGCGGGACATTGCAATAAGTGCAAGTAGTAGTAGAGTAAGAACGCTGCCCGGCAGTAGCCTTGGATCGCGAGTTTCGTCGCGGAACCCAGCGGCGCTGCTGGGCACGTATTTTGCGGCGGCGCGTATCCCTGTATATGCGGGGGCACCGCAATACGTGGTGAAGATTAGGGGGGGAAAATTTGAACCAATCCACTTTGTTGGGCAGAGTCGCATGGGCTGGAGTACTGGCCGTGCTGACGCTTGCGATGCTGGGCAGTTCGTTCGCTGCTGCGAAGACGGCCAAGACGCATCACGCAAGTAAGAAGTCCGCCTCCAGCACGAAGCATCACAGCACCGGAGCCAAGTCTGGCAAGGCCCACAAGTCTCTTAAGTCCAAGAAGGCTTCCGCAAAGGGGAGCGTTCCGTGCCACGCCAAGCATTGCTCCAAGCTTTCGCGCAAGGGGCAGCAACGGATTGATACCGCCCGCGCGACTGAAATTCAAGAGGCGCTCAAAAAGGCTGGCTACTTAACGAACGACGCGAGTGGCGAATGGGACTCGACCTCGCAGGCGGCGATGGTGAAGTATCAGGCAGACAACGGCTGGCAGACCAAGGTGACGCCGGATTCGCGTGCGCTGATCAAGTTGGGACTAGGACCGAGCCACGAAGGGCTGATTAATCCGGAGACTGCGATGACGGCATTGCCGACGAGCCCAAGCACCAAGAATGGGCGAGACGCGCAGCAGCGATAGGTATTTTCGCGGAAAAGTAAGGACCAAGGCGCACACAGAGGCACTGAGACACAGAGGAAGCACAGAGAAGTTTTCTGGGTTGCTTTGTCTGGGTTCAGTGCCTTTTTTATTTCAGAAGAGACCGGTGGCGGGGCGGAATGCAGATCCCTCGCTGTGCTCGGGATGACAAATCGTAGGGGAGGGGGATACGCGAGGCTAGTTGCGACTGGGGCCGAGCCCGCCTGCTGGTTCCGGAAAATAGGGCAACGGCTCACCGCGGACGATGGCTCCGGGATTTCCGCTGACCAGCATGTCGGCCAGTTCGCGGCCATAAATTTTCGCCACCACTTCATGTGCGCCAGAGAGTTTGGGCACGCGCCGTTTAGTGTCGTGCGCGTCGCTGGCGACAAGATGAACCGCGCGGCGTTCCAGCATCCACAGGGCGACCTTCTGAGCTTTGTCTCCCCAACTGCCGGTGATGGCGCTGGCTGTGACCTGCATGATCACGCCTTGGCGAATCCAATGGAGGATGCGCTCGGGCTCGCTTTGCAGAATAGGGTTGCGCTCGGGGTGGGTCAGAATCGGGCGCAGTCCAGCACTGCCAAGATGCAACATGGAATCGGCAACGGATGGCGGAACGCTGAACTGGCTGAGTTCGACGAGCAGGTACGGTGTTTTGCCGATGGTGTAGCGCGTCGGGTTGGCTAGCGCGTCCTGCACGTTCTCAAATGACAGGTGAAAGTCGCAACCCAGGGTAAGTTCCAGTGGAATGCTTTCGGTTTGCAGACGGGTGCGCAACGCTTCCAGAGCGGTTTCGTGCTCCGTGCGGTCGTAGGTGTAAACGTCATTGGCATGGGGTGAGGCCACCATGTGGACGATGCCGTCGGCGACCGCCATGCGGGCCATTTCTACGGCGACTTCCAGGGTCCGGGCGCCGTCATCCACGGCGGGAAGAATGTGATTATGAACGTCGAACATGGGCAACATGGGCAAGGAAAACTCCGAGGGTACTTAGGACAGTGTACAGGGGGAGAAGGGCGAATCTACCATGGAGACACGGAGGCACGGAGAAGAACAAGAACGAGATCTGACACCGAGGCACTGAGACACAGAGGGGAACGGATGTTCTTGGGGGGATTCACGGATCCGAGGTAGTGCATGCCACCCTAGCGCCGGAATGAGCGGGGCTAGGGTCGAGCACCAGACATTCTCGCTGGTGCCATGATGCGGATTCCTCGCTGCGCTCGGAATGACAATTGCGTGGGGTGGGCACTGGACTTATTCCCGCGATTCCAAATCCCCACCCTGTCCGCAGAAGGCGCGGACAGGGTGGGGCACCCGGTGCTACGAATTATGTGTAGCGAGCGGAGATGAAGTCGGTGATGTTTGTGTAGGCCTTGGTGAGCACAGCTTCCTGCGGTAGAAAGACTATGCGGAAGTGCTGGGTGCCGGTGCGTTGGCCGAAACCCGAACCGTGTACGACGAGGACGTGCTTCGCGAAGAGCAGGTCTTTCACGAAGCTCTCGTCGTTGTCCGTAGACCCTTCGGGGATATCGAGTTTAGCGAAGGCGTAGAAGGCGGCTTTGGGCGCGACCAGACTCACGCGCGGGGTGGAGCTGCACCAAGCGGCGGTCAGGTCGCGACGGGCGCGCAGCTTTGCGTTGACGCTGATGAGGTGATCCTGCGGGCCATCGAGTGCTGCGGGAATCGCGTGCTGCATCGGGAGATTCGCCGACAGGCGCGCGCGCAGAATGCGGTGAATGGATTCGACATAGCCGGACATGGCGGCTGCGTCGCCGCTGGCAATACCCCAGCCTAAGCGCCATCCGGGCGCGAGATAGTTCTTCGACATGCCGCCGAAGGTGATGCACGCGACATCGGGCGCGATGGAGCCGAAGGCGATCATCGGAGCGTCGCCGTTTTCGCCATTTTCGTCAAGTAGCAGCTTGTCGTAGATTTCGTCGGCGAAGACGACGAGGTTATGCTTCCGCGCGAGTTCGGCGATGGCTTCGAGCGTCTTGCGGGAATAAATCGCGCCTGTCGGATTGTTGGGATTGATCAGCACGATGCCGCGGGTTTGCGGCGTGATCTTGCGCTCGATGTCGGCGAGGTCGGGCTCCCAGCCGTTGTCTTCATCGAGGTCGTAAGCGTTAAGCGCGACGCCGAGTTTGGTGAGGACGGCGGAGTAGAGCGGATAGTCGGGCTTCGGCGTGAGCAGATTGTCGCCGGGATTGAGCAGTGCGGTGAGGCAGATGTCCACGGTTTCGCCGACGCCTTGGGTGATGAACACGTTGTGCACGGTGGTGAGGCCCTTGCGCGCGGCTTCGCGGCGCACGGCTTCAATCGCAGGCGCGTAGCCTTCGCTCGCGGCATAGCCGTTTTGGCCGTCGCGCATGGCTTTGATGACGGCTTCGATCAAATGAGGCGGGGTGGCGAAGTCGAATTTCAGCGGGTCGCCGACGTTGAGGTAAAGGACTTCGTGTCCCTGCTTTTGCACCTGTGCGGCGAGCACTGCGAGGTCGCGGATGGCGTACTTGAGGGTGGCGAGATTGTGGGATGACGGGATGGTGGATGCGGTGGTTGCTGGCATTCTATAGACTCCCCCAAGTCTTGTGCTCGGGATTCGTTTAGGGCTGAACCTTGATCAGAGTGAGCTTCTCGATGCTAGCTTGGGCGCTGAGTAGCTCCAAATACCCTGTTCCTTGTTGATGCAAAGTTAGTTGCACCTGTAGGGTGTCGCCAGCGTTGACCTTGACAGAGTGTGAAGGGCTGGCGTCTGAACAGGTCGCTGGGGCGCTAGACGTCAGGACAAGGGAGCACGAAAGCACCGTAGTGCTACCATTCACGATCACGTTCGCGTCAACGCTGCCACTATAGCCTTCCGCAGAGACGCTTAAATTCGTAAGCGAGCCTGCCGAAGAGACGACGAATGGTGTTACCCCAGTGCCACCCACTCCTGGCGAACAATTCATGTCGACGCCTTGTCCGAGGCCGTAGACGGTGTACACATCGCCGTCGGCGTATGCTTGTGGAGCGCATTGTCCAACTAGCAGCTCGGCGCTATAGAGCCGAGCGCTAGTTGAGTTGGCTGGCCTGTCAGCGCCTAGCGCAGCGAATACCGCAGCGGTAAGCAGGACAGTAACAATTACAGTTCGTGGATGCATCGTCATTGTGGGGCACCTCCACTTAGATGTTAGTCGGCGTTGTCAATCTGCGCGCGCTGTAACGTGTCCGAATAGTCCACATACACGGCCTTCCACTCGGTGTAGAAGTCGAGGGAACCGACGCCGCCTTCGCGATGTCCGTTGCCGGTTTGCTTGACGCCGCCGAAGGGCAGATGGACTTCCGCTCCGATGGTGGGCGCGTTGATGTAGGTGATGCCGGCTTCGAGGTCGCGGATCGCGGCGAAGGCGCGATTGACGTCCTTGGTATAGAGCGCCGACGACAGGCCGTAGTCAATGCCGTTGGCGAACTCGACGGCTTGCTCAAAGCTGTCGCACCGAATGAGGGAGACGACGGGGCCAAAGATTTCTTCCTGCGCGATGCGCATCTTTGGGGTGACGTCGCCGAACACAGTCGGCTCGAGAAAGTATCCGTTGGTGTAGTCGCCATCGCACAGGCGATTGCCGCCGCAGAGCAGCGTTGCGCCTTCGTTGGTGCCGATGTCCACGTATTTCAAATCCTGATCGAGCTGGCGCTGATTGATGGCCGGACCCATTTCGATGGATTCGTCGAGTCCGTTGCCGACTTTGAGTTTACGGGCGCGGGCGACGAGTTTGGTGGCGAATTCGTCGTAAATATCCTTGTGAAGAATGATGCGGCTGGTGGCGGTGCAGCGCTGGCCGGTGGTTCCGAACGCTCCCCAGAGTGCGCCTTCGAGGGCGAGGTCGAGATTGGCATCGTCCATGACGATCATGGGATTTTTGCCGCCGAGTTCGAGCGAACAGCGCTTGAAGTTGCCCGCGCAAGCCTGCGCGATGAGTTTGCCGACCTTCGATGAGCCGGTGAAGCTGATGCCGCGCACGTCAGGATGATCGAGCAGGGGCGCGCCGGCTTCGGGACCGAATCCGGTGACGATGTTGATGACGCCTGCGGGCATGCCTGCGTCGGTGAGGGCCTGTACGAGGTTGAAGGTGGAGAGCGGCGTGTCTTCGGCGGGCTTGATGACACAGCAGTTGCCAGCGACGATGGCGGGGAGGAGCTTCCACGATGAGATTGCCATGGGGAAGTTCCATGGGGTGATCATACCTACGACTCCGAGGGGCTGGCGGATGGCCATGGCAGCCTTGTTGGCGAGTTCGGCGGGGGTGGTGACGCCGTACATGCGACGGCCTTCTCCCGCCATAAAGTAAGCGCAGTCAATCGCTTCCTGCACGTCGCCGCGCGTTTCTTTGAGCACCTTGCCCATTTCGCGCGTCATTTGGCGAGCGCAATCTTCTTTGCGTTGCAGCAGAATTTCGGCGGCGCGGTATACGATCTCAGCGCGCTTGGGCGCGGGCACGAGCCGCCACTTGGCGAAGGCGGTTTTAGCGGCGCGCACGGCGGCGTCTACGTCTTGCGCGTTGGAGCGCTGGAAGATGCCGACGAGGTCGCGGGTGTCGGCGGGATTGCGGTTTTCGAAGGTTTGTCCGGAGACGGACTCGTGGAACTCGCCGCCGATGAAGTTGCGATAGATTTTGCTGCTGTTCGAGTTGGTGACGGTAGAAGTGCTTGATGAGGTGGATGCGATTGTGTCGGTTGCCATATGAAAAATGTCTCCTGCGGAATGCGGAATGATTGCGAGCGGGTTCTGGCTGGAATGAGTGAATGCAGGTGAAGCCGGAAAACGCTGACTCTTTATGCTACCGGGCAGGGGTGGAAGGGGCAAGCGGGAGGGGGCAGGCTAGTCGGCGCGCTTGGACTCGATGGACTTTTGCACCTTTCGTTGAATGTTTAGCCAGTACTTGCGGTGATCTTTTCGGAGGGCGAACTTGACCCGCATTTCACAATAAGAAAGCGACCACGCCAGTTCGACATCACTCTTGTGTTCTAGTGCGCGTTCGATGCGCTTTAGTTCATGAAAGCGAGTCACGCCTCGAGATCCTCCTTAGGCTTGTTGGTTACTCTGCTGCCAGTAATCCCTTTTCTAGGTTCCAACCGCCGCCATGGGTTCTACATCGCGATCCACCGCAGATCGCAGTTCATCTTCCGCGACTTCCAAGTCGTAGGTGGCCTGCAGGTTCAGCCAAAAGCGCGGCGTGGTTTGGAAGTAGCGGGCGAGGCGAAGGGCGGTGTCGGGGCTGACGCCGCGGCGTTCGTGGACGATTTCGGCCATGCGGGTTGCTGGTACGCGGAGGGCTAGGGCCAGCTTGTTTACGCTGAGGCTGAGCGGGGCGAGGTAGTCCTCGCGGAGGACCTCGCCCGGGTGGATGGGAGCCAACTTGCTGGCGGAATTTTCCTTTGACTTGCTCATAGCGTCTCCATGCGTCAGTGGTAATCCACGATATCCACTTCGTGGGCATTGCCATCTTTCCAGACGAAGCAAATGCGCCACTGGTCGTTGATGCGCATGCTGTGTTGGCCTTTGCGATTGCCGCTCAGGGCCTCCAAGTGGTTCCCGGGCGGGGAAGCGAGATCGCGAAGTTCACAGGCGGCGTCCAGTTGCCGCAATTTGCGTTGTGCGATCCGTTCAAACGCCCTGAACTTGAGCACGCTCTTGCGGGCGTGGAGTTGGGCGGCGTCCTTGGAACGGAAGGACTTGATCACACGTCCATAATATAACGCAGCACATGCAATGTGCAACGTAATATAGTGGCGAAGAGGGAACACCCTGCCGTAAATTCCCCCAGATTTTTTCCACAAGCTGCAAATTTGTATAAACCCGTGCTACTGTTGCGTTGACTGGTATCCGGTTTGCTGGCGCTCTGGCCGCAAGCGGGTGGTGGCCACCTTTCTGATTTCCCATTGAAGAGTTGACGGTTTGGTCTTGGCGGATGGGGGAAGCCCATGCTGCATGGGGACACAGACTTTCGTGTCGTAGACTAGCCCCGGCGCGAAGCTGGAAGTTCATGTAGAATCAGGACTTAGGTGTAAAACTGCCAGCAAGTTCGGGCATCGGCGCGGGTGGTACTGAGCGTAGTGCGCCCAGGGAAGAGATGGTAGTCGGTGTAGCAGGCTGAGCAGCAAATTTTGGGCAGGATTTTTACGCAGCAACGATCACGATTACGCAGCAACTATTACGCAAGAAAGAAGAGATAAGCGCAGTATGGCGAATACCGGCACTAATGGCAACTCCCGCTTTCATAATTTACGTTCTCTTTTTAGCATGTTCTCCAGCGATCTTGCGATTGATCTGGGTACGGCGAACACGCTCGTGTATGCGCGCGGCCGCGGCATTGTCGTAAACGAACCTTCCATCGTCGCCATGAACAAGAACACCGGCGATGTGGAAGCGGTGGGCAAGGAAGCCAAGGAAATGCTGGGCCGCACGCCCGGCAACATCGTGGCCATCAAGCCGATGAAGGATGGCGTGATCGCCGACTTCAAAGTCACCGAGCGGATGCTCACCTACTTCATCCAAAAGGCGCACAACCGCAAGATGCTGGTGCATCCGCGCATTGTGATTGGAGTGCCGTCGGAAATTACGCAGGTGGAAAAGCGCGCGGTGGAAGACTCCGCGTATCGCGCCAAAGCGAGTGAAGTGTTTCTGGTGGAGCAGGCGATGGTAGCCGCGATTGGCGCGGGTTTGCCCATCACCGAGCCCAGCGGCAACATGGTGGTGGATATCGGCGGCGGAACGACGGACATCGCGGTGATTTCGCTGAGCGGCATCGTGTATTCGCGGTCGGTGCGCATGGCTGGCAATCAGATGGACGAAGCCATCATGAACTTTCTGAAGCGCAAGTACAACCTGCTAATCGGCGAGCGCACGGCGGAAGCGATCAAGATTCAAGTGGGTTCGGCGTATCCGCTGGATAAGCCACTGACCATGGAGATCAAAGGCCGCAACCTGATTGAAGGCGTGCCCAAGACGATCACCATTGATGATGGCGAAATTCGTGAGGCGCTCAGCGAGAGTATTGCAACGATTATGAACGCGATTCGCGTTGCTCTCGAACGTACGCCGCCCGAGCTTTCGGCGGACATCAGTGATCGCGGCATTGTACTGACCGGTGGCGGCGCGCTCATCAAGAATCTCGACAAGCGCATTCGCGAGGAAACCGGGCTGCCGGTTTCGATTGCGGACGATCCGCTGTGCAGTGTGGTTCTAGGCACCGGCAAGATGCTCAGCGACTTCAACCTGCTGCGCAAGATCCGCTTCGAATAAGCGCGGCCTAGCAACACTGCGTTTGCAGCGACCGGTGCAGGAATGCGCCGGTCACCTTGCGACGCAACATTCACGGAACCCTTACCGCAACACCGCTTCGGTGGATTGAAACAAAGCGAACTGAAACAAAATGGACACTCTGCTCTCCCGCCATCGCAATGTCACCGTGTTTGTGGTGCTGCTGTTTGCGCAGGTGGTAGGGTTGGCGGTGCAGGTGCGGCGCGCCGCGGGCAGTACCGATGCGCCCGCGCGCATCATCCGGTTGGGCGTAGTGTCGGCGATTACTCCCTTCCAGCGGGTGATTGCGGGCGGCATCCACTGGGTGGGCGACGTGTGGAACGGCTACGTGAACTTGCGCGGGACTCGCGACGAAAATGAGCGGCTAAAGCAGCAGGTCGCGCAGTTGCGGCTGGAGTCTTCGCGGCAGAGCGAAGACGTGTCGCAGGCACGGCGGTTGCAGTCACTCTTGGGATTCCGCCAGCAATATGTGGCGAAGACGCTGGCGGCGCAGATCATCGGTGCGGGTGGCACCGAACAGTCGCACATTATCTACATTGACAAGGGTTTTGCGGATCATCTGAAGCCTGATATGCCGGTGATTACACCAGAGGGTGTGGCGGGCAAGGTGCTGGAGGTATTTCCGGCATCGAGCCAGGTGCTGCTGCTGAATGATCCATCGAGTGGCGTGGGCGCGATTCTGGAAGAGTCGCGGCTGCAAGGCGTGGTGCGGGGTTCGCCCAGCGGCGAGTTACTGCTGGATAAAGTAATGGCTGACGAAACCGTAAAGGTGGGGGAGCGTGTGCTCACCAGCGGTGGCGACCGCATCTTTCCCAAGGGATTGTTGATTGGCACGGTTGCGGAAGCGGGACGGCAGAAGGATGTGTTTCTGCACGTGCGGGTGAAGCCGGTGTCGCGGCTGGGGCAACTGGAAGAAGTGCTGGTGGTGACCGAGATTGCGCAGGAGCAGACGCAGGCTGACGCGAACTCCACGCAACGCGCGATTGATGTGCTGGCGGAACGGCTGCCGCAGGTTCCGCAGAAAGCTGACGCGATTGCAGCGAGCGCAGCAGTGAACGGCGCGGGACGTCCGGGTGAGCAGGGTGCGGGTGCAAAGCCAAGCACCAGTTCGCAAGCGCCTGCGCCTGCTGCTGTACCACCCAGGCTGGGAGATAAGCCGAAGTCTATACCGCCAGCCAACACGCAGCCAAAGTCCACTCCGCCGCACGGGCAAGCGAGGCCCCACTAATGGCTTCCGGGTTCGAGCGCGAGCAACGCGAACAGATTGAGGTCTACCACTACAACTGGATCGCCGTCATATTTGTAACCGCAGTTTCGTTGGCGGCGCAATGGACTTTGCCGCTGCTGTCTCCCTTCTTCTCAAACTTCGACCTGCCGCTGCTGGTGACGATCTATTTCGCGTTGATCCGCCGGTCACCGGTGGGTGGCATGATGACTGGCTGTATTCTCGGTCTGATTCAGGATGCGATGAGTGGACACTTTATCGGGGTCTATGGCATTTCGAAAACGGTGGTGGGCTATCTCGCCTCCTCACTTGGGGCGAGGATTGATCTGGAGAATCCGCTGGCGCGATTTCTGCTGACGATCGGGTTTTACCTGGCACATCAGGGGGTTTTCGCGATCGTGATGCGTGTCATGGTGAATCAGCCGTATCCTCTACGCATCTGGTTGCTGGGTGCGGCGATTGTGAATGGCGTGGTGGGTGCATTGCTATTCGCGCTGCTGGATCGTTTGCGCAAGCGTATTTATTAGCGGCAATCATTGAAGAATTGAAGAGTTGAAGAGTTGTAACGAATTTTATGGCTCGCTTTGCACGCCAACTTAAAGTCCCCGCAGTGCGGCTGGCTGCCGCGCAGTGGACGATGCTTGCCATCTTCCTGATTCTGGGCTTCGGCTTGTGGCGGCTGCAGGTGATGAATAGCGGCCACTACGCCGAGTTGGCGGAGCAGAACCGGGTGCGCACGGTGCCCATCCTTGCACCTCGCGGCAAGATTGTGGACCGCGAAGGCCGCACGATTGTGGATAACTATCCATCGTTCAGCGTGCTGCTGGTGCGCGATACCGGACATGATCTTGCGGCGGACGCGGATGGCATTGCCGCTGGCCTGAACATGGACGCGAACGTGATTCGCGAACGGGTGAAGCGTTCGGCCAGCATGCCGTCGTATGAGCCGATCTTTTTGAAGGACGACATCACTCCCAACGAACTAGCGTTCATCGAGTCGCATCGCAACGAACTACCCGAGCTGGAAACCATCATGGTGCACCGGCGGCTGTATCCCAAGAACGGATTTGCCGCGCACCTGATCGGCTACGTCGGCGAAGTCAGCGAGCAGATGCTGAACCAGCCGCAGTGGGAGTTCTACAACTCCGGCGACGTAGTGGGCATTACGGGTGTGGAGCGGCAGTACAATCGCTGGCTGGCTGGAACCAACGGGGAGCGCCGGGCCATCGTCAACAGCCATGGGCGCGAAGTCGGGCGGCTGGATGAGACACCGGCAGTCGCCGGCAATGCGCTCAAGCTGACGCTTGATATTGACATGCAGATCGCTGCCGAAGAGGCGCTGGGCGATAAGAATGGCGCGGTGGTGGCGATGGATCCGCGCAACGGCGACATTCTGGCGATGGTGAGCCGTCCCACGTTCGATCCCAACGATTTTGCGGTGAAGATTTCCAGCAATCAGTGGAATGCGCTGGTGACTGATCCCACCAAGCCGCTGCTGAACAAGGCGATTCAGGCGCAGTTGGCGCCGGGTTCGGTGTTCAAGATCATTATGGCGGCGGCGGGGACGCATGAAGGTATTGCGCAAACTCTGCATGCGAACTGTGGTGGTGGCGGCGTATTTTACGGACGCTACTTCAAATGCTGGGTGCAGGCCGAGCATCGCACCCATGGTGGTGTGGATTTGAGCAAGGGCATCTTCCAGTCGTGCGACGTTTTCTTTTACACGCTGGCCGAGAAGCTGGGCATCAACAAGATCGCGGACTATGCTTCGCAGGCGGGGTTGGGCAAGAAGACAGGGATTGACCTGCCACAGGAAGTCACCGGCACCATGCCTAGCGAAGAGTGGAAGCTGCGGACGTTCCACGAGAAATGGTATGCGGGCGAAACGATCTCGGTGGGGATTGGGCAGGGCGCAGTGGCAACAACGCCGATTCAACTGGTGCGTGCGATTGGCGGTATTGCCAACGGGGGAGTGTTGCGGCGTCCGCATGTGGTGGCGATGGATCAGTTTGGCTCCGAGGGCGGCGATGCGTACAAGCCACAAAGCGATCAGCCGGAAGAAGTGAAGATTCCGCTGGAGCAGGCCGACTGGGAGCGGATTACCGATGCGATGAGTGAGGTGGTTGGTCCGCTGGGTACGGCGAACAGCGCGCACCTGCCGGGGATAGATTTCGCGGGCAAGACGGGCAGCGCGCAGACCGTGAGCAACGACTACAAAAAGAAGGCGGGGGGCGGGGCCAAGTTCAAGGACAACGGATGGTTCGCCGGAGTGACGCCAAGGCGGAATCCTGAGATTGCGGTGGCCGTGCTGATTGAGCAGGGTGAGCACGGCTACCTCGCGGCCCGTATTGCCAGTCAAGTGATCAAGGCCTACGTGGAAAAAAAGAAAAAGCGCGAAGCGCAGAGTGGGACGCCGCCGGGGGCGACTTCACCGGCTCCGGTGACGAATACGACGCGGAATGGCGCAGGTGCGACAGACAGCATAAACGCAGCGAGTGAAGTGGAGATCACGGGCATCTGGGGTGATCCGCAGGCGGCGGAGGAGTTGAAGGGCACGCCAACCACTTCGTCAAAGAAGCGCAAGAAGGGTGATGACGACGAGCATCATATGTTTGGGGGAAGATTCAAGGTGCCGATTGCATTGGTTTACGGAACTGCTGCTGCGATGACATTTCCGGAGGTCGGCAAGCGATAGCTATGGCCCGACTGGCATCCATCCGCGACTTTGACTGGGGACTGTTGATCTACGTCCTGCTGATCTGCGCCGTAGGCGTGGTGGAGATTCACAGCGCCACGCTGGGCACCAAGTTTGCCGGGTCGGAAGTGAAGCAGGTGTACTGGATTCTGGCTGGATTGGTGGGCATGTACGTGATGAGCAACATCAGCTATCACGCGCTGCTCGACCGGGTGCCGTGGATGTATGGGGTTGCGCTGGCGGCGCTGTTGGCGGTGAAGGTGTTTGGAGCGACCGCGCTGGGCGCGAAGAGATGGATACGGTTGCCGGGCGGCGGACACTTTCAGCCATCGGAATGGGTGAAGCTGATTTTGATTCTGGCGATGGCCAAGTATTTCTCGGACAATCGCAGTACTGAGCTGAGCTGGATGGATTTCATCAAGGCGGGGACGCTGGTCGGTTTGCCGATGTTACTGGTGCTGGCGCAGCCGGATTTGGGCACGGCCCTGACCTACGTGCCAGTGGCGATTATGGGTCTGTTTTTGGGCGGATTGCGCTGGAAGCAGGCGGGGATTGTGCTACTGGTGGTGCTGGCCGTACTTCCTGTGGCCTACTTCAAGCTCAAGCCGTATCAGCGGGAGCGGCTGACCAGCTTCGTCTCGCCAGAGGCGGATGCCAAGGGTTCGGGCTACCAGGTGACGCAGTCGCTGATTGCGGTGGGGTCGGGCGGATTGTGGGGCAGTGGCACCAAGGGTTCGCAGACGCATCTGTCATATTTGCCGATTCCGCAGACGGACTTTATCTTCGCGGCCTTTGCCGAAGAGCGGGGCTTTGTGGGCGCGATGGCAGTGTTATTGCTATACTTTTTAGTGCTGATGCGTTTGACCAGCCATGCCCAGACGGCGCCTGACCGCGCCGGGACGTTCATCGTAATGGGCGTCTTCGCGGTACTTGCTTTCCACATTCTGGTCAATGTCGGCATGGTGGTAGGGTTTATGCCTGTCACCGGTATTCCGCTGCCGCTCATGAGCTATGGCGGGTCGTCGGTGTTGTTTATGTTTCTGGCATTGGGCATTGTGATGAATGTGCGTATGCGCCGGTTTGTCAGTTAAGCTGCTCTGAGTTGCATTGAGCGGCAAAGCGCGTTGGGATGGGCCGGACTGGAGTCCGGCGGAGCAGGGTTTTGCGTAGGACGTTTTCAGGCGGT
The DNA here is from genome assembly GCA_038229415.1 of Terriglobales bacterium. Classification (GTDB taxonomy): domain Bacteria; phylum Acidobacteriota; class Terriglobia; order Terriglobales; family Acidobacteriaceae; genus JANXUR01. Next base: position 53,255 of record JBBROM010000001.1, read on the forward strand.
GCGGAAGTGCGGCATCGCGGCAAATTTGAGTTGTACCCGTAAGTTAAGGATTTGAAAGGCTCTGGTTTAGGGCCTGTGCAATAAAAATTACGCCGCCCTCGCGTTTACGAGGGCACACCGGCCGGAACAAACGCCCATATAGTGTGGCGGAGGCCGGACAGGATTGCAGCCAGACGTTGCCGGGCAGGTAACGGCCCCTTCTTCCCGCAGTAAACGAAGTATGGGAAGGAAGAGCGGTCACAAACCCCGGAACACAAACTGGCAGTGGTGGAGCGATCAGTTGTGCACGATATGGTTTCATCTGGCGCAAGAGCTTGCTTTCGCGAGTTTTGCGGAGTGAGTGTGAGCTTGGTGTAGTTGGTTCGTGAGCATCGCCCCGTTTTCAATCCTTCCAGTTAGTCTCGTTCCTTGGCCGGTGCAGCACGGCGTCCGAAAGGCGCCTGCTCCGGAGTCGCAATGAACAAGGAACTATTTGTCACCTCTACGCCACACGAAACCAAAGTGGCGCTGACCGAGGATGACCAGCTCGCGGAAATCTACCTCGAGCGCGAAAATGAATACATTCTGGCCGGTTCGGTTTACAAGGGCCGCGTCACCCGTGTGCTGCCAGGCATGCAGTCCGCTTTTGTGGATATTGGCCTGGAACGCGATGCTTTCCTCTATGTCTCTGACTTTTTCGAGATGGAAGAGGAGGATGAAGACCTGGAAGCGGCGGTGGCCAAGGCCCGGCCGATTATCCAAGGATCGTCCAGCGGATCTTCCAGCGCAGCACCTGCGAGTTCCAACGAAATCTCCGAGGTCGAAGAGGAGTTCGAGGAGGAAGGCGATTTCTCGGAAGAGGCTGACGTCGAGGACGACGCATCTCTCGAAGTCGTCGAAGAGGTGGAGGCTGCCGAAACGGCGACGACTGGTAATGAGTCGGGGAGCCGTGAGGTTCGCGGACGCCGACGCCGGGGGCGTCGTGGACGCAGTTCCGCGGATGCGACCCCCGCGCGTACTGAGAGCGAAGCAGACAATGGCCCATCCGAGCAACGAGCTGCTGCGCATCCATCCCATCTTTCCCCGGTTGCGGTGGCGACCGCACCTCCCAATTCTTATCAACCCATCGTTATGCCCGGCGAGTCACTCTCCAAGTACCGGAAGGCGAGCGTGCCTGTGGAAACTGCGGTGGTTGCGGCGGTAGTTGCTGAAGTTCCGCAAGCTGCGGAGCCGCCCGCGACCCCGGTTGAGATGAAGGTAGAAGAACCGATGGCAGTTACGCCGAGTGAGGAGACTCTGGTCATACCCATCGCAAAGGCCCGGCGCAAGGCCCCTGCTGCGTATACACCGATGGTGATGCCCGGTGAGACTCTGGCCAAGTACCGTCGTGTCCGTCCGGAAGGGCAGGAGCAACCTGCTCCGGCAGAGCCCATCCCGGCCCCTGAACCGGTACACGTTGCAGAGCCTGAGGCGGCCGCGATTCCAGAGACAAGCCATGCCGCGCCTGAGCCCGACGCAGCGGCACCCAGCGCGGGGCATGAGGAAGCGTTAGCTGAGGTTGTTCCGGCCGAGGTGGAGGCCGCATCCGAGCCGGTGCATCCGTCGCACGAGCCCGCTGTCGCCGAGGAAAATACGCCGAAGCTCACAGAAGATCATGCTCTGGATCCGGTCACACACTACTCTGACCCGGAAACGATGGTCCGCCGTTCCTATGAGGCTCCGCAGGTAGAAGTCCATGCGGGTGTCCCCGAAGGCAACGTCGCAGAGAGCGTCACAACAATTCCGGTAGAAGGTGTAACGCAGGAAAGCAGCACAGAGGCTCCGCTCGAAGTGGTGCATGAAGTGCCATCCAGAGAGCCTGAGCTGACATCGCATGAGGCTACTCAGTCTTCTGCGGCTAAGGCTTCGAAATCGCGCGTCACCGAACCAGAAAGCGAAACCGAAATCGAATCTGGTGTGGCAGGGAGCGAGCCGATCACGCAGCACGCCTCGGACGCGCACTCTTATTCGCCGCAATGGATCTTCCATGAACAGACGCCGCATCCTGAATCCGGGAGTGCGGAGGCTGGGCACACGGGGCATTTCGAGGATGACGAAGACGATGAGCCCCACTTTTCGGAGCTGGTTTCGGCCTTGCCGGCAGATGTTTCCGTGACTGATTTTGTAGAGCAACGCGCCGAGGCTGAGCGCGAAGAGGCCCGAATTCTTCCGGGCGGCAACATGACCGAAGAAGAAATTGACGAGGAAGAAGCGGAGCTTCGTGCCTACGGTGCGGATGTCGAGGATATCGGCTTCGACGAGTTTGAGGAAGAGACGCAAGAGGCGGATGGATTTATTCGAGGCGTCAAGGCCGATACGTTTGGCGACGACGACGACGACTTTGAAGGGGAAGACGAGGAAGGCGACGAGGAGGAGGGCGACGAGGAGGAGGGCGACGAGGCAGATGAAGCGCAGGATGAGGCTGAGCGGCTTGCCGCCGGAGGCTATGAATCTTCCAGCGCCGAAGTGCGTGCTCCGTCGGGTGCCCGCTTCCAGCAACGGGCACGCCGCAGCGGTCAGCGCACCGATCGCAATGATCGGGGTGATCGGGGCGGCCAGCGCCGCAGTGGGCCGGGCCGGAGTCCGGGACGCAACAGTGGCGCGCCGCGCCGTTTTAGCGGACGCCGCGACATGGGGCCGCGTCCGCAGATCGCCGACCTGCTGAAGGAAGGGCAGGAGATCATCGTCCAGATCGCCAAGGAGCCGATTGCCAAAAAGGGTGCGCGCATTACCAGCCACATCGCGCTTCCTGGCCGCTTCCTGGTCTATATGCCAACGGTGAATCATGTGGGCGTCTCGCGCAAGATTGCGTCGGATGAAGAGCGCCTTCGCCTGAAGCGGATTGTGGTGAGCGAGCGCGAAAACGGCACGGGTGGATTCATCGTGCGGACCGCCGCGCAGAACGCGCCGGAAGAAGAACTTCGGGCTGACATTCGCTTCCTGAAGAACCTGTGGCACGAGATGAAGCAGCGTGCGGAAACGAAGAAGCCGCCAGCGCTGATCTATCACGATTTGAATGTGGTGGAGCGTGTGTTGCGCGACCAGGTGACGCGCGACTTTACCACGATCTGGGTAGACACGGAAGTTGAGTACGAGCGCATTCTGCGTTTTGCCCAGCGCTTTCAGCCTTCGCTGGTGAAGCGCATCAAGCTGTGGTCGAAGAACACGCCGTTGTTCGACCAGTTCGGGGTGACGGACGAGTTCAACAAGGCGCTGAAGGCGAAGGTGTGGCTGAAGAATGGCGGATACATCGTCATCAACCAGACCGAAGCGCTCGTCGCGATTGACGTGAATACTGGCAAGTATGTGGGCAAAACGGCGCGTCTGGAGGACACCATTACCAAGACGAACGTGGAAGCCTGCGCGGAAATTGTGCGGCAGATTCGGCTGAGGGATTTAGGTGGCATCATCATCCTCGACTTTATTGACATGGACGAGCGGCGCAACCGGGCCAAGGTGATGCAGGCGCTGGAAGAGGCGATGAAGAACGACCGCGCGCCCTCCAAAATTCTGCAGTTCAACGACTTCGGGCTGGTGGCGATTACGCGTAAGCGGGTCAAGCAGTCGCTGGAACGCACGGTGGGCTCTTCGTGCGAATACTGCGTGGGCACGGGATACGTGAAGTCGGTGACCACGGTGTGCAACGAGATTTACGTGGAGATGCGCAAGATTGCGCATCAGTTGACGCGCAGTGATGTGATGTTGCGAGTGCATCCGGAAGTGGGCAAGATGTTGAAGTCCAACAACGGGCGCTGGATTCAGGAGCTGGAAGAACTGACTTCCAAGACGGTGATTGTGAAGGGCGATCCGCTGGTGCACCAGGAGCAGTTCGACATCAACTAGCATTAGAATCAGCACAGAATGCGGGCCGGGGGAGTATCCTCCGGCCCGTTTTCATTTGGCGGAATCCCTTGGCATACGTCCTTTTCCTCGGTTTCTCCGGTAACCGTCTCCGTACCTTCGTGATTTAGCCGAGCTTTGCGCCTGCCGATTAGTCTCATGTGAGGCAGTAGCGATTTGCCGCCGTATGCAGTGCGGCAGGGAGGTGGGTTTGGTATGGCGGAAGCGCGGGAAGTGATGAATTTGCGGGAGGCGTCGGATTATTTAGGGGTGAGTCCGGACGCTTTGTACAAGTACCTGGCGGAAGGCCGGATTCCGGCGTTTAAGCTGGGCAACCGCTGGAAGTTCAAGAAGTCTCGTCTGGATGCGTGGATGGAGCAGCAGAGCGCGACCACGAGCAGCGAGGGCTAGCGAAGAGACATGGCATTCCCCGCAAACCTATTCCGCAAGAAAAAGACGCTGGCCGGGCTCGATGTGGGTTCGTCGGCCGTGAAGGTGGCCGAACTACGCCGCGGCCGGGGTGGGCTGGAACTATTGCATGTAGGCCTGGAGGCGATTCCAGCGGATGTCGTAGTGGATTCGACGGTGGCAGACTGCGCCACGCTAGCGCATGCCATTGCGCGGTTGCTGGAGGAGTCGGAAGTGGAAACGCGCTCGCTGGCAACCGGAGTGAGCGGGAACTCGGTGATTGTGCGCAAGCTGACATTGCCTGCGTTGCCCGAGCCGCAATTGGGTGATGCTGTGTTGCGTGAGGCTGGGCAGCACTTGCCGTTTGGGCTCGACGAAGTAGACCTTGACTATCACGTCCTATTCGATCCCAGAGATCCGCGCGAGCCGGGTCATGCTCCCGCTGCCACGGTAGGCAAGCCGGGGCGCGGGCAGGACGTTGCCGGGCAAACCATGGACGTATTGCTGTGCGCGGCACGCAAAGAAAAAATCCTCAGTTATGGACATGTGCTGGCCTTGGCGGGCTGCACGGCTGAGATTGTGGATCTGGACGTGCTTGCGCTACAGAATTGTTATGAGTATAACTACCAGCCCGCGGAAGGCTTGGTCGTGGCTCTGCTGAACATTGGCAACTACACGCTGAACCTGAGCGTGATGTGCGGCACGCAGCCACTGTTTACCCGCGACATCGCGATCGGCGGTCACCAGTACACTGACGCCCTGCAAAAAGAATTCGACCTGAGCGAGGAAGAGGCGGAGCTCGCCAAACTGGGCAAGGCCGCACATCCGGATGCCGAGGCAGTGTCTGCGGTACTGCGACAGGTGAACCAGATTGTGGCGCAGGAGGTGCGCAAGACTCTGGACTTTGCCCGCATGACGGTGGGTGATGCTATGGAACGGATGTATCTGTCTGGCGGCGGAGCGCGCATTCCTGGATTGGCGGCGGCACTGGAAAAAGAGTTTGGCGTGGCGGTGGAGAGTCTCAATCCCTTTCTCCGTATTGCAGCGCCGGGCAAAGGTCGAGCGGCTGCAGTGGTGGCCGGGCATCCCGAGCAGTTTGCGGTGGCGATGGGCTTGGCCCTCAGGAGTTTTGATACAGCATGATTCGCATTAACTTACTGGCGGCAGGAGCAGGGGCAGCGGAACATCACCGCGCCATGACGGTGGCTCCGAATCCGCAGGCAATGCGACCGTTCCTGCTGGCGGCTGCGCTCGCGGCGACGGCGAATATCGGTTACTACTTCGTGTTGCAGCAGCAGGCTTTGGAATTGGCACAGAAGACGCTGGTGGAGCAGGCGCATAACCAGCAGTTGGCACAGGTGAAGGCACGCTTTTTGGCACGGCAAAAAGAGGCGGAAGAGTACAAGCGCCGGGTGGAAGTGATTGAGCAGTTGCGCGCGGCGCAGGCAGGGCCCGCCTCGCTACTCGACTTGCTAGGCGACACCGTCAGTGCAAACCGACTGGTCTGGCTGAGTGCGGTGAAAGACAACGGCACCAGCATTGACATGAACGGGCAAGCCAGCACGCCGGAGGCACTCTCGGAATTGATCGCGCATTTGCAGCGCTCCGGCTACTTCCGCGCAGTTGAGATTCACGAGTCGTATCAGGACAGTGGGGGCACCGCGTCGGCACCCTACCAGTTCTCCTTGAGTTGTGAAAAAGGGAAGGTGTAGGCGAGGCTTCGCCAGAAATGGTTGGCGCCAAGATTGAAACAAGCAAGATTGAAACAAGGTTGAAAAAGATGAAGAGATGGAACGACATTTCGGGGCTCAAGCGATGGGTCATCGCGGGGGTGGGTATCGCTGGCGCGACGGTGGCGCTGTACTTCACCGTGTATGCGACGGAGGTTGCCGCCAACAACGAGGCGGAGCATCGTCTGCATACGCTGGAGACCGAGAACGTCGAGCTGGAACGGTTCCGTCCCCGGTTGCAGGAACTGGAAGGGCAGATCGCGCAGCTCAAGGAAAAGATGGAAAGCGGAAGGCGCGTGATCCCTGACGAAAAGGAAGCGGCGGCGCTGATGGACAGTTTGAGCCACGAAGCGCACAGCGCAGGCGTGGAAGTGCGTCGCTATACCGCGCGTCCGGTGGCGCAGCATGATTTTTATGCCGAGGTTCCGTTTGAGCTGGAGCTGGATGGCAGCTACTACAACATGCTCCAGTTTTTTCAGCATGTGGCGGCGATGGATCGTTTGGTGAACATCACCGGGCTGCAACTGGCGTCCACGCAAAGTCCGCAGGACGCCAAGGCCAAGCGGACGTATCACTACAGCACGGGCGAGACGGTGGTGGCGACATGTGTGGCTACGGGCTTTTACGGGCAGGTGGCACCGGTACCGGTTGCGGCCAGCAAGCCCGGAACGGTAGTGCCGAAGCTTTAGTGATTCAGGAGAAACTGGGATGGATTCAGCGGCGCGCATGAGGACAGAGATGAAATGGCACGGCCGCGGTTGCGCGGTGGTGATCCTCACAGGATGGATGCTGAGCGTCGCAGCGATGCCACAGGACCCTCCGGGCAGCCGGATGGGATTGCCGCAATCGCCTCGTGAACACGCCGTAGCGCTGGAGACTCTGCCTGCGCCGAGTGCGCCTCCGGTTCCCCCGCCGCCTGCCGCAGCTTTGCCCGAACCGCGCAAGGATCGGCGTGATCCGTTTCTGCGTCCGAATATAGACGCTCCGGGTTTGGTGCACTGCGCGGGCAAGAGCTGCCTGGTGGTGGATGACCTGACGGTACGCGGGGTGGTCCGTTCTCCGGCGCGAAACTTCGGCATTGTGGTGGATGGGGCCGGGCGAGTGTACTTTCTCGGGGAAAAAGAATCGGTACGGGGCGGCGTTGTGGAGCGTATTGCAGCGGACGGCATCGTGTTCCGCATGCAGGCGGCCGGCAAGGCAGTGCAACACGTATTGCGGAGACTGGCGAATGTGAGTGAAACGCCATAGCAGGTTGTTCATTGCAGGCGGTGACGCAGTAAAGAAGCAAAAGCGCGAAGAAACGAGAGAGCAGAGAGTGATGACCAGACCGACCTTAACTTCCCGTCAAGCGACAATCTTGACAATGCTGATCGTGCTTTCGGCGGTGTTTACTTGGGCGGCCGGTCCGGTGGCTGCGGAGGTCAACCCCTCCGCGTTAAAACGCGCCGTGCCAAGGGTGCGCAGCGTTAAGTTGTTGGGTCGCGAGGATGCATGGATCGTACACATCGCGAGCTTGGGCACGATTCGCCCCGAGGTTACAAGCCTGGAGCAGCCTGCACGTTTGGTGATTGACCTGCCCGGCACAGTAGTGGGCAAATCATTGCATGATGTATATCCGCGACATTCGCAGGTGCGGGCGATCCGCTCGGGTCGTCATCAGGAGCCGGGGCAAGCTTTGGCAGCACGGGTGGTGATTGATCTCGACGAGATGCGCGAATATAAACTCACCGTGGGTACATCAGGTCTGAATGTATTGTTGGGCAAGCCTGCTGCGCTGGTTCCGCCAGTGGTGGCGTACTCTCCTAATCCGCAACTGTTGCGGCTCGCGGCGTATCAACCTGCGGTTGCGGTTCGCACGGAAGCCGCGCAGGTTGTAATGTCAACCGCAACGACTGCTTCGCGCGCTTCCAGTAATACGATGGCGTATAACGCCAGCTTCGCACCTTCGGCGACATCGCCAAGTTCCTCGGCAGCGACCCCAGCGCCAGTGACGACGGAAGCAACTTCCGCAGCGGTGCCATCGCACTTCACGGGTGCACCGATTTCCCTAAACTTGCGCGAAGCCGACTTGCGCGATTTTTTCCGCATGATTCACGAAGTCAGCGGACTTAACGTGGTGCTCGAACCGAGCGTCAAAGGAACACTTACCATCATGCTTGACGCCGTGCCTTGGGATCAGGCTCTCGACATCGTGTTGCGCAACAACGACCTCGGTGCGCAGCGCGAAGGCAATGTGTTACGGGTGGCGACTTCGGAGGGCATCAAGAAGGAAGCGGAGAGCCGCAAGGCCACGCAGGAGGCCGAGGCGCAGGCCATTGGCAAGATCAACTCCACGCGTTACCTGAGCTATGCCAAGGCCAAGGAAGTAGCGGCGCTCGCCAAGAAGTTTGTGAGCAGCCGCGGCGATGTAATCGCCGACGACCGCACCAATGCCATCATTGTCACCGACATTCCGAGTACCATGCCCGCGATTGATGTGCTGATAAAGCAGCTTGACCGCAAGACGCAGGAAGTGGAGATTGAAGCTCGGGTCGTTGCAGCCACGCGCAGTTTTGCTCGTGACATCGGCACCCAGCTTGGTTTCGGTTTCGGCAACGCAACCACCGCCGTCGGCGGAGCGCAATCGGTGGGGACTTCGCCGACGCAGGTCGGCGGGATTACTCCGCAGTACATTACTACCGGCACCAACCAGATTCCGCTGTTCTCAAACCTTGGTGTGACCAGCCCCACCAGCGGCCTCAGCTTCTTGAACGCGACAAATAGCTACCGCATTGATGCGATTCTGACCATGGCGGAATCTGCTGGATTGCTGAAGATACTCTCCCGTCCGCGCGTGGTCACGCAAGACAACATTCAGGCGGTGGTGAAGCAGGGTGTGCGCGTGCCGATTGTGACGCAAGCACAGTTGAACGGGCCGCCGACGGTGAATTATGTGGACGCGTTTCTGCGGCTGACGGTGACGCCGCAGATTACGTCGGAAGGCACCATCTTTCTGAGCGTGGATGTCGAGAACACCACGCCGGACTTTGGGCATACTGTGCAGGGCAACCCGTCGCTCATCACGCAGCAGGCGACCACACAAATTCTGGTCACCGATGGCGGTACCGTAGTGATTGGCGGCGTGATTCAGACGACCAATTCGGTGAACACTTCGCAGGTGCCGTTGCTTGGCGATATTCCGGTGCTGGGTAATCTGTTCAAGCGGCGCAGCGTCAGCACGTCCAATCAGGAACTCATCTTCTTTATCACGCCGAAGATTATTCAGACGTAAAAAACCTAGATTGAGCGACTGCATAGAGCGTGGGCACGCAATTGGTTCTGCGAATCCGGGCATCAAATCCGGCATAATTAGCAGATGGACTTTCGCTCCCGTGTGCGCCGTGCGAACCTGCAATTGGCATCGCGCGAACTTGACCTCTCCCTGATAACGCATCTCCCTAACATTCGCTATCTTTGCGGATTCACTGGCAGCGCCGGGGTGTTGGCCATTGCCCCGAAGTCGGCCACGCTTTTTACCGATGGCCGCTATCGCGAGCAGGCGGCGGCAGAGACGCAAGGAGTTCGCGTCATAGTGGGCAAAGGCTCGGCGCTGGCGGGTGCGGGTGAATGGGTTAGGCAGTATGTTGAAAAACATACGACTAGCAGCAAGAAACTGCAAATCGGAATTGAGTTCGAACACGTAACGCTTACTCTGCGCGATCAACTGCGCAGGCATCTTCCTAAAGGCGCGAAGCTGGTGGACGTAACCACAGTTGTACCCGGGTTGCGTTTGATAAAAGACGCAGAAGAGTTGAGGCTCATTCGCGCAGCGGTGCGGCTGGGAGACGATCTGCTTGACGTGGCGCTGGCGGCGATTCGTCCTGGGGTTCGGGAAACGGAAGTGGCGGCGGAGATTGAGTACGAAGCGCGCAAACGTGGCGCGGAGGGCGTGTCGTTCTCTACAATTGTGGCGGCTGGGCCACGCTCAGCGCTGCCGCATGGCGTTGCTTCCAGTCAGCGGATTCCGAAGCGGGGGTTCGTGGTGCTCGACTTCGGTGTTATACTCGCGGGTTATTGTTCTGACATGACCCGCACCGTACACGTGGGCCGGGCAACTGCCGGTTCGCGAGGCTGGTACGACGCTGTGCTTGAGGCGCAACTGGCGGCGATTGGTGCGGTTAAGCCCGGCACGACGTGCGGCGAAGTGGATGAGGCGGCGCGCGGCGTTTTGCGGAAAGCTAAGTTGGCGCAATACTTTACCCATTCCACGGGGCACGGCGTGGGGTTGGAGATTCATGAGACGCCCCGCATTGCCGAGCGGCAGCAAGCCGTGCTGGAGTCCGGTATGGTGGTTACCATTGAGCCAGGCATTTATGTGCCGGGCAAGGGCGGCATCCGGATAGAGGACATGGTGGCCGTGACTGCGACAGGCTGCGAAGTTCTGACCCGGGCCCCCAAGGAAATAATCGAGCTATCACGATGAACCAAAAAGAGCTGAAAGAATTAATCGAGTTTTTGATCGAAAAGGACATCGCCGAATTTGAGCTGGAACGTGGCGACGTCAAGGTGAAGATCAAGCGGGCGGGCGAACCAGCTGCACCGGCGGAGATCCGCTACGTGAGCGGTGCGCCGATGGCGCAGGCTCCGGCAGCAGTGGCCGCGCCAGTTACAGCGTTTGCGCCAGCCCCAGCCTCTGCAACCGTGGCAGCCGAGCCGGAAGAAAAACTCCACATGGTTCCGTCGCCGATTGTGGGCACGTTCTACGAGTCGCCCTCGCCGGGCTCGCCGCCGTTCGTGAAAGTGGGCGACCACGTTACTGCCGGGCAGGTGCTTTGCATTGTGGAAGCCATGAAGCTGATGAACGAGATCGAGTCTGATGTTACGGGCGAGGTGGTGAAGTTGCTGGCGAAGAATGGGCAGCCGATTGAATACGGTCAGGCTCTGTTCGCCGTCCGGGCGACCAAGTAAACATATTTTTAAGTGCTATTTTTCCTTATCGTTTTTGTGAACACCCTAGATAATTCATGTTTCGTAAAATTCTTATCGCCAATCGCGGAGAGATCGCTCTCCGCATCATTTGTGCCTGCAAAGAGCTGGGCATCCGTTCGGTCGCCATCTACAGCGAGGCGGATCGCAATTCGCTGCATGTGCGCTTTGCGGACGAAGCCATCTGCATCGGGCCACCGCAGGTCAACAAAAGCTACCTGAATATTCCTGCGGTCATCAGCGCGGCGGAGATCGCCGACGTAGATGCGATTCATCCGGGTTATGGGCTGCTTTCGGAAAATGCAAACTTCGCGGAAGTCTGCCATGAGTCGGGGATCAAGTTCATTGGTCCGCCACCGGATGTGATGCGGCTGATGGGCGAAAAAGATAAGGCACGCGCGGCGGTGAAGGCGCGTGGCGTGCCTGTGCTGCCGGGTTCGGACGGCATTTTGGCATCCGCCGACGAAGCAGTGGAGTCCGCCAAGAAGATCGGCTATCCGGTGATTTTGAAGGCATCGGCGGGTGGTGGCGGGCGCGGCATGCGCATTGTGCGCAATGAAGATGAGATTGCGAACTTGTTCCAAGCTGCGAGCAGCGAGGCGGCGGCTGCCTTCGGCAACGGCAGCATGTATATGGAAAAGTTCGTGGAGCGGCCGCGCCACATCGAGTTCCAGATTCTCGCCGACTCCTACGGCAAGGTGATGAGCCTGGGTGAGCGCGAGTGCAGCATTCAGCGGCGTCACCAGAAGCTGCTGGAAGAGGCGCCCTCCACACAAATGACGCCGGAATTGCGTGAGGAGATTGGCGGCATCCTGTGCCGTACGCTGGCAGATGTTGGCTATGTGAATGCGGGCACCATTGAGTTCCTGATGGATACCGACCGCAAGCTCTACTTCATTGAAATGAACACGCGCATTCAGGTGGAGCATCCAGTCACGGAGATGGTGACGGGGGTAGATTTGGTGAAGAGCCAGATTCTGATTGCCGATGGCGCCCACTTGGAAGACTTGATCCCCGTGCAGCCACCGATTGTTGGCCATGCCATCGAGTGCCGCATCAATGCCGAGCATCCGGAAAAATTTACGCCGTCGGCGGGCAAGATCAACGCATTCAACACGCCGGGCGGCATTGGTGTGCGCGTGGATACAGCGGCTTATTCGGAAGGCACGATTCCACCGCACTATGATTCGATGATTGCAAAGCTGATTGTGCACGGCAAGGATCGGCCGGAAGCGATTCAGCGCATGAAGCGCGCGCTCGACATGTTTGTAATCGAGGGTATCTACACCACGATTCCGCTACAAAAGCGCATCTTGCACGACCCTGACTTCGTCTCCGGTGCGCTCGACACGCACTTTATTGAGCGCATGTTTGCCAAGGGCTGAAGCCGACATTCACCCAACGAGGATGATGTGAGCCGGATTGTACTGCCCCGCCTATATCCGATTGTGGATGCCGCGTTCTTTGCGGATCGTGCTACTATGCTGGCGTTTATCGAGGAGCTGGTTGGCGCAGGCCTCACCCTGCTGCAATACCGAAACAAGTCTGGCGACGTGCGACGCATGTTGGAGGATGCCATCGCGATTCGCGAGCTGGTGGCCGGCCGCGCGACTCCTATCAGACTCATCATGAATGATCGCGCCGATATTGCCTTGGCGGCTGGCTTGGACGGAGTTCATGTTGGGCAGGACGACCTCTCGCCGAGCAGCGTGCGTCGTGTGATTGGGCAGGAGCGCGGGCTTGGCGTTTCCACGCACAATCCGGAACAACTTCGCCTCGCCGATGAAAGTGACGCCGACTATCTGGCGATTGGCCCAGTGTTTGGAACAACCAGTAAGGAGCGTCCCGACCCAGTGGTTGGTTTGGAAGGTGTACGCGCCGCCAGGGCACTGACCCGCAAGCCGCTGGTGGCAATTGGGGGCATCACGCCTGCGAATTGTGCCTCAGTGATTGCGGCTGGTGCTGACTCGGTGGCCGTGATCTCGGCGATCTTGCCGCAGCCGGAAGTTTCTGCATCTCAAAGAGTTGAGGCATTTCTGCGCGCTTTCATGTAAAGTGCTTAGGAATTCATCAACTCATTTTTCGCGACTCCTGCGTGACTCAAGCTATGGATAAACGCGCGGCAAATGCCGCTAAACCCGCTTCTGTGGCTCCTGAACCCGAATTCGTAAAGGGCCTCGGCCTGACTAGCGCCACCACGCTGGTAATTGGCGCGATGATTGGCTCGGGCATTTTTGTGGTATCGGCAGACATTGCGCGTCTGGTGGATTCGCCCGCACTGCTGATTGGGGCATGGCTGGTGACCGGCTTTATGACGTTGGCAGGCGCGCTGAGCTATGGCGAACTGGCGGCGATGATGCCCAAGGCTGGTGGCCAATACGTTTACCTGCGCGAAGCGCTGGGCCCGTTGTGGGGATTCCTGTATGGCTGGACGCTGTTTCTGGTGATTCAGACTGGTACAGCGGCGGCGGTTGCAGTGGCATTCGGCAAGTTCGTTGGCGTGTTCTTTCCCTCCATCTCGGCTTCGAACTGGATATGGCACATCGCGCATGTTCCGCCGATACCTCTTGGCCCGGTTGTGCTGGGCAATATGGACGTTGGCCTGAATACGCAAAATTTGGTAGCCGTGATCATGGTGGCCGTGATTTCTGTGATCAACGTATTTGGCGTGCGGCTGGGCGCGGCGATTCAGAATATCTTTACATTTTCCAAGACAGCGGCGCTGCTGGGGCTGGTGATCATCGGAGCCTTCGCCGCGAACTCGACGGCGATTGCCGCGAACTTCGGCAACTTCTGGCGCAATGCCAGTCTGAGTTCGCTGCATCCGGTGCAGATTGGTGTGGGCGGCCCCATTGCGATGGTCGGCGTGTTCACGATTCTCGCGGTGTCGCAGGTGGGGTCACTATTTTCGGCGGACGCGTGGAACAACGTGACGTTCACGGCGGGCGAGATACGTAATCCGAGTCGCAACCTGCCGCTGTCGCTCGCGCTCGGTACGGGCATTGTGATTCTGCTCTACATCGCTGCCAACTTTGTGTATCTCGGTGTGTTGCCGCTGGCAGGTGATGCGCAGGGCGCGACGATTATGGCGCGCGGCATTCAACATGCTTCGGAAGATCGCGTGGGCACGGCGGTGATGCAGCAGATTTTTGGTGGCACCGGCGGCAGCCTGATGGCGATTGCCATTCTGATCTCCACCTTCGGCTGCGTGAATGCGCTGCTACTGGCGGGAGCGCGCGTGTATTACGCGATGGCCAAGGATGGCCTGTTCTTCCAGAAGGTCGGCGTGCTGCATCCCAAGTACAAAACGCCTGCGGTTTCGCTGATGGTGCAGGGCGTGTGGACGTGCGTGCTCTGCCTGAGCGGCAGTTACGGCCAGTTGCTCGACTACATTATTTTCGCGGTGCTGGTGTTCTACATCCTGACGATTGCGGGGCTGTTCATCCTGAGGCGAACCCGCCCGAATGCGCCGCGGCCGTACAAGGCGTTTGGCTATCCCTACATCCCGCTCATTTACGTTGGGATGGCGCTATTTATTGATGTCATCCTTTTAATGTATAAACCTCAATACACATGGCCGGGACTGATTATTGTTCTCATCGGCATCCCGGTGTACTTTTTGTGGTCGCGTAACGCCAAACAGGTGGCGGCGAATTAAGCGCAAGCCGAAGCCGGAACCACATAAGGAGAGATGAATCGCATGACTGATCTTTTGGCAAGAAAGCCGCTGAACCAGATTCTCGGGGAATCGGCGGAAACCGGCGAAGGTTCGCTTAAGCGCGTGCTTGGTGCAGGCAACCTGATCGCGCTTGGCATTGGCGCCATTATCGGAACCGGGATCTTCGTACTTACTGGCACCGCCGCTGCGGAACATGCAGGACCTGCGATTGTGTTGAGCTTTATTCTGGCCGCGGTGGGCTGCGTGTTCGCGGGCCTCTGTTATGCAGAGTTTGCCTCGATGATTCCGGTGGCCGGTTCGGCTTACACCTATGGCTACGCCACGCTTGGCGAAATTTTTGCCTGGATCATCGGCTGGGACTTGGTGCTGGAATACGCACTGGGAGCGGCTACGGTGGCTTCCGGGTGGAGCGGCTACGTGGTGAGCCTGCTGGGCGACTTCGGTATCACGCTGCCTCCGCAGATTGCCGGGGAGCCGGGTGCAGACTTCGTTTTCTACAATGGCCACTGGGAGTTGCTCAAGCGCATCAAGGGGACGCTGATTACAGCCGGAATTGACCCCGGCACATTGCATCACGCCACCGGGCAGTTCAACTTGCTGGCGTTTATTGCGATCATGGGCGTCACTGCGATTCTTGTATTCGGCATCAAGGAATCGGCAAACTTCAATTCGTTCATTGTGGTGATCAAACTGGCGGTACTGCTGGTATTTCTGGGCATCGGTGCCAACTACCTGTTCAATCATCCGGCGATTGCCAACGCCAACCTGCATCCCTTCCTGCCTGAAAATACGGGCAAGAACGGAGTATTTGGAATTTCCGGGGTTGCTGCTGGTGCCGCAGTCATCTTCTTCGCCTACATTGGGTTCGACGCAGTTTCTACCGCGGCGCAGGAGGCTAAGAACCCTAAACGCGATATGCCGATTGGCATTCTGGGTTCTCTGGTGATCTGCACTGTTCTTTACATATTGGTGGCGGTGGTGTTGACGGGGCTGGTGAAGTACACCGACCTGAACGTGCCGGATCCGATTGCAGTGGGCATTGACCGCACAGGCGTGGCATGGGGCAGTTTGCTAGTGAAGATCGGAGCGATCTGCGGACTGAGTAGCACCATGGTCGTCATGCTGCTGGGCCAGTCGCGCGTCTTTTTCTCCATGTCGAAGGACGGCTTGCTGCCGCGCTGGGCGAGTGCTGTACATCCGAAGTTCCGTACGCCGTGGATCAGCACCATTGCGGTAGGCTTCATGGTAGCGATGGCTGGCTCACTCTTCCCGATTAACGTGCTGGGCCACATGGTGAGCATCGGAACGTTGCTGGCGTTTGTGATTGTATGTGCGGGCATCTGGGTGCTTCGGCACACCTCGCCGGATACACCGCGTCCGTTCCGTGCGCCGTGGGTTCCGGTGACGCCCATCATTGGCATTATCGTGTGCCTTTACATGATGGTGAACCTGAATGCCGAGACCTGGATTCGTTTGGTGGTGTGGCTGGTGATCGGACTGATCATCTACTTTTTCTACAGTCGGCATCACAGCAAGGTGCAGGCGGCAAACGCGCGCAACTAGGTGACAATGCGTTCATTCGCGGCCCCTTCTCCTCGCGAGAAGGGGCCGTTTGCTTTAGAATCCGAGGTTGCCATGCAATGCAATCCATTTTTTCTGCCGTTGGAGTCGCATGAAAATCGTTACTGCTGCTGAAATGCGTTCGATTGACGCGGCTACCGCTGAGCGCCAGGGCGTGCCGTCGCTCACGCTGATGGAAAACGCGGGTGCGGCAGTGGCGCAGTTTGCCTTGCAGCGCTTTCCGCAAGCGGAAAAAGTCACGGTGATTTGCGGCAAGGGTAACAATGGCGGCGATGGTCTGGTGGCGGCGCGCAAGCTGAATGAAGGCCGACGGATTGTGAATGTGCTGCTGCTTTGCGATCCGGCAGAGTTGCGCGGCGACGCGGCGGAGATGCTGCGCCACTTGCCGCATCGCTTACTAACTGTCGTTCAAAGCGCTGCCGACTTTGAGCGCGACGCGGTTCGTCTCGCGATGCGTGCGCCGCTGTTGGTGGATGCGATTCTGGGGTCGGGATTCCGGCCGCCCGTAGAAGGGCTTTACGCAGCTGCCATTGCAGCTATAAACGCGTCGCACGGCTGCGTGCTGGCAGTGGATGTGCCTTCGGGTGCGGACTCTGATGCAGAGCAGCAGACCGGGTTGGTCACGCGCGCGGATGCGGTCCTCACGTTCACTGCGCCGAGGCGTGCGCATGTTTTGTCAATGCTGACGAGCGGCCCCGTGGTGGTCGCGCCGATTGGTACGCCGGATGAGGCCGTAATTTCTCAGCTCGGGGAGAGTGTCATAACTCCACGGCAAGTGGCAAAGCTTTTCGGGCCACGAGCGGCGGATAGCAACAAGGGCAGCTTCGGGCACGTGTTCGTTGTCGGCGGGTCGTTCGGCAAAGCTGGCGCTCCGGCGATGGCTGGCATGGCGGCGCTGCGTTCTGGAGCAGGATTAGCGACCGTGGCCTGTCCGCGCGGAATCGTTGGCACGGTTTCTGGATTTATGCCCGAACTGATGACACAGTCGCTGCACGAGACGCCCGAAGGCACGCTTGCGCTGGAGCAGAATTCGCTTGAAAGTGTTGCCAGTTCTGCGGACGTGTTGGCGATTGGGCCAGGGGTCTCACGAAACGCAGAGAGCGCTGCGTTGGTGCGCGCGCTGGTGCAGAATGCGAAGGTGGGAGTGGTTCTTGATGCTGACGGCCTGAATGCATTCGAAGGGCGGAGTAACGAATTGATTGGAGATCGCGCGCTGGTGGTGACGCCGCATCCCGGTGAGATGGCGCGGCTGGCGGGCATCACCGTGGCGCAGGTGCAAGCGCAGCGGCTTGAGGTGGCGCGCGATTTTGCTGCTTATCATCGCGTCACCTTGGTGCTCAAGGGGAATCGCACGCTGGTGGCGTTTCCTGACGGTGCGGTTTTCGTCAACACCACTGGCAATCCTGGCATGGCGACTGGCGGCACCGGCGATATTCTGACTGGCATGATCGCAGGCATTTGGGCGCAACATCTAGATGACGCGCGTGAAGCGGTGCTGGCGGCAGTGTTTCTGCATGGGCTGGCGGGCGATCTGGCTAGGCAGCGTGTGGGCGAACATTCGCTAGTGGCGACGGATATTCTGGTGGCGCTGCCGGAGGCGATTCGCAAGGTGCGTCAGCTTGCGGCGCTGCCGTGGCAGCCTGTGTGCAATCATCTGGCGATAAGCTGAGAACGACCTGCGAATGCAGAGCAACTGAGCGTTTTCGGGAATTGCATTACCTGCAAAATGTCCGCACAAATTTTTGAAACACATTCCGCGGCAGAAACAATCGAGCTCGGCGCGCGCATTGGTGCCGAGTTCGCGCCGCCGAAACTCGTACTGCTGCGCGGCGACCTAGGCGCGGGCAAGACGACGCTGGTAAAGGGTATCGCCCGCGCTTTTGACGCCGCTGAGGAACAAGATGTGACCAGTCCTACTTTTACGCTGGTACACGAATATCGCGGCCCGCGCGTGATCGTCTATCACCTCGACCTTTATCGCATTGACACTGAGCGTGAACTAGCGACGCTTGGCCTAGAAGATATGCGGGCGGATGATGCGATTGTGCTCATCGAGTGGGGCGAGAAATTCCCTAGACTCGTTCGCGATTGCGACGCGGAGGTTGTGATTGAGCAGACGGGTGAAGATTCACGGAAGTTGACGCTGCTGGCCAAGCGCTAAAGCAAAATCCGACACAGAGACACAGAGGCACTGAGAAAGACGAACTCATTTTTCTCTGTGCCTCTTTGGCGGAACTGGTTCTTGGCTTCCGGGAGCGCGGTCAGAAGCCCATGATGTTGTAGCCGCAATCTACGTATATTGTTTCGCCGGTAATGCCGGTCGAAAGATCTGACGCCAGGAACAGCGCGGTGTTGCCGACTTCGGCAGTCTCAATATTGCGGCCCAGCGGCGCACGCTCGGCGTGGCCCTTGAGCATGTCGCTTAAGCCGGAGATGCCGCGAGCCGCCAGCGTCTTGATGGGCCCAGCCGAGATGGCGTTGACGCGGATTTTCTGCTTGCCGAGGTCGCTGGCCAGGTAGCGGACGCAGCATTCGAGCGCGGCTTTGGCCACGGCCATCACGTTATAGCGCGGCACCACTTTTTCCGCGCCGTAATAGCTCATCGTCATAATGCTGCCGCCATCGGTCATGAGGGGCGCGGCTCCGCGCGCCACGGCCACCAGCGAATAGGCGCTGACGTCGAGCGCGACGCGGAAGGCTTCGCGCGTGGTGCTGACGAACTCGCCAGCGAGCGCTTCGGCGGGCGCGTAGGCGACGCTGTGGACGACCACGTCGAGCTTGCCGTAGCGGTCTTTAAGCGTAGCGAACAGCGCGTCCACTTCGGCGTCGTTCGAAACGTCACACTGAAATCCCTCGGCGTTCGGCAACGCAGCGATCAGGTCTTTGGACTCCTGTCCCAAGCGCTCGTTCTGATAGGTGATAGCGAGCGTGGCGCCAGCGCCAGCTAACGCCTGCGCAATCGCCCATGCGATGCTGCGCTTGTTGGCGACGCCGAATACGACGGCGGTACGGCCAGTGAGATTTAGTTGCGATGGTTGCGACATGAAAAACCCTCCACGAGTGCGAATAGAGAGGATATCAAGCGGAGTGGTCACTTACCAATGCAGCTCATCAGGCCAACTAGCTTGTCGGCGCGGATGATGGCAATATTTTTTCCGCTGCGACGGCGAACGATCACAGTCGCGTTGCGCCGCCAGACTCGATCCAGGATTGCGCCCAGATTTCTACGAAGTTCAGTTGCGGTAATTTCTTTTGCCACGTGCATGTTCCTCAGCTCCAGAATAGCTCACTACATCTGTTCTTCGGCATTGATCCGCTACTTCTTCACCGCCACGGCCAGTCCGCTCCAGTGGGGGCTGATGGCGCAAACTTTGTAGTCCACTAGGCCCACTGCGAGGATGGTGTCGCGAATGTCGTTCTCGCTGAGGTCTTTGAACAGCGACGAAGTTCGCTTGGGCCATGAGATCCAGAGTTTTGGCTTGTCCTTAGGCACACGCATGGCAAGGTTGGCCAAGCGCAGAAGCGGTTTGAGTCCAGCATGGAATTCCGCAGCATCGCGAAAGAAGAAGAGCATGATGTCGCGGAGTTCGGGCTTCTTTTCTTCCTTTTCGTGCAATGACGATTCTTCGACATGGGCACCGTTGGGCAGCGGATCGAGGAAGCTGGTCGCGCCACGCGGCGCGTCAAACAAGCAGATGGATGCGCCTTCACGGATTCCCAACTTCTGCGCGAGGGTCCGTCCGGCGTAGCGATCCATCATCTGCGTGGGGACGACTGGGGGTGCCGCACTTTTCGCCGTTGGCTTCAGCGTTCGTAGCAACTGAGCCTCCAGCTTGGCCCAAGTTGTATAGGTGGCGTCGGGCAGCAGCTCTCGAATCGCCTCTACTTTTTCGAGCGCGCCTTCCACAAAGATCAGCGGAATGTGGCGCGTGGCTTTGGCGCCGCGAAAGCCGACGGCGACTTCGCGTCCATGCGAGGGCAGGCGGGAAAGGTCAATCACCACAGCGTCGGGCTGTTCGGCCTTCCAGCGCGTGAAGCTACCGGCGATACTTTCCGCTTCATGCAGAACGGTGCGTCCAAGCTTTTTCAGCGAGGCGATGCGGGGCTTCGCTTCTGCCGCGTTCCAGTGGATCAGTCGCAGTTTCGCCATATCGTTATCCTTGTCCGGCAGTGTATCGAATTTGCCGCTCCAAATTCACGCGGCGCGATATACTCTCGCGTTGGCAACAAGCTAGTACCGAAACGCAGGGGTGGGTGTGAATCTGGGTCGTTTGTTCGGAAAACCGAAGCTGAAGCAGGAGCACAAGGTGCTGCGGCAACTGCAGCAACGCGGCGAAGCCGTGGTGCCGGAGTATCACCGGGAGACCCCGGAGTGTCCGCAGCCCGAGCGTTGGAGCATGTATGACTCGATGACCGCCGAGGTCGAGGTGCTGGAATTTCTGCGCACGCTGGTGACGACGATCAAGCCCGAACTCATCGTCGAAACCGGCACCTTCAGCGGCATCAGCACGCTGTGGATGGCTGAGGGTTGCAAGGCCAATGGCTTCGGACGGATCGTCACTTGCGAGTTCGATCCGCTGGTGTATGAAAGCGCGAAGGCGCGTTTCGCCGCGTCAGAGCTCGCCGAATGGATCGAGCTACGGAACGAATCGAGTCTGGAGATGGAAATCGAGGGCAGGATTGATCTCTTATTCAGCGACAGCGACATGCCGATTCGCGAACAGGAGGTGCGCCGCTTTTTACCGCAGATTAATCCCCAGGGATTGATCCTGATGCACGATGCCAGTTCACATCTGAAGCAGGTGAGGGAAGCGGCACTGAAGCTGGAGCAGGAAGGGCTGATCTCGGTGGTGTTGCTGCCGACGCCGCGCGGGTTGGTGGTGGCGCAGAAGCGCCAGGGCCGGAAGTAGTTATTGGCTTGTACTCAGTGAGGTAACAGCGAATCAGAAAGTAGCTTGGCTTTTTGCGCGAGCGTTCTGGCCCGCGGCAGGTCGCCGTCATGCGCGGCTTCGCGCGATTGATGCAGAAACAGTTGCGCCTGTGCTTTGGTGGCGGTCTGGCTGGTGTTCAGTTTGCCTGCGCGCTGTAAATCCTCAAGGCGCTGCAAGTTGGTCTCAGCCCCGTTCATCCAGTCAGCGGCAGCAGTCTGCTCGGCCAAGTCGCCGCCATGGGAAACACCCGGATAAACTTCACCTACGCTGGTGACGGTTCCGCCGTCATAGACGACCTTTTTCTTGAGCCTCGGCGCGTCCTGCTTTACGCCTTCCACGCTGAGCGCAGTCGGTTTCGCCTTTGGCTTCTTGGTCTTCGATGCCAACTTCTTGGGCGCCAACTTTGTGGTTGGGGGCGCAGCCTTTCCCGGCTCAGGAGGCGGACTCTGTGGCCACATCACCAGCGGACTCAGACTCGCCATGATCAGCAGGCCAGCCGCTGCGCTTGCGCGTTTTATCGTGTTCGTCATTTCCGTCTTTCTATTATGCGCTCGCCTTGTCGCTTGGCGGTGAGGTCGCCGATATCGCTGTTGTGGGGAGCGGCTCCGCCGGAAGTCTCAAGCGGAACGTCGTGCCTGTGCCGACCTCAGAGTCGAAATCAATCGAACCATGATGCAATTGCATGATCTGGAACGCCTGTGCCAGGCCGATGCCACTTCCGGACGTCTTGGTGGTGAAGTAAAGGTCGAACACACGATCCTGAATCTCGACGGGCATTCCGGCCCCGGTGTCGCGGATGGAAACCACGACATCATCCGAGTCGCGATCCACGGCAATGGCAAGGCTGCCCCCACCGGGCATCGCCTGGATTCCATTTAGCACCACGTTCACCAGCACCTGCTTGATCAAGTCGCGATCCGCGCGCACGGTGAACACTTGGGCAGAGTCCTGCGAAGTCAGATGGACGTTTGCTTGCGCCGCATCTGGGGTGGTGAGCGCCACGACGTCTTGCAACAATGTCTGCAAGTTCAGTAGCACGACTCGCAGGGCAACCGGACGGGTGAAGTCCACCAGTGTTTGCACCACGCGATCGAGCCGCCGAATCTCGTTTTCGATAATGTCCATGTGGCGTTGCGCCGCGGGCTCGCTTCCATTCAGCTTGAACCGCAGATTTTCCAGATGCAGCACTATGGCGTTGATGGGATTCTTGACCTCATGCGCCACGCCGGAAGTCAAGCGTCCGGTGGAAGAGAGGCGACGCGACACCTCGATTTCATCTTCAATCCGGCGAGCTGATTCAACGTCGCGCAACGTCAGCATGGCGCCGATGGAGGTGCCGCGCTGCTCAATCCAATCCAGCGTGACTTCCACCCGGCGACCATTCAACTTGAGTTCACGAGGCGTGATGCCTTCCTGCAGCACGAAAGCGCTGGCTACCAGAGCATCGAGGGGCGTATCTGCGGAGAATATCTCTGCTGCAGCTTTGCCGATCAGTTCCGTGTGCGGTCGTTGCAGAAAGCGCTCCATGGCGGTACTGACCAGAACGGTTCGGCCGTCGCGCGCGAACAGCATCAGGCCGTCCTGCAGGTTCGCCATCATCTGTTCCACGTTGTTTTGCAGCGCTGCGAAGACTTCACGAGCATCCCGCATCTGGCGATCCAGATTTTCGATCTTGGAAGTGACTTTTCCGTATTCGTCGCCACGGGGCTTTTCCAGCCGTGCGCTGCCATCATCAGAGGCGCCCACGCGGTCGAGCCTTTGTGAGATGCGATCCAGGGGGCTCAGGACGAGTTGCGACAACCCGGCAGCCAGCAGTAAGGCGACCAGAACCACACTCAAGGAAATTTGCAGCACCTGCTGAATCTTGGGCTTAATTTCGCTGGTCAGCAGCACCGTAGATATCCCGATGCGAGCTGTGCCGAAATCAGTGCCTTGCAATTGAATCGGCCAGCGGACCTCGTACACCACTGGCTCATCGTATGCCGCGGAAAGCTGCTGCCGAAAGCCAGCATTGCGCAATTGCTGAAACAAAGGGCGAGTAGGCGCAGGCTTGTGGACCATGGCTGGATTGCTGTGGACCAGCGTGTTGCCATCCGCATCCACAATGCTCACGTCGTAAACGTATGTGGCGTCGCTGCCGGAGTTGCGCACCTGTTCGAGCAACAGCCGGTCAGTGGCAAGGTAATCTTCAATCGCCTGCCGAAGTTGTTCTGGATCGGTTGTATCCACGCGGGTATCGGTTAGATCAGGAACGGCGTTGACGGCGGTTTCAGCGAGTTCACGGCTGAGCAAATCGGCCGTGTCATAGGCTGCGACCAACCGTTGCCGCAAAAATTGCGCCAGATATAAATAGGAAGAAGCTGTCGCCAGCACAAATACCATGCTGGTGATCGCCAGGACGAGTTTACTTCGCAGGCTCACGTTCAGCTATTCTGCCTGCACTAGCCTCTGCCTGCCAACACCGGATGGTCTGTGCCGGCATATTCCTTCAGTTTGTTGTGCAGCGTCTTAAGGCTGATTTTGAGGATTTCGGCTGCCCGGGTCTTGTTGTTGTGAGTGGCTTCGAGCGTCTTCAGGATGAGGAGCCGTTCCGCCTCGTCCACCGAAGTACCGACGTCGAGGTTCACGGTATTGGCGTCACCACTGCGGCGCCACTGGTTTACTTCGCCAAAGTCGGGTGGCAGATGCCGAGGCTCGATCAGAGCGCCTTCGCACACAATGACGGCGCGCTCCAGCGTGTTCCTGAGTTCGCGCACGTTGCCGGGCCAGTTGTGGGCTTCCAGCGCCTGGCGAGCAGCCTCGCTGATGGACGCAACTCGGCGACCGTGCTTCTGATTCATGTCTTGCAACAGGGATTCCGCGAGCAGCGAAAGGTCGCTCATGCGCTCACGCAGCGGAGGCATAGGCAGATCGAACACCCGCAGGCGATAGTACAAGTCGCTACGAAGGACGCCTTCGGCCACGGCCTGCTGGGGAATCTTATTGGTGGCGGCCAGCACCCGGACGTCCACCGCAGTCTCGGACTTGCTGCCTAGGCGGCGAATTTTGTGGTCTTCCAGTACCCTCAGCAGCTTTGCCTGGGTGGCGATCGGCATTTCGCCAATTTCGTCGAGCAGCAGGGTTCCGCCCTCGGCCAGCTCAAAACAGCCGATGCGGCGCTCCAGGGCTCCCGTAAAAGCACCCCGCTCGTGGCCGAAGATCTCGCTCTCGATCAGAGTTTCAGGAATGGCGGCACAGTTTATGGCGACAAAGGGCCGGTTCCGGCGGGGGCTCAGTTCGTGAATCGTCCGCGCCGCCAACTCTTTTCCGGTACCGCTTTCGCCAGTAATCAGCACCGACGCGGTGCTGGGAGCGACCATTTCGATCAGCCGGAACAGCTCCTTCATGGGAGTGGAGCAGCCGACCAGCGAACCGAGTGAGCCGGTGTCGCGCAGTCGCCGGCGCATCACCTCTTTTTCAACTTTGTCACTGTGGCGCTGGGAGGCGTTCTGCAAAATAGTGCGTAAACGATTGAAATCAATTGGCTTAGTGATGTAGTCGTAAGCGCCAATGCGCATCGCCTGCACCGCGCTGTCAATCGTTCCCTGGGCCGTAACCACGATGAAAGCAATGGTTTCGGTCTCGCCCTTAAGGCTGTTCAGCAAGTCCATTCCGCCCATGCGAGGCATTTTAAGGTCAGAGACCACGATCGTTGGCGACCAAGCCCCAATGACCTCTGTAGCCTCAATGCCGTCAGCGGCGGTACGAGTGGCATATCCCCAGCTGGATACCAGCTCGGCAAGACCGGTACGCTCGTTTTCCTCGTCTTCCACGATCAGTACTTTGCCAGTTTTTTCAGACATAACTCACCCCCAAGCACTAGACTCATTAGAACCCGAAGGGGGACGACTCGTCGCGCTATGAAAAAAATATATACTCGATCTGGTCCATGACTTTCGGAAGACAGGGCCATTAACGGGTACGACGCGGGTACCAATCCGACCGGTACGAAGACGTCTAGCCCATACCTGCGTTAGATTTCTATTGATTCTAGGGAGTTTTCCTGTAGAATTCAGGTACGGCTAGGTTAAGATTTGCATGAACGAAGGAATCAAAATTTTGGTTGTGACGCCAAGAGAGCACCTCAAGGGTCTGGAGGAATTTTCAATGTCTCACTGTTTTAGTTTGCGTACCGTCCGCTCGGTAAGCGTGGCGCTCGTGCTGATGTGTATGGTTGGTGCTGCATTTGCGCAGCAGGATGCCCCAAGGTCAGATCTGTTTGTGGGTTATGCTTGGTCGGATCCGGGCGGTCGTACGCCTCTCGGCCCGGTTCCTACCCAAAAGCTGGGATGGGGAGCTACCTACACGTACAACCTCAACAAGTGGTTGGGCATTTCCGCCGACTTCGGTGGACATTACAAGACCTACTACAACTCGACGACGGCGCAGATCGGCCCGCGCGTAATGTGGCGTACGGAAGGTCTGAACATTTTTGCGCACACCTTGTTCGGCTATCATCGCTTCTCGACGCCAGGTGGCGGAGACAGCGGCTTTCCGAGCAGCCCGAACGCCATTCATAACGGCTTGGGAGCAACCTTGGGCGGCGGTTTGGATCTGCCTCTGGCCAAGTGGGTTAACTTCCGCATTATTGAAGCAGACTACCTCTACGCGCACCACAACTTCCGTGACATCGCTGATCCGTCGAACAACCGCACCTCCGAAGTTCGTCCGAATTTTGACGGTGTGCAGATTCGCAGCGGTCTGGTGTTCAACTTTGGCGACTTGACACCGCCTGCGCCGCTTGCGGCTGCTTGCGCTGCCTCTGGTAACACCGAGGTATTTGCCGGTGAGCCGGTGAGCTTCACCGCGACCCCTTCCAACGTGCAGAAGAACCACACGGTAACTTACGCGTGGACTGGCAACGGTGGCAAGGTGAACAGCAAGGATAACGGCGCTTCGGTGGACACCACCGGTTTGGCTCCGGGTTCCTACACGGTTTCGGTTCGCGTCTCGGATGCGAAGTTGAAGAAGGGCGGCGATGCTAGCTGCTCCTCGAATTTCACCATCAAGAATCCTCCGCCGAAGAATCCTCCGGTCATGAGCTGCTCGGCGAGCCCGAGTTCGGTTCAGGCTGGCGCTTCGGTCAACGTCACTTGCACCTGCACCAGCCCCGATGGCGTACCGGTTTCGGTCGCCAGCTGGACCAACACTGCCGGTAAGATTTCTGGCAGCGGTAGCAGCGCTGCTCTTGACACTACTGGTGCAACGCCTGGTTCGGTAACAGTGGGCGCGGTTTGTACGGATTCGCGTGGTCTGACGGCCAATGGTTCGGCCAACGTGACCATCGAGAACCCGCCGCCGCCGCCGCCGAAGCCGGTTTCCAGCAAGCTAAACGAGTGCGCCTTCCCGAACAAGGTTAAGCCGTGGCGTGTAGACAACG
The DNA here is from genome assembly GCA_038229415.1 of Terriglobales bacterium. Lineage (GTDB taxonomy): Bacteria > Acidobacteriota > Terriglobia > Terriglobales > Acidobacteriaceae > JANXUR01. Next base: position 79,826 of record JBBROM010000001.1, read on the forward strand.
CCTGCAAGGCGATTCTGGATGACGTGGCTCTGCGCTTGCAGCGTGAAGCTGATTCCAAGGCCACCATAGTTGGTTACTCGGATGCTGCGGAGAAGGCTGCCAAGAAGGGCAAGAAGATGGTCAATGCCAATCTTGCCGCTGAACGTGCAGTTGACTCCAAGGCTTACCTGACTGGTGAAAAGGGCATTGATGCAGCTCGCATTGATACCCGCGCCAGCGACGCCGACGGCCAGAAGGCTGACTACTACATCGTTCCTGCGGGAGCCGATGCAGTCACCGAGGGTACGGCAGTGGACGAGACGAAAGTCATGGCCATTCCCGATCATCCGAAGAAGCCGATGATGAAGATGAAGAAGAAGATGGCCAAGAAGGACGCTGCCGCGCAGTAGTTCACTGCTCGATGGCACTAACAGATAGAGGCTGACCGGCTCCTGCCGGTCAGCCTCTTCTCTTTTGTATGCGGAGTGTGTGTAGTGCACCGCGAGTAGTTTTTGAGCCATTGCGCAGAAAACAGAGCAGCGAATGTTTGCATTCATGAGGTCCGGACCCATCGCGCCGTTGGCGCGGGTGGTACCTCTGGGATGGGCAAGGGTGTTGCAAGAGGCGATAATAATGATCTATGTGTAATAACCTTCGCACCCTGGTAGTTGGTTTTCTCCTCTCTGTGCTGATCTGTGTGCCCGCGTTGGCGGAATGGTCCACCATTGGCCCTGAGGGCGGCGATGCCCGCTCCCTTGCCCTCGATCCCCGCAACCCCGATCACATCTACCTTGGGACGAGCTCTGGCGAGCTCTATCAATCGTTCGACCGCGGTCGCAGTTGGACTCTGTTCGTGCGACTCGGTGGCGATGATTTCGTGCTTGACCACATTGTGCCCGACCCGGACGATTCAGCCACCCTCTACGTAGCGACATGGAATGTGCTGGAGCAGCACTCTTCCGGTGACGTGTTCCTTACTGCCGACGGCGGTAAAACGTGGCAGGCTCTGCCCGAGATGCACGGCAAGTCCATTCGCGCACTGGCGCTTGCAGCCAGCGACACGCACACTCTGGTCGCTGGAACGCTCGAGGGCGTGTTCCGCAGCCGCGATCGCGGCGAGCATTGGGATCGCATTTCGCCCGCTGGCCATGCTGACATCAAGAACATCGAATCCGTTGCGGTGGACCCTAAGAATCCTGATGTGGTGTACGCTGGGACCACTCACCTGCCTTGGAAGACCGCTGATGGCGGCAAGACGTGGAGCAACATCAAGAACGGCGTGATTGATGACTCCGACGTATTTTCGATCATCGTCGATCGCACAGACCCGGCGATTGTTTTTGTGAGTGCATGCTCGGGCATTTACAAGAGCGAAAGCGCAGGCAACGTGTTCCATAAAACACAAGGCATTCCATTTTCCGCGCGCCGCACTCGCATGTTGAAGCAGGATCCGGTGAGTCCGGCGACTGTGTATGCGGGAACCACCGAAGGCTTGTGGCGAACCGTGGATGGCGGCAAGACGTGGGCGCACCTTACGCCGTCGAACGTGATCGTCAACGACATTCTGATTGATCCGCGCGACGCCACTCGGGTGATGCTCGCGACTGATCGCGGCGGCATTGTGGTGAGTGAGGATGCGGGCAAGACTTTCTCAGCCTCGAATCGCGGGTTTTCGCATCGCACAGTGACGGCGTTACTGGCTGACCGGCAGACGCCTGGTTCACTTTTTGCGGGCGTGGTGAACGACAAAGAGTTCGGCGGTGTATTTCGCTCGAATGACGCAGGAGCCACCTGGTTCCAGAGCAGCCGCGGCCTGGAAGGTCGCGACGTGTTCACACTGCGGCAATCACCAGAAGGATTTATTCTGGCGGGCACAGAGCGCGGCGTAATGGTGTGGTCGCAGAAGATGAATGCATGGCAATCCGCCAGCCGCGTGATGACAAAGACCGCAGTTGTTACGCCTGTAGTTAGCAAGCGACGCAAAGTGGCGCTGGCCAAGCCGAAGGATGTTGTGTCGGCGATCACAGCGCGCGTACACGACTTGAGCGTTAATACTCCGACGTGGTGGGCCGCTACGACAGCGGGCCTCTATTCCAGCGCCAATCAGAGTGTGGACTGGCAACGCGTGACCGCTTTGCAGGCGTCGTCGCTGGTGGCGGTAAAGTCCGCTGGCTCGCGGGTGTTTGTAGCAGGACGCGCGGAAGCACACCTGTCCGATGACAATGGCGCGACATGGAAAAAGCTGGAACTGCCGGGCCTGGCCGCGATTCGCGGCATCGCGGTTACGCCCAACTCGCATTTGTGGATCGCCGCTCGTGAAGGCTTGTATCGTTCCACCGACAACGGAGGCACATGGGAGCGCATGACCGGTGGCTTGCCCACGCATGACGTGACGGCCATTGTGTTTGACGAACCTTCGGGTCAGTTGCTGGCGACCGCGACCTCCACCAAGGTGTTGTGGCAGAGCGGCGACCAGGGCAAAACGTGGGAGCGCGTGGCCGATACTGGCTTCCACCTGCACAATGCGACGGTGGTCAATGGGCAGATCATCGCCGCGACTGCGTTTAATGGGCTGGTGTCGAGCAAGCCGAGTGTGGCTGGCGGAGTCGTCGCCAGCAGTGGCCCTACGCACTAGCTGCTGGATGCGATTGCCGCCAGTGGAGCAAGAGATTTAACGATGGGCTGCCAATACTGGCGGCCCATTTGTTTTTGCAAGCACCACTGGTTGCACTTCAATCACGCTGGCAAAGAGCCCCTCGCGATGTTCCTCGAAGACCACCCTTCCGCCCAGCATGTAAGCAGCGGCTGTCGGATCAACGTCGCGATGATAGTCGAAGAAGCGCTGCTTCAGGCGATCCCACTCGGGACGCAAAATCAGTAACAAAGGCTTAGGCTCGTACTTCGTCGAAAACACCAGAGCCACTTGAAAGTCATTGCGTGCGCCAGCCGCCAGCATCATCTCGGGCACCGTAAAATTCTCGATTCGCACCACGATGCGCTGTTCCGGCACATAGCCAAGAAACGGGCGCGTCAGTTCATCGGACGCTGGCCACGCCGTGAGCACCCGCGCCTTGGGATAGTGCTGCTGTAGATACGCGATGCTGTGCTGCTGCAACTCGATGAAGTCGCGGTAGGTGAGATTATCCTCGGGCGAGAATTCGTAGGGCGGATTCCACAGCCAGCCGACGATGAAAAACGCACAGATGGCGGCGACTAGCGGCTTCCAGAGACGCACCCGTCGCCACAACGTACTCACTGCTACGAGTATCACTAGCGGAATCACCGGCAACATATAGCGCGCCAGTATGGCACCGCCCACTACGGCCATTGCACTGACGTAGGCAAGTAACGCAACAAGGAAAACTGTTTGTATCGAAATAGCGATGCGCGGGCGAAGGTTACCGTCTTTTTGGTCTGTGTGCGCTGCCTTCCACATCACGCCGATCATCAGCACGGTGAGCATCCACAGGTGTTCGTAGCCGAACGCCTGCCATAGGCGAATTAGCAGCGCCAGCAAGATGCGCGCGGGCTGCATGGTTGCGGTAACGTTGTAGCGAACGAACTCAGGATTGCCGAAGACATATCCGGTTGCGGCGTAGTGATAGGCGAACCATGCGGCGAGTGGCAGCATCGGCAACAGCAGGAACGCCATACCGCGAATTCGCGACAGCCATGCTTCTTCCGGATGCATAACCAGATTTGCGATGAGAGGCGAGGGTGCTGTGCTGTCGTGGTGTCGCTTGCGCGCTCGTGTCAACAACAGGAGCTGGACAGCTTCCCATGCGAACAACGCCAGCGGCGCAAGGATGGCGGTTTCTTTCGCAAGCGCCGCCAGCGAGAACCAGAGTGCAATCACAGACAGGGATCGCGAACTGCGCCAGGAATTGCCTGATGTGTGTTCCTCTGTGTCCGCGTGACTCTGTAGTGGATTTTTCAGGTACGACCCCAACCCCCAAATCGTAAATGCTGCTGCGGCGAGATCCACATGCGCCATCGAGCTCTGCGCAAAATACACGGGATACACAGCGGTACACGCGACGCTCGCCCACGCGACGGAATCGTTTGCCACGTGTCGCGCTAACCGGAACAAGCCAGTGAGCGCGAAGGCAGAGATCGCCAGCATTGCGATGCGCGCGACTACGATTTGGTAGCCGAATATCTTCCAGCACGCCGCCAGCCACAGCATTACCAGCGGCGGATGCGCGTTGGAGAGCGTGGTTCGGGGAATTACATCGCCGTAGAGCAGAATGTCACGCGCGGCGGGAATGTAGTAGCCGGCTTCGTCCCAAAAATATGGCAGATGCAGTAGCGGCCAATGCAGCAAGGTTAACGCGGCGAAAAAGAAAAGCCAGCGCAGCAGTGAGCCGCAGAATCCTTGCGCGGCCAATCCAAAAGACGGAGAAGCCGCGAACCCGCCGTTTACAGCAGACTCGCGGCCTCGAGTCACTAATTGATCGGTCCTGAGGAGCGTGCCTCCAACTGAATCTCGCCAAAGGCGGCCTCATATTGTGAGACGTTCTGTTGCAGCACGCCAGCGAGCGCCTTGGCTTGCTGCGGGCTTAGGTAGATGCCTTGAAAATTTTGGATTTCCACCTGCGTTTCGACCGATTGCGACATGGTACCGAAGACGAGGAAGAAGTCCCACACACTCACCCGCACCTGTACGCTGTTGGCGTAATTGTCGCGGTAGTCGGCGGTGGGTCGAAGAGAAAGGTTGGGTTGACCAGGAATGTTGATTGAGCTCATACCGCTAGTTTAGCGGTTCGGCGCATTCAGCGGAAGAGTGCTTTTGCTGGAAACTTGCGGGATGCGGCGCGTTTATCTGCTTGCTATCCACCGCCAAGCTCCTGTAGAACTGCTTTCGCCAGTAAGAGAGGGGAAACATGGATCTACCTATAAAGACCCGAGAAATGCAAAGTCACCACTTCGATTCCACCATCTGGAACGACCTTACCTTTCGGGATGACGACATCGTGATTGCCACTTACGCCAAGGCTGGCACCACGTGGACGCAGCAAATTGTGGGCCAGTTGATCTTCGGAGGCGATCCCGACCTGCAAGTTTCCGAAATGTCGCCGTGGCTCGATCTGCGGATTCCGCCCAAGGAAGTGAAGCTACCCGAAGTCGAGGCCCAGACCCACCGCCGCTTTTTGAAGACGCACCTGCCGGTGGATGCCCTCGTCTTTTCGCCCAAGGCCAAATACCTCTACATTGGACGCGACGCTCGCGATGTGGTGTGGAGTCTCTACAACCACGTGGCCAACGCCAACGAAAAATACTATGAAGCGCTGAACAATGCGCCCGGACTGGTGGGCCCGCCCATCGCTCCGCCGCCCGATACGGTACGCGAGTTTTGGCAGGACTGGTACGAACGCGATGGCTGGCCCCACTGGTCATTCTGGGAGAATGCCCGCTCGTGGTGGGCGCTTCGTGAGCTGCCTAACGTAAAGTTCGTTCACTTCAACAACCTTAAGCGCGATATGCCGGGCGAGATGCGGCGCATCGCCGCGTTTCTGAATATTCCGATTGACGAATCGCGCTGGCCAACGATCGTGGAATACTGCACCTTCGACTGGATGAAGCAGAATGCGGAAAAGATGTCTCCATTGGGCGGAGCGTTCTGGGAGGGCGGCGGCGCGACGTTCATACACAAGGGCACGAATGGCCGCTGGAAGGACGAATTGACCGCAGCAGAGTGCGCCGAGTACGAGGCGCGGGCGGTGAAGGAGCTCGGCCCTGAGTGTGCGAAGTGGATCGCAACCGGCGAGGGGCTGGGGTAGGCACGGATTTATTCCTCGCCCGATTCGGCTTCCAGCAGTGTTTGCACGTCCCGTGCCCCGTGCAGAACTCGAAGAATGATGATCGGTTGGGCCTCGGCCCGGTAGACAAGCAGATAGGAATAGACTGCAAAGAACCGGCTTCCCAGAGTGGATAGGTCGGGTCGGAGGTGGCCTATCCCGGGTGTTTCGCCAAGCCTGTTTACGGCCTGCTCAATCTCGCGCAGCACACGATCTGCTGCGTCCACACTGTCCCGGGCGATGTATTCCCAGATTTCTTCGAGGTCATTGCGAGCGCTTCGGGTGAGTGTAAAGCGTGGAGCCTTCACTTTGCTGAGGGTGCGTTCCGGAGTTGAGCGCTTCTCTCACGCAGTTGCGCGAAAGCCGAGGGGCCATCCACCACGTCTCCTCGATCGGCCTCAGCCTCGCCGACTGCTATCGCTCGCCGCAGTTCTGCCAGTCGCAAACGCTTCAGGTCTTCGCGATCCTTGAGCAGGCGTAGCCCCTCGCGCAGGATTTCGCTCTGGGACTGATACAACCCAGTCTTAAGCAACTCAGCGACGAACTCGTCGAAGGTGGAACCGAGATTCACGTTCATTGAGGTAAGGCTAAGCTGAGGGAGGCTCGGTTGTCAACAATTGACACTTGTTGACAATTTACAGTGCTTCAGGCTCCAGCGCGATGTTCTGTTCGCCGGCGGTTTTCTTCTCCCAATATTTCTTGATCCAGGCTTCCCAAGTTTTGCCTGCGGCGGTGTCGCGACCTGTGAAGGCTAGGCTGGCAATGTCTGCGTAGGAGATGTTGCGCTTCTGATTCGAATTGGAGTGGGCGAAGCCTTCGATGCTTTGTTGGGGCAGCACTCGAACCACGCTCTCCGCAAGTGTAGTGGAGGGGCGGCGGTCAAAGATGTATCCGATGAATTTTTCGCCGGATTTGAGCGTGAGAGTAACGTCTCCGCGATAGTTGAAGGCGAGGTCGAGTGCCTCGCGAATTTCGTCGTCGGATGCGAGAGCGGGAATCCAGCCTTCCAGATTATGGCGCTCGGTGCCGGGCGCGACTTCAAGAGTTTCGGCAACTGCGGCGGGGATCAGGGCTGTTCTGGTATCGGTCATAAATCGCAAATCTGAAAAACAAAATCTGACACAGAGGCACAGAGCCACTGAGAGAATCAAATTCAAGAGACTTCAAACTTCAGAGGCACAACATTCAAGCGTTCTTCTCTGTGACTCGGTGCCTCTGTGTCTGATTTTCCGGTTTTACTGAGCTGTCTCCTGCAAATCTTGCGCCGGGGCTGCAATCTTTACCAGTGGGTTGCGCGAATGCACGGGCTTCATGCCTTCCCGCAGTGTTTTCATCGCTTCTTTATTCGGATACTTGGTGAAGAATGTCGCCTTAGCCGAGGCGATCAGTCCGCCGAGCGAGCCAAACGTGTCGTTGATCGCCGAGGCTTCGTAGCCGCTGTGTACCATGCAGTTCGCGCACTTGGGATTGCCACTCTCGGTGCCGTAGTTGTCCCATTCAGTGGCGTCGAGCAGTTCCTGAAAGGTGTCGGCGTAGCCATCTTGCAGCAGGTAGCAGGGTTTCTGCCAGCCAAACATGTTGAACGTTGGCATACCCCAGGGAGTGCAACTGTAGTGGCGCTCGCCCATCAGGAATTCGAGGAACAGCGGCGACATGTTGAACTTCCAGGAGTCTTTGCGATTGGAAAGAATCGCGGCGAACAGGCGGCGGGTGCGGGCGCGTCCTAGAAAGTGCTGCTGGTCGGGAGCTTTCTCGTACGAATATCCGGGGGAAACCGTCATGCCCTCGACGCCAAGTTCCATCATCTCGTCAAAGAAGTTGCGGACGCTGTTAGGGTCGGTGCCGTCGAAAAGCGTGGAGTTCGTGGTGACGCGGAAGCCTGCTGCGAGCGCGGCTTGAATTCCTTCTTTCGCGGCGTCGAATCCGCCTTCGCGGCACACGCTCATGTCATGGTGTTCGCGTTCGCCATCCATGTGTACGTTGAAGGTCAGGTACTTGCTGGGCGTAAACAGGTGCAGCTTTTCCTTGAGCAGCAGCGCGTTGGTGCATAGGTAAATGTACTTCTTGCGCGCGACCAGGCCCTCGACGATCTTATCCATCTCGGGGTGCATCAGCGGTTCGCCGCCGGGGATGGAGACCATGGGGGTGCCGCACTCATCCACCGCACGCATGCACTCGTCGACTGAAAGATGCTGCTTGAGAATATGGGCCGGGTACTGAATTTTGCCGCAGCCGGCGCAGGCCAGATTGCAGCGGAACAAGGGCTCCAGCATCATGACCAGCGGGTAGCGCTTGCGCCCTTTCATCTTCTGGCGCAGCACGTACGAAGCGACGGTCCACATTTGCGAGACTGGTACGGCCATAAGCTTGGGCTTCTCCTAGGCTGAAAAGGCTAAAAGCGAAGGCAAAAATGCGATTCAGGTAAACCTCTATTATAGCGGAGCCGGGGCCGCAAACCACGCTCATGGAGCGACCTGCGAATCCGGCCAGCGAACGGTAACTTGGTGCAGCGGAAGGGGATGGGTGATCATATGAGTTCGCCTCTGATAATCTGGCATTCGACTATGCCACGACAAACCACTGCGGTAGCCACACCCTCGCCCAAGCCGATTCCCGTGCAGGATCACGTGCTATTCGTGGCCGATGCCATCGGCACAGCAGTCTTCGCCGTCGAAGGCGCGGGGGCGGCGTTCGCCGCGAATCTCGATTTGTTCGGCGTGCTGGTGCTGTCGTTTACCACGGCGCTGGTGGGCGGCATTATTCGCGACGTGCTGATCGGCTGTACGCCCCCCGCATCGCTGCGCGACTGGCGATATCCGGCGATTGCGCTGGGAGCTGGCGCGGCTGCGTTCTTCTTTCACCAGTATGTGGTGCGGATTCCGAGTCCCGGGCTTATCGTTCTGGACGCTGCCGGGCTGGGGCTGTTTGCAGTCTCTGGCGCAGCGAAGGCGATTGAGTTCAAAGTGCCACCGCTGACGGCGATGTTGCTGGGCACGGTGACAGGAGTGGGCGGCGGCGTGATCCGCGACCTGTTTCTGGCGCGCGTGCCCAATATTCTGCGGTCGGATATTTATGCTTCGGCTGCGCTCTTTGGCACGATGATTTTGATTGGGGGAATGCGGTTGGGCCTGAAGCGCGGCCCGATGATGATTGCGGGGGCAATCGGATGTTTTGTACTGCGTATGCTGGCGGTGTGGCAGGATTGGCAGTTGCCGCGGTTGAGCGGGAATTGAATCAGAGGAGCAGCGGCGGACGCATTCCTCCGACAGGGCATGGTCGAGTAAGATTGCCGTCATGAATTGTTATCTACATCCCGAAACCGTCGCAGTCGGTTCCTGCAAGCATTGCTTTAAGGGAGTGTGTGCCAGTTAAGCGGTGGATACCGGTGTCGGTCTGGCTTGCACCGTGGCGTGCGAAGTGCAAGTCAAGCGGCTTCAGGCGATGATTGAGCGCACCCAGAAGGTTTACGTGTTCGGCGCTCGCACCCACACCCGCAACGCGATATGGCTGTTTGTTCTGGCAGTGTTCATGCTCACTTTCGGATGGATCGGGGATCGCAACGCGTACCTGATCGGTGTGGGACTGGTGATGTTGCTGGGCAGCGTGTTTTCCTGGCTCAACAGCCGGCGGCTCACCAAGCTAAACGCTGAGGTGAGGCGAGGTTAGTTCTTTCCGCTCGGCGTGTGCGATCAGCTAAAATATCCTCAGTGGCCGGGATGGTGGAATTGGCAGACACGCAGGTCTTAGGAGCCTGTGCCTAATCAGCGTGCGGGTTCAAGTCCCGCTCCCGGCACCATGGTTCCGTGCCATCGTTCCGTGCCATAGTTCAGTAGTTATCGTTTCATGGATATCCATCTGCCGAGCACCTTGGCCGTCTTTCTGCATCCGTAGTGGGTCGTGCGGCGTCTAACTTTCAGCCTCAGTTTTTTAGCCTCAGTTAAAATTTGTGAAGCGGGTGACCGCGTGCTTTCATGCTCTGTTATTTGGGTCATCTCCGGATCATGCCATCGCCGGGACTTCAGTATCTCCAATTTTCTGATAAGGATTTATGACCGGGAAATCATTCGTCAAGAAATTTGCAGTTCTGGCGCCATTGGCGCTGCTGGCGGCTTGCAGTAAGCCAGCCGCGCAAGGGTTTGACCCCTCGGCCATTACCTGGCCGGTGAAGGTGGCGGAAGTCCGGCAGACCGCCATTGCGGATTCGTCCGAGTTTGTGGCGACTGTCAAGTCGCGTAACTCGGCGACTTTGCAACCGCAGGTGGAAGGCCAGATCACGCACATTTTTGTGAAGTCGGGCGACGCCGTGCGGGCAGGGCAGACGATTTTGCAGATTGATCCGCTGAAGCAGCAGGCGACGGTCGGCATTGAGGAGGCAAGCTCACGCTCCAAGCGGGCTTCGCTCGAACTGGCCAAGACGCAACTGGAGCGCTCCAAGCAGTTGTTCGCGGCTGGGGTCATCGCCAAGCAGGAATTTGATCAGGCGCAGGCCACTTATGATGCATCGCAAGCCGACCTGGCCTCGCTGGATTCGCTGGTGCGCGAACAGCAGGTGCAGCTCAGGTACTACAAGGTGGTGGCGCCGTCAGATGGCATTGTGGGCGACATCCCTGTACACGTGGGCGACCGTGTGTCCACCGCCACCATGCTGACCACGGTGGATGGCACCAGCGGCCTGGAAGCTTACATCAGCGTGCCGCTGGATAAAGCGTCGCAGCTTAAGACTGGCCTGCCGGTGGAAATTGTTAATGACGATGGCACGGTGGCAGTCACCACCAGCCTCAGCTTTGTTTCACCGCAGGCTGATGCCGGGGCCCAAACCGTGCTGGCGAAGGCCTCCATTCCTTCGGGCAAGTTGCGGCCAGCACAGTTCGCGCGGGTTCGCTTGATCTGGAGCCGCCGCGATGGAATCGTGGTTCCGGTGACCGCCGTAAGCCGCGTTGGAGCGCAGTTCTTCGCATATCTCGTGGTCGGCGAAGGGCAAAGTACGAAGGCAGCGCAGAAGCCGTTAAAGCTGGGCCCCATCAGCGGTGACAACTACGTGGTGCTGGAGGGCTTGCAGCAGGGCGACAAGTTGATCGTCTCTGGGGCACAGAACCTGACCGACGGCGCCAAAGTGGCGATTCTTCCGTAGTTCGCAAAATTCGCACCTGACTCGAAACTGAACCGACTGCCCGGCTGCACCGGAAAGACCGAGGTTCCACTTGTTTGTAGACTTTTTTATTCATCGGCCAGTTTTCGCCACCGTCGCATCGCTGCTCATTGTGATCGCTGGTGCCATCGTGATTCCCGGCTTGCCTATTGCGCAGTTTCCGCAACTGGCGCCGCCGCAGGTGTCGGTCACTTCGTTCTACACCGGTGCCAACGCGCAGGCGGTCGAGTCGTCCGTTACCACGCCGCTAGAGCAGGCTATCAACGGCGTGCAGGGCATGAGCTACATCGAATCCAGCAGCAGCAATGACGGCACCAGCCAGATCACTGTCACGTTCGACCTTTCGCGCAATCTTGACGTGGCCGCGGTGGACGTGCAGAATCGCGTTTCCACCGTCACTGGCCGCTTGCCGAATGAAGTGAAGACGACTGGCATCCTGATCAACAAGGTCAACAGCAACTTCATCTCCGCGATCGGCTTTTATGCGGAAGGCGATCGTTACGATAACCAGTTTCTCAGCAATTACATTGACGTCTACATTAAGGACGCACTGAAGCGCGTTCCTGGCGTGGGCGACGTGCAGATCTTCGGCGAGCGCAAATATGCCATGCGTTTGTGGCTCGACCCTTCGCGGATGGCAGCGCGTGGCCTTGCGGCTGGGGATGTGGTTCGTGCGCTGAGCGAACAAAACGTACAGATTGTCGCTGGCGCGGTGGGCCAGCCGCCCTCGCGGCCAGGACAGAACTTCCAGATCAGCGTGCGCGCCGTCGGCCGGCTGAAGGAAGCTTCCGAGTTCGAGAACATCATCGTCAAAACGGGCAAGGATGGCGCACTGGTACGGTTGCACGATGTGGGCCGCGCCGAGCTGGGTGCGGAGAGCTACGCTTCCAGTCTGCGCTTTAATGGGCATGAAGCCACCGGCATCGGCATTCAGCAACTCGCCAACGCCAATGCGATTGATGTAGATAAGCAGGTAATGGCAACGCTGGCTGAGCTTTCCAAGCGCTTTCCGCCCGGCCTGCGCTATCAGAAGGCGTTCGATACTACGACGGTGGTGCGGGAGTCCATCAGTGAAGTGTTGCAGACGCTGGGTCTCGCCATTCTTTTCGTCATCATCACCATGTTTTTGTTTCTGCAAGATTGGCGCAGCACACTGATTCCTGCGATCACGATTCCGGTATCGCTGATTGGCACCTTCGCCTTCGTCAAGCTGCTAGGCTTTTCCATCAATACGCTCACGTTGTTCGGCATCACGCTGGCGACGGGGCTGGTGGTGGACGATGCCATTGTCGTGATTGAGAACATCAAGCGCCACATCAACGAAGAGCACATGAACGTTCACGCCGCGGCTTCCAAGGCGATGGGCGAAGTCACCGGCGCGGTCATTGCGACTTCATTGGTGCTGATTGCGGTATTTGTGCCGGTGGCATTCTTTCCTGGAACGACTGGAATTCTCTATGCGCAATTCTCGTTGACCATTGCATTTTCGATTCTGCTTTCCACATTCAACTCACTGACGTTCACGCCGGCGCTCTCCGCGATTTTGCTGCAGAAAGAGCGCAAGCCAACCGGCTTTTTCGGAATGGTGGAAAAGGGCCTGGAATCGCTGACGCACGGCTACGTAAAAGTGGCGCAGCAGGCGCTAAAGTTCCGCTATGTTGTGATTGTCATCTTCCTGCTCGGATTGGGTGCGACTTATCTGGTGTATCAGCGCGTACCTAGCGGCTTTGTGCCCGACGAAGATCAGGGCTGGTTCATCGTGAACGTGCAGTGCCCGGAAGGCGCGTCGCTGGATTACACCATGCGGGTGATGGGCAAAGTGGAAGCCGCATTGGCGCAGGAAAAAGACATTGTCGGTGCATTTAGCATTGGCGGATTTTCGTTCTCTGGCGCCAGCGCCAACAAGGGCCTCGTCTTCGTTAACCTGACCGACGTTTCCAAGCGTCCCAGCAAAGCGCACACCGTGGCGGCAGTCGTTGGGCGCTTGCGTGGGCCACTTGGCGGCATTACCGAAGCGACCGCAATTCCGTTTCTGCCTCCGCCGATCAACGGCGTGTCGTCGTTTGGCGGGTTCCAGTTTGAAGTGCAGGATGAAGGTGGACACTCGCTTGCGGAATTGCAGGATGCGACCCGCGGTGCCATGGGCGGCGCGCGCGCGCGTAAAGATCTCAGTGGAATATTCTCCAGCTTCACGGCGAATGATCCGCAATTTGTGGTGGTGATTGACCGCGAAAAGGCCAAAGCACAGCAGGTTCCGCTGAACCAGATCAATGATGCGATGCAGGTTTACATGGGGTCGGTTTACGTCAACGACTTCGACTTCAACAACCGCAGTTATCGCGTGTATGTGCAGGCCGATAAGCAGTTCCGCTCCGACCCCAAGCAACTGGGGCAGTTCTACGTGCGCTCCGACGCTGGCGCGATGGTGCCGCTCGATCAGCTGATTTCCGTGCATGAAGAGACAACAGCGCAGGTCATTAGCCACTACAACCTGTTCCGCTCCGCTGAAATCAACGGCGCGGCTGCTCCCGGTTTCAGCTCCGGAGAATCCATCACCGCGATGGAAGAAGCTGCGCGCAAGTCTTTGCCTGCCGGGTTCACGTTTTCCTGGACGGGTCTCGCGCTGGAAGAGCTCAAGTCCGGTGGCCAATCCAGCATTCTGTTCGGCTTAGGATTGCTGCTCGTCTATCTGACGCTGGCCGCACAGTATGAAAGCTTTACCCTGCCGATCATCATTCTGCTGGGCGTGCCGATGGCGGTTTTGGGCGCGCTGGGCGCGCAAGGATTGCGGGGTGGGCTGAATGACGTCTACGCGCAGATCGGCTTGGTGATGCTGATCGGACTTGCCAGCAAGAACGGCATTCTGATCGTGGAGTTTGCGGAGCAGTTGCGGCGGCGCGGCATGTCCATTCAAGAGGCGGCGATCGAAGCGGCCCGCATCCGTCTGCGGCCGATTCTGATGACGTCCTTTGCCTTCATCCTGGGCGTGTTGCCACTGGTCTTCGCGAAAGGCGCGGGTCAGGCCAGCCGCCACGACGTAGGCACGACCGTCTTCGGTGGCATGATCGTTTCGACGGCGCTGAACCTGTTCTTTATTCCGGTGTTGTATGTGCTGATCCGTACCCTGAATCCAGGCAAAGTGACGACCGAAGCTAGTGGGCAAGAGATCGCCCCGGTGGCGTAGATTTTATAGCCGCTCAAACTACTCCTTCAAGTCCACATGGCGGACATTTGCAATGGGATGGCCCAGAAACTGTGAGCCCAACGCACGGAATTTTTCCGCGGAATCGGTGGCGTAGAAGTGAATCTGGGTTGAGACGGTGGGGATCGCGGCTTCTTGTAGCGGAATCAGCCCTACTGAGAGGGACAAGTGTGCCGCCACCGCTCGGGCGGTGGATTCCGCCGAATCCACGATGGTGACCGAGGGCGGGGTGATCCGTCGAAATAATGTTCGCAGCAGTGGGTAGTGCGTGCAGCCCAGTACCAGAACATCCGCTGAGGCGAAATCACCGCTGAAGGCGTCCGCCAGATAAATCTCCGCGACCTGCTCTGTTATCGAATGATCCGTCCAACCTTCTTCCACCAGCGGAACCAGCAGGGGACAAGCCTTTTCGTGTACGGTGCATCCTCGCGCTTCTAACTCCCGCTGATAGGCGTGGCTGGCTACGGTGGCCTGCGTGGCCACCACGACTACGCGGCGGTTATGGCTGGCGGCTGAGGCCGCGTCGGCACCCGGTGCGATCACGCCTTCCACTGGGATGGGAACCGAAGCACGAATCTCGGGCAGAGCCAGTGCCGTCGCGGTGTTGCAGGCGATTACCAGCAATTCTGCCCCTTGCTGGTGTAGGAACTGCGCTGCCCCCGTGGCGTAGCGGGCTACGGTTTCCGCAGACTTCGACCCGTAAGGCAAACGCGCCGTGTCGCCGAAGTAGAGGTACTCCGCGTCGGGAACCCGCGCGATTAGCTCGCGGAGAACAGTCAGCCCACCGACTCCAGAATCAAATACGCCGATGGTGAGTGCAGGTTTCTTCATAGTCCTGGTAAGAATCTTCTTTTGTTGTAGTGCCGTACTGGCCAGCTGTGGATATCCGTGGCGGCTTCCGCCAGCAGTGTACCGTAAGCGGTGAGGCGGCCAGTAATTTTGCCGGCAAAAGTCTCCCCAAAGCAATGCTTAGCCAAAAGTTGTAGCCTGACGGTGCTAGGTATTGCACAGAGGGGCCATTCTCCCAATTCGGGAATCGAGGCAGACTACTTGTGAGCAGACCTGGGGGAGGGCTGCCCGGCGTCCTGAGGCTCGCGAAAGCGAGCTCGGACGCCGTTACATTTTGGCTCACCCTGTGCAGCCCAGCATAATCCGTCTTGACACTTGACCTTGACGCACCTATCCTTTCGCGGAATCCCTGATTCCCCTTTTGGGAACGTTTCGCTGGCAAGTTGACTTCGATTGCCGAGCACAAATGTTGCCATTCCGGTCTTGGGGATGCAGTTGACCCCTGTGCGAATGGAGAAAATTTTAAATGAGTAACTTGATTTATTGGATTATTGTTGGCGTCGTGGCGGGCTGGCTCACCGGAAAGATCATGAAAGGTTCCGGCTTTGGCATTTTGATGGATTTGGTGGTAGGCATTGCAGGTGCGGTGCTGGGCGGCTTCATCATGACTACGATGGGTTTTGCTGGCTCCGGTGGGCTGATCTATACCATTCTGGTCGCAGTCCTGGGCGCGGTGATCCTTACGTGGATTGTGCGCAAGATCAAGGGCTGATGGAGGCAGGTTCCCGTCTGCTTTTGAAGCAACATCTGGAACGAAAGCCAGCCTTGCAAGGCTGGCTTTTGCAATGGCTGGGCGGTCGCCTGCACGGCACCCCCGGCGGCTACTTCCGAACCAAATGCTCCCCATAAGGAATTTCGATTGGACGCGGCCCGAGGCAGGCTCGTACAGTCTTGTACACAGCGACGAAGAGTAAAATCGGAAGCGGAGCACATTCACCCTGTTGCGCAAGCCTTGTTTTCATCTTTGAGGCACGATGCCCGTGATCCGGAAGGTACTTTTCGCCGCCCCAACTTTTCTTGTCCATTGGATTTAGAATGTCCGCGATGCCTTCTTTGCCACGTCTGGTGACATCGCCATTTCAAGGCTACGAGCTTGACCACGCCTACGACGAGATGTTCCTGGCGGCGGGAGTGCCACGCGAGCACTATCAGGCGCTGTATCGGACGCTGCTGGCCTCGAATCCAGAGGATCTGCGCCGGGTGCAGCAGGCGGCTGATCTTTCGTTTCTGCATCAGGGCATCACCTTCACCGTGTATGGCAACAAGGAAGGCACGGAGAAGATCTTCCCCAACGATTTGCTGCCCCGCATTATTCCGGCTGCAGAGTGGCGCAAGGTGGAGCGCGGACTCACCCAGCGCATCACCGCGCTGAATCTTTTTCTGAAGGATATCTACCACGACGGCCTGATCCTCAACGACGGCGTGGTGCCACGCGAGCTCATCTACAGCTGCAAGCACTTCCGACGCGAGATGCGCGGGCTTTCGGTGGCGCGTGACGTTTACGTGAGCATCTGCGGAACCGACCTGGTGCGTTTGCCCAATGGCGACTTTGCCGTGCTGGAAGATAATCTGCGTGTGCCCAGCGGCGTCAGCTATATGCTGGCGAACCGCAAGGTGCTAAAGCGGGTTTTCCCGACGCTGTTTCGCGACTACGGCGTCTCGCCGATTGATCACTACGCGCAGGCGTTGCTGACGACCCTGAACACGCTGGCTCCGGCCCGCTTCCACGGTCGCGGCGACCCAGCGACTGTCCTGCTTACCCCGGGCGTATTCAACTCGGCCTACTTTGAACACACGTTTCTGGCCCAGCAGATGGGCATTGAGCTGGTGGAAGGTCGCGACCTGCTGGTGCATGACAACGTGGTCTATATGCGAACCACAGCGGGTTTGCGGCGTGTGGATGTAATCTATCGCCGCGTGGACGATGACTTTCTCGATCCGCTCTGCTTCCGCCCCGACACCAGCCTGGGCGTTCCGGGCTTGTTTAACGCCTACCGCGCGGGTAACGTGACGCTGGCCAACGCTATTGGCACCGGTGTCGCCGACGACAAGGCCGTGTACGCCTACGTTCCCAAGATCATCCGCTACTATCTTGACGAGGATCCGATTCTGCCTAACGTAGATACTTATCTACTTGCCGACCCGGCCAGCCGCAAATATGTTCTCGAACATCTGGAAGATTTGGTGGTTAAGGCTGTGGGAGAGTCCGGCGGCTACGGTATGTTGATTGGCCCGCACAGCACAGCCGAAGAGCGCGATGAGTTTCGCCGACGGATCGAAGCGGAGCCGCGCAATTACATTGCGCAACCGACACTGGCACTCTCCAAGGCGGCCTGCTTTCTGGACGGTGCAGTCGAAGCGCGGCATGTGGATTTGCGACCGTATCTGCTCTACGGAGATTCGGTGACGCTGGTGCCCGGAGGCTTGACTCGCGTGGCATTGCGCAAGGGATCGCTGGTAGTGAACTCTTCGCAGGGCGGCGGCAGCAAAGATACTTGGGTGTTGCGGGAATAGTTTGCCGAGTGAGGATTCTGAATTCACCACTCACGCAGTTTGTCAGCAATTTTAACGAGTCTCAGGGAAACCCAATGCTCTCTCGTGTGGCAGATAGTCTGTACTGGATGAGTCGCTATTTGGAAAGGGCCGAACATACGGCGCGGCTATTCAATGTGGATTACAACTTACGACTGGATAATGCGGATGACACGAGTGCCGCACGTGCCCGGCGACTGGCAACCTCGCTGCAAATCCCCAAAGCGCAACTGCCTGAGTCGGATGCAGATGACGTGGATCACGCCCTCGTATTCAGTCGCGCGAATCCTTCGTCCATCGTCTCGTGTGTGATTGCCGCTCGGGAAAATCTGCGCAACGTCCGCGAACAGTGCAGTTCGGAGATGTGGGAGCAGCTTAATCGGCTCTACCTGAAGGTTTCGGCGACTGATCGTGAACAGGGCTGGGTGGCGCAGATTCATCAGTTCTTTCATGCCGTAGAGGAAGGCGCTCACCTGTTCCAGGGCATTACTGATTCCACCATGAGTCACGGCGAGGGCTGGCAGTACATTCAATTGGGACGATATGTGGAACGCGTGGACGACTTGGCGGCTTTAGTGGCGGCTTACTATTCAGGCGACCAGCCGTTTACCGATCAGCCCGCGGAAGGCGACGAATATCTTGAGTGGGTCGGCTTGTTGAAGTCATGCACGGCGTTCGAGGCCTATTGCAAGGTCTACACTGCGGAAATGCAGCCGTTGCGGGTGGCCGAGTTCCTGCTCCTGAACAGCGAGTTTCCGCATTCGCTGCGGTTTTCGGTGGAGCATGTGCATTCCGCGTTGCAACTTGTGGGTGCGCGCACTGGACGCAAGATCGAGAGTGCAAGCCGCCTTACCGGCAAACTGCGTGCAGCGCTGAGCTTCGCTTCCATTGACGAGATTATGGCCGAAGGGCCGACTCGATACCTGGCAGGCATTCAACGTCAGTGTGTGCAGGTGGATGGTGCCGTGCGGCACTTGTTCTTCGACTATCCAGTGGAGTCTACGCTGGCGTCGTAGCCTGCTCTGCGCAATATAGGCAAAGAAGGTTTGGGAGATAACGCTTGATCTTTTCCGTGCGTCACATCACCAAGTTTCGTTATCAGCCCGCGATTCGCGAGAGTGTGATGGAGGTGCGCATGCAGCCCCGCAGCGAAGGCTCGCAGCGCTGCCTGGCGTTTTCGCTGGATGTGGCACCCAACGCCAATGTGATGGAGTATCGCGACTACTCCGGCAACCATGTGCATCATTTCGATATCCCGGGCAGCCATGCCGACGTGGTGGTAAAAGCGGTGGCGCTCGTGGAAGTGGAGGATGTAGATCATTTGGGGTCAAGTGTGTGCGGCTCGTGGGCCGAGCTTGAGGCGCAGGTCGAGACTGGCGACCATTGGGAGATGCTGTTGCCCAGCCACTTCGCACATTCCACTGAAGAGCTGGCGCGGCTCGCCTCGGAGTTGCCGATGCAGCGCGACTGCGATCCGCTTATGTTCGTGACCCGCCTGAACGAGGGCCTATATAACGCGCTGGCCTATGTGCCCAACAGCACTCAGGTGGATTCGCCCATTGATGACGCCCTGCGCAGCCGTCAGGGTGTGTGCCAGGACTTTGCGCACATCATGATCGCGCTGCTGAGGCAAGTGGGCATGCCTTGCCGCTATGTGAGCGGATATCTGTTTCACGCCAGCGAGGCGCAGGATCGTTCATCCGACGGGGCATCACACGCGTGGGTCGAGACATTTCTGCCGGGTATGGGCTGGGTCGCTTTCGATCCCACCAATAGTCTAGTGGGTTCAGCGCGCCACATCAGCGTCGCCATTGGCCGCGACTACGCCGACGTGCCACCGAATCGCGGCGTGCATAAGGGCGAAGCGCAAAGCGCGCTCAGTGTCGCAGTGACGGTGGCGGAAGCGAATCATCCGCTCCCCGAAGAATTGCCTCTTGCGCCTATGCTGCAACCTCGCTCCGTCCGCGCCACCAACCTGATGGCGCAGCACCACGAACAGCAGCAGCAACAGCAGCAGCAACAGCAGCAGTAGCCGCAAAAGTAGCCGCGACCGGTGCGCTCCCGGTAGACTGACCCTGAAGCATGGGGGCAGCCGTGACGGATTCTTGGACCAAGAGCAAAGTGGCAGTGGTGCAAGCCGCGCCGGTCGCATTCGACCGTGAGCGTACCTTGGCAAAGGTTGAGTCGCTTACTGCCGAAGCGGCACGGCAGGGTGCGAAGCTGGTGCTGTTTCCAGAAGCGTTCGTGTCGGCTTATCCCAAAGGGCTCGATTTTGGCGCGGTCGTGGGTTCGCGTACCGACGCAGGCCGCGAAGACTTTCGCCGCTATTGGGAAAGTAGCGTGGACGTGCCGGGCCCAGCCGTGGACGAACTTGCTGCAACCGCGCAACGCCACAGTGTTTATTTGGTGATCGGCGTGATTGAGCGCGATGGCGGCACACTCTACTGCACGGTTCTCTTCTTCGCGCCAACCGGTGAATATATGGGCAAGCATCGCAAGCTCATGCCCACCGCTGCCGAGCGCCTCGTCTGGGGCTATGGCGACGGTTCGACCATGCCCGTGTATGACACGCCGCTGGGCAAGCTGGGCGCTGTAATCTGCTGGGAAAACTACCTGCCGCTGATGCGCACCGCGATGTACGCCAAGGGCATCCAGATTTACTGTGCGCCGACGGCTGATGCGCGCGACTCGTGGGTCGCCTCCATGCGGCACATTGCCTGCGAGGGCCGGTGCTATGTGCTCTCGTGCAACCAGTTCGCGCGGCGGAGCGACTATCCCGCCGACTGGCGTTCGATTTATGGCGACGACCCCGGCACGGTGATGACACGCGGCGGGAGCTGTATTGTGGATCCGTGGGGCAACTTACTGGCAGGCCCGAACTTTGAGGGCGAAGCCATTCTGACTGCGGAAGTGGACTTAGGTGAGATTGTGAAGGGCAAATACGACATGGATGTCGTTGGACATTACGCCCGCCCCGACGTGTTTCAGCTAAAGGTGGACGAACGGCCTAAACGGCCGGTGAGCCAGGTTGTCGATTTCGGACCTGACCCGATCTGAGCTCACAGTGACCATCCGGCCGATTGTACGCCCGGCCTATAATGGCCTGCATGTTCGAAGCGACGCTATTTACCAGCCCGGAAAGCCTCACCTGCAAGCAGATTGTGGGCATCCTCGCCGATGCTACGACCTTTTTCGGCGGCTACCTGCTGGTGCGGGAAGCGCTCCGCAAAGAGGCTGATTTTCGCGACACCGACGCGCTGAAGGGAACCGTACGCCGCTTGGCCGGGTTGCCCATGGAAGAGAAAAAATCGGGAGAACCCCTTAATAATGAGACAGATGCCGACCTCATCGAGATTCGGCGCACGGTCAAGCGCGCCCGCCGGGGCATTCTCATCATCACGGTAGGCTTCTTTCTCCAGTTGGTGTCGCGAATCTTTTTCGAGTAGTGCCTTTTGAGTAAACCCGCCTCGTCATGCTATCATCCAATCAGATCGTCAGATTATCCGATCATCCGATGATCCGACATCGGGATGTAAGCATCAAGGCTCCGGGAAGGCAGGACGAAATGAAGGAAGCATATCGTATGCGGATTGCGGGTAAGCGTCAGGTGACCCTGCCAGAGCGGCTGTTGCAGGTGATGGGCCTGAAAGAGGGCGACGAATTTGTAGTGGAAGCGTCGGAAGAAAACGGCGTCAGAAGCTTTCAGATGATTCCTTACAAGAGTGTGCGCGCCGATATTTTCACGCCCGAAGTGCGGGCGATGCTGGCCGAACGGATCAAGGAACGCGAGGCTGGCATGCCAATGTTCGAATTCAGCAATGTGGACGAGATGTTTGCCGCGCTGGCTGCGATGAAGGAGGCGGAGAAACAGGTGCCGATCGCCGTTAAGGTGGAGAAGGCGAAGAAGCAGGCCGATAAGCCTTCGCCTGGTGTATTGCGGCGGGCCACCGCGCAAAATAAGTCTTACGTTGGGGGATGACACCGGCTACCGCCTCTGCTAACGTGCTCAGCATGGCCGAAGATCCCCGCGAACGAGTCGTGATCCAGTACACCGCAAAGCAGGCCAAGCAAATCAACCGGCTGACGCAGAAGCAGAGCGATGCACTGAAGATGTTTCTGGGAAAGCTGTCGGCCGATCCTTTCGACCCCGAAATTACAACCAGATCTAAATTCGAGGACGACGTCTACGTTTGTGAGCTGCCGGAAGGCTGCACAGTCTTTTGGAAGGTCGTGCTTCCCGCTGATGATGGTCGCAGCATCCATCTGGAGCAATTTCCGCCGGGCACGAAGATTGACTTGCTCGAAGTGCGTTCCAGCTTTGACAAGACTAGTGGCAAGAGCTTCGATCTGTAGTCGTAAAACCCCCACCAAAAATTGCCCAACCGCATTCTGCAAACTGGCGCGTCCAATCTTCAGCTAACTCAGTATTGAAAATATTCCTGAACAATTTACTCGGCTGGCCGGTCTGCCCATTAGAGTAGCTTGATTGGCGACAGCGGCTGTGAGCATGACGCATGGAGATGGCAAGCAACACGATGACGGCCGCATGCATGGGCGAAGGTACGGGCGAAGCTGAACTGGAGAGCGCAGTCCGCGACCACGCCCGGTTGGTCTATCGCGTGTGCTACTCGGTGCTGCGCAATCATCATGACGCGGAAGATGCGACGCAGGAGACGTTTTTGCGCGTGATGCGATTCAGCGCAAAGCTGCGGGAAGCGCGTGATCCGAAGCACTGGCTGGCGCGGGTGGCGTGGCGAGTAGCGATTGATCGTCGCCCCAAAGTCACCGATGCACTGCGTAACGCGGACGATAGTGCCGAGCAGTTGCGGTCGCACGAGGCTGGTGCAGAAGCTGTGTTGCAAAGCGCGCAGATGCAGGCGACCGTGGAACGCCTGATTGCGGCATTGCCTGCAAAACTGCGCGAGCCGCTGGTGCTTTCCACGCTGGAAGAGTTGACGCCGCCCGATGTTGCGGCTGTGTTGGGCATCAGCGAAGCGGCGGTGCGGTCGAGAGTCTTTCGGGCGCGGCAGATTTTGCGAGAGAAGCTGGAAGTGACCCTGCAGGCCAAGGGAACCGGACGGTAAAGGAAGGACGATGACCATGGAGCCATTCGAGAACAATTCGGCGATAGACCAACTACTCGATTCATCTTTGCGGGAGTTTGGAGCAGCCGAACCCCGGCCCGGACTTGAGCTGCGTGTGCTGGCCGCGCTGGAGGCTGAGCGGCCCCAGATGATCCAGCGACCGCTTTGGCTCCGTGCTGCGTGGTCGTTCGCCGCAGTTGCCGCCATCGCACTCGTGATGTGGGGATTGGTGAGCGAGAAGACGATTCGTGAACCGGTGGTTGAATCCCGAAAGATGGACGAATGCGACGTTTATAAGTTGATCCCCGGAATCAGGGAAGGTAATCCTGATGCGGATCGTATCTGTCCAGACCAACCTTCTGCCGCAGCTTCAACAGAGGTGTCGCGATCGCCATCCCGTCGCCGGATCGTGAGAGAACAGACGACTCAGGCCAAGACCGCCGCAATTACAGCCCCACGTCTCGACTCGTTTCCATCGCAACAGCCGCTGAGCGAGCAGGAACTACTGCTGGCCCGTTTGGTCACGCAGCATCCCAGTGAAGCGATTCTGCTGGCGCAGGCGCAGGAGGAGAATGACGCAGAATGGCAACGTTACCGTGAGCCATTTATGAGTGCGGCACCAGAATAGTGCCGAGATGTTGATTGGGTTGTCGAGTTCACGGGTATTTTAGCGGCAAAGTTTGCAATTCAAAATAAGGAGAAGCAACGTTATGAAAAGGATCATGAAATACGCTTTAGTCGCAATCGCGCTTTGCAGTTGCTTGGCATTTGCACAATCCGCCCCTAAGGCCAGCGCTTCCGAATCGTCCGAGGCCGCCGAAAAGGCGGAGAAGGATCGTATGGCGTCCTCGGGCAGCTTCCAACTCGACTTTGCCATCAGCGAAAACGAAAATGGCAAGTTGATCAACCAGCGGCATTACATGATGAAGATATCCGGAGATGGTTCGGCGAACGAGATCAAGATTGGGACGCGGGTTCCAATCACGACTGGGCCGGGGCAGGGAACCTACACCGATGTTGGTACCAACTTGCAGGCATTCATTCGCGGCGACACCCTGACGGCCAACGCTGAGCTTAGCAGCCTGGCACCCACTGAGAAGGACTCGGGTGCGTCTCCTATGGTCCGCCAACTGAAGCTCACCGGCCGCACGCCAGTGGTGATTGGCAAGCCGATCTTGGTGGGCAGCGCTGATGATCCCTACTCTAAGCGGCAGTTTCAGGTGGAAGTTACGATTACGAAGATTCGTTAGGGCAAATGGAGTGCCTGGGTCGAGACCCTAGCACTCCAGCATGTCTCGGCGCAGCTTCATGCCGGTCAGGTTGCCCAGCACCGTCACGGCCACCTGATCGGTGCGGAACAGGTCTTGCGCCATGGCTTGTACTTGTTCGGCAGTAATGGCATCAATGCGAGCGATGCGCTGGTCGAGGGCTTCATAGGTTCCGAAGTAAATCTCTGCCCGCGCCAGACTCGACATGCGAGCCCCGCTCGACTCCAGACCCAGCATCATTCCGCCCTTCATCTGCGCCTTAGCGCGCTTTAGCTCCTCTTCGGGTAGAGGCTCGCTGCGAATCTGCTTGAACTCTTTCATGGTCAACTGAATCGCCTTGTTCGCATTCGCTAGCGAGGTTCCGGCATACACGCTGAAGCAGCCCGTGTCGCGGTAGGAGGTAATGTCCGCGCCGATCGAATAGGCCATGCCGTGATTCTCGCGAATGTTCTGGAATAAGCGGGAGCTCATGCCACCACCCAGCACCGTGTTCAGCAGATAGCCGACGTAGCGGTCTTTGGTGTTGATGCCATGCGCAGGTACGCCGAGACAGATTTGCACCTGCTCAAGACTTTTCTTGTTCTTCAGGATGATCTTGGGATCCACGACCGGAGCCTTTTCGTAATGGCCGTTTTCACGCGGCTCCAGCGCGGCGAAATAGCGGCTAACCTCGGCGGCAAAGGCTTCGTGATCCAGATTCCCAGCCGCAGCGATGATGATGTTCCCAGGATGGAAGAACTTCTTGTACCACTCCTTAACGATGCTCTCGTCGAACTTCTTCACCGTGTCGCGGGTGCCCAGAATCGGTTTACCTAGAGGATGGTTCTTCCAGAAGTTGTCCGAGAAAATTTCAAAAACGAGGTAGTCGGGATTATCCTCGTCCATCTTGATCTCTTCCAGAATGACGCCGCGTTCTTTGGTGATGTCGGCTGCAGCGAAGGTGGGCCGCAGCACCATGTCACTCAGCAGGTCCATGGCAATGGGCAGGTGCTCGTCGAGCACCTTGATGTTGAAACAGATGTACTCTTTGGAAGTGAAGGCGTCGAGGTTGCCGCCAATGGAATCGACCTCGCGGGCAATGGCTTCGGCGGAGCGAGACTCGGTGCCCTTGAACACCATATGTTCAATGAAGTGGGCGATGCCGTTGCGCTCCAGGTTTTCGTCGCGTGAACCGGATTTGATCCAGATGCCGACCGAGACCGAGCGCAAATGGGGCATCTGCTCGGTGATAATAGTGAGTCCGTTAGCCAGAGTCTGGCGCTGAATATTACGAGATTCTTGAACCATAAGGGATGACTGTTCTGCGTATCGGCAGGCCGGGAGCGAGGCTGGTGCCAGTAGCGTACGCTTCTATTAGATTGTTTCATAGCCAGCCGCGGTGCAACGACGGTAAAATGTCAATAGAATCAATGACTTACGCGATTGACAAGGCGTTGCAGAAGGTAGTCGAGGTTCCACCCTACTTGGCAGGGCTGGGCCGGGACGCACTTTCGCGGGTGGATTTTGCGGATGCGTTCGAGGTTGAGGTGCCCCCACATGCGAATCTGGAGCTGGCGAATCTCGCGAAGGCAGGGTACGAGGCCTGTCCGAAATGGGTGCGGGGAATGCTGGGACTGCGGGATGCGCTGATGGGGCCACTAGGGTTGAAAACGGGGCGGCAGTTTCAGCCACAGTCGAATGCTGACTGGGAGCGGGCGATCGCGGCGCTCCATCCAGCCTATAGTGACGACGGGAATGAAGTGATGCTTGGCATTGACGACTGGCATCTCGACTTTCGCGTGTCGGTTCTAAAGCAACGGAAGTTGGATTCGGCGTCGCTGATTCTGACGACGCTGGTGAAGTTCAACCACTGGCTGGGACGTGCTTACTTTGTGCCCGTAGGCATCGGCCACAAATGGATCGTGCCTGCGATGCTGGCAGCGTTGCAAACAAGGCTGATGCAGATGGATTCTGGAGGCGGTTCCTGATGAGTAACGGCAACACACTATTAGGAATGGATCTAGCGCAACTCACCGCGCTGATGGCGGATTTGGGCGAAAAGCCCTATCGCGCCAAGCAGCTATACGTTGGGCTCTATGGGCAACGAGTTGAGTCGCTTGACGCCATCTCTACGCTTTCCAAGCAACTGCGCGAAAAGCTTGCCGAGGATGGGTGGATGGTGGGCCTACCACGTCTCGCCAAACGTTTTGTTTCGGTGGACGGCACGGTGCGCTACCTTGTCGAACTCGCCGATGGGATGACTGTGGAAACAGTTTGGATGCCGGACGGCGATGGCGGCGAAGCGGGGGATGGTAGCGAGGCGGCTGAGGAAGCGGCGGCTCAGTTTGAGGGGGACACGCCGGCCATCGCCAGCAAGTACATTGGCGAGACAGAAAAGAATCTCGATCAGGTGACGGCGGAGGCAGGCGCAACTGGCGGCATTCTGTTGTTTGACGAAGGCGATGCGTTATTCGGTAAACGCAGCGCGGTTAAGGACGCGCACGGACGCTACGCTAAAGCTGAAGTGCCGCAGCGTTCGTATCGGCGGGCGACGATTTGTGTTTCCAGTCAGGTGGGCTGTGCGGTGGATTGCCAATTCTGCCTGACGGCGGCGCTTGGCGTTAAGCGCAACCTGACGGCGGGCGAAATCGCCGGACAGGTGATCGCGGTGCTGAACGATCAGGGCGCGAATCCTCCGGAGACCCGCATTAACATTGTGTTTATGGGCATGGGTGAGCCGTTCCTCAACTATGCCAACTTTATGCAGTCGGTGCGGGTGATGGCGGATGGGGTTGGCATTCCGGCGTCGCGGATGACGGTTTCGACGTCGGGCATTGTGCCGCGCATAGAGGAGTTTGCCAACGAGGCGGTGCGGCCCAAGCTGGCGATTTCGCTGAATGCCTCGAATGAGGCGACGCGCACCGAGATCATGCCCATCAACAAAAAGTGGACGATTGAAAAGCTGCTGACCGCAGCGCGGGCGTTCCCGCTGAAGCCGCGTGAGTGGATTACGTTTGAGTACGTACTGCTGGCTGGCGTGAATGATGCTCCGGAACACGCGCGCGAAGTCATCCAGCTGGTGCGGGGAATCTGTTGCAAGTTGAATCTCATCGCGCTGAACCCCGGGCCGGGGATTGCGTTTTCTACCCCGTCGCGCGAGAGCGTGGCCGAATTTCAGCAGACGCTGATGCGAGCCGGGATTCCGACGTATGTGCGTCGTCCGCGCGGGCGCGACATTTATGCGGCCTGCGGCCAGTTAAAGCGGACGGAGGAGCTGGTGGGGATTGGCGGGACCTAGAATTTTCGACGTCCCGCGGAAGTGTCATCTCGACCGGAAGCTTTCTGCACGCGAAGCAGCGCAGAAAACTGGAGTGGAGAGACCTTGTGTTTTTCTCGGCTCGATTTGCACACCGCCTCACGAGCGTTTAGCCTGATTTCGCCATGAAAATTCCCCGCTGTATGCTCTGCCTCGTGCTGTTCTTTACCGCTTTCTCTGCTGCCGCTCTGGCCCAAGCCCCCTTCACCCTCGAGCAAATTCTAAGCTCGCCGTTTCCGGATGGGCTTGTCGCGTCGAGTTCCGGGCGCATTGCTTGGTTCGTCAACGCCAAGGGTGTGCGGAATATATGGATTGCCGATGGGCCTGACTATGCGTCGCCGACTGCGGCGCGGCAGGTGACGCACTACACCGAAGATGACGGCCAAGCCATTGCCAGCTTGCGGATCACTGCGGACGGTAAGACGTTGGTTTACGTGCGGGGGTCAGAGGCAAGCGGCGAAGGCGTGATTGCGAATCCCGGCAGCATGGCGACCGCTCTGAAGCAGCGGGTTTGGGCGGTGAGCGCCGAAGGCGGCGATCCTCGTTCTCTCGGCGAGATGGGTTGCACCGACGAAGGGTGCGAGGATGTGCAGCTTTCTCCGGATGGGAAGTGGGCGGTTTGGGCGGCGAAAAAGCAGTTGTGGCTGGCTGCTGTCGCTGTCTATCAGCCATTGCCCCATAAGTCTAAGTACCTCATATATCGAGATAAGAATCCCCCACCGGCAGTGGAAATTACCCAACTACGCGGCAACAATCAACAGCCCAAATGGTCTCCTGATGGGATGAGCATAGCTTTTGTTTCTGATCGTGGCGATCACAGTTGGATCGCAGTGAGGGATGTCAGCTCAACAGACCCGCCGCATTTCACCCAACTGGGCACGGGGAGTGCCCACTACCTCGCTCCCACCACCAGTCGCGACAGCTCTCCCCGCTGGTCGCCCGATGGCAAGCACGTCGCCTTTCTGCGTCAGCCTGGCACCACGCGAGATGATGCGATGATTCCGATTTTGCCGCAGCCGTGGGCGATCTGGGTGTCGGATGTAGGAACTGACGAAGGCAAAGAAATCTGGCACAGCGGCACCGCCGACAACGACTCTTTCCCCGGACTCACTGCTGACGGCTCGTTCTTTTGGACTGCCGATGATCGCATCGTGTTCGCGTCGGAGCAGGACGGGCAGAATCACTTGTACGCGATTCCCGCTGCGGGTGGCCAAGCTACGCTGCTCACGCCCGGCGCGTTCGACGTCGAGCAAGCCACGCTCTCTCGCGACCGCAGGTCCGTGATCTACACCTCGAATCAGGATGACATCGAGCGCCGCCATATTTGGCGGGTCGCGGCAGCTGGTGGAACGCCGCAAGCAGTCACCAAGGGTGAATCGGCGGAGTGGAGTCCTGTTGAGGCGGGAACGGCGGACAAGTCGCAGATCGTGTGTCTCGGTTCGACGGCAACTACGCCTGCTATGCCGCTGGCGATTTCGGCTAGCGGCGAGCGCGCGATGATTGCGGCAAGCACTTTGCCGCAAGACTTCCCTAAGACACTGGTAACGCCGCAGACGGTGACGTTCCCATCCGAGGACGGCCTCACGATTCACGGGCAGCTATTCTCGCCGCCTGCAGGCAAGTCGAATGGCGCAGGGATCATCTTCACCCATGGTGGCCCGATCCGGCAGATGATGCCTGCGTTCCACTACTTCGGCTACTATCACAACGCCTATGCGATGAATCAGTACTTGGCGAGTCGAGGCTACACCGTGTTGTCGGTGAACTATCGCCTCGGCATCATGTATGGGCGCGCGTTCCGCGAAGTGAAGGACGGCGGTTGGCGCGGTTCGTCGGAATATAAGGACGTTATTGCTGGCGCGCACTATTTGCAGAAGGTGCCCGGTATTGATGCCAAGAAAATTGGTCTGTGGGGCGGCTCTTATGGCGGGCTGCTTACCGCGCTTGGCCTCGCGCGCAATTCCGACATCTTTGCTGCGGGTGTGGACTTCCATGGTGTCCACGATTGGTCGGCGTATGTGGGCGCGGAGCTGCGGCCTGACCGTCCTGCGGCTCCGGACGCCAAGGAAGCTCGCGAACTGGCCAGAAAATCGTCGCCTGTCGCCGACGCCAATCATTGGACATCACCGGTTCTGTTCATCCACGGCGACGACGATCGCAACGTCGAGTTCAGCCAGACTGTGGACTTGGCGGAGCGCCTGCGCCGCCGGGGCGGTGTGGTGTTCGAAGAGCTGATCTTCCCGGACGAAATCCACGACTTCCTTCTGCACAAGAGCTGGATCAAAGCCTATGGTGCGACGGCTGAGTTCTTCGACCGTAAGCTGCTCGGGCGTTAGGTGCGCGGCAACCCCGCTTAATGGTGGTCATTCCGAGAGCCGTATCTTTGGCATGAGGAATCTTCGTTGCCGCCGCGCAGAAACTGCAGATTCTCGCTCCGCTCGGAATGACAGTCTGTGGGGGAATGACTTTCCTTGCAAAAAGGGAGCACCGTCTGCGCTTCTCTTTTCATTTTTTCGCACAAAGTGTGCATAATAGTGCCAAGGTTTAAGCAGCTCTTGCATACTCCGTCTGTACTAAAACGATTCCTGTGGCGGCTGCGGGCTCCCGCGTCGAAGGAAGAGGTGCGCCGCACCGAACGGGTGCTGGCGACGGCGCGCGTATTCCTCGCCATCTCTCCCATTGTTACGTTTTTATTTGACCCACAAGCTTCCGGCCTGAACTCGCCATTTTCGCTGAATTTGTTTGGCGAGCACGTCCGCCTGGTCTGGTTCCTGCTCGCGGTTTACATCGCCCATAGCGTGCTGGTTATGCTGCTGTTCCGCTTCCGCCGCGATCCCGCGCCACGACTTGTCTTTTTTGTGCATGCAGCGGACGTGGCGTGGCCCGTTCTAATCACCCTGGTAGCGGGCGGCGAGAATGGCCCCTTCGCGCGTTTCTTCGTGTTCGTGCTGCTGGCGGCAGCCTATCGCTGGGGCTTGCGCGAGACGCTGGCTACCGCTGGCGCTTGGATCATTTTGCTATGGGGCGAGGGCCTTTGGCTGGGCCGCATTCCGGCTTTTGCGCGCGAGTTCACTGGATACGCCCTGCTGATTCGCTCTGCCTACCTGCTGGTGATGGCGGTTCTGATCGGGTACTTGGCTGAGCACGAAAAGCGCTTCCGGGCGGAACGACTGGTGCAGAACCGGCTGCTGGCCTCGGTGCGCGTGGAATTAGGTGTGAGCGGCACGTTGCAGGCGGTGCTCGGCGAGATCATGCAGATCTTCGAGTCACGCCACGCGCTGCTGGCTGCGCAAGAGGCGCACAGTGTTCGAGTGTTTCTGGCCGATGTGAACCACGGCTCTGCGGGCCGAACTATCCTCCATTGGCGCGAGGCCACGCCCGAGCAGCGAGATCGGGTGCACTTTCTGGGTGGGGAATCCTCGTGCGCTTACGGACGGTTCGGCAGCAACGGCGAGTTCGTCACCACCGGGCTCGACGAGAATCGCCGCATGAAGCGCGTAGCGGACGATGGCTCACTGGAGGCCGTGACACGGGGAGAGTCTGCCAAGTCCGTAGTCGCCGTGAACATCTCGCTCGCGGAAGAGTGGCAAGGCCGCGTTTTCTTGTTCGACCCGCAAAGCCCCCTGACTGAGGAAGAGGATTTGCGCTTTTTGCGCGACTTGATGGATCAAGTTGGGCCAGCCGTCTACAACGTATTTCTGCTGCGGCGCCTGCGTCAACGCGCGGGAGCCGTGGAACGTGCCCGTGTAGCTCGCGACCTGCACGATGGCGCGGTGCAGTCCCTCATCGCCATGGAGATGCAGGTGGAACTGTTGCGGCGGCACCTGCCCGAAGACTCGCAGACTTCCAAGATGAACAGTGATCTTGCGCGCATTCAGCGCCTGCTGCGGGAAGAGGCACTCAAACTGCGTGAGCTGATGCAGAATCTCAAGTCGGCCGAAGCCGATGCGGGAAACCTGGTGGGTCTATGCGCCGACGCCAGCGAGCGTTTTCAGCGCGAAACCGGTATCGTCACCCGTTTTGTGCCGCCTTCCCGTCCGGTGGACTTGGAGACCCGGGTGTGCCGCGAACTGCTACGCATCTTGCAAGAAGCTTTGGTAAATGTCCGCAAACACAGCGGCGCGCGCAGCGTCCTGATACGCTTAATGTCGCAGGAAGGCCAGCTGTGGAAGTTGATCGTGGAAGATGACGGGCAAGGGTTTGACTTTACCGGTCGTTTGGACTTCGCGGCGCTCGACGAGCAAAGATTAGGCCCACTGGTGATAAAAGAGCGGGTTCGTTTGATTGAAGGGGAACTCGCGATAGAATCTACCCCCGGGAGTGGTGCGCGATTGGAAGTGAGTGTGCGTTCCAATTTGGAAACCGTCTACGGATAGAAATTGCGGATAGAAATTATGGATAGAAACCAAGAACCAATACGAATTCTGCTGGCGGATGACCACCCAATCTTCCGCGACGGCTTGCGCCGCCTTCTGGAGGAAGAGCCTGGCTTTCAGGTGGTCGGCGAAGCTTCCGACGGTGCCGAAGCAGTGCGAATGGCCAAGCAGCTTAAGCCGGATCTGTTGCTGCTCGATCTGGCCATGCCCAAGCATCCCGGCCTCGACGCACTCAAGGAGCTCGGCTCCATCAACAGCTCGATGCGGGTGATTTTGCTGACTGCTGCCGCGGAAAAGCCACAAGTAGTGGAGGCGTTGCAGTTGGGTGCGCGTGGCGTTGTAATGAAGGACTCCGCCAGCCAGATGCTGATGAAGGCGATTCGCGCCGTAATGTCGGGCGAGTATTGGGTGGGCCGCGAAGTGGTCTCCAACCTCATGCTTTACTTACGCACCATTATGCAGCAGGAGAGCCAGGCCGCCAAGCAGCGTAAGTTTGGCCTGACGCCGCGCGAGATCGAGATCGTCTCCGCCGTGGTGGCTGGGTTTGCCAACAAGGAGATCGCCGAGCACTTCAAGATCAGCGAAGATACGGTGAAGCACCACCTCAGCAACATTTTTGACAAGCTCGGTGTTTCCACGAGGTTGGAACTGGCGCTGTTTGCCGTCAACCAGTCGTTGCCGCTGGTGCAGATTCACTAGCGGGTTTGCGGCTAGTACGTATTCTCGCGTTAAATTCACGGAACAAAGGCCTGTTTTCTCTGCCCAGATTGGGATTCTATGGCACTTTCGTGCCATAGGAGTGCTAACCGTGCTATTTGCAAACTGGTAAGACGAACGTAGTCTTGAACTGGAGAAGTGGAAGAGCAGCCCGCAGTTCCGGGTGGCAGAGGCCTTAGGATATGTTGAACTTATTTCGCAAGGTGTGGCAGGACGACCAAGGCCAGGACATCGCTGAGTATGCCGTGATGCTGGCCGTGATTCTAGTGATTGTGATTGGTACGATCCGGCTGATCGGCACCAGCGCCAACAATGTTTTCTCGGGTGTGGCGAGCACGCTTCAGCAGTAGAAGTTGAGCATCCCCTTAGGGGGTGAGCCAGCTTCCATTCCCCCGGCTGCTTACTTGCGCGCCGCTCGGCGCTTGCCTAGGATTCGCGGTACGAGAACGCAGACCCGGGTGTTTCGCCAGCATAATGTTTCTCAAGGGGTGTGTTTCATGTCTGCATTTATTTCCAAGTTTTGGCATGACAATTCCGGGCAAGACATCGCCGAGTATGCGGTCGTGGTTGCAGCCATGCTGGTGGCGGTCTTCACCGCGGCACACGTGGTTGGCCTCAAGGCCCACACCGTGTTCGCCGAAGTGGCTCGGCTGTTGCAATAAAGCTGTTGCAATAAAACTGTTCAGTCGCTTATTCCTTCGCCAGCTTCTGTCGCGCCCGCTCCGCTTCGCGAATGCCCCTGCGCCGCGCAGCATCTTCGTACCTTCGCTGATCTTCCACATTCTCTGGCACGATCGGCGGTACCCGCTGCCGCTTGCCGTCGGCATCGACAGCGACAAACGTCAGGTAGGATGAGCTGACGTGCTTGACCGTGTGCTCAATGTAATCCTCCACGAACACCTTCACGCCCACTTCCATCGAAGTATTAAAGGCGCGGTTCACCTGCGACCGCAGCACGACTACGTCGCCCACCCGGCAAGGGACGAAGAAATCGAGGTGGTCCACCGACGCTGTGACCACGTAGGCACGCGAGTGGCGATGCGCCGCCAGCGCGCCCGCCATGTCAATCCAGTGCATCAGGCGACCGCCCAGCAGTTTGCGCAAGGGGTTGGTGTCGTTCGGCAGCACGATTTCGGTCATCTCAGACCGCGACTCAGATGTGGTGCGAGGCGTTAGGATTGCGTTTGGACTTTCCGCGTTGGTCATATACTAATCTTCTACCGGAATTGAACTTGATGCGCCACTCGACCCTAGCCATCCTCGGAAGCACCTGCCTGTGGTTGAGTTTGGCAGCGATGCCGCTTGCCCAATCGGGGCCATGAGCCAGCGCTGCCGCTTCGAACCCGCGACCGCCGTATCAGGCCGACTCAACCCGCAAAATGGAAGAGCTTCTGCGGAAGATCTTCCGCGAAAACGACTGGAAGACCGATTCGTTCAAGGAAGCCGAGCGCGCCGACTACTGGCGCAAGCAGCTCGAAGCCAAGCCGGAGATTCGCACCGAACTCAAGGTGCGCGTGGCCTTGGCCCAAGCCCTGCTGAAGAACGGCGACAGCAAAGAAGCGGTGGACCAACTGGAGCAGATTCGCAAACTCGGCGTCGAACGCGGAATAACATTCGCCCCTTACTTTGAGACGCAGGTGCGAAACCTGCTCGGTGTAGCCTACCTGAGGTTGGGTGAGCAAGAGAATTGCCTGAACTACCATGGGCAGGATTCGTGTGTCTTCCCTATCAAGGGGGGAGGCGTCCACAAGCTGACACGTGGAGCCGAAGGGGCCGTGCGTGAATTCACAGCCGCGCTGGAGCATGACCCCAGCGACACCAAGGCGCGCTGGCTGTTGAATGTTGCCTACATGACGCTGGGCCGCTATCCGCAAGATGTACCCGCCAAGTGGCTGATTCCGGAATCTATCTTCGACTCGGAGTACAACCTCCCTCGGTTTTTGGACGTCGCTCCAACTACTGGCCTGAACATCGCCGGCCACTCCGGCGGGGCCGTCATGGAAGATTTTGACGGCGACGGCTTGCTCGACATCATGGTCTCGTCCTCCGGCCCACTCGACCAGCTTCGCTTCTTCCACAACAACGGAGATGGAAGTTTCAGCGAACGAACCTCCGAAGCTGGGCTAACGGGCGAATTGGGCGGGCTGAATATTATTGCAGCCGACTACAACAACGACGGCTGCGTAGATTTAGTAGTGCTTCGCGGCGGCTGGTTCGGGCAGGATGGCAAGTATCCCCTTTCGCTGCTTAAGAATAACTGTAATGGTACTTTCGATGATGTAACCGAGGCCGCTGGCCTGCTTTCGTTTCATCCGACGCAAACCGCCGCTTGGGCCGACTACGATAACGACGGCTGGCTCGATTTATTCGTCGGCCACGAGTCGAACACAACGGAGTATCATCCGTCACAGTTATTTCACAATAATCACGATGGGACGTTTACCGAGGTGAGAGAGCCTAGCGGTCTTGCTAAGCTCGGTTACGTGAAAGGCGTTGCCTGGGGCGACTTTAACAACGATGGACGCCCGGACTTATATGTTTCGATTAAGGGCGAGGCGAATCATTTATTTCGTAACGACGGGCCGATGGATTCAGCGCACCCCGATGCGTCGCATTGGAAGTTTACTGATGTTACCGCTCAGGCGCATGTGGCAGAACCTATTCATAGTTTCGCCACTTGGTTCTTCGACTACGACAATGACGGTTGGCCGGATATTTTCGCAGCGGGTTATTATGTTGAAGATTTTAATGACATCGGCGCGTTTGAAATCGGCCTGCCGTATAAAGCAGAAACACCGCGCCTCTACCACAATAATCATGACGGAACCTTCACGGACGTGACTAAGGAAGTGCACTTAGATCGTGCAATCCTTGTAATGGGTGCAGGATTCGGCGACTTAGATAATGACGGCTGGCTTGATATATATATGGGAACCGGCGACCCGAACTTCGAGACGCTCATTCCCAATCGTATGTTTCGGAACAGTGGCGGCAAGTCGTTTCAGGATGTAACTACTGCTGGTGGATTTGGGCACCTGCAAAAGGGTCATGGAATTGCCTTCGGGGATATTGACAACGATGGCGACGAAGACGTATTCCAAAAGGTGGGTGGGGCGTATCCCGGAGACACTTATCTGAGTACTCTGTACGAAAATCCCGCTTCACCCAACCATTGGGTGTCGCTTGAACTACAAGGCGTGAAGACGAACCGGTCTGCCATCGGCGCAAGAGTTCACTTGACTCTGCAAACCCTAACAGGCAAGCGCCACATCTACCGCACGGTCGGCTTCGGCTCCAGCTTTGGAGGAAATCCATTGCGACAGCACATCGGGTTGGGATCAGCCTTGCGTAGCGCAGACGTAGAGGTGAGTTGGCCAACCTCCGGGTTAGTGCAGCACTTCGCCAATATTGCGGGCGATAAGTTTTATAAATTGGTCGAGGGGCACTCAAGTTTAGTACCGGTGCGGCACAAGCGCTTCGCCCTGCCGCATACTCCAGCGCCTAGCGGGCATTCGATTATGCCCAATATGCCCGACCATCGCTAACATCATCTGTATCAAGAGAACAGGAGCAAGTCGTACCATGGATCGAGTGACGCAGCTAAAAGAAATTCTGGCAATGGACGCGAACAATGCCTTTGCACGCTATGGTCTAGCGATGGAGCACTCTAACTCAAATCAGATCGAGCAAGCACTGGCAGAGTTTCAAGCATTGATTCAGGCGCACCCGGACTATGCCGCTGGTTACTTTATGGCGGCTCAAATGCTCGAACGGGCAGGCCGCACGAATGAGGCGCGCCAGTGGCTCACAAACGGCATTGCAGCGGCCGAGCGTGCAGGCAACTCTCATGCGCAGGGAGAAATGGAAGCTATGCTGGTGGAGATAAGCTAACTCGAAGAAGGCTTACGTATCGCAACTCTGGCACGAGCCTTTCTTGCCATCTCGGCAAGAACGCGCTCCATGGTGCCGGGCAATAACTGATATGCCTTGATGTACCAGCGATAATGGCTGGGAACCACCACCTCTCGCTTGCGGCGAAGCACTCCACTTAGCGTGGCACGCGCCACCACTTCCGCAGTAACGCCGGATTGACTTTCGCGCAGTTCGACCGGATCGTTCCCGCGCACTCGGCTTTTACCGAACGCAGTGTCCACATAACCGGGACAAACTGTAAGTACGTGAATGCCACTATCTGCCAGCTCCATGCGCGCGGCCTTGCCCAGTGCGTTCATCGCGAACTTACTTGCGCTATATGCGGCTCCATTGGGCAGAGGAATGTGGCCAGCCACGCTCGATATGTTCACGATAACGCCGCTGCGCTTCGGCTGCATGGCTTTGATCGCCGCCTGCATGCCATGCAACGCCCCAAACAGGTTCGTCTCAAACAAGTCGCGCATGGCATCGGCGTCCATCGCGGCAACGGTGTCGCGCAAACCGTAGCCAGCGTTGTTCACCCAGATATCAATGCGACCGAATTGACGCATCACGTCGTCCGCCAGAGCGTGTATTTGGCTTGCAGACCGCACGTCACACACCCGAGCCACGGTTTGTTCAGGCAAGCCGATGGCGTCGCGAGCTGCCTGCACCCGCTGCTGATCGCGCGAGGTAAGAACGACCGTAGCACCCTCATGCGCGAACAGGTGCGCAATCGCTGCGCCAATGCCCAGCGACGCGCCGGTGACCACCGCTACTTTACCGTATAAGCTATGTCCCATAAGTCCCCTACATTCTGGTGAGCAAATTCCGCCTACGCACGGCCCCGTCAACATTCCAGCCTAGCAAAGTCAGGCGCAAAGCTGGAACGCCCAGCGTACAATCGAACCGAAACGTGCTCCACCACCGGAGGAATGGATGTCTGATCTGCTGCCACTATTTCCGCTTGACCTGGTGCTTCTACCCGGTGCGATTCTGCCCCTGCATATTTTCGAGCCCCGCTATCGCGAAATGGTCGAGGAATGCTTGCAGCAGCGCCGCGAGTTTGGCGTGGTGCGGGCGGTGGAAGATGGCATCGCCAAGGTGGGCTGCACCGCGCGGATTGTTGAAGTCAGCAAGCGCTACGACGATGGTCGGCTCGACATTATTGCTCGCGGGGCGCGTCGCTTTGAGCTGGTTCACGTATTGCAGGAGCGAGCTTTTCTTCAAGCGGAAATCGAGTATCTGGAAGACGAACCGCAACTGCCAAGCGGGGAAGAGACAGTTCGCGCACTGGCTTTGCAGGCAGAAATTCTTGCGCTGGCGGGCGAGTCTGCTTCTCCCCCTAACCCAGAGAGTGGCGCACTCTCATTTGCTTTGGCGGCATCCCTGCCGCTCGATCCCGACTTCAAGCAGACGCTGCTGGCTCTCGATTCGGAAGCCGACCGCACACGCGCCCTGCTCGGATACTGTGAAGAAATTTTGCCGAAGCTGCGGCGCGTGGTGCGGGCGCGCAAGGGCGCCACTGGCAATGGGCACGCCAACTAGAAAATCTGCGGTCAGCGACGGCTGCGAGCTGTTGTAAAGCAACCTATTCCAGTGCCGCGGCAAAAGCATCCAGCGAAAGCGAACGGAGCAAGTTGCGCCGCATCCCCCGTCGAACTTCTCCAAGGCCGATTGCAGCGCGTTCCAGCCACGCAAAGCTGGTCGCTGCGGCCAATCGCTTCAAATCAGCCTGAATATCGGTATTACGAATGCGCTGCACTGCGCCGTGCTGCAGGAACAACAAATCTTCCAACAGAGAATAAAGCGCCGCCATCAGTTGATCCGTTTTCTCGCGGCCATCCGCTCCAGCGCGAAAGCGCTCCGTGGTCTGGAAGAGCTGACTGTGATCGTCCGACGTGACCGAACGGAGAATGGTCAGCGCGTCGGCCCGAGCGGTGACGTATGTCGCGAGGTCAAAGCTGCGGGCGCGCCCAATGGCCCCATGGGCAAGCCTCGCCACTAGCCCCCGCTGGCGCGCATCCCACTCGGGCCGTGAGCTAACTAAGTCCGCTTCCAGTTCTGCCACTGGGATTGGTGCCAGGGTCAGAGTGACGCACCGCGAACGGATCGTCGGCAGCAGTTCGCTGGCGTTCTCGGTTAGCAAGATGAGCGTGGCGTGTTGGGGCGGCTCTTCCAGCACCTTAAGTAGCGAGTTTGCTGCTTCTTTTATAAAGGCCGATGTAGTCAGAATGTAGACGCGCCGCCCGCGCTCCGGCACGAAGCGCACGCTCTCGATTACGCGGCGAATCTGATCCACCTTAATCATCATCTGCGGCGGATCAGGCGGCACGATGATCAGGTTGGCGTGTGGCTGCAACAGAATGCGTGTCTCTTTCTTCTCGGAATCCTTCAGTCCTTCACGCGCCTCCACGGCTTCGGCAAATCGGGCGGCAAAGTCGTCGGCTTGGCCGATTTGCAGGCACGACGGACACACCCCGCAAAAATCAGGCAGGCCGTCAGGATTTGGAACGTAGGCCTCGACCGGCGGCGCGGCGTTGACGAATGTAGGAGGAGGCCCGGTGTAAACCTCAGCCTCTGCTTCCATTTCTTCCGTCTCTTCGTCCGGCTCAGGCTCTAGGTCGCCAAACAGGCTCATCGCCATTGGTGCAGGCGGCTTCTCACTCTTCTGTTTCTTCACAGGGGCTGGCTTGGGCGTTGGCGGTGGAGGCGGTGGCAGCAATGCGCGGGCGGCAATCTCGGCCGCTTCGCAGTTCATCGTCTTGGCCAGCATGGTGGCTAGCAGATATTTGCCTGAGCCTTCAGGGCCGCTCAGGATGAGCGCATGCGGCAGTCTCCCGGCTTGCAGGGAGCGTCGCAGCCGCGCCACTACTTCATCATTGCCTTGGAACGCTGAAAATCCCATCGCCAACAGGCTAGCACGGGGCGGTGAACGTCTCGCCGACTACAGGTCGAGAATCGGCAGCGACAGCGGTGATTGGGTCACGAAGTTTAGTTTGGCGATCTCGCCCAGCGCCGCGTCCATCTGCGTGTGTGGACACGGCTCCAGCGTAATCATGAACGGCAGTTCGGTCTTGGTAAAGCCGGGTTTTTGCAGAATGGCGTCAATGCTGATGCCGTTTCGCGCCAGAATGGACGCGACTGCCACGATAATCCCCGGCTGATCTTGCACAATCAGGCGCAAGGCATAGCGCGAGGTGAAGTTGGCGTTCGCTGGACGCGGCACTGGAGGCGCACCCGGCACCGAAGGCACGGGGTTCGCCACGATGGAAAGCACATCCGAGAGAATTGCAACCGCAGTGGGATTGCCACCCGCGCCGTGTCCCGCGAAAACTGTGTCGCCTCCATAGCGTCCGGTGGCCATTACCATATTTTGGCCGCCTTCAAGCTGCGCCAGCGGAGAACGCAGAGGCACCAGCGCGGGCTGCACCCCAGCCAACAGGGTTTCCCCGAGGCGTTCGGCGCGTGAAATCTGGCGAATGGTACAGCCGATTTCCTTGGCGTACTCAAAGTCCACGGCTTGAATCGGACGAATCGAGCGACAGGCAATCTCCTCAAACCGGACTGCGCAGCGCAAGCCAACCCGCGCCAGAATCGCCAACTTGGCGGCAGCATCCAAGCCGTCTACATCATCGGTGGGGTCAGCCTCGGCAAAGCCAAGACGTTGCGCCTCTGCCAGTGAATCGGCAAAACTCGCGCCTTGCTCAATGTGGCTCAGAATAAAGTTGCAGGTGCCGTTAAGTATGCCGTGAATCTTGAACAGTTCGTCGCCCGCCAGTCCCTGCTGCAAGCCGGAAATCACAGGGATGCCGCCCGCTACCGCCGCGCCAAATAGCAAGTGTCGGCCAAGGTGATGGGCCAAGGGCAACAGCTCGTCGCCGCGCCGGGCGATCAACTGCTTATTGGCCGTTACCACGCACTTGCCAGCTTCCAGCGAGCGGCGCACCCAGTCTTCGGCAGGGTTCAGGCCACCGATCACCTCGACCACAATGTCAGCGTCGGAAGCCAAAACCTCGTCAAAATCTTCCGTCCAGCGGATTCCTGCGGGCAGGGCCTCGTTTTGCTTGCGCGCCACATTACGGTTGCAAATGTGGGTCAGTTCGAGCGCTGCAGGATGGGAGTCGCACAATACCCGCGCCACCGAACTACCCACTGAGCCGAAGCCGAGCAGGGCGACTTTGTGAATCCGCGGAGATGGAGTGGATGCGCTCATGGAGAGGTCAGCCGAGAAACTGACAACTTCTTATGTTAAATGGGTGATCGAGGGAATCGCTGTCTCTGCTGTGATGGGAAAATATGATGACTCAATGCGAATTTTTGAATTCAGCAACCGTCGTCGAATTTACTCGGCTTCACTCGACAATCTGGCTATCTTCATCGTTTCCTAGGGACTCATTTCGCAGGGACTCGTTTCGTAAGGTCTCCGCATCGTACGCTTGCTGGTTTTGCTCGATCTTATCCCGGTTCGACTCCGCCCAGACCATCAACGGCACGAGGGGAGTCAGCAGCGAATGTCCCAGTTCGGAGAGTGCGTACTCGGTCGCCGGAGGGCGGCTTTCCAGAACTCGCCGCGAAACCAATCCGCTGCGCTCCAACTCCCGCAGAGTTTGGGTCAGAACTCGCTGAGAAATGCCGGATAGCCGCCGGTGCAACTCCATAAACCGGTACTTCTTTTCCGTGAGAGTGATCAGAACCGTAATACTCCATCGGCTCGAGACCAAGGCGGTTAAGCCGCGAAGCAATAGGTCTTCCGAGGCCACGATCTTGCGGGCGACGGCAAGAGCATCGCGACTACCAAACGTACTACCGCGCGCGTTGGCAGTTACCAAGAAGTAATCATCTGACATATTCATACCTTCCGAACAAAACCAAACAGACAAGACACTAACACGTCCGTCGCAATAAAAGTGCTGGTTATCTCGTTCTGGCGAGGCTGGATCGTGTTTCTGAGTCCGAAGACGCCTTAAAGTTGCTCAGCCAGATTCAACCTGACTAGCCAGGTATGTGGAACGGATCACGAACTCAAAAATATGCAACAAAAACGATAACTTAAGCCTTGACGCGGCTGCAATTTCGGCTATCATCGCTTGGGTCTCATAAGCAAACGCGAAGGTACACCCCTGTTTTTCGGTACTGCGTCTACGTATGTTACGAGACCCAACCGGGTTCGATTTCGTTCAACCCCATTTTTTTTGAAAACTTTAGAACTCCACAGGAGAACCATGAAATTTTTTCGTAAATTACGATTCAGCTTGGGCATTGCTATTGCCTTACTGGTAATTGTCGCTGCTTCCGCAACACCTGCCTTGGCCAATAGCGTCACCGCGGCTAAGGTCACCGACAATTGCACGCAGTACACCATCAGCCTCTCCGCCAGAGGCCTCACCGTTGGCAAGAGCTATACCATCACCTGGCAAATTCAGGGCCTGTCAAGCGCGGTTAAAGCCGAACGCGCTCAAGGATCGTCTGGTGCCGAGCCTGAAGTACTAATTGGGTCGGCGCTTGCGCGCTGATTCGCTAATCGGAACGGCCCCCAAGTCAACGACTTGGGGGCCGTTTTGCGTGCGCAACCAGTGATTTGCCTAGCGAAGGCAGTTTTCCAGCCATTTCATTCACTGAAAGGCTGAACTACTCTTGCCATAGCCTGCAACTTGCTGGATAATAGAGTTTTGCGTGTCCCGCCGGGCTGGTAGTGTGTCCGGCAGCCGCAAGGCTCAGGAATGAGTCAGGAATCAGGACGTTCTTCACCGGAGCCTTCCACCGAAGAGCTGAGCCGTTTTCCGAAAGACATTCAAAGCTGATTGCAAGGCTGTTTTTAGCCAAGGGAGCATACGTTCGTGTTGATGATTCGTTTGGCGCGTGTTGGCACGCGCAAGAAGCCGTTTTATCGTGTGGTGTTGATCGAGAAGGAGCGTGCCCGCAACGGCAAAGCTCTGGAGATATTGGGTCTGTACAATCCGCGGACGACGCCCGGCACGTTTAACGTGAAGCGGGATCGGCTGGATTATTGGGTGAAGAATGGTGCCCAGCTCACCGACCGAATGAAGAAGCTGGTGGCCAAGGCCCCGGCTCCAGTGGCGGCGTAGACCTCAGTCTCAGTTCTGTCCGGTCGTTGGCCGGGCAATCAAGAGTGATCAACCCCGAACAGGATTCGTAAAGGAACCGACCATATGGCGAATGAGCCGAAGGGCGACGCACAGGCTTTGGTGCAGCATATTGCCAAAGCTCTGGCCGAAAGTCCGGAACAGGTGCAAGCGGTGGTCGTGCCCAAGGGTCGCGAGACCTCAGTGGAGCTGACCGTCGCTGAAAGCGACCTGGGCCGCGTAATCGGTCGCGGTGGCCGAACGGCAAAAGCCTTCCGGCAGGTGCTGCGCGCGGCGGGTGATGCGGCAGGCCAACGCTACGAACTGGAAATTCTCGAGTAGCTGTGAGCGGCGAAAGTCTGGATAACGCAGAGTTCGTCACCATTGCTCGGGTCGCCAAGACGCAGGGCCGAATCGGCGAAGTAGCCTGTGATCTGTACACCGACTTTCCGGAAAAGTTCGCCGAGCGCACACAGCTGTACGCAGCGCCGGGCGCAGGATTGAAGTCAGGCCAGGTGCAGAAAGCGGTTCGCCGCGAACTTGAACTGGAAAATCACTGGTTGCATAAAGACCGGGTGGTGTTGAAGTTCAAGGGAGTGGATTCGATTTCGCAGGCGGAAGAGTTGCTCGGCTGTGAGATTCAAATTCCAGCCAGCGAACGCGCCGAATTAGAGCCGGGCGCAGCGTACGTGAGTGACCTGGCGGGCTGTACTGTTTTTGATCGCGGCCAGCGAGTTGGCATGATCCGCGACATTGAGTTTGGTGCTGGCGATGCACCGATTTTGGCGGTGGACGGGCCAGAGGGTCAGGAAATTTTGATCCCTTGGGCTAACGAGTTTGTGGAGCGGCTGGACTTGGCAGCGCGGGAGATGCACATGATGCTTCCCGAAGGGCTGCTTGAGATTAATCTGCCGGGTAAGAAAGATTGAGTCCCGCCCAAGCAGAGCTTGGACGAGGCAGCTGAGCGGGTGAAAGATCGTGAAGGCAGAACTGGTCACCATCTTTCCCGAGTTTTTTCGCGGTCCGCTGGAACATGGGATCATGCGACGGGCGCAGTTGGCCGGGTTGGTAGAGTACCGGGTCTGCGATTTGCGGGAGTACACGCACGACCGGCATCGCACCGTGGACGACCGTCCTTTTGGGGGCGGGGAGGGCATGGTGCTGAAGCCCGAGCCCATCTTCGAGTGCCTGGAGGCACTGGGAGTGGGGTCACGTGAGGCGCGAATCCAGCCGGATGCGAGAGAGACAGTGATATTGCTCTCGGCGCAGGGTCAGCGATTTGATCAGTCTGTGGCGGAAGAGTTGGCCGGGCTGGATCGGTTGGTGTTGATCTGCGGACGCTACGAAGGTGTGGATGAGCGGGTGGCGGAACACTTGGCCGATCGCGAGCTTTCCATCGGCGATTATGTTCTGAGCGGCGGCGAATTGGCTGCGGCAGTGATTTTGGATGCGGTGACCCGTCTGATTCCGGGAGCCCTCGGCAAC
The DNA here is from genome assembly GCA_038229415.1 of Terriglobales bacterium. Lineage (GTDB taxonomy): Bacteria > Acidobacteriota > Terriglobia > Terriglobales > Acidobacteriaceae > JANXUR01. The sequence continues at coordinate 123,558 of JBBROM010000001.1, forward strand.
GAGGCATCGGCGAAGCAGGAAAGCTTTAGCAGCCGTGAACAGGATTTAGGAGACGTTGTAGATTCGACCTGCGGGTCGGGCGGGTTGCTGGACTATCCGCATTACACGCGGCCTGCCGAGTTTCGCGGATGGCCGGTGCCGGAAGTACTTTCCTCCGGCAATCACGATGCGATTCGCAAGTGGCGGCGTCGCAGGGCGTTGGAAAAGACGTTACGAAACCGGCCGGATTTGCTGGAACGGGTCGGGTTGAGTGACGAAGATCGCAAAGTGGTAGAAGAGATTACGGCAGCATCAGAGCTTTGAGCACCAAAGAATTTCGCAAAACGATTTCGATTTATAAGATTTCGCAAAGGAAAGAATCGAGCCATGTCGAGCCCCATTATTCACCGGCTGCTAGCCAAGACCCAGCGCACCGACCTCCCCGAATTCGCTCCCGGCGACACCGTCAAGGTGCACGTCCGCATCAAGGAAGGCGAGAAAGAGCGCATCCAGATATTTGAAGGCCTGGTGATTTCACTTTCCCGCGGCCTGCAAGGCTCGTTCGTGGTTCGCAAGATGAGCTTTGGCACCGGGGTGGAGCGCATCTTTCCCTTCGCCTCCAAGGCGATTGACAAGGTGGAAAAGATCCGCTCGTTCCAGATTCGCCGCGCTAAGCTCTATTACCTGCGCGGATTGCGCGGCAAGGCGGCTCGCTTGAAGGAAGTGGATACGCGAGTGAAGGCCAAGGCGAAAGCCTAGTTGAGAAGCGCTGGCCGCGAACGCGGCGCCTGGCTTCTTAGACTTGAAGAAAATACCCTCCGCACTCAGTTGCGTAGGCATTGTCGGATACAAACCGTCTCACTATAGCGGCCCGGCCATGTGCGGGGCCGCTTTGCTTGTGGCAGGCTTCTGGCTCAGGCGGACTTGAACGTTCCGTTGTGTCATTCCCCATGGGACCTCGGTATCTGGGGAAAGTCCGGATTTAGGGAGTCTGGTTGCATCCGAGCAACTTGTTTCCCTGTCTCGGGTTTATCCTGGTAGCCGAAGTTACGCCCGACCCCGATTCTCCGGCATTCAAGCGTCTCCCACCTGATCGCCGGGAGCCAGGAGTTGTTTTATGCGCGCGGAAGTAAACCGCAAGAACGTCCTTGTTGCTCTGATGTCTACTTTCGCAGTGGTTGCCCTGCTTATCACTGCTGCCTGTGGAGGCGGAGGCTCTTCCCCCACCCCGCCGCCTGTGATTACTGTGTCCGTCGCTCCCACAACCGTCACCCTCACCTCCGGAAAGACCCAGCAGTTCACCGCGACGGTTACCGGCACGTCGAATACCGCTGTTATCTGGTCAGCGAGTGGTGGCGTTATCTCCGCTACTGGCGTTTTTAGCGACACGGTCACCGGTGCGACCTCAGTCACCGTGACCGCAACGTCGGCGACGGATGCCACTGCCAGCGGCAAAGCTACGGCAACCGTCAACCCAAATGCCGTAGGCGACATCACGCAGATTCGGCATATCGTCTTCATCATCAAAGAGAACCACAGCTTCGATAATTACTTTGGAACCTTCCCCGGTGCCGAAGGCGCGACTACCGGCGTAACTTCTACCGGCGCAACTGTACTACTCACTCGTGGCGCAGATCGTCCGTCGCATGACATTGGCCATGGTTTTACTGATACCGTGACAGCGATTGACGGCGGTAAAATGGACAAGTTTGACTTGATCAGCATGGGCAACGTCAACGGAATGCTGGAGCCTTATACACAATATCTTCAAGCGGATATTCCTAACTACTGGACGCTGGCCCAGAATTATGTACTTAGCGACCATATGTTCTCGTCGCTAACTGGACCGAGCTTTCCAAATCATCTCTATACCCTTGCCGCCGATTCAGTAGGTGTAACCGACAATCCGATCAACACGAACCTCAAGCAACTCAATCTTGGCAAGTGGGGATGTGATGCGGATGCTGGGGCCACCGTCAAGCATATTGATTCCGCTGGCAACGAACTCACACCCGTGTTTCCGTGCTTCGATCCCACCACGATCGTGGATCGCATGCAAAATGCACCAACCCCCATTACCTGGAAGTATTATGGGCCGCGCGAAGGCAAGTCAGGGTACATCTGGAATACCCTGGATGCCATCAAGCATATTCGCTATGCTGCGGATGGAGTTACTGACGGCCCGCTGTGGATTAGTAATGACGTGGACGACTCCGAGTTCGAGACTGACGCAGCGAACGGCAACCTGCCTGAGGTGAGTTATCTGCTAACTTCGGGGGATGAAAGTGAGCACCCGATTTCGAGCATCTGCGTGGGCGAAAATCGCAGTATTTCGCAGATTGACGCGGTTATGAATGGCCCGGACTGGAGTTCGACAGCAATCTTTTTGACCTGGGACGACCACGGCGGCTTCTATGATCATGTACCGCCCGTGAAAAAAGATGCTTATGGACTTGGCGTGCGCGTGCCTCTGATCATCATCTCGCCTTTCGCCAAGAAAGGAGTGGTCCTCAAGACGCAATATGAGTTCAGTTCCTTTCTTGCATTCGTCGAAAAGCGTTTTAACCTGGCACCCCTCACTGCCCGCGATGCGGCTGCGAATGATATGGAAGACGCCTTCGACTTCACGCAACTCTCGCGTTCACCCACGCCATTAACGCAAAGAACTTGCCCGTAGGCCGGAAAGGCCTCACGCCGAGTTGAGAGGGCGAGTCACCAGACTCTCCCTCTACTCTTTGCGGTCCCACTGCGGCAACGTATTTCCACAGGAACAACCCGATCTATTCGTGCGATCATTCGAGGCATGGCCCTTGGCACCATCGCTACCCCGGATATGCCGCGAACGCTCTCCGCATCGGCAGCGAAGATGCGTCTACTCAAGAAATTGCGCTGCACGTTGCGCTATGAGAAGGAAGCTTGGGCGAGCGGCTGCACCTGCGTGGCAGGCGTGGATGAGGTGGGGCGAGGGGCGCTGTTCGGCCCGGTGATGGCGGGTGCGGTCGTGCTGGATCCGGCACGCCGTATTCGGGGACTGCGCGACTCCAAGTTACTCGACGCCGAACGGCGCGAAGAACTTGCGGCGGAGATTCGGGCCAAGGCCCTGGTGTTCGCTGTCGCAGAAGTGGATGCCGCAGAGATTGACCGCATCAACATTTATCAGGCTTCGCGGCTTGCCATGAAGTTAGCGGTGGAGCTCTTGGCCGTTATTCCCGACTTCTTGCTGGTGGACGCCATGCGAATTGATCACTGCTGTGCCCAGCGAGGGATCATACATGGCGACGCCCTGTCCATCTCCATTGCGGCAGCCTCGATTATCGCGAAAGTCGAACGTGATCAGCGTATGCGCGAACTCGACGCTGAGTATCCGCAGTACGGCCTCGCGTCCCACAAAGGCTATGCCACGCCTGAGCATCGTGAGGCGTTACGCCGATATGGACCAACCCCCCTGCACCGGATGAGCTTCGCGCCTTGCGCACAAGTGGAATTGGAATGGGGAGAATGAAGAACCCCGCCAGGCATTGTCCTACAAATCCCAGGCGGGGTCGTACCGCTTCCAGCAGCTTACTTTAATGCGTTAATTGTTGGCGTGAGTAAGTCCGGCTTCGACTCATCCCGTGTAAGATGCGGATACTTCTCGCCCTCGTGATAGTCCAGCTTGAACGTCTTGTAATACTCCACATTTTCCACTAATAGCTCGATTGGCTCTTTAGATGTTTTGCCCGCCGCTAGCGCATCCTTTAGAACTTGTTGGGAAAAGTGCCGGCCGTTGACGGCGATCACTTTCATACCCGGACCTATGCCGGCTTTGGCGGCGATCATACCCTCGATGGTGTCGCCCACTTGGCCGTCTTTATCCAGAAGCAGCCCGAGGGAATAGACGCCAGGGTGCGAATCCTCCTTGTGCCGCGTTTCTTCCGGTGTATCCGAGTAAGTCAGCTTCCAGCCACTGTTCTCAATTCCGGCAAGCGGTGCACCCGGGCCGTGGTTGGTCAGCCGCTCCGTCCAAAAAGCTTTCCAGTCATATGGGGCAACTTGATTAAGTGCGGCAATCACGTCGGTAAACTCGTAAGGGACTACCTTGGGCCCTGTAGTCTGGCCACCGTGGAAGAGTCTGCAGAAATCATCCAGCGACTTGGCGCCGCCAGTTTGCTGGCGAATGATAACGTCTGCCCACAACCAGTTGAGCCAGTCTTCGTCGTAGAAGTCGGTGCCCCGGCGCCACGATGCCCAGGAACCTTGTGAAAAATAGGAGGCTGGTGCGGCATCGGCCGTATCTTGCAGGTTGCGCCAGGCGCGCCCAGGACGATGGTCAAGAGCGGCGGCGGTTGCGGCAAGCTGTGCCCGGTAGACTTCTGGCGTTAACATGGCCGCGCGTGCGCCCAGCACCTGGCCGTAGTAAGTTGTAAGACCTTCGTACACCCAAAGCAGGTCGCCTTGCATTGGCGTCTGGTACTCCGGCGTAGCCGTGCGCGCGGGGCGGCGGTACTTACCGTTCCAGGAGTGGAAGTACTCATGACCAAGAAATCCGCCCACTTGCTTGCGCTCATCTTCATCCACAAAAGTCCGCTCATCCAGACGGCTGTCATTCGACTCGTGATGCTCCAATCCGAAGTGGGCCACATGGTCGCTGAGCGTCATCAGAAAGTGGTAATCGCGATAGTGGCGAGCCCCGCCAAACAGTTTTCCGGACTGTGAAACAAGACTCTTGTAATCTTCGATAAAGTCAGGCTTCAACGCCAAGGCTGCATTGCTATCCGCAGCTAGATCCAGTTCGTGAGGTATTGCATCTCTGCCAGTTACGTCGATTGCCCGAAAGTATTCGCCAGCAATAATCGGCGAGTCTACGAGCGTGGTAAGTGACGCTGGAGCAAACTGAATCGTTGAACCCTGCGAAGCGATGGGCAACGCGGTGCCGAACTTCCATCCTGCCGGTAGCTTGAGGCTGGCGCTATAGATTAGGTCGTCACTGGCAAAACCAGATGGATACAGCACCACCTGATTCCAGCTGATGACGGCGAGCTTGTCTGTAATCGAAGAGCCAGAAGAGAAGCCGCCCGCAAAGGTGGCTGGAGATACAAAGTCCAAGTGAATTTCCAGTTCGCTTGCCCCTGCCGGAATGTCGAGATGGAAGGTGAAAACGTCGGTCAGATCACGACGCCAAGAGATTTCTTTGCCCCCGATGAAAAAGTGCAGACCCGTGAGGTCGTCCACCGGGCCGTCTGGCGCATGCTCGCCCGGAATCCACTTGGGGTAGAGCAGGGTCAACGGGCCGGGTGTCACGGGCATGTTGAGGCGTGCGTGCAAAATCTTGCGCGGCGCATCGGTTGCGTCAAGCGCAACGGTGATTGTTTGCGGAGTTTTTTGAGCAACCGTGGTGGCTGCAAAAGTACAGACTGACAGGGTAATCAGCGCGGCGAGACGAATGAGTCGTTGGGACATGGATTCTCCGTGCAGATGCACATGGAATGCGACCTTTTCCAGACTATAGCAGGTAGTGCTGTCGGAGTTCCCGGGGTGAATCCATGCATCATCATCGGTGCCTCGCGGCTGGGCGAGCGCGCTTTGTTATGATTCGGTTATGGGCGACACGCGCGGAAGGTTCATTAGCATCGAAGGACTCGATGGCTGCGGCAAGACCACTCAACTGCAAGCGCTAAATGAGGAATTGCGGTCGCGGGGCAGGCAGGTGGTATTAACACGCGAGCCCGGTGGAAGCACCGTCGGCGAGAAAATCCGCTCGATTCTGGTGGATTCCGCGACTGTGGACCTCGATGCGTTTGCCGAAATGGCGCTCATGTTCGCGGCGCGTGCGCAGCACGTGCATCAAGTGATCGTCCCGGCACTGGAGCGCGGGGCATTTGTGTTGTGCGATCGTTTTACCGATTCCACAGAGGCGTATCAGGGATATGGACGCGAGCTGGGCAGCGAGCATGTGCTTACCCTGCACCGAATTCTTTGCCGCGACATTCAACCGGATCTGACGATTCTGATGGATTCGGATTTGGGCGCGAGCTTGGCCAAGGCGCGGCGGCGGAACAATAAAAATCCCGGTGATACTGCGAATGAAGATCGCTTCGAACGGGAGAGCCGCGCATTTTTTGAGCGAGTGACCGAAGGCTATCGTGCCATCGCTCTACGCGACGATGAGCGGGTTTTTGTAGTGGACGCGCGCAGACCGTTTGACCAAGTGCAGCCCGTGATTTTGCACGAAGTGCGCAGGCGGTTCTTCTAAATCCGGGTCACTGCTGCAAAGATTCCAGAAATCTTAGGATGTCCGCAGGCTCGGGGCGCTTGGCGTAGTCCTCATCCGCCGAGCGCCAAAGAACGGTGCCATCTCGATCAAGAACAAACGTCGCTGGAATTGGCAACTCCCAGCGTTCGCCGCCTTTGGGATCGCCGTTCACAAATGGCAGATTAACGAATACGCTGCTGTAAACTTGCTGCTGTTCTTCCGGTAAGTGATACACGATGCCGAACTGCCGAGCGACTTCATTGCCCGCATCCGACAAGACGGGGAAGCGCAGGTGGTGTTGGTCGCGCATCAGATAATTTTGTTTGACAGTTTGCGGAGAAATGGCGACGAGCGTCGCGCCGAGATCGGTAAAAGCGGGCGAAAGAAAGTTCATCGCTTCCATCTGTCCCACGCAGAACGGGCACCAGCGCCCACGGAAGAACATCAGCACCAGCCGCCCGCTCATCAGTAAATTACGGGACGCGATGACGCTTCCGTCATGGTTCGCCAGCGCAAACTCCGGCGGAACAGATCCCACCGCCAGTGCACCCTGCGCCATTTTCGATTCGCGCAACTGTTCCACTACGCGAGCATGCACGGCGCGGGTCTCCGCTGGAACATAGCGTTCCGCCAGCGCCTGCCGCTCGGCAAGCTGCTCGGCCAGAGGACGCGTGTCAGAGTAAGGGCCGGATTCCGGCAGGCTGCGCCACTTCACGTTATTTCTTCTCTTCCTTCATCGGCTTTTTATCCGCAGCGGCTTTTGGCTCTTCCGACCACGGCGGAACCACGCCGTTCATGCGGGCGTAGGCGATGGACTGGCCCAAGTGCTCGGCACAATGGCGCGTCATAAACAGCAGCATGCCGCGATAGGTGTTCTTGTCACCGAACCAGGGAACCTGCTTCTCCAGGTCGGCATCGGGCATGGCGTTGACGGCAGCGCGCACGTGAGCGAATGAGTCCTTCAGCGCGGCGACAATCTTCGCCTTGTCGGTGGTGGAGGTGTCGTAACCTTTGGCGTTGAAACCAGCGGGCGCAGGCGTGCCGATGATCTTAGGAATGTTGAAATTTGCGGCTGCGACGTGCAGATAGACTTCCGCGATGGAACGAACTCCCTCGGCCGGACGCCATGTGAACTTGTCAGCGGGCGTGGCTTCGGCTAGCTGCGTCAGTCGCGATTCCAGCGTGCCATACTCTTGCAAGAACTCGCCACGCGGGCCCGAAAGCTTGGAAGCGGGCACAGCTTGGGCGAAGGAAGTTACTGCGAGAGTGAGCAGAAGAAATGTGTGTACGAACTGATGACGCATTGCGAGCTCCTTTTGATATCCAACCGAGAATGCAGGCAAAAGACCGACGACTGACACCAAGACTACCGCCCCGGCAACTTCATGCCCGCCATGCGCCGCGCGAAGGTGGCACTCCCGAAGTCCTTAAACATCTTCTTCATCTGCACATATTGCTTCAGCAGATTGTTTACTTCTTGCACACTCGTACCCGAGCCGCGCGCAATGCGCTTGCGGCGACTGCCGTTGATGATCTCGTGATGGCGGCGTTCCTTGCCCGTCATCGAGCCGATAATCGCTTCCACATGGATCAGCTGTTTCTCATCAAAGCTGTCTTTGGCCTTCTGCAATCCGGCGAACGGGCCCACGCTCGGCAACATGCCGAGAATACTGGAGAAGCTGCCCATCTTGCGCACTTGCCGCAGTTGCTCGCGGAAGTCTTCCAGCGAAAATCCTTCGCCCGCCAGTGCTTTACTCGCGAATTCCGCAGCCTTCTTCTTGTCAATCTTTTCGTCGGCGCGCTCCAGCAGCGACGCGATGTCGCCCATGCCCAGCAGCCGCGAAACGATGCGGTCGGGATGAAACGGTTCCAGCGCGTCGAACTTTTCGCCCACGCCGATGAACTTGATCGGTTGCCCGGTGACCTGACGAATCGAAAGCGCCGCACCGCCGCGCGCGTCGCCATCGAGCTTGGTGAGCACCACGCCCGTCAGCGTCAGCTTCTTGTGGAATTCGTCAGCCGAGCGCACCGCGTCTTGTCCGGTCATCGCGTCGGCGACGAACAAAATCTCCTGCGGATTCAGCAGCTTCTTCAGCATCTGCATTTCATCCATCAGGTCGTCATCAATATGCAGACGTCCGGCGGTGTCCACGATTAGCACGTCGCAGCCATAGTTCGCAGCTTCGCGCCGCGCCTCTTTCGCCAGCCGCTCGACGGTCGCAGAGTTCGCCTCAACTTTTCCGTCAACGCTGCCGTCGTAAATCCGAGCGTTCACTTGCTGCGCCACGATCTTCAACTGTTCACGCGCGGCGGGGCGATACACGTCCACTGAAACCAGCATGGGACGATGCCCGCCATTCTTCAGCCAGTGCGCCAGCTTGCCGGAGGTAGTCGTCTTGCCCGAACCTTGCAGGCCAGCCATCAGCACAACTGTGGGCGGCTGCGACGCAAACTTGAACTTGGCGGTGTCTTTGCCGAGGATGTTGATCAGTTCGTCGCGGACGATCTTGACGATCTGTTCGCCGGGCGAAAGCGCGGTCAGAACTTCCTTCCCCAGAGCCTTGGCTTGGATCTGCTCAATCAGCTGCTTGACTACGCTGAGATTGACGTCGGACTCAAGCAACGCGAGACGAATTTCGCGCAGGGCTTCGCCAATATTTTCTTCGGTGAGCACGCCTTGACCGCGAAGGTTCTTAAAGGCGCGCTGTAGTTTTTCCTGAAGATTATCAAACATAGGTATGACTTCAGTTTACCAGTTGGCGAGAGGCGAAGTGGCGATCGGAGCCAGCTTGCACGGCTGCGGATTTATAAATTTCTTTGCAGATAGCGGACACTCTTGCCACGTGCTTCCAGATACGCCTCGCCCACAACGGTGAAGCCGAGCGCAGCATGGAACGCGTCAGACCCCGGATTGGGCGGGTCGGAATTAACTTCGCACACGATGCGGTCGTGGCTCGCAGACTTCGCCTTGCGGAAGAGGTCTTCGTAAAGGGTTCGAGCCAGCCCCAGTCCTCGGGCGGCTGCTCCCACCACGATGCGATCCACATACACAAAACGCGGCATTCGTTGCTGAAACCAGAGAAAGTTGGGGCTGTCGTACGGGGCATTCTGGTCAAATGCCAGCAGAAACGCAAGGTGCCCTTCCGCGCGCATCGCCAGAAAACTCACACTCACCCACTGCGCGAAAGACTCTTCTGTCAGCAGGCTAAGTTCAGCCGCATGCTCGTTATTGAGCGCAAGCAGTTCCGGATAGTCAGAGGAAACGATGGGATGGATCGCAACTGCCACAGGCTACTTCCCCTTAGCCTCTCGTACAGGACGCTTGGCAGACGCAGCCGGTACGGCCGCTTCCTTGGGCAGCACAATGGGTCGGCGCAGTGGCACGATCATTCCCTTGGAAGGATCAGCGGCAGCTGTGGCTCGGGCCAGCACTTCCTGCTGGATGTATTTCACAAAATCCTGAATCTGGCGCTGCATCTCTTCCATGCGCTCGCGCATTTGCAGAATGATGGCGATGCCGCTGATGTTTACGCCGAGATCGCGCGCCAGGTTGAGGATGAATTCGAGCCGCTGCAAATCCTCCTCGGTGTAGAGCCGCGTGTTGCCCTCGGTACGCGAGGGCAGTAGCAGTCCTTCGCGCTCGTACAGGCGCAACGTCTGCGGATGGATACCGTACATCTCCGCGACGGAGGAGATCATGTACGCGCCCTTCGATTTACGTTTCTGCGGCATAATTCGTCTTCGGGATAAGGCTACTCCATTGCGGCGTGCACGAAAAGTGGCAAAGTAAGTCCACCACGGGGGCACGGAGGAAGGTAAGCTCAATCTGTGGCTGAAATCGTTCTCAACGCGCTGCATCGCGTGGCGATGCGCAAGGAATCGCTGACCCGTGCCGAGTCGCGCGCGGTGATGACGGAGATTCTCGCTGGGCTGTCCTCGGAAGCGGAAATTGCCGGATTGCTGGTGGCGCTCAGCATGAAAGGCGAAACCGTCGAGGAGATCACTGGGTTCGCGGATGCCATCCGGGCGGCGGCCACGCCGATGCATCTTGAGATGGAAGGCGAATTCGGCGACATCAGCGGCACCGGGCGGGACGCGCTGGAAGACGCTTTGGTGGATACCTGCGGCACCGGCGGCGACGCCAGCGGCACCTTCAACATTTCCACCGCAACGGCGCTGGTCGCCGCAGGTGCAGGCGTCCGCATCGCCAAGCATGGCAATCGCAGCGTCACTTCCAAGTGCGGCTCGGCAGATGTGATGGAAGCACTCGGCGTGAACCTCGCGCTGAGCGCAGAACAGGTTGCTGCCTGCTTGCGCGAAGTTGGCATCGCATTTCTCTTCGCGCCCGCCATGCACTCGGCGATGAAGCATGTGCAGCCAGTGCGGCGCGCGCTCAAGCTGCGCACGGTATTCAATCTGCTCGGCCCGCTGACGAATCCTGCGGGCGCATCGGCGCAAGTCGTTGGGGTCTATTCCGATGCGCTGGTGGAAAAACTGGCCGAGGTATTGAGCTGCCTCGGGGTCCGCCGTGCGCTGGTGGTGCATGGCTCCGACGGACTGGATGAAATAACGCTGAGCGGCCCCACGCGCATCGCAGAGGTTCGCGATAGCAAGATTCGCACTTATGAGGTGACGCCCGAACAGTTCGGCATTCAACGCGCCACCCTCGCCGACCTAGCTGGCGGAGACGCCGCCGAAAATGCGAACATCATCCGCAGCGTGCTGGCGGGCGAACGCTCTCCGCGCCGCGATGTTGTGGTGCTGAATGCTGCCGCGGCGCTAGTTGCTGCCGGAAGAGTGGATCATCTGAGCGATGGCGTGCCGCTGGCCGCAGCAGCGATTGATTCGGGCAGAGCACGTGAGAGGTTGGAGCAGCTGGTGGCGTTTACACAGCGAAGAGAAATAAATTAGGACTGGTGCCCCACCTTCGCGCCGCGCCTTTCGGCGCTAAGGTGGGATGCAGAGTGCGGGCATCTTTCTTCCCACCCTAGTCGCCAACAACGGGCGACGAGGGTGGGGCACCAACCTTATGAAAGTAGTTTTCGCGCGCCTAACTTACTTCCGCCTTCTCCATCCACTGCGCCACCTGCACATTCCATCCCAGCTCTTTCACCATGGTCGCTTGTAACTGGCTGGCCGCATCCGGTTCGCCGTGGACTAAGTACGTCACCTGCGGAGCGTTCTGAAACGTGTGCAGCCATTCCAGCAGCTCGCGGGTGTCGGCGTGGTCGCTGAACTGTTCCAGCGCCGCCACCTTCGCGCGAATTGGCACCGGAGCGCTGTAGATGCGCACGTCGGGCGCGCCGCTCTTGATGATCGCGCCCCGCGTCCCCGGCGACTGGAATCCAATGAACAGCACTAAGTTGCGCGGATCGGGCAGGCGTTGCGCCAGGTGATGCAGCACACGCCCGCCGGTCACCATGCCGCTCGACGAAACAATAATCATCGGCATGCGCATGTCGTTCATCTTCTTCGAGTCCTCAACGCTGGTGTCGAAGAAGAAGCCGGGCCACTCCAGCGGCGAGCCGTATTGCGCGATCATGCGGCGCGTTTCCTCGGAGTATTCCTCGGTGTGCTTTACGAAAATCTCCACCGCTTTGATCGCCATTGGCGAATCCGTGTGCACCGGAACGCGCGGCACTTTGCCCGTCTCCATCAAGTCTTTCAGCATGAACAAGAATTTCTGCGTGCGCTCCACAGCGAATGCGGGCACAATCACGGTGCCGCCGCGCGCAACCGTGTCGCTTATTAACTTCGCCATCTCCGGCCGCGGATCGGTCGTGGGATGCTGGCGATTTCCATAAGTAGATTCCATTACCACCACATCGGCTGACTCATTTTCCTGCGGTCCCGCGTAGACGACCTTGCCGGGCGCGGTGTGCTGGCTGCGCACTCGGCCAATGTCGCCGCTAAACAGCAGCCGTCGCGTGGCACCATTTGCGGAATTCGTTTTAAGCGACACTTCGACCATGGACGAACCCAGAATGTGCGCGGCGCGCACAAAGCGGAAGCTGAGTTCGGGGCTTAGCTCGTGCGACTGGAAAAAATCCACTGGCTTGAAATACTTCAGGCATTCCTGCGCATCGGCCAGCGTATAAAGCGGCAGCGCCGGATCGTGTTTCGACGTCTTGAACTTGTTGTGGAATGCAGCCTCTTCCTCTTGCAGATGGCCCGAGTCCGGCAAAATAATGCCGCACAAATCAATGGTCGCGGGCGACGCGTAGATGGGCCCGCGAAATCCTTCTTTCACCAGCTTGGGCAACAGGCCACAGTGGTCAAGGTGAGCGTGGGTCAGGATGACCGCGTCAATTTCCGCCGCTGGAATTGGCGACGGTTGCCAGTTGCGCTCGCGCCATTCCTTCTTGCCCTGGAACAGGCCGCAGTCAATCAGACACTGGAAGCCGCCCTTGCCGTCGCCGTCAGAGGAAGTGTTGATGAGGTGCTTGGAGCCAGTAACCGTACCGGCTGCGCCGAGAAACTGAATGTAGGCCATGCGAGAACTCCTGTCGGGGACCGCTGCCGACACAGGATACGGCAAAACGCGCCACTGCGCCTACTCTTGTTTGATCACCATGCGGTTGTTCGTGATGTCGCTCTCCGGCACGGTGCCGTCATTTACGATCACTTGCAGCGGAGGGAATGGCACGTTAATCCGCACCACCGCTTTGGACTTGGCGCGCACCTCAAGCCGTTGTGCGATGTCGCCCTTTTCTGTGTGGACGATGACCGGCACTTCCGCACCAGCCGTGCCGAGGTTCTCCACGGAAACGGCTACGATGTAAGTCTCATTCAGCTTCTTCCGTGCGTTCGCCGATTCAATGCGGAAGTCCGGTAGTCCGCGCTCGCGGTACACCCAGTCGTCGAAAAACCATTCCAAATCGCGATTCGTCTGCTTGGTGATAAGCAACTGCAAATAACTGGGACTGAGATCATCCGCTGCGCGATATTGCTTCAGCACAGCCAGCAATTTTTCTTCGCCAATCATGTTGCGCAGCATAGCCAGCACTGCTAGCGACTTGAGCCGCAGCGTCACGTCGTCGGTCGCGCGAATCAGCGGCGGAGCATTCGCGGCGTCCGGACTTTTTTCCGCTTCAATCATCGGCGGCAGCAATCGGCCGAGTTGCACTGGCACAGTGGCAGCAGCGTCGCGTTCACGCTGCCACAGCATCTGCACCAGATTCGCCACGCCTTCGGCCAGCCAAGGGCGATCCGTGTTGAATACCGTGTGTCCGAGCGAATGCACCAGCAGGGCATCGCGATGCGGCGAACGGTCACCGCCAAACGGCATAAACAGCATCGTGCCGCTCTCCCACGGAGCGGAGCCGGGTTCGGGCAGTTCCACCAACTCCAGCTTATTAGCGGACGCCGAGAGTACTTCGCGCACCTTGGGCGCAAGGTCTTCGACATTGGCGCTCATGACGGCCCCTGCTCCTGCGTCCTCGGCCAAATAATGAACGATCGAATTCGCTTTCGTGCTCGCTTCGTATTCGCCTACGGCAAATGCGGGCACGGTGTTGCCGAGCGAAGCATATTCGCACACGCCATTTGCGCCCGATCCCAGTGCGTTGCAGATCACGCCGTAATGCGTATCCGCTGCCGTGATCAACGCGAACGTCACTTTCATCTTTGACTCGGCATGCCGCAACTTCCAGTCCGCGATGGCCGCGAAAACTGCGTTGCCATCGGAAAGGCGCACCGCCTCCAGCGATACCGGATACCACACGACGTAGCCTAGTCCGCGAACCGCTCCGCCGCGCGTGCCCAACGCATCCCAATCGCTGCGGGTGGCCAGTTCGGCGGGGGGCTTCATGCGTGTAAGCCGTGTGGCATCGCGAGGAATGCTGCCTTCATACGCAACGTTCAATTCGACCGTTGCGCGAGGCGCAACCTCTACCGGAAGGTTGATTACTGCCTGGTTGAGCGCGCCGGTGTGATCTATATCTGAGGGATATCCGATCGCGGTGTAGCCTAACTGTTTCTCGTCGGCTGGCGTGGCACCTACCAGCCGAATCGCGCGCCATTGCAGCGACGACGAGATTTGTAGCACCGCTGTCTTCTGCGGAATTGCGGAGTCATTGCGCAGCGTGATCTTGCCGCGTATACCGATGCGCTCTTGTTCAGGCTCAATGCGGACTTCGAGATCGTAGCGGGTGAAGGTGAAGGCGCTGCGGTCAAGGGCAAATGCAGGAACGGTGAAAGTCACAGCTGCCAGAAATGCCACCAGCGCACACCGGGCAAACAACCGACGCAGCGGGCGAAGCTTTGAGAATCGCATAAGTTATCGCCCTTCTGGCTGCTCCGCGCTCACTTCTTGCGGCGCTTCTTCTTGATGGCGACCTTTTCGTCTCCCTCGGCAACCGAGGCTCTTGTCGCTTCCGTGGATCGCTTTACCGTTTTACTCTTAGATGCTTCACCACTCAGTCGACGTTGCCGCACTGCCTCATAGAGCACGACCCCCGCCGCCACCGATACATTCAGCGACGAAACCCCGCCGAACATCGGGATGTTGACCAGAAAATCACAGTTGCGCGCCACCAGATCGTGCAGACCGCCGCCTTCGCCGCCCATCACGATGGCGCAGTCCATGCAGTAGTCAATCTCGTCGTAGCGCTGGGTGCCACGCTCGTCGAGTCCGACCACCCAGATGTTGCGCGCCTTCAGTTCTTCAACCGAGCGCGCAATATTGGTAACGCGCGCCACCGGGAGATATTCAATGGCCCCAGCAGAAACCTTGGCGACAATACTGGTCACGCCTGCCGCCCGCCGCTCTGGAATCACCACGCCATCGGCACCGGCTCCGTCGGCCGTTCGCACGATGGCGCCAAGGTTGTGTGGATCTTCCACGCCATCCAGCACCACAATGAGCGAGTGTTCGCCGCGCTTGTTCTCGACCAGATCTTCCAGATGCGAGTACTGCTTCGCCGTTGTAACCGCCACCAGTCCCTGGTGCGCGCTGGTTCCAGCGAGCTGATCGAGGTCGCGCACCATGACGAACCGCACGGGCACGCCGATCTTGCGGCACTCTTCAATGGCGCGCTGGGTGCGCAGGTCGCTGCGCTCTTTAGCAACGGCGATGTAGGAGAAAGCCCGTCCGTTAGCCTTCAAGGCCTCGATGACAGTGTTGATTCCGTAAAGGATATGCACCTTACAAGTGTAGCGCGGCGGGGAGGGCTGTGGGCTTTGCGTAGGGCGAGTCTGGCAGAGCCCCGGGCAGTCTTATATACTTCGGGTCAGCCTCAGGAGTCCCCATGCCTCTTTCCGCCATCATCGTAGATGACGAACAGCTCGCCCGCGACGAACTCTCTTATCTGCTAAAGAGTGCGGGCGATGTCGAAGTAATCGCCCAGGGCAAGAACGGCCTCGACGGCGTCAGCCTTATCCGCGAACACGCGCCCGATCTCGTTTTTCTCGATGTGCAGATGCCTGGCCTCGACGGCTTCGGCGTCATCAAGAAGCTGCTGGACAAGAAAGTGCCGCTGCCGCTCATTGTGTTTGCAACGGCATTTGACCAGTACGCCGTGAAGGCGTTCGAGGTCAATGCCGTGGACTATCTGCTGAAGCCTTTCGACAAGAAGCGCGTGACGCAGGCCGTGGAAAAAGCTCGTCAAAGCCTCGAAGCAAATGGCGCTGCGGCCAAGTCTGGTACCCCCAACCCTGCCAGTCCGTCTAACGATGACCGCCTCGATCAGTTGATGCGCATGGTGGAAAGCCAGAAGATTCAGCCCGCCAAGACGCTGCTCAAAGCTGCCGGGCGGCTTTTTCTGGTGGATCAGAAAGATATCTGCTACGCCTCCATTGACGAGGGCATTATCACCGTCACCACGGCGGGCGCAAATAGTATCGAGGGCCACTCCAACTGCCGGACTCTGGAAGAGTTGCTATCGTCGCTCGACAGCAGCACGTTCTGGCGGGCGCACCGCTCGTATCTGGTCAACATCAATCACATCAGAGAAGTGGTGCCCTGGTTCAAAAGCTCCTATCAGCTCCGCATGGGCGACAAGAAGCAGACCGGCATCCCTGTGAGTCGCGCCCAAACCAAGCGCCTTCGCGAATTGTTCGGGTTATAGGCCTCAGACGTGTGATCTGCAAGCGCCTCCGTCATTGCTGAAAAAATATCGTATACGCGCCAGTCGGAGTCGAGCCTGCCACCAAATCCAAGAGGCCGTCGCCGTTAAAGTCTGCTGCTGAGTTCGGGCCTCCAGTTAAGAGATGTGGAATGTCCACCGACGGGAGTGTTGTAAAAGTTCCGTCGCCATTTCCAGCCAGTAATGTCGTCGAGATTATGCCGACGCTCAATACATCCACCTTGCCGTCCGAGTTAAAATCACCCAAAACTAGATTGGTTTGGCTGTCGAAACTGGTCAGTTTGGCAGTGCGGAACGTGCCATCGCCGTTGCCGAGAAGAACGTGAAGCTGGCCGTTTGCATCCGGATAGAGCAGGTCCGTATTGCCATCTCCATTGAAGTCACTCGAACAAAAGACCGGTACTAACGGTGCATCAATGTTCTGCTCAACAGTCTTCGCCTTCTGAAACGTACCGTCCCCGTTGCCCACGTATACATGAATCACATATAGATTGGCTCCAGAGACGCTATCCAGCGCCACAAGATCTAATATGCCATCGTTATTCACGTCTATCAGTAAGGTGCGTCCGACTTCAGCTCCGGCGTACGAGCCTTTGCGAAATGTAGCATCACCATTACCTAGGAAAGCTTGGTCAGCGCCATGTTGGTTCCCACCACCCACACCGGTGTAAATATCCAAAATTCCATCTCGGTTAAAGTCTCCAATGACAAAATTGTTGGGTGTAAACGAATACACCCCGTTTGTTGCACCCTTTGTATAGGTCGCACCTGGTCCTCCTACGGCGACCCTCTGGGCGAAGAGGCTCTGATTCGTTGTAGTGCCAACGTAAACGAAGTCCATATGTCCATCGCCATTGAAGTCGCCCATGTCAGCACCGCCGAATCCCGGATAGCGAGTAATGAAGTTCGGCGCATAAGCAAAAGTGCCATCGCCTTTGTTCAACAACGTCTGAAAGCCCTCGTTCGTAATGCCAGTGATGTCCACTCGGTTCGTACCAGTTGTATCGCCCAACATGAAAGGCCCGGCAACGCCCAGTTCTGTTGAGGCCCGCTCGGCGTTGAAGTTGGTTGTGGGCTGATGCACTAGCACTTGTGCGTAGCTCGAGCTTTTGATAGGCCCGTTTGGGCTGTTGGTCATGACAGTGATGAAGCCAGAGGTGTCGGCGGCGACGTCTGCGGCGTTGATTTGTGCCCGCAAGTGATGCGCCGAGAGAAATGTTGTCGTACGTGCGCTGCCGTTCCAGTTCACCATCGAGCCGTTGATAAAATTGGCTCCGTAGACTTCCAGCGTAAAGTGAAGACTGCCGGGCAGTACGGCCGAAGGATGTGTCGGCCCGATGATCTGCGGCACGGGGTATCCCGGCTGCGGGGTGGCTGCGTAGCTCAGCGGCGCTGCGAGGCAGATTGCGCAAAGCAAGCTCATGACGAACGGGTGCGAGAAGCGAATGACGGGTAATTGGCGAACGGGCATTGCGGACTCCTGGTGTGCCAAGTCTGTGTAGTGATGCTGGATGCGCGTTGCCCGTAGGGGATCGGGAAATGGTTGCGCCGCGAACACTTTGAGGCTAGCAGGGCCTAGAGGGAAGGTCAAGCAGATGGCGTTGCCATCATCTTGATCTTGCCGGAAAATCCGGCGAACCGGAGCTGCTTGAGGAGAGGAGGCTTCGTTAGCTCCCCGGTTCGCCGTTCTTATCGGTGTGGGTCCACCGATTTCGTTGTCCCGCGGCCTTTCCGCGGGGACTGAATTTCCTCGCCTATTGCGCCAGCGCCTCCAGCGCCGGAACGTTTCGTATCACCATGTTCGAGCCGCGCAATTCCAGCACGTCGCTGCGCCGTAGGTCGCCCAGCAGTCGCGTTACGGTCTCGCGCGACGCGCCAATCATCTGCGCCATCTCTTCGTGGGTAAATCGCGTACGCATCTGCACGGGCTGCGCGCCGCCTCGGCCGGAAGGGTTCGTCGCATCCGGCGGTGTCCACGAGAGCAGCAGGCGCGCCAACTTGCCGATGGAAGACGGTGCCAGCACGATGTCATGCAGCTCCTGAAACGCCGCGAGATATTCGCGGCCCAACTCGCGGGCTGCGTGCATGCCTGCTTCGCCTTCTTCCTGAAAAAACTGCGTCAACGACTCCTTGTCAATAAATTTGACCTGGCAGGCGGTTTCGGCCTGGGCCGTCAGTTCGTAGGGACGGTCGAGGGTGACGGCGCTCAATCCGAGTACGGTGCCAGACTCGGCCATCTTCAAAATCAAGCCCTTGCCGCGCACCGAAACCGTGGAAAGTTTGACGCGTCCCTGGCACAGCACGAACACGCCGCGCACCGGCTGCTCCTCCATAAACAGCAGTGCACCTTGCGGATAGATCATCAGGTGCCCGAGAGCACTGAATTTGCGCAGCGTTTCGGTGGAAAAATGACAAAACATGGTCGGCCTGCGCAGCTTGCACTCGACGCAACTGGGGATTGGCGCAAGTCCGCGCATCTGTAGCGCAGCCGTTCCCCGGGTGTGACTGGATGCCATGCCGCCTCTCTCCTCAAGGAGAGATCAGGGTGCACTTTGGGGGCCGTACCTTGGGAAAAGCAAAAATGAGCGAAAAAAGGCGTTCTAGTTCCGAGTCGGGACGGATGGTTCCGTTGCGGGATGGAAAATGAGGGCGGCGGACCGGTGCTGCCGGAATGTCGGCAGCAGGTTTGGGCAGATTGGCGGGGGAGGGCGTGTCTTGTGACGTCTGAAACTGCCCCACTCAAGCCAACAGCGGGCTTGAATGGGCCACCGATGACCCGGTGAAGGTTGGAGGGCGTCCACAGCCTATAATTCCTGGCATGGCCCGGGGATGGGAGAGCAAGTCGGTGGAGTCGCAGCAAGAAGAGCGGGAGGCGGCGAAAGCGGAGGTGCCTGCACCCAGCGTCGCCGAGCAGGAGCGCATGCGGGAACTCGGAGGATTGCAGCTTTCGCGGCAGCGGATTCTCAGCCAGCTGGCGTGTGCTCGCGGCAACCATCAATCCATGTTAAGGGCGGCGCTGGCGGAGTTGGAAGCGAAGATTGCAGTGCTGATGTCATCGTGAATCGCGTATTCGCCGGTGATGTATCGAGGTCTTGTCCGGCGTAGATCCCTCATTCGTCCTTTCAGGACTTGATTCGCTCCCTGATGCTACCCCGGCACTCCGCTTCGCTCCGTACCGGGCTTACCTCATTCCGTGCCGTTGGCACGAGACGTCAACCCACCCGCACATCGAAGCCTAACCTCAGGGTTGAAGCCCAATTCTTTTGTATGGTGGCTGGCGAGGCGCTGGAAGCGGCGCTCAACCGTGACGCCTGACACCGGAGTTTGCTGCTGTGGCTAAAGCGTTCGGGGCTTTGCCCCAACTGGACGGGCGAGGCGCCCGTCCCACACGTGCCCATGCCCCCTTCCCGTATAATTTTCTCACTCTTATGAAAGCTTACGTTTACGTTTCGCTGAAGAAAAGTGTCCTCGACCCGCAGGGCAAGACGATTCATGGTGCTCTGGCCAAGATGGGCTACAAGTCGGTGGCCGACGTGCGGCAGGGCAAGTATTTCGAGATTGTGCTCGACGGCATGAGTCTCGACGAGGCCAAGGTTGAGGTGGAGCGCATGGCGCGCGAGGTGCTCACCAATACTGTGATTGAGGAATACCGGTTTGTGATTGAAGAGTAGGGCCTGGGCTAGCAGCCCACGTCTCGAACGGCGCGAGACGTGGGGCACCCTGTTTTGTGTCTGAAACCGCTGGCGCTATGGGTGGTGTGCTTGGAGTAGGGGTCCTTCGACTTTCGCAAGAGACCGCGCAAACAGCGCGGTCTCTTGCTGCGCTCAGGATGACACAGTTTTGAATTTTGCGGCTCACAAGAGAGGTAATCTCCTTCCATGTGCGGAATTGTTGGATACGTTGGCAAAAAGCCGGTCTTTTCGGTGATCATTGACGGCCTGCGCCGTCTGGAATATCGCGGCTACGACTCGGCTGGAATTGCGGTGGGCGGCGATGGCGATGGGCTGCAACTGCGGCGCGCGCAAGGCAAGCTGCGCAATCTGGAAGAGGTCATCAAGCAGCATCCGTTGACGGGAACGTATGGCATTGGCCACACGCGCTGGGCTACGCATGGGCGACCGACGGAAGAGAATGCGCATCCGCATCGCGACTGCACTGGGCGGCTGGTGGTGGTGCACAACGGTATCGTCGAAAACTACCTCGCGCTGAAGAAGCAGCTGATCGCCGAGGGCCACAAGTTCGTCACCGAGACGGACACGGAGATTATTGCGCACCTGATGGAGGACTATATCAGTGGGTCTCCGAAGCAGCGGGAGGAAGTGGTGAAGACGGGCGCGTCGCACCCGGCGATACATCCGATGAAGCTGGAAGATGCGTTGCGGGCGACGGTGAAGCGGTTGACGGGCGTGTTTGCGCTGGTGACGATTTCCGCCGACGAGCCGGAGACGATTGTGGCGGCGCGCAGCGGGCCTCCGGTGGTGATTGGGATTGGCAAGGACAACTCCGAGTTTTTTGTGGCGTCGGATGTGCCGGCGGTGCTGCCGCACACGCGCGATCTTTTCTTTTTGCATGATGGCGATGTTGCGATTGTCACGCCCGCAGGTGTGCGCGTGACGGACTTTGATGGCAACGCGATTCAGCGTGAGGTGCAGCACATCACGTGGGATCCGATCATGGCAGAAAAGGGCGGCTACAAGCACTTTATGCTCAAGGAAATTTACGAGCAGCCGCGCGCGGTGCGGGACACATTGCTGGGGCGGGTGTCACAGGATTCGGGCAAGGTGTTTTTGGGGGAGATGAATATTGCGGATGACGACTTCCGCAATATGAGTCGGTTGAACATTGCGGCGTGTGGCACCAGTTGGCATGCGGGGCTGGCAGGCAAGTTCATGATTGAGCGGCTGGCACGGGTTCCGGTTGAGGTGGATTACGCCAGCGAGTGGCGCTATCGCGATCCGATTGTGCTGAAGGATTCGATTACGTTGCTGATTACGCAGTCGGGCGAAACGGCCGACACGATTGCCGCGCAGCGGCAGGCGAAGCAAGAAGGGTCGAAGACGCTGGCGATTTGCAACGTGGTGGGGTCGGCGATTACGCGCGAGGCTGAAGGCACGATTTACACGCACGCCGGACCGGAGATTGGCGTCGCTTCCACGAAGGCGTTTACCGGGCAACTGACCGCGCTCTATTTGCTGGCGCTTTATCTCGGGCAGGTACGGGGGACGCTGTCGCCGGAGCGCATCAAGAATCTGGTGGGCGAACTCACGAAGCTGCCCGGCAAGCTGGAGCAGATTCTGACGAAGGGCTATGACGCGCAATGCGCGGCGCTGGCCAAGCAATATCATCGGGCGGAAGACTTTTTATTTTTGGGGCGGGGCGTGCATTATCCGATTGCGCTAGAAGGTGCGCTGAAGTTGAAGGAGATCAGCTACATTCACGCGGAAGGGTATCCGGCCGGTGAGATGAAGCATGGGCCGAATGCGCTGATAGATGAAGATTTGCCGAGTGTGGTGATCGCGACGTGCGATCGCGGAGATGCGGCGTCAGTGACCAGATACGAAAAGACGATGTCGAATTTGCAGGAAGTGACGGCGCGTTCAGGCAAGGTGATTGCCATTGCGACGGAAGGCGATCACGACATCGCAGAGACGGCGGATCATGTGCTGTATGTGCCCCACGCGCCGGAAGAATTGTCGGCGATATTGGAGATTGTGCCGATGCAGTTGCTGGCGTATCACATAGCGGTGCGACGGGGATGTGATGTGGACCAGCCGCGGAACTTGGCCAAGAGCGTTACGGTGGAGTAGGGGCCGCGACGCACGCCTTGCGCAAATGTCTATGGCCGCGCGAACTTACGCGGATTGATTGCGTTGATGCCGCTGTAGCGTGTGAAGTCAGAGTCGTTGAAGGTTAGGATTTGTGAAATCCCGTTGACGATCATCACGGCAGCTAGCCGCGCGTCGTGGACTTGGACGCCGCGAACTTGATGGGTGATGAGCAGGTTCCGAAATACCGCAAATGTTCCTGACGGCTCCGGCAGGACATGGAGTTCGTGCCCCAGAAGATTCAGGCGATCTGAAGTTTCGGCAGGCGATAGCCCGAAACCGTTATTAGCCAGTGGGCGCGTGCTCACGTTCCAATACTCAGCAACATTCTGCAAGGCGCAGCACAGCTTAGTGCCTCCTGCGGAGAGTTGCACCGCGGCATCGTTCAGCACGCGATTCTCGGGATCGAACACGTTGGAGATTCGCAGCAGGACGTTTGTGTCCAAGAGGCAGAAGCCGTCGAGTTCCATCAGTCGTGGTCTTGGTAAATGCTTTCGCGACTGAAGGCTTCAATCGGCAGAGGTGGAACGCGGCCAGGCGGGAGCGCCATCGCTCGCAGGAACTCCGCCAAGGTTTCCGGCGTGAATATTCCGCGGGTATCCTCAGTCTCGGACGGGAGTGTCCTCTCGATAAGGCTCAGCAGGTAGGCAGACGCATCCATGCCTCGCGCCTCGGCTTCTTTGGCTACGCGGCGCTCGACTTCTTCGGAGAGTTCGAGTTGGATGGTCATGGAAACTCCTGCCGAAGTCAATCGACTTCAATTTCATTATATTCCCACCCACGATTGGAATGGCGATAGGTCGCGGCGGTGGCATATACTCAGCGCGTCTGGGGGTTGCACCGTGAGAACATCTGTCAGGCTGCTGCTCTGCTTAATCATCATCGCGAACGTTGCCAGAGTGCGGGCCGAGGTTTTTCGGGGCATCGAGCCGGAGATGACGCTGGGCCAGATCAAGGCACTTTTCCCTGGCGCGACGTTTGAAGTGGTTGGTGCCGCTTGGGTAACAGAGAACGATGCCTTCTTTCGAATGACTGGCACTGGTTTGCCCGGCAGGACATACTTGGCTTTTCACGATCCAAGACCTGAGAATCGGCGGTATAGTGAGGAGGCGGCGGCCAGAGTGTCCGAACTTGAAAAACACCCTGGCCCAGCGAGCGATAGCGAATCGCTCTCGACTGAACGCCTTATTCGCGACTCCTTTGGAAAATGGGCAAGCGAGCCTGACGAGGAGGCCCTGACGATCTCGTGGATACGGTGGGGTCCTGACGAACCAATACCATTGGCGAGATACGTCTCACACTACGGAGCGCCCGAGAAGTCGGGCTTCGCCGAAGACGATATGCGGCCGTACAGGGCCTGGCCCAAGAGGGGCGTAAAGGTAAACCTTACAGACGACGAGAAGAATGTCGCATCGGTCGAATTCGAGTTCACAAACAGCGAGATGTATACGCACTGCATGGAGAAGGTTCGCACAAAAGCGGATACAAGCGCCCGGGCTCAACTGGAAGTTGGCTGCAAGGCACGTTACCCAACGGCAGTAGCAGGAGCACCTGTGGTGCCGAACACAAAGCGCAACCTCGCGGGTTTCGCCCAGCGCACCTCGCAACCCGTGCGCAACTTGACAATAACTCACTCACATCTTATCCTAATAGTAGGAGCAATGCTCCGAGGAATGGCATTTTGTTGTATGCAAAGCAGTTAGCGGCGTCCACAGGTGCCTCGAACTGCCGAACGCGGGCTGCCAAAGGCCGTCCGTGGCTAGGATTTTGGATTAAGGAGAGCATTTTATGGGCAAGATTATCGGTATTGACCTCGGCACGACGAACTCGGTGGTGGCGGTGATGGAAGGTGGCGACCCCAAGGTGATCGCCAACGAAGAAGGCGGACGGACTACGCCTTCGGTCGTCGGATTTGCGGCGAATGGGGAGCGGCTGGTTGGCCAGGTGGCCAAGCGGCAGGCGATTACCAATCCGCATAACACTGTGTATTCCATCAAGCGGTTTATGGGCCGCCGCTTCGACGAAGTGAACGAAGAGATGAAGATGGTGCCGTACAAGGTTGTCCAGTCGGGCGACAACGTCGCAGTCTTCGCGCAGGATAAGGAATACACGCCACCGCAGGTTTCGGCGCTGATTCTGCAGAAGCTGAAGAAGGCTGCCGAGGACTACTTGGGCGAGCCGGTGACCGAAGCCGTCATCACTGTGCCGGCGTATTTTAACGACGCGCAGCGGCAGGCGACCAAGGACGCGGGCAAAATTGCGGGCCTGGATGTGAAGCGCATCATCAACGAGCCGACGGCGGCGGCGTTGGCTTACGGGCTCGACAAGAAAAAGGACGAGACCATCGCCGTGTACGACTTTGGCGGCGGCACGTTTGACGTGTCAATTCTGGAAGTGGGCGAAGGCGTGATTGAGGTGAAGTCCACCAACGGCGACACGCATTTGGGCGGCGACAATATTGACCAGCGCATCGTCGAGTGGCTGATTGATGAGTTCAAGAAGGACGAAGGCCTTGACCTGCGCGGCAAGGGCAATGAAATGGCGTTGCAGCGTCTGCGCGATGCGGCCGAGCGCGCCAAGATTGAGCTTTCGACCACGATGGAGACGGAGATCAATTTGCCGTTTATCACGGCGGATGCGAGTGGGCCGAAGCATTTGGTGAAGCGGCTGACGCGCGCCAAGTTAGAGAGCATGATTGAGGACATTCTGAATCGCTCGATCGCTCCGTGCAAGCAGGCGATGAAGGACGCTGGCGTGACCGCCGACAAGATTGACGAGGTGGTGCTGGTCGGCGGGCAGACGCGCATGCCGCGGATTCAGGCGATTGTGAAGGAACTGTTTGGCAAAGAGCCGCACAAGGGCGTGAATCCTGACGAAGTGGTGGCTATTGGGGCGGCGCTGCAAGGCGGCGTGCTGGGCGGCGAAGTAAAAGATCTGCTGCTGCTGGACGTGACTCCGCTGACGCTTTCCATCGAGACCATGGGCGGAGTTTCCACGCAGATGATTGGTCGCAACACGACGATTCCTACGCGGAAGACGGAGACATTTTCGACGGCGGCGGACAACCAGACGTCGGTGGAAGTGCATGTGCTGCAAGGTGAGCGTCCGCTGGCGCGCGATAACCGCACGCTGGGCAAGTTCCAGTTGACGGGAATTCCTCCGGCGCCGCGCGGCGTGCCGCAGATTGAAGTGACGTTTGATATTGATGCGAACGGCATTTTGAATGTGACGGCGAAGGACACCGCGACCGGCAAGGATCAGAAGATTACGATCACGTCGTCTTCAGGCCTGAGCAAGGAAGAGGTGGAGCGCATGGCCAAGGAAGCCGATGCGCACTCGACGGAGGATAAGGCGAAGCGCGAGGAGATTGAGTCGCGCAATCAGCTGGATTCGCTGCTGTATAGCGTGGAGAAGATGCTGCGCGAGAATGGCGACAAGATTGGCCAGGCGGATCGCTCGAGCGTGGAGAACGCGATTGCCGATGCCAAGTCAGCGCTGACGGCGGGCGAAAAAGACGGCATGGACAAGGCGCGCGAGGCTCTGCAGGCCGCGTCACACAAACTGGCGGAAGAGATGTACAAGGCGGCAACGGCGGCGGGTGCGGCTCCGGGAGCGGGTGGTGATGCGGCGCAGAACGGCGCTGGCCCGGGAGATGGCGCTGGCGCGGCGAAAAAGGACGAGGGCGTGATTGACGCCGAGTACGTGGATGTGGAGGAGAAGAAATAGGATGCCGACCGACAGGGTTCGTGGAAAACTGCACATCGTCAAGCACGAAGGTTTCGTTGGAATGGATTCTTCGTACTCCGTAGTGTTTATACACCATGGACTTAGTTCCGGGAACCCTAAGTCAGTTAAGGATTGGGCCGCGATGAAGGAAATGCTAACGAATTTAGGGTTGGTAGTAGATAGGATGAATGAAGCTAAGACATATGCTGGCTCAGCGGAGGGATGTCTTCTTTCTGACGTAGAGGTAACTATCGATCAACTAAAGCGCTCTGGTCTCTAGCGCGACGGAGAATTCACTGCGGATTTCTCGGAAGCGGTATGCTAGTTCAAGTCGGAGGGGAACCGTGACAATCCAAATTGAACTCGCGCCGGAGGCTGAGCAGCGGCTGGCTGAACAGGCAGAGGCATGTGGTATGTCGCTGGGAGAGTATGCCAGCCAGGTGCTTGCGGAGGCGGGAGCACCTCCCGCGCGAAAGCTGACGCCCGAATCGGTAGCAACGCTCTTTCGAGAGTTGGCGGCGGCTCCCGGCAAAGTGCCCGTGCTTCCTGAGGAAGCCTTCACGCGCGAGAGTTTCAAGACCACGACTGATCCTTTTAATGTTGTCATCCTGAGCGAAGCGAAGGACCCCTATTGCGGCTGAAAGGTTCGCTGAGCGATCTTAGGGCTGGTAGTGGTGGTCAGGTAGGGGTCCTTCGACTTCGCGGGGTTCCGCGCTGAGCGCGGAACCCCGCTCCGCTCAGGAAGACAGGGCATAGGATTTTTGACGAAAGGGAATTCGTTTCCAGAAGCAGACCTTGCATGAAGCGCCAGGAAGATCACCATTATTGGGTTTATATCATAGCCAGCAGTAGCGGGACGCTCTATATTGGGGTTACATCGAACATTGATCTGCGGGTGGCGCAACATAAGTCCGGCAGGTTCGATGGATTTTCCAAGAAGTATGAGTGCAATCGTCTGTTGTATTTGGAGAAGTATTCCGTCGTGCAAACGGCGATTACGCGGGAGAAGCAACTGAAGGGTTGGAGGCGTGAGCGGAAGATTGCGCTGATTGAACGCGAGAATCCGGGTTGGTTGGATTTGGCAGCGGATTGGGGTAAGCCGATGGCTCTGCCTGAATGGGCTTTGCGGAAGGACTAATGGGTGTGGGTTAAGGTGGTGTTCCTCAGACTTCGCAAGACCCCGTGCTTCGCGCGGATTCTTGCTACGCTCAGGATGACAGCGCGAAGAGTTTGTAACGAAAGGTAATTAGTTTCCGCTCAGAGAGACAAGCGCGTCGAGTTTCTTGCGCACTGAGCGATGGCCCTGAACGGCGTTATAGTAAAAATATCTCATGCCAACAGCCACCAAAGATTATTACGCGACGCTTGGCGTCAAGAAGACTGCTTCTGCGGAGGACATTCGCAAGGCGTTCAAGAAGATGGCGCGCAAGTACCATCCCGATGTGAACGCGGGCGACAAGTCTGCCGAGGAGAAGTTCAAGACGCTGTCGGAAGCCAACGAAGTTCTGAGTGACCCCAAGAAGCGAAAAATCTACGATCAGTTCGGCTACTACTCGGACAACATCACGCCCGAAGCGGCCGAGGCCTATGCGCGCGCGGGGGCTTCTGGTTCCGGTCCGCAGGGCGGGCCGAGTGGATATCCCGGAGGCTTTCCGGGTGGCGGGCAGGGCGCGCCGGTGGATTTTGGCGGGTTTGATTTTTCGGATCTCACTGATGCGGGCGGACGGCGGTCGCGCGGGGGGGCGAGTTCGGGCGGAT
Organism: Terriglobales bacterium; assembly: GCA_038229415.1. GTDB lineage: Bacteria > Acidobacteriota > Terriglobia > Terriglobales > Acidobacteriaceae > JANXUR01. The sequence continues at coordinate 151,163 of JBBROM010000001.1, forward strand.
TCAAGGACATTCTCTCCAGCATGTTTGGCGGCGGCGGGATGCAGGCTGAGCCAGAGATTGAGCCTGAGCCGGGAACGGATTTGGAGTATCACGCGAGCATCGGATTTTGGGATGCGATTCGCGGGACCGTGGTAAAGCTAAACATTCCTCGGCGCGAAGTATGCGGACATTGCCGAGGGCGCGGGACGCTGGAGAGTCCGGGCATGTGCTCGGAGTGCAAAGGCACAGGCCAGGTGCAGCAGATGGGCGGGCGGATGAAGTTTAATCTGCAGTGTCCGCGCTGCCATGGCACGGGCAAGAATTTTGCGACATGCAATGTGTGTGGTGGCGCGGGCGCGACGCATTCAGTGACGCCGATTGAAGTGCGGATTAAGGCTGGGACGCGCGACGGCCAGCGGATTCGGGTGGCGGGCAAGGGCAATGCGGGCACGCACGGCGCGGCGTCGGGTGACTTGTACGTGATTTTGCGGGTGGGGCAACACGCCGTGTTTACGCGTGATGGTGATGACATTATGCTGACGGTGCCGGTATCGGTGACCGAAGCGGCGCTGGGTGCGAAGGTGGAAGTGCCGACGATTGACGGACGCGCGCTGCTGCGGGTGCCTCCGGGAACGCAGGGTGGGCAGAAGCTGCGGCTGCGGGAAAAGGGAGTGCCGTCAGCGGCGCGCGAAGGCCAGCGCGGCGACGAAATTGTGGAGATTCAGATTGCGGTTCCGATGCCCCGGGACGAGCGGACGAAAGAGTTGTTGCGGGAGCTGGCGGAGTTGAATCCGGAAGATCCGCGGGCGGAATTGTTTGGGAAGGTGTAAGGGCAAACCCTAGGTCGGAACCTTTGTCAGGGTCTTCCTCGCCAACGGGGCCGGCGACTTGATGGGCGTGAGCGGGTCTGCTTAATCCACTCTGGAATGATGCCCCAAGCGATGGTGCCATCGAGAGGCTGAAACGGAAGCAAGTTGAACGCAGCGATGAACAGACTTAGAATGCCCAACACTGCAATTACCAGATTCACCGGTTCGAATGGTGTGGCGCCAAACACTGCAAACCAAGCCACTAGTGGAACAGCCACGACTGTCTGAGCCAATACTCCTCCCCAAGCGATTACGCAGTGATCGAATCGGGACCAAGGTGTCTCAAACCGAGTGATTGCGAAGATTGGATAGAGTTCAATGCCATAGACTTCGCAATGTTTCCGCTGAGCCAATATCAAGTGGCCACATTCGTGGATTAGCAGAATGCTCAGGTAAGAGAGCAAGCCAACTACTGCCATTATTGGCGACCGTATCGCGTTGCTCAGAATGACCGCTGCAATCAGCAGTACCGACCAGTGAATGGATACGTCCACTCCATTAACGCGCAGAATGCGCGTGAGTTTCCGTAGCCTAATGGGTGTCATTAGCTCGATCGTTTTTGGCCTTCGGTAAAAGTTAGGCATTCAGGCAATTTCCGTATTGCTGGTGCAGTCGGAATTATCCACTGCTTTACTTTGGAAAACAAGCCGGTGTACTGGGCTTCGGCTCATGACCTTCGGGATCGCTTGGGCGAAATTTTCCCGCAAAATTTTTGCTGCAACCCATTCAAAATTCTGTAATCTTAGATTTGCGAACCAACTCCACCGAAATGCGCGGAATCGCGGAAACCGCGAACCTTGGCGGCATCGGCTGTATCGGGCGTCATTGGCCAGGGTGGTGAGAGTGAGTCGTTCAAGGAGGAAGCCATAGAAATTGACGACTGCTCCCGCCGTGATTGCGGCGACCCCCACTGTTCCTGCTGTTAGCGCCTCTGCTTCCGGCGCATCTTTCGGTTCTCCCCGCTCGAAAAAACTATTTCTTCGGCTCACGATGTGGCCTTTAGCTGCTGCGACATTTTTCATGGTGTCGGGTGGAACTTATGGCACGGAAGAGATCGTCCACGGCGCTGGCTATGCCAAGGCACTTTTAATTCTTCTTATCACTCCGGTGTTGTGGAGCCTGCCGACGGCATTCATGATCGGCGAGCTGGCGAGTGCTCTGCCATCAGAGGGCGGATTTTATGCGTGGGTGCGGCGTGCCATGGGCAACTTCTGGGGATTCCAGGAGGCGTGGCTCTCGCTTGCGGCGAGCGTGTTCGATATGGCAATTTATCCCACACTGTTTGTGACGTATATGGCGCGGCTGTTTCCGTGGGTGAACGAGGGATACAACAAGTTTTTTGTAGGGCTGGCAGTGATTGCGGTCTGCGTGTTGATGAATGTGTTTGGGGTGAAGCTGGTTGCGAGCACGTCACTCTGGTTGTTTGTGTTGTTGTCGTCGCCGTTTATTGCGATTGTGTTGCTGGCTCCGTTCAAACATGGCGCGCTGGTGCATGTGGCGGCAACGACGTCGGGCGGCGGCATGGACATTATGGGAGGGCTGCTGATTGCGATGTGGAACTACATGGGGTGGGACAACGCTTCGACAATTGCGACGGAAGTGGAGAAGCCGCAGCGGACGTATCCGCGAGCGATGCTGCTGGCGGTGTTGATAGTGGCGGTGAGTTATTTGCTGCCGGTGGCGGCGATGTGGATGACGGGGCTGACGCCGGGCGCGTTTGAAACGGGATCGTGGGCGGACTTGGCGGGGATGCTCGGCGGCGAGTGGCTGCGGGTCGTATTAGTGGTGGGCGGCATGATCAGTGCGTTTGGCATGTTTAATGCTCTGGTGATGAGCTATGCCCGGCTGCCGCTGGCGATGGCTAAGGATGGAATGCTGCCCAAGGTTTTCGAGAAGCAGAACCAGTGGCGCGCTCCGTGGCTTTCGATTGTGGTGCTGGCGGTGTGCTGGGTTCCGTGTCTTCTGCTGGGGTTTGATCGCTTGGTAACGCTGGATATTCTCGTCTATGGCGCAAGCTTGGGGCTGGAATTTGTGGCACTGGCCGTGCTGCGCTTCCGCGAGCCGAATTTGGAGCGGCCGTTCCGGGTTCCGGGCGGCAAGGTGGGTGCAATCTTGATTGGCGTGGCCCCGATGCTATTACTGGGCTTTGGCATCATCCGCAGCGAGCACGAAGAGATTCTTGGTATGAGCTCGCTGAGTTTTGGGCTGATAATTATGGCTGCGGGAGTGCTGCTGTATGGGGTGAAGATGCTGTTGACGCCGGTGGCGCGACCGGGAGCGTCGCGGGCGGTTGCGGTGCGGTAGGGGTCCTTCGACTTCGCAAAAAGCCACGCAATTAGCGCGGCTTTTTGCTTCGCTCAGGATGACACGGGTTGGGGTTCAGCGATTGAGTTGGGCGAGACGCGAGCGAAACCTGCGGAGGTAGGCTTCGGGCAGTTCAGTGACTGCTGCGGCGCGGCGCAGCAGCTCTACATTCAGCCGGTCGCTACTGATGAGACGATTGACCTCGGCCACCGTGACGCTCGATTCACGCCCTCCGACGCGAGTGATCTCGTCGCCTGTTTGGACGTCGCCTTCTTCCACGACCGAAAAATAGATGCCGCTGCGGCCATTTTCCATCATGCGGTCAATCATGTCGTCGCTGTCGAACTTGGCGGCGAGTTTGAAGCAGGGTTGTCTCGGCTGTACCGCCATCAGCAGTGCAGTGCCGATGCGGAACTGATCGCCGATCTGCACGTTCTCTTCAGTCATGCCTTCGGTGGTTAGGTTCTCGCCAAAGGCTCCCCAGACGTGGAGGATGCTCGCTGCGTTTTCGTCGTCGCCGAGTTCGCGCTGCCACAGCGGATAGTGCTCGGAGGGATAAGCGTACACCGCCTTCAGCGGGCCGCCGTGGACGGAGAGATCGGCCTGACGGTCGCCCTCGAAGTTCAACTTGCGCAGGCGAACTTTGCCTTCCACCGGCTGCTTGAAGATGCCAGTGGTAAAGGACTCGCCGCGCCAGGTGATGAGGCGCGGAGTGGCTACGTTCAAGGAAATGACTCGCATAGCTCCCTACTTCGTTTTCAGCACGAGCACGGTTGCAATCCGATCCAGCGGCTGGCTCGGTAGTGAGACGTCTATGCCGGTGCTTGTCTTCGTAATCCTAAGCGGCTTTTGCGATTTATCCGCAAGCAGATACGCTCCGGTTACCTCGCGTGGGGATGAAGCCAGGTGGAATGTGCTTCCGCCGGGCCACTTGAAGACCTCGACGTAGATGCGGTCGGCGGCGGTAGTCGAGCGCCACTCCCAGGCGGAAATGAACTTCGGCTTGCCGTCTTCGTCCTTCTCCGTCGGGCTGAAGCTGCCCGCTTCGCCACCGAAGAGTGTTGCGTGAGTGCCATAGATGGCCTCGCCGTTCACGGCCAGCCACTCTCCAACCTGGCGCAGGCGGTCAGCCTCAGCGGCCGGAACGGTGCCCTTGGAATCTGGCCCGATGTTGAGCAGGTAGTTGCCGCCTTTGCTGGCGATGTCAATCAGGTTGCGCAGCAGCGTTTCGGTGGACTTGAAGTTGGTGTCGTACGACTTGTATCCCCAGGTATCGTTCATGGTCATGCAGGCTTCCCAATCGCGTCCGGGATAGCCCTGCGCGGGGATGAACTGCTCTGGCGTTTCGGTGTCGCCCTTGTAGCCGCCACCTAGGCGATTATTCCAGATAAGGTTCGGATACTGATTGGTCAACGAAACGATTTCCCCGGCAAGCTCAGGCGTCATGTCGTCTGTTGGCGTGTCAAACCAGATGACCGCGGGGAAGTCGCCGTAGTTGGTGAGCAGTTCCTTCAGCTGCGGAATCGCCTTGGTGTGAAGATAGTTGGCGAAGCTGCCGTCTTGTGCCGGATCCCAGTGGTGATTGGGATGGTTGTGATTTCCGGTTTTGTAGGCGGCACCTCCGGGAGCGGTCCAATCCTGGTCTTGCGAATAGTAGAAGCCGAGCTTGATGCCCTGCTTCCTGCACTCGTCGGCAAGCTCGCGAATGGGGTCACGATGAAACGGAGTCGCCGCAACAATGTTGAACGGATCAGCCTTTGAGTCGAACATGGCGAAGCCGTCATGATGCTTGGAGGTGATGACGATGTACTTCATCCCGGCGGATTTGGCGAGTGCGACGATGTCACGTGCGTTGAACGCTGTGGGATTGAACTGTGCCGCGAGCGCCTTGTAATCCGCGACCGGAATCGAGGCATTGTTCATGATCCACTCACCGATTTCGGGAATCGGCTTGCCACTCCACGTCCCCGCAGGGATGGAGTACAGACCCCAGTGGATGAACATGCCGAAGCGTGCTTCGCGCCACCACCGCATGCGGGTGTCGCGCTGGGCTGCGGTCTCGGAGTCTTGGATGGCAGTGACGTGATGGGCGGGAGTAACCGAATAGTGCTCACCCGCCACTTGGGCGGCCGAAGTTTGCGCCAGAATCGTTAGAAGCAGAACGGCGAACGTGATCACGAAGCTAGATGTTTTCAAGGCTCTCCTTGCAGTGCGGCGAGCAACAAAATATGAAAGAGTTTGTGTCGCCCATCTTGCCAGAAAAGTTGTGAGCGGGCAAATCAGGCGTCAGCTCTAGACGCATACACTAGAAAATCCTGCGCTCGGCCTCCGCGATCGGACAATCATTCGCGCTCATGTCGCGGCGGCGCATCAGGCCGTCGTCGTTGAACTCCCAATGTTCGTTGCCGTAGGTGCGGAACCACTGGCCAGCCTCGTCGTGCCACTCATACTCAAAGCGCACGGAGATGCGGTTGCCGGTGAAGCACCACAGTTCCTTCTTCAGCCGATAGTCGAGTTCCTTGGCCCACTTCCGGGTGAGGAATTCGATGATGGCGGCGCGTCCGCTGAAGAACTCGGTGCGATTGCGCCACTGCGAATCTTCGGAGTATGCCTTGGCGACACGATCGGGGTCGCGGCTGTTCCAGCCGTCTTCGGCGGCCTGCACTTTGGCGAGTGCGGTTTCTAGCGTGAAAGGCGGGACGATGGGGGCTGGCATGGTCTTCTCCTGTAAATCATTATGAGGGAAAGCTGCGATGTTTTGAGCTATGGGTTTGGAGTCGTTTGACCACAGCCTTGCCTTGCTGGAAAATTTCGGAGCTTTGCCCCGAATGGATGAGCGAGGGTGCCCGCCCCACACGCGCTCTGTTCGCCTCCTCTAAAATTCCCACCCTGTCCGGCAAACAACGCCGGACAAGGATGGGGCATCCGCTGTGTTGTCTGACCACACTTTACGCGGCAGTTTCGAGTTTCAGATCCACCTTGGGGAAGTCAATGTCGGTTTGCGCGACGTTGTTGAAGTAGTTGGTGAAGATGTTGAGCGAGACGTGGCCAATGATCTCGACAATTTCGGCTTCGTTGTAACCAGCGTCGCGGACGGCGATTAGGTCGGCGTCGGCAACCATTCCGCGGTTGTTGACGACAGCTTGGGCGAACTGCAGGGCAGCGCGGGTCTTGGCGTCGTTCGACGCGAAGGTGCGGGCGCTGCTGGTTTCAGTTTTGGTGAGGCCGACCATGCCACCGATGGTGGTGTGGGCGGAGAGGCAGTAGCCGCAACTATTGGTCTGCGCAACGGCGACCGCGATCAGCTCACGGAGCTGCTTGTCGAGCTTGCCGCCCGCAAGAGCGGCGTTGAACTTGAGGTATCCATCAAGCGCTGCGGGCGAGTGCGCCAGGGTTTTCATCAGGTTGGGGGTGATGCCGAGCGCCTTCTGGACGCCCGTCAATAATTCGGCGGTCTTCCCCGTGGTTTCGGCTGGGTTCAGTGCAGTAATACGGGTCATGATGGTTCCTTCCTGGTGCCTTGTGCAAATTTCTGTCGCATACCGTTAAGAGTTGATGAAGTGGAAAAAGTGACAGGCTTACCTGCGATCTGCGCGGGCGGTTTGGAGGGGGTGGGGGGCATCCGTTAAAATCAAGTGTTTGCTTATACGAGCTCAAGAACGGCCATTCGGGCGGGGAAAACTGCATTCATGAAAATTCACGAGTATCAGGCAAAGGGAATTCTGCGGAAGTACGGAGTCGCCGTGCCGCGGGGCGAAGTGGCTTCCACACGCGACGAAGCGGTGGACGTGGCCAAGATGCTGTTTGCACAGGGTGCGACCGGCGCGGTCGTCAAGGCGCAGATTCATGCGGGCGGCCGCGGCAAGGGCGGCGGCGTGAAGATCGCCAAGTCCGTGGAGCAGGTGGGCGAACTGGCCTCGCAGATTCTCGGCATGAATCTGATCACGCACCAGACCGGGCCCGAGGGCCGCATTGTGCGTCGGCTGCTGGTGGAAGAGACGCTGCCGATTGAACGCGAACTTTATCTGGGCATCGTACTCGACCGCGCGATCTCGAAGCTGGTGTTTATGGCGTCGAAGTCCGGCGGCATGGAGATTGAGGAAGTCGCGGCGAAGGATCCGAGTGCGATTTTGAAGGAAGTGATTGACCCCGGCGTGGGATTGACCGCGTTTCAGGCGCGGCGGCTGGCGTTCAATCTGGGCATGACGCCGGATCAGGTGAAGCAGGCGGTGCCGTTTATGATCGCGCTGGCGAAGGCGAATCAGGAAATGGATTGCTCGCTTTTGGAGATCAACCCGTTTATTACGACGACGGATGGCCGTGTGTTCGCGCTCGATGCGAAGGTGACGTTCGATGACAACGCGCTGTTCCGGCATCCGGATGTGCGTGAGTTGCGCGATGTGAATGAGGAAGATCCGCTGGAGGTCGAGGCGTCGAAGTACAACCTGAACTACATTAAGCTCGATGGCACGGTCGGCTGCATGGTGAACGGCGCGGGCCTAGCGATGGCCACCATGGACATCATCAAGTATGCGGGCGGGTCGCCGGCGAATTTTCTGGATGTGGGTGGTGGCGCGAATGCCGAGCAGATTACGCATGCGTTTGAAATTCTGCTGAGTGACAAGGCTGTGAAGGCAGTTCTCATCAACATTTTTGGCGGTATTTTACGGGTGGATACGCTAGCCAAGGGCGTAGTCGAGGCGGCGCACAAGACGAACATTCAGCTGCCGATTGTGTTGCGGCTCGAAGGTACGAATGTGGAAGAGGGTCGCAAGATTCTGGCGGAATCAGGCCTGAACTTTATCGTTGCACAGACGATGAAAGACGCGGCGGAGAAGGTTGTGGCAGCGGCAGCGGGGGTGAAGCAGTGAGCGTATTAGTGGATAAGTCCACGCGGTTGATAGTGCAGGGTCTAACGGGCAAGGAAGGTACCTTCCACGCCAAGCAGTGTGCGGAGTACGGCACGCAGGTAGTTGGCGGAGTTACTCCGGGTAAGGGCGGCACCACGCATGAAGGCTGGCCGGTGTTTAACACAGTGCAAGAGGCGGTGGAGAAGACCGGAGCCAACGCGACCGTAATCTTTGTGCCACCGCCGGGTGGTGGTGAAGCCATTATGGAAGCGGCGGATGCGGGCATTGCCCTGATCGTGTGCATTACCGAGGGCATTCCTGCGAATGACATGATCAAGGCGTGGGCTTATATGCAGGGCAAAGGCTCACGGCTGATTGGGCCGAATTGTCCAGGTGTGATTTCGCCGGGTAAGTGCAAGATTGGTATTATGCCGGGACGAATTCACAAAGAAGGCAGCGTTGGTATTGTGTCGCGCTCGGGCACTTTGACTTATGAGGCGGTGCATCAACTTACTCAGCGCGGGATCGGGCAGAGTACCGCGATTGGCATTGGCGGTGATCCGATTATCGGGACGACACATATTGATGCGATGAAGCTGTTCAATGATGATCCTGACACGGAAGCTGTAATTATGATCGGCGAGATCGGCGGCAGCGCGGAAGAGACGGCTGCGGCGTGGGTTAAAGCGAACATGAAGAAGCCGGTGGTGGGATTTATCGCCGGACAAACGGCGCCAGAAGGACGGCGCATGGGCCATGCGGGTGCGATCATCGCTGGTGGTAAAGGCACGGCGGAAGAAAAGATGAAGGTGATGCGCGACGCGGGAATTCACGTGGTGGTGTCACCGGCAGAGATGGGCGAGGCAGTGGCGGCGGCCATCGGCAAGGCGTAGTTACAGCGATATTTGATTTAGACAATTTACTCAAGAAAATGGAAGGCAGTTACTCATGACATTACAACGCACATTTACCATCATCAAGCCCGACGCGGTGAAGCGCGGCGCTATCGGCGACATTATTGAGCAGTTCGAAAAGCAGGGCTTTCGCATCCTCGCCATGAAGATGCTGGAAATTAGTAAGTCGCAGGCAGAGCAGTTTTATGCGGTGCACGCGGCTCGTCCGTTTTACGGATCGCTCACCGAGTTCATGTCGAGCGGCCCGATTGTGGCACTGGCCCTGGAAAAAGAAAATGCCATTGCTGACCTGCGCAAGCTGATGGGCGCGACCAATCCGGCGCAGGCTGAAGAAGGCACAATCCGCAAAAAGTGGGCTGCAAACATCGAGCATAATGCGATTCATGGTTCGGATGCGGAAGATACGGCGCGGTTCGAACTGAGCTTCTTCTTTGCCGGATATGAGTTGGCGAAGTAAATTTGGTTGGCGCGTCACGAAGCAAACACAAGATCCCCGCACTCCACAAAGGCCCGCAACCGCGGGCCTTTCTTCCGGTCGGGATGACACGACTCAAACACGACTCAAAGGAGATTCAGTATGCCGCTGGTTCACATTACGTTATTGGAAGGGCGCACCACCGAGCAGAAACGTAAGGTGGCTGCACGGATTACGGATGTTCTTGTGGAAGAAGCTGGCGCGAAACGGGAAGCGATCGTAGTGGCCTTCCACGATACCCCGCGCGATAGCTACGCGAGCGGCGGCGTGCTGATGTGCGACAAAACCTAGCTATTGTGGCTGGAACTGCGATCAGTTATAGTGCTGCGGGCGGTGTAGGGATCCTTCGACTTCGCAGGTGGCGTCGCTTCGTGCTACCACTTGCTTCGCTCAGGATGACACGGTTGTGGTAGTGTCCACTTCTCAGGATGGCACGCTAGCTCCTACATCGGTTCGAGTGAGTCAGGTTCTAGCTGGTGACCTTCCGAATCATACAGACGGATGGCGGCGACTGGGCACATGCCTGCGGCAGATGAGAGTGCGGCATCCTGGCTGGGGGCACTAGGTTCGGTTGCAAGCTCTTCTACGGCGACCTTCAGTTGCGTCAGGCCACCGTCCTTACAGAGCATGTTCGTCGTGCGTCTGGCAGCGTCATGCTTGAAGATTTCTCCGGCGACCACGCAGCATGTGGCTGAGGCGATACACACGTCGCCCTTGAGTTCGACGAAGTGTATCTTGCTGCCGGTGTCTGACTTATTCAAACTGGACTACTCCTGAGCTGCTTACGGCTTACTAACTATACTGTATAGTTGTTTCTCAACCGTCGCGTAGTGTTGCCTCAGGCCCTTGGTTACATACTGTTCGAAATGCGGCGAAGCCCAGTGCGAATCGAGCGTCGCCTGGTCGTCATATTCTTCGTAAAAGCTGAAAGCCAGCGGATTGTCGGTGGACTGCAAGCCGATGTAAGTGTGACAGCCCGGCTCCTTGCGGGTGTTCTCTTCCATCAAGCCAATCAGGCGCTTGACTTCGGCTTCCGTGCCCGGCTGCACCGTAAAATGCACAATCAGCGCGATCATGCGTGCGAGCCTCCAGCTTGCATCTCGATGTCAAAGGCGTGCGCGAATGCTTCCACCAGCATGGTCTGGTCGCGATCGGGACCAGTAGACACCATGCCAATCGGCGCACCGGTTTCCTGCTCGATGAAGCGCAGATAATCCTGCGCGGCCTGCGGAAGTTTGCTGAATTCGCTGATGTCAACGGTGGGGGTTAGCCAGCCCGGCATAGTCTTATAAATACATTCGATTTTTTCGTAGCCGGTGCCGCGCGCGGGAATTTCTTCCGTCACTTTGCCATCTACTTTGTAGCCGACGCAGACGGGAATTTCGGCGAGGTGGTCGAGCACATCAAGCTTGGTGACGACCAGCCAGGTGAATCCGTTGATCATGGCCGAGTAGCGCAGCAGAGGCAGGTCGAGCCAGCCGCAGCGACGCGGGCGTCCGGTGACGGCACCGTATTCATTGCCCTTAGCACGGAGGTCCTCGCCCTCGGCTCCATGTAACTCGGTGGGGAACGGGCCTTCGCCCACGCGCGTGCAATATGCCTTAGTGATGCCGATCACGTCTTGAATGGCGTTCGGCGGCACGCCAGTGCCGATCACCGCGCCACCCGAGGTTGCGCTCGACGAGGTGACGAAGGGATAGCTGCCGTGGTCAATATCGAGCATCGTCCCCTGCGCGCCCTCAAACATGATGTTCTTGCCTTCGCGCAGTGAGCGATTGAGCAGCGCGGCGGTGTCGCAGACGAACGGCTTGAGCTGCTCGGCGGCGGCGGCGTATTCCTGGAACATCTGGTGCGGATCAATGGGCGCGGAGTTGAATAGCGCGTGCGCGATGGTGTTCTTTTCGCGGCAGGCGTTCTCGATGTGCAGTTGCATGGTGGCGGAATCGAACAGGTCGGCGACGCGCAGTCCGCGGCGGCCCATCTTGTCTTCATAAGTCGGACCGATGCCGCGCGAGGTGGTGCCGATCTTTACTCGGCCGGGCGCGTTCTCTGAGGCCAGCTCGATCATGCGGTGGTAGGGAAGAATCACGTGGGCACGATTCGAGACGTATAGGTAGCCATCCACCGCAACGTTGTTAGCGCGCAACGCGCCAACTTCCTTCAAAAAGGCCATGGGATCAAGCACTACGCCGTTGCCGATCACCGAAAGGCAACCGGGCCGCAATACGCCGCAGGGCACCAGCTGAAGGATGAACTTCTTGCCGTTGATGATGACGGTGTGCCCGGCGTTGTGTCCGCCGGCGTAGCGGGCCACGACCTGGAAGTTCCGCGAGAGAACGTCCACGATCTTACCCTTGCCCTCGTCGCCCCACTGGGCACCAATGATGACCGCAGTTTTCCCCGCAGTCTTGTAAGTGTTCAACGTACGCTCCAAAATAAACCGTGAAGATAGCCGCATCCGGTGCGGAGGCGGCTGGTTAGAGAGGTGAAACTACCATCTACGATGATAACGCCTTGGCGTCGCAGGGGCAACGCGAGTTTCGCACAGCCTTCGCCCTGCGAAGCAGCGCGGCTTGCGAGCGCGGCGGAGTGTAAACTCTAGCGATGCCTGAACTGCCTGAAGTGGAAACCGTAGCCAATGGCCTGCACAAACACGTGCAGGGCGATGTAATTGAGTCGGTGTGGCTGGGCGAGAAGCCGGAGCCGCTGAAGTCGCCTGCGGCGGAGATCGCGCGTGTGCTGACCGGGTCGCGCATTGACGCTGTGCATCGCACGGGCAAGCACATCGTGGTGGAACTGTCGGGATCCGAGGGAGGTGCGAGCGTGCGCACGCAGTGGATTGTGCACCTCGGCATGACGGGGCGCATGCTGGTGGTGGAGGCGCGAGAAGAAGTTGCAAAGCACACGCATCTGATTGCGAAGCTGGCTTCTGGACGCGAACTACGCTTTGTGGATCCGCGGCGATTTGGCCGGCTGGAAGTGAAGCCAGCGGCGGACTTTGCCGCGCCGGGTGTGGAACCGCTGCACGTTACGGCGGTGGAGTTCGCGGCGCTGTTCAAGGGGCGGAAGACGCCGATCAAGAGCGCACTGCTGAATCAGTCGTTGCTATCAGGCGTGGGCAATATCTATGCGGACGAGTCGCTGTCGCGGGCGGGGATTCGTCCAAAGCGACAGGCGGCGTCGCTCACCCGCGATGATTTGAAGCGACTACACGCGGCGGTACAAAAGGTGCTGGCCGAGGCGATCAAGCTGGGCGGCTCATCTATTAATGATTACGTGACAGCGGATGGCGAAGAAGGATTCTTCCAGCTCAAGCATCGCGTCTACGGGCGCGAGGGACAGCCCTGCCGAACTTGCAAGACGCTGATTAAACGCATTGTGATTGCGGGACGCAGTGCGCATTACTGCGCGAAGTGCCAGAAGTAGGGGGTCAGACAAGGCTTGTGTGGGGACAGGCGCCCTCGCCTGTCCAGTCGGGGCAACGCCCCGAAAGCTCTCTCCCTATCCGAAGACCTTTCCGGCCTTCAGCCCGAATGGACGCGTGAGGCACCCGTCCCCAAGCGTTTTTTCTAGTTGTTATCTTTCTCTTTCACGCCATTAACCTGTCTAAATTACTTTGCGGAATGCCGCCAGAAATGCGTCGTTTTGTTCAGGCGTTCCGATGGTGACGCGGATAGCTGTTGTCGCGCCCCACGCGGCCATGGGACGCACGGAGATTCCTTCGGCGAATAGTGCGGCGTCGACCTCGGCAGCGGGCCGTCCCACTTCCAGGAACAAGAAATTTGACGAAGTAGGCACTGGCGCAAAGCCCATTTGGGCAAGCGCACCGGCGACGCGGGGCGCTTCGTCGGCGTTGTTACGCACGGCTTTCTGGATGTGGGCGAGGTCTTGCAGTGAGGCCAAGGCCCCGGCTTGCGCTACGCCGGAGACTGAAAAAGGCGTGCGAAATTTCTTTATTCTGGCGATGAGATCGGGGTGGGCTGCGCCGAATCCGCAACGGATGGCGGCGAGGCCGTGGGCTTTGGAGAAGGTGCGCATTACGATGAGGTTTGGGTGGTCGGCGATGGGCGCGAATCCGTGTGAGTAAGTGATGCCGCGTCGGCGCGCGAACTCGGTAGCAAAGTCGTAGTAGGCTTCATCGAGCGCAATGATCACGCGCTCAGGAACCTTGTCGAGAAATCGGTCGAGTGCGGCTGCGTCGAACATGGTGCCCGTAGGATTGTTGGGATTCGAGAGCAGCACCACGCGAGTGTCGGCGTTGATGGCGGCGGCGATGGCGTCGAGGTCGTAAGTGTAATTTGGCATTGGCGCGCAGCGCAGTTCCGCGCCCACCGACTTGACCAGCAGCGGATATAGGAAAAACGAAAGGTCGCCGCCAACCGCGTTCAGTCCGGGGCCAAGCAAGGCGCGGCATAAAATCAGCAGCAGGTCGCTCATGCTGCTGGTGACGATGAGTTGCTGCGGAGCGAGGCCAAAGTGCGCCGCCAGCGCGGCTTCTAGCGCGAGGTTTTCCGGTTCCTGATAGTAGTTGCAGCCGAGTAGCGCCCGCTGCATGGCTGCGAGCGCCAGTGGCGATGGGCCAAAGGGATTCTCGTTGGCACCGAGCTTGATCAGGCTTTGCGTGTCTTCTGCTGCGTATGAGGCGTAGAGGCTCACAATTGACTATTAGCTCCGCAGCTATTCTCGAAGAAAACCATGCCCGACCCACTTCGTGTCTAGGTAATATCCGACGATCTGGCCCGAGCGATTGAGGCTAATGCCATAGGTTTCGCCTTGACCACCTGGCGCGTCAAATCCAGTAAAAGTTCCTAGGTGATCACGGAAAAAACCGTGGGTGGCACCGGTTGAATCGGAGTACCAGCCTGTAATTGCTCCACCCGCATTAATTGCAACGGCCGTCGTCTGAGTCAAGGTCCCGGGAGCATCGAACGATGTAATATTTCCCTTAGGGTCCCGGACAAAACCGCGTGTTCTGAGGGTGGCGTCCTGATAAAAGCCCGCGACTGCGGTGTTGTCATTGATGCTCCACGGCCTAGTTCCTGCAGAGCCGCCAAGTGAATATGCACCTGGGGCATCAAATTCGGTGATCTTACCAGTCGAGGCTCGCGTAAAGCCATGAAAGGAGTTTTTCGAGTCTAAATAAAACCCCGTGACATCCCCTTTCGAGTTGATGCTGAGCGGATTTACGGTGATTGAATTCTGCGGGAAAGATACAGTTATGTTCCCTGAAATATCCCGAACGATCCCTTCATCATGTGATCCTATATCATTGCAATACAGGTTTCGCGCTGCGCACCCCGCAACTTGCCCCGCGCTATTAATTGCTGAAGGCTGGGTATAGGTAGCATTGCTTGCTTGTATTGATGTGATGGTGCCAATAGCATCACGAATATAGCCTATAGAAGTTCCGGGCGCTGTTGCAGGAGAGTAGTACCCAACGATCTGCCCTGCGTCGTTAATACCGAAGGCCAGCGTGCCTGCGTTTGGCGCTATTGCAGCTCCTGGTGCATCAAAGGTTGTAATGCTTCCAGATAAATCTCGGACGAATCCATGGTAAATGAACTGTGCGTCCTGATAGTATCCCACAATCGTGCCTGACTCATTGATTCCGTACGGAACGGTGAAGGTTGAACCCGGTGGATCAAAAGAGACAATATCGCCCTTTGCAGCCAAAGCACATACCGGAGCAACTATCGACGTCAGAGCTAGCATGACGCAGACACACCTTGCAGCCTTAAGTGACGGACGCAAGCCTTGACGGAATTGTAAGTTATGAGTCATACAGTGAGTCCTCTGCGTCAGTGTGAACCGGTACTGCCTGCAAGTCAAGCCAAATCCCTCTATCAGTGGGGCGCAACGAAAATGCGGCACGGCTATCTGCCCACGATCTGCGCGGCTTGCAACGTGTCGGTGTACTGCTGGAATCTTGTGGCCTTGCCGTCTTTGATTGCCCAGACGTGGACGACCTGCGCGTTCAGGCTCTTGCCGGTAGCCTTGTAGGTGCCGGTGTAGCGCCCGGTCATGATGACCACGTCGCCCGCATCGTGGATCACTTCGGGGTGGACTGCGAAGCCGTCCCATTCAGTGGCGAGGGGCATGAAGACGCCAGCCAAAACCGCGGCTGGGCCTTTATAGGGATTGCCTGCAGCGTAGATAAAGTTATCGGCCTCGCGCCACTCGATGTCGTCGGCCATGGAGTCGAGGATGGTGGGCACGTCGCCGGTGGCAAAGGCTGCGTACAAACCTTGAATCAAAGCTACATTCTGCTGGGACATTCGGGGTACTCCTCTTAAGATGTTTGCGGGGCTCTTGAAGGCGGTCTGCGCTCGCGGGCCGCACCTCGGCCAGCAGTCTTCAGCTTGGCTACTTCTTCCAAAGTAAGTGCGCGTGAAACGCCCGGCGGCACGTCGAGTGCCAGCGGGCCGTAGCGGACGCGGCGAATTTTTTCCACATGGTGGCCGATGCGCTCGAACATCTTGCGGATCTGGCGATTGCGGCCTTCGATCAACGTGATCTCGAACCAGGGATTGTCGCCCTCTTTGATCATCTTTACAGGCGCGGGAGCGGTGCGTCCCTTGCCGTCGCCTATGTTTAGGCCTTCGCGAATCTTGTCTAACTCACGCTCGTCGGGTACGCCCGCGACCTTCACAACATAAGTCTTGGGCACATGTGACGCAGCTTTGGTCAGATAATTAGCTAAGTCACCGTCATTCGTAAATAGCAATAATCCTTCGCTGGCGTAGTCGAGCCGACCTATAGGGTAAATGCGAGCTTTGATCTTGGCTACTAAGTCCATCACGGTAGGGCGGCCTTCGGGGTCGCTTGCAGTTGTTACATAGCCTTTGGGCTTGTTTAGCATCAAATAAACATGGCGCTCAGGCTCGCGGAGTAACTTGCCATCAACCTTGATGTGGTCCGTGGCGAGGTCAGCCTTGGAGCCGAGTTCGGTGACGATTTCGCCGTTGACGCTGACGCGTCCGGTGAGGATGTACTCCTCTGCCTTGCGGCGCGAAGCTACGCCCGCCGACGCCATGATTTTTTGCAGACGTTCGATGGCCATTTAGGTGCTGCTTTCTGGTTCGGTGGGCGCGGGTTCGATAGTTGCCTCTGCGGGCACTTCTGCGCTGGCGTCCTCGGTGTCAGGCTCTGCTATTTCGGGTAGGGCTGAGGTGTTCATCTTTGGCTGCTGCTGCGCTTCTTCTTCTGGCATGTCGGGCACGCCGGTGGCGTCTGCCATGCCGCCAGCCTCGCCGAACAAGCCGGACTGCGAATCTGTGATGAGCTTCTCAAACTCTTCGATACTAGGTAGTTCGCCGAGATCCTTGAGGCCGAAGCGGAGTAGAAAGTCCTTGGTCGTCTTATAGAGAATGGGGCGGCCTATGACTTCCTTACGGCCCGCGGTGGTGATGAGCTTGCGCTCGAGCAGTGTTCCAATAACCCCACTGGAGTCCACGCCGCGAATCTCGCTGATTTCAGGCACGGTAACAGGTTGTTTGTAGGCGATGACGGCGAGCGTTTCCAGCGCGGCCATGGAAAGGCGAATCGGCGGCTTGAGGCTCTTGGCAAAGCCGCGCACCACGTCGTGATGCTCGGGCTTGGTGGCGATGCGGAATCCGCCGGCAATGTTACGCACTTCCATGGCGCGTTCGCTGACGGAGTATTCCACAGTAAGTTGGCTGATGGCCTCGCGAACCTTTTCTTTCGCGGCGGTCTTTAGCTCCGGCGAACCGGGCGCGAGGGTTTCTTCTTGTGCAACGGTTTCGGCGAGTAACTCGGCGATCTGGTCCACCGTCACCGGAGTTTCGGCGGCGTAGAGGATGGCTTCGACTTTACTTTTGATGGCTGTGCTCAATGCGTTAGTGTCCTATTTCCAATCGTCCCGAATGGCTGCTTCCTGGTTTACCAGCGCGTCGAATCCGCTGGCGCGGCGCACTAATACTTCGCCGAACAGCGACTCCTGCCGTAACTCAATCGCCTGTAGTCGCACCATCTCCAGCAGCGCCAGAAACGTACATACCAAAGACTGTCGCGAGTGCAGCGTGCGCAACAGTTGCTTCAGGCGGATGGGGCGATCTTCAAAGCTGAGTCGGCGGCGCAGATAGTCAATCATCTGGCCGACGGTGACGCTTTCCTCGTCAATGCGCAGAATCGGCCGCTCTTTGGCGCGGCCCAGAATTTCGCGGAAGACGCGCACTAAGTCCACGGAGTCTGCGGAAAATTCAGGCTCGGTGCCTTCGTCGTTGCGGAATTCGCGCAACGACGGATTCGACATCACCGCGTCTTCAATCTGCTGTTTCTGTTGCAGCATTTGTGCAGCGCTCTTGAATTTTTCATGTTCCAGCAGGCGATTAACGAGTTCGAGCCGCGGGTCTTCGCCTTCACCATCGGCGGCTGCGGGATCGCGCGGCAGCAGCATCTTGCTCTTGATGTGGATGAGCAGCGATGCCATGTAAACGAACTCGGCGGCAATGTTCACGTCGAGATGGCGAATGCGCTCCACATAGATGAGATACTGCGCGGTAATGCGCGCGATGGGGATGTCGTAAATATCAATGTTCTGCTTGCGGATGAGGTCGAGCAGCAGGTCGAGCGGACCTTCGTAGATTTCTTCCACACTCACGGCGAAAGGGAAGTCGCTCTGCTTGTCGGGGCGGATGGTCTTGTCCACAGGCGCAGCTTGTGCTGCGATAGTAACGGCTGCGGTGGCTGCTTCTACGGTGGCGGGTTGGAAGGCTTCAGGCATCGGCTTACGACTTCGGCAAAACGGGCGACGACGAATCGAGGTGCATGGCTTCGCGCACGCGCTCCATGGTGTGCTCGGCGGCAACGCGGGCCTTGTCGGCACCGTCTACGAGAATATCCCATGCGCGCTGGGGATTTTCCTCATATTCGCGGCGGCGCTCCTGCATCGGTGCCAAAACTTTCACGACACCATCGGCCACCCAGCCCTTGCACTGGATGCAACCGAACGCGGCGGAACGGCAGCCTGCGTTTACTTCAATGCACTTTTCTTCGCTACTGAATATCTTGTGCAAGTCCCACACCGGGCATTTGTCGGGGTCGCCGGGATCGGTGCGGCGGACGCGCGCTCGGTCGGTGACCATGGTCTTCAATTTCGCGCGAACGTCGGCTTCGCTGTCGGTAAGGAAGATGGCATTGCCGTACGACTTGGACATCTTGCGACCGTCAGTGCCGGGCACGCGGGGGGAGGGGGTCAGGATGGTGGCGGGTTCGGGGAAGACAGGGTTCTTGACGCGCCCTGCAAGCGGATCGCCCGAAAGTGCCTGATCCCAGGACATCGTCTTCATCATCTCGCCGTTCATCACGATTGGCTTCTCCCCAGGCACATTGTCACAGTAGAGAAAATTGAAAGTTCGCCCAATCTCTCGCGTTAGCTCTAAATGGGCTGCTTGATCTTCTCCGACTGGAACAAACAGAGGTGTCTCGGCATCCTTGGTATACATCAAGATGTCGGCTGCTTGCAGCACTGGGTACCCGAGAAATCCGTGAGTCGCTAAATCTTTCCCTTGAATATTCTCTCGCTGTTCCTTATAAGTAGGAACGCGTTCTAGCTTCCCTAGCGGTGTAATCATGGAAAACATTAAGTACAGCTCCGCGTGCTGCTTCACGTGCGACTGCACAAAGAGGACGCTCTTGGTGGGATCGAGTCCGGCGGCTAGCCAGTCCATGGTTACTTCGAGCGTATTCTGCTTTACTTCCGAAGTGTCAGCGTAGTCGGTAGTAAGCGCGTGCCAGTCGGCGATGAAGTAGTAACAGTCATACTCGTCGCTGTTCTGCATCCGCACCCAGTTTTCCAGCGCGCCCACATAGTTGCCAAGGTGAAGTTTGCCGGTGGCGCGCATTCCGCTTAGTACACGCTTGTTACGGGTTGGGGAAGTTAGATTCATGCCAGTTATAAGTAAGTCCTAAAAGCGCAGCAAAGCTGAGTCGAAAAAGTTGAGTACAGGGTTGATGACGGACCAAAGCCGGGATCCTAGCAAAAACACGATGATGAACATTCCGAACATGCCAATGCGGTCGTACACGTCGGCTATGGCCCGGGGTAGAAAGTGGCGGAGGATATGGCTGCCATCCAGCGGCGGAATGGGCATCAGGTTAAAAACGAACAGGATTACGTTGAGTACCATGCCCTCATAGGCCAGCAGGATGAAGGGCATGAGCGGCGAATCGCCTTGCGCGCGCAGGGCTTCAAATCCCTCGAGCCCAGAGTGAGGCATGGTCATCACCATGGTGTGGGCGATGGGTGACGTGAGCGAGAGGCCGCCGAGGATTAGCAGGAAAATGGTGGCCAGAATCAGGTTGCTGATCGGCCCGGCGATGGTGGTCAAAATGTCGTCGAGCTTAGGATGGCGGAAGTTCGCCGGACTGTAGGGAGTAGGCTTGGCCCAGCCGATGATTCCGCCCCACGAATATAGCGCCATCAGCGGCAGCAATACGGTGCCGAACGGGTCCATGTGCTTGAGCGGATTGAGCGTGATGCGGCCCAGCATGCGCGCTGTGGGGTCGCCGCGCCGATTCGCCATCCATGCGTGAGCGGACTCGTGCACGCTGAGGGCGAACAGGAACATGATGAATTCAAACAGCTTATCTAAATAGTCAAGTGGCATTCTGAGTCATGGAGCGTTGGGGCGAAATATGAAGTTTACCACGCAGGGGTTGGGGCTTGGTGGCTGGAACTGCCAGCGGTGGGGGTGGGGTGTTCGGGGTAGGGGGCCTTCGACTTCGCAGGTGGAATCCTGCTTCGCGGATTTCCGCCTGCTCTGCGCAGGCTGACACCGTTAGCGAGTTGCTCAACGATGACACGGTGGAGAGAGATCACAGGGAGCGACTTAGCGTTGGGTGAGCGTAAGGCGGTGGTGGCCGATGATTGCAGTTTCCACGCGGGCTGGCATCACGAAGCGGGTTTCGAGTCCCACTCCGGGATAGCGCGGCGCGACGTATTTTTGCGCGAAAATTTCCAGCAGGAATCCAGGCACTTCGACGCCATCGAGCAAGACGGAAACGATATCCACTTCGCCGTGGAAGTGGGTGCCATTGGCGCGGGCGACGGCGTTGACTTCATGCTGGCCCTGAAACAGATTGAGCAGCGCGTTGCCCGGCTTGCCGTTGCGAATCTCGTCGAAGTCCACGATCGCGACGGCTGTGATCATGCCCGGCGAGCTGGAAAAATGGACGGACTTTACGCCGCGCGGCAGCTTGGTGTCAGGGCGTGAGAAGTGGGCGTTGACTTCGTCTTCGCTGATGGTGGTGGGGCGAGGATCGGGATTCGACCGTTTTCCGTTTTGCTGAAGGTAGTCGAGCTTGGAGCGCAGCGGATCGGGCGTATTGGATTGTGATGGTTGTTGAGTGAGGGGTACGGGTTGCTGTGCGATTGCTGGACTCGTCAGTCTGGGCGAAAGCAGTATGGCGACCCCGGCGAGGAAGCAGATAATGCCGGGATGGAGAAAGCTGAAACGAGTCATCGAGAAGATTTCTTGGGATTGCTGGCTGTCGGCGTTGAAACACTTGCGGCGTCAGCCGCGGATTCCAGCTTCGGCTTTAGGGTGCTGCCCACCACATGGAACTGCTCGCGTCCGCGCGTGAGATGCAAGTCCATTTCGCCTTTGCCGCCAATCGTGCCTTCTAAAGCATAGATGCTATTTCCAGCTTTGAGTTTGCCTTCCGAGAGTTCCAGTGCGCCCTGATTCACACGGAATTTGGATGTGAAACCGGTGAGTCGCATTGCGGTATGCGGCTCGGCGGGCTCGATGCGAGCCGCAGTGATGGTGCCATCCGCGTGCAGTTGCGCTAGGTCGGTAGGCGGCGCAGAACGCACGCCCATGCCACGGTACCAAGGCCTTTTGGGCGAAGTGGGTGCCAGAAGTTCCTGCAGGTCGGCGGCAGAAATTTTCTCGGTATGCAGGTCGAGGTGATACAGGCACGGCTCGGATTGGTTGCAGGTCAAGGCGCGCTCGGCGGAGCCACTCCAGTTGGTGGGGCCGAGCTTGGCGGTCAGTTTTTCCAGGCGGAACGAGGTGGGCAGAAAAGTTACGGTGGCCGTCTCGAGTTGGAGCGGCATAGACAAGCCGGACAGTTCGGTGAGCACTGTGTGCAGTTGCGCGGTGCCGGAAAGCGTTGGCGCGGCAAAGCCTGCCGCCGTGCCAGTGATGGTTGCGTCGAGATGCAGGCCGCCGTCCGCTGTAGTGGCGGGTACGGTGAGGCCAGCGGTGTGCGCGAGTTGTAAGGCGCGCTGCATCTGGGCGTCGCCCGTGGCATGGAGTGTGTAGCCCGCCTTGTTCCACCAGCCGCTAATTTCAAGGGGTGCAAGCGGCGCAGCTTTGGCGTTGGCGATTTTGATGGGGCCGATGGTGATGGCGTCTTTGGGCACGACCGCCGAGGTGCTGAGGGAATGCTTCGTGGCTTTGACCCTTTTGACGCCGTGGATCGGTTTCCCATCACTCACGCTCGTTAATAGGGTTACATCGCCGAGCGTCAGTTCGGGCTTGAGTTCCGACGAGCGCAGCACCAGACCCATAGCCGAACTGGCGAGTGCGTGTGAGGGCGCTCCTCCGGATGTTTGTTCGGCGACGAGAGAGAAGTCCACGGTGCCGTCGGCGGAGAGGTCGCGGGGCAGGCCTTGCTTGCTGACCTTGGCGAAGGCCAGCAAAGTATTCGCCCAAACCTTTTCTGCCTTCACTGCTACGGAGTATTCCGATGGCGCAAACAGCCCGGTTAGCTCGCCCTTGGCGATCACGCTGCTGCCGCCGAGTTCCATGGTGCAGGATGCCTCAGAGAGTTTGTCGGTTAGCACGCTATACCGGGCCGAGCATTTCGGCGAAAGCGTCGGCGCGCCGGAGGCTTCGATGTCATAACGATGGAATCCGCTGAGCGATCCAGTGGCGGCCAGTTGCAGGTCGGCGGCGCGACCGTTGAGGGTGACGTCGAATAGGGTGCCGCCGCGCCAGCCGGGGTCGGTTCCGGAGATGAGGCGCGAGACCTGGCCGAGCTGTCCATCTTGCCAGCGCACTTCGCCCGCGAGTGGCGATTCGGCCAGGCTGGGGCCGCGCTTCAGGGTGAGGCTGGCTTTTACGGTTCCGGTGTCGCTCAGGGCTTGGTCGGTGCGTAGGGGGCGGGCTTCGAGGCCTAGATACCAGGCGTCGTCAGAGGTGAGCGAGATGGAAAAATCGGCCTCGGTGAGCACCCAGGGTTTTTTTTCGGCACCGACTTTGAAGTTAATGCGGCCTTCGGTGGCGTTGATGTAGGGAAAGGGAGGCTTCTCGGCTGTGGGCGTTTCTGCGGTGGGGGTGACCGGCGTATTCGCGGCGCGGTTCAGGATGCTTTCGGTGTTCCAGCGACCGTGATCGAATACGAGGTTTAGGCTGGGCTCGGTGAGGTGCAGGCTGGAGATATCGAGTCTGCGCCGCCACAGGGTGCTCAAGCGCAGGTTGGCGGAAACATGGCGCGAACGCAGCAGAGGTTCGTTGCCAAAGGCAGGATCTTCGGCGACAGAGAAGTCTTCGATGTCAAAACCGGGCTGCGGTAGAAATCGCAGCGAGACGCTGCCCGCCGTCACTGGGCGCCACATGGCTCTGCTGAGTTCCGTGGTAATGGAGGCCTTCAGGCGGTCGGCACCGGGCCGGACGAAATACAGCGTGGCGAGAAGCAGTAGCGCGAGGCCAATCCACAGGCGACGCTTGCGCCAGGCAATGCTCACCGCACCCCCATCAAGGTGCGGCTCCAGCGCGTGCGGTCGAAGAAGTGGAACAGGATGGTGCCAAACCATTGCGCGCGGTCGGCCAGCGAATGCTTATCCACTTGCGTTGCGGGCGTTTCAAACGACCAATAAACAAACATGGGCTTGCCGACGACATTCTCGCGCGGGATGAATCCCCAGAAACGGCTGTCGTAGCTCTGGTCGCGATTATCGCCCATGCCGAAGTACTTGCCCTCGGGGACGACGATGTCATTGCCTTCGATAAACGAGCGCTGCACCGCCGCCCATCCCGGATTGATCTGCGCAGCTTCCTGCGGCGGATAGAGCGGGAAGTTGTCGCGATAGGGATAGTCGTCCTTGTCCTTGTGGATGACCCATGGCTCTTCGATCTTTTCGCCGTTACGGTAGAGTTCGCCGTTGCGCAGATGAATCTTGTCGCCGGGCACGCCGATGATGCGCTTGACAATGTAAATGCCAGTGCCTTCCACGGAGACGAAGACGACGATGTCGCCACGCTTTACGTCGCTGTAAGGCAGCAGGCTGCTGAGCCACTTCGTCGGCGGCGCGTACTGCACCCGGTTGACGAACAGGTGGTCGCCGATCAGCAGGGTGTTTTCCATGGAGCTGGAGGGAATCTCGAACGCCTGCATCAGGAAGGTGATGATGAACAGTCCGCTGACCAGAATGTTGGCGATGGAGGAGAGGAACTCCACCGTGGTTTCGGATTGGGGTTCGGGGGTGGCGGGGGCTTCCGACGAATTTGCCATTTCGAGATCACGTCCAGGCGCGTGAACGCCTTCAGCTTGGGATGATTGCCTTTCCAAGATATCAGTGAAGTGGGGTAGGGGGCCAGAACCGAGGTGGCAGAGGCGCACTTTGAAGTTTCTAGGATTCTTGTTGCAAAAACTAGGGAACGGGTGTACCGTCTGCTTAGTTTCTCGGATCGGGCATCCCCGGCTTGGTCGAAGAGACTTACGTTGGCTCGAAGTAGAGGTGTTGAATGTCTCGTATTTTCGCCTTCCCCACAAGGAAAGCAGAACACTGCTTCTCTCTCTCTCTCTCTCTCTCTCTCTCTCTCTCTGCGTCTTCTTGATGACGCTAGCTTTTCCGGGTTCTTTGATCGCGCAAACGCCAACCCGGTCATTTCCACCCGCGTTGCATATTGTCTATAACGCAGGCGGCGACCATCAGTTTCGCGCCTTGCTGGGAGCGCTTCCCAAGCGTTCGTTTGCGCTGAAAAGGCGATCAAGTGATCCCTTAGCACCTACACCGTTTACCCAAGTTACGATCACCGGGTCTACGAACCCTCTGCTTCAGGTGTACGACATTTCAACGGCACCCGCCAACACTGGATACCTGACCCAAATTCAGGCGCTAAACAGCACCGTCGGTTCAGGTCTAGACCCGAACACGCCACTTGAGATAATCAGTCAAGCGAATACGACGGCTGGCGGGGGCGGGGTGCTCCCTGCGTTGGCCCCGGCGGGTTTTGGCGGCATTGATATCCTACAAAACGCTGCGGCAACCGGGACGACTGGCACATCTGTAATGAACGTGAACTCACCGCAGTTGCGGATATGTGCTCAGGCGATCATCGGTTCGCCAGCCGTGACAAATGCAGACTGCTGGATCGCTCAGGTTTCCGTGGCAAGCCTTCAGGGCCCCAATGCTCAGGACATTTTCACTTGGTCGCGGCCTTCAGGGATGTTCGGGAACTCGAGTGGCAACATTACTATGATGTTCCCGAAGGCAATAAACTTGGCTGCCCCAGGCCAGATGACCGTAGGCCCGTCGCCTGCCCCAACGACCATGCCGGACGTTTCTGGAGTTCTCTCGACATTTACGGGTCAGAAATCTACTGCGACTGGATCGGGCGGTACGCCAAAGGCTGGCTCAATTACAGTTCAGCCTGGCCTGTTGACGGCATTGTCCTTGACTGGCACAGACGCTCAGGAAGGTGGCCTTCAAATACTTCAAGGCTACATATCGATGTCCACGGCCGATAGTACTCCTCCCACACCCGGCCTTCTAGCCTGCCCCGGTGGGGTGGCTGCCCCTCAGACAGCTACGAACTGCACAACAACAGGACCAGCGGAAAATTAGGTCGGCGTATTTAACTCAATCCAGCAGGGCTCTCCGGGCGTATCCGTCGTGCCCACCCGGTACGGGCGCGTACCGATTCTTAGCGTCACGGGTTATGTGGGACTTCCTTTCAATCCCGGAAACTTTGTGTGCAAAGACGACGCCAATGCTGCCTATGTAATAAGCAATGGGACTACGCCGTGCCCAATAGGGGAGTCAATCGGTATTGAGGTCGGTGATTACAGCAACATCGGCGCAAACCTGCACCTCGTGGATCTCGTCCCTGAGGCGAGCGTATCGGGCGCTATATCGCAGGGGCAAGTGCAACAGTTCAGTTGCACGGGTTCGTCAGGAAGTGGAAGCGGTACTGGCTATGTGAATGGCGGGGGTTGCAATAACGTCGGCCCTGGCGAGTTCAGTCTACCTTTTCAGGGCACAGGTAGTTACACTCTCAAGAATTTGTATGTCAACTACACTGTCGCCTCTGGCAGTCCAGTAGTTTCTCTTTATGTTAACAACATACAGACTCTGCATTGCACCGCGACGGGCACACAGTGCACGGACCCAACTTCCACAACGATAACTTCGGGATTGAAGTGCTCGATCCGAATCGGACTGTCGGGAGCATCTATCTCGAATGTCAACGTTACTGTTCAGTTGCAATAATGCGGGTTGCGCCCGCACTCTCGCCAAGGAGCCGTACTTTATGAAGCAAATACAGCGATCAATATCTAAGCAAGGGTGTTCGCGAAGGGTGTTTGCCACACTTGCAATCGCCTCCTTTACTGTTCTGCTCTTATTGCAGGGCGGAAGAGTTGCTTTGGCTCAAACTTATACTGTTGTGGCAAGTCTTATCCAAGGTAGCGCACCTGCGGGGCCACTCGTACAGGGGCTGGATGGACAGCTATATGGGACAACTAACTCCGGCGGGAACTACGCCTGCAACAATGGGATTGGATGCGGAACGATCTTTAAGTTGACGACTGCTGGTGTCATTACAAACCTATTCACATTCTGCTCGCAGGGAAGCTGCGCAGACGGAGCTCTCCCCGTCGGCGCGATGGTGTTAGCAACGGACGGGAATTTATATGGCACTGCTGCATTTGGTGGTTTGCACAATCTCGGCGTGATTTTCAAGATTACACCGAGCGGATTGTACAGCGCAGTTCACAGTTTTTCTGGTTCTGACGGAAGCTATCCGGCAACAACCCTCATTCAGATCGACGGGGCTCTTTATAGCACCATGGTACATTTTGGCGGCAACATCTTTGAGCTTTCCAAAGATAACGTCATCACGTCGCTATTCGACAGTAGCTGCGATCCTGTGGCAGGGCTGTTTCAGGGCACGGATGGAAAGCTGTATGGGACGACGGCGATCGGTGGACTAAACAACACGGGCACTGTGTTTAGCATTGATCTAAGCCTAACCCCCTTCGTGACGACGCTGCCCACCTCGCGCAAAATTGGGACAAACATCGCGATTCTAGGAACGAACCTGACGGGCGCAAGCAGCGTCACTTTTAACGGCACGCCCGCGACCTTCCGCGTGGTTTCGGCGACGCAGATTACGGCGACTATTCCATCCGGGGCGACTACGGGTAGTGTGGTGGTGGTCACACCCAGCGCTACGCTGACCAGCAATCTGCCGTTCCGGGTGATGTAGAGTTCGCAATCCCATCCTAACGCCGCGAAAAGCGTGCGACGTTGATGGGACACCCGCCCCGGCGTCCTGAATAGGACGCGATGAATTTAGCCCGGCACGCAGCGAAGCGGAGTGCCGGGTCAGCTCAAGCGAATGATCCGAGTCCTGAAAGGACGACTGACACGAATCTCAGTCGTCCTTTCAGGACTTGCTGTTGTCTTGCGGCTGACCCGGCACTCCGCTTCGCTGCGTGCCGGGCTTACCTCATGCTGTGCCTTCGGCACACGAGCTTCGGAGCTTCGCTCCGAATGGACAGGTGAGGCACCTGTCCCCACACGAGCACATACGCCTAGGGCGTTAGCGAATCAATTGCATGAAGCGGTCCCAGCGGGCGGTTTGGGGGATTTTGGTGATGACGTAGGCGAAGTGCATGATCTTGTCGGCGAGGGTTTGCGCGGGGGGATCGTTGTCGTCGAGCTTAAGCAGCGACCAGTAGACGAGCAGCGGGCGTCCGACGACGTTTTCGCGGGGCACGAAGCCCCAATAGCGGCTATCCGAACTCTGGTCGCGATTGTCTCCCATCACGAAGTAGTGGCCTTCGGGCACGACAAGTTGATTGTTGCGAACCAAGCCGATCATCTCGTGGTACCAGTTGTCTTCGACTCCTGTTGTGCCGAAGTCGAGGCGAGGGAAGTTGTCACGCCAAGCCTCAGAGTTACCCGGCAGGTGCTGGATGTAAGGCTCTTTCACGAGTGTTCCGTTGACGAAGAGTTGCTTGTCTACTAGGCGGATGCGGTCACCTTGTATGCCGACCACGCGCTTCACAAAATGCTCTTGCGGATGCACCGGGTAGCGGAAGACGATGATGTCGCCGCGATGGATCTGGCGGTAAGGCAACACGGCGTCGAGTGGCGAGTCGTTGCCTCCGAAGTGCATCTTATCCACGAGAACGTAGTCGCCGATGAGCAGAGTGTTTTCCATGGACTCGGACGGAATCTGAAAGGCCTGCACGACGAACGCGATGACAAAGATGGCGATGACGACAGTGCCGAGCAGCGATTGCACGACGGCGGAAAGCGGTTCGGCTCGCCGTTGCTTGGGCTTGACGGGCGGCTGTGTGGGTGGGGACTGATTCGTCCGCACCGCCGCTGGCACTTCCGCCGAGGTGGAAACTTCCGTCAATGGGGCAAGCACAGGTTCCATGGATTGCTCGGGATTGCTCGATACCGGGTTACGAATGCTTGCCCGGTTGAAACATTGGCTCGGCGGCGCTCTCGGTGGCGACGTCCGGCATACTCTGGGTTCTGGTGCTCGTCCCGCCGGAGGAATCTGACAGGATTCCGCCCGACAGCGAAACCCGCAGCGGAAACAAAGCCTGCAATGCCAGCTGAGCGGCATCCTGCTCCGCCCGCTTCTTGGTGGAGCCGCTGGCCCGGAAGCTCAGGCTGGAGTCTGAGTTGCTGCGTTGCAGGCTCACGTCCACGGTAAACAGTTTATTGTGCTCCGGGCCAGACTGTTCCACCAGTTCATAGACTACGCGCGCGCGTCCGGTGGCCTGCGCGGCCTCTTGCAAGGCGGACTTGAAGTCTGTAATCGGCAGGTCGTCACCGCTACCCACCAGCATCAGGGCAAGCTCGCGCTCCAGCACTTCATTCACAATCACGGGCCGAACTGCGTCGAGGCCGCCATCCATAAAGATCGCGCCCAGGACGGCCTCCAGCGCGTCCACCAGAAGCGCGGCTTTCTCGCGCCCGCCGTTGCGGTCTTCGCCTCGACCGAGGCGCAGATAGCCGCCAAGGTTGAGGCTCCGCGCCACCCGCACCAGATGTGTCTGGCTCACCAGATGGGCGCGCAGCTTGGAAAGCTGGCCTTCGCGAAAATCGGGAAACCGCTGGAATAGTTCGTGTCCCACGATCAGGCTGAGTACGGCATCGCCGAGGAATTCAAGATTTTCATTGTGCGGTGCGTGTGCCTCGCCGCCGTCCGTGCTACGTTCGGCGTCGCTCGCGGCGGAGGTATGCGTCAAAGCGCGTTCGAGCAAAGAGCGGTTGAGGAAGTCGTAGCCGATGGCATCTTCGAGATGGGAAAGCTGAATGGCTGGCATACGATGGGCTGGCCCGGAAGCGACTCCCAATCAGGTTACTTTTTATTCAACAGTTGCCGCAAGCGGGACTGTTCATTGCGCGCGGTGTCGCCGACGGCATTGCCCGACTGCGTCATCGCGACTGCTTTATCAGCCTGCACCAGTGCAGCGGCGTATTTTTCCTGCTTGTCGAGCGAAAGCGCCAGGCGGACCACCATCACGGGATCCACCTGCTGAGGAAACGCGTCAATCGCCTTGGTCAGGTTTTTCTCGGCTTCGACGAACTGGTTACGGTTGTAGGCGATGGTTCCCAGAGTGCCCCACGCGGAAGAACGCAGAAAATTACGATAGACCTCGACCTGTTCAGGCGGGGCTCCGGCAGGCGGAATGATGTCTGTGTCCACCGTTTTCGTGGCTTGCATCGCCAACTTGGCCGCTTCGGCCATCTGCTTTTCAAAATCGAGGTCGCCGGGCTGACTGCGCTCGACGATGGCTCCAGACAGGTTGATGAGTGCTTCGGGATCGTCGGTGTCGAGTTCTTGCACCTTCATGGCGAAGGCTTCAGTCTTTTCGCCGTTGCCGAGGCGCTGCGCCTTGCGCATGGCGCTCTTGTAGAGCAGCAGGCGAAGTTCACTGGCGGGATATTTGGCGGCGAAGTCAGTGGCGGCTTTTTCGACGGCGACGATCTCGGTGGCGGCGTTGGCAGCGTTGTAGTCGTCAAGCTCGGCCTTGGACTTGGCTTGGGGTGGGCGCTTGGCGGTGGGCGCGTCCTGCGCGTCCCTGGCTTGCGACACCGACTGTGAAGTCGGAATGCGCCCCGCGCATTGGGACTGAGCCAGCGTTGACAGTGTTCCGGCGAGAACAACGCTCGTCAGCAGTTCGAGAGTTAGCTTTATTCGCGTCATGGCTTGGCTCCTGGGCTGCACGGCTATTTCGACTCCGGCTTATCGTCTTTTTGTGCGTCTTTTTGCGCGGGATGGGGCGGCTCGTAGGGGTGATCGAGGCCACGCTGTGCAGCTCCGCGAATTGCAGGAATGGTATCGGCTGCGACCAGCGCTGCCTGATAGTGCTTGACGGCGGCATCGCGCTCTTCGCGCAGGTCGAGGATGCGTCCAAGATAGACGTGAGCCCAGCCGACCAGGCGAATTTCTTGTGTAGAAAGCAAAGTCTTCTCGAAGCCTTGAATCGCTTCATCCATTTTGCGGCTGGCCGAAGCGGCTTGGGCACGGATGAACCAGGCGCGTCCGAGATTGCCTTGTTTGGTCTCAATCGCCTGTTCAGCAAGGCGGTCGGCGGCGGCGGGATCGCCTTCGCCAAGGCGGCGCTCGGCCATCACTAGCAGGATGTCGCGACCAGGCTTGGATCCGAGGCTCACCACGTCGGGCGCGGGCTTGCCGGTGAATGACAGGGTGGCGGCGAACTTGCGCTGTGCCTCTACGTTGATGGCGTCCAGCCAGGGGGCGTAAGTCTGGCGGAGGCCGGCGTCGCCCTTCTCGAACACGGGAAGCTGGTCGTAGAAATAGCGGGTAAGGACGAAGCCTTCTTTCACGGCGCTGTTCACCGCTTGCTGACGAATCTCTTCCGGCACCTTTTTGTCGCCAGAGGTGCGGGCTTCCACAGCGCGGATGAGCGACTCGGTGACCAGCAGGGAGATGTCGCCCTTGAAGCTGTCATCCATGGGAGCCGAGCGAATCGCTTCGAGCATGGGTTCGAGCCGCTTGAGCGAGGAATAGTGACGGCTGGCCAGTTCATCGAGCACATAGTGCAAGTAGGTGTGCTTGATCTGGTCGAGTTTGAGTTCAGTGGCCGTAGGCGAGACGACAACGGTGTAATCGTCGCCATAATTGCGGGCGTTGGCCTGGCTGGGAGCGCTCATGGGTTCGATGAGCACCACAAAGTGGCTGACCTGATAGCCGCTTAAGGCGAGCCTGAAATAAATGTCGGTAGTGAAAATAAGTTGCTGCAGCGGCTCGTGGTAGCCGTCAATGAGCTTGTCGAAGTCGGGCTGGTGGCGGAGCCAGATATCGTGCAATTTGACCTGGTCGTAGAACTGCTTCACCAGAGGAGCGAAGCCGACCACATACGAGGCGTCCGGGGGTAGATCGGCTTCTTTCAGCTTGGGCGTGAAGGCAGGGGCGGGATTCAAGTTCAGCGCCAACGAAACATATTGCGCCAGATTGCGGGCCGGGTCGTCGGGCCGATGATCGTGATAGAAACCGCACATGGAGCGAGACAGGTCACTGGCGGCAGGGGTGGCGTCCACGGCGGCAGCGACTTCGCGGCGAATGGAATCGCGCACGAGTGCCGAGGCGGTCAGTTCCTGGTCGTAGCCGCAGTGATTGATGGCGGTGAGCACGGTAAATACCGTTTCGCTCGTGTCCAGAGACGCTTTAGCGGCTCCCTGCACCTGCGCACGGGCGGGGGAATGGAAACAGACACACGCCAGCATCAGCGCCATCAGCGCGACGAGCGAACGAAATAGACGCCGGAGAGGAGTCAGGAAAGTACCTCCAAGAACATGCGGGGCAGGAATCGTACCGGGCAACTGAAACAGTGTATTAACTTCCCCTTGCGAGGGTCAAATGCAGTTGCGACCCGGAGAATCTATTTTATTGGTTAAGAGCCTTGCTGCCCTACCGCGTTGCCATGGATATTTAGATGCAAATGCTAGGCGCGCGGTGGCATGGGAGCTGGCTGGCTGGTGGAAAAGGGAATGCCAAGCCTGAGCGAGGCGCCTAGGCTTGGCGATGCTGGTTAGCGCGGGCGGAAAAGGTCATCAGCGCCCGGCCCGTGATGGGGCGGCCCATGTTCATGGCTGGCCGGAATTCGGTGAACAACAGCATATTTTTAACCTGCGGCAGTAGGCGGGTGGCGTCGCCGGTGGTGCTGATCACGTGATAGTCGAACACGTGGCCTTGCTCATCGAGCAGCACTTCTACCAGTAGCGAATTTTCCATGATGGTGCCCGCGTCGTCGTCCGCGCCGAAGGTGGAGGCCTGTAGTTCCGGCGGCGTGGAGAGCAGCAACGGCACGTCGGCGCTACTGGCCGCGACGGGCGGTGGCGCAAAGAAGCTGAGTAGCAGTACGAATACAGCGACGGCCGTCACCGTTCCGGAGACCGCGGGCAGGGCATAGGTGTGCCACAGATGCTCGAGCTGACCCTGA
This sequence comes from Terriglobales bacterium, assembly GCA_038229415.1. GTDB lineage: Bacteria > Acidobacteriota > Terriglobia > Terriglobales > Acidobacteriaceae > JANXUR01. The sequence continues at coordinate 183,240 of JBBROM010000001.1, forward strand.
ATCAGGGCAAAACGAGGCCGCTGGTAACGTGCCATTTCGTTGGAAACCGCTACACGTGCGCGTAGTGCGAGATTGCGAGGCGTTGGCACCCGGCCGAGACTGCCGACCTCAGACTGCAATAGATTCCACTCGGTGAGACTGGCGGAGCACATGCTGCACTTGGTGAGGTGAGCCTGCAGCGCACGCCGTTCGGGCTGGGTCAGCGCGGCATCATGATAGGCAGAGAACTGCGACTGGGCATACTGGCACTGCGCTTCTGGAAACTTCTTCTCGTGAAAATTCGTGTTGTGATAATGAGGCTCTGAGAAATTCATGGTGCAACCTCCACTTGGCGGGCTCGGGAACGATCTCGCGTGGTGTGATGCGTTGAAGCCAACGGCTTTTCCGCAGAGCGTCCGACGGCTGCCGCCAAGCGCTGCCGTAGTAGCTCGCGTCCCCGCGTGAGCCGCGACTTGACGGTGCCCAGCGAGACCTCGGTGATCTCGGCCACTTCGTCGTAAGACATATCTTCCAAGTCGCGCAGAATGAGCGTGGTGCGATAAGGCTGCGAGACTTGTAGCAGTGCAGCTTCAATCTGACGACGCAACTCGGCGTTGGCGGCCGCATCGTAAGGCGAGATTCCGCCTGCCGCCAGAGTGTCGCGCAGGCATGGGGCTGAGGCTTCGCCCAAATCTGTGTACGTGGAGTCCGGTTCCATCGAAACATCTTTGGACTTATGGCGGAACCACCAACGGCGTTGATTGGAGGCCTCGTGAATGGCGATGCGAAAAACCCACGTCTTGAGGCTGGAATCGCCATGAAAACGATGAATGCCGCGGAAGACTTTGATGAAGACTTCCTGTGCGGCGTCGGCTGCATCGGATGGGTTGAGCAGACTGCGGGCGATGAGGCTGTAAATCGGGCGGTGATAGAGCTCGATGAGGTGCGCATAGGCCGCCTCGGAACCAGCTTGCAGCTCGGCAATGAAGGCGGCTTCGTGGCGGAAGCCAGCGTCGCGGGCTTCCGCCACGCGTGCCACAGTGCCGATCAGGCTGTAGGGTTCCGCTGCCATGCTATACATCCCCACTCTAGCGGATTCCGCTTTTGCGGAAACCGTATGTCAGCATAGACGCCATCGGCGGTCACAAGGTTCCCTCGGGTGAAAAATAAATCGCAGAATTCCGGGGCGTGAACGGTGCTTTTAGCCGATGAGCGGAGTTACTTTGGGTTTTGTGGGGCAGCTGGAACCGGAGTGGTGGCCTGAGGTTTGGCAGGCTTAGTTGTCTTGGAGGCGGCTTTCTTGCCGGCTTTGGCCGGAGCGGCGGGCGGAGGATTGTCGTCCACCACGGTCTTTTTAATGGGCGGCGGCGGTGTGGCCGCAGCGATTGCGGCACGAGCGGCTGCGATCTGGTTGCGCAAGTCGGTCAGTTCAGACTGCTGTTTGTCAGCAAGGTCGGCGACGCGGTCGGCCAGCTGGCGGCGCAGCGTTTCCAGCGTGTTGAAGTCGGTTTGTAGCGCCTCGTATTCGCTTTTGGCTCCAAACGCGCCGGTCAGCTCGGTCACCTGTGCCATTACGTCGTAGAGCGCCGTCAGATTACGGTAGAGCTTGAAGTTGGCGGCCACGTCGTCGGGATGGGCGCGGACTTCGGCGATCATGCCGGGCAGTGCTGATTGCATATTTTTGACGACGGAGTTGGCATTGCCCTGCGCCTGTCGGCGATTCTCGGCGTCCACCTTCCACTTTTCGATATGAAGGCGGGTGAGGTCGGTGGAGGTGACAGTGGCCGTCTGTTCGAGCTTGGGCAAAAGGTCGTCGAGGGCTGCGATGGAGGCGTAGGAGACTGGGGCCGACGATGTAGGAGTTGTCGCCGGGGCAGAGGATTGGCCGAGCGCGACGATTGACAGGGTGCTGAGAAACGCGAGGACGAAAGTTGCTCGCAGGCTTGGTAGTGCTTCCGAGCGCGCTGATGTGAGGCGGAAGTTCATTCAGAATGAGGATACTCAAAGCGGGGCTGGGTGCAAAATCATTTTGCACTCGGAAGGTTGAGGGCCTGGCGGCGCGACTCTCAGTTGTCTGGAGGTGCCGGCCGTGTTCCGGGTGTGGCCGGGTCGGGGTCCTTCGACTGCGCGAAGAGATTCGTGTGGCGAATCTCTCCGCTACGCTCAGGATGACACGAAATTCATAAGGATGTGCGGCTAAAGATTCGTCCGCCGTTTGACGCGCTGCGACGCGGTGGGCGAAAATAGAGATAGCGGTCGCGGAACAGCGCGGTCGTCCTTCCTCATTGTGGGCCTGTGGCGCAGCTGGGAGCGCGCTTCCATGGCATGGAAGAGGTCGTCGGTTCGATCCCGACCAGGTCCACCAAAGCATTTAATGAGCCTTGGCATTTCCCTTGAGAATCCTCATAGTAGATTTAAAACTCTGGGCAAAAATTCTCGAATCTGTGGCGAGGAGATTTGCATACGGTCACTCACCGGGAATGTGTCGAACCATTCTTGGCGCGTTCTGGGCCTACAAAGTAAGAAGTGGTTGATTCTCGGAGGACTAAGCAGAGACTGTTCGTCAGGAACATCTGGAAACTGCAAGTTCATCTCGTCACGCAATAGCATAAGTGCCACTCGCGCCCGCGCCTCATGTGCTACTTCGCGTTCTGTCGCTAGTTCAACGTGCGCGACCTCAAGCTGATGCTGCAACTGTCGGATCAGATCTTCGGCCATCTTTCGTTCCCGAGCCGAACTCGCCACTAGTTGCCAAAAGACAAAGACAACGACCACCGCAGAAATCCATAAAGTCATAAGCCGCTCCTGTAGACTCCCAATGAATCTCCGAGTTCGCTACCCCTACCCCCCAAACGTAATCCCCCGCTTTTCCTTTCCCAGCGCCACTACCACCGCTGCCAGTGTGAACACGGTGACGGCCGTCAGGGCCATGGCGTTGGCGTAGCCTGCCTTTTTCGCCACGACTGCTTCTGCATAAGGAACTGATGCGGCCAGCAGCACTCCGCACTGGTAGGCGAAGCCGGGCAGGAATCCGCGGACGGAGTCGGGCGAGAGTTCGGAGATGTGGGCGGGGACGACGCCCCACGCGCCCTGCACCATGAACTGGATGAGGAACGCTCCCAACACCAGCAAGGCAACCGAGGGCGCATAAGCCCACAGCGGCACTACGGTGACTGCACAAAGCAGCGCCGTGACCATGATGCGGCGTCGTCCGAAGCGGTCGGAGAGATAGCCGAAAAGCAGGCCGCCGGAAATGGCCCCGACCATGGAAAGCGCAGTGATGCCCGCACGTTGTTCGGGCCCCATGCCCCACTGGCGTTGCAGGAACGTCGGATACATATCCTGGGTGCCGTGCGAGACGAAGTTCATCATCGCCATGAGGCCGGTAAGGTAGAGAAAGAGCTTCCAGTTCGAGGCCAAGGCGTGCCCGAGGCTGCCCCAGTCGCGGTGGCGAGTGCGTTCCCAAACTTCGGATTCCTTCACGCGCAGTCGGACGAATAATGCCAGTAGTGCGGGCAAGCCGCCGATAAAGAACATAGGCCGCCAGCCATATCTCGGAAACACAAAGAAGTAGCAGACAGCGGCGAGCAGGTAGCCGAGGGCATAGCCTTCCTGCAACATTCCGGAGAGAAGCCCGCGCAGGCGGGGCGGAACTTTCTCCATAACCAGCGATGCGCCGACGCCCCACTCGCCGCCCATGCCGATGCCGAACAAGGCGCGCAGCACCAGAAACGTGGTGAAGTTGTGCGCGAATCCTGTGGCGACCTCAACGACGGAATAGAAGATCAGATCAATCATCAACGGCAGTCGGCGACCGTAGCGGTCGGCCATTAGTCCGAAGAGAAATGCGCCGACAGGACGGAAGGCCAGTGTAAGAAAGATAGAGAAGGCGATTTCGGCGTCGGACTTGTGAAACTCCTGCGCGATGGCGGTCAGGGCGAACACGACGAGGAAGAAGTCGAAAGCATCGAGCGTCCATCCGAGGAAGCCAGCGATGACTGCGGCGGTGTGGTCGCCGGACGTGGGGGTGCTCGGTAAGCCAGTTGCAGAGGCGTCAGGGTTGGGCAATCAGGCGCTCCTGGGGATGGCTGGAGTTATACAACGGGTGCGCAGATAGGCGCACTTTACGCTCGGAATGTAACACATGGCAGCGAGGGAATGCCGTCCGCTCGAAAGTCCTCCGCGCTATACTGCTGCCGGTGCATCTAAACGCTGAGTTTCGCGCCGATGTTTCACCCTAAGATTTCACTCTAAAGAATAGAGATCACGAACATGAAAGTTCTCCTCGCAACGCTTCTGTTGACCGCCAGCCTCATGGCCGCGACACCCGACATGCCCCAGATCGTGCGTCAGCACGAGAAGTATAGCCTGATGGTGGATGGCAAACCTTTCATCATTCTGGGTGCTCAGGTCAACAATTCGAGCGGCTGGCCCGAACAGTTCGACTCGCTGCTGGCAGGAGCCGCGTCTCTCAGCCTGAACACCATTGAAGTCCCAGTGTATTGGGAGGACGTCGAGCCGAAAGAAGGCAGTTTTCACTTCGACACCGTGGATCGGATCATCCAATCGGCTCGCGCTCATCACTTTCGCCTGGTGCTTCTGTGGTTCGGGACCTGGAAAAACGGCACCATGGACTATGTGCCCGCTTGGGTCAAATCCGACCCTGCCCGGTTCCCTCATATGTTGGATCAAGGTCAGCACCCAGTTCGCGTCCTGACGCCGCTCAGCGAGGCCAACCTCCATGCCGACGCCACGGCATTTTCCTCAGTGATGAAGCATCTCAAGGAGTTCGACGGTGATCAGCATACTGTAATCATGATGCAGGTAGAAAATGAGCCTGGGTCGCTTTTCACCGATCGCGATCACTCTCCGAAAGCAGAAGCAGCGTTTGCGGGTTCTGTGCCGGAAGGCGTTCTGAAGGCGCTAGGCAAGCAGCCCGGCACTTGGTCGCAAGTCTTCGGCAGCGATGCCAGTGAAACCTTCGCGGCCTACTATGTGTCTCGCTACGTGAACGCCGTCGCCGAAGCGGGCAAGAAGCAGTTCCCCATTCCTCTCTACGCGAATGTCTGGCTGCGCGAGCAGAAGAACTTCATGCGTGCCGGCGAGGCTTATCCCAGTGGTGGCGGCACGCTGAATATGCTGGACCTGTGGAAGGCTATGACGCCGTCGCTCGACGCGGTCGCGCCCGACAACTATGTTCTCGACTACACCAACTATCGCGCGGTGCTAAACGGCTACCGCCGCAAAGACAATCCACTTCTTGTTCCAGAGACGGGTGGGCCGCGCTTCGCCTCCAACATTTTCTACGCGCTCGGCGACTACGACTCACTCGGCTACGCACCCTTTGGGCTCGACATGGCGCTCGACGGGCAAAAGGTTAGGGAGATCGCGCAGCTTTTCGCCGACGACTGCCGCCTGCTCACTCCCGCTCTTTCGCTGATCGCCTCGCTGCAAGGAACCGGCAAGCTGCATTCCGCGGTAGAAGAGCAGTACCTCACCGAGCACCTGATTCGCTCTTCTCGTTTTGACGTGCTCATTCAGTTCGGCACGCCGCATCCTGAATATGGCGGTACCTTCGGAACCCAGACTGCAAAAATGAGCGGTCGCGCCTTGGTCGCCGAGATTGCCCCCGACGAATTCATCCTCATGGGATTCGATGCCCGCGCGGACTTCCGGTCTGTAGTTGGCAGCAAAAGTCAGAATGCCCAGTTTCTGAGCGTGGATCAGGGCACCTACGTGGACGGCCAGTGGAAGGCGACCCGCCACTTGAACGGGGATGAGACTTTTTTCGGGGTTCGCCTCCCGCCTGATGGGGGTATCTTTCGAGTAAAACTCACCGCGTACTAGGAGCCTCCGCGAGAAGCTTACCTGCTGGCATACCAGATATGCGTCAGACGGCCTACCCGGGGTTTGCGTCATACCCGCAAGCAGCCAGAGCGAGCCCCCAGCGACCGGTGTGCTAACGTCTTGCCATGTCAGCTGACCCCAATTACGCTTCCACCAATCGCAGCTACCGCTGGGTCGTCGCCTGGCTGGTGGCCGGGGCAGTGCTGGCGTTGCTGCTGCTGGCGAACTCGATCCGCGACTATGTGTTTGTTTCGCAGCTGCTGATTGCGCAGCAGGTAAGGCACATAATGAGCCAACGCGTCGCGTCTTTTGAGCAGAAGGCGCGGAGCAGTTGGAAGCCGGGAGATTCAAGGCTTGCGCTGCTTTCAGACCTTCTGAAGGACGATCATCCGTTTTGGATTGTGTTGCGGGACGGCGATGGCAGGACGCTCGAACAGCAGGGCGAGCCGCCCCGGCGTTTCTTCACTCCTTCCGAAGAAGAGTCACACTTCCGGCTGCACGAGGCGCTGTTCCAGTCCGTCAGTATCCCCAGTGGCAAGGGCGTAGTGGAGGCCTTTGCGGTGCATGTGCCGATTCTGATTCCGCCGCCGGCTGAGCTTCCTAGACCTGCCGCAGGCGCGACTGTTTCCGCACTGCCTCCACCTCCCGGGCCTCGATCCATTCTGATCGTGGAAATCGCGCTGCCGCTAAAGGCGACGGATTCCAGCATTCTTGCGCCGCAATGGCAGAACCTCGTCATCAACTGCTCGGGGGCGCTGGCGTTGCTGGCAACCGTGGTGATCGCGGGATTCGGCTTCCGCTCGTATGCGCGCGGCAAAAAGCTGGAGGAGCAACTCGCAATTGCGCATGAGGTGCAGTCGGCGCTGTTGCCGTCGTTGCCGGAAAGCTGTGCCGGAGTGCAGCTCGCGACCGAATATCGCCCCGCCGAGCAGGTGGGCGGAGACTTCTTCGACGCCTTCCCGGTAAACAATGGAGGCTTGGCGATGGTGCTCGGCGACGTTTCGGGCAAAGGTGTGCCAGCAGCGCTGCTCGTGGGTGTGATCCACGGCGCGGTGCGTTCGAGTGCGTGGGCGGAATCCACCGCACAGCATGAGCACGAAACTGCAAGCTTGAATCAACTGCTGTGTGAGCGCGCGAGTGGCGAACGCTATGCCAGCATGTTTTGGTGCTACTACGAACCAGCACAAGGTTCGTTCCAGTTGAATGGTGTGCTGCATTACGTAAATGCCGGTCACTGTCCGCCGCTGCTGGTGAGTCAGGTGGAAGGCGGACGCGTGGTGGCGCTGGAGGAAGGCGGGCCGGTACTCGGCTTGCTGCCAGCCGCGGCCTATCGGCAGGAATCGCAACCAGTGGAAGCGGGTGATGTGCTGGTGATGTATTCCGACGGGCTGCTGGAGGCAACGAATACTGCTGGTGAAGAGTATGGCGACGCGCGACTGCGAGCACTGCTGGCGGCGAATCGCGGCAACAGTCCGGAGCAAATCAAGGCTGCGATTGTGGAGTCGGTGACGACGTTTCTTGCTCGGGTGCCGCTGCAGGATGACTTGACGTTGCTGGTGGCGAAGTTCGGGTGAGGGTGTGCGCCGTCCTTGCCAGGACTAACTTTCTCTGAGCCAGTTCTCGCAACGTAGTCGCTCGATCCGCCGAAACTCGCGCTCGTTGTCCGTCACTATGGTGAGCCCGAGCGACATCGCCTGCGCTGCAATCAGCAGGTCATTGCCACCGATGGGCGTGCCCGCTGCCTCCAAGTCGGCGCGAATCCGCCCATAGTCTTCGTCGGCTGGCGGCTCGAACGGCAGCACCTCGATGGCGTCGAGGATAGCCTCCACTTGCGCGGTCAGCTTGCGCGATCCCTTCTTGCGTGCTCCGAAGCGCAGCTCGCAGGCGACGATGACGCTGGTGCAGACCTCGTGCTCGCCCACCGCGCGGATGCGCTCCGCAATCCTTCCTTGCGGGTTCCGCACCAGGTCGGAGACAATGTTGGTGTCGAGCAGGTAACGCACTGCTAAAACCGGACCGGATCAGGCGGCGGATCGGCAATGACGGGGAACTCATCTTTGAGCGGCTTCAACCGGGCCAGCACCCCCAACAATGACTGCGCTGGAGCCGGCTCCAGGATCAGCCGCGCACCCTCTTTGCGCAGCACCGCCTCCTCCCCGGCAAACTCAAACTCGCGGGGAATGCGCACCGCCTGGTTGCGGCCATTGCGGAAGATGCGGACACGGCGTTCGGGAAACATGTTTCCACCTCATTCCGATTCTAGCATAGGCTGGCATAGGCCGGGATGGGCTAAAGCATACAGCGCTTGCCCGCCCCCGCCTTCCAGCGCTACCATACATCGCATAGGAGGCACTCCATGCCGACCCACGAATCTGATTCGTCCCGCCCGTCCCGCCGCGATTTTCTGAAAACCACTGGAGCTGCTATGACCGCTGCGGCCGTCACCGGCAGCCTGACGAGCGAATCCGTGCGCGCCGCTGACGTGCCGCACTCTGTCACCCCGTTTAATCCCGTCACCGCGAATGCCATGCCGACGCGGAATCTGGGCAAGACTGGGCATCGCGTTGGCATCTTCAGTCTCGGCGGACAGGCTTCGATTGAGCAGCCGAACAACGAGGCCGTCGCGGTGCCGATCATCGAGCGCGCCATTGACCTTGGCGTCAATTACATTGACACCGCTGCGCAGTACGGCGGGCCGCAGGACATGTGGAGCCACCAGTACATCGGCGCGGTGATGAAGCGTCGCCGCTCGCAGGTGTACCTAGCCAGCAAGACGCACGACCGTACCCGCGACGGATCGCTGAAGCTGCTGGAAAAGTCGCTGAAGCTGCTGAACACCGACCACCTGGATGCATGGCAGTTGCATCACATTGACCGCATGGACGAGGTGGAGCAGATCTTCGGCAAGGGCGGCGCCGTTGAGGCGCTGATGCAGGCGCGCGAGCAGAAGCTGGTGCGCTATGTGGGGATTACGGGCCACTCCGACCCCGAAGTACTCATGGAATGCCTGCGTCGCTACCACTTTGACCAGATTTTGATGGCTGTAAACGCGGCGGATGCCCACAAGCGTAGTTTTCAGGAAAAGCTGCTGCCGATGGCGGTGGAGCGCGAAATGGGCATTATCGGCATGAAGATTCCGGCGCGTGGACGAATTTTGGCGTCTTACCATCCCGACAAAAACAAGGATTCCGGCTGGGCGCATCCGGCAACGAGCCCCGGCGTGCTGGCGATGAAAGAGGCGCTGTACTTTACGTTGAGCCTGCCAGTGAGCACGGTGATCATCGGATGCGACACCATCGCGCAGCTGGAAGAAAACGTCGAGCTGGCGAGAGACTTCACTCCACTCAACCAGACGCAAATGGCGTCGCTGACGGAGCGCACCGAGCCGATCGCGAAGCAGAGTTTGTTCTTCAGGAATTGGGCGTAGAGGAGGCGCACTCGGTAGTATCCTGATCTCAAGCGGGGGGAATATGCCGATTCAACTCAGTCCCGAGCAAGAGCAGCGGCTGGAGGCCATTGTCGCACGCGGCGCGTATGCCACGACGCAAGAAGCACTCGATGCTGGCGTCGCCGCCATTGAATTCGCAAGCGAACCGCTGCCCGAGGACGAACGCGAGGAAATCGAGGCCTTGCTTCTGGAAGGCTTGGAATCGCCAACCGAGTCCGAGGAAGAGTTTTGGACGGCGCTTAAGGCGGAAACGGATCAGATGCTAAAGGATCACCGGGCTGCTCAACCCAAGTGAGGGTCGAGTTCAAGCGCGCGGCCCGCATGGATGCGGCCAAACAGTTTAACTATTACCTCAAGCGTGCATCGCCAGCCACCGCGGTGCGCTTTCAGCGGCAGGTTGAAGCCACAGCCGCGACATTGCGCCAGAACCCGCTAGTCGCACAACTCTACCCAGCCTCCGACCCCACGCTGTCGGGCCTGCGCTCTTGGCCGGTGATGGGATTTGAAGTGATTCGCCTCTACTTCCGAGTCGTTGGCGACACGATGCTCATTGTTCGGGTCTTGCATAGCAAGCGGAACGTTAGAGCGATTCTAAAATATGAAGCTAAGCGTGAAGGAAGGTAGCGGCTGGTAGTTCGCGTTCCTCCACGGCGGCGGCCGCGAAGCGTAGAGACTCACGAATGTCTTCGGGCTGTAGGTCAGGGTAGAGCCCGAGAATCTCGATCTCACCCATTCCCTCGCCCACCATGCCGACGACGGTGGAGACCGGAATGCGCAGACTCCGAATGCAGGGGACGCCGCCCATCTGATGGGGGTCTACCGTTATGCGGGTAAAGGGTTTCATGGTAAGCCTCTTTGACCAAGATACTACCACTAGGCCGCCCTGCGGACTACGGATTCAAAAGCGCGCCAAACCCAGCGCTGGCGTGTTGGGCTAGCATGTCCTGCCGCTGCACGGCTGGTTCGAGGGCGTAGTGAGCAGGTTGATTCGCCCCGCGCATCTCCCGAGTCGAAATTGCATATACTGCACGAATGCAGAGCCTCGTGCGTCTCTTGTTTGCTGTGTCCCTTCTGGCAACCACTTCCTTTGCCGCTGATCAAGTAACATGCAAGAGTCGCAAGGATCTTGTGGATGCGTGCTTTGTGATCCACGGCAGGGTTTATGTTTCGAACGGCACGCCGCTGCTGCGAATCTGGGTGGTCGGAACGCATCACGTGTTGGGCGTGACGGCACGAGACGTTGCAGACGACGCAGATGATCCTCTGGCACCTGCCCATCTGCTGCGCAAATTGGGCGGTAATCAACGCTTTGTTTTCGGCGACTTTGAAGTCTGTCCATTCACCAAGGAGAGTGTTGGGAAAATGCAATTTGTCAGTGTGCAGTCGGTTAAGCATCTAGTGCCGAAGCCTTACGGGTGGCACCCTGGGGACGATGCATTGCCTGCCGCGCGATGCCGACGCGTCGAATGAGGTGGGCGACGGCATATACTTCCCCAATGGTTCGCGTTTTTTTCTTCCTCATCGCTCTGTTCGCGCTATTGAACGGTAACTCTTTCGCCGCGATCGCGTCGTTTGCTGCCTCGCATCTTCCCACTGCCCCCACCCAAGGCTCGCCTCTCCTCATCACGGTCAAGCCCGCCGCGAAGCTAACCACTCTTTCCGGCGAGTGGCTGGGCAAGCGGGTTTACTTTGATCCCGTCCGTTCCGAAGGCTTCAACTCCAAAGGTGAAAAGGCTCAAGCCGACCGCGCTCCCGGCGAATGGGTCGGCCTTGCTGGTGTGCCGCTGGATACTCCAGTGGGGAGTTACACGCTCAAGCTCACGGGTACCGATGCGGCGGGGCACTCGGTCACCTCCAGCGAAGTGATTCGGGTGGAGGCGAGTCACTATGCGTCGGTGGAGTTGAAGGTGGCGAAGCAGTTTACCGAGCCGGATGCGGCCACGCAGAAGCGCATTGCGGAAGATCAGAAGCTGAAGCATGAGGTGTTTGAGCGCGCTGATAGTGGGCCGGACACGCCGCTGCGATTATGGTCGGGCGGGTTTGCGCCGCCGATTCCGAATACTGCGTCGGATGGATTCGGCACCAAGCGGGTGTTCAACGGCAAGCTGCAAAGTCAGCATCAGGGACTCGACTTTCATGCGGCCACGGGGACGCCGGTTCATGCGACGAATCGCGGCAAAGTGATTTTGGCTCGAAGTTTATTCTTCGAAGGTAACTGCGTGATTGTGGATCACGGCGAGGGGCTCGTCACGATCTATATGCATCTTTCTGAGTTCAAGGTAAAGGAAGGCGAGTTAGTGGAGCGCGGGCAGGTGGTAGGACTTAGTGGCGCGACCGGCCGGGCTACCGGGCCGCATCTGCATATGGGAGTAAGGTGGCAGGGGGTGTATCTAGATCCGGCGATTCTGCTGAAGATAGAGTTGCCGTAGCTTCGTTCATGCCACCCTGTCCGCAAAGAACGCCGACAAGGATGGGTCAGCAGCTCCTCTGGAAATTTCGGGCCTTTGCCCAACTGGACGGGCGAGGGCGCCCGTCCCCACATAATCCCCGGCACCACACTAACCTCTACCCTCATGTCGCTAGCGTTTCGCGGGCGAAGCTTTGCCGTTTTCCTTGCCAGAATCTTTGATCCCCAGATTATTCAGCAGGCGATGCAGGTAGTTGGGATGCAGTCCCAGCAACTTGGCGGCTTCGGTCTTCGATCCACTCGATTGGTCAAGGGCTTCGTGGATGAGCGCCTTCTTCGTTGCTTTCACTGCCGCGTGAAAGTCAAGCGTGCCGGACGATGCGGTCGTGCTGCTGTCGAGAATACTCTCGGCAAGGTCATCGGGAAAGATGGCTTCGGGCGAGCCCAGCACCATTGCGCGCTCAATCGAGTTTTCCAGTTCGCGGACGTTGCCTGGCCAATCGTAGCTGACGAGCAGGGCCATCGCCTCGGGCGTGATCGGCCGCGGTGCAAGATTGCTCTTACGCGCGTGCTTGCTGACAAAGTGTTCGGCTAACGTGGGGATGTCGTCACGGCGGTCTCGCAGTGGCGGCATGGTAACGTTCACCACGTTAAGCCGGTGGTACAAATCTTCACGGAAGGTCTTGGCCCGCGACTGCTCTTCCAGATTGCGATTGGTGGCGGCGATGATGCGCACGTTCACCGGAATGGTCTTGGTGCCGCCGACGCGCACGATTTCGCGTTCCTGCACCACGCGCAGCAGTTTCGCTTGCGCACTCAGCGGCATTTCGCCGATCTCGTCGAGGAAGACTACGCCCCCGTCCGCAGCTTCAAAGCGTCCTTTTTTCTCCGCGACGGCTCCGCTGAAGGCTCCTTTTACGTGGCCGAAGAGTTCGCTTTCAATCAACGTATCTGGCATGGCCGCGCAGTTGATGGCGGCAAAGGGCTTGCTGGCGCGTCCGCTCAGGCGATGGATGGCGCGGGCCGCGAGTTCCTTGCCGGTGCCGCTTTCCCCCAGAATCAGAACGGTGGTGGCGTCAGCCGACGCGACTTTGCGGATGATGTTGAAGGCATCGCGTACCGGTGCGCTGTTGCCGATCAGGCCGTAGTCGAGGTTGACCTCCAGCGAGAGGCGTTGATTCTCCTGTTCCAGCCAATCGAGGCGGCGGGCATTTTCGAGTGCAACGGCTGAGATGCCGGCGAAGGCGGTGACGAGTTGCAGGTGCTCGTTGGTAAAGCCGAGCATCGCGTTGCGGGTGTCCAAATAGATGCAGCCGATGGTGCGGTCGTGCAGCGAAAGGGGTGCGCACAGGAAAGCGCGCACCTGCGAAACCACCATGCTTTCGGACTGCATGCCGTCGTGCACGGCGTCGTCCGACATCAGGGAGTGGCCGTTGAGCACAACTTGTTTGGTGATGGTCTGGCTCACGCCGACCTGCCGTTTGTCGTCGAGTGCCCGGTAGCGCGAGCACGTGGAGATGAACTTGCCGGGTTCTGCCCCGCACAGAAGGATGGCGGCGCGCTCCGCTGGCGTGGCCTCGAACAGCAAGTTCAGCATCTGCTCTTGCAACTCACGCGGATCGCGGATGGAATGGACGGCTTGGCTGGCCTGCAGCAAGATACTCAGGTTGCGGGCAACGCTCGAGTCAGAGGGCAACTGCGTGGCCAACTGATCCGGCTTGAGGTACAACGTCTCGGTCGGACGCAGAATGATCGTGTTCGGTGCCTCCTCCGCGTCGTCTTCCTCGAAGAACGCCCCGTCTTCCAGGCTGGCCAGATGAGAGTCAGCGAACACCAACGTAGATGAACCAATAGATATCTGGTCGCCGTGGTGCAAAACATGATCCTGAATGACGCGCCCTTGCACATGAGTGCCGTTGCGGCTGCCACGATCCACCAGATGAAAATCAGGATCTTGCCAGACGACGGCGCAGTGCACCTTGGAGACGGCTTTATCGGGAATGGAAAGATTGTTACCCACATCACGCCCAATGGAGAACTCGGACTGCACAGCAGACGCGAGGGAGAACGAGCGATCCTTGAAGGGGCCGCTGGTGAAAACAATCTGCGCTTGTGTGCCGCTGTTCGCCATGTGTGACTTACCTGTGTAACACAACTATCGTTGAGAACGCACTTTGTCTGTCGCTCCGGGCGTGCGCTGGTTGGTGTGTCCTCGCTCCGCCCGAGGTGCTCAGGATCGTAGCATCCCTCACCAATCGGATTGGCGACTATCTGTTTGGATAGGCGTTTGAGCCTTACAGACTGCCCCCAGGCAATCCAGGGCCTAGTAGAGCATTTACAAGTCCATCATTTGCAACAAGTTAAGCCCAAGACTATTCGGATGAAAACAGAATCTAGTTTGGCACGCCAAATGCCTTTACACAAGGCAATTCGGGAGTTTGCCGGGTTGGCTTTGCGGCTGATCGCCGCCCCTAGAGGCCCTCCGGCAAACTCTCGAAAGTAGCCATCGCCAGGCTCGGCGAATTATTTTCGGGGAATTCGTCGAGCCCGGCGAAGGAATTGCACCACGGATTTCGTTTTGAGATGTATCCGAGTTTGTTCGGCTTACCGGCGCCACTTCGCACAGGTTGACGCCGAACTTTATCGCCCGCGCTTCTCTCCACCCCTTGGAGCGCGGGCGTTTTTTTGCATTTGCCTAGTTTGGCTAGTTTGTTTAGCCTGCTTCCGAGGCGGCGAGGTCTTCTGGCGATATCTGCGCATCAATGGGGTGCGGGTTCGAGGGCACGGCGACTCCGTCGCGATAGCTGACGGTGCGGCCTGAGATGGCTGGCACCCGTTCGCCGGGAATCAGAATTCCCACCAGATTCAGAGGATCAGCCGCAGAAATAGTGATCGCTACCCCGGATGGCGCTTCGCGACGCGAGGCGCGCAGGGATTCGACTGCTCCGGGCAGGGCAAACTGTTCCCCGCCGAATCCGCCGATTCCATCTACAAAACTGCCGCCGCGAACTTCGCCACGATCTTCCAAGCGGCGGAAGGCAAGCCGTAGCTCGCGCCACTTGGGCACGGAGCTTTCCCGGGTCAGCAGATCGCGAAACACCACACCGTAGCGGTGGAGCAGCATCCAGCAGCAGGCTTCGAGTGCGCGTTGCTTGTCTGGAACTTCATCTACATAGAGCAGCGCCCATCGGCCTGCGGTGTTGCGCGGGCGCGGCGCTTTGATGGTGCCTTGGCCGCTGCGGCGCTTGGGATCTATGAGTGAACGCAGATTGTCGAAGCCATCGGCAGTCACAAGGCCCGCAGCGGCGAGCTCCCAGAGCGCACTTTCTACTTCGGCCTTGAGCTTCTGGGTGCCGCGCACGATGTCGGCAAAGAACGACGCGCCGCGTTGCTTGAGCAAGTCCATCACCGCGCGCGCGCTGGGGCTGAGGCAGCCCGCTTCTGCGGATTCCGAGGCGGGATGGCGCGGGGCCATCCAATCAGATTCCGCGCGCAGAAAGAACGTGATGGGTGCAACGCTGGTGGGGATGACGCGGCGTCGGTTTTCGCTGGGCTGGGCGGATGCGGTGGTTTGACTCAACTGACTCGACTGACTCCCATGACTGGCCTGGGAGGATTTGCCACCTTGATCAACTGTCGCCGGATGCGGCGAGAGGCGTCCCCAGCCCGCAGTTCCAGCGAGGCAGAGTTGATCGAGCATTGCAGGGTCGTAGTCGCGAACGCGGCGGCCGAGTATCTGCCGCTCCCAGGCGTTGGCGGGAATTTCGAATCCTTGTAACTGACGCAGCACTTCGAGCAAGCCGCGCGCTCCGGCCATCTGCGAGCCGGGTGCAACATGTTGCCAGCGCAACAGCCAGTGCATAAAGTTGGCGGCTGTGACGGGCTCGACCTGCTTGCGCAGCGCGCCGATGGTTAGGCGGTGAATGCGGGCGAGCAGGCGGCGCTCGCACCACTCGACATTTTCAGAGCGAGCCTCGATACGCGTGTCGGTAAATTTGCCGCGCAAGACGGCGCCAGTCATCTCCTGCCGCAACATGGCTTGGTCGAGATATTCCGTGGGCAGGCCTAGCAGCGCACCTAGTTTTTCGCATGACACCGGGCCGCTGTGCCCCAGCCAGCCTTGTAAAAGCGCGAGGGTTGCATCTTCGCGAGAGACTGGTTCGCCGGGAAGATCGGCGGGCAGCGTTGCGAAAGTGGCGTCGGGATACAGTTTGCGGAACTGGCGCAATCGCTCGGTGGCAACCCAGAAGCGGCGCGGCGGCCCGGCCCTGCGATCTTCTGCAACAGCGACGCGGCCCTGGGCGATGAGGCGTTCGAGCCACGCGCTCCAATCGCGGGCGGTGTCCCATTCTTCCGAGATCGCGTCGCACTTCACCCAAGGGGAAGCCTCGCGAGCCAGATCCTCGGGCAGCGCGATGAGCGTATGTAGAGCGTCATGCAACTCGTCAGCGTCGCGAACGTCGGGCCAGGCTTCCTGCTGCACCTGCGCAATCGCCGATCCATCAAGCTGGCCAACTTCTTCGAGAATGGATGCCGGCAAGGTGCGGCGCATCTGCACGGCGCGGGCGCGGCGCTCTTCGAGCGGTGCATCGTCGAGATACGCATACGGATTCGCGTTGAGTATTTCGTGCGAAAACTGCGACGGCACTGGCGTATCTACCGCGATGCAGCGAATGGTGCCGCTCACCATGCCGCGCAGCACTTCTTCCAGGCCGTGAATGTCCATGGCCTCGGTCATCACGTCCTTCATTACCTCTTCGATGAGCGGATGATCGGGAATCTCGATGTCGCCGACATGATTCTCGGGGCAGGCTTGGACATCAGGGAAGACGGATGCGAGCAGGTCGTCGCTGCGCATACGCATGATCTGCGGTGGGACTTTTTTGCCGCCGGAGAAACGTTGCAGCGCGAGGGCGCGTTGTGCGTCCCACTTCCAGCGAGTTTTGAAGATGGGCGAAGGCAGAGCGGCCTGCTGCAGGAGGTCGTTCACCGTATCGGGATGCAGGAAGCGGAAAACGTCGTCGAGTGGAAAGCTGTGCTGCTCGGCCAAAGCTATGTTCAGGCCGTTGTCGGTGGCAGCGGCTTGCAGCTCGAAATTAAAGCCGCGGCAGAAGCGCTTGCGCAGCGCGAGTCCCCAAGCTTTGTTTACGCGCCCTCCGAAGGGAGCATGAATGATGAGCTGCATGCCGCCGCCTTCGTCAAAAAATCGTTCGGCGATGATGGTGGTTTGCGTTGGCACGTCGCCCAGCACAGCGCGGCCTTCGAGTATGTAAGCGATGGCCTGCTCCGCGCCAGAGTCGTCGAGTCCGCACTCGGTTTTGAGCCACTCGACGGTTGCCGCGATCTTGGGATTCGCCTGCGGATTCGCCCGCGAAAACGTGTGTGACGGCATGGGCGCAATGCCTTGCAGACGGTCGCTGATCTGCTGGCGGACTTCCCCCACATAAGCGGAAAGTTCTCGGGTGCGACCGGGGGCCTCGCCGCGCCAGAAAGGAACGTTCGGCGCAGCGCCATGCGCGTCCTCCACGCGGACGCGACCGTTCTTCGTGTCTATCGCGCGGATGAGCCACGAGGTGTTGCCCAGCAGCATGATGTCACCCGCACTGCTGTCAATCGCGAAGTCTTCATCGAGCGTGCCTATGATCTGTCCGTCGGGTTCAGCAACGACGTTGAACAGGCCAGTCTCCGGGATCGCTCCGCCAGACATGATGGCGGCCATGCGGCTGCCGCGACGCGCGCGCAGTACGCCGTTAATGCGGTCGCGATGCAGGTAAGCGCCATAGCGTCCGCGCTTCGAGGCGATGCCTTCGCTCAGCATTTCCAGCACGCGCTCAAATTTTTCGCGCGTCAGGTTGCGATAAGGATGCGCCCGCCGCACCACAGCGTACATGTCATCTTCACGCCACTCACCCACCGCGCACATAGCGACAATTTGCTGCGCCAACACATCGAGCGGGCAATCGGGAATCATCAGCCGGTCGAGATCGCCCTGCTGAATTGCGCGGACGAGCGCGGCGCATTCGATGAGGTCGTCGCGCGTGGTAGCGAACAGGCGGCCTTTGGGGATGGCTCCGCGCCAGTGACCCGCGCGGCCCACACGTTGCAGCGCGACCGCAATCGCGCGGGGCGAGTTGATCTGGCACACCAGGTCAATGGTGCCGACGTCAATGCCAAGCTCGAGCGACGCGGTGGCGACCAGCACCGCGACTTCGCCCTTCTTCAACTTACTTTCGGCGTCGAAACGCAGCTTGCGCGAAAGGCTGCCATGGTGCGCGGCGACGTTGGCTTCGCCGAGGCGCTGAGCGAGATGCAGCGCAATACGCTCGGCGAGCCGCCGCGTGTTAACGAACACAATCGTGGAACGATGCTCGCGCACGAGTTCGGCGAGGCGATCGTAAATCTCGTCCCACATAATGTTGGAGGCGACGGGCCCAAGTTCGCTGCCGGGGACTTCGACGGCAACGTCGAGCTGTCGGCGATGCCCGATGTTGACGATGACCGGTGCATTATCTGAGTCAGTTTCATGCGCGCCGCACAAAAATGCCGCCACTTCTTCAATCGGCTTCTGCGTAGCGGAGAGTCCGATCCGCACCGGGCGCGGATGCGGCAGCAGCAGTCCGGCGTTCGCGCCATCGCCCATGCCAGTGACGAGCGCGTCGAGGCGCTCGAGGCTTAGCGAAAGATGCGAACCGCGCTTGTCGTCGGCAACGGCGTGGATTTCATCCACGATCACCGTCTCGACGGTCCGCAACACCGCGCGCGACTTTTCCGCCGTCAGCAAAATGTAGAGCGACTCCGGCGTGGTCACGAGAATGTGCGGCGGCCGCTTGAGCATCAGGCGGCGCTCGGCCATCAGCGTGTCGCCGGTGCGGACGGCGGTGCGAATCTCCGACATCAGCAGGCCGCGCTCGCCGGCCATCGCCTGTATCTCGCCGAGCGGTCCTTCAAGGTTTTTCTGGATGTCGTTGCCGAGCGCCTTGAGCGGCGAAACGTACAGCACTTCGGTGCGGTCACAAAGCTCGCCGCTCAGCGCCTTGCGCACCAGCCGGTCAATGCAGGCCAGAAACGCCGACAGCGTTTTGCCCGAGCCGGTGGGCGCGGAGATCAGCGTGGTGCGCCCGGCGAGAATGTGCGGCCAGCCCTGCTCCTGCGGCTCGGTGGGCGTGCCAAAGCGGCGCACGAACCACTCGGCGACAAGCGGGTGCGCCCAAGCAAGCGCCTCAGGAATTTCCAGCGGAGCGTCAAGAAGAATTCCCGGCGCGAGAGTTGCCGGACGTTCGAGCGAAGTGACGGTCGTGGCGACAGTCACTTCGTCAACAGAGTCTCCCGAATTTTCCCCGCGATGAGCCACATCGCCGATTGTAGCGCCGGGCAGCGATGTTCGCAAATACTTCGCCCACATCGAATTCGCGGACTGTGCACCGCGACATGCTGGTGCGTTCGGTACGCAGATCGCGAGTTCTTATTGCGAGGTTGACTTGCGGAGTTCGACGGGGACATCGAATCGACGCGCCACTGGTCTCAGCTTCTCATTGGTTGACCTGTGCGCAATGCGGTCCCATCCAAAATCCAGTTCGTATCTTGTTCCAAAGTTCGTTGAATAGGTCAGGGTCAGTCCCGACACTTGTGCTCTTGTTTCGTCGATTACGGCCTCTAAACTGTCACGGACAACAAGTGTGGAGTTCGCAAGTAATACCTCATTGGCTGAATTTGGATCACGGTATGCCAGCGTTATTTCTTTTGCAGATCCGAAGCCGTTGTTCAATATTACAACCCTGCCCCCGATGATTCTCCGGTCACGAACTACTTGTGTGATCGAGATATTTGGAGACGTTTGTATGTCGGCGATATACAAACTCGTGGGAATCTGCGCCCGAGCCGCTTCCGCTTGCGCATCGGCAGCTCGGGCTTGCTTCCATGCCACGACGGCAAGAGCAATCGCGACTATTACAGCTGCAACGCTTCCAACTGCTTGCGACAAACTACCGATCGTTTGCAGCTGTGTCGAATTGTAGTAGAGCCAAACCCAGTATTCTTGCAAGTAAAACTCCCCAAGTAACACAATCTGAGTGCGTCGCCAAGCAGTCAAATAGAACTATATCTGGTCTGATGCGGGAGCCGAAAAATCCGGCAATGGTATCGCTGGCTACCCACTACTTCACCCGCGCCTCATGCCCCTTGGCCATCAGGGTCCAGTGTTCCTTGTCGGTGGAGAACTCCATGCGGTACTCGATGGCGTCGGTGCCGGTCATCACGTTGATCACGTGAAAGTAAGTCGTCTTGCCGTTGTCGGTGGACTCCCAGGGGAAGGTCCAGACATTGTCCTTAATAAGTAACTTGCCGGTGCCGCCGTCGCCGCCGCTCGCCGGGACGACGTGGCTGGTGTAAGTGTCAGCCTTAGCGTCGTAAGTAAAGACAAGCATAGCGACGGAGTCTCCGTTGACGACTTGGTTGCAGGCATAGAAGCCAGCGCTGCGAAAGCAGTCGTTGCGGAGGGTAGTCTCTTCGTGGCTGGCCTTGCTGAAGGGTGTGTCGAAGTGGTCGGCGGAAAGGTGCCAGGTGCCGTTGTAGAGGGCGACCTTGTCGAGGCCAGCGGGGAAGTAGGCGTCGGCTGCGAAGGATGGCGCGGAGATTGCGGCGACTCCGACGAGTGCGAGGGCGGTGCTCAAAATGAGACGCCAAAAGTTAGAGCGATTGCGGTTCGCGGATGATTTCATCGGTGGCCTCAAGGTCGAGAGTGCGAGTAACATGCAAGGGCAGTGTAAGCCGTTCCAGCGGCTCACGCCAAGTGCGTTTGTCGCGGGGTTGTGGGTCAGCTCTTCAGCGGGCTCTCAATTTTGTCATCCTGAACGAAGTGAAGGACCCCTGCCAGGCCACTGAACCCATCAGCAGCGGCATCGGCAAGGTAGGGATCCTTCGACTTCGCCTGCCTCCGCGCATTTTGCGCGCAGGCAAACTTGCTCAGGAAGACAGCGGCGATGGGGTAACTCAAACTGGCGCCGCTCATCGCGCCAGGTGTGGCAGAGGCACGATCATCAGATAGGCGGCTCGCCAGCACAGCAGGCCAAACAGCGCGACCCACGCGGCCAGCAGCAACGTCGGAATGCGCTCTGCGGGAACGTTGCCCAGCCGATGCTCGCAGTCTTCGAGTTGGATGGCGGGCAGGACTTCGTTCAGCTCCTCTTGCAGGAAGTCAATGTGGACTTGGCGAGCTCGCTTCGCTTTTGCCATGGCGCTCAGCGCTGCCTTAATGCCCGTGCGCAGCCAGAGGCAGGTGAAGAAGCCTGCCGTGGTGACGATGCTCTCCACGCCAAGGCTGAAGCCGGGGGTTTGAATGTTGCTGCTGGTGACGAACGCTCCTACCAGAAACGCCTGCGAAAGGATCAGCCACGTCATCCGGTTGGAGATGGCGTTGACCTGCACCGCCACCTGCTGGTCGGCGCGGTTGAGTGCGTACTGGTGAAGCTGGAGCGGGGCAAGCAGGTCGCTGGGCATGGGTAATAGGGTAGCAAACGCTAGGCGAAGGGATGCGCTTGCTGCCTGTTCCAATGCAACAGCAAGACCGATTGCCATTAAGTGCCGCTGCTTATATACTCATGCGTTATGTCGTGGAATTTCAGGAGAAGCTTAAATCTCGGCCCTCTAAGAATCAATGCTTCAAAAATCGGCCTTGGAGTTTCTCTGGGCGTGCCAGGATTCAGAGTCGGCCGTGACGCTAAAGGGCGGGCCTACAGCCAAACTTCGGTCCCCAGCACGGGATTGTACCGGAGGGATTATTTTCGGCAAGCCGCAAGTCTCTCACCATTTCTTCGCGGGGCGGCCCTTTGCTTCGGCGGTGCGATCGTCCTGTACGTGTTTATTCGAATACTGTTCTAAATTCCTAAAGCGAGCATCCCATGTCACTAGCGCAAGTACCTTTCGGAGAAGCAGCTGAATTTGCAGACAACCCAGAGCCGCGTTGCCCCTGCATTCTTCTTCTAGACACGTCGGGTTCGATGCGTGGCCAAGCGATCAAGGAGCTAAACGAAGGTATCAAGGTGTTTAAGGATGAGCTACATGCTGACGCAATGGCCTCAAAAAGGGTTGAGGTTGCGATTGTCGGATTCGGACCTGTGTCGGTGGTAAACGATTTTCAAACAATTGACGCCTTTGAGCCGCCAGTATTAGTCGCCCAGGGAGACACCCCAATGGGTGCGGCGATCGAGACGGCTTTAGGCCTGTTGGATCAGCGGAAGCAGATATATCGAACAAATGGCATCTCGTACTACCGGCCATGGATTTTTCTGATTACTGATGGCGGCCCGACTGATTCTTGGCAGATAGCCGCAGAAAGAGTCAAAGCGGGCGAGGAGTCCAACCACTTTGCTTTCTTTGCCGTCGCCGTGGAAGGCGCAAATTTAGAGGTTCTTGCTAAGCTCTCGGTTCGCGAGCCCCTCAAGCTCAAAGAGTTGCGGTTCCGTGATCTTTTTGTGTGGCTTTCGAATTCGCTTGGCGCTGTTTCTCGGTCGCAAATGGGAGACAACGTCGGTCTCAACAATCCGGTCACGCCTACGGGTTGGGCATCCGTATGACGGGCGGCGGCTGGAAGTTCGCAGCCGCGTCGGTGATTGGCACCTCACACTTGAAGTCTGAAGGATCTGCCTGCCAAGATGCGTTCAGCTGTGCATATCATGAGGCGGCGAATGCTTTTATTGCGGTAGTCGCCGATGGTGCAGGCTCTGCTAGACATTCTGATGAGGGATCCCATACTGCATGCGGATATGTTCTTGAGCGCCTTTTGTCCGCCGCCCCGGAACTACTAAGTACCCATTCGCTCGCTCTTAGGATTCTTGCCGACCTGAAGGATCGTATCGACGAGATGGCTGCTTTCAAAAGGGCTCTGGCGAAGGAATTTGCCTGCACGCTACTTGTGGCCATCATTTTCGAGAGTTTTGCCGTGTTCTGGCAAATAGGCGACGGCGCGATTTGCTTTAGACTCCTTGGCGAACGCGACTTCAAGTTTGCCTTCTGGCCAGAAAAGGGCGATTACGCGAACGTGACGAGCTTTGTGACCGACTCCAATGCCGCAGATCAGCTAGCGTTTGACAATTTGGATGCGGAGGTTCGGGAGGTCGCCTTGTTTTCGGATGGACTAGAGCGACTCGCACTGGACTTTGCGAAGGGTGAGCCCCATTCTCAATTCTTCAATGGGCTCTTTCCTCATGTTTACTCTCAACCCGGGGGCTGGTCGGAAGACCTTTCCGATAGCCTCGCTCTTTTTCTCGGATCCGACCGTATGAATGCCCGAACCGACGACGACAAGACTCTGATTTTGGCGGCAAGGTAGAGTTCGAATGCCTTGGTCGGCTAGCGATGTTGTTTACGATGCATCGGGCGTTCGCTTAATTCTTGAATCACACGTTGGCATAGGTGGAGAAGGCTCGGTTTGGTCGTTGCGAAGCAGTCCTTCGCTCGTAGCGAAGTTGTACCATGCGCGACCGGACGAAGAGAAAGCTCAGAAGTTAAGGGCGATGGCTGTAATGAGTTCGAGCGCCTTGCTGCGAGTCGCCGCTTGGCCTATAACGACATTACATCGCCATATAGGCGGCCCGGTGGATGGCGTCCTTATGAAGCGGGTCAGCGGCTATCGGGAGGCTCATCTACTTTACAGTCCCAAGAGTCGGCGGTCAGCCTTCCCAGAAGCGCAGTTCCCATTTGTTCTTCATGCTGCCCTAAATGTTGTCAGGGCGGTGGCTACGGTTCACGAAGCGGGGCAGGTTGTTGGTGATTTGAACCACGGCAATTTGCTCGTGTCCAATTCTGCCACCGTAGTTTTAATTGATTGTGACAGTTTTCAGATCACGACCGCCGGGACAATCTACCCCTGCATTGTCGGCGTTCCTGACTTTACCCCACCTGAGCTGCAAGGCGTCAGCTTCGCGCGGGTTCGGCGGACGCCGCAACATGACGCTTTTGGGCTCGCAGTTCTCGTCTTCAAGATACTTTTCCTTGGCCGCCACCCGTTTGCTGGCATATTTCGAGGTGGCAATGCCGACATGCCGATTGAGCAGGCAATTCGGGAATTTCGCTTTCCGTATGCCGCCGGCTCTCAGGAAATGCTTCCGCCACCAAACGCCGCAAAGCTCGTCGATTTTCCGGCGGAAGTGGGTCAACTGTTTCGTCGCGCGTTCGAGCGAACGGCTACTGCGGGTACACGTCCCGCAGCAGGCGAGTGGATCGGGCCACTGGAGGGCTTAGCGGGATCTCTAAAACAGTGCCCAGCCAATCCGTCACATCAGTTCTTCAACAAGTTGACCTCTTGCCCTTGGTGTCGGCTTGAAGGTGAGGTCGGCTTTTCGCTCTTTGGCGTCAGGGTGATTTCGGACAATGCGGCTGGCTTTGATCTGGCATTGTTGTGGGCGAAGATCGAAGGACTTCCACTACAGCCACCTGCGACGGATGCCCCCAATAGCGCTCATTTTAGAAGGAATGCAACCGTCGACTACCGAATCCCAGCCCTAGTGATGACTCGAAGGAAGATGCGCCTCTTGGGGATTGGTGCAATCGCGCTCGCAGTTACGGTCGTCACCATTGGCGGTACGCCTCCTGTGGCGGCGGTTTTCATTCTTGCGGCTGGGCTGTTTGGTATGCATCGGTTTTGGAGTAAAGGTTCGATCGGTGTACCCGAGTTCTCCGAGGCGCTGGCTATCGCTAAGGCGTCGTATACGGCATGCTTCGTTGAGTGGGACAAGATTAAAGACACGCCTAGTGATCTTCGTGCGCTTAAGGAACAAATGGTCGAGGCGAGAGCGCAATTGACGGGCCTCTCCGGGGAACGTGCGAGCCGACTCGCAGCGCTTAGTGCGGCTCGGCGAAAGCGGCAGCTTCAGCAGTTTCTCGAGCGCTATCGCATCGAGGACGCAGCGATTCCGGGCGTCGGGCCGGGTCGGAAGGCGCTGTTGCTCAGCTTCAATGTTGAGGACGCATCGGATGTGAATTACAGCAAGCTGGCCACCATCAAAGGGCTCGGTCCTAAGACAATCACGGCGATTCAGGCGTGGCGTGACAATATTGAAGCCCGGTTCATCTTTGACCCAAATCGCTCAGTCGACACAACAGACATTCGTGCGCTCGATGACGAACTGGCGCGAAAGCGAGCGAATCTAAGGCAAGTATTGACGATAGGTCTAGTCCAGATGCAGCGGCGGGTGACAGAATGGCAAGCGCAGCGCTCAGTCTCGCACAAGCGGTTAGAGGAGGCTGCGGTTGTACTTGCGAAGGCTGAACTCAACTGGCAGTCTTTGCGCGGGTTCTGATTTGAACGGTCAGGAGCAAGACCACGGAGTTAGACTCAATGCTATGCCCAAAGCGAATCCTCTCTCCCGTGCCAAGAAGATCAAGCTGATCATTTTCGATGTGGATGGTGTTTTGACCGATGGCAAGCTGTACTTTGTGCCGATGCCATCAGGCCTGCAGCAGAATGCGGCGGTGCAGCCGGGAGCGATGCTGTCGAGTCCGGGCACGATTGAGGTCAAGGCGTTCCACGCGCATGATGGCGCGGGGATTTCGCTGGCGCGCATCGGCGGCATCAAGACCGGGTTCATCACGCGCCGCAGTTCGGAAACGGTGGCGCAGCGGGCGCGTGACCTGAAGATTGACTACGTGTATCAGGGCAGCCTCGACAAGTTGGCCGCGCTGGACGAGATGTGTGCGCGAGCGGGCATCACGCGTGAGCAGGCGGCGATGGTAGGCGATGATGTGATTGACCTGCCGGTGATGCGGCACTGCGGGCTGGCGATTGCCGTGGGCAATGCGCGTCCGGAGGTGAAGCGCGCGGCGCATTTGGTGGTGAAGGCGCACGGCGGCGAAGGCGCGGCGCGGGATGCGATTGAGTACATCCTGAAGGCGCAAGGATCGCTGGCGCGGGTGATGAGCGAGTATTTGGGGGAGAGCGGACCGTCGGGTGCCAAGGCCTCCGGGTCAAAGCGTCGCCCGAAGTAGTGGCAATCTTCACGCTGGTGGCATAGGTTTCTTCGGTTTCGTCGCTGCGCCAGAAGGACAAGTTGTGGTGCTTAAGAAACGCCCAGTTCTATCCTTCCTCGCCGGGTTCGAGAGGAAGCCGAGAGCCGTGCCGTACATGCACCACGAATACCTCGCCTTCCAGAATCACGAAGAGAATGCGGTAAGTTCCGCGATTGCTACGTAGGCCACTCAACCAAGTTTTAGCGGCTTGGGGGGCATATTTGCGCAAGTATTGGTAGATGGTGCGCAGATCGGTTTCCGCATCGGGCGCGATAATCACGCGATAGCGCTGCGGAGTTTTCAGGGCAAACGCTCCAGATCGTCAAATACATCCTCTGCCAGGCGACCTTCTTTGCGAAGCGCCTGACCCAGACCCCGACTTATATGTTCCACGGAGTTTAGGTATTCAGCCACCTGCTGATAGGCGGTAGCATCGAGCAACACCGCCTCCGCCTGTCCGTTCACCGTAAGCACGAGTGGACGCCCATTCTTCCGCATTGCCTTCATCAGACCACTGGAGTTGCGTTTGAATGCGGTCAGAGAGTGAATGTCTTGAGTCACATCAATCATGATGCTCCTTAAGCACGTAATAAAATGCTCTGGCTATGCTAGGCGGTGTGGAGTTGGTAGTCAATACGAAGGTGTGAGCGCGGTTGCTGCGCTCTGAATATCAGGCTTAGGTATGAATCGTCTGGCGGACAAAAAAGACCGCCAGATGCCATGCTTGGGGCGTGCTCGGGTCGGCAACCGGCGGTTTTAGTTGAATCTCCTTACTCACCCTGTCGCTTTCAGGAGTTGTTACCCGTCCAAACCCGCAGGTTTTGGGAAAGTTGCGGAGGTTGTTGCAGGGCATTTTGAAATCTTTACGCGCCGGATGCCGGTGCACTACATACTGTGCATCACACACTGTGCACCACACACTATGTGTCGCTTACTGTGTACGACCTACTGTTGGATCGAGACCGGTTTTGACGCCATCAGGTTGCTAAAGGCCTGGGTCTGGCGCAGGTTGGCGAACTCCTGGTCTTTGTAGACTTGGTTGAAGTCTTTGTAGCCATCTTCCAGGCTGCGGCGCAGGCAGAGCAGCGCGCGGTCGAACTCGCCTATTTTCGCGTACATCTTGGCAATCACATAGAAATAATGCGCCTGGTCGTGGGGAGTGCGAAGGTGAGCCGCCACGCCGTTGCGTGAGGTGCGTTCCAGCAGGTCGGGATCGAGTTCCAGCGCCTTGGCGTAAGCCTGCGATGCCTTGCCGAACTCTTCGCCTTCAAAGTAGGCTGCGCCCAGATTGTTGTAGAACGAGGCGGAGTCGCCGTCGAGGACGATGGCCTTTTTGTATTGGCGGATGGCGCCGCCGTAGTTCTTGTTCAGGTAGTGAATGACGCCCAAGTTGTTGACAGCTTCCGGCTGCTTGCGGTCGGTCTTAATGGCCTTCTCAAAGCTCTTGCGGGCCTCGTTGTAGTGCTGCAGATTCATCTGGATGATGCCAACTTTGTTGTAGATGCTGGCATTGATGGGCTGTTTCGCCAGAGACGCGCGGTAGTAATCGAGCGCGTCGAGATAGGCCTTGTGGGCGCGCAAATCGTCGCCTTGCTTTTCCAGCTCTTGCGCGGTGGCAGTGGCGGAAGGGGCCTCGGCCTGACGCAGGGCAGGCGTATCCACCTGCAAGTTGTTTTTGGATGTGACTTGAACCTGCGCCTGCAAGGCGAAGGCAAGAAGTGTCGCAAGGGCAGCGACGAAGAAGCAGCGAGTCCGCAACATGGAAAACCTCCGGAACGGTCTCTCCGTTGGTCGCCTGCCCCGCCAAAGTTAATGCGGGTTTTCCGGTGGAGGTGGCGGCGGCGCGGAAGGCCGGGGTTTCTTATCGCCTTTGAAGATACCACCAATCCTGCCTAAAATGCTGCGCTTTTTTTTCTCCGACAAACTATTGGGGTCCGCGTCAGAGCCGTCGGCGAGGTGTTCGGTCTGGGTTCCAGCGGCCACGGCCTCTGGAGTGGCAGGCAAACTGGGCGGTGGAGCCTGGTCACAAGTGACCCTCGGCTCGGTTCCCGCGACGAAGGTGGCAGGGTAAGTCGCTGGGCAGGACGAGTTGGGCAGCAAGCCGGTTGCCTTTTCAATGGCGACATCCACGACGCCGCTGGGCTCGCTGAATCCCCCCATGTTGCGATATTGGGGCAGAGCCTGGGCACGTTTCATGAACTCAGCCCAGATGGGTGCGGCGGTTGCTCCGCCGGCCAGCTTCAAGTCGCTGTAGTCGTCAAAGCCAACCCAAACAATACAAAGGAGGTTGCTGGTGTATCCGGCAAACCAACCGTCGTGCGAAGTCCCAGTTTTACCGGCGGCAGGTGCGGCGAATCCCCGGGCGCGCACGGTGGTTCCGGTGCCGTTATTGATGACGCCCTGCATCAGCGTGGTCATCACGGCTGCGACGCGTGAATCCAGCACGGCTTTCTGCTCACTTTGCGAGTTCGAGAGCACTTCGCCTTGCGAGTTCTGCACCGAACGGATGAAGAAGGTGGACTGACGGGTTCCGGCGTTGGCAAAGACGGTGTACGCACCGGCCATGTCGAGCGGGCTGGCGGAAAATGACCCCAGTGCCGCTGCAGGAACGGACTGCACCGACGGAATACCCGCCGCGTGCGCGAGGGCGGTCACTTTGCTGTAGCCGACCATTTCGGCGAGCTTGATGGTGGCGTTGTTCAGCGAATGCTGCAGGGCGAACAGTGCCGTCACCTGGCCGTGGTATTCGTTCTTGTAGTTGCGCGGTTCGTAGACTTTGTCGTCTATGGTGAAGGTGGTTTGGGAGTCGTCCAAAATGGTGCTGGGAGTGTAGACCGAGCCGCTAGGAGTTGCTGGCGTGCCATCCGCGCTGGCACCCGCCACTCCCGTACTCATGGCCGTCGCATAGACAAAGGGCTTGAAGATGGATCCGGTGGGCCGCTTTGCGATGGCATGATTCAATTGGCTGGTGCCGTAGTTGCGCCCGCCCACCAGCGCCAGAACCTCCCCGGTGTGGGGATCAATCGCCACCAGCGCCATCTGCGCTTCGGGGCCGGTTGCAGTCTGGACTTCCATCTTGCCGTTCGCCCCTTTTACCCGATGCGAGCGTCCGCGATTCACTTGCTCATCCACAATCTTGGTGCCTTCTTCGATCGCGGCAGCGGCGGCCTTTTGCAGGTCAGGATCAAGGGTGGTGAAGATGCGTAGTGCCTGTTCAGTCAGTTCACGCTCGTTGAACTGATTGGCAAGCTGATCCTTGACCAAGTCCACAAAATAGGGCGCGTCGCTGGCTTCGACATTCGGAGCGGCTAGCTTCAACGCCGTCGCTTTAGCTTTGTCAGCTTCGGGCTGGGTGATGGCACCAGTGTCGGCCATGGCTTCGAGTACGAGATTGCGGCGGGCGAGAGCGCGATCAGCGTGACGATAGGGCGAAAGATAACTGGGACGCTGAATCATACCGGCGAGCAGCGCGGCCTCAGGCAGGTTGATGTCTTTCAGGTCTTTGTTGAAGTAGGTACGAGCGGCTTCGGCGAAACCGGCGACTGCAAAGGATCCACGCTGGCCGAGCGGCACTTCGTTGGCATAGAGCGCGAATATCTGTTCCTTGTTGAAGCGCTGCTCGATCTGGATGGCGATCATCATCTCAGCTAGCTTGCGGCGCACGGTCTTTTCTGGCGTCAGAAAAAAGCCACGCGAAAGCTGCATGGTGAGCGTGGAGCCGCCCTGCTCATGCTTGCGGGTGAGGATGTCTATGGTGGCGGCTTGGATGAGGCGAAAGTAGTTGATACCGCCATGGGAGAAGAAACGGCGGTCTTCGATGGCAAGGGTCGCATCCACTAGAGATTTGGGGATTTCCTGATAGGTGACGACCTGACGCTTGGCGCGCGAGGTGTCGGAGAGCGACGTGATCAGTTGCGGCTCGAGTTCGTAGGCGTCGAGTGACGCTTCGGAGTCTGTGCTGATGCCAGAGACGGCTCCGCTGGCGACGCGAATCCGTGCGGTTTCCTGTTTGTGGTAGCTTTCCGGCCCGGGACGAACTTCGATGCCGCCGCTGACGAGCTGGAAGCTGCCCATCCCGGCAGAGGCATTGCCATCTACATAGCCAGCATGGCGCAACAGGTCGCCGATTTGGTGCGGGGTGACGGGGTCGCCGACGCGGATGGTGCGCGGCTTGCCATAAATGCGCGCCGAGTTGGCGAAGATCTGGCCCGACATGCGGGCATCAATCATTTTCTCGTAGCTGACCCAAAAATAAGTAAACGCGCCGCCGGCCAGCACAGCGATGACGAGAAAAACGACGAATGCGGCGCGCAGCAAGGGGTCGCCGGCCCAGCCTTTGAATCCGGAAATACGGGGAATACTGATTCTGATGGCCACAGTGCCTTGATGATCGCGGGGTGCTTGAGCAGCCTCATTCTATCGCAGGGTGACGGGCTGGGGCGGTTGCAGGTACCTGTTCGTGCACCAGCCAGCTGCTTGACAAACTAGCAGGACACCCCGCGGGGAACCAGTCGCGGCCTCGGCGTCGGGCGTCCCATGCAGACAATGAGCACTGTAGCGAGTAAGATCGCGAGCGGCTCGAGGATGCCAAAAGTGAGACCGAAGCGGCTGATTTGGGACGTCAGGGCCGCGACCATGATTACGGCGATGGCACTGGCCGCGAATCGGCGAGTTGGGCTGAATAGCAGGGAAAGCCCCCCTAGTATTTGCATCCAGCCGATCACGTAGAGGGTCACGAAGGGAAGGCCAGTGGCTGCGTAGTGAGACAGCAAATCTGCGGGCGCGCTCAGATGCTGGCCGCCGGACCAGACGAACTCGAGTCCAACACCCCAGGCCACCGCCAGGGCAAGATACCTGCGCGCCCATTGTTTCGCCACTATTGCTCTCCAGTTCCGCCCGCGTGATTTCCCTGGTTGCCCAGAGGAACTGCCTGAACAACGTCGCGAGCGTCGGATCAGTCTATCGCAAGTACAGATGCTCGAATCGCAGGTACTGTGCAGCGAATCTAAGCGTAGGAGGCAACACCTTGAACATTGGAATTTTGGGCGCAGGTAACGTCGGCGGAACACTCGGCTCAGCGTGGGCGCAGCAGGGGCATACGGTTTTCTTTGGAGTTCGCGATCCGCAGTCCGCTGAGTTGGATGCCGTCTTGCAGCAGGCTGGCCCGACGGCCAGCGTGGTCACGATGGCGGAAGCGGTAGAGCAAGCAGACGTGGTGGCAGTGTGCCTGCCGTGGCCCGCGACGCAAAGTGTGCTGCAATCACTCAACCTGAAGGATAAAACTGTGCTGGATTGCACGAATCCTGTGCTGCCTGATTTTTCTGGGCTGGAGATTGGGCAGACCACCTCGGGTGGTGAGAAGGTGGCGGAGTGGGCAGCGGGCGCGCGAGTGGTGAAGGTCTTCAATACCACAGGGTCGAACAATATGGGCGAAGCGATGTATCACGGCCACGCCACGTTTATGCCCTATTGCGGCGACGATGCGGGTGCGAAACAAGTCGCTGCGGAACTGGCGACGGCCTTGGGATTTGAGGCCATTGATGCGGGTCCGCTGGCTCACGCGCGTTTGCTGGAGCCGTTGGCCATGATGTGGATCTGGCTGGCGATTAAAGGCGGGTTGGGGCGCGACTTTGCGTTTCAGCTAGTGCGGAGGTAGGAGAGTCGGAATCAAGGTCTTGAGGCGCCAGCCCGAAGCTTAAGTGTCGGGCTGGCACCTTTCGCGTCTTCAGAACTCACGCAAATGAAGCATCACGCAAGGCACAAGGGAGATGCTACCCCGGTCAGTTCGGCAAACTCTTGCACCCGGTGGCCATGGATTTCGCTTTTGGCTTCGCACTGTGATTCGAGAACGGTTGGCATCCCGTTCCTCGCTTCTCGAATTCAAGGTTCCAGCCTGACGTAACGTCAGAGTCAGGCAAAGTTTTACGCCCCGCTGGCGCGGTGTCCCACCCACATTGCCGCCCCTAAAACCTGCGTGGTATGGTTGTTAGTTCCCCATAGCAGACCAGCCCCTGCTTGGCGTTCGGTTCATGCTTCGTGTTTCGCTGCTTTTTAAAGCTTCTTGGGGTGACGTTCCGTGTCCGCTGATTCCGCTAACGATCTCGTTGCCGCTCCGCGCAAAACCGCGCTCAACGCCGTGCATCGCGCCCTGGGCGCCAAAATGGTCAACTACAGTGGCTGGGACATGCCTGTGGAATACCCTTGCAGCGGCGGCCTCGTCGGCGAGCATATGAAGGTGCGCACTGCCGTCGGCCTGTTTGACGTCAGTCACATGGGCGACATCCGCGTTAGCGGTTCGCAGGCTCTCGCGGCCATCCAGCACATTTCCATGAACGACGCCTCCAAGCTCTCCGTCGGCCAGGCACAGTATTCGGCGATGCTCTATCCGCAGGGTACGTTTGTGGACGACATCATCGTGCACAAGATGGCGGAGGATGATTTTCTTATCGTGATCAATGCGGGCACGCGTGAAAAAGATGTGAACTGGGTCACAGAAAACTGCGCCGGTTTCGACTGTAAAGTCGAAAACCTTAGCGACGATTTTACCCAGATTGCGATTCAAGGCCCCAAGGGCGCAGCCACGCTCGCCAAGTTGACTCAAGTGGATCTGAGCGCCGTCAAGCCATACTGGTTCACCTATGGCACGGTTTGCGGATTGCCGAATATCCTGATCGCGCGCACCGGCTATACCGGCGAAGATGGCTTCGAGATTTACATTCCGGCATACGAGGCCGTCAGTGCCCGCGTGTGGGAAGAACTGATGGAAGCTGGCAAAGAGTTCGGCATTGTGGCCTGCGGACTCGGCTCGCGCAACACGCTGCGGCTCGAAGCCAAGCTGCCGCTTTACGGACACGAAATTTCTGACACGATCAATGTGTTTGAAGCCTGCCTGGATCGCTGGTGCAAGCTCGATAAGGGTGACTTCATCGGTCGCGATGCGCTCGTCGCCGCTCAATCCGCTGGCTTGCAGAAGAAGCTGGTTGGGTTGGAGATGCGCGAGCGCGGCATTGCCCGCGACGAGTACAAAATTTTCGACGATGCGGGCAGGGAACTCGGCTACGTGACCAGCGGATCGCCCGGGCCTTTCATCAAGAAAAATATTGCGCTAGCCTATTTGCCGCTGGAATATGCGGCGCTGGGCAGCAAGGTGCAGGTGGAAGTGCGCTCCATGCGCGTGGCGGCGGAAGTGGTGCCGACTCCGTTCTACAAGAAGCCCAAGATCTAGTTCCAAAATTTCTAATTAGAAGGGGAAGAATATGGCGTATCCCAGCGATTTTAAGTACACCAAGGAACATGAGTGGATCAAGATAGAGGGCAACTCAGCCACAGTCGGCATCACCGACCATGCGCAGAGCGCGCTCGGCGACATCGTGTTCGTGGAACTGCCAGCCGTGGGTGCGGAACTCACCGCAGGCAGCACGTTCGGCTCGGTCGAGTCGGTGAAAGCGGTGAGCGATCTGTTTGCCCCTGCGTCTGGCACCGTCACCTCGATCAATGACGAGCTGACCCATGCACCTGAAAAGTTGAACTCTGATGCGCATGGTTCGTGGCTGCTTAAAATGGATGTGAAGGGCGAGCCGGCGGGGCTTTTGACTGCTGCCGAGTATGAAGCGTTTCTGGCGGAAGAAGGCCACTAGATTGCTCATGGCCCGCTGTCGTGACGGCTGCGACAACTGCGGCACGATTTTTTCGCGGCAGGCGAACGGCGCGGATGCAGAGTCTGCTGCCGAGTCCCTGCCGTAGTTTTTGCATCCATTCTTTGTGCGCCTCTCAGTGAGCACAAGGAATGCTGGCTGCATCGGACTTTATACGTTGAACCGGAAGCGAGAAATCATGCGATATCTGCCCAAATCTGACTCCGACCGCCACGCGATGCTGGCCGAAGTCGGTGTCTCATCCATTGACGATCTGTTCTCCTGCATCCCTGCGGAATACCGTTTACAGCGTGACCTCACGGTGCCGCGCCAAATGGCGGAGTCGGAGATTGTGCAATGGTTTGCCGAGCGCTCGCGCGAAAACGCCGAAGGCCTCACTTTTATGCTTGGTGCCGGAGCCTATCACCACTATCGGCCCATCGTGATTGACGCTCTCGTCCAGCGCGGCGAGTTTCTTACCTCTTACACGCCGTATCAGGCGGAGATCGCGCAGGGCACACTACAGGCCATCTTCGAGTTCCAGACGATGATCTGCGAACTCACCGGTATGGAAGTCGCGAACGCTTCGATGTACGACGCTTCGACGGCCGCGATCGAAGCAATCATGATGGCCGAGCGCGTCACCGGACGTAGCGGCGCCATCGTCGCGCGTAGCGTGCATCCCGAACATCGCGAGGTCATCGCAACCTATGCGAAGTATCAGGGTGTCCCGGTGAGTGAAGTGAACTTCATCGAAAATGGACGCGTGGATGTGAAGGCGCTGGAAGAAGCCCTGGCACAGTCGAAAGTTGCGTGCGTACTCATCCAGTCGCCGAACTTTTTCGGCACGATTGAAGACGTTGCCGCCATCGCGGACGTCACTCACAAGGCGGGTGCGCTTCTGGCAGTTAGCATCACGGAGGCGATTTCGCTGGGCATCATTAAGCCGCCAGCGGAAGCCGACATCGTGACCATGGAAGCGCAATCGTTTGGCGTGCCGCTGGCCTTCGGCGGTCCGTATTGCGGTGTGATGGCGACGCGTGAAAAGTTCGTCCGTCAGATGCCGGGCCGCCTTGCCGGGCAAGCTTACGACAAGCAAGGTCGCCGCGGATTCGTGCTTACGCTTGCCACCCGCGAACAACATATCCGCCGCGAAAAGGCGACGTCGAACATCTGCACCAACCAAGCCCTCGTCGCGCTGATGGCCACGATCTTCATGACCGTGTACGGCAAAATTGGCCTCCGCGAACTCGCCAAGCAAAATCTCGCGAAGGCTGCATACGCCGCAGAAACGTCTGGCAAGTCCGCCGAAGTGCTGTTTCCCGGCGCGCCCCGCTTCCATGAATTCGTTATCCGCACCAAGGCTGATCCGGTGGAGATTCGCGAGAAGCTGCTGAAGAAAAAAATTGTCGGCGGATTGCCGCTGGCCAAGTATTACCCCGAACTGGGCAACGCCTCCTTATGGTGTGCGACGGAAACTACCTCGCGCGCTGCCATGGATGCCGCTGCGGAGGCGATTCGATGACCACTATGAGCACGGTGAATGCCATGACCGAAAAAGACCTGAATCGCAACGTGCGCAAGGCGCGCCAGCAGGTGAGCCAGAACGAAGATCTGATCTTCGAGAAGTCCTCGCCCGGAAAAGCCGCGTGGAAGCTCGCACCGCTCGATGTGCCCGAGGTGGATTCCGCGGCGTTGCTCGGCGCGATTGAGCGCACCGACCTCGGCAACATGCCCGAGGTCAGCGAGATCGAAATCATCCGCCACTTCACCCGCCTTTCCACGTGGAATTACGCGATTGATCTGGGCATGTATCCGCTGGGCTCCTGCACCATGAAGTACAACGCCCGCGTGAATGAAGCGGTTGCTCGGCTCGACGGCATGGCCAACGCGCATCCCTATCAGCCCGAATCCATCAGCCAGGGCGCGCTGCGCGTGATGAAAATTCTGAGCGACTGCCTGATCGAGATCACCGGCATGGACACCATCACGCTGCAACCGGCAGCCGGTGCGCACGGCGAATTCACCGGACTGCTGCTGGTGCGTGCCTATCTCGAGTCGCAAGGCAACCCGCGCAAAAAAGTCTTGATCCCCGACTCCGCGCACGGCACGAATCCTGCGACCGCAGCGACGATCGGCTATCAGGTGCAGCAGGTCGCATCGAATTCCAGCGGCATGCTCGACCCCGCAGCCATTGAAGCGGCGATGAACGAAGATGTTGCCGCGATCATGGTGACGAACCCGAATACGATTGGCGTATTCGAAAGCGATATCGCGAAAATCGCCGACATCATGCACGCCAAGGGTGGACTGCTCTACATGGATGGCGCGAACATGAATGCGCTGGTGGGCAAGGCGCGTCCCGGCGACTTTGGTGTGGACGTGATGCACCTGAACCTGCACAAGACATTTTCCACGCCACACGGTGGCGGAGGCCCCGGCTCCGGCCCCGTCGCTTGCAAGAAGATTCTCGAACCATTCCTGCCGACGCCGGTCGTCGTTGAGCGGCCCGACGGCTCACTGACGCTCAACTATGATCGTCCGCAATCCATCGGGCGGGTGCGCGCTTACTATGGCAACTTCGGAATGTTCGTCCGCGCACTGGCCTACATTCTGGCGAATGGCCCGGACGGCCTGCGTCAGACAACGGAAGACGCGGTGCTCAACGCCAACTACATTCGCAAGGGCCTCGACGGCTACTACGATCTCCACTACACCGGGCAGAGCATGCACGAAGTCGTTTTCAGCGACAAGCGCCAAGCCAAGCTCGGCGTCAAGACGATGGATATCGCCAAGCGTCTGATTGACTACGGCTTCCATCCCTTCACCACGGCGTTTCCGCTGATCGTCCCCGGCGCGCTGATGATCGAGCCCACCGAAAGCGAGTCACGCGAAGAGCTTGACCTGTTTATTGACGCGATGCGCTGCATCGCCAAAGAAGTTGACGAGTCACCCGAAGTGGTGACAGACGCACCGCACAACACGCGCGTCTCACGCATGGACGAAACGGCAGCGGCACGCAAGCCAGTGCTGCGCTGGACGCCGAGCTAATCGTCGTCGTCCTCTTTTTCGCCGTGAATGTGGGCTTTGCCGTTGCCCTCGTTGAAGTCGGCCCACAATTCGCTGCGATCAAACGCGAAGATGAGTCGTCCGCTTCTGGGCCCAAGCTTCTTCAGCGTAATGGTGAGCTGCTGTACCGGCTTAGTGCTCGCCGGTAACCGGCGATGATTCAGCTTGAAACGAGCGTACTCGAAGTTTGCGGGGAACTCCGTCGCATCCTGCCCCGTCTTCTGATTCACCATCAGGAGCCATTGCGTGGCCGAGGGACGTAAATAGAGCGAGAAGTGTCCCTTCTGAATCGAACCTTCGGGAAAGCGAATCTCCTGCTCAGACTGGATCGACGTGGCAACGCCGTCCCCAGTCGCCCACACCTGATCAAACGGAATCGCACCGCCAAATACCTTGCCTTGCGGACGCGGTACGCGTGCGTATTCGATGGCGATCTTCTTGCCGTTTGCGAACGCGAGGCTGGTAGTGGCGCGGGGGCTAGTGCCCGGCGCAGCCTGCGCAAAAGAAACCGAGCCTGCCGCAAGGGCGAACAGGCTCAGCCATAACAATGCATAAATCTTCATGTGCGTTTCGATGCCCTATTTCGCTTCGGTGATGTCCACCGAGGCGCGCGTGTTTTCCCAGTCCATCCGCAGCTTGCATGACTTTCCAGTGTTGCCATCCAGAGCGATGGTGAAATTTTCCACCGCTGTAGGCAGCGCTTCTGACTTCATTTCAATGCGCGCGAAGTCCTGTTTCTGGTCGTATTCCGTGCCCCATTGGCCGGTCTGCTTGTTCACAATCAGCTGCCAAACGTTGTCGCCTGGGAGCGTGTACAGCGTGTAGCGGCCCTTGGGCACGGAGGTTCCACCAACTTTTACATTCCCGCTGGTCACAAACGTGGTGGCGTCATTCGCGCCGGTTCGCCAAACCTGGCCAAGCGGCACCAGACCGCCAAAGATCTTGCGCCCCTTGGCGCGCGGGCTGGAGTAGTCAATGGTGATCGTGGTGCCGTCCGCGAACTTGCAACTCGCCGAAGCGGGCGGGCTGGGACGCTTGGCCTTGTCTTGCTGTGAGAAGGAAAGAACCGAAGTGAGGCAGAGGGCGAGGGCAACCAGCAAAATCTTGCGCATGAATTTTCTCCAAACCGAATCCCGAAAGAGTTGGCTCCCCGGCACTCTCTATGCTAGTCCGTAAGCTCCGCGCACTCAACCGCACGGCAAGCCCATTAGAAACTTAGGAGTGGAGCAGCCAGTACAATTAATGTATGTCGGCTCACCGTTCCGTCTACAGCGAAATGCGCGAAGAACTCGAGCAGTATGAGACCATGATGGGCGTGCCACGCGGTCGTTTAGCCGTTGGGCTCGACCTGGTTACTGATGCGATGGCGCTCGTCGGGCAGCACGGCGTCTATTGCCAGAGCCAGCGTTACGCGGGCAAGCCGGTGATGGATATTCAACTGGTGCTAAAGCAGTTAGCCGACGCAAAAGAGCTGATTCAAAGTGCGATGGAAGAGCTAAAAAAGTGAAGGGGTAGGCCGTGAGCATTTTTCCCGTGAATAAATGGTTGGCAGGCGAAATTGTAATTCTGGCAGCATTCGCCGCAATCCTGTTGCTGGCTTCGCCTGCTCTCGCCGGACCTCGCAAGCATCCCGTTGCTGTGCCGCTGCGCCCGCTGGCGCAACGTGAGCTGCGCATGGGTTCACTCACGCTTCAGCCTTGCGGATACGACCCCACGGCCTATTGCGGCAGCTTGCCCCGCGCGCTCGACTCCGCGGGCGAGGTGCCTGGCACCATTCCCATTCACTTTGAGGTGGACGCGCACACCGACACCACCCAGCCGCCGCTGGAGCCGATCGTATTTGAAGAGGGAGGCCCCGGCTTTGGCAGCAGCTTTTCGCGTGCTGGTTATCTCACCCTCGCGGGCCCGCTTATGACGCGGCACGACGTCATTCTGATGGATCAGCGCGGTACCGGCTACTCGCAAGCGATTGATTGCCCAGCGCTGCAGAATGACTTCCTTATCGCGCAGCCCGGCATCATCCAGTGCGGCGCGCAGCTAGGAGATACCTCGGATCTCTACGGAACCGGCCCCGCTACCGACGACCTCGACGCCATTCTCTCGGCACTCGGCGCTTATCAGTTCAGTGGCAAGGTTGATCTTTATGGCGACTCCTACGGCACTTACTTTAGCCAGACGTTTTCCGCGCGCCATCCCAATCGCCTGCGCGCGCTGATTCTCGATGGTGCTTATCCGGTGAAGGGACTGAACCCGTGGTATCCCGAGATCGGCATCGCCATGCGCTACGCCTTCAACACCGCCTGCAAGCGCGCTGAAGACTGCGCTAACTTGTCCGGGTCAGCCTTAGACCGACTTACTAACCTCGTCCGCCAGGTACGGCAAAACCCCATCCGCGCCGCTGCGCCCGATGGCAATGGCCAGCTGCGTAACGTATCTATTGACCCAGTAAGTCTCGCCTATCTTGGAGTAAGTGACGGCCTGTATTATCCGCTGACTCGCGAAGCTGACCCCGCCGTGCGCGCGCTTACTGAAAACGGTGACGCGCTGCCCATGCTGCGCTTAGTTGCGGAAAACGATGTCGCGTCATTCACCGGTGGGCCTGGTTCTAACCCACAACTCGGCAGCAACGGACTCTTTCTTGCCGTCAGTTGCCAGGACTATTCGCAGATTTACAACATGACCTCGCCGCCGGGTCAGCGCATCGCCGAACGCGCCGCTGCGTTTGCGCAGATGCAGCAGAGCAACCCCGGCATCTACTATCCCTATACGCTGCATGAATACGCCGCCGCGCCGCTCGATATCAGCGTGATAGACCTCTGCCTCAACTGGCCTGTGCCTTCGCCCGCGCATCCGCCGGGACAGCCCATTCCGCCCGGAGCCAAGTTCACCGAAGCCCCAGTGCTGGTGCTCAACGGAGATATGGATACGCTCACTCCCTCGCTGCAAGGCCGTGAGGTGCTGAACGAATATCACCACGCCCAGCAGGTGCTGGTGAACAATACCTTTCACGTAAGCGCCATTGGCGACGAAGATAACTGCGCCCAGGAATTAGTGCGCAGATTTATTATTAACCTAACCCCCGGCGATACCACCTGCGCATCGCGCATCGCCGAAGTACGATTAGTGCCTAAGTTCGCCACCACTTATGCAGACTTAGACGTGCCCACCGCCCTGCCCGGCAACCAAGGCACGCACGCCGACCTGCAAGTAGCTGCGGCTGCAGCCTATGCCTTGGGCGACGTGCTCGACCTCTACTGGGTCAACTTCACGGGCAACGGCGTGGGCCTGCGCGGAGGTACGTGGAGTTATACGACCGATGTTTCCGGCAATAACTATCTCTTCCAGATGAGCCAGGTGCGCTGGACCAACGACGTGGCCGTCAGTGGAAGGTTTACGTGGAGTTACTACAAACCCGGCGGAGTGAATGGCACGATCTCCGTAATTGGCCCGAACGGTGAGAACGGCGAACTAACAATAGCCTTCAACAGTCGCGAGCCGGATGCGCAGGCTACGATAACCGGCACTATCGGCGGACGGAAGATTGCGGCGCAGATGTATGCGCCGTAATGAATAAATCAACGCTGCAATATGAAACGCTGGTCTTCATCCTCAAAGTAGGCGAGCTTGCCCGGAATGCACGACAAGAACGTGCCCATTCCGTAGCCGACCACTTTGGCTAGCGCGGAGGACAACTCCAAGGTGCTGCCATCCAAACGCCTATCTTCGGAGATGATCCAACAGAGATCAGGGGCCCCTTTGAGGCGGAGAATTCGTGCGATATCTGGCGCGCCCTGCTGCGAAGGAGGTATAGCCGCGACAAAACGCGGATCGAGGTCTTTGAAATGGGCCAGCCTGGCTGTAAGCTTCTTCCTATGCTGTGGCTTGGCGAGAAAGCCAAGATATCGTTCTTGCTTCCTCGTCACAATGAAAGAGGCAATCGTAGCGCGTTCGTGATCGCTTCCGTTAAACATCATTGTTTGAACCGCCTATACGATTTGGCTGCGCACTAACTGATATCGCCTGAAGAAACATTCGAATCACTAGTTTCCCTTAAACCACGTACTTACCCGCCTCTATCACCCGCCGCGCGATCAGCTGACGCAGGGGGATCGTGTCCACGGGTTCGTGCTTGCCTAGACGGCGCAGGATTGCCATCTGGGTGCGCATCATGTCGCCCTCGGCAACTGCGGCGATCACCTTCTTCGCCCGCGACTCCACTCGCTCCATCGCATCCGCGAGATACACGCGCGCCATCGCCAGCGGCAGCGCCGCGCCCGTTTCGCCCTTGTTGCCAGCAATCTTTTCTGCACGCAGCAGGCAGCTTTCCATGGCATAGGCCTCGATGATCATGTCCGCCAGCGCGCCCATCAGCTCCTGCTGGTCGGCCATCGCCTGCATATACTTCTGCGACGCCGACCCCGCCGCGAACAGCGCCAGTTTCTTGGCAGCCGTCACTATCGCCCGCTCGGCGGCAAATGCGCTTTCATCCGCCTCACCAAAGCTCGGCCCGGCCATTACCTCATCCATCAGCTTCTTGATTTCGGGCAGCAGCGGCAGTTGTCCGCTCATAGCGCGTTTCAGTAGGAATCCGGTGATGATCAGGCGGTTAATCTCATTAGTGCCCTCGAAGATGCGGTTTATGCGGGCGTCACGATATAGTCGCTCCGCAGGATATTCTTCCACGAATCCGTAGCCACCGAAGATCTGCACCGTCTCGTCAGCTACATAGTCAATCATCTCCGACCCCCAAACCTTCAGGATCGAACACTCCACCGCATACTCCTCGATGCCCTTGCGAGTAAGTTCGGCATAGTTCGGCGCGGACTTACCAATGTTGCCTAGCGCGGAGTCCAGCATTCCTACCGTGCGATAAACAAGCGATTCGCCTGCATAGATGCCGATCGCCATGTTTGCGATCTTCTCACGGATCAGCCCGAAATCAGCGATTACTTTGTTAAACGCCTTGCGGTCCTTGGCATAGCTAATGGCGTGCGCCATAGAAGTGCGTGCGCCGCCGACGCACGCCGCGCCTAACTTAAAGCGGCCTACGTTCAGTATGTTGAACGCAATCGTCGCGCCCTTGCCAATCTCGCCGAGTAAGTTGTCCTTGGGCACCTGACAGTCGTTCAAAATCAGCGGACAAGTTGACGATCCACGAATGCCGAGTTTATGTTCTTCGCCTCCCACGCTGAATCCAGGAAAGGTGCGCTCGACCAGGAATGCGCTGAACTTCTCGCCATCCACTTTCGCAAACACGACGAAAAGGTCGGCGAATCCGGCGTTGGTGATCCACATCTTTTCGCCGTTAATTACCCAGTGCGAGCCGTCGGCGGAAAGCTCCGCGCGAGCGCGGCAGTTCAAGGCGTCCGAGCCTGACGACGACTCGCTCAACGCATAGGCACATACCATCTCTCCCGACGCGATCCGCGGCAGGTATTGCTGCTTCTGCGCCTCCGTCCCGAAATAGACGATGGGTAGCGTCCCAATGCCCGTATGCGCGCCCCAGGTGGTGGCGAAGCCAGCGTACACCGCGAGCCGGTCGGCGACGATGCACGCCGTAACTTTGTCCATCTCCATGCCGCCATACGCTTCGGGAATGTCCACCGACGAAAGCCCTAGCTCTGCAGCTTTCTTGAGTAAGTCACGAGAGATGGAAAGATCTTTGTGCTCAATCTTGTCTATGTTGGGAGTAATTTCTTTAGCGGCAAATTCATCGGCCGTTTGCAAGATGAGCAAGTGCTGCTCGCTGAAGTCTTCCGGGGTAAATATCTCGCGGGGGTTGCGATCTTCCAGCAAGAAACTTCCTCCAGTAATTTTCTGAGTCGGTGTTGCAGTTGCTGCCATTATTCACCTCGACAAAATCAAATGCGTTTTAACCACAGGGTACACGAAGGACACAGGGTAAAACCACCGCAATGTCCGATGCTTTTGTAAGGGCTTTTCGAATCGTCAATTGGCAAGCCTGCGAATGCCGTCGCGAAGGCTGCGAACATGAAAATTG
The DNA here is from genome assembly GCA_038229415.1 of Terriglobales bacterium. Classification (GTDB taxonomy): domain Bacteria; phylum Acidobacteriota; class Terriglobia; order Terriglobales; family Acidobacteriaceae; genus JANXUR01. The sequence continues at coordinate 225,626 of JBBROM010000001.1, forward strand.
ATAAGAAGGCCAACTGCCTTGCCGCTTAAGCGCAAGTAGGAAAGCAGCTGAGCTTCATGCAACGGATTGAATTGCGAGACACACTTGAGCTCGACGATCACCAAGCCCTCGACCAACAAGTCAAGGCGATAGCCGAGATCCATCCGCAATCCATCATAAATCACGGGCATTACCAGTTGGGTCTCGACCGCGAGGCTTTGCTTCCTGAGTTCGTGGGCCAGGCAAGCCTCGTATGTACTTTCCAGAAGCCCTGGCCCAAGCGCAGAATGCACTTTCATCGCAGAAGACACTATAAGTCCACTCACTTCGTTGGTGCGAGTTGAGATTATGGATGGTTGCATAGCTGATTCGGCCTGAAAGTTCTATCTTGTGCTCTTACCCTGTGTTCCTCTGTGTACCCTGTGGTCAGAAGTTTCTTACTCAAGTCGCTCAAATATTCCGGCTGCGCCCATGCCGCCGCCTACGCACATTGTTACCAGGCCGTACCGCGCGTTGCGGCGTTGTAGCTCGCGGATTATCGTTGCTGTGAGTTTTGCGCCGGTGCAGCCCAGTGGATGTCCTAGCGCGACTGCGCCGCCGTTTACGTTTACCTTGGTTGGGTCGAGTCCTGCCTGCTGAATTACTGAGAGGGCCTGCGCTGCGAAGGCTTCGTTCAGCTCGATTACTGCGATGTCGTCGAGAGTAAGTCCGGCTAGCTTCAGGGCTCTTGGGATCGCATACACTGGGCCGATGCCCATCTCCTCCGGCTTGCACCCTGCCGTCGCGTAAGCCACATAGCGTGCCAGCGGCCTGATGCCGAGTTGCTGCGCACGTTCGGCAGTCATCATCACGCACGCCGCTGCGCCATCGGACATCTGCGACGAGTTACCGGCAGTAACTGTGCCCTTAGCGTGGAACGCCGCACGCAATCCTGCGAGCGCTTCCAGGGTTGTATCTGCACGCGGGCCCTCATCTTTCGTGAACACTACTTCGTGGCGTTTGGGCTTACTGCCGTTCGGCGTGGTGAAGCTTACTGGGACTGGAACGCACTCATCGGCGAACCTGTCCGCTGCCAGGGCGGCCAGCGCCTTTTGGTGGCTGTCGTAGCTGAACTTGTCTGCTGCTTCGCGAGTTATGCCGTACTTAGTCGCGAGGCGCTCGGCAGTTAGTCCCATTGATAAGTACGAGCCGGGCCAATTATCTATCAGCCACGGGTTCGGCGACACCTTGTTGCCGCCCATCGGCACCATGCTCATGGATTCGGTTCCGCCCGCGACTACTACTTCGGCGCGGCCCGCCATGATGCGTTCGGCGGCCATGGCGATGGCTTCCAGGCCCGACGCGCAGAAGCGGTTGATGGTTACGGCGGACGCCTGAATTGGCAGGCCCGCACGCAGCGACGCGATGCGCGCCACGTTCATCCCCTGCTCGGCCTCGGGCATGGCGCAGCCCAGCACCACGTCTTCAATCGACGCCAGTTCGACCTGCGGCACCCGCGCCAGCGCGCCCGTAATGGCGATGGATGCCAGCTCATCCGGCCGCGTGGCCCGCAAGGTTCCCTTGATCGCGCGCCCCACCGGCGTGCGTACCGACGATACGATTACTACTTCACGCATAAGTCCTCACTTCCTCAGCTTCGCATCCCTGTTGGATTCGGCATACGCTCTAGCCCACCCGCCTTGTCAAGGCTCTTAGATCGGACTCGATTGCTGTCAATAGTGTCGCTTGGGCGAGCACGAACTTGGTAGGCGCGCTGGTCTGGGGTGTTCCAAGACCAGCGTACTTAGAGAAAACTGCTCCTGCCTTGCGTCGCTTGGCTCTGGCTTTTGCCGCATCTCCGTGATCGACGTCGTGTCTCAAATCGGTTCGGAGGACGTTGATATCGACAAAAGACGCCGGCAGGTCGCCAGCGAGCCGGGTCCCCGCTCCTTCTCGAAAAAGGAAATAGAGGTCGTCGATAAGCTGCGTATATCCCTTTAAGTCAGGTATAGGCTTCCCGATGCGTACGAGAGCGCCCGCGGTCTTACTAGTCGCCTTAAATATGTCCTCGCCGTATCTCGCTGCGTGCAAGGAGTTAATTGACTCCACGAGACCGCGGATCGTCTCGCCGAGGTGAGCAACCCGCGATGCCACACCGCTTTCGGAGATGACTGCGGCCCCAAACGACTCAGCAAGTTTTGGCGATCTCGTCAGGAGCTTGCGGATCAAGATCTCATGTCGTGTCCGTGCTCCAGACCTTACGTTGGCATTAACCGAACGTTGAAAAGTGACATAATCCGAATCAGTCGCGTCTTGGCCGAGCTGAACCTGCCTCGAGAGTTCCCCGATAAACCCCTCAAAGAATTTACGTAGGTCTTTTTCTAACCCTTCATGGTGCCCGGCTTCAACCAGTTTGCAGGCGAGTGTGATCATCGACTGTACTATCGTTCGGCTCCGGAGGACGGCGCTGCGGTCCGGAAATGTGCGGTCAAGAAAGTCTAGGGCTGATCCCAGCCTCTTGGCGACGCCTGACTTGTCTGAGAAATTCGCGCTCGCCTTGAAAACGGAACTCAGATCTTCAAATCGCAGTCCGGCATTGCTACCTTCCACCTCAATGACAGCCGCTTTTGACACAATGTCGAAGTGGGCATAGCGTGTGTCCGCGGCGGCTATCTTATTCGCCAAAAATGAGTGTTTCGATTTTGTCTTGCAGAAATCTCGAAGTTTGCTGTGAACAGAGTTCAGTTTTTCGCTGCTTGTGAGTGGAAGACCGCCCTGCAGTCGCTGGAAAAATTCCTTCCGCTCCTCCTCCGAGGGGTCCTCAAGCTCGTCGTACTGAATCTCGAAGTCGTCAAAGGTGTCCTGCACTCTTGCATTGAGATCTTTGTATAAGCTCCCGCCGAATTCCTTCGCAGATTCTGGGGTCAGGGCAAGGTCGTTGGAAAAGAAGTCGTAGACCGACAGAAGCCGTTGTTGTCCGTCTACCACTTCGTAGATCTCGTCATCCCCCTTCACAAAATAGAATTTAGGAAGCTTCCAGCCCCTAAGAATGGAGTCAATGAGCATCTGCTTCTTCAGCTTCGGCCAGACCTTTCCGCGCTGGTAGTCAGGTATCTCGTATCTATCGCGCCTCTTGTATATCTTGTCGAGCGCTCTGCTGCACGGTGTCATCTTCACGGCATCACCATGCCCTAGTTCCTTAGCGTCTTCCCGGTCTTCAGCGTGAACTGAATCCGTTCCTGCGTCTTGCGTTCGCCGCTTAGCGACTTAAATGCTTCGCGCTCCATGTCCAGTATGTACTGTTCGCTCACCAGTGTGCCCGGCGACACCGCGCCGCCGGTGATGACCTCGGCGATTTTGGTGGCGATCTTTACCTCGTGGTCGCTGATGTAGTCCGACTGGCGCATCAGGTAGATGCCGAGCTTGAGCATGGCCAGCATGTTTTCGCCAGGAGCCTGCACGTCGGTGCGCGGCTGCGGCGCCTTGTAGCCCGCGCGGACGAGTTCGAGCGCGCGAGCCTTAGCGTCACTCAGTACGCGTTCGCGATTCATGGTCACGCCGTCGTTGCGGCTGATGAATCCGTAGCCGCGTGCCTCTTCCGCCGAAAGCGACACCTTCGCCGTGGCGATAATTTCAAACGCGCGCTTCATCGCTTCGGCCAGTTCCACCGACTCGCCGCGCCCCTCAGGACGGATCGAGCCTGCGGAATCGAGTGCGCGGAGAAGCATCTCTTTACAGCCGCCGCCACCGGGCAGCAGTCCCACACCCACTTCCACGAGTCCGGTGTAAAGTTCGCTGTGCGGCTGGCGCGCCGCGCCGTGCAGCGTGATCTCGCACCCGCCGCCGAGCGACATGCCGAAGGGCGCCACCACCACCGGTTTCGGAGAAAACTTTACCGCCTGCGTCATGCCCTGAAAAGCGCGAATCGAGAGGTCAATCTCGTCCCACTCCTCTTCCTGTACGCCCATCAGCAGCATCATCAGGTTCGCGCCGACGGAAAAATTCGGCGCATCATTCGTAATCACAAACGCTTCAAACTGATCACCGATGCCGCCCGCCTGATAGCCGCGGATCGGCTTGCCGCCCGGCCCCGGCTGTCCCGGCACGCCCAAAATTCCGGGGAAGCCCAGCGCCGACGCGATCATGCCAACGATGTCGTCACCGAGCGAGTTCATTTTGCTGTGGAACTCGAGGCAGCCGACGCCGTCACCGAGATCAATCAGCGAGCAGCCCGCATTTTTCTTGACGATTGCGCCCGGCTTGGCCTTCTTCGCGACCGTCACTGACCAAACTCCAGCCGGAACGATCACCGGCTTATACGATGCCGCGCCTTCATTTTGCGAAAGGTCAAAGTGTGCGCGCCCGGAGGCTGCGGAAGGCTCGTCGGCGTACCAACTTGTCTTGCCTGCGGCGAGCAGCTTCTCCACATTTGCCGCGATGGGGTGGCCTTCCTTCTTCATCCGCTCCACGGTCGCGGCCACGCCGACGGCGTCCCACAACTCGAACGGACCAAGTTCCCAGTTGAAGCCCATGCGCATGGCGCGATCAATCTCGACAATCGAATCTGAGATTTCGGGAATGCGATTTGCGGCGTAAGTCCACAGGTCACTTAGTGCCTTCCACAGAAACTCGCCCGCTTTGTCGCCCTTGGTGGGTGTGCCTTCAAAACCCAGCAATGTGCGCAGGCGCTGGGGCAGGGAGTCTATGTTCTTTCCCATCTCCAGCGCCGCAAACTTCGCCTTCTGCTGCGGACGGTACTCCAACGTCTTCCAGTCGAGGCCGAGGCGGGCGTCGCTACCATCTGGCGCTTTCGACTTCTTGTAGAAGCCGCCCTTGGTCTTGTCGCCGAGCATTTTGCGCTCGATCATGGTGTCGAAAAATGCGGGCAACCGCAGGTCGCTGCGTTCGTCGCTCGCATTTTTGGTGAAGTTGCCGACGACGTGGCCGAGAATATCGAGGCCGACGAGGTCCATGGTGCGGAACGTGGCCGACTTGGGCCAGCCGATGGCCACGCCGGTCAGCGCGTCCACTTCTTCGATGGAAAAATCCATCTCCTGCATCAGGCGCATCACGTTCAGCACGCTGAACGTGCCGATGCGGTTGCCGATAAAGTTTGGCGTGTCCTTGGCATTGACAATGCCCTTGCCGAGCCGCCGATCGCCGAAGTCAGAGATCAGAGCAATCGCCGCCGGGTCGGTGTCAGGCGTGGGGATGATTTCCAGCAGGCGCATATAGCGCGGCGGATTGAAAAAGTGCGTGCCAAACCAGCAGCGGCGAAAGTCCTCTGAGAAGCCTTCGGCGATCTTGCCCACGGGCAGGCCGCTGGTGTTGGTGGTGATGATCGTCCCCGGCTTGCGCACCGCGTCCACTTTTTGCAGCAGCGCGCGTTTCAGGCCAAGGTCCTCGACCACGGCTTCGATAATCCAGTCCATGTCGGTGAGCTTGGCGAGGTCGTCGTCGAAGTTGCCAATGCTGACGAGGCGCGCCGCACCCGGCTCAAAGAACGCGGCGGGCTTGCTCTTGCGCGCGCCGTCGAGGCCGGCCGCGGCAAAGCGGTTGCGGGAACCCACGTCTCGAACATCGCGAGACGTGGGGCACCCGGGTTTGTCGGTAACTTCAGGCGGAACGATATCCAGCAGCAGGCAGCGGACGCCCGCGTTGGCCAGGTGAGCAGCAATGCGGGAACCCATCGTCCCCGCGCCGAGAACGGCAACACTTTGAATGGATCGCATAAGAAAATGACCAAGGAAAGTGTAGCGCAAGGGCGGGGGAGACGTCAGCGAAGGGAAGTTGCCGGTTGCCAGTTGTCAGTTGCCAGAAAAAGCAACAGCCCACCACAGAGGCACTGAGACACAGAGATACACGGAGAATTTTGATTGAGAAGAAGAAGGTGCTTTTTGTTTGAATATCGGCGGAGAGCCGACGGACTGTGCTGAGGCAGGAACGGTAGAGCGGCGCTTCAGCGCCGCGTCAAAGCGCCAAGAATGAATCGGCCTTCAGGCCGTGAGGTAATGTTCTGCTACTTCGACCCATCCTCCGGGGGCAGCGCCTCTCGCACAGCTCTGCGCAGCCGCGCGATCCAATCGAGGAGCGCCGGATTTTGGTTGATCACATCTTCGTCATCGCGGGTATCACTGATTGTATTGTTGATCTTGCCATCGGCGGACTGGAAGGTGAATGTCTGCCCGTCGTCCATAATTACCTGGTCGCCATTAGGTCGGTGTAGATTGTGAAGCTACTAGCGTCGAGGCGAGCGGTCTCTCCCAACAGTTCCTTAGCAAAATCGCGACCCAGTAGCTTTCTTACTCGAACGCCGACCTTACGCGACGCAGTTGTACAGCCGTGCTTCCTGTCGCGGTCGTTTAGCCAGCCCTCAATTACGGTGTAAATAAATTTCTCAAACCGCAACTCGATGACTTGCACTTCGCCTCCGACCGGCTCAAGGATGATGGCTGATTCTGTGCTTGAGAGGCTCGGGAGGGTGACGACTCGAACCGCCCCTTCTTTCAGGGGGTAAATTTCGTCCAAACGATCAAAGATAATTTTCGGGTATTGGCAACTCTCTGCGATCTGCTGACGTTTGGAATCAGGTTGTGTGTCTTGGCCTCTGGAGGGAAGCGCGATCAGCGTTAGCACCAGTGGTAGGGTCGCAACTAGCATCAGTCTTGAAGATAGCGGTCGAATCTGTGCAGCTCTCATACCAGCCTCCGAACTTAACCTGCTCTTCCTCTGTGCCTCAGTGTCAGTCTTTGCACTTACCGATAACTGTCAGACCAGCCCCCTACGAAATCAACCGTGCCAGCCCGAATGCTGCGCCTTCGCGGACAAGGGCCGGAAACACAAACTCTCACGCCGTCCGTCATTAAGTTTACTTCGACTTCTTCCAACTGATGGTGTAGCTCTCGATGCCCGGTGCTGTGTCCTTGTCAGAAAAGGTCAGTAGGTCGCCATTGAGAGTGTACGGTCGTTCTAGCTTTGTCCCTACCAACCCCGGCTCTACCGCGACCTCTGGATAGTGATAGATCACGTGATTGGCGGTATCCATCTCATATCGTCCGCAGTAGCCAAAAAAACCGTCAATGGCGCGTAACTTTTCCGCATCAGTTGGTTTGTTGACGTCACTCCACAAGGGACGGTCAGGATTCATCCCAGTTGCGCACATGTGACCATCTTCCGTATAGATCAAGTACCCCTTGCCGTGCGGCCCGACATCCGAGTACGGCCTTCTTGATCCATCCAGCATGCGCTCCTCGGTAGAGACGAGTTCCCAAGCGCCAACCATTCGATCGTGCGCTACCTGGGCCACCGGGGAACTGTGCGCCGCTACGAGTTTCCACTGTCCTGCGATTTGTGCAAAAGTGTCGGTCGTGATGATGGTTTTAGCGACTCGCGTTCCATTAATCAGTGCGTCATACGTTTCCGTATAAGTAGCAATGGCTGTGTCGCCGTAGACGCGAACTCTGATGTCGGCTAACGTCTCGTTAAAAGTAATATTGTGGGCTTTGTCCGTTAAGTCGGAAATCAGTTCTTTCTTGTGTTGGAACTGGCCGTTGCTCATTCCGTCCGACCAGTCATCCGCCAGCACGTTTTGGTAAAAAGATGCATCCCCAGTTAGGTCGGCCGCAGCCGCGTCCTGCTCCCATTTTGTAATCAGGGCAATGGTGTTCGCGTCTGGCAAAATTTCGACCTTTTGTAAAGAAGGAACGGCCCAAACAGCAGCCCATGCGAGTAAAGCTCCAAACCTGACGATAGCTGTTGTCATTGCTGACTCCGCCAAACATATTTGCTGATGTTATCTAGCACAACTACTTCCACGGGTAGTTTAGGTTTTCACAGCAGTTCCATGTTGGAAATCAAATGAGAAACATCAGACGGGTGATTCGCGCAATAAACGAAAAATTGGTATTAGGATCGCTCCCCTTGTGCGGTAGAAAATGCTAGTTGATTTTCTTTTCGCGAAAGACTATTCGTTGCGGAAAATGCACGATTAGTTCGACCACATCTTTGTTTCTTCCCGTAACAAACGTCAGCCGAGTGGGGGAACCAGGCATGAAAAAAGTATCGGCACTCTCGGGGAATAATCGTGTCGGCACATCGTCATCCGCCGCTTTGATGAACAGATCGTTTCCCTTCCGAGTCACGGTATCGATGATGCCCCGGCTCAATTCGTATTGCCCAGCGTAGTGGTCGTAGAGACTCGGATCCACCTTAAAAACTGCCGGATCGTCGAAGATCTGCACCTGCATTGCGTACACACAAAGCCAGTTTCCCTGCCGAAGTTCGAGGGTGTCGAGATGGCGAAACGATTGGACGATTTCGGTCTCGCCCCAGTGTTGGATCTCGTCATAGCGATAGTCCACGAATGCCGATGTGCTGTTTACCCGTGAATGGAAGTCATATAGGTTCCTTTCATTCGTGACACCCAGGTGGGGTTGACACTCCTTTATCTCCTGATCTCGTGTGAATATCTGGCCCGCCTGATCTATGAACCGAAAGTCTCCACTGACATAGGTTGCCCAGGTTCGGCATTCGCCTGCGGCGTAGGCGCGTGCGCGCGCTCGAATATCTGCGGTCAATTTATCCTCAACCTTGGAGGTAGGTTTTGCAGGAATGGCAGAAAAAGTCGCGGTCTGCTGCGGCAGTCGGAACGACATCAGCGCCAAAATTAGAGCAAGGAAATATACGTTCATCGAGAATCTCCTGGGCGAAGCACTCTAGCGCATGGATTTTGGGGTAACAGCCCAATCATCCGAATCAATCTCATCGATCCGAAGACGCAGGGTCTAATTTCGACCGCCGCCGTCCCGTTTCTATTCCAGTTGCCGATCTCGCACTTGAGGAATCTTCTCCATGTTCTCATGACCGAGCAATTCGATACCCTCTCAAGAGCGCGTCTGGTTCCCTGATCACCGCGCACGTTTTGCGATGGCCAAAGCATCTTCCAGCGCAACGACCCGCACGGGACCGTCTGTAAGACATCGAGGGAAACAGCAGGCCGACGCAGCTCGGACGCGCTGCTCGACGAGCTCGCCCCTCAGCCCTCTCGGCGCGCCTTGGTCATTCTGCAGCTAGCCCCTACGAAATCAACCGTGCCAGCCCGAATGCTGCGCCTGCGGCTAGGCCGCCGATCACCATCGTTTGCACCGCGCTCTTCATTGGACCTGCTCCGGTGAACCGTCCTTTGAGGAAGCCGAAGCCGAACAGGGCCACCAGCGTCACCGCCACGGAGAGCATCAGCCCCGTGCGCGGGTCACCCAAAACAATATACGGAGCCAGCGGAATGAATCCCCCTGCGATATACGATCCGGCAATCGTCAGCGCGCTGCGCAGGGCGCGGCCCGGGTCGGGAGCCTCCATGCCCAGCTCAAAGCGCATCATAAAGTCCACCCAATCCTTGGGACGCGTCTTGATCGAGTTCACCACCGGCATCGCCTCTTCCGCGGTCATGCCGTACGCCTCCAGCACCTCGCGCACCTCGGCCTCTTCGTCCTTCGGCCGGGTGATGATCTCTTCTTCTTCGCGCGCTCGCTCTTGCGCGTAATGCTCGGCATCGCTCTTGGCGGCGAGGTAGCCGCCGAGGCCCATGGCGATCGAGCCCGCCGCAATTTCCGCCAGTCCGCCGATCACAATAATGTGCGTCGCATTCACCGTGGCCGCGACCGCGCCGCTTAATCCAGCGGCCAGCGCGAAGGGCACAGTCAGGCCGTCTGACATGCCGATGACGACGTCGCGGACGGTGTCTCCCGAAGTAAAGTGGTGCTCGTTGTGCTGGCTGGGGTTCATGTCTGTCCTCGCAGCTATGGTAGCGGAGAATGCAGTTGGGCGGCGCGAAATTTGAAAAAGCAAACTCTGACACAGAGGCACTGAGACACAGAGGAAATTCTTTATTTCGGGTTTCAGGCAAACTTAGTGGCTGGAGCTTTTAGGAATAAGAATCCGCTGTGTATCTCTGTGCCTCCGTGCCTCTGTGTCAGACTTTGCTTTTCGCCGCAACCGCCCCTACTCCTCCGGAATGCCGCGGCCCGAGCCGCTTTCCACCATCGCCAGCGCCTTCTTCACAATCAGCTTTTCGCCACCGTAGGCCAGGTGCCGGTCGGCTTCCTCCATAGGAATCCAGCGCGCGCTGCGCACCTCATGTTGCATGTTGGGCTTGATGTCGCCAATATGTCCGCCGTGGTAGCGGAACAGGAAAAAGCTCACCACCTTGCTCACGGCCTTGCCATCGCCCCAGTGTCGGTTGTAGTGGTAGCGACTGTCCGCGATCTTTTCCAGCAGCACTGCCTCGACCCCGGTTTCCTCAAGAATCTCGCGCTGCGCGGCCTGTTCCGCCGTCTCGCCAGCGTCCACATTGCCCTTGGGCAGGCACAATACCGGAGGCACTGCCGGGTTATGCACCTTCTCGCGCTGCACCGGCTCCATGGCGGCAAACCACCAGCGCCCGGCCATCCGACGCAGCACCACCCCGCCCGCTGAGAACTCTCGTATCACCGTGACTTCATTCCCCCGGTTCTCCCTCGGCACCATACCGCACCAAGCCAACAAGTTAACAGGGATAGGGCAGGGAAGTCATGTCGAAGGCGATTCGCCGCATGCCGCCATTCTAAACACTACTTATTTGACAACTGCACTATGCTCACCTAGCCTTGCTTGACTCATCTCTTGTCTCCGACCCCGAGATGTTCCATCCAGTAGACGAGAGTGGGCCAAACCTTAGTTTTTAAGTCAAAATTTTGTGGTTCTTTAAGGAGATTCCTATGCCAAAGCGGTTTCGTCTCGCAGTTCCCCTTGTTTTAGCGTCCGTTCTTTTGTCCGTGTGTGCGCTCGCGCAATCGGCCCCACCCGTCGGGGACGCTTACGTGAGCAGCACCAATCCAAACACCAATTTCGGCAAAACCGGCACTCTCACAGTCGGCCCCGGCCGGACGGCGTACTTGCAGTTCAATCTGGGCACCGTCCCCGCAGGCGTCACCGTCAACAAAGCTACCCTGCGGCTATTCACTACGAGCGTGGCCACTGCTGGCACGTTCGACATCTACAACCTGCTGGCGACCCCAACCTGGTCAGAGACCAGCGTGAACTACAACACGCGTCCGGCGCAGGGAGCATCCGCAACGGGTGGCAACCCGGTGACCGTGGCCACTTCGACCGCGGGAACCTTCGTCCTGGTGGATATCACTTCGACGGTGCAGGGCTGGCTTTCGACGCCCTCCAGCAACAATGGAATCGCGCTGGCGCTAATCAGCACGGCGGGCAACTTCTCCTTCGACAGCAAGGAAAGCACCGCGACTTCGCATCAGCCGGAGTTGGAGATCGTGCTCAACGGTCCTGCAGGGCCAGCCGGGCCGCAGGGTGCAGATGGGCCGCAAGGGCCAGTGGGCTCTGTCGGTCCGCAGGGTGCGACGGGCAACACGGGAGCGACGGGAGCGGTTGGCCCGCAAGGTCCGAAGGGTGATACCGGCCAGACAGGCCCCATTGGTTTGACGGGCGCGACGGGTGCGACTGGTCCCATTGGCCCGCAAGGCAACGCGGGTTTGACCGGGGCGACTGGTGCAGTTGGTCCGCAAGGGCTGGCGGGCAATGACGGCGTTAACGGGACGAATGGAACCAACGGCGTTGGCTTCACCTTCAAGGGCGCGTGGGTGTCTGGTTCGGCGTATGCGGTGAACGATGTGGTGACGGACGGCGGCAACAGCTATGTCGCCATCGCCGCCAATCCCAACGACACGGCGAATCCCGGGACAGACACGGCGACCTGGAGTTTGATCGCCCAGGCGGGTGCGGTTGGAGCGCAGGGTGCCAAGGGTGACACCGGCAACACGGGCAACACGGGTGCGGTTGGTCCGCAAGGTGTGCAGGGCGACAAGGGCGACACCGGGAATACTGGTGCGCAGGGTCCGCAGGGTGTGCAAGGCATTGCGGGACCACAAGGTCCGAAGGGCGACAAGGGTGACACCGGCCCGCAAGGTTTTACGGGCAATACTGGACCTCAAGGCCCCCAAGGCCCGACCGGAGGCGACGTCGTGCGCGCGACCCGGGCGGCGCTGCTGCAATGGTATCCGCAGACTTACGCCGTCGGAAACACCCCCTATGGGGCGGCGTTTGACGGTGCCAACATGTGGGTGACAAACGCATTAAGTAACAGTGTGACCAAGCTGGTGGCCAGCACGGGCGCGGTGGTGGGTACTTACAGCGTCGGAAGCGTCCCCTTAGGGGTGGCGTTCGATGGTGCCAACATCTGGGTAGCGAATAGCGGCAGCAATACCGTAACCAAGCTGCAAGCCAATACGGGCGCGGTGGTGGGCACCTACACCGTCGGGTCTCTACCCATCGGGGTGGCATTCGATGGCGCGAATATCTGGGTAGCGAACAATATCAGCAACCTCGTGACCAAGCTGTCAGCCAGTACGGGGGCGCTGGTGGGCAACTACGCGGGCGTTTTTCAACCCAGCGGAGTGGCGTTCGATGGCACCAACATTTGGGTGACAAACTCCGGCTCCGCCACCGTGACCAAGCTGGTGGCCAGCACGGGGGCGTTTGCGGGTACTTTCCCCGTCGGAAACAACCCCCAAGGGGTGGCTTTCGACGGCACCAATATATGGGTGGTAAACGCATCCAGCAACAGCGTGACCAAACTGCTGGCCAGTACGGGCGCGGTGGTGGGCACCTACTCCGTTGGTAACGACCCTCAAGGGGTGGCTTTCGACGGCATCAATATCTGGGTGACCAACGTAATCTCTAACAACGTGACCAAGCTGCTGGCCAGTACGGGCGCGGTGGTGGGCACTTACAGCGTGGGATTCAACCCCCAAGGGGTGGATTTCGATGGCGCCAATATGTGGGTGATAAACCAGGGCGATAACACCATCACCAAGATGCCCACGTTTTAGGGCCGGGCAAAAGCAACGTTCGGCAAACCTGCACTGTCTTCACTCCCCGGCGCAACCCGCCGGGGATTTTTGTTAGCCATGGCGTCACGCCTTCCACAAAAAGCACCCAGCCGCCGCCTCGCGTAATCTAAAGCATGTGAGCCGATCCTTCATTCCATCTCTCCCCAGCGACCAGGGCCGTTCCAACCGAGGCAGCAAGGCCGCGCAGTCCGCGGTCGCAGCCAGCTCCGCCGACGGCAAGCCCAAGAAGTCCACCACCCAAAGCCTGAAGGCCGTTTGGCCCATGTTGCGCGAGCTGATCAAGCCCCGTCGCGGCGTGCTGGCGCTCGGCTTTCTGCTGATGGTCATCAACCGCGTCTCCGGACTTGTCCTGCCCTATTCCACCAAGTTCCTGATAGATAAGGTCATCGGCCAGCACAACATGGCGCTGCTCACGCCGCTAGTGTTGGGCGTGCTCTTCGCCACCGCGATTCAAGGCGCAACCTCCTTCACCCTGACACAGTTGCTCTCCAAGGCCGCGCAACGCCTCATCTCGGAACTGCGGATGAAGGTGCAGGCGCACATCGGGCGCTTGCCGCTCTCGTTCCATGACGCCACCAAGAGCGGCGTGCTGGTCTCGCGCATCATGACAGACGTGGAAGGCGTGCGCAATCTCGTCGGCACTGGCCTGGTCGAGTTCGTCGGCGGGCTGATGACCGCCGCCATCGCGCTCGTTGTACTGCTACGCATCAGCGCCGTGATGACCGGCATCACCTTCGCGTTTCTGCTGTGCTTCGGCCTGCTCTTGCAGCGCGCCTTCACCACCATTCGACCTATCTTCCGCGAGCGCGGCAAGATCAACGCGGAGGTAACAGGACGCCTCTCCGAATCGCTCAGCGGCATTCGCGTGGTCAAGGGTTATCACGCCGAAGAGCGCGAAGAACGCTCGTTTGGCGTTGGCGTGCAGCGTCTGCTCGATAACGTGCTGAAGTCGCTCACCGCGACTTCGGTGATGAGCCTCTCCGCCAGTCTGATGCTGGGCATGGTCGGCGCGATCATCATGTTCGTCGGCGCGCATCGCATCTCCGCCGGAACGCTCACCATCGGCGAGTTCTTCACTTACACGCTGTTTCTCGGCTTCCTCGCTGCGCCGATCTTGCAGATCGTCGCCATCGGCACCCAGCTCACCGAAGCCATCGCGGGGCTCGAGCGTACACAGGAAATTCTCAGCGAACGTCCTGAAGATCAGGATCCCAACCGTACCGTCACCCTGAACCAAGTCGAAGGCGACGTGCGCTTCGACAACGTGAGCTTCAGCTACGATGGCACCCGCACGGTTCTGCACGAGATGTCCTTCGACGCGCCACCGGGCACGGTCACGGCGCTGGTCGGCTCCTCCGGGTCTGGAAAATCTACGACCATTGGAATCATCTGCGCCTTCCACAGCCCGACCAGTGGCCGTGTGCTGATTGATAACGTTGATCTCAGCAAGGTGCGCCTCGATAGTTACCGCACCCGTCTCGGCGTCGTTTTGCAAGAGACGTTCCTATTCGACGGCAATATTCGTGAAAACGTGTCGTTTTCGCGTCCTGACGCCACGGAAGAACAAATCCTCGAAGCCTGCCGCATTGCGCGCGTAGATGAGTTTGCCGAAAAGTTCGCGGATGGTTATGACACGATTGTTGGCGAGCGCGGCGTCAAGCTTTCGGGCGGGCAGCGCCAGCGCATCTCCATCGCCCGCGCCATTTTGGCCGAGCCACGCATCCTCATCCTCGACGAAGCCACCTCGAGCCTCGATTCCGAATCCGAAGCGCTGATTCAGGCCGGGCTCTCGTATCTGATGAAGGGCCGCACCACGTTCGTCATCGCACACAGGCTTTCCACCATCCGCCGCGCCGACCAGATTTTAGTGGTGGAAGAGGGCCGCATCATTGAGCGTGGCAACCATGCCCAGCTCTACGCCGCTGGCGGACGCTATTTCGACCTCTACACCCGCCAGCATGGTCTGGAGACGAACTTATTCCTCGCTCCCGGCGAAGGCGACACCCAACACGAGGTCGTAGCTGGCTAGCCAGAAGTCGCTTCCGCCAACTCTTTTTCGCACCTTGCCTTTCTGGGGTGTATACTTCGCGGCGGAGAGAGCCAGGGAGGCTGTTCTCAAACTCCCGGCCCTCTGAAGGTGCAAGTCAGGCGAATGGCCAGGAGGCAATATGTTCCGCTCGCGAATGCTCCCCTTTCTGCTGTGTATCAGCACGTTCCTTTTGTTCACCAGTTGCGGCAACGGTCACGATTCCAAGGAAAAGTACTATCTGGTTGCCTCGAATGTCGGCATCCCCTACTGGCAGGGCGCGGTGGCTGGATTCCGCGCAGCTGGCGAAAAGCTGAAGGTAAAAACCATAGTAGCGGGGCCTAATACCTTCGACCCCAAAGAGCAGAAACTGGCGCTGGATGATGCCATCCAGTCTGGAGCCACCGGCATTCTGGTTTCCGTCTCCGACCCCAAACTCTTGCAAGAGAGTATAGACAGAGCCATGGCGGCGGGAATCCCCGTCATTACCATTGACTCAGACGCACCCGCCAGCCATCGCTTGTACTTTGTAGGCACCAACAACTATCAGGCGGGCGTTTCCGGCGGCAAGCGTCTGGCAGAAGAACTCAAAGGCAAGGGAAATGTGGTCGTCTTTACCATGCCCGATCAACCGAATCTTGCCGAGCGCCTGCGCGGCTATCGCGATGCGCTGCAAAGTTCACCCGGCATCAAGATCACGCAAGTTGTGGATATTCAGGGCGATCCGCGTGTTGCCTTCGACACCATGAACACGCTCGTCGGCATGAAGAATCAGACGATTGACGCCGCCGTATGCCTGGAAGCACAGGCCGGCAAGGAGGTCGCAGCCGTCCTGAACAACGACCACGTGAAGGGCGTCACCGTGATTGCGTTTGATACCGACGCCGACACTCTGGACTGGATTCAGAAGGGCGTGATCGCCGCCACCATCGCGCAGAAACCTTACACCATGGCCTATGCTGGGTTGCTAGGCCTCGACAGCCTCTTCCACAACAAGCTCGATCCGCTCGACGCTGACTGGAGCAAGCGGGGATTCTCACCGGTCCCCACATTCGTGGACACGGGCAGCGGCATCATAGACAAGTCGAATCTGGATGGCTTCTTGCAGGCGCAGAAGAACGCCACGCCGGGAGCCAAGTAAATCGCAAAACAAGCTGGAAGCAGGCGCCGCTCAAAACTCGAATACGGGCGGTGCCTGCTCAGCTCCGGTGCGGCCAGCCGTGATGGTTGCCTTGGAATAGTTCTCGCTCCGTACTGGAGCGCCCGCTAGCCGCCGCAACTGCGCCAACTGGCCGGTATGCGTCAGCGCATCCGCGATGGGCCCCTGAAACAGCTCCTCAGCCGAAGCATGAACCAGCGCGTCGGACGCCAGATATTGATCGAACGCGGTCAATGCAGCGAAAAATCGCACACACTCCTGCTCCCAGGGCAAAGGAGAGGAAGCGTTCCAGCGCTCTTTGCCTGCAGCCTTGGTAAGTGACCAGTCAAACAAATCGCCCATGTGCGCCACCATTTCCACTGCGGTGCGCGTTCCTTTCGCCGCGCGAAAGTGCGCAAAGCCCTCGGGCGCATTCCGTAGCGTCTTGCCCGCGCGGTACGCCAACGTGGCGAGCGTATGACGAAGAAAATGCCGGAGAGGATCATTCGCACTGATGCTCATAAGAGTTCTTCTCCTGTCGTTGCCTTAACCGAGTTCGGCGGTGCCAACTGGCCGAGATAGATTCGCGTGTCGTAGTCCAAAGTCACAAGCCCATCCCGCTGATGCCGCGTAAATAGTTCGCGCAGGGCTTCCATCATCGCCTCGTAGTCCGGATGCCCCTCATTCGGCATGTAACTGGCCGAAAGCAGCCTTCCACACAGGGCTGGGAAGTCCACCACTTGCCGGTACTCCAGCCGCCGCAGCTTGAACGGATTCGGTGCGTAAAACGGCTGGATGTGCCGCATGTAGTTTTCGTATCGCACTTGGCTGTAGTCCGTACCAAAGCGATTGATCAGCGCCTCCAGGTCAACCAGAAACGGCGTCTCCGTGAGCTTGCGAAAGTTCCAGACCAGAACCACCCAGCCGCCCGGCCGCAAGATGCGCCGAAACTCCGCCTTCGCGGCCTCACGGTTCATCCAGTGGAAGGCTTGCGCAGCCGTTACAAAATCCACAGAGGCAGCGGGCAGAGTCGTAGCTTCGCCTCGCCCATTCACGCTGCTGACGTTCGTGAATTCCCGCAGTTCTTCTTCGCCTGCCGCCCGCATATCTTCGTTCGGTTCCACCGCGAACACGCGATTGCCGTTGCGTGCAAAAAACTGGGTCAGCAGCCCGGTGCCACTGCCTATGTCCGCTATCACGGACTCCGGCGTAAGCCCGCACTCCGCGCGCAGCACGTCGAGAATCTCCGGCGGATAGCTGGGCCGGTAACGAACGTAATGCGAGACGCGCGAAGTGAATCGTTGGGTGTTGTCCATGGTCAGTAGTAACGGCTGGTCGTATTACTTTCGGGTGTGCGACATGATAAACAATCCATTGCCGATTCCATCTTCTAGCTTAAGCTGAATGCGTACGCTGCTCCAAACTGCTTGGAGCCCACTTCTGGTTTGCTCCCCGCGCACGCCGGTGTCAGGTGAATCGAATGCCGGAAAAGAACCGCAAGAATAGCCGTGTCTCCCTATATTGTCTGGTCACGTTTTGCGGAAAGCGCTGGGCGGGCACGTCCGCAGCAACATTAGCGAACCTCAGTCTGGGCGGCTGTTTTATCTCCTGCGACTCCGTGCCGCCGCCCGGAGAACAGTTCAAACTCACCTTTGGCGCGCTCGGCCGTAATGTGAACGCGGTCGCCGTGGTGCGCTGGGTTCTTCCGGGAGTCGGCTTTGGCTGTCAGTTCATGCGCATGGATCTGCACTCCTCACAGAGCCTCCATGGCATCGTGTGCCATCTTCGTGGCGAGAACGCGCCTCTGCTTGAAATGACCGCCATCGCCGATCGTTAGCCGATCTTCATGCGGGTGCGCGCAGGTGCCTCTGCTACCATCAAAAGCAAAATCTCCGCAAAATTTTCCGCGAAACCGGAGCAGAGAATCTCATGTCGTCCCCCGCAACGAATCCGCCTTCCGCGCCCTCGCCACGCACTCGCGTAGGTCGTGAGCCCCAACGCGCCGTCTACGATCGCGATGCTGTCAACCGCATTCTCGACGAAGCTTTTCTCTGCCATGTAGCCTTCACCGTCACGGATGAATCGGGAGCCCAGCCCTACGTCATTCCCACATCATTCGGACGTGACGGGGACCAACTCTACCTCCACGGCTCGGCCGCCAGCCGTATGCTTCGCAGCCTCGATCAGGGCGTTCCCGTCTGTGTGGAAGTCACGCTGCTCGATGGCCTGGTGCTGGCCCGCTCCATTTTCAATCACTCCATGAACTACCGCTCCGTGGTGATCCTCGGTATCGCAACGCTAGTGGACGACCCCGCCGAAAAGCTGGAGGGTCTTCGCCTGCTCTCCGAACACATCCTGCCTGGTCGTTGGAAGGACGTTCGCCACCCCAACGAAAAGGAACTCAAGGCCACGTCCGTACTGCGCGTCCCTATCACTGAGTTCTCCGCCAAAGTCCGCACCGGCCCGCCCGACGACGACGCTGAAGACTACACCTTCCCGTGTTGGGCTGGCGTCATTCCCATCACGATGAATGCCGGTACGCCAGAAACCGACCCCAAAACGCCAGTCGTCGCAGAACCACCGGTTTACGCCCAGCACTACACGCGATTGAAGACTGAAGGCTAGAAACCGGCAACCGGCAACTGGCAACTCCCAACCCACTCCTATATCCTTTCCGTTTCGCCCCATCGCGCTATTTTCCTCGTCTCAGGAGAACCGAATGAAACTTATCGCCAGCGTCGTCGCCCTCTTGCTCTTCTTCCAACTGCAAGCCAGCGGCAAGCCGCGCCCTGCTGCGGACGCGCCCTCATCTACCCCATCCGCGCCCATCTTCGGCTTCCTCAACCCCGCCGCCGAGCATGAGCGCGAAGCCATCTTCCTGAAGGTGCCCGACGCTAAATACGCGGGCGAACATCTGCGCATCCTCACCCAGGCTCCGCACATCGCAGGCTCGCCCGAGGATAAGGCCACCGCCGACTACGTCGCCTCCAAATTCCGCGAAGCGGGCCTCGACACTGAAATCGTCGAGTACAAAGTCTGGCTCAACTATCCTCTCGAAATCAGCGTGGACGCCGTCGCACCCGCGGGCCTGAAGATGCATGGGCCCACGCCCGAACACGTGGAGGGTGACCGCTTTCAGGACGATCCCCGTGTTCTGCCCGGCTTTAATGGCGGCTCGCCCTCTGGCGATGTCGAGGCCGACATCATATATGCCAACTACGGCCGCCCCGAGGATTTCAAAAAGCTCGAAGAGCTCAAGATAGACGTGCGCGGCAAGATTGTTCTCGTTCGTTACGGGCAGAATTTTCGCGGAGTCAAGTCGTTTGTCGCGCAGGAACACGGTGCCGCTGGCGTCATCATCTACTCTGACCCCGCCGACGACGGCTGGCCGCATGGCGATAAATATCCCAAAGGCCCGTGGCGGCCCGATACCGCCGTGCAGCGTGGCTCCATCGGCTTCATCTTTCAGTATCCCGGCGATCCGACGACGCCCGGCATCGCCTCCACGCCCGACCTGCCGGCCAGTCAGCGCATCAAGCCTGAGGATGCCACTTCCTTCCCCAAGATTCCCACCACGCCACTCAGCTACGCCGACGCCCGCCCGCTGCTCGAAGCGCTTGGCGGCCCCGAGTCACCGCGTGAGTGGCAAGGCGCGTTGCCGTTCACTTATCACGTCGGCCCCGGCCCAGTGCGCGTCAAGATGCACCTCAAGATGGACTACCAGTTCCGCACCATCTGGGACGTAATCGGCCGCGTGCGCGGCACTGGCGAAAACGATCAACCGAATCAGTGGGTCGTCGCCGGCAATCATCGTGACGCCTGGGTCTACGGCGCGGTGGACCCCAACAGTGGCACCGCCGCCATGCTCGAATCTGCTATGGGCGTCGGAGCCTTGCTCAAAACCGGATGGAAGCCCAAGCGCACCATCGTGTTCGGCAGTTGGGACGCCGAGGAGGAAGGCCTGGTCGGTTCCACCGAGTGGGCCGAGCAGCACGCCACAGAACTCGCCAACGCCGCCGCCTACTTCAACATGGACGTGGCTGTAAGTGGCCCGCACTTTGGCGCGTCAGCCGTGCCGAGCCTGAAGGCGTTCGTGCGCGAAGCCACCAAAGCCGTACCCAGCCCCGATGGCGGCACTATGTACGACGTTTGGCAGAAAGCTGAGCGCAAGTCGGAAGAAGAACGCTCCGACAGCACTTCCACCGGAACCAATCGCTCCGCGCCAAACGCCAAGGTGAAGGAAGACCTGCCCGTCGGTGACCTAGGCAGCGGCTCCGACTACACTGCCTTCATCCAGCACTTAGGCGTACCTGCAACCGATATCTCTTCCAGTGGCCCCTACGGTGTCTATCACTCCGTGTTCGACAACTACCAGTGGTTCACCAAGTTCGCCGACCCTGAGTTCAAGTACGAGCAAGAGATGGCACGCTTGTTCGGCATCGAAGTCATCCGTATGGCTGATGCCGACATCCTACCCTACGACTACGAAGAGTATGGAAAGGAAATTTCTGTCTATCTGGAAACCGCGAAGAAGAAAGCGGTGTCTAAATTCGGAAATGGCGAAGTTACTAAATCGCTCGACTTCGCTGCCGCCGAAGAAGCTGCGGTGAAGTTTGCACAAACAGGAGAGAAATTACTAGCCGAAGAGCGGGCGGAGACTCGCAGCGGCAAAGTAGAATCCGCAAAGTTGAACTTGGCTCTGCGAGAAGCCGAACATGCGCTACTGCTGCCCGAAGGCTTGCCCAATCGCCCCTGGTTCAAGCACGCCATCTACGCCCCCGGACAGTACACCGGCTACGCAGCTGTGGTAATCCCCGGCGTAAACGAAGCGATAGACAAGACCGACCTGAAGACGACCGCGAAGCAATTGGCCGAAGTTACCGCCGCGCTAAAGCGAGCCACCGATGCGCTGGAACGAGGGAAGTGATAACCTTGCCGCGGCTTTCCTCGAGCCAATTCACCTTCGGAGAACGCGCCCATGGCCTACTACAAAGCGGGGGTTGCCACCCGGGACATCACTCCCTCCAATGAGCTGATCAACGCGGGACGCATCTGGCTATGGGGCTATGGTGGTCGAACTGTTCCCTGCATGGATGTACGCGACTCTCTCAGCGTCCGAGCTTTGGTCATTCAGGACGCCCAAGAGAACACGATCATACTGGTGTCGGCAGACTTAGGTGCGCTCGACCCTGCGATGACGGCTACGGTCCGGTCGCGAATCGGTGCGCGGCACGGCGTCGCTGGCGGGTCCATCTGCATCAACGTCAGCCACACTCACGGCGCGCCCGTGCCCGTAACCATACCAACATGGCAACTGGGCGTTGCCAATGCCGACCCGGAGTATTACGCTTTTTTGACCGAGCAATTGGCCGGGGTGATTGAAGACGCTTTGGGCCAAATGCAAGCCGCCGATATCTCTTGGGGGCGGGGCAACACCGACATCGGCCAAGACCGCCACTTCCCTTATGTAGGTCTGCCCAGTACCTACGACTCAACATTGGATGTACTAAAAATAGTCAACCCTCATGCTCATCGGGCGTTGAATGATCATCGGCCCGCAGTGGTGGCGGTGGTTTTCTTCGCCACGTGCCACCCGGTTTGCAATGGCAGCAATAACTACGTGTATGCCGATTTTCCAGGAGTGGCTCGTAACCTGATCGAGGCCGATAGCGGCGGAACCGCGATGTTTTTCCAGGGCTACGCAGGCACGTGCAACCCTATCGACGCGGGCCCGGCGACGGATCTCCAATACGTCGTGGGTGAGCGCTTGGCGGCGGATGTGTTATCCGTTCTGAATCGCCCCTTGCATACCTTGAATGGCCCGATAGACGCTTGGCTGCAAACGATCCATCTACCGTTCCAGCCGCTCGACATGGAGCCATTCGCCGATGGGCTTGCGAGAACCAGGGCGAACGGCGACGACGTCGCCACTGGGTTTGTAGAGCGCTGGCAAGCCTATATGCTGCGACTAGGCCGGAATATCCCAGAGTCGCTACCCACGCAGCTACAGGCGGTCCGGATTGGCACTGCGCCAAACCAGTGGTATCTGTTGGCTAGCTCCCATGAGGTTGCGATGGATTTTGGCCCGCGAGTGCGCTGTATCTGGCCTTATCCTCGGATTACCGTCGCGGGCTACTCTAACTCACAACTGTCATACCTTCCCTCCTCATACGTCATTCTGAATCGTGACGTCCGTACCGCTTTTCAAGAAGCCGCCTTGGTCAACTATGAAGGAGGTTGGTCGTTTGTCGTCTATGGTCATCGTGGCCCACTCACGACCGAAGTGGATAACCTCTTCCTCCAAGGGCACATTGATCTACTCGATCCGGGATGGTCGCTGATGGGGCACGCGAGTCAAGTTACCGCGCTGGCCGCATGGAATGGCAAGCTTTACGCCACTACCGACAACGACAAACTCTGGCGGCGCGACACCGTTTCGCAGGATATCCCTTGGGAGTTCCTGGGTCACGCCGATGGTGTCGTGGGCCTCGCCGCCGCTAACGGCCTGCTTTTCTGCGCCACAAACGTGGGCAAGCTGTGGCAGCGCCCGGTGGAGGGGTTCGATGTGCCCTGGGCCGAGATCGGTCACGCACAGCAAGTCTCCGCCATGACCTCTCTGAATGGCGTACTCTACGCCGCCACCACCAACAGTAAGCTGTGGTGCCGAGCCCCAGTGGACTACGACATTCCATGGGAGCAGATTGGATATGCGCAGTGGGTAGTCGGCATGGCTTCCGCTGAGGGTAAGTTGCTGGCGGTCACGTCCGACGATCACTTGCATTGGCGAGAGCCGTGGAGTGACCTGGACATTCCATGGCATCGCTTCGGCTTTGCGCAGGATGTGGTGGGTATGGCTGCAATTGGCAATACACTCTTTGTGGCGACGAAAGAGGGTCAGCTCTGGCAGCGGCAGGTGTAGTGGCCGTAGTAGCGGCTGTGAGTGAGTCTGGAATTCCTTTGACGAGAAATTCTGAGCGTCTGCGACCACGAAATAAAAAGGAGGAGCCGAGGCTCCTCCCCTTCGTTTTGCCGCAACTTCAAACTTACTTAATCGTAACCAGTTGCTGCTCCACTAGTGTCGAGTAGTCCTTCTTCTCGAGCCCGTGTACCTGCTTGTTGTACTCATCTACCTTGGACGAATAGTTCATCGAGCAAAACTTCGGGCCGCACATCGAGCAGAACGCCGCTTCCTTATAATGCTCTTCCGGCAGCGTCTCGTCATGCATGGAGCGCGCTGTCTCCGGATCGAGCGACAACGCAAACTGCTTCTCCCAGTCAAACTTGTAGCGCGCAAAACTAAGCGCATCATCGCGATCACGAGCGCCCGGCCGGTGCCGCGCAATATCCGCCGCATGCGCCGCTATCTTGTAGGCGATGATGCCGTCCTTCACGTCCTTCGCGTTCGGCAAGCCTAAATGCTCCTTCGGAGTCACATAGCAGAGCATCGCCGCGCCGTACCAGCCAATCATCGCGGCGCCAATCGCCGAAGTAATATGGTCGTATCCCGGAGCAATATCCGTAACTAGCGGCCCCAAGGTATAGAACGGAGCCTCATAGCATAGCTCATGCTCTTTTTCCACCTGCTCCTTGATCTTGTCCATGGAAACGTGTCCTGGACCCTCGATCATCACCTGCACATCATGTTGCCACGCGACCTTAGTAAGTTCGCCCAGCGTCTTTAGCTCGGCAAACTGCGCCGCATCGCTGGCATCGGCCACGCATCCCGGACGCAATCCATCGCCCAGGGAAAACGACACATCATACTTCTTGAATATCTTGCAGATGTCATCAAAGCATTCATACAAGAAGTTCTGCTTGTGATGGTGCGCCATCCACTGCGCCAGAATTGCGCCGCCGCGACTTACAATCCCAGTAATGCGCGTCGAAACCATCGGCAGATACTGCACCAGCACGCCGGCGTGGATCGTCATATAATCCACGCCTTGCGCCGCCTGCTCTTCAATCACTTCCAGCATCAGTGCCGCGTTCAGGTCTTCAATCCGTTTCACGCGAGAAATCGCCTCGTAAATCGGCACCGTCCCTATCGGCACCGGAGAATGCCGCAGAATCGCCTCGCGAATCTCATGAATATTGCCGCCGGTGGAAAGATCCATCACCGTGTCCGCGCCGTAGTGCACCGCGGTGTGCAGCTTCTTCAGCTCTTCCTGAATTTCCGACGTGACCGCCGAGTTCCCAATGTTCGCGTTAATCTTGCACAGCGACGCCACGCCGATCGCCATCGGCTCCAGCTCAGAATGATTGATGTTCGCCGGGATAATCATCCGGCCAATTGCCACTTCGTCGCGAATCAGTTCCGCGGAAAGTTTCTCTTTCGCTGCGATGTACTGCATCTCTTCGGTGATCACGCCCTTGCGGGCAAAGTGCATCTGCGAAAAGTTGGCGCTACCGTTGGCTCCGGCCAGTGCTTCTTTGCGACGCGCGATCCACTCCGCGCGCGGCATGGGTACATCGGACGCATTACGCGGCGCATCCGCGTGGCGGGTGTGCCCATTGGTGTGACCATTCGCATGGCCATTGAGGGGAATTTCAGGATTTGACATGAAGTACTCCTAGGCGCGGCGATACCGCGAACAAACAGGAGCAGAGGAAAGGAGAGACGACGTTCGTTCCCTACGCCGGAATAACCCGGATCAGGTTCAAAGGGTTCCCACGTACACGCGGTGTGGTGTCTCAGCTCCTTACCAGAGCTCCCCGAAAATTTAAGGATACCACCGAAGCGCCGCGCCGGGGCATTTAGAGCGCCATCGCAGCCAGCCCCGCCACCACTCCGCCCACGCATACCAGCCCGTACATCGTCGCGGCCGTCTTCCATGAAAGCGTCCGCCCGGTCACCAGCAGGGAATACACGCTGTACGCGCCTAGCGTACATAGCAGCGTCACAACGTAGGGCAGCGGCACACCGCTCTTCCACGCTACAAACGCGGCAAACACATCGAACGACATCGGCACTGGCATAAACGTTGCCACCAATGCGACGGCAAGAATCCCCAGAAACGATACGGGCAGTGCCGTCAGCATATTGCGCGGCAGCAACTCAATCACCAGCGCGCCCAGCAGCGCCGCCACAATCATCAGAGGCAGAGCCGTGCGGATCATGTACCAGAGATTTTTCGCGTATGCCACCACCGAAGTCCATACCGCCTCGCCCCATGAAGGCGCGGGCGACGAAAGCTTAAGGTCACATATCATCGGCTCAGCTGCGGCCTGATTCGCAAACAACAGCGGCAGCGCGCCAAACAAAATCAGCAGCACCACGCCGATCTTCAATCCCGCCACCGGCAGCGGAAACAGCGCAAACACCATCGCCAGCACCACAGGATTCAGCGTCGGTGAACTGATCATGGTCGCCAACGTGGACTCTTTGCTCACGCCGGACTTGTACAGCCCTTGTCCAATCGGAGCCACGCAATTCGCGCACACTCCCAGTGGAATCCCGGTAAGCGTCCCTACCACCACATTCACATACGGATTCGCACCCTGAAAGCGCTGCAACACCGGAATCAGCAGCAGAATGCCCGCGCTGAACAGAAAACCAAAAGTCATGCCCTGCTTGTTGGCGACGATCCAGTTCACGGCCGTGTAGCCCACGCGTTTCGCCAACGGCATCGCCGGATCCACCGCCACCACATTGCTGAAGGTGATGGCGCCACTCACTTTTACCGCCGGCCCCTGATTCAGCTTCTTCAGCAGCGCCGGATAGCGCGACTGCTGCCAGAAGTATCCGCCGATGATGGCCAGAATCACCAGCGCCACAATCGTGTGCCGGCGCGAAACAGACTGCGCCGGAGCGGTGGTGGAAGCCCAAGTTGAGGTTGCTGTGGTGGACATGAAGGTGAATTCTCCAGAAAATTGAATCTTTGAAGTGTGGCAGAAGTGTACGAAGCAGCGAGGGCGGAACCAATAGTGGAAAAAGGTTAGTTCAGCGGTAAGTCTTTTCAGACCTAATCAAGATCGCGGAAACGTCAATGCGGTGAAGCGACCGATTCACGCTGAAAATGATGCGATAATCGCCGACACGTTTGCGATATCTTCCACTCCAGGCGGGGCCTTGCAACGTCTTCACATCTCCCGAAAAAGGATCTTGCTCCATCTCGTCCAGCGCACGGATGATGCGCTCACACCGGTCGCCCGGAATTTTCCGCATCTGTTTCTCAGCCGACGACGAAAGCTCAATCGCCCAAGGCATCTCGAACCGTTCGCCACGGCTTCGACAATCCGGCCTTCAACTGGGCTTCCCCACGGAGGATCTTGGCAGCGTCGCTCTTGCTGATTTCCACATCGCTGGTGCGACGGCGCTTTGGGCGAATTGCCAAGCGTCCGCGTTCCACGGTGATTTCCACGAAGTCGCCAGCCTGCAAACGCAAAGCGTCAAACGCTGGCTTGGGAATCACAACCCGCCGCCGTTCGCCGATGCGACTCTCGATTGCCGCGACCGCTGTAGTTTTGCTGCCCATATATTTGAGGTTAGCGGAAACGGCGCACCTGTCAAGTGCCACGCTACCCTTACTTCACGCCCTTAAATCCGCGCCGCCGCTCTTCGCTGTAGCGATGCAGCGCTTCCTCAATCACCGGATACGCCTTCTCGGCTGGCTCGGCCTCTTCCACTTCCACGGCTCCCTTGCCTTCGAGTTGCTTGTAGTCCTGGAAGAAACGGCGCAACATAATCATGCGATGGTCGGGCATCTCGCTCACATCGTGATAGCTGTTGAACTCGGGATCTTTCAGCGCCACGGCGATGATCTTGTGATCCTTTTTGCCGGAGTCGAGCATCGTCATAATGCCCACGCAGCGCGCTTTGATGATCGTCAGCGGCACCACCGTCTCCTGGCAAAAAACCAGCACATCCAGCGGATCATCATCCTCGGCAAGCGTCTGCGGAATAAAACCATAATTCGCCGGGTAATACACCGCAGAATACAGCACCCGATCCAGCTTGATGAGGCCGCTCGTCTTGTCCAGTTCATACTTCACGCTGGAGCCGAAGGGAATCTCAATGATCGTCTGGAACTCGTGCGGAAGTTTGTCGCCGGGGGTTACGTCGTGCCAAGGATGAATCATGGTGTCCGATCCGTGCTACGTATGTTTGCAGCAAAAACCGCCTGCAACTCTCCATTGTAACGAACTGCGCGGCCACCGGGCTTGACCACTACCCAGCAGACGCTCGACAATTTAAGAGTCAGGAACGGAGTTCGCCATCATGTCATCCAACGCAAGCCAATTTGTAAAGTTCGGTGCAGTCATCGCCGTCATTTTGGGCGGCCTAAGCTACCTGGCCTTTACCGGTGTGCAAGAGAGCAAGGATTATTACGTCACCATCAAGGAACTGCACGAGCAGGCCGCCAAGGGCGACGTCTACACCAAACACTTGCGGGTCGCGGGCAACGTGCAACCCGGCTCCATTGCACGCAAGGACGATGGCAACGGCCACTCCCACATTGAATTTGTGTTGCTGGAAAAAGACCCGCAGACTGGAACAGTAGATACCGTGGCCGTAAACTATGCGGGTCTGGAACCGCCGCCCGACACCTTCAAGGACAACGCCCAAGCTCTGGCGATGGGTGGTTACGGACGCGATGGCGTTTTCCACGCTAAACAGATTCAGGCCAAGTGCGCGTCGAAGTACGCGCCGAAGCAGGATGGCACTGCCCCGGCGGCGACACCGACGCAATCGTCATCCATGTAGGAATTTTCGTTGGGCGAGGGGGTAATCGGGTGCCCACCCTCACGCCGTGTTTTTCGGCGTTAGGGTGGGATGCAAACTTTTATTCTCCAATACCTATTTCAGCCCAAACACCGTCAGCGCCGGATACCCGCCCACGTACACCTTGCCATTGGCAACTACCGGCACCGTGAACTTGATGCTTCCGCCGATCCCCGTCAACTTCGAGCTGTCCCAGATTGCCGCCAGCGTGGTGGCGTCGAACGCACGCAAAGTCTGCACCCCAGGTGTCGCCGACTTGTAGCCAGAGTTATCCAGCACCCACAGCACCCCGTTGGGATCCGTCACGCTCGCGCTGGTGATCACCGGAGTGGAGCTGGGGTAGGGAATCGTCAGGGTGGTGCTCGCTGTCTTGGTGAAAGTTGCTGAGCCTGGGCAACCCAACGAGGGCGAATTTCCCGGACACAGCTTGAATTGACGGATCGGTCCACTAGCGGAGTTGAAGTACAAGAAGCTGCTCCCCAAGCCGGAGTTGCCGGCATTCCACCAGGCGGGCGAGCTCCATGAGCCGCACTTGTTGTTCTGGTTCTTCTGGTCGCATAGTCCGCAGCCCACCGTGTTGCGCCCATAGAGCGAAGCCACGTTAAAGTCGGGACTGCCGCCGCCGTTGAAGCTGCAAGTGGAAGGCACAAAGGTTTTGGTCGAGCCCGAGTAGCCGCCCATCTGAGAGTTGTCGTCCATGTTGATCAGGAAGATGTCGCCACCCTTGCCCGCCTGCACGGCGAGGTTCTGCGGATTGCCGCCCGACTGCGTCGGCACCAGCAACGTTCCGCCTGCGCCTAAGTCTGAATCAGCCGAGGTGCGCGCCGCCTGATCGGCGGGCGTAAAGAAGTCCTTGGTCACCAGACTGGTGCCGGTTGGATTTTGCAGCTTGACCACGCTTTCGCTGTAGGAGCAGTACAAATAAGTGCCGCGGCTCGGCTTGCAGACTGGATATATGGTCGGCGGAGCTAGATTCGTGGCCTGGGTGTAGGAACCATTCCCCGTCGCCACCACGATGTTCGTGCCGTCGCCAGCCGGGCCGCTGCCGCTGTTCCATAAGCTGCCCCGCCGCGTGCTGTTCACCGATTCCGGCGTGGAAATCCATGCCGCCACCGGGCCACTGCCAAAGCTGCCACTCGTCCGCTTGAAGCCCATTAGCCAGCCTTGCCAGACCGAGCTGGTGCAGTGCCCACCCCAGCCCGCGTATACCACGCCATTCTGCAACAGCAGCGCTGGCCGCTGGTTCTGCCACTTGGGGTCGAAGGGGACGTTGTCTGGGTGCCCGGTGGCAGTCGCCGAAACATCCGACTGGGCCACGATTGCACCCGAGGTCACATCCAGTGCATAAATCGTCTGCGCAAAGGTGATGGGGTCGCTGTCAATGGCAAAGATAGAAACGAAATAAATTTGCCCCGTCGTGATCGTATTGGCGGCACCCGGCGTGTTCTCGCTCAGGTCAATCACCGGAGTCCCCGTCACCCCAATCTTGTGGTTGGGCAGAAAGTTTGGGCAGTTTGGTGAAATGTCCACGTTCTCAATCGGAGCCCGGCCCGCCGCGCCCGTGCCGGTGTGATCCATGTGCCGAGTCCACAGCGCTGGCTGGTTGGTGTCTGCGTCGAAGGCGTATACCGTGTTGTTCGAGGTGGCGACGTAAATCACATTGTGCATCACCCCGCCGACGATAACTCGCGGCAAGTAAAGGGGTTGCGCGTACAAAGCCTCGTCCACCGTCGTCTTGAACAGCACCGACATCTTGGGCGAAGTGCCCAGCAGTGCGCTCTTGGTTAGCGTGCCTTCGCTCTGGTTCAGCCCCGTGCGCTGATTCTGGTAAAGATAAGTGGTGATGCAAACGTTGTTTGCTGGACATCCCGCGACTTGTGCCTGAACTGGCGGCGGCAGCACCGTTGCGGCCAGCAGACCAACCAATACCACTCCCCAAACCTGAACCCGAGCACTAAACATAAAGTTCTCCCCCTACAGTGTGCAGCATTTCTTATCTGGTTCGGCAGTCTACTTGCGCCACGCCGTTTGTGGACTTCGACAAAAGTCCTAGTGGTTGATGCTAGAACACAATGGCAAGTGACGGAAACAAGAAAATTTAGGACCATTTCTGCATACCCTGAACGCGCTAAACCAGCTTCACGGACGAATCCCGCGAACTGTAGGATTGACCCCACGAATGCCCCTCACATCTTCCTACGCGTTGCAGGTGATAACTTGATAGTTTCGGAAGGACTTCCGCACCCGCATGGCTGATGCACCCTCCAATTCGACCATTCCGCCCGTGGTCGGTGCTGACGCGCCCGCTGCCTTACTGCGTGGCGTCAGCAAGCACTTTGGCCGCTTCGCCGCGCTGACAAATATCACCGCCGAATTCGCGCCGGGACGGCTCTACGTGATCTTGGGAGGCAACGGTGCGGGCAAGTCCACGATGCTGCGCGCTTTAGCCGGACTCATGCGCCCGACGCGTGGCGAAGTCGAGTGGTTCGGCCACTGCGATGTTGCCGCCGCGCGCCATCGCATGGGCTACATGGCGCATCCCTCGCTGCTGTATGACGAACTAAGTGCACTGGAAAATTTGCAATACTTCGCCCAGCTTTACGGCATGGGTGCGGACAAACACACCACTTCGCTCTGCCGAGCCTCCCTCCACATGGTCGGGCTCGATCCAGACTTGCGTCGCTCCGTCGGACAGTACTCACAGGGCATGAAGCAGCGCGCCTCGCTGGCTCGCGCGCTGGTCCATGACCCCGAACTGCTGCTGCTCGATGAGCCGTTTTCCAATGTGGACACCCAAGCTGCCGAGCGAATGGTCGCGCTACTCGCCCAGATGCGCGACGCGGGCAAGACGATCTTCGTGGTGACGCATCAGTTGCCGCTCCTGGCCGAGCTGGGCAACGAGTTTATCTGGATGGCAAGCGGTCAGATTCTCGTCCGTAAAACCGATGCCACGCCGCCTCGAATCGTAAATTGCAGGGTGGTTCCATGAGCAGTCGAGTACAGCAAGGCGAACTCGGCAGACTTTCAAGCCTCATCGCAGCGTCGCTAGTCAAAGACCTGCGCCTGGAGTGGCGTTCCAAGGACGCCATCAACTCGATGCTGTTCTTCGCATTGCTGGTGGTCGTCATCTTCAGCTTCGCCTTCGATCCCACAGCCGAGGACTCGCGGCACATCGCCGGGG
Organism: Terriglobales bacterium; assembly: GCA_038229415.1. Taxonomy (GTDB): domain Bacteria; phylum Acidobacteriota; class Terriglobia; order Terriglobales; family Acidobacteriaceae; genus JANXUR01. The sequence goes on from JBBROM010000001.1 coordinate 256,559, forward strand.
GCATCCTCTGGGTCGCGATCTTGTTCGCTGCAGTGGTCGCGCTGAACCAAACCTGGACTCGAGAACTTCGCAATCAGGTGCTGGACGCCTATCGCGTCTCGCCCGCACCACCTCTGGCTCTATTCATTTCCAAGGTGCTGGCGAACTTTCTCTTCGTCGGCATTCTGGAATGCCTGATGGCTCCGCTGTTCGTCGTTTTCTACAACCTACGTTCCATCGGCCCGGTGTATCAGCTCGTCATTACCGGAATTCTCGGCACTTGGGCTCTGGTGGTAAATGGCACGTTTTTCGCGGCGATGTCGTTGCGCACCCGCAATCGGGAAGTCATGCTGCCGCTCATTTTGTTCCCGATTTCCATTCCGGCGGTGCTGGCCATGGTACAGGCGACGACCATCATCCTGACCGGGGACGAGTCGGCCCGCTTTTGGATGACCCTACTGGGCGTCTATGATGTGGTATTCACCCTGGTGTGTGTGCTGCTGTTCGAGACGGTGCTGCAGGCGGAATAAGCCGCTTCCGCCTCAGTTTTTACCAAGTGAGTGAGGATCGTGAAACCCAGAATGAAACCCAAACTGGCAATCTTCGTCGCAGTGACATTCGCGCTACTCGCCTATGGCACGTATCAGGCGCTGGTGGTTGCGCCCACTGAAGCCACTATGGGCGACGTGCAGCGCATCTTCTACTACCACGTGCCCAATGCGTGGAGCGGCGGCATGATGCTCTTCATCAACTTCATCGCATCGTTGTGGTACCTGATCAAGCGCCAGCCCGTCGCCGACGCCCTCGCCGTCGCCTCCGCCGAAGTTGGACTCGTCTTCGCCACTATCGTTCTGGTGACTGGCCCACTGTGGGCACGCCCGGTCTGGGGCATCTGGTGGACGTGGGATCAACGTCTTACCTCAACCCTGGTGCTGTGGCTTATTTACATCAGCTACCTGATGCTCCGCCGTGTCACCACCGGCGGACAGACCCCTGTGATGGCGGCCGTCCTCGCTATGTTCGCCTTTGCCACCGTGCCGTTCGTCTATCTCTCCATATGGTTCTTCCGCACCCAGCATCCCTCGCCGGTATTCGGAGGCGGCGGCTCGGTCGCTCCCAGCATTGCGCACCCGTTTTTGTGGAATCTGCTAGCGTTTTCGGTGTATTCGTTTCTGCTGCTTTATCTGCGCTTTGCACATGAACGCAAGCGGCAGCACTTTGAAGAGTCGCAAGCAGCGGCGCTAATCTCCTAGTTGTTCTGATTCATCGGAGGGAATTTCATGCCAACCAGCTTCGGAACCAATTTTATGTGGGCGGCCTACGCCGCCGTCTGGCTCATCCACGGCGGATATCTGCTCTATCTGCGCAGCGAATCGCGCAAGCTACGTGCTGAAATGGCTGAAAACGAAGCATCCCGTGGCTAAATTGCCCAGCATCGCCGTGGTCGGCGCCGGAGCCGTCGGCTGCTACTTCGGAGGCATGTTTGCCCGCGCGGGTCATGCTGTCACCTTCATCGGCAGGGCCGACCACGTAGCAGCCATGCGCGCCAACGGCCTGTTCCTCGACGGACTGAAAGTTCACGAATTTATTCCGGTAAACGCCTCCACTGAAATTTCTGCTGCCCAAGGCGCGGACATCATCCTGTTCTGCGTCAAGACGCTGGATACCGCATCCGCCGCCCAATCCCTTGCACCGTACCTCGCTCCCGGCGCGCTCGTCGTTAGCCTGCAAAATGGAGTGGAAAACGCCGCCCACATTCAGGCCGCCGCCGGTTTTTCAGCCTTGTCTACAGTCGTCTACGTTGGAGCGCAGATGCTGGGGCCCGGCCACGTCAAGCACACTGGACGCGGTGACCTCGTCGTCGGCTGGCCTTCCGGCGCTACTGTCCCAGCCACTAACGCCACCATCGAAGCCTTTTCGCAGCACGCCGAAGCCGCAAGCATCCCTTGTCGCATTTCCACCGACATTGCCGCCGATCTCTGGCTCAAGCTCATCATGAATTCCGCCTACAATGCGGTTTCCGCGCTGGGTCAAACCAGCTACGGCGTGATGCTCAACTTTCCGCCCACCCGCGCCCTCATGCAGCAGGTGATCGAAGAGGGGGCGGAAGTCGCTGCGGCAGCTGGCATTCATCTGGAGCGCGGGCCGCTTCATGCCATGATATTCGCACTCGGAGAATCTGCGCCCGGCATCATTTCTTCAACGCTGCAAGACCTTCGCCGCGGCAAGCGTACTGAAATTGACGACCTGAACGGCTACATCGTCCGACGCGGCCAGGCGCTGGGCGTTCCCACCCCAGTAAACGCCGCTCTGCTGGCGCTGGTAAAGCTGCGGGAACTCGCCCTTCAGCAGCCCGGCTCGACGCCCGGAAGCGGGTCGTCGCCCGCGGCAACCTAGCCACCGTACGGCGGCATCTAACTGCTTCACGACCAGCGCGATACAACCTCGCGTGAATCCTTTGGGGCGGTTCCCTTGTGTTAACCTTACGTCAGCATTTATTTACCATAAATCTGGGGAAGAGCAGGTCCCGCGCGTCTTGTGCGATCCGCCGCGACAGCCGGGACCTTCTGCTTGCGTCCGTACGCTTCCCTCTTCCCGGATACATCCAACAGTTCGGAGGAGCTCAGTGATCTTGAAGAATCTTGTGTTGGCGAAAAGCCGTGTGTCCCGTGTGGTTCGTTGGACCCCGGCAATTCTCCTCGCGTCGCTTATGAGCGCCCAGTCGCCCGCCGCCTTCGCGGTGCCATCCAGTTCGTCAAAGAAGTCTTCCTCACCAGCGCTCTCGATTGCGCATAACGCCAAAAGCGCCAAGCTCGCCGCCTTTCTCAAGGCGCCGCTGAGCTTTGAGCCAAACCTTGGCCAGAGCAACACGGGCGTCCGCTATTTGAGCCGTGGTGCAGGCTATGGACTGTTCCTCCAGCCCACCGAAGCAGCGCTCGTCCTCAGCCCGAACGGTGCGGCCACGCAGCAAACCCTGCATATGCAGTTCGCTGGCGCGCAACCGGACGCCAAACTGGCAGCTGAAGCTCCGCGCGCCAGCTACAGCAACTACCTGCTGGGTAATGACCCTGCGCAGTGGCATAGCCGCATCCCCAACTTCGGCAAGGTGCGTTACACCAGCCTCTATCCGGGAGTGGACGCCGTCTTCTACGGCAACCAGCGCAAGCTCGAGTACGACTTTGAAGTGGCTCCGCACGCGAGTCCCGCCGCGATCGCTCTGAACCTCGCTGGTGCCGACAAGATCACAGCGCTGCCGGATGGCGCACTCTCTGTTTCCCTCGGCGGACGCGAAGTACGTATGGAAGCCCCTGTTGCCTATCAGCAGATTCTCGGCCAGCGCCGTGAAGTCGCCAGCCGCTATACCGTGGAAGGCACGCAGGTTCGTTTCGCGCTTGGTGCGTATGACGCCTCCCAGCTTCTGGTGATTGACCCTGTACTCAGCTACGCCAGCTACCTTGGCGGCGCGGGCGACGAAACCGGGCTGAAGGTCGCACTCGACACCTCCGCCGTAAGTCTGTACGTGGCAGGCACCACCACCTCAGCTGTCCTGAATCCGGCTCCCACAGCTGGTGTTGTGCAGAACACACTCAAGGGCATTCAGAATGTGTTCCTGGTCAAGTTTGATACCAGCGGCACCGGCATCATCTATTCCACCTATCTCGGCAGCACCGGCACCGATACCCTCGCAGGCCTTGCGGTAGATAGCTCCTTCAATGTAGACCTCGACGGCAGCACTAACGGCTCGGACTTCCCCATCACCTCGGCGACGGCCTACCAGACCGCGCCCAAGGCATCAGGAACCCACATCTTCTTTGCGCAACTGAAGGCTGACGGCACCAGCCTGCTCTACGGGACCTACTTGAGCGGCAGCCTGGAAGACGACGCAGCTGGCCTCGCCGTGGATGGAGTTACCTGCACCGCCTCCAGCAGCACCAGTTGCGGAGCCTACATCCTAGGCCGCACTGTCTCAACCGACTTCCCCGTCACCGGCAATGTGTTCCAGCAAAATCTCAAGGGCAACTCGGGCTTTGTGGTTGCCAAGATTGACCCGACCAAGACTGGCATTGCCAGCGCGGTGTATGTGACCTATTTTGGAGGCAGCGTTCCGGTGGGATGCGTCCATGAAGATGGAGCTATTGGCGTGGACACCAGCCAGAACGCATTCGTCGCTGGCACCACCACCTGTACCGACTTCACGCCGGTGAACGCCTACCAGGCATCGCTAGCCGGTGGCCGCGACGCCGTTATTGCCCGCTTCAACGCCGCGGGCGGCGGCACCACGTCGCTCACCTACTTCGGTGGTTCGGGCGACGACAGCGCCACCGCGATCACGGTGGACACTTCGACCAATGTGTACGTCGCTGGTGCTACCGGTTCCTCTGACCTGCCCAAACAGACCTCCACGGCCTTGATTCAAGCTCAGCCCACGCTCGGCGACGGCACTTGCAGCACCACGCTCGATCAATGCGGAGACGCATGGTGGGCCAAGATTACTTCGCCCACATCCTCCACCATGACGCTGCTTTACTCCACCTATCTGGGCGGAGCCGGGCCCGATCAGGCCACCACCATCGCCGTGGACTCCACACTCAACGTTTTCGTGGGTGGATTCAGCAGCGCTGCGAACTTTCCGCAGTCGAATGGTTTGGGTTTCAGCTACGCTGGCGGAAAAGACGCCTTCCTGGCCCGCTACGACTCCAGCGGCAACCTGCAGTACGCCTCGCTTTATGGCGGCTCCGCGGACGACCGCGTGACTGGCATTGCACTCGACAGCAACGACATCGTGTACGCGGTTGGCGACACCACATCGTCGAACATTCCCACGCAGTTGCCTCTGCAATCCACCAGCGGCGGCGGCAGTGATGGCTTTGTTCTGAAACTCGGTGGTTCCAGCGACCTGCAAGTCACCGCATCCACCACCGTGAACCCCATCGGTATTGGCAGCGATGTCACCATCAAGTACGTCATCACCAACAACGGCCCCGAATCGGCCGTGAATTCCACCTTTACCGACAACATCCCAACCTCGGGAGCGACCTTCAAGTCCATCTCGACAGGTCAGGGAGCCTGTACCACCACCGTGGTTTCCAACACCATTTCGTGCAACTTGGGTGTCATCGCCCCGGTCAAGTCGGTTACCGTGACGGTGGTGCTCACGCCGCTCAACGCTGGCACCTTCAGCAACAGCGGATTCGCCAGCGTGCTGGCTCCCGCCGTAGACACCAATCCGGGCAATAACTCGGCGGTCGCCTCCACCAGCGTGGTGGACTTCTCCATCTCAACGCAGGAGCCAGTGGTCCAAACCGTGAACTCGGGCACCTCGGCGGCGTGGCAGATTCAGGTAAGCCCGGGAACCACCGCGAGCCCAGCCAGCGTCTTCCCCAATAACATCTCGATCGGTGCCGGCGTCAGCCCGGCTCAGGCCACTATCACCTGCGTCTTTCAGAATGTGCCCATCACTGGACCGATCACCGGTGCGGTCACGCGACAGGTGACGTGCCAGACGATTCAACGCCCCACCACCACCACGTCACTGTTCAACAACAGCGGCATTTATGCAGCCAGTTGGCTGCCGCTTGGTGGCCTCGGCTTCGTCGCACTCAATCTAAGCACCCTGCGCCGCCGCCGCAAGTTCCTGCTACTGGCGATGGTGCTATGTGCAATCGCACTGCTCAGCGCCTGCAGCAAATCCAAGACAGTTAGCACGATTATCGGGACACCTGCTGGCGTGTACACGCTGACCTTTACCGCGTCGTCTGGTGGCACCAGCCACACCAGCGCGGCGACGCTGAACGTGAACTAGGCATTTAGATTGCCTTGGGAAAAAAGAGAAACGGGCCGCGATAGCGGCCCGTTTCTCTTTTCGGAAGTCACCGAATTTGCGGCACTACCGTCCTGCCGAGGTGCGGTGAGCCCGGCCCGAAGGCTCGGCGGCCAGTCCATGCTGTTTCATCTTTTGTAGTAGTTCGCGATAGCCAAGCTTCAATTGCTCTGCCGCCACCCGGCGATTCCAGTGCGCTTTCTCCAGCACCTGCGCGATCAACTCCGCCTCGTCCTGCTCGCGTGGAATGGTGACGGAAAAACTGTTTGCCACATCGCGTTCGGCAGTCTTCCCGTACCGTTCACTCCCGATCTCGCGCAACGCTGCTGCTTCATCTGCCAGCACTAAATAGCGCTTTACAAAGTTCCCCAACTCACGCAGATTCCCTGGCCAGTCGTAAGCCAGGCAAGCCGCACTCATTGCCGGAGACACCGGTAATGCTGGCCGCCCCATCTTCTCCGCATTACGCGCCATAAAATGCTTGAGCAGCGCCGGAATCTCTTCCTTCCGTTCCCGCAGCGGCGGAATCTCCAGAGTCAACGCACTCAACCGGTAGTAAAGATCCTCGCGCAACTGTCGGTTTTGCAGTGACGCCTTCACATTGATATTCGTTGCCGCCAAAATCCGCGCGTCGCATTTTAACTGCGTCCGCCCGCCCAATCGGCTGAAGCTGCCATCCTGCAAAACATGCAGCAACTTCGCTTGCAGTTGCGGAGGCATCTCGCCAATTTCGTCCAGAAAGAAAGTGCCCTTCTGGCACAACTCGAACTTGCCCGGCTTGGCCTGAGTCGCCCCGGTAAACGCGCCAGCCTCATAGCCGAACAGTTCGCTTTCCAGCAGCTCCGCCGGAACCGCCGCGCAGTTCACCTTCAGGAACGGCTTGCTGGCTCGCGGCGACAGCCGATGAATCAAGTGCGCCGTCACTTCCTTGCCCGTGCCGCTCTCCCCCAGCAGCAGCACCGGAACATCCACTTGCGCCATGCGCTCGGCTTGCTCGCGTAGCTTGCGCGTTGCATCGCTCGCCGCCAGAAAGTACAAATCGTCGGTCAGCTCCTCCACCGACTCCTTACCATCCTCGCGCTTGCCCAACACCTGCGCGATCACCGCGTCCAGGTCTGGTTTGCGGAACGGCTTGGTGATGTAGTCGAACGCGCCCAGTCGCATCGCGGCCACTACCTGCTGCGTGCCGCTTTCCCCGGTCAACATCACCACCTTCAGCCCAGGGAACTGCTGCCGCACCTCTGCCAGCGTCGCCAGACCATCGGGCGCGGGCATGTTCATATCCAGCAGCATCAAGTCGGACTTCATCCCGCCCCGCAGCAGGGCCAGCGCCTCCTCGCCGCTGGTCGCGGTCGAGACGCGATGTCCGTCCAGCTCCAACAGGGTGTGAATGTAGTGCAGCATCCCGGCTTCGTCGTCCACCGCCAGTATGCGCAGGTGCGAAGTATCGTTGGCCCGCGAAATCCTCATGCGACTCCCGGTGGCTTCAGCGGCAGCAGAAAGCTGAACATACAGCCTGCGCCCCGTTCGCTCTCCACACAAATTTTTCCACCAGAGGCATGTGCCAGGCGACGCGCAATCGAAAGCCCAAGCCCGGTGCCGCCCATTTCGCTGTTGCCCTCGGGCAAGCGAAAGAACTCGTCGAAAATCTCCAGGTGATATTCCGGAGCAATGCCGGGGCCAGTATCAATCACCCGCACCCGCACCGCATTCGGAGCGTCGAAGGGCTTCACCCTGCGTTCGTTCGGTTTTGGCGCAGTCTCGCTGGCTTGCCCTTGCACCCGCCGCTCCCAGCGATACAGCTCCGCCTGCACCGTAACTGACCCGCCCGCTGGCACATACTTGGTCGCATTCTCCAGCAGATTGCTTACCAGCCTCTGCACCTTGTTGCTGTCCATGGGGAAGGGTGCAATCCGGCCATTACGCAGGTGGTAAAGCGTCAACCCGCGTTCGCGAAAACGCGGCTCCCAAATCCCGCATATTTCCTGCAGGCAAGTACCAACATCCTCCAAGGCAAACCGGCACCGCATTGCGCCAGACTCCAGCGCCGCCAGCGTCAGAAAATCTTCCACCAGCAGTTGCAGGCGCCGACCCTGCTGCTGCATCTGTTGCAACACGTCGCGCTGCCTACCCGAGATCAACCCAATCTTTTCCGTCAGTAGAAGGTCGGTGTACCCGGCGATCACGCCTAGCGGCGACTTCAAGTCATGCGCAATGCTGGCCATGGCCCCGCACAGGCGCTCATGGCGAAACTCGGCAGAGACCGCCTGCATCTCCACCCCAACCTCTGTCACCGGTGCTGCCGGCGCGCTTGTCATCGTCGTGTCCTTCGTGGAAACCGGTGCGGCGCACTCTCTCGCTTTGCGCATCCGCCTACTGTCAGCTTACGTTTTGATGTGGCAGATAGCAGCCTGCCGAAAGGGAATTCCCCTTCGTAACTGGTTACCTACGTCCACTCGCGCACCGTTCCAAGGGACATCGCTGCTAATGTCGCAATCAGCATCCGCCGAATCATCTCTTATGCAAATGCTTGCGGAACGCAATGGCGAGGATCTCTTACAGTGACGGCACCCGCACTCATCTCCGGCCGCGACCTGCCACCAGCGGACATACTCTTCGGCCAGTCCGCCGGCATGGCCCGCTTGCGGGAACGCCTACAGCGCGCCGCCAGCAGCCAGGTCGCCGTCCTCATCCAAGGGGAAAGCGGCACTGGTAAAGACCTGCTGGCCCGCCTTATTCATGCCGAGTCCTTCGTCGCCGCTGGCCCGTTCGTGCGCGTCAGTTGTCCGGCGATTCCGGCTTCGCTCATGGAAAGCGAACTCTTCGGCCACGAGAAAGGCGCTTTCACCGGAGCCAACTCCGCCAAGCCCGGCCGCTTCGAGCTTGCGCAAGGTGGCACGCTCTTTCTCGACGAGATCGCCGAACTCGACCTGCCGCTGCAAGCCAAGCTATTGCAATTCTTGCAGGACGGCCATTTCTCGCGCATCGGTGCGCAGGATGAACGCCATGTAGAAACGCGTGTAATTACCACCACCAATCGCCCGGTGGCCGAGCTCGTCGCCGGCGGTTCGCTGCGCCAAGACCTGCTCTACCGCATCGGCGTGGTGACACTCACCGTGCCGCCGTTGCGCGAACGCGTCGAAGACCTGCCCGTGCTGGTCAACTACTTTCTCGATCGCTACCGGCCCACGCTGACCAGCCCGGAGTCCGCCCATCTTCCGGCGCGCGCCCTCTCTGCCGCCACCATGGCGGCCCTGCGGAACTACAGTTGGCCCGGCAACATCCGCGAGCTGGAGAACCTGATGCAGCGCTATCTCATTCTGGGAGATGAAACCGTACTGCTCGCTGGAATGACCGGTACACAACCGTCCTATGCCTTGCAGGATCTGCCGCTCGATGGCTCGGTGCCGCTGAAGGTTGTTACCCATCGCGCTATCAAGGAGATCGAACGCCGCGTCATTCTTTCCGTGCTGCAGCAGCACCGCTGGAATCGCAAAAAGACAGCCTCCGTGCTCGAGATTAGCTATCGCGCCCTGCTCTACAAGATTCGCGAACTGGGCGTACCCGCACGCAGCCGACGCGCCCTGGTGCTGCCCGGGCAAAACGCAGTCGCGGCCGTTAGCCCACACTAACTTTAAGACGTACCCTTTCGTAATAGTGCTAGTTGCCGTCGTAACTGTCACGCTAATCCTAGCGCTACTCCCCCGCGGCGCTCTTCATTTTGCAAGGAAGGTACCACTATGAAGAAACTGGCTTTACTAATTGCGGGGATGTTGTTTCTTTCTGGCTGCGGGCATGACCGCACCACCGTTACGCCCTCCATCACGCCCGCGCTAACTGGCAGCTTTGCAGGCGCGCAAGATGGCAATGCGCAGTGGACCTGGACGTTTACTGCTGGTCAGTTCAGCGCCGTGGATGTTACTCGCAGCCTGCACTACTCTGGCACCACTACGCCCCTCACTAGCGGCTTCCAGAAGCTAAGCATCACTGCGTCCGACGACCCGGCTCTCGTCACCTTGCCCACCACCGCCTACGCCATGGTGATGCCCGGCGAGGCCATCGTCATTAAGCCCTCTACCCAATCCGACCCCACGCGGGCCATCGTTGGTGCTGGGCTTGGACACTGCCCGGATGTTGGCAACAGTTACAGTTGGGTCGCGGTGCCCAAGAACGGATGGGACACCACCGACTTCGCTCTCGGCCAGACCCACTTCATGCCCAGCCTGCCAAGTATTGATATGACGCATGACTTCGACTATTTCGATGGTAGCCTGCGGTCGCACGGCACTCCACCCGCCTACAACTGCACCAACGGCCTCATCACCAGCACGGGCGACCCGGCTGTACTCGCCGTATCGCCCAGCGGAATCTATGTCGCATACTGCGGCCCGGTACTAAGTGGACTGATGGGCGTTGTGGATCCAGCGATTAACTTCACTCTCAGCGATCTTACCGGCCCCAGGCATAGCTTCCGTGGCATGACCTTCCAGAACCGTCCCTCCGGCGACCAGACCACGCTCGTCTATGCCCAGGGCGTATCGCAGGTCGGCTTCAACCTGAACACTTATACCGATGTCGAAACTAACGCCCAGTCCACAGACGCCAGCACCGCCGTGCAAATCACACTCGGCACTCCTAACTCCGCCCAGCGTTACACCGGCACACTCACAGACGCCTCCGGCGCGCACGCCTTCCAGTATGTAGTAGCGTGCCTGAGAAACGGCAAATATGTCATCTTCGGATTCGGCTACATCGTCACCGGTGCAGGGAACACCTATCCCTATAATTTGGTTCTTTTGGAGCAGTAAGCTTCAGAAATCCGCTCCGAAAGCCACACGTCCAGTCCAGAGCGCTGAGAGAGCCGCCCCGAGGAGCCCATCGGAACGGCCCGCGGCACACCTGCCTCGAAATCCGAAGAGTGCGCAGTATTGCTCAGATTCGACTCGAGTCAAGGCGCTATCTTAGGAAGCGGCACTCGAAGGGAATTTAGATCCTTATGACTAGCACCATGACTCAGATCAAACCTTGCAACTCCGTAGCCGCAGTCTTTGCCACACACACCTCCGCCGAAAAAGCCGTGGAAGATCTAAAAGCCGCTGGTTTTGACGTAAAGAAGCTCTCCATTATTGGCACCGACTATCACTCCGAAGAAAATGTGGTCGGCTTCTATAACATTGGCGACCGGATGATGTATTGGGGCTCCACCGGAGCTTTTTGGGGCGGACTATGGGGCATGCTCTTCGGATCAGCGTTTCTCCTCATCCCTGGTTTTGGCCCGGTCATCGCAGCTGGTCCCGTGGTCGCGTGGATCGCATCTGCCCTCGAAGGTGCAGTCGTCCTCGGCGGAGTAAGTGCCCTTGGGGCTGGACTGTTTAGTCTAGGTATACCAAAGGACACCATCGTCCAATACGAGACGTCCGTCAAGGCAGGAAAATTTCTGCTGATTGCCCATGGAACCGCAGAAGAGGTTCATCATGCTCGCAACATCCTTCAGAACTCCGGCGCAGAGCAGATCAACGTTCATGATCTGGCCGGAACGGCGCTTGTCGCTTAAGTGCGGCTAGATCCTTCAGCAAATCAAATCCTTGAAAATCAGAAGCTGCCGAGCGGGTGGCTAGCACAAACGAGGGGCCTGACGGCAGGCTCCATTGGAGACGATCACACTGTATGAAAGCAGTCCTATTGCGTGGCTATGGCGATGTAAATCAGCTGCATTATTGCGAAACCTCCGATCCCATGCCCGGTCCCGGCGAGGTGCTTGTCAGGATGCACGCCGCGAGTATCAATCCAGTTGACTGGAAACTTCGGCGCGGCGACTTGATTAACCTTATGCCTCTTCAATTCCCGGCAATTCTCGGTCGCGACGTTGCCGGGGAAGTGGTCGCAGTGGGTGAAGGCGTAGTAAAGCGAAAGATCGGCGAACACGTCCTTGGACTTGTAAGTCATAGCTATGCTGAGTATGTCGTATGCCTCGCCGATGATTTATCGTTGATGCCGGCAGGCCTTACCTTCCAGCAGGCAGCGGCCCTGCCTCTCGTTGTACTTACAGGTGCCCAGCTCATCGAAAAAGGTGTCCGGCCGAGATCAGGAGAAACGGTATTGATAACGGGGGCGCTGGGTGGGGTAGGTCGGACAGCGGTTCATGTTGCGAAGCAGCATGGAGCCCACGTAATTGCTGGCGTGCGCTTTTCGGAGCAAAGGTCTGCCGAAGGCCTTGGTGCAGACAGGATTGTCGCTCTTGATCGTGAGCACGATATGGAGAGCCTCAAGGAGCTTGACGCCGTCGCGGATACCGTGGGGCATGAGGTGATTACCTCGCTCATTCCGCACATCAAGAAAAATGGAGTGTTGGCAACCGTACTCGGTAGGCCTGAAGCAGCCAACGGTCGCGATCTTCGCGTTGTAGAGGTATGGGCTCAGCCAGACTCAATGCGTTTGGAAGAGCTTGCTTTTGAAGTGGCGACCGGCAAGTTCACGATTCCGATAAGAAGAGAGTTCAAACTATCGGATATCCGTTATGCGGATGCGGAAGCAGAAAAGGGTGGCATCGGCAAGGTCATCCTCGTTCCATAGTCCAAAGCCCGAAAAAACCGATCGAGATCGATAGGCAGTGCTGTCGCCAAGGAGGCTCGTGATTCCGACAATGGAAAGTACCCTGTTGCAAATTGTATGGTTGCTCGTGATAGCGATACCCGTGGCTTGCGTGGCGTGGACATGTACACATGAAGAAGTGTTTCGCGAACCTCGCGAGTTTTGCCAGAGACGCTCCACGACAGCCACCAGCCTCGTCGGTCGCAAGATATTTTACGTATTTACGTGCGAATACTGCTTTAGCCACTACGTCGCTATCTTCTTTCTCCTTATTACAGGCTATAAGCTGCTTTATCAGGATTGGCGAGGCTATCTGCTAGCATGGTTTGCCTTAGTGTGGGTAGCGAACCAGTATATGAGTGTGTATAACAGGATCCGGCTTGATATTCGGCAGGAAGGGCTAGAGATTGCCTTCGAAAGCAGGGATCAGCAAGCGGAAAACGAAAGAAAAGAGTTGAAGGAAAAGACTGTCTGGAGTATGCCGGGTGTTTCGGGGTCTATGTTGGTAAGAACCGTGCCAGCACGACTCGGCAAAAGCGGTAACTAAGGTGGAAGAGCCCAATCCTGGGTGGCTCGCGATTGCCTCTGGCATCAGTACCGAGACGTTCCGTCCCCTACCCCCACAGCACTCCCTTATCCACTTCACTAATCTTCGTCCGCCCCGTCTGTGCCATGGCCATGCGTAACTCGCGCTGCAATATCTGAACGCAGCTCTGTACGCCGTCCGCGCCGCCTACCGCCAGCGCATACACATACGGACGCCCAATCAGCACCGCACTCGCGCCTAGCGCGAGTGCCTTCAGCACATCGGTGCCGCGACGGATGCCGCCATCCACCAGCACCGGAATCCGTCCCGCCACGCGCTCGGTCACCGCGGGCAGCGCATCGAGCGTCGCCGGGCTAGTATCCAGATTCCGCCCGCCGTGGTTCGACACAATGATTCCCGCCACGCGCGCCTGCACTGCGCGCTCGGCATCGTCGGCGTTCATCACGCCCTTCAGTAGCACTGGGATCTTCGCAAATCCCCGCAGCCATTCCACATCCTTCCAGGTCAAGGCTGCGTCCAGTAGCTCGCTGTAAATGTTGAGCCCCGTAGGACGATGCGCAGGCGCGCCACTCTGCGAAAATCCCGCCATGTGCGGAATATTCATTCCCTCCGGCAGGGCAAAGTGCATCCGCTGTTCGCGATTGCGCGTGCCCAGTACTGGCGTATCCACCGTAACGCACAGAGCCTGTGCGCCCGCCGCTTCCGCACGTCGAACTAAGTGCTCGGTAAATCCGTGGTCGGTCTGCACATACAACTGGAACCACAACGGACGCTTCGCTACCGCCGCCACCTCTTCCACTGCCGTCGTAGAAAACGTGCTCAACACCATCGTTGCGTCCGCAGCGCTTGCGCCCCGCGCTGTCGCCAACTCGCCTTCCGGATGGGACAGCTTGTGATACGCCGTCGGCGCCAGCAGAATGGGCGCGGCGTGTTCGTGTCCGAATAGAGTCACCCGCGTGTCAATGTGTGACACGTCGGTAAGAATGTGTTGCCGCAACTTCAGCTTGCGCCACGCCTCCAGATTCCAGCGGTAGGTGATCTCATCCGCCGCCGCGCTCGAAACGTACTCCCACGCCAGTTTCGACATCTTTCCCTGGGCCAGCGCCTCAAAGTCCGGCAGGCAAACCGGTTCTGGGAGAACCATCGGAGTCGCCGCACCGCCACCTGCGGAATCCACCACTGCTGTCGCCGCGGAGCCCGACATCGTTGTCGCCGCCAATAAACTGGTTGCTGCAATTACATCCCGCCGCGTCATAGACAAAGCAATCCCCCAAAAATCCCGTCGCCAGAGGATATACTACTCGGCACACTCGCCAATCCATTTGGCAACAAACTGTACGTTCGCGGCCGTTGCAGTGCATGGGAAGGTACTCGCAATGCACGAAGCGCCAGAGGAAATGTCCTGCACATGAACGCAACTATTCGCCGTATCGGCCTCGCTGTTTTTTCGAACCTGCTGCTAATTGTCTATTTGCTCTCGGTCCCGGCGCTTTCGCAGGACGTTCCTTCCTCCGACAAGGTGGCACACGCACGCTACGCAATTCAAATTCACGACGGCAAGTTCGAAGGCAGTGGAGAATCCGTTCTGCACCAGGCACTGAGCGGTGCGCAGTTTGTGGCTCTTGGCGAAGATCACGGTATGCAGCAGATTCCGCAGTTTACCGCTGCACTTTGCCAGACCTTGGCCCCGCAGGGCTTTCACACCATGGCCGTCGAAGTCGGCCCGCTGGTGGCACAAGCGCTACAGCCGATGCTGAACGACGCCCAGGGCAGCGCGTCTGGCGCTAAGGCGCTCATCTCGTTCAACCATGAGTTCCCGGAAGCGGTCGCCTTCTATAACTGGCAGCAAGAGTTCGACGCTTTAAGCGCGTGCGCTCATGCTGCACCCGCAGGCAAGTTTCGCCTCTGGGGACTGGACCAGGAGTTTCTCGGATCCTCGCGACTCATTCTCACGCGTATTCAGCAGCAGTATCCGGGTAAAGCCGCAGCAGACGAGGTCGAGCGCCTGCTGCGCAAAGATGCCGAGAACCACACCGCTGCGGCCAAAAGCGGCAATCCCGGCGAACTCTTCATGTTCACGGTGACGGAAGCCGAGCTGAAGCACTTCCACGAGTTGCTGCAGCAGGACGGCAATCCGCGATCCCTCGCACTGCTCGATGCGCTTATCGAAACTCGCGAAATTTACATCAAGAATTCCACGGACGGACGCGCGTCGAATCGGCAGCGTGCGCTGTTGATGAAATCGAACTTTATGGCGCAGTATCGTGCTGCCACCAAAGCCGAAGGCGCCGCCCCCAAAGTGCTGCTTAAGTTCGGCGCTTACCATATGTGGAAGGGCGTCAATCAGATCCACAATCTTGATGTGGGCAACATGCTTACCGAGCTTGCTGACTCAGAACACCAGCAATCGCTGCACATACTGATGATGGGAGCGAAGGGCAAGCAGGCACAATTCGCCGGTATCAATCGGCCGGACGTACCTGCCTCTTTCGATACACTCAAGGACGAAGACTCTGACTTCCGCTTTCTCAAACCAATCCTCGATCATCTGGAGCCGACCGGCTGGACTCTGGTGGACCTGCGCCAGCTCCGCGCTGCTGTCCGTCGCAAAGACGGCGTCGAGGCGGATCTTGATCGCTTGATGTACGGCTATGACCTGCTGATCATTGTGCCCGAGGCGACCGCCAGCACTCCTCTTCAATGAGGGAATGAGGGTCGAGCGAGTCCCGTTTTTGACAAATCCCAAAATTTTATTTCTTGAGGCTGCTCTTGCAATTCCACCGCACGATTCTGCTGCTAGCAAATTTTCTGGTTGTTCCGGCGTGCCTATTTTCGCAATCTGTGCAGGTCCATCTGGATGCCGAACAGGCTCGCGCCGTGCTCACTGCGGTGCAGGATTCGAACCTGACGCGCGAACGAGCACTCACCATCGCCAAACTGCCCGGCAATCAAGGCCTCATCCGCAAGTCCAAGTCGTACGGCAACGCTTCCGATGAGAACCTGCTCGCCGATGCGCTGCTCGCCGCCGCGCAGCACAAGGCCAGTCCAGCGGACAATTACTTCCACTTCGCGGACGTGCGTGACGCCGCGCCGCGCATCTCCGCCACACTCAATGCCTTGCTCGCGCCTTCGGCGCACACCCTCGAAGTGATTCAGGCCCGCACCGCGCTCTTCACTCCGGCGCGCATCCAGGGTCAGGCCACCGGGTACTTGATCGTCGGTGGCACGTCGGGAGGCTTCGCCTTTGGCGAGCCCTCGCTCTACCTGAACCTCGCGCGTTATCCCTCCGCGTTGCTGGCCCGCACGATTCTGGAACACGAGCTCTATCACGCCATTCAGGGCATCCCCGCACACAGCATCTGGTCCGAGAATGCCGCAGCCTGCCTCGACACTTTTCCTGGAGGCACTAACCTCGCACAGCTCTACACCTCTCTGCTCGAAGAGGGAACCGCCAGCTATGTTGGAGATGTGCTCGCCGTACAGCCGGGTGACGATGAAACCGCCAAGGCGGAGGTCAAGCGAGTGGGGCTTAACGTAGGTCGTGTCAGCCGCAGCGTCACCCTGCTCGAACTAAGCGCCCACAGCCTGGCCACCGAGCCCAAGCTCGACTACGACGACGTTTACGCGCTGGGCTTTTACGATGACGAGATTCTCTACGCCATCGGCTATGTGATGACCAAGGCAATCGCCACTGAACGCGGCAACGGCACCGTCGGCGATCTGCTCGATAAGCCCGCTACATCGTTCATCTCCGCATACACGTCACTTGCGGGATACGGAAAGTCCGACGCCGCGCCCAAGCTCGGCCCTGAGACGATTGCCATGGCGACCAAAGCCGCCGAGTGCGCCGCACGAAAGTAGTTGTCGGGATTCTTGCCCATTCCCAAAACAGAACGGGCGGCGAAATAAATTCGCCGCCCGCGGTACAAAATTCGCAACGTTGTCGTGGTTCCACGTAAACCACTCGTGTAACATCCCATAATCTTTGGTGCCCCACCCTCGCGGCGCGTTATTTGCGACGCTAGGGTGGGATGGAAAGCCTACCGTGCCGCCAGCTCTCCTATATGCGGAGCCAGCAGCGCAGTCAGCTCAGCCTGCACTCCGGGACAACCTGCAAACATGCCGGTCAGCAGTGTGCTCTTGCGATTGAACGGAATCGGCGAGTTGGAAAGATCGCGCGCAAAGCCGCCTGCACTTTCAATCAGCGCTACGCCCGCAGCCACGTCCCACTCGTTTTTCGGAACCAGCGTAAATGTAACTTCGTCGAGCCCTGCGGCCACCCGCGCCAGCTTGTATGCCACCGAGCCCATGGGCACAGTTACAAAGCCAGCGGAGGCGAATCCATCCCATTCACCGCGACCGATTTCGCTGCGGCTCGCCAACACCCGCGCGCCCTTTAACGTCGTCGCATCCTTCGGTTTGGCAGGCTGACCGTTGTAAGTCACGCCCGTATGTACAGAGCCGAGGAACGTCTCCTGCGTTTGCGGATTATAAATGCCGCCTGCGACCGGCCGGCCATCTTCCACCAATCCAATCGAAACGCACCACTCGGGGATGCCCTTGACGAACTCGCGCGTGCCATCCAGCGGATCCACAATCCAGCACAGCGCACATTTCATGCGGTCGCTGTCGTCCACGGTTTCTTCTGAAAGCCAGCCTTCGCCCTCGCGCTGCAATAGCGGACGCAGTCCCGCATCTACTGCGTGGTCGGCAGCTGTCACAGGATCATCGCCGGACTTAAACTGCGTTTCCACTGCACCCGGCGTGTAGTCGGCAAAGATCGCAGCGGCGGCCTTGAGGCCCGCTTCAATCCGGGCCAGCATCTCTTGTTCCAGAGCTAAATTCATAGGGGAGGAAATACTCCTGAGAATCTCAACCGCAGTTAGGGATAGACAAAAACGGGGGACGAGCTAGAAGGCTGCCGACAGCATCTTGACGCCAGTCACCAGCAATACGGTGCAAAGCACGCGCCGCAGCCACAACACCGGCACGATCCGGGTCAACCGCGCACCCAGAATGCCGCCCGGTATCGAGCCAATCAGCAGCGCACCTACCAACGTAAAGTTGATGTTGCCAAAACGCCAGTGCAACAAGCTGGTGAAGCCCGTAAGCAGCACGGCGTGGGCAATATCCGTACCGATCATGCGATTTGGCGCGAAGTGGCAGAACAACAGCAGCAACATCATGATGATACTGCCTGAGCCGACCGAAGTCATGCCCACCAAAAAGCCGCCGAACAAGCCAATCAAAGCCAAAATCCAAATGGGACGGCGGTCACCGCCTTCCACGTGTACAGTCTTGGCAATCCACTCCTGCATCAACAAAAGAATCGGCACCACCAGCAGCAGGACGCCAATAAACAGCAGCATCTTGTCGTTCACTGCGCTGCCGTACTGCTTCTTCATATACTGCAGCAGCATGGCGCCGCCGTAAGAGCCGGGAATGCTGCCTATCGCCAGTCCGCCCACCACGCGCCAACGCACATTGCCGTAGCGAATGTGCATGGCGCTGGTTGGAATCTTGGTGATGAAGTTGAACAGCGCATCGGAACCAATCGCGATGACCGGCGGAACGTTGACCACAAAGAGCAGCAGCGGGAGGAGGAGGAATCCTCCCCCCAGCCCTGTCAATCCCACCAGCGTTCCTACCAGGAACCCGATTGCAACCTTCAGCATCAATGCAGCAGTTATCACGCTAGGTCCTTTCCCAAGGCCCACAAGAGACCATCGGAAGAACTAAATGTTTCAATTAGTCGTTGACGCCAATGTAGCCCTGGCGCTCGAGGTGCAGAATAATCTCCTGCGCCGCCTCTTCCGCTGACAAGGCTCCAGTGTCAATGGTCACTTCCGCATCTACCGGCGATTCGTACGGATCGGAAATTCCAGTGAATTCCTTGAGAATGCCCGCACGCGCCTTGGCGTACAGCCCCTTGCGATCACGCTGCTCGCAGACTTCCACCGAGGTAGCGATGTGGACGAGAATGAATCCGCCACCTGCTTCCACGGACTGCCGCACGGCCTTGCGCGTCGCATCATACGGAGCGATGGGCGCACAAACCGCGATGCCGCCGTTCTTGGTGATCTCCGACGCCACATAACCGATGCGACGGATGTTGATGTCCCGATGTTCCTTGCTGAAGCCCAGCTCGCTGGAAAGATTCTTGCGGACCAGGTCGCCGTCAAGCAGCGTTACCGGACGTCCGCCCAGTTCCAGGAAGCGCGTGATCAGTGCGTTGGCGATGGTGGACTTGCCCGAACCCGAAAGCCCGGTGAAGAACACCGTAAAGCCTTGCTTGTCGCGGGGCGGGAAGGTCTTGCGCAGTTCCTTCACCACTTCGGGGAAGGTGAACCACTCCGGAATGTCGCGGCCCTGGTTCAGGCGATCGCGCAAATCCGTGCCCGAGATGTTGCCGACTTTCTGGCCCGGCTTCACTTCGCTGTCCGGCACATAGACGCCCTCTTCTTCGAGGTACACCATCATGCTGAACTTCACCATCTTCACGCCAATCTCTTCCTCGTGCTTGGCGTAAAGTTCCTGCGCTTCGTAAGGCCCGTAGAACGGCTTGCCGGCGGAGTCGTTGCCCGGCCCAGCATGGTCGCGGCCCACGATAAAGTGGGTAACGCCGTGGTTCTTGCGGATCAGCGCGTGCCAGATCGCTTCACGCGGTCCGCCCATGCGCATCGCCAGCGGCAGCAGCGAGAGCTTCGCAGTGCCCTTCGGATAATGTGGAATCAGCAGGTTATAGCAGCGCACGCGGGTAAAGTAGTCCACGTCGCCTGGCTTCGTCATGCCGACCACCGGATGAATCAGCAGGTTGGCTTCCGACATCTTGGCGGCGCGGAAGGCCAACTCGTGATGCGCGCGGTGCATAGGATTGCGCGTTTGGAAGGCAACGCACTTGCGCCAGCCCAAACGGGCAAACTCGGCGCGCAATTCGGCTGGTGTGTGGCGCAGGCTGCGGAAGTCATAATGCACGGGCAGGGTCAAGCCTTCCAGCTTGCCGCCAATGTACACCGGGTTCGCAATCTTCATGGCATAGTTCGCGCCGGGATGCTTCGCGTCGGTGGTGCCGAACACCTGCTGCGCTTCCGCGGTGCGGTCTGGCGTCCAGATATCTTCCACGTGTAGTGCGGCGACCATCACGCCTTCGCCATCCCGCAGGGCAATGCTCTGTCCGACGGCAACGGTGCCAGCAAAAGCCTCGGTCACGTCAAGCGTGATGGGCATGGGCCAAAGCGTACCGTCGGCGAGGCGCATTTCCGCGCAAACCCGCTCGTAATCGGCCTTAGTCATAAAGCCAGTCAGCGGCGAAAAACCGCCATTCAGCAGCAGCTCCAAATCGCAGATCTGGCGGCCAGTTAAATCCCAAGACTTCCAATCCCGTGATGATTCCTTGAGCGCTGTGCTGCGCTCGGCTGATGCTACTAGGTCGACCAATTCCCCGCCGTGCGGGGCGATCAAATGGCTGCTTCCAGACTGCGATTTACCCTGCGTCAAATGCGTAAACCTCCACTTTCAATTTAGATATCAATACGTTAAACTGCCCCAAATCAGATGGAGACACACAGTCGCCCTTTGGGTGGACGGATGTGGTGACTAGACTCGTTCGGGGGTTCTTGCGCCAATCTTTGGCGCAAGTGACGTGTCAGCCGGTCGAGCGCTGAACGGGCCGGGGCGGCGTGGCCGCAACCGTGACCCTCCTCTGGTTAACTTCTATGCTACTGAAAACATGGGCATACGCAAAGAGAAAAGCGTGAATTTTTCGGAAAAACACGTTACCGGAAGTGCCTTACACCCGTAACGCTCGCAAGTGTCCCTTGGTGCAATCATCTAAGTCTATTTATTACATGGACTTATAAGCAAATCATATTTTTTGGCCGTTCGCAGACTTTTCCCAGCATACCGCCGCCGCATATCCCTCGCCTGCCGCTACATCGTCCAACTGCCACCGTAGTATCTCGGATGCCACCGGTCGCGTCGCCAAAAGTGCGGAAGTTGCGCCTGCCTCGATGGCAACATCGAAGCTCCGCAGCGGCAGCGCCAGGCCCGTTCCCACTGCTTTTATGTACGCTTCCTTGCGCGTCCAGCAGCGGTAAAACGCGGCCATCCCATCTGCCTGCGGCAGAGCCAGCAGGCGCGCGCAATCCGAGTCCGAAAAAAAACGCCGGGCCAGTTTTTCAAACTCCACATCCTCGCGATGGAACTCCACATCCACCCCAACGAGCCCGCACCAGCTAACCGCCACCAGCGCCATCGCTCCCGAATGCGACACGTTGAACTCGATGTTGCTGCCGTCTCCGCCAAACGCGAGTGGTTCCACCAGACTCGGTTTGCCGTGCTCCCCATAGGTGAAGCGGAGCGCGGCTGGATCCGCGCGCATCGCTTCTCCCAGAATCACGCGCAGCCCGGCCCGGCCACGAATGAACTTGTCACGATCTTCGGTGAAGTGAAAGGCCGCGGCCCGCGCCTGTTCATCCGGCGTTAGCAACGCCTGCAACTCCATTGCAGGCTCGCCCGCTCGTAGGGGAATACGAAAGATGCACCGCCTCGACGAAGACGACGAATCAGAAAAGTGGAACTCCGTGGCCGGAGACCACTGATTCTGATCGTAATGCTCGATCTCCAGGCCGCGGCAAGTCCAGTCCACTGATTCGTGAAATCCTCAAGGCTTAGGATGGATCAGGAAGAAATTCCACGCAATATCCACGCTGTTGTTGCCCACCGGGTTGGTGCCATCCGAATTTGCAACGAAGTTTGGATTGTAGGGCGCGTTCGCCGTTCCCGGAAATGCATCCAGCAAAACGCTGGAATCATAAAACCGGTGCGTGCCAAAGTCCAGGCGATAAGCAATCACGTCTGCGCTGCCCGCGCAGTTCGTCGCCGTCTTGCCTTGCACGGCGAGCGAGGAGGGAATTCCTCCGGTGCACAACGTCTGCGTTTCAATCTGCGCGCAGGCATCGGCCGCTGCCCAATAGGTAAAAGTGTCGTCCAGCGACGAGGAGATTTCCTTGGTGTTATTGTCGCCACAATAGGGAACCACCTTGTCGGTGTCACCATGCAGCATTACCACCGAAACGGGGATGCCGTTCTTCGGCTGGGGCACCACGTTCGTTGTGGCCGGAGGTGATTCCATCAAAGCGCCTTCGTATACGGCAATCGCCGCGACTCGGTCAGAGAGGTCAATCGCGGCCCGGTGCGCCATGTAGCCGCCCGAGGAAAAACCGGCAATATAGACCTTTTTGCCGCCCGCGAACAGGTTGTTTTCAATGTGGTCAATCAACTGTTGCAGAAAAGTCGAATCGTCCGGCGGGGTTGTGAAGTTCGGACTGAAGAAGTCCGCCCACTGCGTGGAGCCGTTCAGGCTGCTGGCAGTGGCCTGCGGAAACACCGCAAGAAAGCCAACCGAGTCCGACTTTTCCACCCATCCCGTGGTCAGACCATCGGAATCCGTGCCACCCGAGCCATGCAGAAAGTACACCACTCCGTTTCCGTTCAGAGTGACGTAGTTGGCCGGAATGTGCAGCCGGAACTTCCGATTCTGGAATCCCTGGGCGTCGTAGTAGGTTAACGTGCACTCCTGCGTTGTACCCGAAGCCGAGTTGCTGCCAGAAAGGCTGAAGTTGCAGGTGCTGGTGACCGCCGGTGAATCAATGGTCGCCGTGGTGGCCATCGTAGAGCTTCCGCCGTGGCTGTCAGTGACCGTCAGGTTTACGGTGAAACTTCCGGTCTTGCCATAGTTGTGCTTCACAAACTCCGAGACCACATCCGGCGTGTTGTCGCCGAAGTGCCAGTCGTAGGTGAGGACGCCATCGCCGACGAAACTCTTGGAGTTCGAACCATCCAGCGCGAGATCCAGATCAGCAGTGGTAGCGTAAGGGCCACCCGTGTCCGCCTGCGGCAGGCTCACGATGGAAGAAGTAGTCGCCACCGGTGTGCTGGTAATACCAAGACTGTCGGTCACCGTCAGGTTTACCGCGTAGGTGCCCACCGCTCCGTAGATATGGGACGGAGCGACCCCCACCCCTATACTGCCGTCGCCAAAGTCCCACGCGTAGCTGCTGATCGTCCCAGACGTCGCCGTGGACTTCGATCCATCGAACGTCACCGGGAGGCCGACGTCGGATGCATAGGGTCCGCCCGCCCGCGCAATGGGCAGCGATTCCACGGTTACGCCTGTCGTTGCCGTACCCGAGCCACCGTAAGGGTCGGTCGCGGTCAACGTAGCGGTAAAACTGCCCACCGCTGCATAGACGTGATTCTGCATGGCGCTACTGCCTGAACTTGTGGTTCCATCGCCGAAATTCCACGTATAGGTCAACGGCCCCGCCAGCGAAGTGGACTTCGATCCATCGAAGGTGATCGATTGACCCGGCGCGCCTACATAGGGCCCGCCCGCGCCCGCGACCGGCAAAGCAAAGATCGCAACGCTCACCTGCGCCGCCAGGCTGCTGGTGCCGCTCTTCGAATCGGTCACAGTCAGGCTTATGTTATAGCTGCCCGGAGCCGTATAGGTGTGCGTCGGCTTCACGCCCGTACCAGCCGCGCCGTCGCCAAAAGTCCAGGCATAGGTTAGTGTGAGGCCCGAAGCCGCGCTCGACTTGGATGCGTCAAAGGTGATGGTCTGCCCGATATCCGCCGCGTAGGGGCCTCCTGCATTGGCAATCGGCAATGCCGTGATCGTCGCGGTCACCGTCGCCTTGGGGCTGCTGATGCTCTTGGAGTTGGTCACCGTAAGGCCGACTGTAAACGTGCCAGCCGCAGCATAGACGTGGGTAGGCTTCACCACCGTGCTGGTCGCACTATCGCCAAAGTCCCAAGCGTAAGTCAACGCCAGTCCGCCCGGGTCGCTCGACTTGGAACCATCAAACGTGATCGTCTGGCCCGCGTCGGCCGAGTAGGGGCCACCCGCAATGGCTTGCGGACTCTGCACTGTAGGGGGCGGGTTGGGGCTGGAGCTTCCGCCCCCGCAACCCATCCAGAGCGCCAGATAAAGAATTGCTAAGCCGAAAAAACCGAAGCGAGATCCGCGCAACTGATTACCGTACCGAGGCATAACGCAGGCTACTCCTAGGAGGACAGCCCATTATCACACCGGATACGTACCTTAGAGTAGTACTTTCGTGCGAAATGAAGCCGGGCGGGCAATAACCAGCAACAAAACGGCAAAAGCCAGGCTAGCCAAACCTGCGCAGGCAGGCTTGCCCTGTCCGTATTCTCGTTTTCTAGTGCTTGGAGTGGCTTTGGAAGAACGCCCAGCATACGTCCACCGTGTTTGCGCCCAGGGTGGCTCCAAAGGCCGGGTTATAGGGCAGGCTAGACGTGCCTGGAGCACTCGTCAGTGGAATCGGACTACCCTGAGGAATCCCCGAACTGCCGTCACTCAAGCCGTAATAGCGGTGTATGCCGCCATGCAACTGATACGCGATCACCTCGGTTGCGCGCAGGCACGATGCCCCCTTGAGCGTGGTGATCGTGGTTATTAAGCCGTTGCCGTCACAAAATGCATTCGGATTCGCCGTGGGTGCGGGCGTGATCGCTCCACAGGAGTTTGCCTTCGCACCGGCCCAGTAGGCAAACGTCGCGTCCGCGGAAGTCGAAATTCCGGCGTTGTTGTTCTGGCCGCAATAGGCCACACTTTGGTCAGAGTCGCCGTTTAGCAACAGCACCGAAACCGGCCCTTTAGCTGAGGCGACTGCATTCTTGCCCCCGGCTACGTCCTCCAGCAGCCCGCCAGAAACCGCGGCGATTGAGGCGATTTGGCTGGAAAGCTCCACCGCCGCGCGATGTGCCATATAGGCACCCGAGGAGAATCCCGTGACATAAATGTGCTTCGAATCAATGGAAAGCGGTGTGCCTACAAAGTAGGTGATCAGAGTACTCAGGAACGTTACGTCATCCGGTGGATTGTTCAAGCCGGGGCTGAAGTAGTCTGCCCAGGTGTTGCCACCATTCGGGCCGACGGGCTCCGCCTGCGGATACACCGTCACGAAGCCTACCCTGTCGGATTTTTGCGACCATCCCGTGTTCTCGCCTTCGGCGTCCGTGCCGCCCGCTCCGTGCAGGTAAATTACCAGGCCCTGCGAAGGCACAAAACTCACCGGAATATGAAGCATCATGGTCCGCGTCTGCGCGCCTTTGGAGTCGGTGTAGGAGAAGGTGCACTCCTGCGAAAGCC
The DNA here is from genome assembly GCA_038229415.1 of Terriglobales bacterium. Taxonomy (GTDB): domain Bacteria; phylum Acidobacteriota; class Terriglobia; order Terriglobales; family Acidobacteriaceae; genus JANXUR01. The sequence goes on from JBBROM010000001.1 coordinate 281,672, forward strand.
CCCGCAAGCTCAGGTTGCAGGTGCTGCTCACCGTCGGCACCACGACTTTCGTGGTGCCTGTACTGCCTCCACAGGAAGCGAATAGGGCGGCAAATGCGAAAAGAGCCGTCAGGCTCACCAGCCGGGAAGCACGCAATACGGTCAGCGGACGCTGCATGATCGAAACAGTCAAAGAAGACTCCATGATGCCAAATTTCAACGACGAGAACAACGACGAGAATGACGAGGCGGAACAGGATCCAACCCCGGGAACCTTTCGGGCTTCGCGGGCCAACCCCACCGTTACACGGATGCGCCAGACCGGCAAGAAAGTTGTCCGGTTTCCGCTTTTGGAAGCTTCAGGCCCCGATTCAGCCTCCTTCCATTGTTCGCGACTCCTTGGTAGACGTCAAGCAACCGTTAGGTGGAGGCGCGGGCGCAAAATGCCAAGGCTATGTAAAAAGTGTCCGCTTACCATGTCCTTCCTACTCGATTGGACTTGCCAGCCAGAAGGTCATCTCAAAATAAGCCAAATGAAATTGACCAATTATGCACAGACTTTCCCGCTTGTTTTCGTGACGATAGAGGGTGACAGCATGGTCACGTTTGTTGACAAAGCCATCTGGCACCCTACGTGCTACACGGAAGTACAGGAGATGTACCGTCATGACCCCAATTCAGGAACCCATCCGGCTCGGCCCTCGCGAAAAGCAGATCGTGGCGCTGCTCTTGCAGGGCTGTGACAACGACGATATCGCGCGCAGCTTGAACATCGCTCGGCGCACTGTGAAGGCACACTTTAACCGCATGTTTGCCCGCTTCGGTATCAAGGACGGCATCAAGCGGGTCAAGCTCGCGATTTTTATGTACAGGAGGGAAGCATGGCTCAATCAGCAGCGGCAATCCTTGCAACCGAACGCGAACTGAAGATTGTGGAACTGGTCGCCGAGGGCCTCAAGAACGCTGACATTGCCTCCGCTCTAGGAACCAGTGAACATGTGGTCAAGAACCAGTTGCGCTCCATCTACGACAAGCTGGGCATGTGGAACCGGGTGGAACTGGCCCTTTGGTACGAATCGCGCCGCTACGAAGACGTAGCCTAGGCCGCTAGCAGAATTCCTATTGGCAACCGGAGTCGTTCAACTGCTTCAGTTGGGCTCCGGCAGCCTCCACTCCGCGCTTGGCCGCCGAGTCGAGCAGAATCTTCGCCTGCTCGCAGTTTTTGGCGACACCTTCCCCGCGCGCGTACAGCGTTGCCAACTCCATTTCAGCGGATGTATTCCGAGCTGCGACTGCCTTCCACAACCAACGCGCACCTTCCGCGCTGTTCTTACCCACCCCGTCCCCCGCTAAATACTGCTTTCCGGTGCGTAGCTCCTTGTCGCCGGGAGCGTCGCTGGGTACCACCACCGGCGGTGCCTGTGGCTTGGCGGCCGTAATCGTGTGGGCGGACTCTTGACCCGCTTGACCTGATGCCTGAGTGCGCTTTTTCGGTGGATTCGGCGAATTCGGCGAGTTCAACGGATTCGATGAATTCGTTGTAACAGCATCTTTGCGTGCTGCCGCCGACGTGCCCGCTACATTTGGAGGTGTCGTACTGGCACTTTTTTCCGGCTCTACCCTCTTCAAATTCAAATGAGACGCACCAGAGTCTTGCGGTGACCCGGCATCTGGCCTGGCTATGCCGGACGGCACAACGTCCACCGGCCGTGCTGCCGGGATTTCCACGCGTGCCTCCGGTACCGGTACTGCGGTCGCTGATCGTGCTCGTATACTGCGGACGCTGAAGTGAATCACCGCCCACCCCACCGCCGTCAGAAGCAACAAAATAGCCAGCGAGGTCTTCGGCGCGTTTTGGCGACGCTTCACTCCGTCACCAGACGCTTTCGCCGTCACTGCAGGTAGGTGCAAGTGCAACTGCCGAACCCCCGGCAGATCTCTCCCAGGATGATTCTCCGCGTGCGGTTCGGGAATACTGCTGTCTTCGTGATCTTCGCTGTCTTGCTGGAGCCAACTCATTGCGATTGCCTCTCAAACACCGCCTCAGTCACGCTTACGGACACGGTGTTCCTTGCGCCGACGAATAGTGCGCCAACTGCGCCGCGCGCTGCTGCGCAAAAAATCCCACTTCCTGTCTGGCATCCTGCCCCACATCCGTTGGCCCCGCGCAGTAATACTGACCTTGTAGCAGGCTGATCCACACTGGTGCCCGGGCGCTGCCGAAAGTCTGTGGAGACAACTGCGGTGGAGGAATCACCCCAGCCTCCGAGTCCGAAATCCCGGAGAGCGCGGAGATTGTGCCCAGCCAGCTTTCACTTCCCTCCAGCCACCCCATCGCCGAAGCCAACTCCGACAACATGATGATGGCAATGATCACGATCGCCGCCACGATGAAAAAATTCGCTCGATTGGTCTGCCACTGCCGTACCAGCCAGTTTGAAGACACAGGCGCTGCTTCCTCCGCTGAGTCGGACGGTGCAAGCAGCGGTTCGTGGCTGGTTTCATGCCGTGGTTCATGCCTTGTTTCATGCGTTGGTTCGGAGCTCGTCTCGCGTGTTTTGGCGGGACTTTGCGATGGAACGACTGGTGCAGCATGGGTCATGGCGGCAACCTGGCGCTCCCACGCTGGCTCTGCCTCTGCGTGCAGCAATGCGTCGGAGGTGACGTGCTCCGTGTGATCTTCCGCATGGCGCGACGCATGATCGGGCTGAGCCTTGGCCCATGCCGCCAAGTCCTCGCGCTCCTGCACATCGGGTTCCCAGTCGGACGCCACCAGACACTCTCCCGCCACCGTTGCAGCGATGCCGCAGCATTCCTCCGCTGCTGGCGAAAAGGCGTACCCGCGCTCGGCGACTACCTCCCACGCACCCACCATCACGCCGTTTTGCACGATGGGCGTCACCACCAGTGATCGTGCGCCGCGCAACTGGCACAGCATATGGTCGAGCCTTGTATCGTCGCTAGTCTCGGGGCTGGTGAGCGTCTCGCCCGCGCGCAGCAGCCCGTGAAAGAGCGTCGCCTCGGGCCGCACCCGAATGCCGTAGAGTGAGCGGCTGAGTCCAGTGGCGGCGTGGTAGAGCACGTCGCCCCCTTCCAGCAACGCTGCCGCTACGCCATCCGCCTCCGTGCTGCGCTGCAGGTGCAGGGCAATCAGGTCAAAGGCTTCGTCAAGATCAATCTCACACTGCGACAGCATGGCGGGCAGGCCGGCAATCAGGGCGCGGAACTCTGCCGGGTGGTTCGCAGCGGCAGGCAGCTCGCGCGCCAAAGGCGCATCCGCGTCTGGCTCACCCTGCTGCAAGACGAAGGCGCTCTCCAGCAGTTTTTGCAGATGCTCACGACCGATTTGTAGAGACTGATTCATGATGGATTCACAGAAGCTGCGAAGATCACATCGGGGATGCGACTGGCATTTTTCGTTCCAGTAGCAGCATCGCACTGAAGCGCAATTTGGGCAACTCGAAATGTACTCGGAATAAGCCCAGAAGGTTTCTGACGGGACTCCATTCCTATTATTCCACTCCGCGCCGACCAAGCGCGCCCCAAACGGGCGGGCAAAACACGTGCAGGTTTAGCAAAAATCGGGTTCAGGTACGCTTCAGGCGTTAAGAAAACTCTCAACTCGCCCACCCTGACCGCGCCTCGCTACAGACGCTAGACGCCAGCCTCGGTTCTGATTCGGGAATCTCATTCCGTTTCGGGAGGGAAGTCGCATTTTCTCAGAACTTTCTAAGGGTCATATGCCTCCGTTATCTGCAATTAAGTGTAGTGTTTTCAACAACGTCCTCTCCGATAGAACGAATGGCGAAACTCTTGCATAGGTTCTAGTCCGAAGGTGCAGTCAAGGGTGAGGTACCCGGCAACATTTTCCTAGCCAAGCCAGCCAGAGCGTGTGGAGCTTTTCTTCGCACCTCAAACCGGGCAAGCAGCAAAAGGAGCAAGAACGCATGGTGGACCTGAACGAAGTCAAGATTACGCCGCGGGACGAGCAGGTGCTGAAGCTGCTGGTGCTGGGGTGCAGCAACAATGAGATCGCGCAGGAGCTGAGCATCAGCCCCCGCACCGTCAAACAGCACCTGCGCACGCTCTTTCTGCGTGCCGGAATCCGCGATGGCCGCAAACGCGTCAAGCTTGCCACCGCCATGTTTATGAAGGAGAGAACCCAATGGCCCCTCGGAACCAACTAACGCGCAAGGAATCTCAAGTGGCAACCTTGGTGTGGACCGGCCTGACCAACAAAGAAATTGCCGTGACCATCCACACCAGCGAGCAGGTGGTGAAGAATTACCTGCGCAGCATCTTCGACAAGATCGGCGTATGGAGCCGCCTCGAACTGGCCATGTACGTCGCCCAGCATGGCGGCGACAACTGGCTGCAGGAAGCCCCTCTGCCGGGCATGGCAGCAGGCGCTCCGCCGTCGGAGCTAAGCCGCATTGCCGCCGACGAAATGGCGCGGGCAGCCGTGGCGGGCTAAGACGTAAGAAGCAGAAACGGTAGGCGCAAAGTCGGTGCCCCACTCTCACTGCCTGCTGTTGGCGGTTAGGGTGGGGCAGTCCAGCCTCAAAGTTTCCCGGCAAGCACTTGCAACTGCGCTTTCAACTTCTCTACCACCCGGCGATGCGCGGATCGCAGTGCCCCTTCCTTCCGGGGCACCACATAGCCTTGTCCCCGACCCCAGCCCATCTGCACTTCGCCTTGCGGTTCCGCGTTTTGGTAGTAGCGATCCTGGCAATCCCGTTCGTCTCGGACGTGGGTGTAGCCCGGTACGTCGCGGATGTTGAGATTGTAGATCGGCACACCCATGAGTTCCAGCACGCGCTCGGGCAGGTGGCAGTAGTACGAAATGTGCATCGGACGGTCCTCGTACTGGCCAATCCGGCCCGCCTTGCGCAGCCTTTGCACGTCTTCAAAGTGCTCATCCTCTTCGCGCTTGCGCTTGGCAATCACAAATTTGGTGTAGGCTTCCTGGCTACGCTTGCGCTTGCGGGCTAACTCTTCTTGTTGCAGCCGAATTGCTTCATCGGGCATACGCGTCTACCTTCCCAGGGCGGCTTGCGCCCTGTATCTTGTTGCGCCAAAAGATGAGGGACGGGCGTAGTGCCCGTCCCCGTGGTTCCGAATTAGGAAAAGCTTGTTTCTATCCGTACTCCTGTCTGCTGCCTCCTGAACCGCTACTGGTTCACAGTAAACGGCTTGTTGCTGGTGAGTGTGCCCGTAGGTGTGGTGACGACGACATTGCCAGTCGTCGCCCCTGCGGGAACGACTGCCGTCATGTACGTGTCGGAGACGACCGAGAAGCTTGTTGCGGGGACGCCATTGAAAGTTACGCTCTTAGTGCCAGTAAATCCCTGGCCGAGTATCTGCGCCGAGCTAGCAATCTTACCCTCGTAAACCAGAAGCGCAGCGAATCGAGCTAAGCTCATATCTAGGCTGTAGACTGTGCCAATTGAGTTCTTTCCGCCGAGGCTTGCGGTACCGTAGAACGTCCCATTCGTATCTTGTAACAAGGAACCGACCGGTTGCTTACCCCCCACTTTATCCGAAAAACCATACAACTGTCTGTACGTTCCAGTCTTTGAGACTTGATACAGCGTACCCTGATTGAATTTGCCCCCGAATTCAGTTGTGCCATATAAGTTGCCGTCTGTGCCCTCCGTCACTCCAGCCTGTGGGCTCATACCATCTGTTCTAGACGCCCCAAAGTTATATAGCACTTTGACGTTGTGCTGCGAGTCAACGGTGAACACGGCGGCATCACTTCCATTCGCTAAGGCTCCGCCCGCTGTTACACCATAGAAATTTCCATCTGAGGCCTGACTTGACGCGATAGGCTGAAACCCGCCACGTCCACAAGGAAAGCTGTAGTACCATAGTAGGGAGCCACTAGTCGTGATCTGGAAGACTGTACCGCAGCCAAATGCGCCACCACTCGCCGCAGATCCATATAGGGTGCCATCCGAGGCCTGGGTTACTGACACAACGAATGAGCCGTGGGCAGCGTCTGGTTCATAAATTGTCTCAAAGCCCTTCGTGCTGGAATACTTGTAAATAGTTCCTGACCCCGCCCCTGTAGTTGCGCCGTAAAAACTGCCATCCTTACCCTGTATCGGTGGAGTGTACGGCCTTCCACCATCCGATCCGCCGACAAACTCATGTAGAGTCGAGTAAACACCATTTGTCGTGAGTGAATACAGACTACCGAAATTTGCAGGCCCCCCAAGAAACATGGTTCCATAAAACTTGCTATCTGATCCGAGGGTTAAGCCAGTAATAGGATCGGTATCGGACGAGCCGTTTAGCGCAAAAACCCCTTGCGGCTGGCCAGAGGTACTCAGTACAAACACCGTTCAGTTTACTGTTAATGTATTAGTGGCTGTTAGGTAAAGCATGCCGTTCAGGCCTTGGGTCGGCTGTACAAAGCCCGGTCGTCCACCGCTTGTCTGTGCTGCGGAAACGTTGTAAACCGTCTTCACCGTTTGGCCTGCTGCGATGCTGCCTGAGACGCTGAAACAGATGAATACTGCAAACATCTTAATGAGTTGATGCATGACGTCACTCCCTTTTCTGACCATATAGATGCTCGGCACCATTAGTGAGGCCCCTGAGCGTTGTCGATGTTGTTGGCGTAAGCGCAATTGCCACTGGATCCCAGTTGCGGACTGAGGTTCGTACAAAAATTACCAGAGACTATTGGGCCCTGCCCTACTGGCGGGTGGCCCACCCATCCCGCGTGGTTTTCCTTTCCCAAACTGGAACGTGGGTGCCCCATCCTTCGCTTTTTGAAGGGTGGGAGGTACACCGTTCGACTACCATGTCTTTCATGCCGCGAGACTTGCGCCGCTATTACGGGTTTGACCACCTGCATTTTGTCACGTTCAGTTGTTATCGTCGCCAGCCCTTTTTGGCGCAGCCGCGCAGCCGCGACCTCTTTCTGCAAACTCTCGAACAAGTGCGCCAACGCTACTGCTTTGTCGTCGCGGGCTATGTGGTGATGCCCGAACATATCCACCTGCTGATCGGGGAACCTAAGACGGGCAACCCGTCCGTCGTCCTGCAGGTGTTGAAGCAACGCTCGGCGCGAAAGTTGCTGCCGCGACGGAAGCGCAACCAAGCCCGGTTGTGGGAGGATGCCGACGATTCGATTCACTTTTGGCAGAAGCGCTTTTATGATTTCAACGTTTTCACGCAGGCAAAGTTGGCCGAAAAGTTGCGCTATATGCATCGCAATCCAGTGAAGCGAGGCTTGGTCGAATCGCCCGAGTTGTGGCGATGGAGCAGCTATCGCTGGTACGCGTTGCAGGAAATGGGAGCCGTGCACCTTAATGCAGGTTGGGAGGAACCTACGTTGCGGGCCGGGTAAAGTATTTGCATCCCACCCTTTGAACACCGCAAAGGGTGGGGCACCCACAGCCGTTTGTGATGCGCGGCAAGCTACTTGCAACGGGGCGGGACACTGCACATCCGGGATCCTCTACGATCTAGACCCATCCTGCGCCGAGCCGGTTCTTATGTCAATGGCAAAAAGGTGGGGGGTAAGAAAAGTTGCTAGAAGTTCCGACTAAGGAATTGATCGAGTCTTGGCTGATATGTGCTTGTGTGGCGCGGGGGGCGCACCTATGGGAAGAGCCTAGCGCTGGAGACCCTGCATCGTGTGATCAGAGCTGCAATCCCGCCGCTGCATCCACCATCCAAATCAGATCACCATGCGCGGGACGCACATAGCGGGAAGGGAACTCGTCCATCGGAGCTTCGTCATCTTCCAGCGTATCGAGAACGGTGTGCAGCATCGCTGCTTTGTCGGCGCCCGCAGCCATGAATAGAACACAGCGCGCAGCGTTGAGCACCGGGTAGGTGAAAGTAATCCGCCAGGTATTGAACTTCTCCACCCAGTTGGCAATCACCCAGCGGTCTTCTTCGGCGAGTCCGGAGCTGCCGGGGAACAGCGACGCAGTGTGGCCGTCTGGGCCCATGCCGAGCAGGATCAGGTCGAAGCGTGGCACCGTAAAATGCACCCGTCCAAAGAACTCGCGCAGAGCCTCGTCATACTTTGCGGCGGCGATGTGGGCGTCAGTCTCTTCAGCCAGGACGCGGAAGATGTTTTCCCCCGGCACGGGGACGCGACTGAGCAGTGCTTCCTGTGCCATGCGAAAGTTGGAGTCGGCGTGGTCGGGTGGCACATGACGCTCGTCGCCAAAGAAGAAAAAAGTCTTGTCCCACGGCAGGTTTGCGCCCACCGGGCCCGCCAGCAAGTCGTACAGACCTTTGGGCGTCGAGCCGCCCGCCAGCGCAACTTTGAACTGGCCGCGCGCGGCGATAGCTGCTTCGGCCTGTGCAGTCCATTCGGCTGCGGCGGCGGCGAAGATGGCTTCCCGGTCGGCGAGAACACGCACCGAGCGGTTCGCTCGCCAGCGATCCGCTGGCACGCCCATCACGGCGGCAATCCTGACGAGGTCGGTTGGGTTCTCGGAAGAGGGTTGTGTAGGGTGACCGGAACTCAATCCATCATCTCCGACTGCAAGGCGGCAAAGCGGGCTGAGCCCAGCAGCGCCGTTTTGTCATTGGTAATCATGCGTACGGGGATGGCTTCCAGCAAAGGCCGCATCCGGCCCTTGGCGAAGAATGAATCCATGAACAAGCCGCCGGTCATTTTCGCGGAAATCTTCGGCGCAATGCCACCGCCGATGAACACGCCACCAGTCGCCAACGTCTTCAGCGCCATGTTGCCCGCTTCCGCGCCGTAGAGCGACACAAACATATCAAGCGAGCGAATCGCAATCTCCGCTGTGCCCGCCAGCGCTGCCTTGGAGATCGCCGCCGCAGCTGCGCTCACCGAAATCTCCTGCGCCAGCCAGCCCGGTTCCTTTAATCCCTGCGCGTCGCGGAAGAACTGGTAGATATTCACCAACCCTGGGCCAGAGAGGACGCGCTCTACGCTCACTCGACCGCTAGAGTCCTTAAAGCGTAAATAGAGGTAGCGCAGCAACTCAATCTCGATCTCGGTGCGTGCGGCGAAGTCCGTGTGTCCGCCTTCGCAGGCGAACACGTGATGATGCTTGCCGTCCCAAAAAATTCCCGCTTCGCCGAGGCCGGTGCCCGCAGACACAACGCACTGGTTGCCGCTGGCTCCGGTTGTGCCAGCGTTCAAAATCACAAAGTCTTCCGGGTCGAGCGCCGCAATGCCCAGCGCATTTGCCTGCAGGTCGTTGATGAGGTGGACCTCTGGGAGGTTGAGTAACTGTGCGATGTCGGCCGCAACCACCGTCCACGGCAGATTTGTGGTGTTGATGACGCCGTCACGCACAGGCCCAGCCGCAGCCATGCAAGCCGCTTCCACCTTTGCGTCGGGATGCTCCGCCAGAAACTCGCGAATCACCGAATCGAGTCCGTGATACTCGCGCCCCGGATAGTCCTTGCCCGCCACAATCTTCACGCGGCCTTCGCGCACTTCGGCCAGCGCCATGCGCGCGTTGGTGCCGCCAATGTCTCCTGCCAGAATCATGATTCCAAATTCCTCCAGCGCCGCTCATCCCGGCCCATCAAGTCGTCAGCCTCTTTCGGACCCCAACTGCCCGAGGCATAGTTGGGGAAGTTGCGGGCGGGCAGCGCCTTCCATACGTCGAGTACCGGCGTCATAATGGCCCAGCCCGCCTCCACCATGTCGGCGCGCTGGAACAGGGTAGCATCCCCGGCCATGCAATCGTGCAGCAGGCGTTCGTATCCTGTGGAAGGAGTCTTGCCGAAGTAGTCGGCGTAGTTGAACTCCATGTCCACGGTGCCCAGCTTCATCACCGAACCGGGCGTCTTTGCCGCAAAGCGCAGGCTGATGCCCTCTTCCGGCTGAATGTGCAGGGTAAGCACGTTGGGCGCCAGCGTTTCCACGGGCGTATCGCGGAACAATACCTTGGGGGCCCGCCGGAACTGAATGCTGATATAAGTATGACGTTCCTTCAGACGCTTACCCGTGCGAAGATAGAAGGGAACACCTGCCCAGCGCCAGTTATCAATATTCAGCTTCATCGCCACGTAGGTTTCGGTCTTCGAATCCGGCGCCACGCGCGTCTCGGCCCGGTACGCTGGACAATGCTCTTCCCCCATGGTGCCTTCGCCATATTGCCCGCGCACCGTGCGTGCTAGCACATCTTCGGGATTAAACGGCTGAATCGCGTTCAGCACCTTGGCCTGCTCGTCGCGCACCGCGTTGGCCTCGAACGATACCGGCGGCTCCATGCCTACCAAACTTACGAACTGCATGATGTGGTTGGGAACCATATCGCGCAGCGCGCCTGCTTCTTCGTAGTAGCCGCCACGCCCTTCCACTCCCACGCTTTCGGCGACGGTGATCTGCACGTGGTCAATGTAGCGGCGATTCCAGATCGGCTCGAAAATGCCATTGGCAAATCGGAAGGCCAAGATGTTTTGTACCGTCTCTTTGCCGAGGTAGTGATCAATGCGATAGATCTGTTTTTCTTTCAGCGTTTTTTGTAAGTCGTGGGTCAGCGCGCGAGCGCTATCCAGGTCGCGGCCAAACGGCTTTTCCACGATTACGCGGCGCCAGGTGGTGTCGGTTTCGCAGGCCAGCTTACTTTCCCCAAGATGATTTACCACCACCGAGAAGAAGTTCGGTGCAGTGGCGAGATAGTAGAAGTAATTGCCCTTGGTGCCGTGCTCGGCGTCGGCTACGTCAAGCGTCTCCTTCAACTTGGTGTAGGTCTCGGGCTGATCGAACTCGCCTTTCACGTGATAGACCCGCCGGATGAACCACGCCCATAACTCTTCGTCCACGCCATCACTGGCGAACTTGTGGATATCCTCGGTCATCTTTTCGCGGAACTGGTCGGTGGTGTAGTCGGTGCGCGAAACTCCCACCACAGCAAAGTCGCGCGGCAAAAGCTGTTCCTTCGCGAGGTTGTAAAGTGCGGGGATCAGCTTGCGGCGGGTAAGGTCGCCCGCCGCGCCAAAGATTACCATCGCGCACGCGGTTGCGCTGCGTGCCTGCTTACTTCCGGAATCTGCCGCCATGATTAGTCCCCCGCCAAACGGCGGGTTGGCCGTACGGCGCTGTTGACTGCATTAAGTTAGTTACAGCGAAACAGATTTCGCCACTTACTCCGCGCGGACTGCGCACAGTTACTTGGCTACTTAGCAGTTTCTATATGTCCGCCAAACTTCTTGCGCATGGCGGAAAGAATCTTTTCCGCGAATGTGTGATCCTGCCGTGAGCGGAAGCGCGTGTACAGCGACGCGGAAAGCACGTCGCATGGCACCGCCTCTTCAATCGCCGCAATGATCGTCCAGCGACCTTCGCCCGAGTCCGCCACGTTGCCGGTGTAGCTCGCCAGCGTCGGGTCTTCCACCAACGCCATCGCCGTCAGGTCGAGCAGCCACGACGCCACCACGCTGCCCCGCCGCCATACTTCCGCAATATCGGCCAGGTTCAGGTCGTAGCGCATATCCTCGGCCAATTCTTTCGACGTAGCATTCTTGAAGATGTCGAAGCCCTCGGCATAGGCCTGCATCAGTCCGTATTCGATGCCGTTGTGCACCATCTTTACAAAGTGGCCTGCACCCGACGGGCCGCTGTGGATGTAGCCGAGCTCGGCGGTGCTGTTGTCTACCTTGTCGAAGCCTGGAGTGCGCGGAATGTCGCCGATACCCGGCGCCAGCGTGCGGAAGATCGGGTCGAGGCGCTGCACGGTGTCTTTCGGTCCGCCAATCATCAGGCAGTAGCCGCGATCAAGTCCCCAAACGCCGCCGCTGGTGCCTACGTCCACGTAATTGATCTGCTGCGCCTGGAGCATCTTGGCGCGGCGCACGTCATCTTTGTAATACGAGTTGCCGCCGTCAATGATGGTGTCGCCAGCCTGCAGGTGCTTCGAAAGTTCGATCACCGTCTGCTCGGTCGCGTCGCCTGCCGGAACCATGATCCACACCGTGCGCGGCGCATCGAGTTTGCTGACGAGGTCAGCCAGGGAACTGGAGCCGGTCGCGCCTTCGCTGGCCAATTGCGCCACGGCGGTTGGGCTAAGGTCCGAAACAACGCACTTGTGTCCGCCGCGCGTGAGGCGGCGCACCATGTTGGCTCCCATCTTGCCGAGGCCGATCATTCCAATTTGCATGTTTTCTCCTTGAAGTTGCTACGAAAATTTGAGGCGAACTTCGCGCGCGAAGCGTCTTATGAAATCGTGGCGCGACGGGATCATCTGCCTCGTCGCGCCGTGAAAGTATCGGCAGTCTACGCCAGCGCCTGTTTCACCGCAGCCTGCAACGCTGCCAGTCCCGCAGCAACATCTTTGCCCAGGTGCACCCGCAGAGCGCGGCGTCCGCGCTCGGCCAGCACCTGGAAGTCGCCGCGAGCCTGCGCTGCCTTGACGATGCCAAAGGTGTAAGTGTTGCCCGGCACCTGCAAATCCGCCGCATCGTCGCATGTGATCTGCAGGAACACACCCGAGTTGGGACCACCCTTGTAAGCTTGCCCCGTCGAGTGCAAGAAGCGCGGCCCAAAGCCGAGGCATGTCGCTACGTGCTTGGCATCGCGCACCGCGTGCCGCACGCTTTGCAACGCAGCCTCATGCGCGTCGTTCATCTCGATGTAGCCCAGCACGGCGAAGTAGTCGCCCTTACCGGCGCGATCCAGATGCGCCTTGAGGTAACCCGCCAGCGTGGCATCGCTTGCGCCAGCTTTGAGTGCCGCCGCATTCTTCTCGTCAGTAAACAGCTTGATCCCGCTCGCCTCATCCACCAAAATCGGTGTCTCCGCCGGCAGAGAGCCCGAAGCCTCGTACGCGGAAGTCAGCGTCTTGGTGGCAATCTTGCTCGCCTCCACGTCCGGCTGATTGAACGTGTTGATGCCGATGATGGAGCCAGCCACCGCCGTCGCAATCTCCCAGCGGAAAAATTCCTGTCCTAGTTGATAAACATCGTCCATCGCAATGCGAATCACCGGCTGCCCGGCCGCTTCAATCGCAGCAATTGCAGTATCTTGCGCTGCATCGGGCGCAGGCGTGTAGCGAATGTAAGCAAACACGCGATCATTGCCGTATACGCTCGGGTCGCCGAGTTGCTCGCGATCCACCGGAATAATCCCGTGACCTTCCTTGCCCGTGGATTCCGCCAGCAACTGCTCCAGCCACGCGCCCAGATCATGAATCGCAGGCGAGGCAACGATGGTCACCTTGTCGCGACCAAGCTTAGCTGCGCAGCCCAGAATCACGCCCAGCGCCACGCCAGGATTCTTCTCCACCGCAACCGACGCGCCACACGCCTCCACCATCTTCTGCGTATTCGCGAGGAACTTTGCGGTGTCGAGCCCCATCACCGCCGCCGGTACCATACCGAAGTCAGACAGCGCCGAATAACGTCCGCCAATCGAAGCGCGGCCAAAGAAAACATGGCGGAAGCTGTCGCCTTCAGCAACCTGCTGCATCTTCGATCCCGGATCGGTGACCGCGATAAAGTGGCTGCCTGCTTTGTCTGCGCCCACCGTCTGTTTCACGCGCTCAAAAAAGTATTGCTTGAAGATGTTCGGCTCAAGCGTGGAACCCGACTTGCTGCTGACGATGAAAACCGTCTTCGCCAGATCCACCTTCTTCTCAAACGTCGCCACTTGCGCTGGGTCGGTCGAATCCAGCACATGCAGTTGCGGCGCGCCCGCCACATTGCCAAACGTCATCTGGAACACTTCCGGACACAAGCTCGATCCTCCCATGCCCAGCAACAGCGCATGCGTAAATCCTGGATCGCGCACATCCGCCGCCAGCTTGGTAAACTCCGCTTCCCGCGCAATCTGCGCCGACGTCATATCCAGCCAGCCCAGCCAGTTCGCCTCATCCGTATTCGTCCACAGCGCAGCATCCTTTTCCCACAGCCGACGAACCTTGCCATTCGCGCGCCAATCCAGCAGCGCCGTGTTCACTGCCGCGCCCAAATCCGCGGGAAGGGAAGAAGTCATCGTTGTCAAACCCGCAGGCAGTGCCGCCCCACTCGACTTCTCCACTGCCGCCAGCAGCTTGTCGAATGGCTCGTTGAATAGCCGCACCGCATCCACCGTCAGCTTGTCGGTCACTTCCTTCATGGAAATCCCAGCCTTCGCCAGATTCTCCATCGTCTGCTTCGCACCGACCACATCTTCAGTGAGGCTTGCGCGCAGCTTGCCGTGATCGCGGAAGGCATCGAACGTTGCCGGAGGCACCGTGTTCACGGTGTCGGGCCCGATCAGTTCTTCCACATACAGCACGTCGCTATAGGCCGGATTCTTGGTGCCCGTCGAAGCCCACAGCAGCCGCTGCACTTGCGCGTTGCGCGCCTTCAGCACATCCCACTTGGCACCGCTGAAAATGTCAAAGTAGGCCTGATACGCCAGCTTGGCATTTGCGATTGCCACCTTGCCCTTCAAGCTCGTCAGCAGCGCCCTCTCGGCGTCATCCGTGGAAGTCTTGATGCGCGCATCGGCCATGCCGTCAATCAGCGCGTCAATGCGGCTCACAAAGAAGCTTGCGACTGATGCAATGTGCCCCAGCGATCCCGAATTCGCTGCCGCGTATTTATCTAGTCCGGCGATGTAAGCATGTGCCACTGCTTCATATACATCCTGCGCAAACAGCAGCGTGACGTTGACGTTGATGCCGGAGCCGATCACTTCGGTGATGGCAGGGAGACCAGCCGCGGTGCCTGGAATCTTGATCATCACATTGGGGCGGTTAACCGCCGCCCAAAGGCGCTTCGCCTCAGCGATGGTGCCGGCTGTATCGTGAGCCAAGTACGGTGACACTTCGAGGCTCACATAGCCGTCTATTTTGTTCGACGAGTCGTACACCGGCAGCAAAGCGTCGGCTGCGTCCTGAATGTCGCGCAGCGCGAGCAGTTCGTAGCGAGCCTTGGCGTCGAGATCGGTACGCGAGGCAAGCGAACTCAGCAAGTCGTTGTAAAGGTCAGAGCTTAGAATTGCCTTCTCAAAGATCGCCGGATTGGACGTCATGCCGCGCAGGCCGTCCTGCTCCACCATCTTGGCGAGTTCGCCGGTGGTCATCAGGTCGCGGCGAATGTAATCGAGCCAAACCGATTGGCCGTAGGCAAGCAGACTCTTAAGGGGGTTCGTTGCGGGGGAAGCTTCAGTCATGGCAGCCATATTTTTTCTCCAGTGCGATTACTTTATTCAGCCGGCGTTGATGCCGTTCTTCGTGAGTGTAAGCCGCGCCCATATAGGCGCGAACCAAATCTTCCGCCAGTGCTACGCCAATCACGCGAGAGCCTAGCACCAGTACATTCATATCATCGTGTTCCACGCCCTGATGCGCAGCATAAGTATCGTGGCACAACCCTGCGCGGATGCCCGGCAACTTATTCGCCGCCACCGAAGCGCCCACCCCCGAGCCACAAATCAAAATGGCGCGCGGCGCTTCCTTGGCGATCACCGCCAGGCCCACCTTCTCGGCGTAATCGGGATAGTCGACTGCCGCCGTACTGTGTGTGCCAACATCAATCACCTCGTGGCCGAGGTTGGCGACGAAGACGCGCAAGTGTTCCTTCAACTCGAACCCTGCATGATCAGCCCCAACGACAATGCGCATAAGTGTTCCTAACGTATGGTGCAACGTTCCGTTGAATGACGACTAAATGACGACTAAGCGCTCAGCGTGCTCTTGGCTGCCGCAACTACCGCTTCCACCGTGAAGCCGAACTTCTTCAGCAAATCTTTCAGCGGAGCGGAAGCGCCAAAGCTGCGCATCCCGATCATCACGCTGTGCTTCGGGTCATCGCCCACATAACGCTCCCAGCCAAAGGTCGAGGCCATCTCAACCGACACGCGCCTGGTTACGCTTGGCGGCAGCACCGAGTCGCGATACTCCTCAGTCTGATGCGCGAACAACTCCCAGCTCGGCATGCTGACCACCCGAACCTTCACGCCCTCCGCCGTCAACTGCTCATAAGCCTGCACACACAAATTAACTTCGCTGCCCGAACTAATAAGGATGACCTCCGGCTTGCCATCCGCCGCATCGGCCAGAACATAGGCGCCCTTGTGCACGCCCGCCGCGGAAGCATACTTCGTGCGATCAATGGTGGGCTGCGGCTGCCGCGTTAACGCCAGCAGCACCGGATGATGCGTCATCGGCATAAACGTCCGCCAGGCTTCCGCCACTTCGTTCGCATCCGCCGGACGAATCACCGTCATCCCCGGAATCGCGCGCAATGACGCCAGTTGCTCAATCGGTTGGTGTGTTGGTCCATCTTCGCCGACGCCAATCGAATCATGCGTAAACACGTGAATCGTCGGAATCTCCATGATCGAAGACAGCCGAATTGCCGGCCGTGCATAGTCGCTGAAGATCAGGAATCCCGAACCATACGGACGAACCTTGGATAGCGACATGCCATTCAGCACGCTCGCCATCACATGCTCGCGAATGCCGAAGTGGAAGTTACGTCCCGCATAATTGCCCGCCTCAAAATCGCCTGCACCATCAAACGTCAAACGCGTTTTCGTCGAAGGATTCAAATCTGCCGAACCGCCGATGAGCCACGGCACATGTTTGCCCACCGCGTTGATGACCTTCGCCGAAGCCTCGCGCCCGGCTAAACCCTTGGCGTCTGCGGGGAAGGTCGGAATATCCGCATCCCAGCCCTCGGGCAACTGGCGGAACTGCATCTGCTCAATCTGTGCTCCGAGTTCCGGATACTGCTGCTTATACTCGGCAAACTTGGCGTGCCATGCGCTGCTCGCTTCCGCGCCGCGCTGGCCAATCCCATCCTGAAAGTGCTCGTACACTCCATCCGGCACCAGGAACTTCGCATCTTCCGGCCAGCCGTAAAACTTCTTCGCGCCCTTTACTTCGTCTTCGCCCAGCGGCTCGCCGTGTGCTTCTTTGGTGTCGTGCTTGGTGGGAGCACCGTAGCCGATGTGGCTCTTTACAATGATGAGCGTCGGGCGGTCGCTCGCCTTCGACTTCTCAATCTCTTTCGCAAGCGTCCCCGTATCGTTCGCATCATCTACATGCGCCACGTTCCAGCCGTAGGCGAGATACCGCGCACCCACGTCTTCGCTCAACGCCAGATCGGTACTGCCTTCAATGGTGATGCGGTTCGAGTCATAAATCCACAGCAGGTTATTCAGCTTAAGGTGCCCCGCCACCGAAGCGGCTTCGCTGCTGATGCCTTCCATGGTGTCGCCATCTCCCATGATGCTGTACACATGAAAGTCAAACAGATCGAATCCTGGGCGGTTATACGTCGCGCCCAGCCACTTGCTGGCAATCGCCATGCCCACACTATTGGCCACGCCTTGGCCTAACGGCCCGGTGGTCGTTTCCACACCCGCCGTCCAGCGATACTCCGGATGCCCCGGCGTCTTCGACTCAATCTGCCGGAAGTGTTTCAGGTCATCGAGCGTCAGCGCAGGTTTGCCGGGGTTGCTGCGATCATCCGTAATGTCCTGCACGCCCACCAGGTGCAATGTCGAGTACAGCAACATCGAAGCGTGGCCGATGGAAAGCACAAAGCGGTCGCGATTCGGCCACAGCGGATCCGCCGGGTCGTAACGGAGAAAATCCTGCCACAGCGTGTACATCACCGGAGCCATTGCCATCGCCGTTCCCGGATGACCGGAGTTGGCCTGCTGCACTCCATCCATGGAAAGAGTGCGGATGGTGTTGATGCTCAGTGTTTCCATCGTTCCAGTGGGGGTGCCGACTGGCGGGGGAGTGCTCTGGCTCGCAGCCATCGTTCGTGTGCTCCTTCAAGCTGTGGGGTTTCGGCGGTACGTCTCTTTATCTTCCGTCCATTGGATTGTAAACCGCTTAGGAAGTTGCAGAGTGCCCTTAGCAGGACTTTTCGTGCGATGGAAGGGGATTGCCCCGTCGGGCGCAACAAGGTTCAGCAGCCTCCGCCCCCGTATCTCACAGATTTACCGAAAATTGATACAAACGTGCCTAGGGCAGTCTATTGCCTTCCATGTACCATGTACCGACGCAGCTAGGGGATAAACCAATGATTATGGATGGCGGCAACTTCGATCTGGTAGTGATTGGCAGCGGCCCCGCTGGCCAAAAGGGCGCCATTAGCGCCGCCAAGCAGCGCAAACGCGCCGCTATTATTGACCGCAAGCGCCTCGTCGGCGGCGTCTGCGTCCATACCGGCACCATCCCCAGCAAGACCCTGCGCGAGGCCGCGCTTTACCTGAGCGGATTTAGCCAGCGCAGCTTTTATGGCCGCAACTATGTCGTAAAAGACAATCTGGCCATGCACGACCTCAACTTTCGCGTGAAGACGGTCGTAGCCCGGGAGACCGAAGTCATCCGCGCCCAACTCACCCGGAACAAGGTCAAGACCTTTGAAGGCGACGCCAGCTTCCTCGATCCGCATACCGTTGAAGTCCGCAATGAAGAAGGCACAACCGTGTTGCACGGCGAGAAGATTCTGATTGCGTGTGGCACCCGACCAGCTCATGCCGAAGAAATTCCCATTGACGGCAAGCGCATCTTTGACGCCGACCAGATGCCAGTGCTGGAAGAGATTCCGCACGAAGTAGTCGTCGTCGGCGCTGGTGTGATCGGCCTGGAATACGCCTCGATTCTGGCTGCGCTCGGCGTCAAAGTCACCCTGCTCGACCAGCGCCCCACCTTGCTCGATTTCGTGGATCGCGAGATGATTGACACCCTCTGTTTCCACCTGCGCCACCTTGGCACCACCTTCCGCCTCGGCGAAAAAGTCATTTCCGTCGCGGTGGATGACGAACGCAACCGCGTTACCGCTAAAATGGAAAGCGGCAAGACAATCCACGGCGAAGGCTTGCTCTACGCCGTTGGCCGCAAGCCGAACACCGATCTGATTCACGTGGAGAATGCCGGACTAACGCCAGACTCACGCGGCCGGCTCGAGGTCAACGAGTACTACCAAACCAGTGTGCCCCACATCTACGCCGCCGGCGACGTCATCGGCTTCCCCGCACTTGCCAGCACCGCCATGGAGCAGGGACGCCTCGCCAGTTGCCATATGTTCGGCACGCCTTCCAAGATGTCGCAGAACTTTCCTTATGGCATCTACACCGTGCCGGAAATTTCCATGGTCGGTAAGAACGAAGAAGAACTCACCGCCGCCCGCATCCCTTATGAAGTAGGCCGCGCCCGTTACGAAGAACTCGCCAAGGGCCAGATGCTGGGCGACGACCAGGGCATCCTCAAACTGATCTTCGATCCGATAACCCTCAAAATCCACGGCGTCCACGTCATAGGCGACCGAGCCTCGGAGATCATCCACATCGGCCAAGCCGTAATGAACTTCGGCGGCACCATCGAATACTTCCGCGACACCGTCTTCAACTACCCCACCCTGGCCGAAGCCTACAAGGTCGCTGCCCTCGACGGCATTAACAAGCTGTAACTCACTGCTCGTGTGGGGACGGGCGCCCTCGCCCGTCCAGTCCGCGCAAAGCGCCGAAAGCTTACCCTTGTGCCATCACCACTGTGTCATCCCGACCGCAGTGGAGGGACCTTGCGTTTCGCACGCCGCCAACCGAGCCGGGTGCCCCGTCCAAGCTCTGCTTGGGCGGGTCTTTGCCGGTGATGATCCACTCCCGCAAGAACGCAAATGATGAAGTCCGCAGGGACGCGAGGCGAAAGCCCGGCACGTAAGTGCCGGGAAAGCAGCCCAAGCGGCCGAGTCCCGTAGGGACGGCACCCCGTGTCGTACCTTAGCCGCAACCTACCGCAAGCACCCTGGGTTTGACAGCGGCCGCGACGTAGACCGAAGATTGTCCATCCCAGCAGGCGGTTCGAGTAGAGAGATTATTCTTCGCTGAAATAGTCGGAATCAATGCGTTTCGTTTCATAAACAGAACGCGTTGCAACTCCAACGCCAAACTCGATCATGAGCTCGGCAAGACGTCGGCCGTCAACCAGCACAACTTTTGGCTCGATCGTGTCAACGTAGCTCTTTGCTTCTCCCGTGAAGCTGCTAGTCGTCATGAAGACACCCTTCTTAGCGCGCCTACCCGCAAGCGCACCAACGAATTTCTGGATTTCCGGCCGCCCGACGACTCCTTCCCAGCGCTTCGCCTGAATGTAAATGACATCGAGCCCGAGCCGATCTTCGTTGATCATGCCGTCGATGCCTTCATCCCCGGGCTTTCCCACGACTGCAGTACCGGCTTTCCAAGATCCGCCATATCCCATGCTCGTAAGCACATCGACTACAAGTCGCTCAAAGAAGTTCGGAGAGGCACTCTTTACTTGCACCAGCAACTCCGACGCAAGCTGGTCTTTAAGATTGCGGAACGCGTTGTCGAGAATCTCCTCAGGAGTCTGCGTCTGGGACACGAGAGCGACGTGTTCTTGAGGCTCCGAATTGCCACGCCCGGCATTCCGAAATGCAGCAAATTGGGGTATCGCCTCTAGGGACTGTGCTGTGATCTCGCGAGGATTCTCGCCAAGTTTTATGACACCGGCATCTGTAATGCGGAAGTATGCTCTTCGTGTCGATTCCAGCAGACCCGCCTGCTGGAGGTATGTCTTCGCCCAGCCAACCCTATTGTCAAACACAGGTTGTTTGCCGCTCGGCAGGAGCGCTGACCGTTCTTCTTGAGTCAGGTCAAACTCCGCGGCCAACTGATCTCGCGCATCAGAAACGGAGTGCTCTGCGCGGTCGGCGGTGAGCTTTAGCAGGGGAAGCATGGCTTTCTGATAATCAGGTATCGCCAAATGAGGTCTCCGATCAGACGCGCTAGCTTACGCCTCCAACCTAGTGTATTTCCACTATTTTCCGCCCCGAAAAATCCGCTACTCTTGCAGGGATGCCTCCCGAGGAAAAATCGAAGCCCAAATCGAAGCCCAAACTGAACCTCAAGCGCTGGCTGCCGAGCCGCCGCCTGGTGCTGCTCGTCGCCACGCCAATCCTCGCGCTCTACCTCGGCTTCCTTGGCTACATCAATTGGGCCATGCACCAGCCGCCCGAAGCCTTTGGCCGCGTGATGATGCACATGCCTGGCCCGGCCTACCTCATCATCCCGTTCGAGACGCTATGGTCGCGCGCCCGCGGCGGCACCTTGCAGCCCGGCCAGCTTGCGCCCGAGTTCAGCCTCGCCAAGCTCGAAGACGGCAAGCCCAACCCGAACGACCGCGTGCAACTCTCAGCCCTGCGCGCTGCAAAATCAGGTGGCCAGCCCGTCGTGCTCGTCTTTGGCAGCTACACTTGACCGCCCTTCCGGCGGGAGGTTCCTGCCCTCAATCGGCTCTACGACGAATACGGCAGCAAGGTCGCCTTCCTAACCGTCTACATCACCGAGGCGCATCCCAGCGACGTCTGGCAGATGCAGAGCAACGTGAAGGACGCTGTCGTTTTCGCAAGTCCCAAAGACGAGATGGAGCGCGCCTTCGTCGCCGGAGCCTGCGTTCGCAAACTCGGCATCAAGTTTCCCGCCGTGCTCGATGAATTCGACAACCCCACCGAACGGGCCTACACCGGCTGGCCCGACCGTCTGTACCTGATCGGCGCCGACGGCAAGGTCGTATTCAAAACTCCGCCCGGCCCCTTCGGCTTCAAGCCCGACGACCTGCGCAAGGCGCTGGAAGGGCTGAAGCTGAAATAGGCTGTGCAACGGGCGCTAAGTGTTTGTCATCCTGAGCGGAGCGTGTCGCCGCGCAAAGCGCGGCGACACGCGCAGTCGAAGGACCCCTACCTTAGCCTTAACGCCGTTGCGACTGCATGAAATAACATCCTTGCCGCAATAGGGGTCCTTCGCTTCGCTCAGGATGACAACGCATTACTACCCGCCCATGCTCTCCATCAGCTTCTGCATCTCTTCCGGTGACACATCCTTAACGTGCGTCCCCACCGTCCACATGTGGCCGAACGGATCGAGAAACGTTCCGGTGCGGTCACCATAAAACTGATCGGCCACCGGACGCCGCGACGTCGCGCCCGCCTTCACCGCACGTTCAAAGGCCACATCAGCGTCAGGGACGTAAACCATGAAACTCACCGGCAGCTTCTCTTCCGGCGCGCCGCCCATCTGCGCGAACTTCGCGTCCGCAAACATCAGGCGCGAGTCGCCAATCTGCATTTCAGCATGAGCAATCGTGCCGTCAGGCATGGTCAGGCGATACAGTTCAGTCGCCCCCAAGCCTTCGGTGTAAAACGCAATCGCGCCGACAGCGTCGTTCATGATCAGGTAAGGGGTAACGGTGTTATATCCGGCTGGAATTGGGTCAACGTTTTCAACGTTCGTCATGGCAAAAGCCTCCTCAGGCTGGGAAGAAAAATGGCGCAGCAATGCAATGCAAGGTGCGGCGCGAAAAGAAGACTAGCGCAACTCGCAGGCGAAGTAAAGGCGAAAATGTAAATTTGCCATGAATAATTAGCGCATCGCCTGCGGGGGAGCATCGGTAGCAGAATCGCCCGGCTCAAAACCCGCGCAGCGCAGCACCGGCAGCCGCGGATATTTGGGGAAGCGCTCGTCGGTCAGCCCGCGCTGGCACATCACAAACACTGAGCCGCGCGAGGATTCAATCCGCTTGAAGTGAATGCAGTGAGAACAGAGGCCGTAGGGAAGCGAAGGGGTAGTCATTTCTGGAATCGCATCGAAGGCTAGAAAAGTATGGTGCGCCCGGAGAGATTCGAACTCCCGGCCTATTGCTTCGGAGGCAACCGCTCTATCCAGCTGAGCTACGGGCGCGCTACCTATAAGCATACAACAGCCGGACGGGCGATCTGCTGCCACACGAGGCTCGCGCCCGCCTCAACCCTCGTCGCTGGTCTCCCGCAGCTCGCCCTTCTCAAACCGCTCGCGCAAAATGAACTTCTGTATCTTGCCCGACCCCGTAAGTGGCCAGGCATCCACTTCCACCCAGTGCGCTGGCGTCTTTTGTGGAGACAGGTGCAGTCGGCAGTGCGCGATCAGCACCTGACGGTTCAGCTTTTGGCCTGCGGTTGTCCGCACAAAGCATGCCACCACCTCGCCCCAGTGGTCATGCGGAATCCCCACTACGGCCACCTCCACCACGTGCGGATGCTCCAGCATGACGTTCTCAATCTCTGCGGGGAACAGATTTTCACCGCCGCGAATGATCATCTCTTTCACGCGTCCAGTGACGCGCACGTAGCCCTGCACATCCATGGTGCCGAGGTCGCCGGTATGCAGCCAGCCGTCGCCGTCAATCGCTGCAGCGGTCGCAGCAGGATTATCGTTGTATTCCAGCATGAGGCAATAGCCACGGGCGCAGATCTCGCCGACTTGCCCAACCGGCACCACCTGATTCGTGGCTGAGTGGCGAATGGAAACGTCCGTCTGTGCTACCGGCTGGCCGACGGTTTCAAACAAGTCTGGCCTGGAGTCGCCCGGCTGGGTTTGTGTCAAAATCGGCGAGGTTTCGGTCTGTCCGTAGACAGTCGTAAAGTCGCAGCCGAATGCCGCCCGCACGCGCCGCACTAGTTCCACCGGCACCAGCGCACCGCCGGATATCACCACCCGCACTGAGGAAACATCGCGCGGCTGCATAGTGAGAGCATCCAGCAGCGCATTCAACATGGTGGGCACACCCAGAAACATCTCCACGCGCTCGGCTTCCATCACGGCCGTCATGCGCTGCGGGTCAAACATGCGCGCCAAAATCATGCGGCAACCAAACTGCACCGATCCCAGCGCCAGCACCGCACAGCCAGTGGTGTGGAACATTGGCATCATATTGAGTATGGTGTCGCCTTCGCGCATCCCGGCGCGCGCCAGGCAATAGCGGCTGTTGTTGGTCAGTCCGCGATGCGGCAGCACTGCGCCTTTGGGGAATCCCGTGGTGCCTGAGGTGTACTGAATCTGTGCCGGATCCCAGGCGCTCACCACTGGCCACCCGCCAGAGTCCGATGCGCCGGCAAACAGCGCGTCGTGATCTTCCACATCAATCACTTCGCGCAAGCCCGGTAGTTTAGCCGCTACTTCTGCCGCGATTGCAGCCATCGGATTGCCGCGGTGTTCGCGAACGATGAACACCCCTGCCGCGCGCGATTGTTCCAGCACATACTTCAGCTCACGCGGCCGATAGGATGGGTTGACCGTCACCACCGTCAAGCCCGCCAACGCTGAAGCGAACTCCAGCAGCATCCACTCCGGCGCATTCGGTGCCCATACCGCGATGCGTTCCCCCTGCCGATAGCGCGTCAGCAGCGCCCGAGCCAGCCGCTCGCAGTCACGCAGCAGCTCCGCGTACGTCCATTGACGGCCAAGCGTGCCGGTGATGTCCGACTCGACCAGCGCCATCGCGTTCGGCGTAAGCGCAACCCGCACGCGCAGAAGGTCACCAATGGTCTCTTCCCGCACCGGCTCATCAAGCTGCGCGGCGAAGTACGACTGCGACAGCTGGACTTGATACATGGCGTGCCTCATGTTTTCGGCGTGCTTTACTGAGCTGACGCTGGAGTACTTCACTTCTATGTTCACGGCCCGCAACTTATGCGAGCCAACATCTTGCCATCAATTCTTTCGCACATCCGGCGGAGTTGTGGATTCATGCGAGTTCATTGTTTCTTGGTGATCCCTCGCCGCGACGCTTGGTGCCGCCGCTCCGTCATACACCAGCCGACCGCCCACAAACGTCTTCTCCACCTTTGTACTGCTTAGCTCGCTCGGGCGTACCCGGAAGACGTCCTGCGACACAATAATGAAGTCCGCCAGCTTGCCTGTTTCCAGCGATCCTTCGTCTCGCTCGCGATGCTCTGCCTTCGCTGCGTTCAGCGTGTATGCCGCAATCGTCTCTTCCAGCGAGATGCGCTCATTCGGAATCCATCCGCCCTCAGGCTTGCCCTCGCGGGTCTGTCGTGTCACTGCCGTTTGCACGCCGTACCACGGATTCAGTGTGACCACCGGCCAATCGCTGCCAAACGCCAGCAAGCCTCCCCCTGCCTGAATCGTCCGCCACGACCACGCACGCGAGGCGCGATCTGGCCCGGCGTTCTTGGCCCAAACCTTCAGTGTGTCGTCGTTCGGATAAGTGTGCAGCGGCTGCATGCCCGCCACCACGTGCAGTTGCCCAAAGCGCGGGCGATCCGCCTCCGAGCACGTCTCTATGTGCTCGATGCTGTGGTCGCGCCCGCGAGTGCCGTTCGCCTTCGCAGCCGTTTCGTAGGCATCCAGCGCGGTGCGGACTGACTTCTCACCAATCGCATGGGTCATCACCGTAAAGCCGCGCTTGTCGAGTTCGGTGACTGCGGCCGTGTATTTGGCGGCGTCCCAAAACATCTTGCCGCTCAGCGACGGATCATCACTATAAGGCGTGAGCATGGCTGCGGTGTGCGACTCAACTACGCCGTCCAGCATTGTCTTCACCACGCCGCCGGTGATCCAGTCATCGTGAAAGTCGCGGCGTGCATTCTCGATCTGCTCCAGCGCCGCTGGCGTCAGCTCCGGCGGGTCAAGAAAATAGGCAATAGACTGCCGCACGGTAAGTTCACCTGACTTACGCAGTTGCTCATACAGGTCGAGATACTCGAAGTCGCCGCCCGCGCTGCGCACCCGAGTAAGCCCGTTGGCGCTGGCATGGTGCAATCCTGCCCGTAGCGCGTTCAACCGATCAGAACGTGTCGGCTCAGGAATATGTGAACTCACCACTTCCTGCGCCGCTTCCTTCAGAGCTCCGGTCGCGTCGCCGCTGGCGTCGCGGACAATCTTGCCGTTAGCGGGGTCTGCTGTTGACTTAGTAACTTCAGCTAACTCCAGCGCCTTGCTGTTCACCCAACTGGTGTGGCCGTCGTAACCCTCCAGGTACACCGGACGATCTGCCACGACAGCGTCCAGCATCTTGCGGTCGGGCAGCGCCGTCTCGCCAAAAAGGTCGTAACTCCATCCCCGGCCCACAATCCACGGCGCCTTGGGGTGCGCGGCTGCGTACTCCTTTACTAATCGCTGCACTTCCGCCAGTGTTTGCACATCGTCCAGATTGATGCCTGCCAGACTCAGCGATCCGCTCATAAAGTGGATGTGCGTGTCATGGAAGCCCGGCAGAATCAGCTTGCCGTGCGCGTCTTCCTCCTTGGCCGCGCCTGCGCGAAACGACGCAAGTTGCGCCTCGCTGCCTACCGCAGCAATTCGGCCATTCTTCACCGCCATCGCCTCGGCCCAAGGCTGGCTCGGATTTTCCGTATAGATGCGTGCATGCGTCACCAGCAAATCCACCTGCGCGAAAGCGAGCCCGGAAAAAACCGCCAACCCAAGCGTCAGCGCGAAGGCAATTCCCACCGCGCGAATTTCACTACTCTTTCTTACTAATCTCATGCATACTCCTCGATTTGCACCCGCTAAACCAATATGCGCTCGCTAGAACGTCGGCGGCGTGTTAATCCAAAGCACCGCAACTTCCTTCTTGCCGGGGTTCACCCAGCGGTGCGGAATGCTGCTCTCAAAGTACAGGCTATCGCCTTGCTGTAAGTGATACTCGTGACCTTCCAGCGAGATGTTAAGCCTGCCTTGCAGCACGTGCAGAAACTCTTCACCGTCGTGGGAATACGCCTCGCCGCTGCCTGCCTTGGGCGCAATGCGGAACAGGTGCGGCTCCATCACCGCCTTGCCCCAGGCCAGCAGTTCCATCTTCACGCCCTGCCCAGCATCCAGCACCTTGCGTTCGGCGGCGCGTACCAAGTGCGGATTGTCGCCCGCTGAGTCAAAAAAGTCGAGGATGTTCGTCTTGTAAAAGCGCGCCAGCTTGCGCAAGGTAGAAACGGAAGCGCCCATTTGCGATCGCTCAATCGCGCTAAGAAAGCCAACCGAAATCCCCACCACGCGGGCAACCTCCGCCAACGCCAGCTTGCGGCCTTGGCGCAGCCGCCGCAGACGCGAGCCGATCACGCGAGAAGCCCCCACATCCGGGGTGGCGGTTCTGGAGCCATTGTGTCCCTCGCTCTTTAGTATGGGCACAATAGCTGCGGCGTTCAGGCCACGCTCCCGCCGCAAATAGCGCGCGCGTTTCAGCACCCGCACATCGTCCGCGGAATACAGCCGGTAGCCGCTGGCCGTGCGTTGTGGCCGCGTCAGCCCCAGATTTTCCCAGGCGCGAATCACCGACGGAGACACGCCAACCTGCCTGGCAACCTCGCCAATCTTCAGCGGTTCGAGCTTCTGGGTGCGCGGCGAACTCGGGGGCGACTTGGCGGCCATGGGCTTTCCTATTGCAAGTTCGGAAATTCCGATACCTTCGTTGCGGGAAATCAGCTTGACATCCCGCCCGTACTTCTCTAACCTTGCGGGATTATAGCAAGGTTTGTTCCGGCTGCAAGACCCGCTGGAATCCAAATTTCCTCTCGACCTTCAGGGAGTTCACATGGCTGTGTTCGCCAAGCGGTTTGCGGTTCGAAAAATTGCCGGTTCCATTGTCGGTTCCATCCCTCGTGCGTGCACAGCGATGGCTCTGATGGTTCTGCTCGCCTCTTCCGCTTTAGCCCAAAGCACCGGCGGACGCATCTTTGGCCGCGTGGCCGATCCCACGGGCGCAGTGGTTCCAGGCGTCAACGTCAAGTTGGTGAATGAGGATAGCGGCGTGTCTCGCTCCGGGCAGACGAATGCCGAAGGTGACTACGCCTTCCCCGCGATTCCCGTGGGGCTTTACCGGCTGGAGTTTGACCTCGCTGGGTTCAAGAAGAACGTGCGCCACGGCATTCAACTGGATCTGAACCAGGCCCTGGCTCTTAATATGGTGCTGCAACTCGGAGCCGCGCAAGAGGTGGTGGACGTCACCTCGGAAGCGCCGCTGGTAGACACGTCAAGCACGCAACTGGGCGCGATTGTGAACTCCCGCGCCGTTTCCGAACTGCCGCTGAATACTCGCGACGCCTACCAGTTGCTGTCGCTGCAACCGGGCGTGCAGTCCACCACGGGAACCGACCTGTACTACGGCAGTGACCGCGCCGGGGTTGTGTCTGTAAACGGGGGACGTGGCCGCGGCAACAACTTCAGCGTGAACGGCGGCGACGCCAATGACCAGTTCGCCAACCTGCCCACGGTGCAGCCCAGCCCGGACGCCATTGAAGAGTTCCGCGTACTGACCAACACCTTCGACGCGGAGTATGGCCGCAGTTCCGGTGCTGTCGTCAACGTGGTCACCAAGTCGGGCACCAACCAGATTCACGGCAACGTTTACGAATACTTCCGCAACAAGGTGCTGAATTCGCGTGGCTACTTTGACACCAGCAAAGCCGCCTTCAACCAGAATCAGTTCGGAGGCACGCTGGGCGGGCCGGTCATTAAGAATCGCAGCTTTTTCTTTGTGAGCTACGAGGGCCGCCGCGTGCGGCAAGGCATCTCCGGTCCGGTGACGACTGTTCCCACAGCGGCCGAGCGCACCGGCGACTTTTCCGCCAACGGCAGCTTTGGCGGCGGCATCAGTGACCAATTGGTCGCCGACGTCCTGAATACGCGCCCCGGCTGTTCCGCTGCGATCGCGGCACAGGAAGGCGCGACTCCGGCCCCCGGCGCGGCCTGGGCTGACGTGTTTCCTAGCGGCAAGGTGCCCGCAGCCTGTCAAGACCCGGTTGCAGCGGACCTGCTGCGTTTTGTGCCCAACGGAAACATCTCCGACGGCAGCTACCAGGCTGTGCTGAAGGGCAGCACGCGAGCGGATCAGGTCACTGGCAAGTGGGACTACAAGATCAACGAGCACCAGAACTTGAGCGCCTACTACTACTTTGTGGACGACGATGTCTTTCAGCCCTTTGCCGCCTTCCAGGGTGCTGGCGCCAACCTGCCCGGCTTCGGCGGACAGGGTGCGGATCGCTTTCAGCAGCTGAACATCAGCCACACTTGGACTCTCAACAACAATCTGGTGAATGAGGCGCGCGCGGTTTATATGCGCGAAGCGCAGAAGACGTTCAACCATCCCCAGACCACGGACCTCGTCACCAACTCCTGTTCCTCCGCAACGTCGCAGTTCTGCTTTACCGGAACCGGTGATTCCAGCGCCGTGCAGGAGCAGTTTGGCACCAGTCCCAAACTCGGCATTACTCCGAATCTGGGCAAGAGCCGTGAAGGGGTTCCATTCATCAATGTGGCGGGCGGATTTGTCTTCGGCAACAACTTTGAAGGTGAGCTGCCCCAGATTGGCAACTCCTACTCCTTGGCGGACAACCTGACCTTCGTCAAAGGCCGCCACACCATGAAGTTCGGCGTGGATGCGCGCGAGCTTCGCTTCGACCAGACTCTGTACTTCAATATCGCGGGCGACTTCGGCTACACCGGCAATACCCCGAACAGCCTCGTCACGGCCAACAACTTCGCCAACTATCTGGTGGGCCTCCCGGACTCATACTCCCAAGGCTCGGCACAGGTGGAAAATGTGCGCAGCAAGCAGATTGGCCTGTTCGCGCAGGATAGCTGGAAGCTCCGTCCGAATCTGACGCTGAACTTCGGTCTGCGTTGGGAACTGTTTACGCCCCTCACCGATAACTCGAAGCACGTGCAGACCTTTCGGCCCGGCCAGAATTCTTCCATCTTCCCCTGCCAGCTCTCCGCGGACAGTCAAGCTACGCTGGGCACGAGCGACTGCACCCCTTACCAGCCCACAGGACTCGTAGTGCCGGGCGACTCCGGCGTGCCGCCTGGGCTTACCTCCACTGACTACAAGGCGTTCGCACCGCGTATCGGCATCGCCTACAGCCCGGGCAATTCGGGCAAGACGAGCATTCGCGGCGGCTTCGGCATTTTCTACAGCCCGGTTGAGCAGTTGGTGCTGGAACAGTTCAGCGCCGAGCCACCGTTTGGTGGCAGTACGTTCATTACGAATCCGCTCTTCAATACTCCGTTCGTGCTGCAGAGCGGCGGCGTCGCGCCGAATCCGTTCAACGGCATCCTGACCCCCAAGCGTGGACAGCCAGTGAATTGGTCAGTCTTCCGGCCCATCCTGCTGTTCGGCGAATTCCAGCCACATCTGAAGACGCAATACTCAGAACAGTACAACGTCACCTTGCAGCGCGAGCTCAGCAAAGACCTCTCACTGCAGGTGAGTTATGTGGGTTCACAGGCGCATCACCTGCTGGCTTCCCATGACCTGAATCCCGGTAACGCGCAGACCTGTCTCGACCTGCAGGGTATTTCAAACTCCACTGGCAACAGCAACTTGGCCTGCGGCCCCTTCTTCGCGGATAGCCCATTCTTTATCGCACCGGGCACCGTGCTGCCCAACGACCTGCATCTGCCTTATGCCAATCACAATCAGGTTTTGGCGAAGGGCACCACGGTGGGGCCGAATGGAATCACGCTGGTGGGCCTGCGCCCCTATGGGTCGCCCAACTGCGACCCGCTGAACGGCGCGGCTACCTGCCCGGCCGACGGCGTGGATGTGATCAGCAACATTTTTGCGGAGGACACTATTGCCAACTCCGCCTATAACTCGCTGCAGGCCTCACTGGAAAAGCGTTTCTCGCATGGCCTTCAGGCGCAGGTCGCTTACACCTGGAGCAAGTCGCAGGATCAGGCGTCCAGCTTTGAAGAGTCACTGAATCCCTTCAACTTCCGCAAGACTCGTTCGCTCTCGCTGTTCGATTCGCGCAACCGCTTTGTGTTGAACGGCTACTGGGAGCTTCCGGTTCCTAAGTACAACGGACTCCAGGGTAAACTGCTGAATGGCTGGGGGGTGACCACGATTCTCACGCTGCAGAGCGGTTTCCCCATTCGGCTCTCTGACGGCAACGACCAGGAACTGGTCTCCAGCTTCTTCTTTACGCCCGTGAGCACGCCCGACCAGGTGGCCCCGTTCAAACGCCTCGACCCTAAAAAGAACGGGAACCGGTACTTTGACACGTCCAGCTTCCAGGATCCGGCGCTGGCCCAGTTTGGCAATGCGCCCCGCTCCATCTGTTGCGGTCCCGGCATCCAGAGCATAGACATGACCATCCTGAAGGCGACCAGCTTTGGCGAGAAGCGCCGTGTGGAGTTCCGTGCGGACTTCTTCAACCTGCTGAACCACACCCAATTCCAGAGCCCGGACGGATCCTTCTCCGACGGGTCGGACTTTGGGACGATTAAGAAGGCGCGCGACCCACGGCTGGTACAGGCTGCGCTTAAACTCTTCTTCTAAGAAATTTCGTTCCTTGGTCCCGCGGTCAGATCCGTGGCCGGGGAACGAACGTTGTAGCTGTACATTCTTCGCGCTTGCGATGAGGTAGTAATATGCACCACGAAATGCACGACGGACTCCGTAACGAACTAGCCACCTTCGAACGCCGGACTCCCGGCTCCAAAGCCGCTTTGGCGAAATCCTGGCCCTATATGCCTCTAGGCGTAGCCAGTAACTTCCGTAGTTATGAGCCTTATCCAGTCTTCATCAAGCGCGCTTTCGGTAGCCGTATCTGGGACGTGGATGGCAACGAGATGATTGACTTCAACCTATGCTTCGGCGCCATCATGGCCGGGCACTGTCATCCCGCGGTCGTCAAGGCGGTGCAAGACAGGCTTGAAAACGGCACCATGCTCGGTATGCCGTTTGAACTAGAGCGTGAGCTGGCGGAAGAAATTATCGCGCGCTTTCCCATTGAGCAAGTGCGCTTCGCTAACTCCGGCACCGAAGCTACCATGCACGCCATTCGTGTTGCACGTGGCTACACTGATCGCGAAAAGCTCATAAAGTTTGAGGGTTGCTATCATGGCGTTCACGGCGCGGTCATGGTCAGCGTCAAGCCCGATCCCGAAAAGTGGGGCGACATCGAAGCTCCGAATCGTGTAGTGGCCAGTGCCGGCATTCCCAAGGGCGAATCGGACGCTACTCTGGTTGCCCAGTTCAATGACCTCGCCTCCGTCGAGCGCCAGTTCAACGAAAACCTTGGAGAAGTGGCGGCAGTCATCGTCGAGCCGGTCCCCATGAACATCGGCATCGTCATGCCTGAGCCTGGATTTCTTGAAGGTCTTCGAGATCTTTGCACCAAGCATGGCGCTGTACTGATCTTTGACGAAGTAAAAACGGGGGCCAAGCTCGGTCGCGGCGGAGCCTGTGAGTACTTCAATATCAAACCAGATATGATCTGCCTCGCTAAGTCTATCGGTGGAGGCTTCCCGCTAGCTGCCTTTGGCGGCAAGCGAGAGATCATGGACGTCATTGCGCAAGGCAAAGTGTTCCATGCCGGAACCTATAACACAAATTGTACGGTGGTCGCCGCAGGGCTAGCGGTCTTCCGTGAGGTGCTAACTCCCGCAGGCTACGCTCACATCAATGCTATGAATCAAAAGTTAGTAGCGGGGTGCAATAAAATCATCGCTGCTAGCGGGCTTACCGCCTATTCCATCGGGGCAGGTGCCAACGGCGCCATGCTGCTCTATGCCGAGAAGATTCGTAACCACCGTGAATGGCGCATGGTGGATGTAGACCTGTGGAAGCAGTACTGGTTCGGCATGGTGAACCGGGGGGTCATGCCTCAACCCTTCTGGTGGGATGAGCAGTGGACCATCTCCGTGCAACACACCGAGGCGGATATTGACCAGCACTTGGCGGCATTTGCAGACCTCGCTCCTGCGCTCGCTAAGGCTCAGCAAGAGCGCGGCATGGTAGTTGAGTACGCAGCTCATTAGAAACCAAGTAGCTATTTCGAGATGGGTGTCCCACCCTAGCCGCACACTTCGCGGCTAGGGTGGGATGCTCTGCCGCAACGGATCACAAACTCGATGACCAACACTACAACATCTGCGACCCCACACCTGAAGCGCGCCCTCGGGCGTTTCGACTTAGTGTTGCTGTTTGTGGTCGCGGTATTTAACCTTAATGTAGTTCCATCTATCGCGGCTAACGGCGGCGTCACCATCTGGCTCTGGATCATCTCGCTCGCCCTCTTTTTCTGGCCCCAGGGAATTGCCGTGATAGAACTGAGCAAGCGATATCCGGGAGAAGGGGGTGTCTATCTATGGGCCAAGGAGATATTTGGCGACTTCCATGGCTTTCTCTCGGGCTGGTGTTATTGGACGAATAACATCTTGTATGTGCCTACAGTATTGCTGTATTTCGTGGGCGTTTCCGTCTTCGCGCTCGGCCCTGGGCATGAGGCCCTCGCTGATAACAAGATGTTCGCGCTAACTGCAAGCATCACTCTTCTTGCGGCTCTTGTCGCTCTAAATATCATGGGCCTCGGCGTCGGCAAGTGGATCAACAACATCGGCGCAATTGGCACGGGTATTGCTGCTGCCGTTCTTATCGGCCTCGGAGTGATTGTTTTTGCCCGCCACGGAACCGCAGTTGCCACTACAGACTTCGCCATTCCTGTAGACCCGCGCTTCCTACTCAACTCGTTCGGAGTGATCTGCTTCGGCCTGGTCGGCCTCGAGCTAGCTTCCATCATGGGAGACGAAATTCAAGACCCCGAACGCACATTACCCGGAGCCGTAGCTTGGGGTGGCGTTATCTCAGGAGTGCTTTACATCGGAGCAACTCTCACCTTACTAATTGCAGTAGGCACCAAAGGTATCAGCGTACTACAGGGTATTGTACAGGCAGTAAGCCAAATGTCTGCACAAGTCGGAGTAACCTGGATCATCGCTCCATTCGCCGTGCTGCTCAGCCTTTCCATCGCGGGCATAGGCTCAGCGTGGCTTGCTGGTTCTGCTCGCATCCCCTTTGTCGCGGGACTTGATTCTTATCTCCCCAGCGGTCTCGGCAAGTTGCACCCCAAGTATGGCACGCCGTACATCGCCTTGCTTGTGCACGGCGGTCTTTCACTCATCCTGACTGTACTTTACTTTAGCGGTGCCAGTGTTCGCGAAGCTTTCCAGACGATGCTTTCGCTGGCAGTGGTTCTCCAGCTAATACCCTTCGTTTATCTGTTTGGCGCCTTATTGCGCATAGCCGCTGCCCCTGCTGACAACAAAGGCCGCTACAGCAAAATCACTCTCACGCTGGCTGGATGGAGTGGCTTGCTTACCACACTTCTAGGCATAGGGTTGGTATTTTTTCCACCGCAAACCGTCTCGTCGCTATTTCTGTACGAGCTCAAAATGATCAGCGGCACTCTATTCTTTGTCGGTTTGGCATTCTTTTTCTTCTTTGTATATTCGCGGATGAAGCGTGCTGCGACTTTAGCACCTGAGGCAAATTAGAAATGGCAAAAACTTACTCGATGTACATCAATGGGGAATTTGTCCCTAGCGTTTCGGGCAAAGTATTTCCGATCTATGAACCCGCCACGGAGGAGATTCTCGCCTACGCCCCCGAAGGTAATGCCGAGGATGTAAACCGCGCTGTAGCAGCCGCCCGGCACGCCTTCGATGACGGTGGCTGGCGTGATGTGACAGCCCAGGAGCGCGGTCGCATCCTGTTTCGCATTGCCGACAAGATTCGCGCTGAGTCCGCCATGCTTGCTG
The DNA here is from genome assembly GCA_038229415.1 of Terriglobales bacterium. Lineage (GTDB taxonomy): Bacteria > Acidobacteriota > Terriglobia > Terriglobales > Acidobacteriaceae > JANXUR01. The sequence goes on from JBBROM010000001.1 coordinate 315,951, forward strand.
AACTTGAAGCCCGAAACTGCGGCAAGCCCATTGTAGAAGCTGAATACGACATGGCCGACTCTGCCACTTGCTTTGAGTACTACGGAGGCCTGGCTACTAAGATTACCGGTCAAGTAAACCCCGTGCCCGACAACGCCCTGAGCCTCTCGGTAAAAGAACCGATTGGTGTAGCGGGTCAGATTATTCCGTGGAACTACCCACTAACTATGGCGGCCTGGAAGCTGGCCCCTGCAATAGCAGCTGGTTGCACTTGCGTCATCAAGCCAGCAGAACAGACTCCCCTTACTCTACTGGAACTCGCCGCTTGGTTCGAGGAGTGCGGAGTACCTAAAGGCGTCATCAACGTGGTTAGCGGATTCGGAGAAGCCTGCGGTGCGCCTCTCGTCTCTCATCCCAATGTAGACAAGATTGCCTTCACCGGTAGCGCCTCCGTCGGCAAAATCATCGTCAAAGCCGCTGCTGACAGCCTGAAGCGGGTAACTCTGGAACTAGGTGGCAAGTCGCCGAATATATTCTTTGCGGATGCCGATTTCGAAAATGCCATTGACGGCGCGCTCTTCGGCGTCTTTATCAATCAGGGAGAAGTGTGCTCAGCAGGCAGCCGCATTCTCGTCGAAAAGCCTATTTATACTAAGTTTGTGGAGGCCATGGCAGCCAAGGCCAAGACGATTCGACTTGGGTCGCCGCTCGATCGTGATACAAAGATGGGCCCGCTGGTGAGCAAAGATCAATACGACCGGGTTCGCCAGTATCAAGAGATCGGTAAAGGTGAGGCTAAGCTTGCCAGTGGTGGCAATCGCGCTTCCGGATTCGACAAAGGTTACTATGTTGAGCCTACGATATTTTATGACGTAGACAACTCGGCACGTATAGCCCGTGAAGAGATATTCGGCCCTGTCGCCACTGTGATTCCCTTCGACGATGAAGCCGATGCCATCAAGATTGCGAACGATTCCCCTTACGGCTTGGCTGCCGCCGTTTGGACGCGCGATATCTTCAAGGCCTTTCGCGTGGTCAAGAGTGTGCGCGCTGGCATTGTCTGGGTGAACCATATGCAACCCACCTATGTGGAAGCGCCTTGGGGTGGGTACAAGCAATCCGGCTGTGGTCGCGAGCTTGGCCCACAGGGCGTGGAGGAATATCTCGAAACCAAGCAGATACACATTAACTTGAGTGAGCAGCCCATCGGCTGGTACTAAGAAGAGGGCACCATGAAGACCATTCAACTAAAGACTGAAATCCCCGGGCCTAACTCTCGTGCACTGATGCGGCGCCGTGAGCAGGCCATCTCCATCGCTCCATTTCACTCTACGCCCGTGTTTCTAGCTAGCGCGGAAGGCGCAACAGTGGAGGACGTGGATGGCAACATACTGATTGATTTTGCCGGGGGCATCGGTTCGCTCAATACCGGCCATCGCGCACCGCAGGTGGTGGAAGCCGTAAAGGCACAAGCCGATCGCTTTCTCCACACCAGCTTCAACGTGCTTGCTTATGAGAGTTACGTGCGAGTGTGCGAGCGTCTGAATGCTCTCACGCCGGGCACCTTTGCCAAGAAGTCTATGCTCGTGACGACCGGTGCGGAAGCCGTTGAAAACGCTATCAAGGTAGCCCGCGCCTACACCAAGCGCAAGGGCATTATCTGCTTTGAAGACGCCTTCCACGGACGTACTTATATGGCGATGACGCTCACCAGCAAGACGCACCCTTATAAAGCCGGATTTGAGCCGTTCGCGCCGGAAGTATACCGCGTATCCTACGCCTACTGCTACCGGTGCTCTTATGGTAAAAGTCATCCCGAGTGCGATGTTTATTGCGCTACTCATCTGGAGGACACATTCAAGCGGGTAGTCGCTGCGGAAAACGTAGCCGCAATTATTATCGAACCGGTTATCGGCGAGGGCGGATTCATCGTTCCGCCACACGATTACTACGCCGCACTTACTGACATTTGCCGCAAGTACGGCATTGTTCTTATTGCGGATGAAGTTCAGTCTGGCTTCGGCCGAACGGGCAAGATGTTTGCGAGCGAGCATTGGGACTTAGTGCCTGATGTTATTACCAGTGCGAAGTCGCTGGGTGGAGGTATGCCCATCGCAGCCATCACCGGTCGCGCCGAAATCATGGACGCGCCTGGTGTAGGTGGCCTTGGTGGAACCTTCGCGGGCAATCCGCTTTCTTGCGAAGCGGCGCTTGCGGTTATGGACTTGTTTGAGACCACAGACCTGCTGGCCAACGCGAAACACATTGGCGACGAATTCCAGCGGCGCGCCAGAAAATGGCAAGCGCAGTTTCCCGTCATCGGCGATGTCCGCGGTCTTGGTGCCATGCAGGCCATCGAACTGGTGAAGGATCCGCGTACCAAAGAGCCCGCCAAAGACGAGGCCAACGCCCTGATGGATTACTGCTGCCAGCATGGCTTGGTGATGATTAGCGCCGGTTCGTATAGCAATGTAGTGCGCTTGCTGATGCCGCTCACAATTACCGATGACCAACTGCACGAAGGCTTCGATGTAATAGAGGCTGGTCTGCAGCACATCGTGGAAAACAAGATCACGCCGCTATTAGCGGTTGTATAACTTAAATTACGAAGGCAATGCATCTTTAAAGAGTAACGCTGTTGTTGCTTGACCGGGCTAGCTATTAGCGGCCACACTAATTCCCGCCAGGGATGTGAACCAGATATGGAGCGTTCATGAGTCTCGCTGTTCCTACCTTCACCAAGGTCCCCAACTTCATCGCTGGAGAATGGCGCGAGTCATCCGCCACTAACTGGTTCGATGTTCACAATCCTGCAACAGGAGAGTTGATTGCACAGACACCGCTCTGCAATGCGAGTGAGGTGAGTTCCGCCGTAGACACAGCAGCTGCTGCCTATTCCGAATGGCGCCGGACTCCCCCAGAAGATCGAATCCAACCGCTTTTCAAGCTTAAGATGTTGTTGGAAGAACATCAAGACGAACTCGCCCGACTCATCACGCTGGAGAATGGCAAGACGCTAGTCGAAGCGCGAGCGGAGCTGCGCCGTGCGATTGAGAACGTCGAAGTCGCCTGTGGCATCCCTACGATGATGCAAGGTTACAACTTGGAGGATGTAGCGCGCGGGATTGATGAGATGATGATCCGTCAACCACTCGGCGTAGTCGCTGCTATTACCCCCTTCAACTTCCCGGGCATGATTCCATTCTGGTTCCTGCCTTATGCTATTGCTTGCGGCAACACGTTCGTACTCAAGGCAAGTGAGCGTGTACCACTTACGATGATGCGGGCCTTCGAGTTAATGGAACAGATTGGCCTGCCGCCGGGTGTAATTACTCTAATTCATGGTGGCAAGGACGCAGTCAATGCCATTATTGATCATCCGGCGGTCAAGGCGGTAAGCTTTGTCGGGTCAACTCCAGTGGCAAAGCTGGTGTATGTACGTGCTGCCGAGCGCGGTAAGCGTGCCCAATGCCAGGGCGGAGCCAAGAATCATGTGGTCGTGCTGCCCGATGCTGATATGGAATCCGCTGGCCGCATTATTGCCGATAGTGCCTTCGGCTGTGCGGGTCAGCGCTGCCTCGCCGTTTCCGTCGCTGTCACCGTGGGTGACGCACAAAAGGAATTTCGTGATGTTATTCTCGACCTAGCCAGTAAAATCCGCACCGGGAACGGACAAGACGAAACCATAACTATGGGGCCAGTCATTACCCCGCAGAGTAAGTCGCGAATCGAGACGCTGATAGCGAAAGGTGAGCGCGACGGCGCGAAGTTGCTGCTCGATGGTCGCCGCTCTTCCGTCCCCGCATTGAACGGCAACTTCGTTGCGCCCACGGTACTCGATGCAGTTTCTGCCGAGAGTCAACTTACCACCACTGAAATATTTGGCCCGGTGCTCAGCATGGTACATGCCAACGATGTGGATGAAGCCATCGCTTTTCTCCATCGAACGCCTTACGGCAATCAAGCGTCGCTGTTCACCGGTAGTGGAGCGGCTGCGCGTAAGTTCCGCTATGAAGCTCCGGCAGGGAATATCGGCATTAACATAGGCGTCGCCGCGCCCATGGCCTACTTCCCATTTAGTGGATGGAACGACAGCTTCTTCGGAATTCTGCATGGCCAGGGCCGCGATGCTGTCGAGTTCTATACGCAGGAAAAGGTGGTCGTCGAACGCTGGGTAATGGAACACTCGCGCAAGTTTTAGAGCATCAGGAGACATCATGTCCAACACAATCCAGAAGTACCGCGATTACGTTATGACCGGCTTTGTTAAGTCGGTTGCGCCACTTGAGCCTATCAAGGCATCTGGTGCAGTAGTGACCGATATCTCCGGTCGCGACTATCTTGATTGTTACTCGGGTATTTCCGTGGTTAACGCGGGTCATGTCAATCCAGATGTTGCGGCTGCAGCCAAGGCCCAGATTGACAAGTATATTCACTGTGGCAGTTATCTTTATCATCTTGCGCCGGTTGCGGATCTAGCTGAGAAGCTAGCCCACCTTATGCCCGCTGGACTCACTAAAACGTTCTTCGGCAATGGTGGGGCGGAGGCGATTGAAGGCGCGCTCAAGCTGGCGCGGCTGTATACGGGTAAGCATGAAAACATTGCCCTGCACTATAGCTTCCACGGACGCTCCGCCACCGCCCTCGCTGTCACCGGCAATGCCGGACGAAAAAAGCGCAGCGGACCGTATGTTACTGGAGTCCACTTTCTGCCCGGGCCTTATGTCTATCGCTCAGCTTGGCGGAATGACCCGGAAGAAGGTTCACGCCAGTGGGCGAAGATGCTCGACGACGTGATTCGCTACTCCACAGCAGGCGACGTTGCGGCGTTCATCGCTGAGCCAGTCCTTGGCGAAGGAGGCATTCTTGTGCCTCCGCCGAATTACTTCCATGAAATAAAGCAGGTGCTCGACCGCCATGGCATTCTCTTTATCTGCGATGAAGTGCAAAGCGGTATCGGACGCACCGGCAAAATGTTTGCCATTGAGCACTACGGAGTTACTCCAGACATCTTAGTAACTGCAAAGGGCATTGCCGACGGCTTTCCGCTGTCTGGTTTTACGGCACGTGCGGAAATCGCCGATGCTTTCCTCCCTGGGGATCATCTCTCCACCTTTGGCGGCAACCCGGTCTGCTGCGCGGCGGCACTGGCCAACCTTAACTACATCGAGCGTGAAAACCTCTGCGCCCGCGCCACTCAAACCGGCAACTATGCCATGGATCGCCTACGCGAGCTGCAAGCCCAGTACCCGCTCATCGGCGACGTGCGCGGCCTCGGCCTGATGATTGGCATTGAGTTAGTCAAGGATGAAGCGCTCACTCCGGCCACCACGGAAGCCGAAGCCATCAAAGCGGCGTGCTACGATGCGGGCGTGCTAGTCGGCGTCGGCGGAGTATACGGCAACGTAATTCGCCTACAACCGCCGCTTGTCATCACTAAGCAGCAGATTGACCATGCGATTGACAGCATTGCTATAGCGATTCAGAAAGTGGTGCCGCAAATAGCGGCGGCGGTGAGGTAGCGGATTCTTTGAACAGGCTTGGTTCGCGACTGTAGCTGCCAACTCCACAGGGACCCTCGACGATTTGCCCAGGGTGACACACTGAAGAGGTTCTACCGCCCATACCTCTTCATCAACTCCGTCACCTTGTCATGTGGCAAGCCAAGCACGGTATGCCCATTCACGCCGCTCATTGTTCTCCCCGCCACCAGCGCATTCACTACCGCCTCTTCGGTAGCTTGAACCGTCGCCAGAAATATGGGATCCATTTCATCGTGCCCCAGCATCTTTATGCTATGCACACCACTAATCTCGCCCGCATTCTCATTCGCCGTAGAGAACGCAATAAATAAGTCGCCCGACCCATCGCCCGAGTAACTGCCATTGCGTCCCAGCCCCAGGGGCACCCGCCGCGCTAGCCGCTTCAGCGCATGCGGTAGCAGCGGAGCATCCGTCGCCACCACCACAATGATCGAACCCACGTCCTTCGCCGCACCACCGGCTCCAACACGCGCGCCCGCAGCAGGCACAGCAACCTGGGCCGAGCTCGAATCACCCACCACAGCGGGCCAATCTCCCGCCTTCGCTAATTCGTGCCCAACCGGCACGCCCGCAATCCGTAGTTCATACGGAACCCCATAGTTACACTGCACCAGCACACCCACGGTGTAAGTTAGCGCATCCTTGCCAGAGCCGATTGTCACTACGCGAGACGCTGTTCCAATTCCACCCTTAAAGCCGTGGCACACCATGCCAGTGCCGCCGCCCACGCCGCCTTCTTCCACCGGACCGCCGTGCGCGCCCTCAATCGCCGCTGCAACATGCTCCGGCTTTACGTGGAAGCCGTTCACGTCATTCAGGTAGCCGTCATACGTCTCGGCCACCACCGGCAAACTCCACCAATAGCCTTCGGGATCAGGCGGCGCATGCTTCACTCGCCATGCAATCACTGCGTCGCGCACCACGCCCACGCTGTGCGTGTTGGTAATCATCACCGGCCCGTCGAGCAGGCCGCTCTCCTCCACCCAATGCGTGCCGGTCATCTCGCCATTGCCGTTCAATGAATACACGCCGGCAAACACTGGAGCAGTTACTCCATTGCCGCGCGGCAGCACCGCCGTCACACCCGTGCGCACTGGCCCTTCGCCAATTTTCAGCGCGCCCTCGCCGCGAATCAGTGTCACGTGCCCAACTGCAACCCCTTTCACATCGGTGATGGCATTCAGCAACCCCGGCGTTCCGTCAAACGGAATCCCCAGATCGCGCGCCCGCACGGAGCCGCCCTTCTGCGGGCTTTGTCCGCGCAATTCAGTCCGCAACCCAACCAGCAACAACGCTGCTGCCACCGCCAAAATAAGCGCCAGTGAACGCAGCACGCTGCGCATCACATCATTTCCACTGCATCGCATTGCACAATCCTCCGCCACGTCATCTCGCCAGCCAGTATAAGCGCATTGTCATGTGTGCAATTCTCAGCGGCCAGTCACCTCATGCGATTACCCGCGACATATTGGCGCGGCCCTCCGCGCGGGTAACAATAGGGAACTAAGTCGCCGCCCCGCGCACCAAAGACCCGACAAAGATTCCGAGTAACTTTCTGGGGGAAGCATGTCATCTGCAGTAGGCCGCGCACCCATTGTTCCCGATTCAGTTCGTCCGTCTGCACTCGCCACCGTCCGCGTGGCCGTGATGGAAACCGATCCCTTGCGTTTTGTTGGTCTGTGTTCGCTGTTGGAAGCAGAACCCGCACTCACACTCCACGCCATCACCTTGGCGGAACTGTCACCCAGCGCTCACCATAAGAATGCCAACGCTGAAGCAGACTCTCCGGCGCCCTCCGGCTTGAGTTCCGACTTGATTCTTGTGGGCGACGCCAGCAGCAAGCAATTGTTCACCACCATCGCCAAGGTGCGCGGACTGCATCCCGGTGTGCCCATTCTTGCGGCGGGAGCGGGCCTAAAGGAAGAGGACATCATTCAACTGTTGGCCTGCGGCTCCAAGGGCTACGTGGATCACTTCAGTCCGGCAGACGAATTTGCACTTGCGATTCGCGCCGTGCATTGCGGCGGCGTGTGGGCCTCGCGCCGTGTGCTGGCGCTGTTTGTGGATCGCGTCGTGGAACACCCCTGCGGGCATTTCTCCAGTCAGCCCGCTCTTACGTTGGCCGAGTTTCACGCCCTGGAGGCTGCCGCGCAGGCAGCCGATGCCGGCTCTCGCGGAGTGCTTACTGCACTGGTCGCCCGTCTCGGCTCGGTCCAGTGTGGCGTGTTCGCCGGAGCAGGCGGCGCCTTCACCGACCGCGAATCCGAAGTCTTGAATATGCTGGTAGCCGGGTGCTCCAACAAAGAAATCGGTGCAGAGCTTGGGATTGAAGAACGCACCGTCAAGGCACACGTTGCCAAGTTAATGCGCAAGGTGGGCGTGGAAAATCGCGTGGCGTTGTCGGTTCACGCCATCCGGCAGGGCTTGGTGTCCGCGCCGGAATAAGCGCGCGACAGGTCTCCGTCGAGCTACGGAGGCTGGCCCATTGAAGTTCCTAATGCAGTGTCATCCTGAGCGCAGTCTGCGCAAGCGCGAAGCGATTGGGCAGACGCAGTCGAAGGACCCCTCGCTATCCACTATCCGATGCCGATTCGCAGTTCCTGACGACAACGCTTGTGCACCCGCCGCTTGCCCGGTAGCGCCGCTGCCGTTTACTCTCAAACCTGATGACGCCCCGTGTGCAAATCCTCTCTCTCAACGATACCGGCGACCACCGCGGCTCCAGCTTCACCATCCCAACACCAGCCATTGAGTTCGTCGGCACAGTGCGCGACTTGCATCTCGCCGCCATTTTGCCCGGGACGATTCGCGGCAACCACTACCACCTGCGCCGCATGGAAGCCATCGTCGTCTACTACCATTCCACTTGGACCTTCCACTGGGATGAAGGCTCGCTTTCGGAAAATGACGCAGCCATCGCACCGCCTGCGCAGCGCCGCGACTTCACCGGCTCCGGCGCGGCCGTAATTCTGGTGACGCCCGGCTGCTCCCACGCCGTAGAAAATCGCGGCTCGCAAAGCATCACCATTCTCGGCATCAGTTCCGAATCGTATGACCCCACCGAAAGCGTAACCCGCAAACTAGCGTAGACAGCATTCATAAAGAAAAGCGTTTCCTCTGCTCTTCTCCGTGTCTCCGTGCCTCCGTGGTGGATTTTGCTTTTTCCACCGGACAACCGAAGCCCCTCTGTATAATGGATCGTGCATCCATCCTGCACCAATTTCACCCCCAAAATTTCAGCGAGGTACAGATGTCGGCAAAATACATCTTTGTAACGGGCGGCGTTGTGTCTTCTTTGGGTAAGGGTCTCGCGGCAGCTTCCATCGGATGCCTGCTCGAAAGCCGCGGCCTCAAGGTCAACCTGATGAAGTTTGATCCCTACCTCAACGTGGATCCCGGCACCATGTCGCCGTTCCAGCATGGCGAAGTCTTCGTCACCGACGACGGCGCCGAAACCGACCTCGACCTCGGCCACTACGAGCGCTTTACCCACGCCAAGCTCAGCAAAGACAACAACTGGACCACCGGCCGCATCTACGAGCAGATCATCACCAAGGAACGCCGCGGCGACTATCTCGGCAAGACCGTGCAGGTGATTCCGCATGTCACCAACGAGATCAAGACCGCGATGAAAAAAGTCGCGCAAGATGTGGACATAGTCCTCGTCGAAATCGGCGGCACCGTCGGCGACATCGAATCGCTGCCCTTCATCGAAGCCATCCGCCAGATGCGCCAGGAACTTGGCCGCGAGCACACGCTCTTCGTCCACGTCACGCTGGTCCCGTTCATCGCCGCCGCGGGCGAGCTGAAAACCAAGCCCACGCAGCACTCGGTCAAAGAATTACTGAGCGTCGGAATTCAGCCCGACATCCTGCTCTGCCGCACCGACCGTTTTCTCTCCAAGGAACTCAAGGCCAAGATCGCGCTCTTCTGCAACGTCGAAGAGCCGGCCGTCGTTACTGCGAAAGACGTCGCTTCTATCTATGAAGTTCCGCTCGGCTTCGCAAAAGAAGGTGTGGACGACCTCGCGCTCAAGTATCTCCACATCACCGCCCGCGACCGCGACATGACTAAGTGGGAAGAGTTAGTCCATCGCGTCTACAATCCCAAGGACGAAGTGCATATCGGCATCGTCGGCAAATATGTCGAGTACGAGGATTCCTATAAGTCGCTAAAGGAAGCGCTAGTCCACGGCGCACTCGCACATAACTTGAAGTTAGTCGTAAACTGGGTGGAAGCCGAAGGCCTCGAATCCGGCGACCAGACCGTACAATCGCAGCTCGAAGCCAACGACGGCATCTTAGTCCCAGGAGGCTTCGGCAAGCGCGGCATTGAAGGCATGCTCAAGGCGATTCGCTACGCCCGCGAGCAAAACGTTCCATATTTCGGCATCTGCCTCGGCATGCAAACCGCCTGCATCGAGTTCGCCCGCAACGTCTGCGGCATCGAGGATGCCAACTCCAGCGAGTTCGACCACGACACCGCGCACCGCGTCATCTATAAGCTGCGCGAACTGCTCGGAGTGGAAGAACTCGGCGGCACCATGCGTCTCGGCGCGTGCCCCTGCAAGATCGAGCCAGATACCCTCGCCTACCGCATCTACCAGACGGCGGAAATTAGCGAACGCCATCGCCATCGCTACGAGTTCAACCGCGAGTACGAAGAGCAGATGGCGGCCAACGGTCTGCGTATCTCCGGCTCCTCGCCCGACGGCACTTACGTCGAGATGATCGAGTTACCCAACCATCCCCATTTCATCGGATGCCAGTTCCATCCCGAATTCAAGTCCAAGCCACTAGAGCCTCATCCACTCTTTCAGTCGTTCATAGGCGCAGCCTACGAAAACGGCGCAGCCCGCCGCGAACAACGCAAAGCCGCAGCTGTGGAAATGTTCCACCGGCCAGACAAAGCCCCGCGGTAGAGTCCCGCAGGGGCGCAAGGCGAAAGCCCGGCACGCAAGTGCCGGGTACCTGCCATAAGGCCACCGAGTCCCGCAGGGACGCCACCGACCAACGCCAACACCGAGTCATCTCGACCGTAGCGGAATCGCGCCAAGCGCGATTCCGCGCAGTGGAAAGACCTTGTGTTTTCGCACCAGCCCAAAAAATTAGTGCCCCACCCCTCGCGCCACGCTTTTCGGCGCTAGGGTGGGAGGAACGATGCGTAAAGGACGACTGATCTGTAGCTGGCATGAGCCGTCCCTTCGGGACTGGAACTTGCTTGACGCCTACCCGGCACTCCGCTTCGCTCCGTACCGGGCCTACTTCATTCTGTGCCTTCGGCACGCTTCGGTGCCCTCATGCTTTACCCTAATCACATGACTCCCTTTTCCGTCGGCCCCGTCTCCATCGGAGGCCCTGACCTCTTCCTCATCGCTGGCCCGTGTGTCATCGAGTCCGAGGCCCACTGCCTCAAGATGGCCGAAGCCATCGCGCGCGTCGCCAGCGACCTCGGCATCCCCTACATCTTCAAAGCCAGCTACGACAAGGCCAACCGCACCTCGCTCCACAGTTTTCGCGGCCCCGGCGTAGTCGAAGGCACGCGCATTCTGCGCAAGGTCGCCGAAACGTTTTCGCTGCCCGTCATCACCGACGTCCACGAATCCGCCGACGTCCCGCGCGTTGCCGATGCGGTGGACATCCTGCAAATCCCCGCGTTCCTCTGCCGCCAAACCGACCTGCTCGCCGCCGCCGGACGCAGCGGCCGCGCCGTCAACGTGAAAAAAGGACAGTTCGTCGCCCCCTGGGACATGCGCCACGCCGTGCAAAAAGTCCACGATGCCGCCACCGAATCCGGCCACACGCCGCGCATCTCGCTCACCGAGCGCGGCGCCAGCTTCGGCTACGGCAACCTCGTGGTGGACATGCGCTCGCTGCCCATCCTGCGCGAGTTCGCGCCCGTAGTTTTCGACGCTACGCACTCCGTCCAACTCCCCTCGGCCAGTTCGGCCGACGGCCGCGCCGTCAGCGGCGGCCAGCCCCAGTTCATCCCCGTACTCGCGCGCGCCGCCGTCGCAGTAGGCATAGACGGCCTCTTCATGGAAGTCCACGACAACCCGAAAGAAGCGAAGTCAGACGGTGCCAACGCCCTGCCGCTGGAAAACTTGCGCGCGCTGCTCGAACAGTTGCTCGCAATCCGCCGCGCCGTCCAAGCACCGACACAATCGAACGACTGGCCCGAAGACTAGAGACTAAAGTCTGGCAACTGATAACCGGTAACCGAGCCCCCCGACCCTTGTAAACTTGTAAACTGTAGCCATGCGCATCGTCGTAAAAATCGGCACCAGCACCATCGCTCCCGGAGGCGTCATCAACGTGCAGCGCATGCGCGCCCTCGTGGATCAGCTCGACCTCACCCACCACGAATACCTCCTCGTCACCTCCGGTGCCATCGCCTGCGGCATGTCGGCCATCGGACTCACCGAACGCCCCCGCGACGTGCCCCGCATGCAGGCCTGCGCCGCCGTCGGCCAGTCCATGCTGATGCGCTTGTACGAGCGCCTGTTCTACGGCAAAAAGCCAGTCGCGCAACTGCTCCTCACCAGCGACGACTTCACCTCGCCCCTCCGCTACCAGAATCTGCAAAACGCTCTGCACGAGTTGCTCAAACTCGGCGCGGTGCCCATCGTCAATGAAAATGACAGCGTCAGCGTGCAGGAACTCGAAGGCGCCTTCGGTGACAACGACCAGCTCAGCTCACTGCTCGCCACCGCCGTCCATGCCGATTGGCTCATCCTGCTCACCGACGTGGACGGCTTCTACATGCCCGTTGCCAGCCAGAGCGGCAAGCTTGGCAAGATTGATAAAAACGCCAAGCGCAAACTCGTGCGCACCATTCGCAAAATCACACCCGCCATTGAAGCCGCCTGCGGCGGCACCAGCAACCTCGGACGCGGCGGCATGATTTCCAAACTCCACTCCGCCCGCACCGCCAGCGAAAATGGAGTGAGCGTCGCCATCGTCAGCGGCCAACACCCCCACGCCATCCCCGCCGCCATCGAACGCAAAACCGGAACCTACTTTCCGCCGCAAACGAATGGCAAGACCGCCGTCAAGTCCAAGCTGCGCAGAGCCGCGAAGCCGAAGGCGAGCAACTAAGCTTGTGCGGGGACAGGCGCCCTCGCCTGTCCAATCGGTGCGAAGCGCCGAGCTTTCCAACGAACCGCGCCTACCCAATCAAGTTGGTGCCCCACCCTCACGCCGCGCCTTTCGGCGTTAGGTGGGATGAGCGATGCAATCCCAACTTGAAACTTGAAACCAGAAACCTGAAACTATAACCATGGCGACCGCAACCCTCACCGAACCCACGCAAGCGAAGCTCACACGCGCCCGTGACGCAGCCTCGCACCTCGCGCAGCTTTCCACGCAAGAGAAGAACGCACTACTCGAAGCCATGGCCGTTGCCCTCGCCGCGCACGAAGCTGAAATCCTCGCCGCCAACGCGCTCGACCTTGCCAACCCCGCGCTCATCGCCTACAAGCGCGACCGCCTGCTGCTCGACCCCGAGCGCGTCGCCGCACTCTGCCAGTCCCTGCGCGCGCTCATCGCCCTGCCCGACCCCATCGGCGACATCCTCGAAGAGTTCACCCGCCCCAACGGCCTGCTCATCCGCAAAGTTCGAGTGCCGCTCGGCGTCATCGGCATCATCTACGAGGCGCGCCCCAACGTCACCGTGGACGCCGCCGCCCTCGCGCTCAAGGCTGGCAACGCCGTCGTCCTTCGCGGAGGCCGCGAGGCTCACCACACCAACACCAAAATTGTCGAGGTCCTCAACAGCGTCCTAGGCCTGCCCGCCGGAGCCATCGAGTTACTCGACGGCACCACTCGCGACACCGTACAGGAAATGCTCCACGCCCGCGGCTACATAGACGTGCTCATCCCGCGCGGCGGCCAAGACCTTATCCGCCTTGTTACCGAAAACTCAACGGTGCCTTATATCGAAACCGGGGCAGGGAACTGCCACCTCTACGCCGACGCGGCTCTTACTACCGAAGCCGACTTCGCCATGGCCGACGCCATCATCCTCAACGCCAAAACCCAGCGCGTTTCGGTCTGTAACTCAGCGGAAAAACTATTAGTCCATCGCGACATCGCTGCCACTTACTTGCCCCGCATCGTCGCCAAGTTACTAATTGCCGGAGTAGAAGTTCGCGCTGACGATGCTACTATTGCCTCAGTAACAAAAGCTGACCCTGCGCAAGCCGCCAAGCTAGTCCCAGCCACCGAAGCCGACTGGTCTACCGAGTATCTCGGCATGACCCTCGCCGTCGCCGTGGTAGATAGCCTTGACGCCGCCATCGCCCACATCAACCGCTACTCCACCAAACACTCCGACACCATCATTACCCGCAACAAACCCGCCGCCCGCCGCTTCCTGCGCGGAGTGGATTCCGCCTGCGTATACTGGAACGCTTCCACCCGCTTCAGCGACGGCGCCGAGTTCGGCTTCGGCGCCGAAATGGGCATCAGCAACCAGAAGCTCCACGCCAGAGGCCCCTTCGCCCTCCGCGAGATCACATCATACAAATACGAAGTGATCGGCACGGGGCAAGTGCGATAATTGGAACAGTGATCGGCAAGGAGTTGAACGAATGACCATACATCTAGAAATTAGCCCTGAGACCGAAGAGAGCCTCGGTGCTCGGGCGCGTGAGCGCGGAGTCACTTTGTCCGACTATCTCCGGGAGATCGTCACCCGCGAGGCCGGTCTCCGCCAACCAGAAGCCAAAGCCGATAATCTGTCCGACTTGCTTCTAAATTCCCCGTTTGCTGGCGCAAATCTAAACTTGGAGCGCTCGATGGATTATCCCCGTCCGGCCGAGTTTGAATGAGCGGGTTCGTCATAGATACGAATGTGCTGTCGGAGTACAACCGCAGCGGCGGCCCAAACTCTGGCGTCCGACGATGGCTGGAAACGACGGAACGCGAATCCCAGTATGTCAGCGTCATCACGCTGGCTGAGATACAGAAAGGGATTGAGCTGCTGGCCGAGGGCAAGCGCCGCTCACAACTTGAGGACTGGCTCCGCCGAGATCTTGAGACTTGGTTTGCGGGTCGCATTCTCCCGATTGATCGCCAAGTGGCGGCCTACTGGGCCACGCTCGTGGCTCGTGGAGTGGGGACAGGGAGGCCTCTCCCAACCGTTGACTCTCTGATCGCGGCAACTGCCTTGGCCCATGATTTGACTATCGTCACACGCAACGTCCGGGACTTTGAGACGACCGGTGCTATAACCCTCAACCCTTGGAGCTAGAACGGCTTCTCCAAACTCTCGCTCTGCGGCGTCAATAACTCCGACCCCTCCGCCGTAATGTGCAGATCATCTTCCAGCCTTACCCCAAACTCACCCCGTAGATACACCCCCGGCTCGTCGCTGAACATCATATCCTTCTGCAGCAGCGTCTTATTTCCACGGACTAGGTAAGTCCACTCATGCCCGTCCATGCCCATACCATGCCCCACGCGATGGGTAAAGTGCGCATAGTCCGGCCCAAAACCGGCGTCAGTAATCACGCCGCGCGCCGCCGCATCCACCGCCTGGCACTCCACGCCCGGCTTCGCCGCCGCAATCGCCGCGCTCTGCGCCCGCTTCACCACGTCAAATACATGACGCATCTTATCCCCCACCGCGCCCGCCGGAGGCTTGCCCAGCACCACCGTGCGACTAATGTCCGACGCATATCCCTCTACCGAGCATCCACCATCCATCAGCAATATCGTCCCCGGCTTCACCACCTGCGGCTCAATCGTCCCATGCGGCAGCGCCGAGTACTTACCCACCAGCACGTCCGCGCCACCGTGAAATCCCTGCCGCTCGTGCGCCGCCGATACTAACTCTGCAAACGCATCGCCAGTCATGCCGTCATACATAGACTTATACGCCGCCTCATACGCCGCCAGAGTAACCTTACTCGCCAGCCGCATCAGCGCCAGCTCATGCTCGCTCTTGATCATCCGACAACCGGCAGTTACTGGAGTCGCCTTGACTAACTTCATCGCAGTAAGTTCCAGCGTGTTAGCGAAGAAGAACGGCACCGTATCTTCAATCCCCATCACGGCACCCGCACCAATGCCGCGATCCAGCAATCCCTGCTTCACCCGCCAATACGGGCTCTCATCCTCCTGCCAAGTCCGCACGTCGGCCTTGTCGCCCACCGGCCCGCGCCCAATCTGCTCCCGCGCCCGCTCTTCCTCAAACGCCGGACAAACAAAAAACGGCTCACCCTTCACCGGCAGCACAAACGCAAACATCCGCTCGCTCTGCCACCAGTTCACGCCCACAAAATAGCGCAGCGACGTCCCCGCAGAAACGAACATCGCGTCCATCTTGTTCTCGGACATCAGCCGCCGCGCCTTCTCGATTCGCGCCGCCCGCTCCTCGCGCGTAATCGGCGTCGCCTGATCCTTCAGCGACTTCAGCGCCAAGATCGAAGGCGGCATCTTAAATCCTGCCGATGCACCGTTTTCCTGCGCAAACGCACTGGCGCTTGCCAGCGAAACTCCAGCCGCCATTGCACCCGAACCCAAAAAATGTCGCCGTGAAATCATGAACTCCTCCAAAACTGCCGATGCCCAACATCTTACACTTCGGCTAGCGCCATCGGGACGGCACAACAAGTCCACGCACGGCAGCGAAGGCGCTGGCCATGTGAGTAAAAAATTCCCAACTACAATCGCCGCTTTTCACCGACTGTTAATGCAGCATTCATCGAAATCGCAAACGCGCCGACTAGCCTCAGCGTTGGTCGCAAATTTCTCCACCAATTCTTGGAGGCTTCACTGTGTCAAAGACTCGCTTGATCACCAGCGCAATGCTGGCGTTCGCCCTCACTTTCGCTTCGCACGGCGCATCAGCCCAACAACCGGCGCAAACGCAAACCGTACAGCACGTTTTGCTGCTCAGCGTGGACGGCCTGCACGCCCTCGACGTCGCCCGCTACGTCAGCACCCATGCCAACTCGAACTTGGCGGCGCTCGCCAACTCGGGCGTAACCTTTTCCAACGCCCGCACGCCCTCGAATTCTGATTCCTTCCCCGGCCTTCTCGCGCTCGTCACCGGCGGATCGCCGATCAGCACCGGCATCTTTTATGACGTGAGCTACGACCGCAGCATCTTCGACCCCACCAACACCACCTGCGCGAGCGTCAAGGGCAACATGATGGTCTTCGACGAGAGCATTGACAACTACTCGGGCGGCGTTTCGCTCAACACCATTGACCCCACCAAGTTGCCCAACTATCGCGATGCCAACGGTGTCTGCCAGCGCCTCTACCCGCACACCGCGCTCAACACTAACACCATCTTTGAAGTAGCTCGAACGGCAGGTCTGGTTACCGCTTGGGAAGACAAGCATCCCGTCTATGACTTAGTGAACGGCCCTTCGGGCACCGGCGTCGTTGATCTCTATACTCCCGAAATCACCAATGTTGGTGGTCTCGACAATACCCACAGCGTCGTCTGCACCGTCAACAACGATCGCGTCAAGGTCAACGGCATTCTCAACGAAATCAAGGGCCTGCACCATGATGGCACCTCCGGCCTCGGCGTCCCCGCTATATTCGGCATGAACTTTCAGGCGGTCAGCGTCGGCGAAAAGCTTGTCAAAGATAACTACGACAACAGTTGCATCAGCGACACCGACCCCACGATTAACCAGCAGCCGGGGGGCTATCTCGACGGCCAAGGTACTCCAGGTAGTGTGCTTAGCTACGCGCTCAGCAAGACCGATCAGTCGCTCGGCACCATCGTCGCCGCGCTTAAGAGTGCGAATCTATACAACTCCACACTCATCATCGTCACCGCCAAGCACGGCCAGTCGCCCATCAACCCGCTCAAGGTCAACAAGCCGGGTCACTTCGCGGACCTCGTCGCCGCCCTGCCCGACGGTGGCTCCAACCAGTACGCGCTCGCCATCCAAACCGCAGCCAACTGCGCCACCGGCTCCTGCGGCTTCGTCAATGACGATGACGTCGCCCTGATCTGGCTGTCCAACCAGAGTCTTTCCGCTGGCACCACCGCCTACCTGAATACCAACAGCAACCCACTGTTCATTGAAGATGTTTTGGGAGGCAACGAACTTAGTCTTAAGTTCAATGACCCCAAGACCGACAATCGCACGCCAGATATCATCGTGCAGCCAGTCTTCGGCACTATCTATACAACCTCCACCAAGAAGAACGCCGAACACGGCGGCTTCAGCTACGGAGACACCAACGTCGGCCTGATCGTCTCGAACCCGAGCCTCACGCCCGCGACCGTCAAAACGCCCGTCGCAACCTCGCAGGTCGCGGTAACGATCCTCAAGGCCCTCGGCCTTGACTCAACCCAACTGCAGGCAACGCAGAAGGAAGGCACGCAAGCCCTACCCCTGCTGCCTTACTAAACGAAAGTCAACCCACTGCATCGGGTGCCCCGTCCAAGCTCTGCTTGGTCGGGGTTTTTACTTGGTGTCGGACGCATTGGCGACGTCAACACAAAATGGGTGGGGCTTTTCACACTCGCCCTGTGCGACCATATCGCATGGACTCCGGCTTCCAATGCGCAGGCTGCGGCGAATGGAACGAAACGCAAGTGGACGAATCCGCTGGCTCGCGCCAAAGCTATGTAGAAGACTGCCAGGTCTGCTGCAAGCCCAACGTCCTCCACATCGAATGGAGCCGCAGCGACGCCACCTACTTAATCCGCGCCGATCTCGAATGATCCCGCCGGGACTACATCGTTGGTGCCCCATCTTCGCACTGCGCTTTTCGGCGCTAAGGTGAGACGCATTATCACGCAGCTCCTGAACGCTACAACCCGCACTCCCGCTATACTCTATCCGTACGCACTCAGGAGCCAACTATGAACCCTCACATGGTCACCACAGCCCTCGAACTCGAGGGCTACCGCATCACTCGCAACCTCGGATTGGTGCGCGGCATCATCGTCCGTTCGCGTTCCATTCTCGGCACCATCGGAGCCAGCCTGCAAACCATCGTCGGCGGCAACATCACGCTGCTCACCAACCTCTGCGAACAAACTCGCGAGCAGTCGTTCGACCTGATGATGACGCACGCCCAGCAACTCGGCGCCAATGCAATCATCGCCGTCCGCTATGACGCCACCGAAGTCATGCAGGGTGTCACCGAAGTGCTGTGCTACGGCACCGCCGTGGTGGTCGAACCCAAGAGTTAGCGCGGTCCATTACTCAATAGCAGTGAGGTGCTCGCCATGAATCTAAAAGCAGCAGTAGCAATCGGTGTTGGCCTATGGCTCGGTAGTATGGCGTCGGCACAAACTGCCGCTCCTCGTGCTGTCTCTCACTCCGTGTCATGCCCCGCTGCGAAATCCCGGTACCTGCTGTTTGCCCCATTCAAGCCTCAGTTTTCCAGCCCGGCGATTCTTCTATTGCACGGTGCGGGTGATACTCCCGAGAATTTCGTCGAGACCTGGAGCGCCTTTGCGATCCAGCATGCGATCGTCCTAATCGTCCCTGAATTGCCGCGCAAAGAAAGCTTCGAGGCCATCGCGCCCGCCATCTTCCGCTGTGTGGCAGATGACGCCAAGAAATTCGCCTCCATTGACGCCAGCCGCATCTACCTCTTCGGTTACTCCATGGGAGGCTATCTCGGCTTCGATGGTGCCATGCTCGACTCGGATTACTTCGCCGCCGCTGCCATTACCTCCTCCGACCTCGCAGACGACTACCTCGGCATCCTGCAAAAGGCGCAGCGCAAAATCCCCATCGCAATTTACATCGGCGACCACGACCCGTGGTTTCCTATCGAACACGCGCGCAAGACCCGCGACCGCTTGCAAGCGGCTGGTTTCCCGGTACACTTCGTCGAAATAAAAAATCACGATCACAACTACTATCGCAAGGCAGACTCGATCAATAGCGATGCCTGGACATTTTTTCACCAGTACTCATTACCGCAATCTACCGTGCCAGCCCCTTAGAGGTATTTATGAGAGTTATCCACCCAATCCGAATGTTTGCAAATGGCCTCGTCTTGATAGCGTCAAGTGGACTCGCCTTCACCTCACTCGCCGCCCAATCCCAGCCCGCCGCAGCTCCGCCCGTCGTATTCAAGTCGCAAACGCTATTAGTGCAGGTGCCAGTCATCGTCCGTTCCGGCGATGCCCCCGTGCTGGGACTCAAGAAGGATGACTTCCACCTGACCGAGGATGGCAGGGATGTAACCATCGCGAACGTGGAAGAAGTCGTCGGCACGAACAAGCCACTTACTCTACCCGTGCGACCCCCCGGCTCTTCTGCTTCGACTCAGGTCAAGAATTTGGTGTTCGACCCCAGCGAACCGCGCGTCGCCACGCTACTGCTGCTCGATACCTTAAATACTCCCTTCCTCGACCAGGCTTACGGCCGCAAGGAGTTAGTCAAGTACCTTGCCACCCACCCCAGCGGTGGCCCTGTGGTGGGCCTCGCGATCCTTTCCAGCAAAGGGATCCACGTGGTGCAAGGCCTGACCTCCGATCCCGCCGCACTTCTCGCCGCGATGAAGCGGGTGAGCGGCAAAATCTCGACTCTCGAAGGCACCGATGTGGATACCGTGGCCAACGCCGTAGCCCAAGGCCCCGGAGGAGATCTCTATCTCGGCAATGCTCTCGTTGCCGACCCCGCATCCGCGCCAGACTCCGCGATTGAAGGCTTCATCGAACATGCCGATGCACAAGTCGCCCGCTTTCAGCTCGATCAAGCGCTCGAAACGACGCTCCGCTCGTTTCTCCAACTCGCTTGGGGTCTTCAGGGCGTCCCGGGCCGTAAATCCGTCATCTGGGCAACCGGCAGCTTCCCGTTTCGTACTACGTCAGAAAATGTTCTGCCCGGCGGGCGGCTCGGTGATCTTTACGAAAAGACCATGCAGGCTCTAACCGATGCGCAAGTCGCCGTCTATCCAGTGGATGTTCGCGGACTTGTCGTTACCAGTCCGGACGCTTCAACGGCTGGCGTGCGCGGCGGGGGGCGCTATGCCCGCCAGATCGGACTGCGCAACAACGCTTTGCAGTCTTCGCTCGACACCCTGCGGGAATTCGCCGAAATGACCGGCGGCCGCGCCTTCTTCAATACCAACGATATCGCTGGCAGCACCGCCAAGGCTGTCGCCGATGGGTCGAACTACTACATCCTCACTTACTATCTCGACTCGTCTAAGTTGAAGCCGGGCTATCGCAAACTGAAAGTGAAACTCAACCGCGACCATGTAGAAGTGCGCGCCCGCAGCGGTTTCTTTGTGACTAAGTCCACGGGGGACCTTAACGCCTCGAAGCGCCTCGAACTCGACTATGCTTCCATCTCACCCTTCGACGCCACTGGCCTTTCCTTGGGAATGGACTGGGCCATCGGACCATCCAGTGCCCCTTCTAGCGCCCAGACAGCCGGGGCCAAGAAACAGGTGATTCTGAATGTCAAAATCGCGGGCCGGCTCCTCACCGTGGAAGCTGCAGACGGTAACCACCTCAACTTGGACGTAGCCGTATTCGCCCAGGATAAAAAGGCAAACGTCGCGGGAACCACCGGGAAGACACTCGATGCCCACTTACAACCTGCTAGCCTTGCCAAGCTGCGTGATGCCGGCCTCAAGTATTCCGGCGAGCTGGAATTAGCGCCCGGCGAATACTCGGTGCGGGTCATTGTGCGGGATAACCTGAGCGGTAAGCTCGGCAGCGTCACAACCTTGGTAACTGTGCCTTAGCATGATCTATATTCGGGAGGTTTCCGGTGAATCGTAGAGACGTTCTCGCCATGAGTGCTGCCGCGCTCGTCGCCTTGCCCGCATCCCACGCCCATGCCTTCGCGCCGCCGCCGCTCAATCCCGATGAAGGTGTCACCGCGCCCGAAGATCTGATGAAGGAACATGGTGTACTCAATCGCTGCCTGCTGGTCTATGAAGAGGGCCTGCGCCGTCTCGTGGTGAAGCACGAAACTCCGGGCAGCGTTTTTCACCGAACCGCTGACCTCGTCCGCCTTTTCGTCGAGGAGTACCACGAACGCAACGAAGAGAAATATATCTTTCCTGTATTTGAACAGCACGGCAAGTTCGTCGAGTTAGTTACAACCCTCAAGGCCCAGCACATCGCCGGGCGACGCGTTACCGCGAAGATACTCGAACTATCCAAGAATGATGTATTCAAGAAGCCTGAAAATCAGGAACAGGTTATCGCCCTCGTGCAGAGCTTCATCCGCATGTATCGCCCGCACGAAAGCCGCGAAGATACTGTGCTGTTTCCGGCACTCCGCACCATCCTCACGGCCAAAGAAGTTGCCGCCCTCGGCGACCGCATGGAAGAAGACGAACACAAGGTACTCGGCGACGAAGGTTTCGAAAAGGCCGTGCAAGAAATTACCTGGGTCGAGCAGTCGCTCGGCATCTACGATCTCCAGCAGTTCACGCCTAAGGAATAGGTCAAGCGGCTGACGTGAGCGTCGTCCCGCGTACTTTGCGGGACTGGGGTGGGTTTCTCTGCCTTCCGCTATAATTTTCACAATGCCGCTCGTCCCTGGAACCAAGCTCGGCCCCTACGAAATCCAGTCGCCCATCGGAGCCGGTGGCATGGGTGAGGTCTACTGCGCCCGCGACACCCGCCTCGACCGCACCGTCGCCATCAAGATTCTCCCTGAGCATCTCACCAGTCCCGAAGCCGAAGAGCGCTTCGAGCGCGAAGCTCGCTCCATCTCCTCACTGAACCACCCCAACATCTGCCAGCTTTACGACGTCGGTCAGCAGGACGGCACTCGCTACCT
This sequence comes from Terriglobales bacterium, assembly GCA_038229415.1. Lineage (GTDB taxonomy): Bacteria > Acidobacteriota > Terriglobia > Terriglobales > Acidobacteriaceae > JANXUR01. The sequence continues at coordinate 338,214 of JBBROM010000001.1, forward strand.
CGTCATGGAATACCTGCAAGGCGAATCCCTCGCGCAGCGTCTCGCCAAGGGCCCGCTGCCGCTCGAGCAGGTCTTCCGCATTGGTGCCGAAGTCGCCGACGGCCTCGACCGTGCCCATCGCAGCGGCGTCATCCATCGCGACCTCAAGCCTGGCAACATCATGCTCACCAAGTCGGGCGCCAAGCTGCTCGACTTTGGCTTGGCCAAGACCGCTGCTGTCACCGCGCCTGCCTCCACCCTGACCGCGACCTCCGTACCCACCGCTGCTCACAAGATCACGCAAGCAGGCGTCGTCATCGGCACCTTCCAATACATGGCCCCCGAGCAAATCGAGGGCAGAGAAACCGACACTCGCAGCGACATCTTCAGCTTCGGAGCCGTGCTCTACGAAATGGCCACCGGAAAATGCGCCTTCGAGGGCAAAAGCCAAATCTCCGTCGCCTCAGCCATCCTCGAAAAAGAGCCCGAGCCGATCGCCAACATCCTGCCCACTGCGCCGCCCGCGCTCGACCACGTCATTCGAGGCTGCCTCGCCAAAGATCCCGACGCCCGCTGGCAAAGCGCAGGCGACATCGCCCGTGAACTGCGCTGGATTTCCACCTCAAGCGCCAGCACTTCGCAGATCAGCGGCAAATCTCAGCCTGGAACCGCTCAGCGCAAGCTGCGCGACCGTCTGCTCTGGGCCTCGCTCCTTGCTCTGGCGATCGTCCTTGCCGCCACTCTCTGGTTAGCTACGCGCGGCGCACCCGGCGCGCCCGTCGTCCACGCCGCCCTGCCGCCGCCGCCAGATACAACCTTCGACTTCGAGGGCGACTTCGCCGGCCCGCCCGTGCTCTCCCCCGACGGGAGCCAGCTCGTACTTTGCGCTCACATCGCCAACGCACGCTCCGCTATTTACGTCCAATCGCTGCGTTCTGGCACCTTCGCCAAACTCGACGGCACCGACGGCGCGGCGTTCCCCTTCTGGTCACCCGACGGAAAATTCATCGCTTTTTTTGCCTCGGCGAAACTAAGGAAGGTTCCCGCGAGTGGCGGTGCCGTCTCCGACGTATCCGATGCCGCCAACGGGAGAGGCGGCGCCTGGGCCCCCGACAATACCATCATCTTTGCGCGCGAATTCCGCGGCCCGCTTTACAAGGTCAACGCCAGCGGCGGAAACGCCACCGTTCTTAGTCTGCTTGACGAGACCTTGCACAGCACCCATCGCTGGCCCACTTTGCTACCCGACGGCAAGCACTTCCTGTTTTTTGCCACCAGCCACTCTGGTGGTTCTGCCGAAAGAAATGGTATCTACTTTCTCTCCACCGAATCGCAAGCCCAATTCGTGGCTGGACACCTACTCTTTCGCCGTCAGACCCAGTTAATGGCCCAGAAGTTTGACCCCAGTTCCGGCACTCTCTCAGGAGATGCCTTACCCCTCGCCGATAACGTGGGCAACGATACCGGCACTTGGCGTACCACATTTACTGCTTCCGACAGTGGAATCCTCATCTATCAGCCAGCTGGAACCAAGCAGGGCCTTGACCTCATCCGGGCCGACCGCAAAGGTAATACCACCGGCAAGATTGCGGAAAACCTGCCCTTCTACGGCTCCAGCCTTTCACCAGATGGCAAGCATCTCGCCATCATTCTCGGCGAGCAGAAGCGCGACGTCTGGGTCTTCGACCTGGCCCGCGGCACTCGCGTCCGCCTCACCTTCGACGCCTTCATCCACCAGATGCCTTCCTGGTCGCCGGACGGCAAGAAGGTCGCCTACATCACCGACGCAGGTTCGTCTGCCGTCTTCGGTTCAGCCCTCTACGCCAAGCCCGCAAACGGTTCCGGCCAGGATGAGTTGCTGCTAAAACTGGGCGAACCCTCCAATCCTGTCACTTTGACTTGGCCTCAATTTTCCCCTGATGGCAAGTATCTTGTCTTCCACAAGCAGAGCGGCCCTGTGCCCGACGGCATCTTCGCCATGCCACTCGCCGGCGACAAGAAAATTTTCCCCATCGTCCAGCCCCAATCGCCAACGGCCCGCATCATCCAAAGCGCCATCTCGCCCGACGGCAAGTGGCTCGCCTACAGTGCCACCGACTCCGGCCGCGAAGAGGTGTACATCACCTCCTTCCCTAGCGGCTCCGGCCGCTGGCAGGTCTCGCAGAACGGCGGCACCTTCCCCTTCTGGCGTGGCGACACCAAGGAGATTCTCTTCGTCGCGCTAGACTTCTCCGTTACCTCCGCTTTGATCAAGGCCAGCAGCAATGGCGTCGAAGTCAGCCTGCCACAAACTCTGTTCCGACCCACCGCCACCACCACCGTCGGCAAACCCTACGCCGTCTCTGCCGACGGTAAACGCTTTATCTTGCCCTTTCTTCAGCACAACAGTTCCGGCCTACCCCTCTCGCTAGTCGTAAACTGGCCCGCCGAACTGAAGAAGTAAGCTTCACGCTGTGCGGTGTCATCCCGACCGGAGCGCCGGGAGCATAGCGACCAAGCGCAGTGGAGGGACCTTGTGTTTTGGCTGGCTGGCTGGTCGGTGGCCCATTCAAGCCCGTCGTTGGCTTTAGTGGGGCAGTTCGACAACCCTCACCCGCCCGTGTCATCTTGAGCGAAGCGAGCGGATTCGCTTTGCGAATCCGCTCGCGCAGTCGAAAGACCCCGCCGCTGCTCACCTACCCCCGCCGATCGAGAAGTCGGATATCGAAGGATACTTTGTAAAGTGTGGGGGCAGGTGCCTCACCTGCCCAATCGGGGCAAAGCCCCGAAACTTTCCAGACCCCCCTGTGCCCCACCCTCATCCCGCGCACTTTGCGGGATTAGGGTGGGCTGCACTCTGCTCAACTAACCCAAGTCCCGCAGGGACGCCAGGTGAAAGCCCGGCACGTAAGTGCCGGGAAAGCAGCCATCACGATCAAGCCCCTCGAGGGACGACACCCCTAGCAAATTCGCCCGCCGCTTGATACTCTTTCGCGCATGACCAAACTAACGCTCACCGCGCCTACGCTCCGGGTGCCCCGTCCAAGCTCCGCTTGGGCGGGTCTGTTGCTCTTCACCCTCGTCGCATCCCTCTCTGCCGCCGACCTCCCCACCAAGAAAGTCCTCAGCCTCGCCGCCATCAAAACCATGGTCGCCGCCGCCGAAGCCGAAGCCCAAAAACAAAAGGTGGACGTCACCCTTTGCATCGTGGACGATCACGGCACCGTCCTCTTCATCCAAAAAGGAGACACCGCGCCCCTCAATACCCTCGACTTCGCGCAGGGCAAAGCCCGCTTCGCTGCCCTATACGGCAGCCCGTCGAAAGACGCCGGAGAAGGTATGAAGAACGGCAACGCCGCCCCGCTCGCCTTCCCAGCCTGGTTCCCCGCACAAGGCGGCGTCCCCATCAAGATAGACGGCCAGTTACTAGGTGGCATGTCCGCCAGCGGCGCTAAGTCCGAGATAGACGAAGCCATCGCCCAAGCCGGCATAGACGCCCTAACTACCTCACTTAAGAAGTAGCCGCCTTTATTTGTTGTGCGGACGGACAGGTGGCCCATTCAAGCCTGCCGTTGGCTTGAGTGGGGCCGTTCGACAACCCTCACCCGTTTCCTCTTGCGCAGTCGAAAGACCCCGACACCCCTCGCCCCGCCCGCCCGCAGTCCCAGCCCGAGAGCCCGCACTCCGGGTGCCCTGTCCAAGGTCTGCTTGGGCGGGTCTTTGTCGCATAAGCAACCTAGGTGCCCCGCCCTCATCCCGCGCACTCTGGGGGATGAGGGTGGGGATTTCGACGTTATCTTTTGACGTTGCTTTAACGTTGTCATGTTGAGCGAAGCGAAACACCCCTACCCCGCCCATGCAGCAGGTGCCCACCCCGGGTGGGTCTTTTGCCCACCCTGCCCGCCCCTCCCAAACCACAGTGTCATCCTGAGCGCAGCAACAGCCCGCGCAAAAGCGCGGTCTCTTGCGAAGTCGAAGAACCCCTACCCGACCCATACTCTGGGTCGGCTTTCGCTCACCATCCCCAGCCGCCCCTGTGCCGGGTGGGGCTTTTTACGCCGCCAACCGTGTCATCCCGACCGGATCCATGCTTCGCGCCAAGCGCGCAGCATGGCGCAGTGGAGGGACCTTGTGTTTCGCCGCATGCTTCCGATCCGGCCGCTGCGCGCTCCTGGTGCCCCACATCTCGCGCCGTTCGAGACGTGGGATCACAGCCCCCGCTTGACCCACCCTCCCCGTCCTGCTAGCCTCACCTTGTTCGCGGCTCGACGTTTTCCTCCCCCCGGAGCTAATTTTGCCGTCGCGCTCGGTGCCACGCCCAAGGAGTCCGCCATGCTAACTCGCCATTCGCTACTTTCTAACTTCCTTCGCAACACAGTCCTTGGCGCGATGGGTACCATCTGCCTTGCAGCTCCCCTAAGTTACGCCGCCACCGCCCAGCCGGGATATCCCGTCCCGCAAATCATCGGGCCGACGCATCCCTCCGCCGTGGTGCCGGGCAGTCTGCACTTTACGCTGGATGTCTATGGAGCGAACTTCATCAACGGCTCGACCGTGACTGGAATGGGAGCGCGAGAATTACTACCTTCCTCTCCGGCCACCACCTGCGCGCTCAGATAAACTCCGAAGATGTTGCAACCCCGACAGCAGGCTTCGTCACAGTAACAACCACCAGCCCCAACGGCCCGATCAAGAGTTCGACCTACGCGCAAGTGCTGGTGCATCAGCCAACAGCTGCACTAACAGTGGGCAGCTCTACGCCTTATAGCACCGTGGGTGGTCAGTCTGCGCTGCTCGTGGGCGACTTGAATGGCAACAACCAGCTTGACGTCGTCGGTGATTCCATTGACGGCAATCCTGACTTCGACGAGTTGTTGAACAATGGTGACGGCACGTTCCGAACCGGTGCGCCTTTTGCAACGGACTACTATGGCGGACCAGGACAATTAGGTGATTTGGATGGCGACGGTAACCTTGACTTGGTCTACACTGAGGGGCCACAGACGGCTACGATGTTCCAACTGCAGGTCGCGCTCGGAAAGGGCGGGGGAACTTTCATTCTAGGGGCGAAATTCGGATATTTGACAGGGCCTCCGCTTCAAATAGCGGTTGGGGATTTCAATCAAGATGGCGTCTTGGATGTCGTTACCCCCAACGGTTCAAAGAGCGGGCTGTTTCTGGGTGTCGGCGATGGGACATTCCGGCAGGGAACGCAGCTTAACTTACAGCCGGAAGCATTGGTCGCGGCCGACATCAACGGCGACGGTAAACTCGACATCGTCGCTGCATATCTAGTGGATTTTCAAAATATTCAGATTCAAGCACTGCTAGGAAACGGTGACGGAACTTTCCAGAAAGCCCGCACCGTGGCCCGGCCTTCTGGTTTCCTCAGGCTCGTTGTTACAGACGTAAATGGAGACGGCAACGAAGACATCGTGTTTCAAGACTTTACTAACAATTGGGTCATCCGTGGTAACGGCGATGGCACGTTCCGCAAAGCACAGCTCTATCCACTTACAGGCATTCTGACGGTTGGAGATTTCAACTCCGACGGTAAAGTAGATTTGGTGCAGGGGATGGACAACGCGATTAGCTACATGGCTGGTAATGGCGACGGAACATTTGGAGCGGCACAGATCACGCCGATAAGTGGGTTCGTGTTAAATGTCGCGAACGGGGACTTTAACGCCGACGGGCTACTGGACTTGGTGATTCCGCAGACCTATAGCGGCGTGAACATTTACTTACAGCAGTAGAACTTTGTCGGGTGGCCCATGCAAGCCCGCCTTTGGCTTGAGTGGGGTAGTTCGACAACCTCTCCCACCCCGTGTCATCTTGAGCGAAGCGAGGGGATTCGCTTCGCGAATCCCCTCGCGCAGTCGAAAGACCCCGAGTGTGCTCACCCCGCCACAGTCGCTCGCACCTCCAGCCCACGCGTCAAACTCGGCACCACGCCCCCCCAAAAAGCTCCTGCACCGAGCCCCGATTCCGACTCCAAATTCTCTTCAAAATCCATCACCAAAAGCTGCGGATTTTTTCACCAAAATACGTGTATAGCAGCCAAAATACAGAAATTCGGCTCTTTCACAAAATCCCCCGCGTAAAGAGCGAGCAAAAATCAACGTAACTCTTTCATCACAAGTGCCTTAGCCCCATCCGCCGCAAAACGTTTTTCGCGTAAATCGCTCATATCGCGAAACACACATATGTTATTTGGGAAAGAGCCCGGAAAGAGCCCGCTGCCGATGCGCGAACATCTCCTCTATCTGCTTGTGCAGAAATAACTTATCGGCGATCGCACCCAAAAATCCGAGGGGGGGTTCGTAAAAAACTTCATCACAAACCACTGTCCCACTTCTACCCTCAAAATCCTTGGAAAAGAACGCGTGCCGATGCTCCCATTTTTTGAACGGCCCTCGCACCTGCGTGTCCGTAAAGTACTCTTCCCAAACCACTTCCCCGATCCGCGCCAGCCAGGTCGCACGCACCGGCAGCGGAGGCAAGATACGCACCGAGATCAAAATCTCTGAGCCCGGCCCTGCCAGCCTTGGTACAACTCCACTCGGCCCCACCAAGGGCTGTAAATCCGCCCGCAACAGCACAGCTCCGGCCTGCGGAGGACTCAGCACCGGCAGGTTTTCCGGAGCGCAGAAAAAGCGAAACACGTCTGATAACGATCCTGCCACCCACTGCTCAGTCTCAAAATGCGGCATCATGCCCTCGGCTCTGCGCCATCTCGCGTATACATCGCAAGATGAATGAGTTAGCGCGATTGTCTCAGAAAATGAACCAGAAGAATCAACACCACTAATAGTGGTTTGCCGCTGCGGAAAACACTAATACTTGGGATTTCCACAAGAGAAAGCGCGGAAAGGTGATTTTCGCTAACTTTGTTGTTGACAATAAACGGCTTAGCTATAATATGTGGAGTGTGGTGGAGCGAGAGGGAGTAAAACTCACGTTCGGTGGTCGAAAATGGAAGGCACGAATCGCAAACTGCGACGAGCTCTCCAGATCATCCAGCAAGTTCTCTCCTTCATTCCACCGGGTTGGCAGGCCAACCCTAAAGAGTGCATATGTTTCGCGGCAATAACCCAGCTCGAATCGATGACAAAGGCCGGCTGAAGATCCCGGCGGACGTCAAGCGGGTGATTGACGAGAAGTATGCAAGACAATTCTACTTCACTTCTTTCGATGGGAAGGTTGCCAAGTTGTATCCCCTCGAAGAATGGGAGCGAGTGGAGCAAAAGCTGCAAACTTTGCCCATGACGCTGCCGGCGAGACAGCAATTTGTGTTCACCACCAGCTTTTACGGCCGGCAGGTGGAAATGGACGACCAGGGACGGGTATTGCTACCCCAGGCGTTGCGTGAGCAGGCCGGGTTAACGGCTGAGGTGGATGTAATCGGAAGCATCACGCACCTCGAGATTCATAACCACACCGCCGCCGAAGCGGCGATCAAGGCCAAGCCGTTGACGGTGGAAGATTTGCAATCGTTGGCGGATCTGGGTTTCTAGTCCGTGACAGCTGCGGACGACGAGTTTGATGAGTTGGAAGACGCCGAAGCAGTAGACCTCGGCGAGCAGGAAGCAGAGTTGGAAGCCCCTCAGCGGGGCGAACATGGTGAAACAAAAGAGTTTGGCCACGTTCCAGTTCTTTTACATGAGGTTTTAGATTTCCTCGCAATCCCTCGCGGCGGAACCTATGTGGATGCAACGCTTGGGCTTGCGGGCCATAGCGTCGAAATCGCAAAGCGGTTGGGTTCCACGGGGCATTTGATCGGGTTCGACAAGGATCCGGCAGCGATGGAGCAAGCGCGGCAGAGGTTGCAAGCAGCTTCGGCGGAAGAAGCGGAGTGGCCCAAGGTAACGCTGCATCACGGGTCATTCGCAGAAGTTGCAGAACGGTGCGAGCCAGAATCGCTGGACGGCATTATTGCGGATCTGGGCGTAAGCAGTTTGCAACTCGATGATGCTGCGCGAGGATTTAGTTTTCAGGCGGAAGGCCCACTTGATATGCGGATGAATCCGCTGAGTGAGCTGACTGCCGAACAAGTGGTAAATCGCCTCGACGAGGTCACACTCGCGGATGTGATTTACGAATTCGGTGAGGAAAGGAGATCGCGGAGAATCGCCAGAGCTATTGTCCGGGCTCGGCCGTTACGCTCCACCAGGCAACTGGCGGAAATAGTATCGGCCGAACTCCGGGCAGTAAATTCGGGCAAGGCAAAGATTCATCCGGCGACTCTTACTTTCCAAGGCATCCGAATCTACGTAAATCGCGAGCTGGAAGACTTAAAGACGTTGATTGAGGCGGCACCGAAGGTGTTAAAGCCCGGTGGAAGGCTGGTAGTAATCAGCTTCCACTCGCTGGAAGATCGCCAGGTAAAAGAGGCGATGCGCGAAGGGGCTAAGCAAGGCTTGTATCAATTACTAACCAAGAAGCCAATCGTTGCACAGTATGAAGAAGTAAAGCGTAATCGGCGGTCACGCAGCGCCAAGTTGCGGGCTGCAGAAAGAATATAGGAGGGCGGCCATGGCGGCAGCAGTGGTGACAAATCGTCAGGTAGAGCGCGGACGCAGATTCTGCTTCGCGGGTACGCCCGAGGTTTACTTTCAAAAAGATATAGATAACTCTCGCTTGGTCAAGATGGATGACCCGCAACGTGCGCGAGAAAACCGTGTGCTTGTAGTAACTCTGATCGTGGCGTTCAGCTTAGTCATGGTGTATGCCTACCAGCACCTGAAAGCGATTGACTATGGTTACCAAATCGAGCAACTGCGCAGCGAGAGGTCGAATCTAGAGAAGGCGAACAGCGAGTTGCGGGCCCAAGAGATGCGATTGAGTAGCCCGGAGCGCATTGAGGCAGAAGCGAGGCGCTTGGGGTTGCAGGATCCCGAGCCTGGCCAGATTATTCTGGTGGAGGCGGCTCGTCCGCAAGCCAGTGGGCCAGTAATTGCGACCGCGCTGCACTACTCCGTGGTATCGCCACAGTAGTATCTCGGCGTAAAAGTTACGAATGCGGGCGGCGTGCCAAATGGCAGGCCGCCCAAATTTTCTAGAAGAGTAGCTCATGCCCAGACCGCAGAATCCGCAGGATATAGCCGCACGCAGAAAACTCTTACTGCTCGCGGGGATGCTGCTCGCCTGGTCATTATTGATCGCAGGCCGGCTGTTTCAGTTGCAACTCATGCGCCATGCTGACTATATGCACCAGGCGGCAGCGGAGCAACAGCGCACGTTCGATTTAACGCCTCCACGCGGCGTGATCTATGATCGCAACGGCAAGAGCCTTGCCCTGCCAGTTCCAGCTCAGTCCATTTACGCGTTTCCGTCACAAGTCCCCGACCTGCGTGAAAAATTGACGATGGTAGCCAACATCTGCGGCCTCGATCCCGCCGAAGTCATCGGTCACTGCGAGGGCAAGACGTTTTGCTGGGTCGCACGCAAAGTAGATTCCGCTACCGCATCGCGCGTACGTGACTTGAAGTTGCTGGGCGTCGGCTTTCATGAGGATACGCAACGCAGCTATCCCAATGAGTCGATGGCTGCACATGTCGTCGGCTATGTTGGCATGGAGGATCGCGGGCTCAGCGGTGTCGAACTGAAGTACGACGACGACTTAGTAGGTGAGCCGGGTCGCGCGCATGTGATGCTGGATGCGCGCGGAAAATACTTTAGCAGCATCGAGCAGCAGACAGAGCCGGGTCAGAATCTTATTCTTACGATTGACCAGAACATCCAGTACATCGCCGAGCGCGAACTTGATCGCGCGATGAAAGAAACAAGCGCGCGCTCGGGCACAGTGGTGGTGGAGAATCCCCATACTGGCGAGGTTCTGGCGCTGGCTAATAGTCCAACCTTCAACCCGAACCAACCCCGCAAGATTGATCCGCGTGCGTTGCAGAACCCAGCGGTAAGCTTCCCCTATGAGCCAGGCTCCACCTTCAAGATCATTACGGTATCAGCTGCGTTAGAAGAGAAAGTTACTAAGCCGGAAGAAATCATTGATTGCGGCCACGGTTCGATCGTAGTGGGCGGGTTGCGGATTCACGATCATAAGGCGTTCTCTGCGCTAAGCGTGTCGGACATTATTGCGAACTCCAGCGATGTGGGTGCGATTCGCTTGGCCGAGCGGCTCGGCAAGGAGCGGCTCTACAAGTACATTCAGGCGTTCGGGCTCGGCAAACGCACGGGCATTGAGCTGCCCAGCGAAACGCGCGGCATGACGCGGCCGGTAGAGAAATGGAATCCGAGTTCCATTGGAGCGATTTCCATGGGGCAGGAGATTGGGCTTTCTGCGGTGCAGTTGACGGCCGTTTTGGGCACGATTGCGAACGATGGTGTCTATGTGGCACCGAGGATCGTCGCCGCCGAGACGCCACCTTCCGCAGGTATGAAGACGGTACAGTTCCAGCCTGCCGAGTCCCATCGCGTTGTCTCTACCACAACGGCAGCGCAGATGCGTGAAATGCTGCAAGGCGTGGTGCTGCGCGGCACCGGAACGAAAGCGCTACTCCAGGGTTACACGTCGGCGGGTAAGACGGGAACAGCCCAACGCAAGGATGACGCCGCCTGTGAAGCAGCGCGCAATCATGTGCCGGGAGCGAAGTGCCACTACTCGAAGACGGAGTATGTGGGCTCGTTTGCGGGCTTCGCGCCGCTGAATAATCCGGCGGTGGTGATTGTGGTGATTCTGGATTCGGCTAAGGGATTGCATCAGGGCGGGCAGGTTTCGGCGCCAGTGTTTACGCGCATCGCACAGCAGACGCTGGCTTATTTGAATGTTCCGCACGATGTGGACGTGCCCATGAGCAAGCAGATGCAATTGGCGATGAAGCGTGCGAATGCCGCGGACTTGGACGACGCCTCGCCGGATTCGTTGAGCGATCCGCTGGAGGTGGCGCAGGAGGATGCGCCTGTTCAATTACCTGCCCACAAGCAAGGTGTTTCAGGGCCGCAGTCCGTAACGGTTTCCGCGACAGCGCCATCATCTACTGCGACCATCTCGAAGTTGCAAAGTGGAGTTCAACCATTACCTCCTGCAAGTGCGTCAAACCAAAATAGTGTTGTCGCAGCAACGCCATCGCAAGGCCCCGCGAACGACGGTTCAAAGCCTGCTAACCGCAGCGTGGTAGTAGGAACTGGCAATGATGTCGTTGTGCCATCATTCATGGGCAAGCGTATGCGCGACGTGATTGCGTCGGCGCAAGGGCTGGGGTTGGAAGTGGAACTGCACGGTAGCGGCGTGGCGCGGGAACAGTTGCCGGTAGCAGGCACTCACGTGCAGCCGGGCGCGCGCATTGCGGTGCGATTGGCGCGTTAGCAGCGAGAGAACGGGGAGATCCATGCGGTTTACTGACCTGCTCATCGGCCTAAAGCAAGGGACGCCAAGCGACCCTGCTGCCGACGTGCTCACTCTCCATGCTTCGCCCGATAACGCCGAGATCACTGGCGTGGACTATGACTCGCGCCGCATCCAGCCCGGATTTTTGTTCGTCGCGATGTGTGGCGAAACCACCGACGGCAATCGTTATATTGATGCGGCGATCAAGGCAGGTGCGGTCGCGGTGGTAAGCGATTCGCTTGCGGAAGCGCCGCGACCGGGCGTGGCCTGGGCTACTGTGCAGCATGGACGGCGCGCACTGGCTGTAGTGAGCGCCAACTTCTACGGACATCCTGAACGCAAGCTGTCGCTAACTGGAATTACCGGCACCAACGGCAAGACCACCACAGCGTTCATCACGGAGGGAATCTTAGCCGCGGCGGGATGCAAGTCGGCGTTGGTCGGCACCATCGAATATCACGTCGCGGGGCGAACGCTTCCCGCGCCGCACACTACGCCAGAAGCGCTGGAGCTGCAACAGATCTTTGCCGAGTCGCTGGCAGCGGACGCGACCGAAGTGGTGATGGAAGTGTCATCCCACGCGCTAGCGCAAGGCCGGGTTTGGGGCTTGCCCTTCGATACCGCCATCTTTACCAATCTCACGCGCGATCATCTCGACTATCACAAGACATTCGAGGAGTACTTCGCTGCCAAGCGACTGTTGTTCGAGGGCGAAGGCAGCGGTAGTCCTGCGCCGCGCGTATCTGTGATCAACATTGACGACGCTTACGGCAAACAACTGGCCGAAATCAGCATGCAATTCGGTTCGCGGGTGCTGCGCTATGGCTTGAACGAAGGCGACATCGTTGCGCGGAACGTGGATGTGTCGCCTCAGGGAACTCGCTTTCTGCTGATCACACCGGAGGGTGAAGTTGCCCTGAGTTCTCCTCTGCTTGGCAGGGTGAATGTCTACAACATTCTCGCCGCATCGGCTGCGGCGTTCAGCCGGGGGTGCACACTCGATCAAATCGCCAAGGGCGTTGCCTCAGTCGCACGCGTGCCCGGACGTTTTGAGCGCGTGGATTGTGGTCAACCTTTCTCGGTCGTCGTGGACTACGCACACACGGACGACGCGCTGCGCAACCTGACGGCGCTGGCTCGCGAGTTCGTGGAGCCGCATGGCGGGCGCGTGATTACACTTTTCGGCTGCGGTGGAGATCGTGATCGCGCCAAGCGTCCGCTGATGGGCGAAGCAGCCGGCAACGGAAGCGACCTTGTGATTCTGACCTCCGACAATCCGCGCAGTGAAAATCCGTTGGCGATTATGATTGATGCCGTGGTCGGCCTGCAGCGTACTAAGGCCAAGCACATCGCCGAGCCGGATCGCCGCCGCGCCATTCGCCTGGCACTGGAAAACGCGCAGTCTGGTGACATTGTGTTGCTGGCGGGCAAGGGCCACGAAAAAGTGCAAGTGACGCGCGAAGGCACCATTCCATTCGACGATGTTGCGGTGGCGGAAGAAGAACTGACGCGGCTGGGCTACGAATCGAAATAGGCGAAATTACCGAACGATTACCAAAAATGAAGCTCGAACTAGGCAAAGTCGCGGAGTTCATCGGCGCAAGCGGAAGTTTTCCACGCAGCGCGGTTGCCGAAGCGTACTCGATTGACTCGCGCACTGTAGTGCCAGGGCAGCTCTTCTTCGCGGTGCGCGGCGAGTCGCTCGACGGACACGACTTTGTGGAGCAGGCACTAGCTAAAGGTGCAGTCGGCGCTGTGGTTCGCCGCGATCAACTTGCGTGTTATGCCGATACCACCAAACTGCTTGCCGTGGACGAAACGCTGGTTGCCTTGCAGACTCTGGGCGCGTGTGTACGCCGCGTCTGGGGACGCACGTTGATCGCGGTGACTGGCTCCGCTGGCAAGACGACCACCAAAGATGCGATTGCCCATCTGTTGGGCGCGAAGTATAAGGTGTTTCGTTCGCAGGGCAACTTGAACAACCATTTCGGCCTGCCGTTAATGCTGCTGCGCCTCGATGCTGCCCATGAGATCGCTGTAGTCGAACTTGGCATGAACCACGCCGGTGAGATTGCCGCCCTAGCGGCCACCGCACAGCCGAATGAAGGCGTGGTGACGGGCGTCGCGCCGGTACATCTGGAAAACTTTGATTCACTTGCGGGCATTGCGCGTGCCAAGTATGAGTTGATCGAGGCGCTGCCTCCGGGCGGTACGGCGATTTTGAATGCTGATGATCCCTACGTTTCGCAGTTTGGCCGCGACTTTCACGGCAAGGTGGTGAGCTTCGGACTCGATGCCACAGCACAGGTACGCGCGGAAAATATCTGTTCGCTCGGCAGTGAAGGTTCGGAGTTTGACTTGGTGGTATGCACCCATCGTGAGCGGATGAAGATTCCTCTGCTGGGCCGCCACAACATCTACAACGCACTGGCCGCTGCCGCAACCGCGCTGGAAAAAGGTGTTTCGGCGGCACAGATTGTCGAGCGGCTCGCCACGCTTGAAGTAGGCGACAAGCGCGGGCAACTGATAGCGGTCGGTGGCGCAACCGTCCTCAACGACTGCTATAACTCGAATCCGAATGCCCTGAATGCGGCGGTAGACGCGCTGATGACGCTGTCCGGAACCCGCAAAATCGTTGTCGCTGGCGAAATGCTGGAGCTGGGGCCGCAGGCGGCAGCGTTTCACCGGATCTGTGGCGAACACATGGGGACAGCTAAAGTGGACTTCGTCCTCGGCGTTCGTGGCTTGGCAGAAAAAATTGTGCAAGGCGCACAAGCTGGAGGCATCGCTGCCCAATTTGTGGAAACACCCGAGCAGGCAGGCGACTGGCTTATCGCCAATGCGCAGCCGGGTGACGCAGTGTTGCTTAAAGCTTCGCGAGGCGTCCGGCTCGAACGCGCGCTGGAACGCTGGCAGGCCTTATTGGCGGCCCACTAAGCAGGCACTTCCGAGATATCCACACCCAAGGCAGTGCGCTCTCTACTGATATCCTTGCGTGTGCGCTAGTCGTGCATCAGCGCATGAATTTACGAACTGCCCCGAGGAATTGATTGCTCTACTGGCTGCTCTACGTCAAGCTGTTCCCGGTGTTCCCGCCGTTCCGTATCTTTCGCTATCTCACGTTTCGCACCGCCTTTGCCAGCCTCACAGCCTTGTTCACTGCGATGATTCTTGGCCCGATGGTGATCCGACGGCTGCAGCAGTTTCAGATCAGCCAGTACATTCGAGAAGATGGGCCACAGGCCCACCAGAAAAAAGCGGGTACGCCCACTATGGGCGGCCTGCTTATCGCCATTTGTATTCTGGTGCCGACGCTGTTGTGGTCGGACTTGAGCAATCCGATGGTGTGGCTGGTGGTATTTGCCACCGTCGCCTATGGTGGCATCGGCTTTGCGGACGACTATCTGAAGGTCGTAAATCGCCGCAACCTCGGCCTCACCAGCCGGCAAAAATTGCTATTGCAGTTGGCGGCGAGTCTGTTGATCGCAGCCGCGCTGGTATTTTTACAACATCGCGGCGACTACTCGACCCACTTGATTGTGCCGTTCTTCAAGAACTTCCGGCCAGACCTGGTCATCACTTCGCTGCTGTCGAACCCCTACATTTGGCCGCTAGCCTATATACCTTTCGTAGCGTTTGTGGCGCTCGTGATCGTCGGCTCCAGCAACGCGGTGAATCTGACCGACGGCCTTGACGGCCTCGCCATTGGATGCACCGTCATCGCTTCCGGCGCGCTGGCTGTGCTGACGTATGTAAGCGGCCACGCGACCTTCGCAACCTATCTGGAACTACAGCGAATGCCACAAGTCGGCGAAGTGACGGTGTTTTGCGGCGCTATGGTCGGCGCTTCCATAGGGTTCCTGTGGTTCAACGCCCACCCCGCGGAAGTGTTCATGGGTGACGTCGGCTCACTGGCGCTTGGCGGCGCGATTGGCACGGTTGCCGTCATCATCAAGCAGGAGCTGCTGCTGCCGTTCATCGGCGGCGTGTTTGTGATTGAAGCCGTCTCGGTGATTCTGCAGGTCGGCTCTTACAAGCTGCGGCAAAAGCGCATCTTCAAGATGGCTCCCATCCATCATCACTTTGAACTGATGGGCTGGTCCGAGTCCAAGGTCATCGTCCGCTTCTGGATCGCCGCGCTGGTGTTCGCGCTGTTCGCACTCACCACCCTGAAACTGCGGTAGAATCGGCTTCCGGGAAGATTCGAAGCTCGTAAACAGTGTGGAGCGGAAGTAGAGCATGAACGACAACGACCTGCAAGGCAAGCGCGTTCTTGTAGTGGGGCTGGGCAAGTCTGGCGTAGCTTCCGCGCTGTTTCTAAAGGCGCGGGGCGCGCGGGTCTCCGTCAGCGACTCCAAGTCAGAAGATCAGCTGCGCGCCGAAATCCCCACACTGCTTGATGAAGGCATCATGGTGGAAACCGGCGGCCACGGCGAACGCACCTTCCGCAATCAGGATTTGATCGTCGTCAGCCCCGGCGTCCCCGTCGATGTGCCGCAGCTTTCGCAGTCGCGCGCCCTCGGCATTCCGGTCATCGGAGAGATCGAGCTGGCGGCGCGATTCCTGCCCGCGAACCTCATCGCCATTACCGGCTCGAACGGCAAGACCACCACTACAACGCTGTGCGGAGAAATTCTTGCCAAGGCAGGTAAGCACGTCGTGGTCGGCGGAAATATCGGTACGCCCGCAGTCACGCTCGTGGAGCAAGCCGCCAGCCATGCTGATGCATGGGCGGTCCTCGAAGTCTCCAGCTTTCAGCTCGAAACCATTGACACATTTCATCCGCGCATCGCTGTGATCCTGAATGTGACCCCCGATCATCTCGACCGCCATCGCACCTTTCAGGCCTATGCCGACACCAAGGGCCGGATTTTTGAGAATCAGCGCGTCGAGGATTATTCGGTGATCAACGCCGACGATGCCACCTGCGAACAGCTAGCCGCCAAGAGCGCTGGCACGGTCGTCCGCTTCAGCCGCACGCACGAGGTCGCTCACGGTGCCTACGTGAGTGATGGCGAGATCATCTTCCGAGACGCCGCTTTCCATGCCAGAGGTAAGCGCATCATCATGCCGATCGCCGAGATCGGTCTGAAGGGCGCGCACAATTTGGAAAACGTTCTGGCCGCCGTCTGCGTCGGCGTGCTCGCGGGACGCGACGATGCCACCATCCGCGCCGCCGTCAAGGATTTTCACGCGGTCGAGCATCGCCTGGAGTTCGTCACCGAAATCAACGGCGTCAGCTACTTCAACGACTCCAAGGCCACCAACGTGGACGCGACCATCAAGGCGCTCGAATCGTTCCCGGCCAACATTCACCTGATTCTCGGCGGCAAGGACAAGGGCAGCGACTACTCCGTGCTACAGCCGCTGCTGCACGAGCGCGCCAAGCGCGTGTACACCATCGGCGCGGCGGCGGAAAAGATCGAAGGCCAAATCGCTGGCAGTGCCGACGTAGTGCGCGCCGGAACGCTCGACTCCGCCGTGCAACGCGCCTTCGCCGCAGCCCAGCCGGGCGACGTCGTTCTGCTAGCCCCAGCCTGCGCCAGCTTCGACCAGTTCAACAGCTACGAACATCGCGGACAAGTGTTCAAGCAGGCGGTGCGGGAACTGGCGGCGACGATGGTGAAATTGTAAGACGAGGGGGTGTGATGGGTTTCTGTGATTCATGGAAGAGGTTGTTTCATCGGGAGCGTAATCGTGCGAACATCAAGAATGCATACGCCGAGGATAGGGCAAGCATGAGTTCATCCACATCGTCACGAATGTCCTGGGGCACATTGCTCGATGAAACACGTGTCCGGAAACTCATGGAGAATAAGGACTCTATTAAGGCCGAGGGCGAATCGCGATCAGAGTTTGAGCGAGACAGAGATCGAACGGTGTATTCCTCACCCGTCCGGAGGCTGATCGGCAAGACACAGGTCTTCCCTTTGGATCCGAATGACCATGTCAGAACTCGCCTTGTTCACTCTTTAGAGGTCTCGACCGTGGCGGAGGGTCTGGCGGCCCAAGCCGTTCGCGACGTGATCATCAAACGGGAGGCACTGAGCGACTGTCAGCAGCGGGCCATTTCAAAGATTGCGGAAACCTGCGGACTACTTCACGATATTGGAAATCCCCCTTTTGGACATGCGGGTGAACTCGCAATCGCAAGTTGGTTCCAATCCATGATTGGGACGAGCACTAAGCTATTGGAAAGTCTCGGAGGTAAGGACTCTCAGAAGGCGCAAGACTTCGCGCGCTTTGAAGGCAATTCGCAGACAATGCGGATCATCACCAACACGCACCTGCTAGGACACGACTACGGCTTAAGCCTGACGTGCGCCGCCACGTCAGCGGCAAGAAAATACTTGGCCTCGTCGCTCCCCTGTGAGAAGGTGAGCGGCGATCACACCCGATCGAAGCCAGGGTATTTCCTTTCCGAGAAGGTTATTCTTGGGAAAGTGGCAAACCAAACAGGCACCGAGGGGCGACGTCACCCAATCACGTTCATCGTTGAAGCTGCTGACGACATCGTGTACTCAGCAGTTGATATCGAAGATGGCGTGAAGAAGAGAATCCTTAGCTGGAAGCAGGTCGAGAATCATCTGAATAAGGAGTGTGCCGGATCAGTGGTTCTGATTGAGGCCAAGAAGCAAATGGACCTTCAAGTCGGCGGGGGTGCTGGAGACAGTGAAAAAGCGCAAGCATTCAGAGTGAATGCGATAAGCGAGACCGTCCGCGCAGCTGTCCGCATTTTCGGTAAAAGGTACGACGAGATCATGAACGGCGACTACAAGCAAGAGCTCGTAAGCGATGTAGACTACGACGGCGCGACTTTCGTCAAGGCCTGCAAAGATATTCTTAAGGAAACCGTGTTCGTCGAAGACGATGTGTTGCGATTAGAAGTTCGGGGCAGACACGTCCTCCATGACCTGTTGAATTTGTTCTGGGAAGGAACGGGTGAATTCTTGGAGGATCACCAGGGAAGCGCCAAGACTTACGGAGGAAAGTTGTATCGGTTAATTGCTGGGAGCTATCGGGTGCACTTCGAGAAGCGAATCAGGGACTGCCCCGACGATGCCGCATATTTCGGCTTGCAACTGGTATCCGACTATGTTTCGGGGATGACCGATGGTTTTGCCTGTCGCCTCCACGAGGACTTGACGAATGGCGCATAAGCTAGAGCGAAAACTTAGGGATCGATTGAAAGGATTTGTCTCGCCATCCGTAGGTGATAAGGGCCCCGTTGGCGCAATGCGAGCAGGAATTGTTGAGGTTCTTGCGAGGATTGCGGAGCGCGAATGGCAAGCTTACATCGTTGGTGGCACACTCCGAGATGTGATGCTCGCCCCTGCTTTTTCTTTTCCGCGAGACATAGATTTGATCCTTGTCGGACCTACTCAGGTTGCGATGGAAGAGACATTTCGTGACCTCTGCGTCCGCAAGACCCGTTTCGGGGGCCTTCACTTGGTTAGGCCATTTGAATATCGGAGGCTCGCTCGAATTCAGGGTGATGTTCTCTTCGATGTGTGGCGCCTGGAAGACACTTGGGGCTTGCGTGTGCAGGGACTTCCCCGGACGATCGATAGCTTCGTGAAGACACCGTTCTTGAATATCGACTCTGTCGCAATCGATGTCTCTGCGACCACAGGCAGCCCGCGAGTGGCGGAATCTGGCTTTTTCGAATCCTTGTCCACGAGAACACTGGACATTAACTACGAACCGAATCCATTTCCGCTAGTTTGTATCGTCCGGACCCTATTGATGGCAGCGAAATTGGAGTTTGCATTGACTAGGCGACTAGCTTCTTTTGTCTGTGGATACTCACGGTGGGGTACGTTTGATGATCTCTTCCAATCCCAACTTTCCCACTACGGTCAGGCTAGATGCACAGCGGACGAGATGCGGAGCTGGATTAACCAAATCAGTGCGGATGTGGCTGCAGGCAGTGATCGTGTATTGATTCGACTAGGTCACCGTCGCCAGACCGAACTTTGGGAGACTTGGCCACCCATTTCAAGAGAGAGAGAAGTGTTGCCATCTGGGCACCAGACGGGGCCGCCTCTCGCAGGCTCTAAGAGTCCGGGAATTCGCAAGACGCTAGGCCATTCTCAGGAAAACTTGACGCTGTTTGTAAGGTCTTGACTATATTCGGAGTGTTTTGTCCCTCCCCCGGAACCACGCTAGCCAATCCTTTTCCACTCCGCGGGATGATATCCCTTAAGTCTGGCGTATCACGCGCGCGACCTGCCCCGGTCGTGGCACACATTTATGGCAAAGCGAGTCAGCCTAGACCGATGGTTGTTTGGCAGCACGGCGCTGCTAGTGTTTCTTGGACTGGCGATGGTGTTTAGCGCCTCGGCGGTGCTCGACCAGGAGACGCATCACAATCCCTACCATTCGCTGATTCGCCAGTGCGTGATGCTGCTGCTCGGCGTGGCGGTGATGGCGCTGACGGTGCAGATTGACTATCGCCGCTATAAGCACACGGCGGTGATCTATCCCGTAGTGGGCGTGACGGCGCTGCTGCTGATTGCGGTGCTGTTCTTTCCGGCAGTGAACAACGCGCATCGCTGGATTCGCTTCGCCGGATTTTCCATCCAGCCTTCGGAACTCGCCAAACCCGCGCTGATTCTTTATCTCGCGTGGTTTCTAACCAAGGCGAAAGAAGACATCAACGATTGGCGGGTGCTGGCACGAGCCGTTGCGCCCACGCTTTTCCTCGTCGCGCTGATGGTGAAGGAGCCCGACCTGGGTACGGCAATTGTGTGCCTCGGCGTGACGGCATGCATCCTGTTCGTTGCCGGACTGCGTATGCGCTGGTTTGCCTATGCCGGGCTGGCGTCGCTGCCTGTGCTCTACTTTCTGATTGCACGCGTGGGCTGGCGCATGGGGCGCATACTGGCCTTTCTCGATCCCTATGCCGATCCGCACGGCAAGGGATTCCACATTATTCAGTCGCTGATCGCGGTGGGCACGGGCGGCCTCACAGGCGCGGGCTACATGGAAGGCAAGCAGAAGTTGTTTTACCTGCCCGAAGCGTCGTCGGACTTCATCTTTGCCGTGACGGCCGAAGAGCTGGGATTCATCGGCACCAGCATCGTCGTGGCGCTGTTCGCTGTGTTCCTGTGGCGTGGTGTGCGCGCGGCCAGGCTCACGCAAGACCCATTCGGCCGCTACCTCGCCACTGGACTAACCATGATGGTGGTGCTGCAAGCCTGCATCAACATGAGCGTAGTGCTGGGTCTGATGCCGACCAAGGGCATTCCGCTACCATTCCTTTCCTATGGCGGCACGTCGCTGTTCGTGATGCTGGGCTGCGTGGGCGTGCTGCTGAACATCACCCGGCAACTCGACTGACGCTAGACTAGACACATGCGCATCGTCCGCATCGTAATCGCAGGCGGCGGCACTGGCGGCCACGTGATTCCCGCCATCGCCATTGCCGAAGAGCTGCGCACGCAACACGGCGCGGAGGTGCTGTTCATGGGCACCGCGCGTGGCATTGAAACGCGGTTGGTGCCTGCTGCGGGATTTCCGCTGAGACTGGTCAAAGTCGGCGCTCTCAATCAAGTCAGCGTCGCGACCCGCATCAAGACGGTGCTGGCGCTACCTCTCGCGATTCGTGACGCGATCCAGATCCTCAAGGAATTTCGCGCG
The DNA here is from genome assembly GCA_038229415.1 of Terriglobales bacterium. Classification (GTDB taxonomy): domain Bacteria; phylum Acidobacteriota; class Terriglobia; order Terriglobales; family Acidobacteriaceae; genus JANXUR01. The sequence goes on from JBBROM010000001.1 coordinate 359,161, forward strand.
GACGTCGTGATCGGCGTCGGCGGATACGCTTCCGGCCCCGGCATGGCGGCTGCGATTCTCACGGGAAGGCCGACGCTGGCTGTCGAGCCCAACCTCGTGCCCGGATTCACCAATCGTCTCGTCGCGCGCTGGACGAAGAATGCCGCAGTACATTTCGAGCAGACGGGCAGCTACTTTCCGCGCTACCGCGTCACCGGAGTGCCGGTGCGCAGCGCCTTCTTCGCGATTCCGCCGCGGCCGCAAAACGCGCCGCCTTCGCTGCTTGTCTTTGGAGGCAGTCAGGGTGCGCGCGCCATCAACAAGGCGATGGCAGGGGCGTTGCCCATGCTGCTGGAGTCGTTGCCGGAGCTGCACGTCGTATGGCAAACCGGGGTGAAGAGTTATGACAGCGCGGTGGCCGCCGTGAATAGTCTGCCGGTCGAGGCGAGATCGAGAGTCGAAGTCGCGCCTTTTCTGGATAACATGCCCGAGCGCTTCGCCGCTGCGGATCTGGTTGTATGTCGTTCAGGAGCCAGCACGGTAGCCGAGATCACTGCCGCAGGCCGTGCGGCGATTTTCATTCCGTTTCCCTTTGCTGCGGACGATCATCAAACGCGCAACGCCGAAGCCCTTGCGGAAGCGAATGCCGCCGAGTTGCTGGATGAGTCCAGTTTGACGGCGGAATCGCTCACTTCTGCGGCTGTCAGCTTGCTTTGCGATCCGTCTCGTCTGCACGCGATGGCGGAAGCCGCGCGCAAAATGTCGCACCCCAATGCCGCAGCTGAGATCGCCGCGATGGCCGTCGCGCTAGTAAAGTAGAAACTAAGACCGTCTCGCAGCTGCGGCTGCCATTTCCAATAACTCATCCCCGTTGTATTCCACAAGAAAACTAGCGTGGGTTTGACAACCCTTCCAGAGTGCGAGAACACTCAGCATTGCGCGAACGTCGTTAAGATCGGTTGCGCGAGTGAATTCGCCGATAATTTTGCCAGCCAGGGTGTCAATACCCGCAAAATATTCGACACTCAACCAGTCGGGTAGACTCGGGTTATTACCTTTGGTTCTGGCAAGTTCGATGTAGGCAACCAGGGCGCAGACACTCCAACTGTCGATGCCTTTGATCGGGTAAAGACGAGCCAAATGAGAGACTATTGCATAGGATGCGACGCCAACATCTCCTTGATGGTAGAGCTCTTCAACGAGCGTTTGGTATGCGGCTTGCGTTTCGATGCCAGCCTCGAGCTTTAGCAAGAGAGAGCGCGGATCAAACGGAACGCGGTATCCTCCTTCGAGGCTGTTCCATCGAGGATCGTCGAGGGGAAGCATCTGAGTCCTTTCCACTTTCCCAAAGAATGGCTGCCCAATAATACAATCGCCAAGTATGTTTGCCCGCATGCAACGCATCCATTTCGTAGGCATTGGTGGCATCGGCATGAGCGGCATTGCCGAAGTGCTGCTGAACCTTGGCTATAAAGTCTCTGGCTCCGACCTCAAGAGGTCTGGCGTCACCGATCGCATGGCCAGCCTGGGTGCGATTATTTTTGAAGGCCACGCCGCCGAAAACATTCCTGGCGCCGAGGTCGTCGTCACCACATCGGCGGTGTCGGCTGCGAACCCCGAAGTCGCCGAGGCGCATCGTCTAAAGATCCCGGTGATCCAGCGCGCGGAAATGCTGGCCGAATTGATGCGGCTCAAGTACGGCATCGCCATTGCAGGCATGCATGGCAAGACGACGACGACTTCGATGGTGGCTGCGGTGCTCGCCGAAGGCGGACTCGATCCAACAGTTGTCGTTGGTGGACGAGTCGGCGCAATGGGATCGAATGCACGGCTGGGCAAGTCGCAATATCTGGTGGCTGAGGCAGACGAGAGTGATCGCTCCTTCCTCAAGCTGTCACCGATTCACTCCGTCGTCACCAACCTCGACCGCGAACACATGGACACCTATCGCTCGATGGAGGATGTGGAGAACACCTTCGTCGAGTTCATGGATCGCGTGCCGTTTTATGGCATGGTCATCGCCTGTAATGACGATGATCGCCTGCGCGCTCTGTTGCCGCGCGTTCGCCGCCGTACAGTGACCTACGGCACGCGCAAAGATTCAGACTTCCGCATCAGCAACATTCATACGGATGGCTTCGCCAGCAACTGGAGCGTGGGCTATCGTGGCGCGCTGCTCGGCGAGTTTCGCCTGAACGTTCCCGGTCACCACAACGTGCTGAACGCCACCGCAGCGCTGGCGGTCGGCGTGGGCCTCGACGTGCCTGCCGAAAAAATTCGCGCGGGCCTCGACGGCTTCCGTGGTGTGGACCGCCGCTTCCAGATTCGTGGTGAGGTGCGCGGCGTCAAGGTAATTGACGACTATGGCCACCATCCCACAGAGATTGCAGCGACGCTCGCTGCTGCCCGCCAATGTGGCTTTGGCAAGATTCATGTGATCTTCCAGCCACATCGCTACACCCGCACGCGCGACCTGCTGCCTGAATTCGCGCGCTGTTTTGCAGGGGCAGATTCCGTGCTGGTTCTCGACATCTATGCCGCCAGCGAAAGTCCGATTCCGGGTGTGAGTGGGGAGGAGCTGGCCCACGCGATTAACGCTGCGGGAACGAGAGCCTGCTACGCGGCGTCGTTTGCGGAAGCCGCAAAATCCGCAACTGAGCGCGCAAATAGCGGCGACGCAATTATGACTCTCGGTGCAGGCAACGTGGTGCAAGTCGCGCCCTTAGTGCTGGAAGAGCTGGGCTGAGGCACGAACGGTAGAGGCGGGCTTCCGGCCCGCCGTCACCTCGCCCAGAATCTGCTCGGGGCTTCAGCCCCTGAGGTGACCGTTACCCCCAAGGCTATCCAACTGAGTTCCCCTTGTGGAAAACGTGGCATTTCCGCTTTCCTTAACCACCTTGGGGATACTATCCTGATTCTGGCGATTCACCGCGGTACCCAGAAAACGGATGGCGAGGAAAAGTAGTTCCGCCCTCGCGGAAGACGACCTGTTCGTCGAAGCTCCCCGGCCCAAGCGGCTGGCGCGCCCTATTGCGCACGAGCTCGACGACGCAGAGGAATCACCGTTTCTGCGCGGGCAGACACGGATTCCCGTTCGCCGCGGTTCCATTCCCCAAAAAACTGCGCGCCGCATCTGGCACTTCGTACTAGCCGGACTCCTTGTCGTGCTTGTGGCGCTGGCCGCCTATGCCGCCTACGGATACGGCAAGCACGACTGGCACTTCCGCGTGGACTCCGGCGAAAACATCGGCCTTGCTGGCAACAGCGTCGTTAGCCGCTCCCAGGTAATGGAAGTAATGGGCAGCGACATCGGTCGCAACATCTTTTTTGTGCCGCTGGCCGAGCGCAAACAGCAACTCGAACAGATTCCGTGGGTGGAGTCGGCGACAGTAATGCGCTTCACGCCGAATCAGCTCAAAGTCACAGTGAAAGAACGGACGCCGGTTGCCTTCGTGCAGATGGGTTCGCGCATTCTGCTGCTGGACGCAGCCGGCCATCTGCTGGAACAGCCCCCGGGCCGCAAGGCGTACAACTTTCCGGTCATTACCGGAATGCTCGAGTCCGAGCCGCTTTCCACGCGGGCCGCGCGCATGAAGATGTTCGCGCAGCTCACGCATGATCTGGATGCAGGCGGCGAACACTACTCGAAGGATTTGAGCGAGGTCAATCTCTCTGATCCGGAGGATGTGAAGGTCTTGGCATCGAGCGATGGTGGCGAAGTGATGATTCATCTGGGAAGCGAGAATTTTCTGCCTCGCTACCAAAGCTACCTGGCGCACGTGGCCACCTGGCGGCAGCAGTTCAATCACATCGAGTCTGTGGACTTGCGCGTGGATGGGCAGGCCATTGTGAATCCGGGAGGTGGCGGCGCGCCAGCAAGTGTGCCGCCGCAAGTTCCGGCGAATGTTCTGCCGACCAAACCCAAGAAAGAAACAGCTAAGTCAGCAGCACCAGCGCCAACCAAACCAACGGCCAAGGCTTCTCCCAAGGCAGGAGCCAAGCCTTCGGCAGGCCGAAAAGGTTAGTACAGAACCGAAGTTAGAAGGGAAGCACAGGAAAAGCGCATGGCCAACTCGCAGTCTAACTTGATCACCGTGGTGGATCTGGGCAGCCGCGAGACCCGCATCGTGGTAGCGGAGGTGTCCGAAGGCGTGTTGCAATATCGCGGACACGGCGTCGCTCCCTCTGCCGGCCTGCGAAAAGGCGTCATCGTCAACCTTGCGGAAGTGGCCGCCAGTATTCATCAAGCCGCCGAGCTGGCGGAGGCGTCGGCGCAGGTAGTGGTGGATCGTGCAACCGTGGGCATTGGAGGCTCACACATCAAGGGCATAAACGGTCATGGAGCCCATAGCCTTGGTTCACGCGCACGTGACGTGCGGCGCGATGACGTGCGCGCCGCCACGGATGCGGCTCGTTCCATCTCGCTGCCCGCTGATCGCGAGATTCTGCACCTGCTGCCGCAGGAGTTTGTCTGCGACGACCAAGCGGGCATTCAGGTGCCCGAAGGCATCCACGCCAGCAAGCTCGAAGCGTTCGTGCATCTAGTGACTGCCAGCGCCAGCATCGCGCAAAATGTGGTCACGGTGCTGAACCGTGCCAGCATCCACGTAGAAGATACGGTGTTTGAGGCGCTTGCCGCTGCGGATTCCGTGCTGGGCCACGATGAGCGCGAACTTGGCGTTTGCCTGGTAGATATCGGCGCCGGATCGAGCGAGTTCGTGGTGTATCACGAGGGCGCGGTGATGCACACCGGTGGCCTGCCCATCGGCGGCGACCACTTTACCAACGACCTCGCGCTCGGACTGGCCTGCCCTCCCAGTGATGCCGAACGGCTCAAGTGTCACTTTGGCAATGCGGTGGAAACGCTCATTGCAGCAGATCAGGAAGTGGAAGTGCCTTCGACTGGCGACCGCCCCGCACGCATGATGCCTCGCCGCGCTTTGGGCGAGATTCTGGAAGCCCGTGCCCGTGAAATGTTTGAGATGCTGCGCGACAGTTTGCGGCAGGCCGGCTGGCTTGAGCGTTGCGCCAGCGGCATCGTGCTTACCGGTGGCGGCGCGCAATTAGAAGGCATCGCCGACATCGCGGAATCGGTGCTGCACAAGTCCGTGCGGTTGGCGCTACCCGTGCCACTGCAAGGCATGCCCGAAGAGCTGAGCGGCCCGGAGTTTTCGACCGTACTTGGCATGGTGCCGTATGCCTATCGTGCACGGCTGGTGCGCTTTGGCGAGCCACTCAGTTGGAATGAACGCTTCCGGATCTGGCTTGCGCGCAAGGGTGCATAAGCGGGCCTTACTTTTTTAGGCAAGAGAATTCGATATTTTGTCAGTAGCACGAGGTTACGCAATGAGTTTTGGCAGCAGTAACAACAGCGAAATGGACGACATCCGCATCAGCCTCAACGAAGAGACGCGCAACGACGCGGTGATCAAGGTCATCGGCGTGGGCGGCGGCGGCGGCAACGCCGTCAATCGCATGATTGAAGCGGGCGTCGAGGGCGTCGAGTTCATCGTCGCCAACACCGACCTGCAGGCGCTGCGTATGTCGAAGGCGTCGGTAAAAATTCAGTTGGGGGTAAAGCTCACAAACGGCCTCGGCGCAGGAGCCAAACCAGACATTGGTCGCAAGGCCGCGCTGGAAGATTCCGAACGCCTCGTGGAAGCGCTCGAAGGTGCCGACATGGTATTCGTCACCGCCGGACTCGGCGGCGGCACTGGTACGGGTGCTGCTCCCATCATCGCGTCGCTTGCCAGCGAACTCGGTGCGCTAACCGTTGCGGTTGTCACTAAGCCGTTCGGGTTCGAAGGCAAGCGCCGCATGATTCAGGCCGACAACGGCATGGCCGAACTGGCGGAAGCGGTGGATACGACGCTGGTGATTCCCAATGAGAAGCTGCTGGCTGTGGCGCAAGACGCGGGCTTCTTCGAGTCGTTCCGCATTGCCGACGATATTTTGCGCCAGGGGGTGCAGGGGATTTCCGACATCATCACCATTCCGGGCATTATTAACCGCGACTTTGCTGACGTTCGCGCCATCATGGCGGGCATGGGATTTGCTGTAATGGGCACCGCCACCGCCACTGGCGAAAATCGTGCCATGGAGGCAGCCCAACGTGCCATCGCTTCGCCTTTGCTTGAAGCGGGAGCGATTGACGGTGCTCGTGGCATTCTGCTGAACATCACCGGATCGAGCACACTGAAGCTGACGGAGGTGAACCAGGCGTGTTCGATCATCGCCGACGCAGCGCATGAGGACGCGAATATCATCTTTGGCGCGGTGCAGGACGAAAAGATGAAAGATGCGGTGAAGATCACCGTGATTGCGACCGGCTTTCGCGAAGCTCCGCAGCGTCGCAGCGTGCCTGCCGGCACCCCGGCGATTGTTTATGCCCAGCGCACCCAGTTGTCACCCGCGCCGCCAGAAGTGCATCAAACCTTTGAGGCGGCGATTAAGGCGATCGTAAGGACAGCACCCGAGGCGCGCGTTGTGGAGCCGGAGCCAGGGTTCCTGTCGCACGGACCTGTTGCAGTGGCAGCGGGTAGCTCCAAGGATTTTCTGTTGGAGGAAGACAACCTCGATGTTCCAGCATTTTTGCGAAAGAAGATCTAGCACTGGGCTAAAGCAACGGCAGCCTAGAGCCGAAGGGCCTATTGGGATAAAGTAGTTTTTACCCAACCGTCCGATGGTTTAAGGCCAAAAGGTAGCATCTATCTTGCGTTAACGGGGAGTCTCCTTTACTATCAGAAGATTCCGTACAATTTCAGGCCAGAGCCGCAAGGTATCTGTTGATTTAAAAGGGGTTATGGTCTTAACGTCCATAAGGATACAGCGCATTTTTGTTGGAGTTTTGGGTCTTTGGCTGGCGCTGACTGCGGTGGCTGGTGCGGCCAGCATCAATCACACGCCGCTGACTCGCTCGCGTGCCCACAAGGTCGTGGAAAGCTCGAAGGCGCAGCGCCACATGAGCCGCCTGCGCAAGAGCCGCCGTTCGCAGGTTGCCGCTTCTCGCCGTGGCCGTTCGACATCCGCGCTGCGCAAGACCGCGGGCAGCAGCCGGGTGCACGGACGCCGCCGCCATCACGGTCCGTACGAACGCTTTGACACCAGTTCGTTTTCTGACGACATTACCTCCGGCGACAACACCGCTGGCGAAGACCAGACCGTGCGCGCCGCCGCAATTGACGCGCTGGGCAACATGAATGGAACCGTGGTAGCGATCCAGCCCACCAGTGGCCGTGTGCTGGCCATGGTGAACCAGAAAATGGCGCTCTCCTCCGGCGGACAGCCGTGTTCCACCATCAAGCTGGTGACCGCTTTGGCGGCGTTGAACGAAGGCATCGTCGAAAAAGATACGCGGGTGCAACTCGGCAAATACTGGTCCATGGACCTGACCTCCGCACTGGCGCACTCGAACAATGTGTACTTTGAAAAGTTGGGCCGCGACCTGGGCTTTGAACGGGTGCAGAAGTACGCGAAGATGCTCGGCTTGGGCGAACGCGCTGGCTTGCACATTGATGGTGAGCAGCCGGGCTTCTATCCCAAGCAAGAGATTTCTGCCAAGCAGGGCGGCGTGGGCAAGATGTGTTCGTTCGGCGAAGGCATCTCGTTGACCCCGTTGCAACTCGGAGCACTTACCGCTGCCATCGCGAATGGCGGAACTCTCTACTACCTGCAACATCCGCAGACCGCGGAAGAGATCGCTGGCTTTCAGCCTGTGGTGCGGCGTCCCCTTCCCATTGCCAAGCTAATCCCCGAGCTTTCGGATGGCATGCAAGGCGCCACGCTCTATGGAACCGCGCGCAGCCTGCGCTACAACTTTACCGAAAGCGACGTGCTGGGCAAGACCGGCACTTGTTCGCGTGACCACACCCGCTTCGGCTGGTTCTCCTCGTACACCAATACGCCGAGCGGCGGCATTGTGCTTGTAGTCTTTCTGCAAGGCGGACGCCCCACCTTCGGCCCCAAAGCCGCCGAAATTGCGGGCAAAGTGTATCGCAACCTCTACGACCACAACTTCTTTGCGGGGATGCCCCTTCCTGCAACTGCTGTAGCCATCACTGCGGCGGGCGTGCCAGAACTTCGGTAAGTCCTCGCCCGTAAACCGGCAATCAAATTCTCGTCGCTTCTCCTCGCCCGGCGAAATCTTTCGCCGGGCGAAGTAGTTCTCCTCGTTTTCTCGTTTTACATTTTGAGCCAAGCGCAATACAACAGCGCGGCGCAGACGATCAGGATGGGCATACCCCGCGCCCCTCGAAGTTCGAGGTCGCTTCCATCCTCCGGCGAGGAGAGTTGAGATGGCGGAAGGGCAGGGCAGACTCGAGTGGCGCAAGACGATATACCCATGGCTCGCGTTTACGTATCTGACGTTGATTTTTGGACTGCCAACCTTGGCAGTGTCTATGTTTTGCGACGTCCTGGCGCGGTATCGCGGTGTCGGCCTGCTGTTCAGTCCACTTTGTTGGACGCTCGTCTTTGTACTTACAGCAGGCTTACTAAGCTGGCCGCACCAGAAATGGGTGGTCGCCGGACACTTTCCCCGCGATCTGAATCTGCCGCAATACTTCCACCGTCGCCTGTACGGACTGTGCTGGACAGCCGTCTACTACAACAAGCCGATTTACATGCTGCTTCTGTCGCTGCCGATGCTGAAGACGTTAATGTTCCGGCTGTTTGGCTATCGGGGCTCGATGAATTTCACCATCTATCCCGACACTTGGGTGCGAGATTTGCCGCTCCTGACCTTTGAAGATGGCGTTTACTTGGCGAATCGCTCGACGCTGGGCAGCAACATTGTGCTCAAAGACGGCACCATCTTCGTCGGCAAAATCACGCTTCGCGAGCGGGCTACGCTCGGCCATCTGGGGGTGCTGGGACCAGGCACCGAAATTGGCGCCAGTTCGGAGGTGGGGGTGCGGGCGACGGTCGGAGTCAACGCTGTGGTGGGTGCGCACTCGACGATTTCCGGAGCGGCGGCAGTGGCGCATGGAGTGCGCGTCGGCAACCGGGTATGTGTGGCGGCAACGGCGTCGGTTGGCCACTATTCGCGCCTCGCGGATGGCACGAGTGTGCACTTTGGAGAGGTGGTGCCGCCCCGGACTCGCAGACGCGCGCCAGAGCCAAAGGCGTCCGATGGCGAAGCGGTTCGCGCTATCGGGGATGAAGCGTGTGAGCCGTCGGTGCCGCTTTCTCAAACTGCGTAGAGGGGCGAATCTGTTTTTCTTGATAAGAGCGCTGAACAAAAAACGACCTCCACGCGGAGGTCGTTTTTTCTAATACAGCCTTAGTCGCCTTACCCCTGACGCCGCTTCTCGTTGATCTCGTCCCCGGCGACTTTACCGTCCTTGATGTAGATCACGCGGTGGGCATACTCGGCGATGTCGTGTTCGTGAGTTACGAGCACAATGGTGTTGCCCTGCTCGCGCAGAGTATCGAACAACGCCATAATTTCCAGACCGGTTTGTGAATCGAGGTTGCCGGTCGGCTCATCGGCTAGCAGAATCGAAGGCCGGTTCACCAGCGCGCGGGCAATCGCGACGCGCTGCCGCTGTCCACCGGAGAGTTCGTTGGGCTTGTGGTGCATGCGACTGCCCATGCCAACGGACTCCAGCGTAGCCTTTGCGCGTTCGAGGCGCTCCGCCGCCGGGATGCCCGCATAGATCAGAGGCAATTCCACGTTATGCAGGGCGGTGGCGCGGGCCAGCAGGTTGAAGGTCTGGAAGACGAAGCCGATTTCCTTGTTGCGGATGCGGGCAAGTTCATCGTCGTCGAGTTCGCTGACTTGCTGATTGTTCAGCCAGTATTGGCCTTGGCTGGGCGTATCGAGGCAGCCGATGAGGTTCATCAGTGTGGACTTGCCCGAACCGGACGGTCCCATGATGGCAACGTATTCGTTGTGCTTGATCTTGATGTTTACCCCGCGCAGCGCATGCACCTGCTGCTCAGAGCCCATATCATAAGTCTTCCAAATGTTTTCGGTGACGATGACGTGGCTCGCGATGTCAAGGGCGGATACCGCGGTCTCCGGCATGTTAAGCACTTCGGCTGCTGCCATATTCTCCCCCACATTACCCGCTAGACTTGCTGCATTCTCTGACTCAGGCACACGCTTCTCCCCGGTGCGAACGGCCCGTCTTTATCAGACGAACTGCGCGCGGAAACGTAATCGGCCACTGCTTTTACTATGCGGTTCACTAACTGCAACGCTTTAGGAACTGCTGGCGGTCTTGGAAGGCGCGGCGTTATCCACCTTCACGGCTGTGCCTGGCTTGATGGTGCGCAATACTTTGTAGCTGCCAGTCACAATCTCGTCGCCTTCCTTCAGCCCGCTCAGCAATTCCATATCAGTGGTGCCGCTGATGCCGGTTTCCACCTTGGCAAATTCCACCTTGCCGCTGCGCACTACGAACACGCCCTGATATTCCGTCTTATCTTCTTTGGCACCGGGGGCGACTGCAACCGGCTTGCCGCCGATGGGCGTCAAGTCAGCCTGACGACGCACCGTCACCGCCTGAATCGGAAGTGCCAGCGTATTCGGGCGGGTCGCGGTGGTGATTTTAGCTGTCGTCGAAAGTCCCGGCCGGATGACTGGCGGCGGATCGCTCAACGTGACCACAACCTTGAAATCCTTGGCTTCCTGGCTCGCCGTGGTTCCTTGCGAGGTGGAAACACCAGTCGAGCGCACAATCGCGTTGTCTCCAATTTCAGTCACTGTGCCATGGAAGATCTTGCCGGGCATGGCATCAATCTTTACTTCCGCTGACTGCCCGAGTTTCACGTTGACGACGTCAGTCTCATCCACCCGAACTTCGGCGGTGATCACCGACAGGTCGGCAATTGTCATCAGGGTGCTGCCGGGCGAATTCTGAATACCGACTACCACCGTTTCACCTTCGCGCACAGGCAGGTTCGTCACCACACCGTCGAACGGCGAGGTGTACGTCGTCTTTCTTAATACGTCGGCCACGCGGGTCAGGTTCGCTTTATTTTGCGTGATGTGCCCGGCGGCGGAATCGAGCTGCGCTTTCGCTTGCGCCAGTCGCGCCCTGGCTTGCACCACACTCGCCTGCGCGGAATCCCACGCGGCTTTCTTTACGTCATAGTCCTGCTTGGCGATTAGCTGGGAGTCATACAGGCCCTTCGCGCGGTCATAGTCGAATTTCGCCTTTTCGGAATCCGAGTTTGACTTCACCAAGTCCGCTGCCGAGGTGTTTACAGCAGCGTCCGCCGCGCTCGTGTCCTTTTCCGCCATAGAAACGGAGGCACGGGTGGAAGCCACATCCGCAGCCGATTGCACGTTCTCCAACTGTGCCACCAGTTGGCCCGCCTTCACGCGATCACCTTCTTTCACGTAAAGATGGGTGATCTTGCCGAAGGCGTTCGAGCCGAGGTTGACGTAGGTCTTGGGGCGGATTTCGCCCGACGCGCTGACCACGGACGAGAGATCCTCGCGTGTGATCTTCGCGGTCTGCACTTCCACCACGCCTCTGCTCTTTTTGGCGATGCTGCCAGCGATAATGCCCCCGAGCACCACCACAACCCCTACGCCGATTGCAATCTTATGCCAAGTCTTCATGAGTCCCCTGAGATGTTCCCTCTGAAATACTGCTGGCCCCAACTTCGTGGGTATTTGCCTTGCAGGCGGTAATTGCTATAAGACGCGCCCACAGGGCAAATGGCTGACAGCAAACACGTTGTCGCGCTATTTCTTACGCCGCAAGACCACAAATCAACGATGCCTAACGCCCAGATTCCGCCCGAACAGCCCTGCCTTAATGATACGTTCAATCCCGCAGACAAGTTCCCGGAGAGTCTTTGCCGGGAATTTACGCATCTGCTAAAACTGTTAAGACGAACCGTCTGCCTTGAACCGTAAACAGTATACTGTCTCGCAAGCTTTATGGGCTTTCCGTGTTCCCGGTGCCGGACAACCCAGCTGAAGTGCGCTACATCTAATTGCCAGCTGAATCATGGGAGTGCAGGCTACGAACCACGGGCTGGGGCCGCGGTTGATCTGGGCGTTGCCCAAGCCGGGACTCCTTGCTTACGCCTCCCTAAAGTACGTAGAATGCAGTATCGGCTAAAGTCTTGCCCTCGGGGTATCCGTCATGGTTTCGAATCGCCTCTCGTCCTGTCTCGTGCTGGTCAGTCTAGCCGGTTTGTTGACGCTGGCAGCGCCCGTTTTTGCGCAGAACGACAAGGCTGCGGCTCCGGCAGACAACAGCCAGACCCCCGCTGCCAATGGTGCGCCCGAGGATCCACTCAAGCGCAAGCTGAGCGACGCCCAGCGCAAGAAGAACTCCCGCGAAACTCGCAAGGAGTTGAGCTCGGCGTATCGCAAGTGGCTTGACGAGGATGTGCGCTGGATCATCACCGACGAAGAACGGGCGGCTTTTAAGCTGCTGGCCAACGACGAAGAGCGCGACAACTTCATTGAGCAATTCTGGCTGCGTCGCGACCCCTCGCCAGACACCGAAGAAAACGAGTTCAAGGAAGAGCACTATCGCCGTATTGCCTACGCCAATGAGCATTTTCCGGCGGGCATTCCAGGATGGAAGACCGATCGCGGTCGCATCTATATTGTTTTTGGTCCAGCCGATGAGATTGAATCCCACCCCTCGGGCGGACAGTATCAGCGTCCCATTGAAGAAGGTGGCGGCAGCACCTCAACCTTCCCCTTTGAAACTTGGCGCTATCGCTACATCGAGGAGATCGGGCAGGAAGTCATTATCGAGTTCGTGGACACGTGCCAGTGCAACGATTACCACATGACGCTCGACCGCTCGGAAAAGGACGCGCTCAAGTACACCCCCAACGCCGGAGCGACGCTTTACGAGTCGCTGGGCTTGGCCAGTCGTGGTGATCGCTTTAACCACGGTGGCCTGGAGCAGCTCGGCGTCGGCCCTTTTAACAAGGATGCGGCGAGCAAGCAGTTCGACCGTCTGGAGCAGTTTGCCAAACTCTCCCGCGCGCCTAACGTGAAGTTCAAGGATTTGGAAGAAGCGGTCTCGTCCAAACTGATCGTCAACCTGATGCCGTTCGATGTACGCACCGACTTTGTGCGCGTCACCAGCGATACGGTTCTGGTGCCCATCACCATCCAGATCAAGAATCGAGACGTCACCTTCGCGGCCAAGGACGGCATTCAGCGCGGCGTGGCCAACATCTTTGCCCGCGTCACCAACCTGACGGGCAAGATTGTGCAGACGTTTGAAGACACTGTTTCGGTGGACGTGCCTAACGACCTGCTCGCCAAGGCGGTGGACAACTCATCCATCTATTGGAAGGCGCTGCCGTTACGTTCGGGCCGCTACAAGCTGACGATTGCAGTAAAGGATGTGAACGGCGACCGCAAGGGCATTTACGAACGTGGCCTGGTGGTGCCCGAGTATGGCGACGAGCATCTGGCCAACTCCACTTTGATCTTGGCTGACCAGATGGAAAAGGTGGCGGCGAAGAATGTTGGCACCGGCAATTTTGTGATAGGTACTACCAAGGTTCGCCCCCGGGTTGCCGGAGCTGACGGCAAGCCGACTGTGTTCAAGAAGGGGCAGAAGGTCAACTTCTGGATGCAGGTTTACAATATGCAGACGGACGAAAAGACTCACAAACCCTCGGCGCAGGTGGATTACGATATCGTGAATGCCGCCACTCAAAAGGCTGTCTATCACGTGTCGGAAAACACCGAACAGATGGGCAACGTGGGCAACCAGATGACGCTGGAAAAGAGCTTCGCGGCGGCTTCGCTGCCTGCGGGCGTTTATCAGTTGAAGATTAAAATTAGCGACAACATCTCCAAGCAGACGGTGGATCCGACGGCGACCTTCGCCGTGGAATAAGGATCACCGAGGTAACGCGCGTTGGGCAGACTGTTTCGCATTCTCGGCGTTTTCGTTTTGGGAATTGTGGCGCATATCCCTGCCTCGGCGGTGCCGCCCGCGCAGTCGGTGCCTATGGGCGAGCTTTCGGGTTTCGTCCGCAGTGCGACTGGGATTCCGCAGTTTGGCGCGGTGGTGGAGATCGTGCACTCCGCCAGCCAGAGCATGACGGTTTTCACCGACGCGCGGGGCTATTACTCCGCCGCAGGCATCGCGCCGGGACGCTATCTGGTGCGCGTAACGGCTCCGGCGTTTCTGGCCGCGCAGCGCGAGAGTGTGAACCTACCTGCTGGCGTCAACACCATCGTCAACTTCACCCTGAGCACGCTCTTCGACGCGGTAAACCTGCTACCCTCGCGACGCCCGCCCGCGCAGGACGACGACTGGAAGTGGGTGCTGCGGTCTTCGGGAAATCGGCCGGTGCTGCGCGTGACCGGAACCGTGGCTGGTCGAAAGGAAGAGCCGGAATATCGCGGTGGAGTCGCGCTGATTGCGGGTGGTGACGGCGCTGGTTACGGCAGTTCGGATTTAGGCTCAACCGCTTTCTCGCTGGAACGGTCGTTGTTTAGCACGGGTACGCTGTCGTTCGCGGGCGACCTGGGCTACGGCGGGATTGCTCCGGCCACCTCGCTGCGCGCCACCTATTCACAACACTTTGCCAACGGTTCGGAGCCCACGGTTGCCTTGACGGTGCGCCGCTTCGCGGGGCCGGAAACCACGCCTAACCATGCTCCACTGGAGACGCTCAGCCTGTCAGTAGCGGACCGCATCACGGTGGGCGACACGCTGGAGCTGAAGTTTGGCGAGGAGATGGACGCAATCCAGTTCGTCCGCCGAGTCAGCGCCATCCAGCCCTTCGGCTCAGCGGCGTTGCATCTTTCACCCAACACAGTCCTCTCCTACGGATATTCCACGTCCGTTCCCAACACGCGCTTTGAAAAAGGGTTCGACACTTCGCCAGCGGACTTGAGCGAAACCGCGCCGCGCGTAACGCTGTTGGGTGGAGTTCCTAAACTCGAAAAGGGCCAACATCAGGAGCTTTCGCTTTCGCGCAAGCTGGGCGATACCAGCGTACAGGTGGCCGCATATCATGACTCGCTGCGGGATGCTGCTATCAACGGTGTGGGTGAGCCGGATGCAAATGCTCTGGATGCGCTGGACGACCCCTATTCCAACAACTTCCGCTTCAATGCCGGCAGAGCCAATCTGAATGGCGTTCGCGTCGTGGTGCAGCACCGCTTCGGCGACGCTCTGGTGGGTACGCTCGACTACGGTTTTGGCGGAGTCATTACGGCGAGCGACCGCTCCAGCTTCCTGAACTTGCGCGAAACCTTGCATGTGGCGGGCCGGCAATCGCTGGCGGCAAAAGCGAGCGGAACCTCTCCCCGCACCCATACCAAATGGGTTGCGTCCTACAAGTGGATCGACGGCCGAGCCCTCACTCCGACTGATTTGTTCAATACTTCGCCGGGCCAGACCGATCCGTTTTTGAATTTGTTCGTCCGGCAGCCCATCCCGTATCTGTCGCGCCACATGGAGCTGGTACTCGACTTGCGCAACCTGTTGGCGCAAGGGTACGTTCCAGTCGCTGGCCGGGATGGCCGCACCGTGTACCTGGTGCAATCCGCCCGCGCCGTGCGTGGCGGACTTTCGTTTACCTTCTAGCATTTTTCCAGCAAGGTTTCTCAGGCTCTAGCATTCACAGGCAATTTGCGGGGATCGCGTCTACTGGCTACCGTCAGATTTCTTGCGCACAGGTGCCCCGGTTCGCGTACACTTCCCGTCACACGCTCCAAGCGAGAGGTCTGCATGGAAACCAGAGAACCCGTTGCATCCCGAACCACTTCTTTTACTCGCCGCGACTTTGCCAAAGGTGCAGCCCTCGCCGCAGCCGCGGCGACAATTCCGCTTGCGGCATGCGGCTCTGCTTGCGGTCCCGCGAAAAATCCGGAAGCGGAAGCCATGTTCCACGCCATCGTTCGCCAGCACGGCAAGCAGTTCAACGACGAGCAGAAAAAAGAACTCCATAACCAGATAGACGGCACCGTGCAGAGTCTGGAAAAGCTGCGCGCCTACACACTGGAAAATTGGGACGAGCCTGCCGCCGTGCTGCATCTTCCGGTGACGAATGCCGCGCCGCTCGCCAAATCTAAAGCGCCAGCAAGCGCTTCCGCCAAAGGAGGCCGCTAGCCATGCCGCCGATTGCAGACGATGTCCTCTATCTTTCCGTGCGGGAACTCGGCGAGCAGATTCGCTCGCACAAGTTGTCACCGGTGGACCTTACCGAAGCCTACCTCGAACGCGCCAGCCGAATCGGAGCGCGGCTCAACGCTTTCGCCACGCTAACGCCTGATCTTGCCCGCGCACAGGCAAAAGCCGCCGAAGCTGAGATTAAGTCGGGCAAGTATCGTGGTCCGCTGCACGGCATTCCCTACGCCGCTAAAGACTTGCTGGCAGTGCCAGGCTATCCCACCAAGTGGGGAGCCAAGCCTTATGCCGATCAAAAATTCGACTACGAGGCCACCGTGATTCGCAAGCTGCGCGAGGCAGGAGCGATCCTGCTGGGCAAGGCGGCGATGATCGAACTTGCAGGCGGCATGGGCTATCGCTTTGCCAGCGCTTCGGTGACTGGCCCGGCGAAAAATCCTTGGAATGAAGGCTGCTGGACCTGTGGTTCGTCGAGCGGTTCAGGAGCGATTGTTGCCGCTGGGCTCGCCGCCTTTGCCATCGGTACAGAGACCTGGGGTTCGATCATCTGTCCGTCGTCGTATTGCGGCGTCAGCGGTCTGCGCCCGACCTACGGTCGCGTGAGCCGTCACGGCGCGATGGCGCTTAGCTATTCCATGGATAAGATTGGCCCCATGGCGCGTTCTGCGGAAGACTGTGGCCTGATTCTGAGCGCCATATCGGGCTTCGACGCGCAGGACCCCGGCTCGCTGCAGGCTGAGGTGTTCGCATTTTCACCGAAGGCAACATCCGCAAAGCCTGCGAATGGACAGCCCTTGCGTATTGGCTGGGTCAAAGACCCGTGGGGCAAGGATAAAAAAGCCGAAACCGATGCCGCTGCGAAAGACGCGATTGACCTGCTCGCTGGCAAGGGCGGTGCGCACGTATCGGAAGCTGTTCTGCCTGACGGCCCGTGGGAGGCTGCAGGCGGCATCGTCATCTCAGTGGAGGGCGCCGCCGCCTTCGGCAACCTGCTCGACTCTGGCAAAGTCGCTGATCTTGCCGACCCGGTTGGCCACGTCGGTGGCTACGTCGGCCAGCACATTCATGCTACGGATTACCTGCGCGCCCAGCGCGTGCGGGGCATCTTGCAGAAGAAGATGGAGACGGTGTTCGCTGATTTCGACGTGATTGCCGCCGCTGGCGAAGCCACCACCGCGACTCCGCTCGATATAAAGCTGGATGACCCTTCCTTCAGCTTTAGCGACCCGCTGGGCGGCATCGGTAATCTGTGCGGCTTGCCCGCCATCAGTGTGCCCTGCGGATTCCATGACGGCAAGCCCGTGAGCATCCAGTTTATTGGCGCGCCGCGTGCGGAAGCCACAGTTCTGGCCGCTGCGATGCGTTTCCAAAGCCTCACCGACTGGCATCGCCGCCGTCCACCGGTTACCTAAGGGTTGGCTAGGGGTTACCTAGGCCCTGTCCATCGGTTATAGCCGGGATTCAAAGTTGTTATGGGCGGAATGCCGGGCTACGGCTATAATTTGGAGCAGTATGAATTTGCAGTCAGCTCGACTCCGGAGACCCGTCTCTCGGGCACCCGAAACCTGTCTTTTCAGGAGATTCTCATGAAGTTGCGATTGTTGTTGGCATTTATTCTCGTTGCAGTAGGCATATCTTCCGCGCAGACCTTCCGTGGTGCCATTCAGGGCACAGTCACCGACGCGACTGGAGCTTCGGTTGCCGACGCCCAGGTAAACATTGTCAGCACCGACACCGGATTGAAGCGGTCCGCCATCACAGACGCCGCAGGCAACTACAATGTGACAGAACTGCCACTGGGCAACTACAACGTCAGCGCCACCAAGCCCGGCTTCCGCACCCAGACTTTGAAGGGCATCGCGGTCGGGGTTTCGGCGTCGCAGCGTGCTGACGTGGTTCTTACCCCCGGCAAAGTCGAGGAAACCGTCGAGGTTACGGCCCAGGTGCCGCTCGTTGAAACCACTGGCAACACCATTGGTGGCACACTCGACGCAGCTCGCGTGGAAGCGCTACCCGTCAATGGACGTGACTTCACCAAGCTGCTGACGCTGGTTCCAGGCGCGGGCGCGGACGCCAGTTCGGTCAGCGACTCCGCCGGTTCGTTTGGCATCTTCGCCATCAACGGCAATCGTGGCCGCTCCAACAACTATTTACTCGACGGTACCGACATGAACGACGGTTACCGCAATGACCCCGTGGTGAATGAAGCAGGCGTTTTCGGCACACCGGCAACCATTCTGCCGGTGGACGCTCTGGCAGAAATCGGCGTGCTTTCCAACACCGAGGCTGAGTACGGACGCAACTCCGGTGGCACCATCAACATGGTGACCAAGAGCGGCACCAACTCGCTGCACGGCTCGATTTTCGAGGACTTCCGCAACACCAAGCTAAACGCCCGCAACTACTTCAACACCACCGACCAGGCGCAGTATCCCTTCCACAATAACCAGTTTGGCGGGGCGCTAGGCGGGCCCATTGTGAAGGATCGGACGTTCTTCTTCGTTGCTTACGAAGGCCAGCGTGAGACCGGCGGCCAGCCCAACACCGAGAAGATTCCCACGCAGGCGATGTTCAACCATTTCTTCGACGTCATTGACGAGAAAAATAGCGGTGGGGTTGGTTTGAACGCCAATCGCGTTCGCCCCAGCAACGTAATCACCAACAGCGGCATTAACCCGGTCATCCAGCAGTTGCTTGCCCGCAATCCTTGGGCGTTGGCTGGCGGTGCGGATGCGTTCCCGGTCGGAACTGACGAATTTACCCCCGAGCAGGTCACGGTGGTCAACAAGTTCTCCAATCGAGTGGATAGCTTTATTGGCAAGATTGACCAGCACATCGGGGCCAACGACCTTGTGAGCGGCCGGTATTTTTTTGGCAACAGCGACCAGAGCTTCCCGCTGGCGTTGGGCGGCGGTTCCACGGTTCCTGGCTTCAACACGGTTACGCCGACTACGGTTCACCTAGTGGCGCTGAGCTTCACTCACGTGCTTTCCACCAGGTCAGTGTTGGAGTTCCGCGGCGGCTACAACCGGTTCGTGGAGAGCTTCAAGCCGCAGGATAGCGCCTTTGACCCCTCGACCATCGGGCTCGTAACCAGTGCAGGTCTGCCCAGCTTTGACTTCGGTCTGCCGCAGATTCGGTTCCGCGGCTCGTCTGGTCTTAGCGGCTTGGGCGGCAACAACTCCCTGCCTCGCCAGCGCGTGGATACCAACGCACAGTTCTCGGTGAATTACGGCTACAACTCCGGCAAGCACAATTACAAGCTGGGCTACCAGTTCACGCGCACCTCGATTGCACAGAATTACGATCTGGGTTATCGTGGCCGGCTGAACTTTACGGACAACTCCGACGCGGACTTCACCGACTTCGAGAGCTTCCTGAACGGAGACGTGGGTGGTGGACTGCAGTTTGCTGGCAACTCGCGGCGTCACACTTCGGAAAACAACCAGAGCGTGTACTTCCAGGACAACTATCGCCTTACCCGCAAGTTGACCTTGAACTACGGCATGCGCTGGGACTACTTCGGCGTCATCCAGGAAAAGAACAACCTGTTCAGCAACTTTGACACAGCTACCGCAAGTCTGGTGCCAGTCTCCAAGCTGTATCCGTCGGACTACAACAACTTCGCACCTCGCTTCAGCATTGCCTATGATGTCGGAGGCAACGCCAAGACGGTGGTGCGCGCGGGCTGGGGCTTGTACTACGACGGCTACTCACAGGACTTCTTCCTTGGCCACTTCCCCTTCAATACGTTTAATCCGGGCTCTGCCTACAACGGCATTGGGCCAGCCGCCATTACTTCGGGTTCGGTTGCGGGCACTCCGATTACTTCTGGAGTCCCCATTTTCCAGGGCTTCTCTCCGACGACCGATGTGTGGACGGTGGATCAGAATCTGCGCACCCCTTATGTGCAGAACTACAACCTGAACGTGCAGCAGGAGCTGACCAAGAACGCCTCCGTGCAGATCGGTTACGTGGGTTCCACCGGTAAGAAGCTGTTCCGCTTCCGCGACATTAACCAGTCCAACCTGGTCGGTGAGTTCCCGTTCCCGGCGTGGACATACGTCAATCAGTTCGAGTCTTCCGCGGTTTCAAACTACAACGCGTTGCAGACCGTGCTCAACATTCGCGGCTTCCACGGGCTGAGTTCGCAGGTGATTTACACCTGGTCGCACTCGATTGACACTGCGTCGGACGGCGAAGACTTCGTCCCAAATGCGGCGCAGCCGGACAACAGCTACAATCCGCGTGCGGAAAAGGCCAACTCAAACTTTGATGGCCGCCACCGCTTCAGCATGGACTTCTCGTATGAACTGCCGAGCCCCAAGGAGTACAAGCTGGCGCTGGGCGGCTGGTCACTCAACGGGATTCTGCGCCTGGCCACCGGTGAGCCCTACAACCTGAATTCGTTTGAGAGCTTCAACAACTCAGGCGAGTTCTTTGAACGGCCTGACGTGATCGGCAATCCCTACGCGGGAACGGGTGGTCCCTCCAAGCTGCTCAACCTCGGCGCATTCGCGGCTCCTTGCGAATGGGATCCGGTGGCCAACTTCTGTAGCGGCACTGGCTACCATTACGGCAATCTGGGTCGGAATGCGTTCGTCGGCCCATCCTTCAAGAACCTCGACTTTTCGATCGCCAAGAAGACGAAGGTCGGCGAAAAGGTGACCGTGCTATTCCGGGCGGACATCTTCAACCTGCTGAATCATCCCAACTTCTCCAACCCGCTGCTGCCAAACTTTGCAGTGGATCTGGAGACCAACGGAGCGGTCAGCTCGGATCCAAACAACTCTGGCTGCAACACCGCCACGCCAAACTTCGCCCAGTGCCGTGGCATCGGGCAGGGCTTTCTGCCTGCTACGGTTACCCCGGACGTGGGCATTGGCAACCCGTTCCTGGGTGGGGGCGGCTCGCGTAACGTACAGTTGGGCTTGAAGGTAATCTTCTAGCGATTGGTTAGACTCTTAAACAAGTTTGCGGCACGGCTTCGGCCGTGCCGTTTTCCTTGCCCGCATTGGCCTCGGCACCAGCTACGCGACCCGCTCAAGTCTGGTGCAATCCATGCCGAAGTGCCTTGATGCAAGAGAAATCGTAGCTATAAAAAAATATTCTGTGAAAATCTTTCCAAAATGAAAATTTCTGTGTAATTATGTACAGGTTGGCTCGGGCGTGCTCTTCGGTGCACACTCCCCGCGAAATGGCAAGACACAAAAGTCTGTGCAAAAACCATAGTAGTTAAGGGCTTTGTTTCCTATGGCTTGGGCAAAATTTAGGGCAGGCGTGTTGCGGCTGGAGACCCCTTCGGGTCCCCGTTATCTCAAACTCAGTTTGGTACAGCGCCTGCGCGCGCTCTGGATCTTCCGTAACTTCCGCGCACTTTCGCTCGGAATGCTGTGCGGCTGGCAGCGCGAGTTGCTGGAGCAGCTCTGCCACACCAACGAATTCGTCTCCTGGAAGGGCTTGGATCGCACCCGGGTGGTCGGAACGCTGGAAGGTGTGCCGTTTGCTGTGATCGTGCGCTCCACGACTGGTGCAGCATCGCTAGGCATCCCGGCAGCTGTTCAGCGCCGCGCCTAGCCCTTCCCACGATTTCATGCCGCAACTCGTATGTCCCGAGTATGCGGGGGTGGCCGGTACGTTTCACAACGCAGCCAAAATTACTCCTCTGCACTCTCCCAAGCCGATTCTGCGGAATCCTTCCGTCTCCGCGAATGCGCGACTCGTCACTTCGTCGCCGTCTTCCAGGAACTTTCGCACTTCGCCACTAGGCAGCGTCAGCGGCTCAGTACCACGCCATGTGAGTTCGAGCAGGCATCCCCGCGAATCCTTGGTTGGGCCGGAGATGGTTCCGCTGCCCAGCAGGTCACCGGGACGCAGGTCGCAACCATTGCTGGCGTGGTGCGTTAGCATCTGCGCCAGCGTCCAGTACAGGTCGCGTAGATTGCCGCGGCTCAGCCGCATTGGTGGGCCGCCCGCGTCCCGCATTTTCTGCGAACTGAGCCACAGCTCCACGGTCAGGTTGATTCCGCCGTGGGTCTGGTCGCCAGCATCGGAAAGATAGGGCAGCGGCGCAGGATCGCCCTCGGGCCGTGCGAACGCTGGAACCCGAAAAGGCGCCAACGCTTCCATCGTCACTACCCACGGCGAAACCGTGCTGGCGAAATTTTTGGCGAGGAACGGCCCCAGCGGCTGGTATTCCCAAGTCTGCATGTCGCGGGCCGACCAGTCATTCAAAATGCAGACGCCAAACATATGTGCCTCGGACTCAGCCATAGGAATCGGCTCACCAAGCAGGTTGCCTCGGCCAACGTAGCAGCCGATTTCCAGCTCGTAGTCGAGCCGGCGGCTGGGGCCAAAGGTGGGAGGCTGCTCGGGGTTGTCGCGAGTCTGCCCATTAGGCCGCCGCACCGGTGTACCGCTCACTACAATGCTCGACGCCCGCCCGTGATAGCCGATGGGAATGTATTTGTAGTTGGGGAGCAGAGGATTATCGGGCCGGAACATGCTGCCGACATTGGTGGCGTGATAGATGGAGGCGTAAAAGTCGGTGTAGTCGCCGATGTGAGCGGGCCGTACCATTTTCGCGCGGGCCTGCGGCTCCAGGGAGCGGCGCACCTGTTGCTGCAATCCCGCCGGAGCCTCGGCCCGCAGCAGTCGCTGCAACTCGCAGCGTAGCTTGTGCCAACTTGCCGGACCGAGCGCCATCAACGCATTCAGGTTGTGAGAAAGGCAGGCGGCCTTGATGCGAAAGTGAAGCGCCAGCAGCTCCAGATCCAAGGCAACCGGCAGACTCAGAATCTGGTCGCCGATCGCCACGCCGACATGCATTTCCAGGTTCGGCGCAACGAAAACGCCGTAGGGAAGATTCTGGATCGGAAAGTCTGTCGCAGGATCGTTCGCCGACTCGACCCAGCTAGTCAGCTTGGGGTCGTGGGTTTCATTCGGAGAAAAGAAGGTAGCAGAAGATGAGGGCGATCCCGCGTGCGACGAAAAAGTCATACCTTCATCATCACGCGGGACGGAGCCAAGAGCAAGCGCGCATCACGTCTGCCCTTAGCAACAGGCTAGTAGCCGACCGTCATTTGGCCGTGTTCGTGCGCTGGTTTTTCCAGCTCATCCACCAGTGCGACGGCGTAGTCTTCCATCGAGATTTTGCTCATCTGCTTCTCGTCCGCGATAAGTTGCGTGGTGCCAGCCGGAACTTGCCGGTGCGTTCGCCCGGCTCGAAGTAGCCCGCCGGGCTAAAGAACGTCCAGTTGATGTTCGACGCCTGCAACAACTTCAGCGCCTTGGCGTGGGCCTTGGCGACGCCCATCCACTGTTCCGGCAGAAAGCCGGAGTCAATCAGCGTCACGCCGGGAGCAACCTCCAGCACACCTGCGCCGCCGACCATGATGAAGCGCGGACTGCCTTCGCCCTTCAAAGCCGTGATGAAACGGGACGTGACCGCTGAAATTTGGTCAAGGTCGGCGTCGGGCGGCTTGTAGGCGCTGACTACCGCATCGGCCCCATGAACATTCTCAGCGATCTTGGCCGCGTCAGAAATGTCGTCCTGCTTCACCGAAACTTGATCGGGCAGGCTGGATGATGAGCCGTCGCGCACACACGCGGTGACTTGATGTCCGCGCGCGAGCAATTCCTTCAGAATGCGGCTGCCTGCCATTCCGGTAGCGCCGTAGAGTACAACGTTCATAAGCAAAATCTCCTGGGGTGAAATGAGTCTGTGAACAAGATGCGGCTACGCGTGGTTTCGACGCAGAGCCTCGGTGTAAAGATTTCTTTGAGGGGAAAGCAGACTAGCCGAGCCATCCCAGACCGCGAAGGTCGGCTACTGGTTCATCGAACGAACAGGATCCGAAGGCGATGGCAAAATTCTGGCGGAAGTCGGCGATCTGGTCTGTGGTCAGATTCACAGCGAGGCTACCGCCGTCCCAGGTGATTCCGGCGTGGGTGAAGAGCAGGGAAGTGGTGTCGCGATTGTGAAAGATGGCTTTCGCCTGCGCCAGATCAGCACCATTCCAAAGCGCGCCCGCCGCTAGAAATAAGCCGAGAAATCCGTGCATATTGCCGCACGCCGCGTCCGGTTCGTAGGTCAGCGGATAGCTCCCCGGCACCGCGTGATGTAGACCTGCCGTCGCCTTGAAAGCCAGCTTTCGCTCGGCACAGGCCGCGATAAATCTCAGCACATCGTCCGCAGCAGGAATCATCTGTGCCTTCACCCCGCCAGTCCGGATTTTGGCGCGAATCGAGCCGCCGGAATTGGCGCCAGCCTTGGTGATAGCGTCGAGAAACTGCGGGCAGACCCCCGCGCTCAAGTCGGAAAATTCCAAGTATGCGGTGATCGGCGAAGGAATCAGTCGTGCGATTCTGTGCGCATCTTCCGGTGTGTTCAGCTTGCACTCGATGGCGTCAATCTGCGCCCGGTTCGCATCGGCGTGGGCTGTGTTGAAGGCACGAATGGCAGCGATGTCCGCCTCGATGTTTTCGCCGACTAGTGCACTAACGCGCCACTCGCGCCGATTCTCGTCGTCTCCGCCAGAATGCTCCGTCCAAAACGGCGTGGCCGCAGCTTCAAACTCCGCCAGTCGCGCCGCCGGAACGATGAACCGCGCAAGCATCCACCGCACGTCACGATAGGCGTCGCTGCGCAAATAGCGCGCATAGTTGCCGACAGCCGGAGCCATGCCGAGGCCAGCAGGCGGAAACAGCCCCGCGTAGTCAATCAGCGATGAGAACAGTGCGCGAGCGGATGCGGTAGAGGACATGAAGATATTTTTAATGCCGCCGAGAGTCCCAGAAAAGAAAATCCGGGAAAATATAGTTGAAAATGATGGCGCAAAATCTGCAACGTTGTTAGCGTTCCCCGTGGAACATTTTCCACGAGCCATGGAACACTGCTTGTCGAAACTTCATTTGCCGGGTGCCCCGTCCAACCTTTGCTTGGGCGGGGATTTTCGTACGTCGAGGCTAAGCGCTCGCCTCTACTTCTTCCCGTTAAACCGCTTGGGAATATCCTGCCAGCACTCGTAGTATTCGTGCTGTAACTCGGCCGTCGCCATCGCGTGCTGCGTCACCTTCACTACGAAGCGCGTCTCGAACATGAACGCCAACGTATTCGCCAGATACACCGGCTTCAGGTCGGCTTCGGTTGCGCCTTTTACCGTCGCAGCATCGGGCCCGTGGCCCGACATGCAGTTGTGCAGACTCGCACCGCCGGGCAAAAATCCTTCGGCCTTCGCGTCATACTCACCGCGAATCAGACCCATGAACTCATTCATAAAGTTGCGATGGAACCACGGCGGACGGAACGTGTTCTCCGCCACCATCCAGCGCGGCGGGAAGATGACGAAGTCGCAATTCGCCGTGCCCGGAATCGACGACGGCGCGGTCAGCACCGTATAGATCGAAGGGTCAGGATGATCAAACGTCACCGAGTTGATGCAGTTGAAGTTCGCCAGGTCATACTTGTAGGGCGTCCAGGTGCCGTGCCACGCCACGACATTCAGCGGCGAGTGATTGATCTCCGCTTCCCACAGCCGTCCGCCAAATTTATTGATGACACGGAAGTCGCCTTCGATGTCTTCAAACGCGGCGACCGGCGCAAGAAAGCCGCGTGCATTCGCCAAGCCGTTTGCGCCGATGGGGCCGAGATCAGGTAGCCGGAAATATGGTCCATGATTTTCGCAGATGTAGCCGCGGGCTTGCGCTTCCAGCAGTTCCACGCGGAACTTGATGCCGCGCGGAATCACGACAATCTCTCCGGGAGCCGCTTCCAGAATCCCCATCTCAGTGTGGAAGCGCAGCATGCCCAGTTGCGGCACGATGAGCAACTCGCCGTCGGCGCTATAAAAGTAGCGGCCCTTCATCGAAGCATTGCAAACGTAAATGTGAATGGCCAAACCGGAATGCGTGCCGACGTCGCCGTTGCCGCCGAGCGTGATCAGTCCGTCCACAAAATCGGTGGGCGTGGAGGGTAGCGCAAAGGGCGACCAGCGCAACTGATTCGGCGTGGCATGCACTTCATCGAATGGCGTGGAGCGCAGAAATCCCTGCGTGCGTTCCACAAACGGTTTATGCATCACGCTGGGCCGGATGCGATACATCCACGAACGCCGGTTGATGTGGCGCGGCGAGGTGAACGGCGTGCCCGAAAGCTGCTCGGGATAAAGTCCATACGGCGGCCGTTGCGGTGAGTTCGCGCCTATGGGCAGTGCACCGGGCAGAGCTTCGGTGGCGAATTCATTGCCAAAGCCGGATTGATATTGCAATGTGTCGGTCATGTTCGCCCCTATAAATTTCCGCGCCGCGCCTGCTCGGCCTCGATCGACTCGAACAGCGCCTTGAAGTTACCCTTGCCGAATCCCTTGCAGCCCTTGCGCTGGATGATTTCATAGAACAGCGTGGGGCGATCTTCTACCGGCTTGCTGAAGATTTGCAGCAGGTAGCCTTCGGTGTCGCGATCCACCAGAATGCCGAGCTTTTTGATGGCGTCGAGCGATTCGTCAATCTCACCCACGCGGTCGCGCAATGCTTCATAGTATGTGTCCGGAACGCGCAGAAAATCCACGCCGCGATCCGTGAGCATACCCACGGTGGCAATCTCGTCCTTGCACTGCAGCGCGAGATGCTGCACACCTGGTCCGCCGTACCACTCGATGTATTCCTGAATCTGACTCTTGCGTTTACCTGCCGCCGGCTCGTTGATGGGGAACTTTACCGAGTACGAATCGTCGCTCATCACGATGGACATGAGCGCGGAATATTCCGTCGAAATATCCTTGTCGTCGAAGGTGATGTAGCGATGGAAGCCCAGCACGTCGGCGTAAAAGTTTGCCCACGTATTCATCTCGCCGAGTTCAACGTTGCCCACCATGTGGTCAATGCGCAGAATGCCGCAATCGGGTTCGGGAATCGGTGCCGCAACGTAGCCAGGCAGGAACGGGCCGTTGTAGTCCTTGAAGCTGATGATGGAATGGATGGTGTCGCCGTAAGTATGAATGGCGGATTTGCGAATGGTGCCATGCGCATCGGTAACGTCGTGCGGCTGCTCGAAGGGCTTGGCCCCGCGTTCCATCGCAGCAGCAAAGGCGGCGTCGCAGTCGAACACCTCAAACACAATGTCGCGCACACCGTCGCCGTGCTTCGCAAGATGCTCGACGATGGGGCCATTGTTGGTGAGCGGCGTGGTGAGCACAAAGTTCACCTTATTCTGCGTCAGCACATAGCTGGTGCGGTCGCGCAGTCCGGTTTCCAGGCCCGCGTAAGCGGCCTGAGAAAATCCGAAGGCCTTGCGATAGTAGTAGGCGGATTGGCGGGCGTTGCCCACCCAGAATTCCACATGATGAATGCGCTTGAGCTTGAGCGGATTGGTTCCCATGAATGCCCCTTGCTGCCATTGGCGAATAATGAAGGTGGAAAATCCCTGCCGTTTGCAGAACCTCTCTATGGTAACGCCGCGAGGCCTGCTGTGAAAATGCGGTTCCGAAGGCGAGGCCGCGCGGAAGTGCGAGATCGTTAGGAGAAGCGAGGTTTCGGTTTACGAACGGAGGGTGCCCGGTTGTTTGGTTCGCTCGGCACGTGTCGGTGGCCAATCGCAGCGAAGGAGGGCGGACGAAATCCACAGTCAGGCCCGCGCGCACCGCGACACACGAAAATCGGATGCTATAATCAGATGTTCGTTCCGCAAGGCGGTTTCACCCGAAATTCTTCAGGGTTCGCCCAAAGCACGGGCGCGTAGCTCAACTGGCAGAGCAACTGACTCTTAATCAGTAGGTTGTAGGTTCGATTCCTACCGCGCTCACCAAAACATCCGTTGCCAGGTAGTTTCGGTCTCATGCCGGATGATTCCCAGGCATTGCAAACCAGCATCGCACCGCCTGCCGCCCGCAAACCCCTTTTCTGGGATGCGGTGCAGCGTTTTAACCATCTGCAGCCATACGCCACGACATTTTTGGAAGAATTAAAGTGACATTAATTTGTTTCTGATAAACTCCTCGCAAATGGCACCACGAGATTTGAAGCACGGTCCACGCCAATACACTCAGGCTCGCACATCAATAGTCCACTCGGAAAAGGAGATCTATGCCCCAATCAAACTGCATTGTCTTAATCCACGGACTGTGGATGACCGCCCTTAGCTGGGAAAACTGGGTCAAGCGTTACACCGATAAAGGGTATCGCGTTATTGCGACGAGCTGGCCTGGCATGGATGTCGATATCAATGAACTACGGCATGATCCTTCACCAATAGCGACGCTGGGAGTTACGGAGATTGTCGATCACTACGAGAAGATCATTCGAGCGTTGGACGGCCCACCCATCCTCATCGGCCATTCTTTCGGCGGCTTGATTACTCAAATTCTGCTCGACCGCGGTCTGGGTGTATCAGGTGTCGCCATCGCACCGGCTCCGGTGAAAGGCATCCTCTTTTTGCCGTTCTCGACTCTCAAAGTATCCTTCCCGGCATTGAGCAATCCAGCCAACAATCACCGCGCACTACCTTTGACGCCAGACCAGTTTCACTATGCATTTACCAATAATCTCAGTGAAGAGGACTCGCTGGTCGTCTACAACCGCTATGCTGTGCCCGGCCCAGACCACGTTCTATTCCAGGGGGCTCTCGCAAACTTCAATCCTCACGCCGCAACCGCAGTCGACTTTCACAACAACGATCGAGCCCCGCTCCTGCTGATTTCAGGAGGAGAAGATCACGTATCGCCAGCATCCGTTGTTGAAGCCAACTTCAAGCTGTACAAGAATTCAACGGCGCTCACCGAATATAGGGAATTTCCGGGGAGGACGCATTACACCCTCGGTCAACCTGGCTGGGAAGAGGTAGCCGACTACGCGCTGGACTGGGCTTCAAGCCATGCATTGGCGAAGCCGACGACCGCTGGAACATCATGAAAGCTGCTCGTATACACAGCTTCGGACCGCCTGATGTCATTGTTATCGAAGATGTGCCGCGACCGATACCTGGTGCCGGACAAGTGGTGATACGAGTTGCCGCAGCGGGTGTTGGCCCTTGGGACGCATTGATTCGAGAGCACACGAGTGTTGTAACTGTATCTCTTCCGTTGATATTAGGATCGGACTTGGCGGGGATCATTGAAGGCGTAGGCGCTGACGTCACTCAGTTCAAGGTGGGAGAAAAAGTATACGGTGTGACCAATCCGCAGTTCGTTGGAGCATATGCGGAGTACGCGCTCGCGTCGGCGAAAATGATCGGTCGAAAACCCGAATCCATGAGCTTCAATGAGGCTGCTTCTGTGCCCGTGGTCGCTGTCACTGCATGGCAGATGCTATTTGATTACGCCAAAGCGCAGGCGGGCCAGAGTGTTCTTATTCATGGGGCGGCGGGTAACGTCGGAGCCTACGCTGTTCAACTTGCAAAACAGGCTGGCCTCGAGGTTTTCGCGACTGCGGCTTCGCAAGACGCGGACTATGTTCGTAGCCTTGGCGCGACAACAGTCGTCGATTATAAGACTGCCCAATTCGAAGATGTTGTCCCGCAACTCGATGTGGTCCTCGATATGGTCGGTGGGGATACACGGGACCGTTCGTTCCGAGTAATCAAACCGGGTGGGGTTCTTGTCTCAGTTTTCTCGGAGTCTACGCCTAAAGATCCGCCCAGTGACGTACGTTTCGTCTTTTTTCTCGTTGAAGTCACCTCGGAGAGTCTCGACAGAATATCGAATTTGTTCAGTGAGGGAAAGCTAGCCGCGCAAGTAGGAACGGTAATCCCGCTGGAGCAGGTGCGCTCCGCACACGAGATGCTGGCCGGGGCGCCGCACAAGCGGGGCAAAATCATTTTGAGCATAGCCGAGCTTGATTGAAGCTTTGCTGTCGCGAAACTGCTTTGGAACGAGGAGGGAACAACATGAATCGTATACCAGATCAAGAGTTAATTTTAATTCCCGGTGGAACCCTTATAACAGCCACCCCTGAGGAAGGACGTGCTCTTGCAATCACCATGGCAAGGCATATGATCCACAATATTCAACCCGACCTGGATGTCCTTAAAGGCGGCCGACCGGGCTACGCAACGAATCCAGACAGCCTAATCGCAGCCAGCCAGGTGGTGGCCATCGAGTTCCAAACCATCGCTGCGGCGAACAATTATTGGCGCAAATAATATGGGGACAGACGAGACATACCGCAATTTTTTCTGCGGCAAGTGGCCCATCCTAAATTATGCGCTCTTTGCCGGCCACCCCACCCTTGGCTTTTAGGGGTGGGATGGAGGCTTGCGCGTTCTTGTCGACAGCCCCAGTGCTTCCTGCCGGGCGCAAGATCTACTTCCGGTTCTGTTCGCGGTCCAAGCGTCGAACCTCAATCACTGTAAACACGAATCCGCCAACGAGCAGCAAAAACACCAAAATCCCCACCGCAAATATGTTGAAATCTGGCATTAGGGTTGCCTCCGCGCTGCGGTTCGCACGTAATGCCCCGCTGAAAGTATGGACGGCACCCAGATTCCGACGAAGATTCCAGCCATGCGATCGGGAGCGGTGATTCCGATGCCGAACCAGAGAGAGATCGAAAATAAGAACGACAAAAATGCCGCCGCGAAAATCAGCCAATCTGCTTTCGTGAACATCGGTTGCCCCTCCATGCGCGAACGAACTCTATCAACATTCGCCTTATCACTTCCATGATACAAGGAAGATGCCCACATTCATGACGAACAAGACGAACGCCGGAAGCGACTGAACCCATCCGTCTCCGATCCTGACCCGTACGCCAAGCGCGCCCAACATCAAGATCGACAATCCGAGGGAAGAAACGCGCAAGGCGGGCGCGTAACGCAGGCCAACCAGCAAGCCGATGCCAGCCAGAACCTCGGTGAGCCCGATCACCTTGCGGAATTTCGCAAAGCCATATCGGCTGAACTCGAGTTCCATTGACTTCATACTCAGGCACAGGATTCCGTAAACCAGGAATGACACGCCCGAGATGACTACGGCTGCCTGCAAGAAAATCAATTTGGGATGATTCCTGAACGTACGCCAGCCACGAAGAGAGAGAGAATCAAGAGGGCGAGCGAGGGAAGGAATTTGATAACCCGGTGCTTCGCTGTAAGGTGGGCGATCTGCGCACAAACCATCAAAGCTGCCATGAGCAACGCAGGAACCAGCACTAGCGACGGGAACCATATACCCGCAACGAGCAGCGTGGATAGGGCAATCTTGGTAGCTCCCACCAGATTTCGGATAAGGTCCGGGAGGCCGTACTCCTTGAATTCCGCGATGACGACATCAAGTCGCACAATCCAGACAAACGCAATTGAGAGCGCAATAATTACCTGAGCAGCGTTAGCCAACTCATTCATCGTGTGCCTCCGAGGTGCTAAACGATCTGCGCTGATTGTATCGCTGCGGCGTTCGCAAGAGCAACGCGAACTACCGGTCGGTAGTGGTCGAGCCGTGATCTGGAGGCCCCACCACGAAACGCAAGAATCGCCGCTGGTGTAGGTTCGATTCCTACCGCGCTCACCAAATCATGAGTGTGTCAGCACGTCGGAATACTGCTCGCTAATCCCCTTTATTTATACTGAAGGTTCATGCCTCTCACCCCCAGTGCGCGACTCGGACCTTATGAAATTCTCTCCTCGCTGGGCGAGGGCGGGATGGGGCAGGTGTACCGTGCCCGTGACACGCGGCTGGATCGCGATGTTGCTATCAAGATTCTGCAACAGCACATTTCCGCGAAACCAGAAATTCTGGAACGCTTTGAGCGCGAGGCGCGGGCGATTTCGTCGTTGAACCATCCCCGGATTTGCACGCTGTTCGACATTGGCGACCACGAAGGCATGAACTTTCTGGTGATGGAGTGCTTGGAAGGCGAGTCGCTGGCGGAGCGTTTACGGCGAGGCGCGCTGCAGTTGAAGGACGTGCTGCGCATTGGCATGGAGATCAGCGAAGGGCTGGAGGTGGCGCATCGGGCGGGGATCGTCCATCGCGACCTAAAGCCGGCGAATGTGATGCTCACCAAGACGGGTGCCAAGTTGATGGACTTCGGTCTAGCGAAGGGCGCGGCGGCGGGGCAAACATCTGCTGCGAGTGCGCCCCTGCTGTCCGCGGTGGCGACGAGCCTGGACGCGAGTCCGCTATCTCCGCTGACGAAAGATGGCGCGCTGATGGGGACGATCGAATACATGTCTCCCGAGCAGATTGAAGGCAAGCCAGCCGACGCACGGTCGGACATTTTCGCGCTGGGCGGCGTGCTGTATGAGATGGTCACTGGCAAGCGTCCGTTTGAGGGCAAGAGCCAGGTCAGTGTGGCCAGCGCGATTCTGGAAAAGGATCCCCCGCCGATTTCGGCATCGCAGCCGCTGACGCCGTCTGCATTCGAGCATGTGGTGAACACTTGCCTGGCGAAGAGTCCAGAAGAGCGTTATCGGTCGGCGCAT
The DNA here is from genome assembly GCA_038229415.1 of Terriglobales bacterium. Lineage (GTDB taxonomy): Bacteria > Acidobacteriota > Terriglobia > Terriglobales > Acidobacteriaceae > JANXUR01. The sequence continues at coordinate 391,633 of JBBROM010000001.1, forward strand.
GATGTTGGCCTGGAGTTGCATTGGATCGCGACGGACAAGAGTTCGAGCGCTGTTGTGGTGCCGAAAGTTTCAATCTGGCGCAGGCATCTTGGTTGGGGAGTTGCAGCGGCGTTGGCGCTGGGGCTGTTGGCCGCGTTGCTTGTACATCGCGCTGTTCCAGCTGCGCGGGCGATTCGCGCGGTGATCAATCCGCCAGAGAAGACTTCGTTTCTGTTGACCGGCGACTCGGCGGGGCCACCGGTGCTGTCGCCAGATGGTTCGTCGCTTGCGTTCACCGCTAAGGGGTCGGACAGCAAGCAGATGATCTGGGTGCGCGACATGAATTCGCTTGACGCACATCCGGTTTCGGACACCGAGGACGCGATCTTTCCGTTCTGGTCGCCGGACGGGCACGCGCTGGGATTTTTTGCCGACAGCAAGCTGAAAACGATTGACCTGCGGGGCGGAGCAGCGACGGTGCTGGCGAATGCCAACTTCGGGCGCGGAGGTACCTGGGGCGCGGGTGGAGTCATCGTATTCTCGCCAGACATTCAGGTGCCGTTGATGCAGGTGCCGGTACTCGGGGGCACACCGGTTCCAGTGACCCAGAAGGACACGACACAGCACACCTCGCATCGCTGGCCGCAGTTTTTGCCGGACGGCAAGCATTTTCTGTATGTGGCGGTGAATCATAATCCCGCCAAGGCAGCCAGCGATGAAGTCTATTACGCCTCGCTGGATGGCAAGGAGAATCGGGCGGTGCTGCATTCGGAGTCGAATGCGATCTATGCCAACGGATATCTCTTGTTCGCGCGCAGCGACGTTTTGATGGCACAAGCGTTTGACGCGTCGAGCGGAACCCTGCGTGGGGAGCCGCAGATCGTGGCGCATGGCGTGATGAACGACTTCAGCACCTGGCACCTGGATGCATCCGCCGCAGCGGATGGGTTGCTGGTTTTTGCCAGCGGCGGCAAGGCCAACTTGCAACTGGTGTGGAGCGACCTGGGCGGAAAGATAACTGGAGTTGTGGCGGAGAAGATTCCCAGTCTGCTGAGCATGAGGCTCTCCCTCCAAGGCGACCGGGTGGCCATGGAGATTGACACCGGGGTGGACGACATCTGGGTACAGGATATTGCTCGAGGAGTGAAAACCCGACTTACTTTTGGGCCGGTTTCCAATAGATTTCCGGTTTGGTCGCCGGATGGAAAGTGGATCGCGTACGCAGCGCAGCACAGTGCGAACCGGTATGCGCTTTGCCGCAAGCTGGCGGATGGCAGTGGTGCGGAAGAGGAGCTAGCGACCTCTGAAGCGGTGCCGCTACCCACCGATTGGTCGCGGGATGGGAAGCAGCTGTTCTATGCCAACGCTTTAGAGGGCGGCAAATTTGACCTGTGGGTGTTGCCACTGGAAGGCGAACGCAAGCCGCGGCGACTTTTGCAAGACGCCGCCTACGCCACGCTTTCTGGCAATGGACGCTGGCTTGCCTTTGTATCGAAAGAGTCCGGAACGCAGGAAGTGTATGTGCAAGGCTACGGCGGCGCGCAGGGCCGCTGGCAGGTTACGGTGAAGGGTGGGTCGCAGCCGGTCTGGAGCAAGGACGGAACCAAGTTATTTTTTGCCGACGCCACCTACAACGTGTTTTCAGTGCCGGTGAAGGAGAGTGCTGGCGGACTGCAATTCGGAGCCCCCGGGCCGGTGATTAGTAACCTCTCGGCACCATCCGTGCTTTACGACGTTTCTCCCGATGGCAAGAAGATTTTGTTTGACCGGGTGGAGCAGCAGGTAGGGCAGTCGGTGACGGTGATGACGAACTTTGCGGCAGGGCTGAAGAAGTAGGCAGGCATCCTTGCGGGGCGCTGGATATTCGTTAGGTGCTTGGATCAGCCTAGCCCACGACTGCGCCATGTGTTGTGGGATCTGTATTCGCTTTCGGTTTACGCGCGGAAAAGCCAGTCCACATACCCCACGCGATCAAACATACCGCAAATAGAACCATCACGACTCCCGTAAATTGCATAGCAATCGCTTGTGTGGCGTTTGACGGTTCGAAAAGAGGGATAGGCCCTTGGCGATTCAGGTGCAGGTATTGCGCAAGCTGCCCCAGAAGCATCCACAGTCCCAGAAGGATTCTCCCCCAGCCAAATCGAAATCGCTTGACCCTATCCGGAGCGATCATTCGCAAGCCAGCGAAAATCAAATAGATTGAAACGGACGTAAACATTGCAAGCGCAGCCATTCTGGCTAGTTACGACCCAATTTGGTCAATCGTCCACAGATCAGCAAGCTGGCCGGACGCCACCCGAAGTAGAAGCGGCAGTGCGAAGCCGCAACCCAGTAGAATCACAAAACCGCCCCATACCTGCTTGATTCGACGCTTCATATCCATGCGAGTTCCTATGGTAGACAAGAGGAAGCATACCCAACAACTGGCTAGGTAGCAAGGTGGATTCTTGTGGGTAGCATATGGGTGGAAACATCACTGTATAGTCGCTACAAGGGTTCAGGTAGGTCAAACGGAAGGAGAAATCCACATGAAGAAATTGGCCAATGCATTGGTGATGAGCATCGTTGCGATTTCCGTATCTACGGCGGTAATGGCCGCACAGAAAGCACCTGCAGTGGTGGGTTAGTTTCTACAGTCGTCATCCACAAAGATGGCAGCGTAACTGACGCTTTCGGGAAGCATCCGACCGGGTTTATCAACTACACGGCAGAAGGCAGAATGAGCGTCATCATTACTACGGAAGGGCGCAAGCCGCTTTTGGTGGATGATCGCCTGGTGGCTCCGGCGACGGAGTGCGCCGACGCTTTCGCAACGATGGTCGCCTATGCCGACCGGTACGAGTTCACGGGCGACAAGACAAGGTTATTCATCACGTGGAAGTCTCGGCGATGCAGAATCAGGTGGGGACGGACTTTGTGCGTGCCGCGAAGCTCGATGGCAACCGGCTGACATTAAAGACGCCGCCTATCCAGGTGGGTGGCGAGAAGGCGGCAGCGGAACTGGTGTGCGCCTGCCTTAACCAGTTTTACGCCCCGGGATCTTTCTGCCGAGTGGCTTTCACGCCACTCAAAATGCCTATGCCGAGTACCACCAGCGCGCCCGCGATGATCCATGGCTGGGGAACGTGTGCGAGAACGGCCGCGTAAATCAGGCCACCGGTGACGATTAATGCTCCTAATACATAAAGTCCGAAAGACACGAGTAAACCTCCCAATATTCCTGTGCCTGCGCTTAGAGTTCGCTGAGTTCGCTCACGCTTCGCACAAGTGTTATGTCAAATTTTCACCTCACCAGCCTAAGCGTTAGGCATGCTTACGTCTGTTCAATAGGGCTCTAGTTTCAGGGCGCTAATTTCTTTGGCAGACTTCCTGCAAATTGGCAGACTTCCTGCAAAAGTGTGCATTCTTGACCAGACTGGCACCTGGGGATTGTTTAATTTGATCTTATCGGACGCTCAGGCCGACTCAAAGACTGTTACTTGAGGGCCACACGTCTCCCGATGATGGTGTGAAATCTAGGGATACTCCCGGGGATGCTGGTCATTCCTGGGAGGCCCGTTCTACCCGCGATCTTTGACGAATAGTTTGATTCATAGAAATGCCCCGCCCAGACTCGCTGGCGCGGGGCATTTATTTGCGGTGTGGGTTCCACCTGCGTCTTTCATCCGGCTACTGCTTGTCGTACACCTGGACGCTGGTCATCTTCTTGCCTGCTGCATTCGTGCCCGACACGGTCAAGGTGCGGCTCTTGCCGTCCCTGGATACGACGATCTTTCCGCTGGAAGTGATTTTGCTGCCCATTTTGTTTTCGAGCGTCAGCATATGGTCGCTCACCATCTTGTAGGCGCGTGAATCGGCTGTAGGGTCGCCGGTCAGGGGATACTCCTTGCCGTCGAATTTACCGGTCCATTCTGTTTGCACCGGCTTGCCGTTTCCGCTAAAGCCGTCGGTAGTGACTTTCACCATGTCGCCTGCCGCAGCGTAAATCACGGTGGAGTTCTTCGCCATGCCCGCTGGCAGCTTCGACTTAGCCTCGTTCAACTTCCAGGTGCCCATTTGCGGAGCCTGGGCGAAGCTTGCTGCGAGTCCAACTACACAAAGCGCGAGCGTCAACACGACTGATCTTACTTTCATGGTGTCTCCTGTTTCAAAAACGGGGAATGGGACAAACCTGTTGCGGCGCAAGTCTAGTCCGGTACAAGGGATTCCGCAAGGGAAATGAATTTCCATTAGGCCCTGCACAGAGGGCGGATGTCTCGCACATTCCCGGGAGCAACGGCACGCGCATGTTGCGAGCTGGAAGCGTCTCCGCCCGGCCAACGTGCCCATCGTGAAGAGTAGAGTCCGCGCCTACTTGATCGTGAAACTTGATCCGGTAGATGTGCCCCCGCCTGGGGCTTGGTTCGTGACGGTGACTGTCGCGGTTCCGGCGGTGGCGATATCCGCCGCGTTAATCGTGGCCGTAACCCTCGTCTTACTTACGAAAGTGGTGGTCCGCCCGGATCCGTTCCAGTTCACTTTGGCTCCACTCACGAAGTTGGCACCATTTACCGTCAGTGTGAAGGCCGCCCCGCCATGGGTTGCGTTGTTCGGCGTCAGGTTGGTAATCGCCGGCACGGGATTGTTGATGCTCAGCGTTTGCGCCCCGGTGGTGCCTCCGCCGGGCGTTGGGCTATTCACTGTAACGTTCGCAGTTCCGGCGGTGGCGATGTCCACCGCTGGGACGCTCGCCGTCAGCGACGTGGCGCTCACGAATGTCGTCGCCAGGTTCGCGCCCTTCCATTGGACCTTCGAACCCGATACGAAACTCGTTCCCGTCGCCGTCAGCGTGAAGGTTGCGCCACCCGTGGTTGCGGTGTTGGGCGAGATGGACTTCAGGGTCGGCACCGGATTGTTGACGGGAAAGTTCGATGCCGCCGAGGTGCCTCCCCCGGGCGACGGGTTCGTCACCGTGACCTTGAATGTGCCCGCAGTCGCGAGGTCCGTTGCAGTGATGGTCGCGGTCAGCTTCGTGGCGCTCACGAAGGTCGTGGTCCGCGCGGCGCCAGCCCAGTTCACTACCGAGGTGCTGACGTAGTTTGTGCCGTTCAACGTCAGGGTAATCGCCGCACTGCCCGCGGTTCCGCTGCTGGGTGAAAGGGACGTAATCGTCGGCCTCGGGTTATTGACAGTGAAGTTGACGGCGGTCGAGGTGCCGCCGCCGGGACTGGGATTGGTGACCGTCACCGGGAACGTGCCCCCATTTGCGATGTCGGCCGCGGTGATGGTCGCCGTGAGCCTGGTGCTGCTGGAGAAGGTGGTAGTCCGGGCTGAGCCGTTCCAGTTCACGGTCGCGCCGCTTACGAACTTGCTGCCAGTTGCTGTGAGGGTGAAGGCAACCAAGCCCGCAGTTTTGCTCGTCGGCGATACCGACGTGAGAACGGCAACAGGATTATTGATAGAAAAGCTCAGCGTGTTGGAAGTTCCGCCGCCGGGCGCGGGGTTGGACACACTGATGCTTGCTGTACCGGCCGATGCGACGTCGGCGGCGTTAATGGTTGCGGTCAGTTGCGTGGCGCTCACGAAGCTCGTGGTCCGGCCCTGGCCGTTCCACTGGACACTTGATCCGTTCACAAAGTTCGTGCCGTTTACCGTCAGCGTGAAAGCAGCGCCGCCCGCAGTAGTGCTGGTGGGCGAAAGCGAAGTTGCAGTAGGAACCAGGTTGTTGACCGTGAAGCTGACGTAGTTGGAGGTTTGCCCGTTCGAGGCGCTAAAGACGGTGACAGACGGCGAGCCTGCGGTGGCAACGTCTGCGGCGGGTACGGTTGCGGTAAGTTGTGTGCTGCTAACAAACGAGGACGCCAGGTTCACTCCGTTCCACCGCACTACCGAGCCGGAGTCGAAATTCGCACCGGTCACCGTCAAGGTGAAGGCGGCGCTTCCTGCCGTCTTGCTTGTGGGCGAAAGGGAAGAGATTGAAATCACCGGTAGCAGAGACGCGATATTCATGTCCCACACGCCCCGGCCATGGGTAGCGGCGCGCAAGGTCAAAGTCGCTGGGTGATACGTGAGCCCGACCACGGCTGCAAGTGGCAGTCCGTTCACAAGTGATGTCCAACTCGTGCCGCCGTTCGTGGTGTAGTACACGCCCGCATCGGTGCCCACAAAGATGTCGCTGGTGAGTTCATTATCAATAGCAATGGAATTGACGGGCGAGTTAGGAAGGTTGCCACTCGCGTCGGTCCACGTGATGCCTCCATTCAGGGTCTTGAAGACATGGCCCTGAGTGTCGCCGAATCCTGTGAAGCCCGAGAAGACGACGTACGCGATTTGGGAGTTCGTGGGGTCCACCACGATCTGGTTGATCACGCGCGGAGGCAGACCCGTACTCCGCTTTGTCCAAGTCGCTGCGGCTCCGGACTTCGCGTTGGTCGTCACCTGCACGAAACTATCTGCCGTCCCCACGTAAACTGTGTTCCCGTCCGTCGGTGCGACGGCCATGGTGGCAATTACGCCGAAGAAGCTGTCGCCCGTGGTCAGATCCGGCGAAATCGCGGTCCAGGTGCCGGCCGCATTCGTGGTCTGATACATCCGGTCTGTCCCAAAGTACAGCGTGTTCGAGTTCGAGGGATCCATCGCGAGGGGCGGGATGAAGCTCACCCGGTCGGCCGTGTTTATGCCGCTGATGGCTTGCGTCCAGGTATTGACCAAGCCGCTCTGGGTGGATTTCTGGATGTTGATCTCCTGGCAATTCGCGTACATGGTGCTGGGCACCGTGAAGTCAATCGCGGTCCCGCCGCCGTCGCCGCAAGCATTGGTGTTGTTCCAGCTAAGGCTCCCGGAGTAGGTGAGCGTACCGTTGTCTTGCGTTCCGCCGATAGCGATCGAAGTATTGGTCGGGTGAATCGATACGCCAAAGTAGAACTGGGTCAGGCCGAGCGTGTTGTTGAGCTGCGTCCACACCGGCGTGGTGTTGGTGATTTGCGTGGTGCTGAACATGCCTCCATCGCTGCCGACGTAAACGCTGGTTCCGTCCGGCGTAAAGGTGATGGCGTGGACGTCGCCATGCACCGAGCCATTGTTCTGCGCGGATTGCAGCGTGGTCCAGGTGGTTCCCCCATCGGTGGAGCGAACCAGCGTGGTGCTGAATGCGCCGCCTGCGAAAATTACGCTGGGATTGGTAGGCTGGATTCCAATGGCATTGTCATAGGAGCACTGCGGCGTGCAGTAGTCCGGAGTGCCGGTAAGCTGCGTCCATGTATTCGCGCCGTCTGTGGATTTGTAAAAGCCGATCAGTGAGCCATCGAGCAAATTTGCCACCGAGACATAAAGGGTGGTGGTTGCCGAGGGCACAATGGCCAGCGTAATGCCCGCCGCATTGGTAAGGTTCAGCTTGCTGGTTCCTGTGCCGTTCGCCACGGACCAGGTTAGTCCGCCGTTCGTGGATTTATAAACGCTCTCCGCTCCCCCGCTAAAGACGTTGCCGAGGGCGGCGTACGCCGTGGTGGGATTGCTGGAGTCAAACAACACAGCGGTTCCCGGATTGCCGGAGAGCACGCGGGTCCAAGTGGTGCCACCATCGGAGGAGCGATAGATGCCGTCGACGAAATCAAGTGACACTCCCGCCAGCAGCACTTGGCTGTTGTTCGGTTGCACAGCAAGCGAACCGATGCGGGCGCCGCCGCCGAAATAGCCGTCGTTGGCGACGGGCCCGCAGAAGGGGCCGCAGGTGTGCGTCCAGGTGGTTCCGCCGTCCGTGGACTTGAGGATGCCCGCGCCGAAGTAGCTGTCGCCCGCGAAGTTCAACTCGCCGGTGCCCACGTACACCGTGTTGTGGTTCTGCGGGTCGAGCGCTATGGAGCCCACGGATAGGGAAGCGTGGGAGTCAGTCATCGGAGTCCAGGTGGTGCCGCTGTTCGTGGACTTCCAGACTCCGCCCATCGCGCCGCCAATGTACAGAGTGCTGGGCGTGGTGGGATCAATCGCCATGGATGTGACGCGCCCGGACACGACCGGGTCCGAGAACGGATTCAGGATAGGCTGTGGGCCTGCGAACGTCCATGCCGGGTTTGCCGCGGGAACGTCCGGGTCCGCCCCGAGACGCGCCAAGTCTTCCTGTGCCACCATCTCGCGCATTTGCTGGATCGCGTTCAAGTGCGCGCGGGAAGGTACGTGCGCGTGGGGATAGGCGCGGAGTTTATAGAACCAGTCTGCCCGCTGGCGGACTATGTCTTCCTGCTCCGCGCGCTGAGGAACCACCTTATGCTTGGCGTGCTTCTGCGCGAAGCTGGAGGATGACATCGCCAATAGTAAAAGAGGCAGCGAGAGTAAGAAGGCGGACAGGCGCAGGAATCGCATAGCTGGAACTCCACAAAACTTCGAGTAACCGGGAGCAAAAAAGGGGGCTTACTGTCGACGCGGGGCGGTCGTTCAAAAACCCGTCCTGATTGTCTCAGGCGGTTCCGAGAGTGTCAAGTAACTCTGCTGGCAGGATGGTTATCACGGGCGTTGATGCTGTTCCTCTATCAGGTGCATAAACGCCGCTAAATCTGCGGGCGCGGTGTCGGAAATAGTGTAATAAGTAAAATCCCCAGACTGCCATCGAATCCAGTTGAATCCACGACTGGAGCCGGAAGCGTCTCCGCCCGGCAACGTCGATTGTTCGGGCCACACAAACAGATTGATCGTATGTTTGCGCCTTGTATAGACGAGGGCGGCAACGGTTCTGCCGTGGAGCACATCAAGCCGGCCACCGGCGAGCGGGAAGCCCTGATCCGCAAAGTCATGAACCGGCGGAATAAAGTCGAGCTTGCCATCAAACCACGGTTTGACGGTGTGCTGGTCCGTGGAGATGACGTCCATTAAATGACCCGGCTCAAGTGAGCGGAGATGAGCGTCCAATAGTTGAGCTTGAATCTGCGAGCTCGTGCCGCGCTGATATACCGAGAATGCAAGCAGAAGAATCGCCGCCGCTGCCACAGGTACAAGCCACAGCCAAGAGAAACGTCTGCGCGGGGGCGCGTCTTCTTGCGGAAGTTGTGCTATTAGCTTTGCGCGAAGACTAGCGGAAGCGGGAGCGTGGAGCTGGCTGGTTCGCAGCGTGCGGCTGAGTTGATCCAGTCCGACGAGCGCCGCGCTGCATTCGGCGCATTCGGCGAGGTGAGCCTCGAATTCTGCGGCGCGCACCACGTCGAGTTCCCCATCGAGATAAGGGTGCAGCAGAGTGTCGGATTGGGCGCAGTGTGTCATCGCGTTTTCGGAGTTCCGGTTCCTTCCGGCTGGGTCAGAATCCACTGCAAGCGGCGGCGCGCCCGCGACAATGTTGACATAACGGTTCCCATGGGAATCCCTGTGATCTCCGCAATCTCCTTATAGGAACACTCTTCCAGCTCGCGCAGCACGATGACTTCGCGTGCCCGCGCGGGCAGCGCCTCCAGAGCCCGCGACAGGCTTTCCCGGTCGCTGGCCTGCATCGCCAGCAGCTCAGCGTTGGGCGACGGATGCTCAAACGCAGCCTCATCGAATTCACTGACGAGTTCCCTTAGTTCCATAACGCGATGCTTCTCCAGCCAACTGTAGCAAGTGTTGCGGACAATCTGCAGCAGCCAGGCGCGGGCGTCGGTACCGCGAAACTGATCGAAGAAGCGGTAAGCGCGCAGCATGGCTTCCTGCGTCACATCTTCCGCGTCTGCCGGATTGCGCAGCAGCCAGCGCGCCAGGTTGGCCGCACCATTCAAGTGCGGCAGCACCAGCTGTTCGAATCGAACTCTCTCGTGAGCCTGCACTGCGTCCTTGCCGGAGTCTGACGTAGGCGTCTCACCAAGCCCTATAGAAGGAGACTGCCGGTACCAAGAGTTTATTCCATCGGGATTTTTCGTTTATTTGTGGCTTGGCTGGAATAAAGCGGCGAAGGGCCCGGTCTACTCCCATGAAGCAGTTAGAAAGCGGGAGACACAAAATGGCAGAGCGATTGACGCATCACCCGGAACACCACGGACTGATCGAGGAGAACGTCGCCAAAGACGGCATTGACCGGCGCGGATTCCTAAAGTGCATGGCGTGGGCCGGCGCTGGCACCATGTGCGTGATGGAAGGCGGCATTCTGCACTCCTATGCACTGGATGGGGAGCACAGCGCAAAGCCGCACAAGGGCGAACTGAGCTTTGTGCAAATCAGTGACAGCCACATGGGATTTAGCAAGCCGGCAAATATGGACGTGGCCGGAACTCTACAGGCGGCGGTGGACAAGATCAATGCCCTACCGCACGCGCCAGCGTTTCTACTGCACACGGGCGACATCAGCCATCTTTCCAAGCCTGGCGAGTTCGACACTGCGGATCAGATTCTGAAGGGTGCGACGGCGAAGGACATCTTTTACGTGCCCGGCGAACACGACCTGCTCGTGAATGACGGCAAGAGCTATCTCGATCGTTATGGCAAGGGAACGAAAGGTGCGGGCTGGTACAGCTTCGACCAGAATGGCGTTCACTTTATAGGCTTGGTGAACGTGGTGAACCTGAAAGCGGGCGGCCTTGGTGTACTGGGGCAAGAGCAACTGGCTTGGCTGAAGGACGACGTTCAACACCTGAAGCACAGCACGCCGATCGTCGTATTCGCGCACATTCCATTGTGGTCGGTGTATCCGGAATGGGGCTGGGGCACCGACGATGGCGCACAAGCGTTAGCGCTCCTCAAGAAGTTCGGATCGGTGGCGGTGCTGAACGGCCACATCCATCAAACGATGCAGAAGATCGAAGGCAACGTCACGTTCCATACCGCGACTTCGACGGCGTTTCCTCAACCCGCGCCGGGCTCGGCGCCCTCGGCTGGGCCAATGAAGGTGCCAGCGGATCAGCTCAAGCATTTACTTGGCATTACCAACGTCAATTTTGTGCGCGGACACCAGCCATTGGCCGTGATTGATACGCCGCTGGCATAAATGAGGCTGCGGGAATCGCGATGGAAGGGCAAGCGAATGATAGAAAGAGAGACAAAAATGATGAATAGGACGATTCGATATCTGAGAAACCTTCGCGGACTTGCAGGGAAATTTGTACTGGCATGTGCGGTGCTGACCCTTGCAACGCTGTATGTTCCGCTCCACAGCGCAGCGGCCGATGCGCCCGCTGCAGCCGAAGTGAAGATTGACAACTTCGCTTTCGGCCCGCAAGAGACGGTGATCGCGGTGAATACCACCGTCACTTGGACGAATCGCGACGACATTCCGCACACTATCGTCAGCTCGGACGGCGCATTCAAATCGAAGGCGCTCGATACCGACGACAAGTTCACTTTCACCTTTACCAAGGCAGGAACGTATCCGTATTTCTGCGGGCTGCATCCTAAGATGACCGCGAAGATTGTGGTCAAGTGAGGGCTGGCGCAGGCGCAGTTGTGATCTAGGTGTCTCTAGGTGTGATCCTGGGTACTGGCGTATTAGCGCCGCGTGTTCTATCCTCTGTCGGGCTCAGTTCGAGCTTGATTTGGTGGAGCTTGCCGAATGAGCTGCCACCGTTTGCATCTTTATCCGGGAGGATTCATGCCGCAGGCCAGGAATATTCAGGAAGTTGCCGCCAAGTTAGGAATCAAAGAAGAGTTTGTAGAGCCACGCGGTTCGGCGATGGCCAAGCTGCAATTGGAACTGCTTGACGAAGCGCGTCCGGCGACGCAGCGCAAGCTGATTCTGGTGACGGCGATGAACTCGACCGCCAGCGGTGAGGGCAAGACAGTAACTTCGATTGGCCTGGCACAGGGCTTGGAGTACATCGGCAAAAAGAGCATCGTGGCGCTGCGTGAGCCATCGCTAGGGCCAGTGTTTGGACTCAAGGGCGGGGCGACTGGCGGCGGCATGGCGTCGGTGCTGCCTTCGGAGAAGATCAACCTGCATTTTACTGGCGACTTTCACGCCATTACCTCCGCGCACAATCTGCTGGCCGCAATGCTCGACGCGCACATCCACAACGGCAATGCGTTGCGGATTGACGTGAATAACGTCTCGTGGCCGCACACCATGGATATGAACGACCGTTCGTTGCGCAGCGTTGTCGTCGGCCTGGGCGGGAGGACGAATGGTCCGGCGCGCGAGTCGCGGTTCGTGATTACTGCGGCGTCGGAAGTGATGGCGATTCTGGCGCTGGCCAGCAGCCGTGCGGATCTGCGCACCCGGCTGAATCGCATCGTGGTGGGCTTCAACGTGGAGGGTAAGCCGGTAACTGCGGGCGACCTGCAAGCCACAGGCGCCATGATGGTGTTGCTCAGCGAAGCGATTCTGCCGAATCTGGTGCAGACGACGGAGGGGACTCCGGCGATTGTGCATTGCGGGCCGTTTGCGAATATTGCCCATGGCACCAGCAGCGTGCTGGCGCAGCGCATGGGCATGCACCTCGCCGACTACGTGGTGAACGAGACCGGTTTCGGCTCGGATCTGGGCTGCGAAAAGTATCTGGACATTGTGATGCCGCAGACTGGGATCATTCCATCGGCGGTGGTGGTGATCAGCTCGACGCGTTCCATTCTGCGGCACGGCGGGACGCTTTCTGCAGAACAGGCCGCCGACTGGCCGATCAGCAAACTGTTTGACGAGGGCTTCAAGAATCTGGGTACGCACCTCGAAAATCTGCACAAGTTCAATATTCCAGTGGTGGTGGCGATCAATCGTTTCAATAACGACACGGCCGAGCAGTTGCAAGCGATTCAAGATTTCTGCAAGAGTATGGGCGTCGAAAGCGCGATTTCGGAGGTGTTCGCCAAGGGTGCGCCGGGCGGAGCGGACTTGGCGGAAAAAGTGGTCTCAGCGACGAATGGCGTGGCGTCACCGAAGTCTATTTACAGCGCGGAGATGCCGCTGGTGCAGAAGATTGAGACGGTAGCGAAAGAAATTTATCGCGCGGGCAACGTGGTGTTTGAGTCTGTCGCGAAGAAAAAACTGGAGCGCTTCACCGACATGGGCTTCGGCCATCTGCCAGTGTGCATGGCGAAGACGCAGTATTCGATCACTGATAAGGCTGAGATTCTCGGCGCGCCGCGCGGCTGGACGCTCAAGGTAAGCGACATCAATCTTTCAGCTGGCGCGGGCTTCGTTGTGGCGATTCTGGGCGAGATGATGCTGATGCCAGGATTGGGCAAGGTGCCCCAAGCAACCAAGCTGGACATTGATGATGAAGGCGTAATCCACAACATGCTCGGCTAGGGCAAGAATCCCGTCAAAATCGCGTCAGAACTGTGTCATTGAAGAGGCCGCTGGACTCCCGTTCGCCGGCCTCGACTATCTTTTCGACACGATCGGGCTAACCAAATGGTTAGGGTTGATGCGGATTGGTGAGCACTTCGCATTCGCTTGACGCGTTCTCGTGGAAGATTTCTTTTATCTAAGTCATTCATTCACTGACGCTTGAATGCGGTTGCCGCTTCGCGTCCCGTTGACTTCTCGCGTGGTAGTTCGTTTGCACAGATGTAGGGCAGGTACCGAAAATGGTGCCGAGGTCGCCAATTTTCACGAGGAGGCAGATCATGCCCAGAGAAAGTGCCAGTGCGTACGCCAGCTCGAGTCTTGCCGAAACCGCAGATTACGTTCTGGTGCCCAAAACATCTGCAGGGCGTTCCACCTCACTGTTGAAAGTGGTAGAGATGCTCAGCCCGCGGCAAATGTCGGCAATCGCACGCAGGGCTGAGCCGCCTGCGGCTCCCACGGCGCCCGGGCTGGAACGAGACGCGGAGTGGTCAGCTCACCTTCAGGCGATGAGGCAAGCGCGGACGGGCGGCATTAGCTCCGAGATCGGAAGATTGCTCCTGTGGATGGGATTGTTGGTTGCAGTTGCCGCTGCTCTGCTGTTGATTCCGATGGTGTTGTTGCGCGCGCTGTCGTAAACCGCCCGCTTCCTGAGTCGGATTCATTGCATCCCAGGTCGCTGTTGCTTATCTAGATAATACGATTGGGTGCTGGGCTTCCTCGCTCAAGCGAGCAAGGGCGCTTGGCCCATTCGCATATCGCAATACCCTGATGGAGTCTAGATGACCGAGCAGCAGCAAATTTGGAGCGGTATCGTCCGCAATCGTCGCGCCACCAACAGTTTTGATTCTTCCCCCATTCCTGACGCCGACCTGAAGCAGATTCTTACCTTGGGTCTGGACGCCCCCAGTGCGTACAACTTGCAGCCTTGGCGATTTGTCGTGGTACGCGACCCGGCACAGCGCAAGGCCCTGCGCGCGGTGGCGTTTGATCAGCCGAAGATTGAAGAGGCGTCGGTGGTGTTGGTAGCCTGTGCGGATACACAAGGATGGCGCGAAGATGCAGCGGTAATGGCCGACGAGGCAGTTGTGCGAGGTCTGATGCTTGCCGAAGCGGCGCAGATGATGGTGCAGCGAATCCATGGGGCGATGTCTGCTACGCCGGGCAGTGCGGGCGGCTACGCGCCCGACTTGGCGGTATGGGCCAATCGGCAGGCGATGATCGCCTTTACGACGATCATGTGGACCGCCGAAGTGATGGGCTATAACACCGCTCCGATGGAGGGTTTTGATGAGGATCAAGTGAAGATCCTGCTGAAACTGCCGGAATCGGTGCGAGTGTGCGCACTACTGGCAATTGGCAAGCGCAAAGGCGACGAGAAGAAATATGGCGGGCGCTTCCCCCTGAGCCGGGTTGCGTTTGGCGAGGAATGGGGCGGGAAGCTCGAGCTGTAGAGGCAGATAGGAGTAGCTTCGTCCGGAGAGTCGTGAAAGTCAAACTTGTTTTCTTCACAGGACTGGTTAGTGCAGGCGTGTAGGGTTCCGGGCAAACGACTGGCTCGGCACCTCTAGCCGAGTTGATCGTGGGCTGCAACAATCAATGTAACGGTCGTGGTTCTCACGCTTCTTGGGGGAGCGGGAGTCCGCGAATTCTGAGCGGGGCGATCCTGGGTGACGGGATCGCCCTGTTTTTTTGAAGCGACTTCTCAATCTAGATCAACCTGGATCATCCGACTCGCGTAGGGACGTAATTGGAACCAAAATGGGCTTAATGAGTCCCAAATTGGAACCTAATTTCCTGCCTTTGCGCCTTCAAATGCCTCGTAAAGCCATTGGAATCAACTACATGATCTTCGGCCAGCGGATTGCCGATAACTGAGGCATGATTCTACTAGTGACGCATTGTGTTCGAGCTATGGAAGTTGCAGCCGCAATTCAGCAATCGGTCTCTGAGCTAACTGAGCAATCGGAAAGTTTGCATGAGGCGACTCGTCGAGTGCGCGAGCGGGAATACTCGGCGGTGGTGGTGGATCAATTCCTGATGGATAACGACCCGGAGGGCGCGGACCATCTGGCGCTGGCGACCGGGCACGCGATTCTAGTGCCCGTGAACCTGGCGATTAGCGGAATCGAGCGTGTGGCGCGGGAGTTGCGGGCCGCGCTGCGACGGCGCGACGTGGAGGCGCAGTCGGCACACGTGGCGGCGGAAAAACTGATTCGCAGTGAACTGACCGGGCCGCTGACAGCCATGCTGCTGTCTTGCCAAATGGCACTGACGCTCCCCGATCTGCCGCCGATTGTGCAGCGGCGCTTTTTGGCCCTACAGGAGCTGGCGAAGGAGTTGTGCGAACGGCTGGAAGTGGCGGCGTGAGGCAGACGAAAAAACGCGACCGCCGGGTAGCCCCGGCGGTCGCGTAACTGCTGGTTGACGTTCGCTTAGTGGACGGGCGGCAAACCGCCACTCTGGCCTGCTGGCATACCCACGCCGGAGATCACGTACTCCGGGTAAGCCGAGATGCCGTGCTCGTACAGATCCAAGCCATAGAGTTCGCCCGCTTCCGAGACGCGCAGCGTGCCAGTCAGGTTCACCAGATACATCACCAGATAAGCCACGGCGAATGTCGCTGTGGTAATGATGAGGCTGCCAATGGCCTGGGCGACCAGCACTTGCGTTCCGCCGCCATAGAACAAGCCCTTGAGCGGGGCGGAGTTGTCTGGCGAAAGCGGCCCAGTGGCGCCATACTTGCCACAGGCGAACAGCCCCAGCGAGAGCGTACCCCAGATGCCGCAGAAGCCGTGAACCGGAACCGCGCCGATGGGGTCATCAATGCGGAGCCACTCCAGTAATTCGACTCCTATCACCACGAGCACTCCAGCGACGCCACCCAAGAGCACCGCACCCAGGGGACTGACCCAGTAGCAGGGGCAGGTGATGGCTACGAGTCCGGCGAGAAAGCCGTTGACGGTGTAGCTGACGTCCCACTTTTTGCAGCTCTTGTAGGCCCAGAACATGGCGGTTAAGCCAGCGGCGCAAGCTGCCAGCGTGGTGTTGGCGGCGACCCGTCCGATGCCTTCAAAGTCCATGGCGGAGAGCGTAGAGCCGGGGTTGAAGCCGTACCAGCCGAACCACAGAATCAAGCCGCCGGTGGCAGCGATGGTCAAGTCATGGGGCAGCATGGGACCGCCGCCATCGCGCTTGAACTTGCGACCGAGGCGGGGGCCCAGAACCATGGATCCGGCCAAGGCGATAAAGCCGCCGATAGTGTGTACGACCGTGGAACCAGCGAAGTCGTGGAAGCTGGTGCCGACCCAAGGTAGAAAGAATCCCGGCGCGCCCATCGTTGCAAGGAAGCCGTCTGGCCCCCAAGCCCAGTGGCCGATGATGGGATAGATGAAGCCCGAAACCGCGAGGCTGTACAGCAAGTCGCCGACGAAGCCGGTACGGCCGATCATGGCACCCGAAGTGATGGTGGAGCAGGTGTCGGCGAAGGCGAACTGAAAGAGCCAGAAGGCGAGGAACGCGACGCCGGAGCCCTCATACGTGGCGGGAATGCCCTGCAGGAAGAACCAGTTCAGTCCGATGAAGCCATTGCCATGGCTGAACATGAAAGCAAAGCCGATGGCCCAGAACAGCAGGCCGCAGAGGCAGGTGTCAACGATGCACTCCATGAGCACGTTGACGGTTTCGCGGGAGCGGCAGAAGCCAGCCTCCAGCATGGTGAAGCCGACCTGCATGGCGAAGACGAGGAAGGCCGCAATCAGCGTCCACACCGTGTTGATGGGGTTGACGATGTCGGCCGCCTTGACTTCTGGATCGGCGGCGTGGACGACGCCGAAGTATAGAGCGCCAGCAACGGTGATGAGCAGCATGAGCACGGCGACGCCTGCGGCTTTGCCCGCCAATACCGTCAAACCGTAGCGACGCCACTCGGGCTGGCGCATGCGCCGGGACAGGCGGGTGAACTTCTCTCCCCAAGACAATGCACTTCGGGTTGCGACCAGATCAGCCATGCAGAGGACTCCTTGCCGTATTTTTATTTTGGTTCGGGAATGCAAAGAACAGGCCCGACAGCCGTAACCGCGAAGCAGGCTGATTAAGTCTGCCGAGCGGCCAGGCACTGCTGTATTGCCAAATTGCCACTGCGACCGCGGCCCACCGGAACCTTCAAACCGACTAACTGTTCCGGTGCTGGAACCCACCGCGGTACTGCTTATTTATGTTTATGCAGTAGAAATCGCTGGAGGGCGAGTGTCCAACTCATAGTTGTTATGGAGGCCATTAAATCGCGTTATGGTTTTTGCACAGGGGGAGATCCGCACAAATGTAGCAGTAGCAACCTTAGGCATGCGCATCGCGAGAGGCGTAGCGTATGCCCGTAGTGGTTGCAATGGTCGCACACCCGACGATCAGGTATGCCGCTGCGAAGTACCGATCTTCGATCACGGGAAACATTGCGAATCGCGTTATGGCGGCGAATGCGGTGGCAATCAACAGAGTGTGCGCAGTGGAATCCAGTTTCAGGCGATGCCAGAATAGCCCAGCCACCAAAAGCCACAGTGAGGCTTGGCTATGGGCCACGCTATCGCGTATGCCTTGCAGCATCACTCCGGCGTATTCACGGATGGTCACATAGTGCAGGGAGGTTACAGGATCGCGCCATCCCAGAAAGCTACGGCGGAAGAGCACGGCCCAGCCGTAGTTTCCCGTTACATGATTGATCCACAGTACGCTGAACACGGCGGCAAGCGCAGCTAGGGCGGCGTATTTCCAGGGCAGCAATCCGCGGAATCCGAAACATAGTGCGACTGCGACAACCAGAAGGACGTTGTCGGTTCGCACCCAGATCGAGAACACCAATAGCGCGAGGCCAGCATATTTCCAGCGCTCGTGGACTAGGCTGAGGCACGCAGCCAGCAGAACGAGTGTCGAGAGAGCGTCGGGGATACCGTGACGGGCAAGGTCAAGGACGGCGGGGCTTGCTGCCAGCAGTGCCGTGAGCCAGAACTGACGCGTCCATAGCAGCATGATCACGCCAATGCCAATATAGGCCAACGCCGAAAGCGCGCTGATGGATTCCTGATAACTGAGGCCGCTGAGCTTTACCACGCGGATGGCCGCAAGGTATACCGGGCGGCTCGTATAGAACGGTTCCTGATGCGCCATGAGCTCGGGCGTCTCCAGCAGTGAGCTGGCTTGGGCACGTGGGGAGTCGTGCCGAACGATCTGGTAGACGCTATCGAGCGGTTCACCGGCACGGGTGCGGAGGATAGCCTCGTAGACGTAGCGGTCAAAGTCTTCCGGAGCCGGTTTGAGAAAGGCAGCTGTGGCCAAGGTGCAGAGCAGTGCCAGATAGGCTGCCCATTGCACGAATACAATCCCTCGTCCCAAATCCTTGCGCTGTCGATCGCTCACCGCTTGTCCCCCGGTATTTTGACGCTCTCTGACTCTAGCAAATTAAGGCGGCAACGCGTTTTCCTTGCTTGTGGGCAAAACTCCGGTAAACTTTCGGCATGGAACCGGAAGCATTTATCGCAGAAGTGTACGGTCGCATTAGCCGCCGTCGTCCGCCGTCTGCGCGGGTGCGATCTTGGGCGGAGATGGCGAATGATCCGATGGTGGTGCAATCGGCATTTGAGATGGCACCGTTGCTGCCAGAGGACAAGGACGCCGCGATTCTGGATGTTGGCTTTGGGCGCGGCTGGTTTGTGGCGGCGTGCGTCAGTCTAGGGTACCGCAATATTACGGCGGCGGAGTTCGGCGTGGAGAATTACGCCCATATGCGGGAATGGTCGCCGGGAATCAAGTTGCAGAATGTGGATACTTACATTGCAGGATTCTTAGCTGAGCGGCCCGGCGTATTCGAGTTCATTCATCTCTCGCACCTGATCGAGCATATTCCGAAATATACCCTGTTGCACTTCGTCGACAGCCTCTTTGTTGCACTTAAATCTGGGAAAGGCGACGCGGGGGGGGGGGGCACCCTGTTCATCAGAACCCCGAATATGGAAGGACCTTGCGCGACTTCCAGCTATTTTGTGACGCTTGGTCACGAGTACGGGTTCGCGGGCAGCAATCTGGTTTCGCTGTTGGATATTTGCAATTTCGATGACATTCGCTTTCACCAGTTCCGTCCGCATCAGCGGAGCGTCAAGCAGCGATTCGGCGATGTGATTCGCGCACCGTTCCTACAGTGGAATGCGGTGAAGCATCGTCTGTTCGGGGTGAATGAGGGCGCGCAGTGGGGTATGGAGTTGATTGTGAGCGCCAAGCGCGGGGATCGTACGTCGCTGCTGGATGAGCGGTGCCGGTAGGATTTGCTGGTGGGCAAAAGTAGGAATAATTGCTACTATAGCGGAAGGAGTTCTGTCTATGGCTGCGGTAGAAAAGATCAGCATTGCGTTGCCCGCGGAGATGGCGTCCATTTTACGAGCCGCCGTGGAGAGTGGTGAATACGCCAGCACCAGCGAGGTGGTTCGGGAAGCGTTGCGGGCGTGGAAGCTGACGCGAGCGGTAGAGGCACTGGAACTGGAAGAGTTGCGCAAGTTGGTCCGCGAGGGCATGGAAAGCGGTGCCGGACTGGACGCTGCGCCGGTATTCAAGCGGCTTCGAGCAAAGTACGCCTCAACCGCCGCACCAGGCAAGGTTTCTAGTTCTCGAACTCAAAGAAAGAACTGACGGACGATGCGGCTGCAATTCTCTCCTAAGTCGGCGGACGACCTTGAGGAGATCGGCGACTACATTGCCCGTGACAATCCGGTGCGCGCCGCGTCGTTTGTGGATGAAATCGAGGTCGACTGATCATGTGTCTCCAGCTAGCTCTTAGCGCGGCGACCCCCGCTCGTGAGAAACTATAAGTACGCCCGCAAGTTTCTCGCACGGCCTTCTTTTTGGAAGCCTGCCGGATTTACGGATTCAACCTTAACTTTTTCGCAAATATTTCTTGGCGAAGACGCCCGACGTGTTTGGCAGGGCTTCGCCCACGGACTTCTGACATCTCTTTATGACGCAAACGCAGAGTAATTCGCACACGAATTCCCATACCAATGCGCTGATTCGCAACATCGCAATCGTCGCCCACGTTGACCACGGCAAGACCACGCTGGTGGACGCCATGCTGAAGCAGAGCGGGCTGTTCCGCTCGAACGAGCACACCACCGAGCGCATGATGGACTCCAACGACTTGGAGCGCGAGCGCGGCATCACCATTCTGGCCAAGACGACTGGCGTCCGCTACCACGACGTGAAGATCAACATTGTAGATACGCCGGGCCACGCCGATTTTGGCGGCGAAGTGGAACGCGCCCTGAAGATTGTGGACGGCGTGATGCTGCTGGTGGACGCCAGCGAGGGTCCGCTACCGCAGACGCGCTATGTGCTGATGAAGGCGCTGGAATCCCGCCTCAAGCCTATCGTGGTCATCAACAAGATTGACCGCCCCGACGCGCGCATACAGGAGGTGCTGAACGAGGTCTATGACCTGTTCATTGACCTCGACGCCACGGAAGATCAGCTGGATTTTCCGGTGATCTACACCAACGCGAAGCTGGGTACGGCGCAACTGACGGTGGAAGAGACGGGCACGGATCTGCGTCCGCTGTTCGATGCGATCATCAGCCACATTCCCGGGCCCGATGGCGACCCCAATGCGAACCTGCAACTGCTCGTCGCCAATCTTGATTACAACGACTACCTGGGACGCATGGCAATTGGCCGCGTGTTCGCCGGCACGCTGGATGTGAATGAGGAAGTGAGCATCTGCAAGCTGGACGGCAGCGTGCAGAAGATGCGCATCACCAAGCTGTTTTCATTCGAGGGATTGAAGCGCGTGGAAGAGACACACGGCGTTCCGGGCGACGTGCTGGCGATTGCCGGGCTCGACAACATCACCATTGGCGAAACCATTTCGCATGGCGACGATCCGGTGGCGCTCCCCAAGATTCAAATTGACGAACCGACGATCGCCATGATGATGACGATCAATAACTCGCCGTTTTCGGGCAAGGAAGGCCATTTTGTTACCTCGCGGCACATCCGCGACCGGTTGAACAAGGAGCTGCTGACGAATGTTTCGATTCGCGTAGAGCAGGCAGGCGCCACCGATACGTTCAAGGTGATGGGCCGCGGCGAACTGCAGTTGGCGATTTTGATTGAAATGATGCGCCGCGAAGGCTTTGAGCTGACCGTGGGCAAGCCGGAGATTCTAACGCGGGAGGTCAACGGCAGGACGCACGAGCCGCTGGAAGATTTGACGATTGATTGTCCGGAACAGTTCGTGGGTGTGGTGATGGAAAAGATGGGCATCCGCAAGGGCAAGATGACCAAGATGGTGAATCATGGGTCAGGCCGGGTGCGCCTTGAGTTCCACATTCCGTCGCGCGGGTTGATTGGCATTCGCAGCGAGATGCTGACGGACACCAAGGGCACAGCGATTATGAATTCGCTGTTCCACGGCTTCATTGAGTGGCAGGGCGAAATTCAATCGCGGCCGACGGGGTCGCTGGTTTCAGATCGCGCGGGCAAGGCGACTGCGCACGCGATTTGGAATTTGCAGGAGCGCGGCGAAATCTTCATCGTTCCGGGGACGGAAGTGTATGAGGGCATGATCATCGGCGAGAATGCGCGCGACGGCGATTTGGTGGTGAATATTGTCCGCGAAAAGAAGCTGACGAATATGCGCAGCTCGACGGCCGATGAAGCGATTCGGCTGGTGCCGCCGCGCCTGCTGAACCTGGAGCAGGCGATTGAGTTCGTCCGCGAAGATGAGATGGTGGAGATAACGCCGCAGAGCATTCGCCTGCGTAAGAAGGTGCTGAAGGCGAATCAGCGGTAGGGAACTAACGAAGTAGTACGCGCGATTGACAAGCGGGGGGCGTGGTGCGAATCTCACATGGACTCGTGCTGCGTCCCCCGCGCGGCGTTTGTTGGCTTGCAAGACTTCCGTCCCGTGTCGCTTTCTGTCGGCATGGCGACCGCTCATGAGGTGACACCATGCTTTCTAGCAATTTCTTCGCGAAGAGTTGCTTCTTTCGTAACGCGACGGGCGCGCTACTGCTTCTTGCATTTGTATGGGTTTTCCTAGCCGTCATGAGTCTGGCGGTCTCGGCTCAAACGCTGACCACAATCCACCAGTTTGGAGCCGTCGCGGGTGACGGTGCTTCTCCGTCCGGCGGTCTCGTGTCAGACGGCGCGGGCAACTACTATGGCGTCACTCTTACCGGAGTCACCCGGAACCAAGGTACGGTGTTCCAGTTGACGGCACCCGCTATTCCCGGCGGAACATGGACAGAAACCATTCTGTGGAATTTTGGTGGCCCGAACGACGGTCTTTACCCCGAAGGAGGATTGGTGCGGGACAAGAGGGGGAACCTCTATGGAGAAACCGGTTCCGGGGGCTCCGCAAGTTGCTACTGTGGAATAGTTTTCAAGCTCAAGCCCCCGACAGCGCAAGGAGGCGCTTGGACAGAGCGAGTGATGCATAGGTTCGCTGGCGGCAATGACGGCTATGCGCCCGCTCATGGACTGACGCTCGATTCTGCGGGCAATGTCTATGGAGTATCGGTTTTCGGTGGCGTGTATGGATGTGGCATCGCATTCAAGATTGCGTCGGTAGGTAGCGGCTTCGCAGAGACGATTATTTACAGCTTTGGGAGTTCTTCGGCTGACCCGATGTTTCCATCGGGTCCCCTCCTGCTTGCTTCCAATGGAGTTATGTTCGGAGTAGCGTACTCAGGTGGAGTGAGTCAGATCGGAGCCGTTTACACATTGACTCCCCCAGCTTCAGGCGCAGGCACATGGACCAGATCGACCCTCTATTCTTTTCCCGGAGGCGACGCTGGCTGTGATCCAGAGGGAAATCTCGTAAAAGATGTATCCGGCAATATCTATGGAATTGCAGCCTACTCCTGTTCGATATCTGCCGGGGTGTTTTTTCGCCTCGCACCTCCGGTGGGCGGAAGCACCATGTGGACAGAATCTGTGCTCTACCCATTTGGATCGAACGAGAGCGGGTCCATGCCTTCACTCTACCTTGATACGAAGAGCAGCACGTTCTACGGTACTTTGCAGAGCGGAGGCGCACTTAGTGGCGGCGAAATAATCAAGATCGCGCCGCCAGCGATTGCAGGGGGAGTATGGAGCGAAACCGTTCTGTACAATTTTGATGGACTTTCAGGCTCGAGCGATGTGAATCCGGGCGGCCCGCTGGTCCAAGACGCGAATGGCCTGCTCTACGGCTTGACTGGTTTTGGAGGAGCTGGTGGGAGTGCATTTTCGATTACTCCAAGATAATGGATCAGTTGACTATTCCAGTTGACCATGGTCAACTGGAATAGTCATGTCAATAAATTCGTCGAATCCTAAGACCGTTTCCATCTCTGAGTTCAAGGCGAAGTGCCTGGCCATGATTGACGAGGTGAACAAGACTCGTCAGCCTTTGCGCATCACGCGCCGGGGTGAGGTGGTCGCTGAGATGGTGCCTCCCGCGAACCCCCGCGAACTGAGGGAACGGATGTTCGGATCGTTGGTGGGCACCGCGACGATCATTGGCGACATCGTGGGGCCGACGGGCGATTTGAATGACTGGGAAGCGTGGCGCGATTGAAGCTGCTGCTTGACACCCACATTTGGCTTTGGATTCATCTTGAGCCGGAGCGCTTGGGTGAACGATTGAACAGAGTCTTGCGGGAGCCGAGCAATGATGTTTACCTGTCGTCGGTAAGCGTGTGGGAGGCTCGGCTTCTGCTGGAAAAAGGCCGGCTTAAGGTTCCCGGAGACGCAGGAGCATGGCTGAAGCGAGCGTGGAGTAGTTTGCAGCAGGTAGCGCTGACTCATGAGATCGCGCTGGCTTCGTTTGCTCTCGACACTTCGCATAGTGATCCCGCAGATCGTTTTCTGGCTGCCACTGCACTTGTAATGGATTTGACGCTGGTGACGGCGGATGCGAAGCTGCTTGCAGTGCCCGGCATTCGCACGCTCGCGAACGTGTAGAAGATGTCGCAGCGCGGAGTTGTCGACTGCTTCCGATAGAATTGGATTCATTCCCAAGTACAAAAAGGAAACTAAAGCATGAGTGAAGTAAAGATGACAGTTCGCGCCAACGGTTCCATCAAGGTGGAAGGCGCGGTGACGGTGGTGGATGCCGAGGGCAAGGAGTTTGTGCTGCCTTCGACCCCGGAGAAGCCGTTCTTTTCGCTGTGCCGCTGTGGGGCTTCGGCGAACAAGCCGTTTTGCGACGGTGCGCACAATCGCGTGGGCTTTAAGGCTGACGACGTGGCTCGGCGCAAGGAGCCGTCGGCACCAGCCGAAGCGGTCTAGCTAGGCGCTGCAAACGCGCCTGTAGCATGGTTTCAACTTGAGGGCCCATTTGCGCGGCGCAATTTCGCCGCTCGAATGGGCTTACCTGTTTGCGAAGTCCGTGTGGCATTGTGCTATTCTGCCGCCAACTGGAGGTTCCTCTCGTGTCGCCCCGTGTATCGAAAACGTCAAGCGAAATTACTGGAGATTCAAGAGTGAATGATGGCATTACGCGCCGCGATTTTTTGAACGGTGTGGCGCTGACGATTGGCGCTGCCGCGTTGCCCACTGAGATCCAGGCCATGATGGCGATGGAAAATGGTAGTGAGGCGGGCAAGGGTGAGTACTATCCGCCTGCGCTTACCGGTTTGCGGGGCAGCAATGCGGGCAGCTTTGAGGCAGCGCACGAACTGCGCGACGGTGGCTTTGAGAATGCTGTGAAGTCGGCGGCGGATTCTGGCGAAGAGTATGACCTGGTGATTGTAGGAGCGGGCATTAGCGGGCTGGCTGCTGCACACTTTTATCGCGAGGCGGCCAGCAAGAGCGCGAAGGTTTTACTGCTGGACAATCACGATGACTTTGGCGGACACGCGCGGCGGAACGAGTATCACGTAGGCGGACGAACTTTGTTGGGATATGGCGGCACGTTCTCGATTGAAAGTCCGCAGCCTTATAGTCCGGTGGCGAAGAAGCTGATTAGTGACCTCGGCATAGATGTGGCCAGCTTTCCTAAGTTGATTGACCGCAGTATCTATCGTAAACATGGCCTGAGGCCGGGTATTTTCTTTGACAAAGAAACGTTCGGCGCGGATGCGTCGCTGCCCGCTCCGTTCCCGCTGGGAGCAAGCGAGACGATTGACAAGGAAGTAGGCAAAGGCCTGTGGGAGCGGTTTTTGAAGGAGGCTCCGCTGGCCGAGCAGGCCAAGGCTGACTTGCAGAGATTGCTGGCAGATACCACGGATTACTATCCGGGGCTAACTTCCGATCAGAAGAAAGCGAAGCTGGCGAAGATTAGTTATGCGAATTACCTGACTAGTTTTCCGAAGGTTCATGGCGATATAGTCAAGCTGTTTCAGGCGGTGGCGCATCCACTGTTTGGGTTGGGGATTGATGCGGTTCCGGCGCAGGATGCTGCGGCCTTCGGGATGCCCGGATTCGCGGGGCTGAAGCTCGCTTCGGGTTATGGCCTGGGGCAAAATTGGGACTCCCGACGCGATGACGAGGCAGATAAGTATTTCTATCATTTTCCCGATGGGAATTCATCTATTGCACGCCTGCTGCTGCGTAAGCTGATTCCGACTGCGGTAGGTGGCAAAGATGCGATAGATATTGTGGAGCAGCGGACGGACTACTCGAAGCTCGATGTGGCTGGGTCGCCCGTGCGGTTGCGGCTGAACAGTACGGTGCTGAATGTACGGCATGTCGGGGATGGCAAGTCAGCGAAGGTAGTGGAAGTAATCTATATTCGCGACGGGAAGTTGGTGAAAGTGCGCGGCAAGCAGGCGATCCTAGCTTGCTGGCACGTGATGATTCCATATATCTGCCCGGAGTTGCCGGAGAAACAAAGGGATGCACTGGCGTTTGCCGTGAAGGTTCCGCTTCTTTATACCAATGTTGTGCTGCGTAACTGGCGGGCTTGGGAGAAGCTGGGCTTGAGCTTTATGTATTCGCCGGGCAGTTACCACACTTTCATGACCCTCGATATGCCGGTGAGCCTGGGCGATTATCATTGTCCGACGAATCCCGATGAGCCGATTGTTGTTCATATGATGAAGGCTCCGGGCAAGCCGGGCGCGCCAACGGGGCGCGATCAGCATCGTGCCGGACGCGCGGAGTTACTCCGAACCAGTTTTGCGACGATTGAGGCGAAGATCAAGGATCAGATGACACGCTCATTGGGCGCAGGCGGGTTCGATGCGGAAAAAGATATCCTCGCGATTACAGTGAATCGCTGGCCGCACGGATATGCGTATCAGTACAACTCGCTGTACGACGATTTCTGGGTCAATGGCGGAGAGCAGCCCTGCGTAGTGGCGCGCAAGCCGTTTGGCCGAATCGCGATTGCTAACTCGGATGCCGGGGCCTACGCGTACACGGATTGCGCTATTGACCATGCGCATAGGGCGGTGAAAGAGTTGGTGGGGTAAGATGAAGGACATGTCTTGGGCTAGTCTGAGGAAAGGGTGCGCTGTGGTGCTCTTGGTGATCGTGCCTGCCACGAGCGGATGGGCGCTTACGAGAGGTGAGATCGTTTCGGCGATTGCGCACGGCAAGCACTACAAAACGAAGGATGACTTTCTAGAAAGTGGAGTAGAAGGGGTGAAAGTGAAGCTAGCCTCGGCCTTCGCGCTCGACGGAATAAGCAAAACGGCCATATTCTTTGACGACTGGAACTACATAGCAGGAGAGTCGGCATCAGCCAATCAGCAAATGAGAGAGGTAAACCCAGACGATTTTCAGCCGGTCGGCCTGTTACATGCCATCGT
This sequence comes from Terriglobales bacterium, assembly GCA_038229415.1. GTDB lineage: Bacteria > Acidobacteriota > Terriglobia > Terriglobales > Acidobacteriaceae > JANXUR01. The sequence continues at coordinate 418,600 of JBBROM010000001.1, forward strand.
GCAGGTTCACGCGATGGGAGCAATTCCGACAAGCAAATTGAATCGACGCTACCTCGATGGGCGAGCTCATCTTGTCCTCAGAGTGAATGGCGTTATAATCCAGCCGACGACTAAGTCGATGCTGAAGAAGTCCGACCAGTCTGAGGGAGCGGTTTTGCTCGGTGTTCAATCGGGTAAGATCGTATTAGAGTTTTCATTCGACGTCGCTGCGGTCGATTTACAAAAAGAAGTAGAGGTTATACTCATTGACGGCGACGGTAATCAACATAGGGCAAAGTCGGTACTTGCGCCTGCCTTAGGTCACCCCAGTTCAAGATGACGCACGGTGCTTGTCGTCGCGCGATGTCAGCTAAACAGCAATTCTTTCGCCCTCACCGCTGCCCGCGACACCGCCTTTATCAGCGTGACGCGGAGGCCACCTTCTTCCAGCTCAAGGATGCCATCAACGGTGCAACCGGCTGGGGTGGTTACTTGATCTTTGAGAACGGCAGGGTGTTTACCGGTTTCTAATACTACCTTCGCCGAGCCCATTACGGTTTGTGCGGCTAGCAGCGTGGCTAAGTCGCGGGGCAGGCCTACTCTCACTCCGCCTTCGGCTAGCGATTCGAGAATGATGTACACAAACGCGGGGCCGCTGGCGGAGAGGCCGGTGATGGCGTCCATGTGCTTCTCGTCGGCGACGACGGTCTTGCCAACGGTGTCGAATAACTTCTGCGCCAGCTCAAGATGATGCTCTTTCGTGGACGTGCCGGGACTGAGCGCGGTAATGCCAGCGCCTACTTCGGCAGGCGTGTTTGGCATTGAGCGGATGACTGGCACGCCCGGCGGAATGCGGTCTTCCATGTAACTGATAGGCACGGACGCGGCGACCGAGATGACTAACTTGTCAGGCGTGAGTGCAGGGCTGATCTTGGCTAGCACTTCCGCAAATACCTGGGGCTTGACGCCTAAGATGATTACGTCGGAGTCGCGGACGGCTTCGAGGTTGTCGGTGGTGCACTTGATGCCGAGCTGCTCGGAGACCTTGTCGGCGTTCTTGGCGTGAGCCACGGTGGCGACGACGTTTTCCGGCTTGAGCACGCCGTGGGCAAGGAACGCCTTGAGCAGGATGCCGCCCATTTTGCCAGTGCCGAGCATGGCGAGACGAATGGTAAGGGGTTCGTGCTGTTCGGACATTTGGGTCTCCTTGTTGCCTTGCGTTACCGCCGGGGCTAAAAGCCCCGATCATTTTCTTATCCGCTTGACGCGGCGCTAGAAGCGCCGCTCTACCGTGCATGCTTCACCCGATTGCGATCCCACCCTAGCGTCGCGAACTGCACGCGTCGCGAGGGTGGGGCACCAACATTTAGTTTGATGCAGTGATAACACTTACTATTGAATCTGAATCACACTCGCGCCAGCCTTGGCGTTGAGTTCGTCCACGCGCGTAATAACCGCGCGGGCAAAATCGTAAAACGGTTTGGCGTGCGGTGAGTCTTCGCCGAGGTTTACGACCGGCGTTCCACCATCGCCCGAGCTGCGCACAGTGGCGTCGAGCGGCACTGCGCCGAGATAGGATAGTCCGAATTGTTTGGCAGTGCGTTCGCCGCCGCCTTTGGCGAAGATATCTATCTCATGTTCGCAATGTGGGCAGATAAAGAAGCTCATGTTTTCGACCAAGCCGACTATATCTACTTTCACCTGCTTGAACATTTCGATGGCCTTGCGCGCATCTTGCAGCGAGACGTCCGACGGCGTGGTGACGACGACTGCTCCGGTAAGGGGCACGGTTTGGACGAGAGAGAGAGCCACATCGCCGGTGCCGGGAGGCAGGTCAATGATCAGGTAGTCGAGCTCGCCCCACTCTACCTGTCCGAGAAATTGTTTGATGATGGAGTGCAGCATGGGGCCGCGCCAGATCAGCGGCTTGTCGCCGGGATTAAGCAGGCCGACGGAGATGACCTTGAGGCCGTGAGCTTCGATGGGCTCGATGCGATTTTCGGCGGCCATTTTCGGTTCGGCGGAAGAGCCGAGCATCAGCGGAACGTTAGGGCCGTAGACGTCGGCGTCAAGCAGGCCGACGCGGTGGCCCATGCGCGCCAGTGCGACGGCGAGATTCACGCTGAGCGTGGTTTTGCCGACTCCTCCTTTGCCCGAGCCGACGGCGATGATGTTGGCGACTCCGGGAAGCGGCTGCGGAGTGGGTTGTTGCTGACCTGCGTGGGAGTGACCGTGTGCCAAGGTGGGTCCTTTATCGTGCGGGCTGAGACTTGAGTATATATGGGGCGGCTGGGCGGAAGTCCTTGGCTCGTTCAAGATGACGGGCAACATGATATCGAGTGAGTCCACGGACAGAGCCGGTCTGTCGCTGGAACTGCTGGCGGTCTGGGATAGTTGGCTGAATAGGGGTCTTTCGACTCCGCGTGCGGAATCGCGTTGCGCTTCCGCACGCTCCGCTCAAGATGACACGACTTTGGGGGTTTTAGGCGCCGGGCTTTCCTCTTATGTCACTCGTTGCTGCTTAGCAGACTACGATTTTTTCCGACTTGATGCCGCGGGTGGCATTGCGGGTGTCTACGACCAGTTGCGATTCAGCGACGATTTTCGCGTAGTCGTAATCGGAGTGGTCGGTGACGATGAGGACGCAATCATACTGGCCGAGATTCTCCAGCTTGGCGCAGGTCATCTGCAAATCGTACTTGCGGCCTTTGCCGATTTTGGGGAAGTAGGGATCGTGATAGCTGACTTCGGCGCTTTCATGTTGCAGCAACTCGATGATCGTGAGCGCGGGCGATTCGCGCAGATCGTCCACATCACGTTTGTAGGCGACGCCAAGCACCAAAATCTTCGATCCGTTGAGCGCCTTGCGCCGCCGATTGAGCGCGCTGGAGACGGCGGCGATCACGTGATAGGGCATGGAGGTGTTGATCTCGCCCGCGAGCTCGATAAAGCGGGTGCGGAAGTCGAATTCCTTGGCCTTCCACGAAAGATAGAAAGGATCCACCGGAATGCAGTGTCCGCCGAGGCCGGGGCCGGGATAGAATGGCTGGAATCCGAAGGGCTTGGTCGCGGCAGCGCCGACGACTTCCCAAATGTCAATGCCCATGCGCAGGCAGAGCAGTTTGAGCTCGTTTACCAGCGCAATGTTGACGCAGCGATAGATGTTCTCCAGCAGCTTAGTCATCTCGGCGGCAGCGGGAGAAGACACGCGAACCACGCTGTTGAAGATGGCTCCATACATGGCGGCGGCGAGTTCGGCGGCTTGCGGATCGAGACCGCCGACGACTTTGGGAATGTCGCGGCGGGCGACGGTCTGGTTGCCGGGATCTTCGCGCTCGGGCGAAAAAGCTAGATAAAAATGTTGGCTCGGGTCAACAGAGTCATCGCCCGCGCGGGCGGCGCGCAATCCAGAGGGGTTGCCCTTTTCCAGAATCGGCAACAAAATTTCTTCGGTGGTGCCAGGGTAGGTGGTGCTTTCCAGGACGATGAGCTGTCCGGGACGGAGGTTTGGCGCGATAGCGCGACCAGTGGCTTCGATATAGCTAAGGTCGGGTTCGTGGTACTCGTTGAGCGGCGTGGGCACGCAGATAACGACCGTATCTACCTCTGCGATGCGGGAATAGTCGGCGGTAGCCTCAAAGCCCGACTTTTGCGCCTGCTGAATCTCCTGGGGCAGGATGCGGTAGATGTAGGAGCCGCCCCCGGTGAGCGTTTCTACCTTGGACTGATCCACGTCGAAGCCGAGCACGTGGAAGCGCTCTTCGCTGAAAAGAAGCGTCAGAGGCAGGCCGACGTAGCCAAGTCCGATGATGCCGATGCGGGCTTGGCGGGCGTTAAGCCGGGTCTGGAGCTGTTCGGCTAGAGGCGAAAGTGTGGGGAGAATAGCTTCACGCATAAGAATTCTTCAGTCGTGTTTCCAAAAAAAGTGTGCGTCCGCTCGACACTGTTAGTCTAGCATGGTCTAAGGGTGCGCCGGTCTTCTGCAAGTGATTGATTCCATTCATAAAAACGGGTATGGTGGGTAGGGCGACGTGGGTAGGGATTGGACTGGTACGGGGCGGGTTAACACAGCGGCCGTCACCAATCCGAAGAACTTTGGCGTGGCTTCGTTGGCAGCAACGACGATGGCTATAGCCACATTTTCAGAGGGGGTAAAGTGGCTCAGGTAGGAGGCGATGGATCGCTGGCGATGACCATGCACTAATTGTGTAAAAAATCAGGTTGACGGGAACGGTTTACATCCATACACTTAGGTCACTGGATGGAACAACAGAAACCAGACCTGTACGACAACAAATCAGTTTTCTTTGAGGGTAAAAATGCCAAGCAAAACACAGAAAATCCTTAGCCTTCTTTTGACCGTTCTCCTTCCGGGAACGTTGCTGGCAGCTCCGAATCAGGTGAGCGCTGCAGGAATTGTTAACTCGCTGGGCGAAGTGGTTGTGAACAACCAGCTGGCTGCGCACTCTCGCGCAGTATTTGTTGGCGACAACCTTCGCACGGGCGACAATGCCACGGCGCGCGTCACCATGACCGGTTCCACCCTCACGGTCGGACAACACTCCACAGCCGTATTTGGCTCCAACATGATTTCACTGGGCTGCGGTTCGCTGGATGCCGTGACGAGCTCCAAGCTCGGTACTTCGGTGGGCGGCGTCAGCGTGGTACCCTCCTCCACTTCGGCTCGCTACTCGGTCACTACGACCGATGGTGGTCTGCGCATTGTGGCGCTGGCTGGCAACCTCGTGGCCAACGACGGCCGGAAGCAGCAAGTGATTGAGTCCGGCAAGGAAGTCACGCTGGCGGCTCACACCGGTTGCGCTGTGACCAATCCGGACGACATGAAGGCGGGCGGTTCGGACGATAAGATGAAGAAGAAGAAGGGCGGCTACGCTTGGGCGCCTTGGGCGATTGGTGCGGCAGTGGTCGGCGGTGGTATCGCGGCTGTGATCGTAACCAACCGTGGCGGCGGCAAGGCTCTGAGCCAGACGCTTCCGTAACCCCTTGCTCTAACCTAGCGAATCAAAAATCGAGCCCGAGGAGTTGCGCAAACTCCTCGGGCTTTCTTGTTTTTGTTTGAAAATGCGTTAGGAAGGTTACGGGTTGTGCTCCCTGGCTTCTGCTGTCCACAGGGATTGTCACAGCGGGCCAAGGATGGGGTGGAACTTCTGATTTAGATATAGTTGACGGGGGCGAGTCGGTGGCCATAGACTTGTGCTCTTGGGTGACAAAGCCCAATATGACACCAAACTCGTATATGAGGAAAAACATGATGCCGAACAAGACGAAGAAAGTTCTTAGCCTTGCGTTGACGATTCTTTTGCCGGGAACGTTGCTCGCTGCGCCGAATCAGGTGAGTGCCGCGGGCATTATCAGTTCATCGGGTGAGGTTGAGGTGAACAACCATTTGGTCTCGCACTCGCGTGCAGTGTTTGTGGGGGATTACTTGCGAACCGGCGATGTCGCGGCGGCGCGAGTGACCATGAACGGTTCGGCTCTGACGGTGAATCAACACTCCACTGCCGTGTTTGGTGCCAATATGATTACGCTCGGATGCGGCTCGATCGAAGCGCTAACGAATTCCAAGTTTGGTACGATCGTCGGCGGGGTTAGCGTGGTTCCCTCCAGCGCGGCAGCACGATATTCGGTTTCCACCGGCGCTGGCGGGCTGCGCATTGTGGCTTTGGCAGGAAGTTTGATTGCCAACGACGGCAAGTCGCAGCGCGTGATTGAATCGGGCAAAGAAATTGTGCTGGCCGCGAACACGGGTTGCGCGGTGACCAACCCGGATGACATGAAGGCGGGCGGGGCCGACGATAAGGACAAGAATAAGAAGAAAAAGGGCGGTTACAAGTGGGATTATGTTGGGTTGATTGTGCCAGCTGCGATTGGCGTTGGAATTGCAATTGACGTCCTAAACAGACCTGGAATTTTACCAGGCCCAGCCCTGAGCCAGACCCTGCCGTAGTCTGTTGTCTTCTCTCGCTCCTAACCGGGCGACGCAAAATCGAGCCCGAGGAGTTGTGCAAACTCCTTGGGCTTTATCTTTTGTGCGAGCTGCGTGGCGAAAGCCGGGTTCGGCTGATGTTGCGCCAGCAGGGCGGGAATCTGCGGAATTTGCTCGGGGGATTGCAGTATGGTTCCGCCGCCAAAGCGGGCGTACTGTTGTGGATATCCCCAATCGAAGGTGAACGCCCATTCGCAAAGGAAACAGGGAACGCCAGCCAAGGTGCAATCAATCGCGGCGCTCGATTCGATGGTGATGCCGAACCAGGCGCGCGCTAGAAGTGCAGGAGTCATGGGGCCACTGACGATCTGTAACTGATCGGCTTGCTCGGTACGAATCCCGAGAGACTGCAACAAGTGCTTCCGTCCACGTTCGCTTTCAAAGGGATGCAGCTTGATTACCAGGCGCTTGCTGTGTTGCTGCACCAAAGAGAGCAGTAGCGGAAGCAGCTCGCGATAGACTTCCAGCGGGCGCCCCCCCAGCGCCTCGTAGGCTTCGGAAAAAAAGACGATTGTATCGCGGCCGGCTGCGCTTTGCGGATTGGGAGGAGTTGGCTCGATTCCTGCGGCAGCGCCGATGGTGGCGCGCCCTTCCGGGAAGTCGCAGACCCGCTGTAGGTAGTCGAGTTCCATAGGCCCCTTGGCGAGGTGGGTGCGCGCATACGGAGCCTTGAGGGCGGCGATGCCGTCGAGCGCTCCGTGGTGATAGCTGACGGTTGGCAGGCCGCGTTGCGCGGCTAGAATGAGCGGAATGCGGGTGTAGGGGTTGGTGTCGTCGCCGCAAAGGACGGCGGACACTGGATCGCGATCGAGCAGGTTCCGCCAGGCCTCGCGGGCGGCGAGGCTGCTGGCGAGTTCCTGGGGCCAGGAATCCATCCATCCCGCGGCAAGCGGAAATTGCCAGAATGGGGATGCTGCCATGCGTTTCCGCAAAAGGCCCAACCGATGGTTCAGGTCAGCAAGTTCAACGACGCGGGCTTCATTCCTGGTAACGTATGACGCGAGCGAAACATGCGTGATGTTCGGAGCCGATTGCCTCTCGGCCGCGCTGGGGCGTGTGTGGATGAATAAGAATTTTGTGTTTGGCAAGAGGCGGGCGTACGCGGCCGCGTTGCGGGTGACATTGACGTAGGCAGTGGGGACAAGTACGACTGGTTCCGAAGACTTCGTCGGCGATGTTGCGAAGCCGGCACGCAGACGATATTGTGCGTCGTATTTGTCGCAAAGCACGTCGGCGATTTGGCTGGCGGTCAGATGCTGTAAGGCGTGAAGTTTGCGTCCAACTTGCGACGCCATTCGGTTTGAAGCTGTATCCGTTGCTTTGGATGAGCGCAGGCGATCGCCGAATAAGGCTGTCAGTGGTGCCTGCAATGCACATGGGCCGCTCAGTGAAACTTCGCAGGCATCGTCATAGAAAGCTGCCATGCGCTCCAGCGTGGCAAGTTCGAGCCACTTCATGCAGTGGCGGACGGCAAGAATCTCCATCCAGTTAAGGCCGAGGGAATCAACGAGGTCACTGTTCAGCTGCGAAAGTTGATAGCGCAGGGCTTGCATATCGGCGATGCCGTGCGAAAATTCCAGCAGACTGCGGACCGGGCAGCCGATGATCTCGCTCCAACGAGAATAGGCGGTCGTCGGCGCGCGCCCGAGGTCAATCGCCTCGTCCCAAAGTCGGGATGTCCAGCGCGGGCTTGTATCCGGCGTATCCTGCGGCGCGATTAAGAGAAGTCGCATGAGCGTTTAAGTGCAAAGTCCACTTTACCGCAACCATGCAGCGAGCGGAGACTGCATGATAGGCTGGGGCTGATGAGCACTGAAAATAGCGCAGCAAATTTTAGTGGCGAGATGCGGATCGGCAACCGGGTACTGGGGCCGGGGCATCCCGTGCTGGTCGTGGCAGAGCTGTCCGCGAATCACAATCAGTCGTTCGATGAAGCGGTGCGGGTGGTTCATGCCGCGCATCAGGCGGGCGCCGATGCCATCAAGTTGCAGACCTACACCGCGGACACCATTACGATCCGCTCGGACCGGCCGGAGTTTCGCATCGGCGGCGGGACGCTTTGGGATGGCCGCACCATGCACGATCTGTATGCGGAGGCATTTACGCCGTGGGAGTGGCAGCCCAAGCTGAAGCAGCTCGGGGAAGAGTTGGGGATGATCTGTTTTTCCAGCGCATTTGACCCGACTGCCGTGGATTTTCTCGAAGACATCGGCGTTGGGGTCCACAAGATTGCGTCGTTTGAACTGAACGATATTCCGCTGATTCAGAAGATGGCGCGCACGGGCAAGCCGCTGATTCTTTCCACCGGCATGGCAAGCGAGGCAGAGATTGAGGAAGCTGTTGCAGCCGCGCGCAGTGCGGGAACGACGGAGCTCATGGTGCTGAAGTGTACAAGTGCATATCCTTCGCCGCCGGAAGCGATGCACCTGAGGACGATTCCGGAATTTGCGCGGCGGTTTGGCACGCTGGTGGGTTTGTCAGACCACACCATGGGAGTGATCGCGCCGGTGGTGGCCGTTTCACTGGGAGCGGGTTTGATTGAGAAGCACATGACGATTTCGCGCGCGGCTCAGGGCCCTGACAGCGCGTTTTCGCTGGAGCCAGAAGAGTTTGCCGCGATGGTGCAGGGCGTGCGCGTTGCTGAACGGGCACTCGGCGAAGTGCGTTACGGAGCGGACGAGGATAAGGGCAGCCGCAAGTTTCGGCGGTCACTATACGTGGTGAAAGCTATGCGCGCGGGAGAAGAGTTTACGGAAGAAAATGTGCGATCCATTCGGCCCTCGGATGGGATGCATCCCCGGTACTTTGCAGAAGTGCTGGGCAAGTGTGCGGCGCGGGATATTCCGCAAGCTGAGCCGCTGAGTTGGGAGTTGATTGCGGGCTCCACTCAGAGTTGAGCGCTAGACGTTGGGCGGCAGCAGTCCCCGTTCTTGCAGGCGTTGTGCGATGGCGTCGCGCGTTTCCCGCCAGTTTTCTTGCGTCAAGGTAAATCCAATCACAAGTTGTGTGCCGCCTTCCGGCAAATTGTGCTGCCGCAGCGTAGCGATTTCGGTGAATCCGAAGGCGCGGTGCAGATGCAGCGATGCGGCGTTGCGTTCGAGTACTTCGGCGTGAACTTCGCTAAACCAGAGCGTGCCGAACGCTTCTTCCAGAGCCAGATACCACGCGGCAGACGCGGAACCCTTACCGCGTTCGCTTTCTTCTGCGATGTAGAATCCCCACTCGCAAATATTTTCGTTTTCTTGCAACGCGGTTAGATGAATTAGCCCGACGTCGCGTCCGTCGCGGACGATGATGCGATAGTGCGCGGCCGGATTCGCCAGCATCGCCTCGAACCAGCGCTCGTGATCTTTAGGCGGGATCTCATGCGGATTCATCATGTACTGCCGCACTTCAGGCAGGTTGCGCCAGTCGCGCAGCGTGTTTTTGTCCTCGGGGCGAACGGGGCGCAGGGTGACCATCAGCCGTTTACCTTCGAGGCTGGGGCTGGTTCAGGCTTGCCGAGTAGGTGTGCGATGACCCGTTCCGCACCGAGGCCATCCACCAGTGCTCGGGCGTTCCGCGAAAGGATGCTACGGGTGTGGGCGGAGACGGTTAGGGGCATTAGCACGAGTCCCAGTTCCGACGGACTGAACTGTGCGCCCGAGGCGATCATCATGCAGCCACCAAGTTCGTGCAGGCGCTGCGTGCCTGCGATCTGATTCTCTGCCGCGGGAATCAGAACCGAAGGCAATCCCATCAAACATAGCTCCCAAGCGGTGCTACCACCCGCAGAGATTGCCAGGTCAGCTGTAGCCATCAATTCCGGCATATCGGGGGAGTTCCGAATCAGCGTCACGTCGTGTTTGGAGCGTGCTACCGCCGCTTCCACATCCGCGATATTTTCGTTGCTGCCGCCGACGATTACAGTCACGTCGAACCTGCCCTCGACATAGTCATCGGGGCCAGTCGGCGTGGGAGAACTGTCCGCGATGCGATGGCTCTTAACTCGGGACGGCGGCCTGGAGAGCGTGTTCAGCGCATCAATTACGCGCGGCGTTAAGTTGGCGGGGTCACTGCCACCCATAGTGATCAGGATGTTCCAAGTGAAGCGCGCGATCTCGCGCTGCCAGTTGCGGTAGGAGTTGAACTCGCGGCGAAGAGCCACGTATTGCGAGCCGAGCAGCAGATTGGTGGAAGGCGCGATGCTCGGATACATCGCGCGGCTAGCTTGCAGATTCTGGTTCAGCACCAGGTCGGCGGAGTAGTGGGGGCAATGGGCATTGTCGTCCCAGAACAAAATGCGCAGACCGAGCGATTGCAGTGACTGCTGATAGTCCGTGCCAAAGTGATAGCCGTCCACGACGATCCACTCGGCGCCACGTTCGCGCGCGATGGCGGCGGTTTCGTGGGCGTCGGCTTCCGAGCCGTGAGTAATACTTTCTGTGAGATGCAAGACTGGGATGCGCTCACTGAGCAGGCGCTCTTCCAACACGACCGGACAAGCGGCCATGATGAAGCTGGCGTCGCCGCCTGCGTCCTGCCAAGCCTGCGCCAGTGCGAGGCAGCGCATGACGTGGCCGGTGCCGATTTGTGTGGATGCGTCGGTGCGGAAGATTAGGTGCATCGGCTAGTGCGCCTACCGCACCTTAAACACCGGCGCGATTACTGGGCCTTCCAGAAAGCGCTCGGGGTTCGGGTCTTTCAGCCAGACCGCGAGAGTCTTCATCACCTCGGCGTAGACGCGCAGAGTCTGCTCGATCGCGACATGATCGTGCGCGGCGGAGATATTGTGCGTGACCAGCAGAAGGATGCCGCGCTTCACCGCCTCCTGCGAAAAGAGGCTGCGAGTGACGAAACTATCTTTACCCCCATTTTCGCCAACGCCATCGCGGAACTTGATCAGCGACCACACCGGATCGCCGATGCACTCCAGTTGCGGATGGATACCAGCGAGTTTGGCGAGAGTGTTGAAGCCATCTTGCAAGGTGCGGCCAGCGCTGGCCATGCGCGCGAGGGCGTCAGTGTGTTCGAGAATGTCGAGCACCTTAAGGCAGGCGGCCATGGAGGCAACTTCTCCTCCGAAGGTGAAGCTGAAGAAGATGTCTTCAAACGTGTGCATCACCTCGGCGCGTCCGACGACGGCGGCGATAGGGAAGCCGTTGCCCATAGCTTTGCCGAAGCAGGCCATGTCCGGCGTCACGCCGAACTTCTTCTGTGCTCCGCCAAGTCCGAGATGGAAGCCGCAGCAAATTTCATCGAAGATGAGTAGCGCGCCGTGCTGGTGCGCCAGATCTTTGACGCTCTGCAGATATCCCGGCGCGGGCTGAAAGAAGTTGAACGGCTCCATGATGACGGCGGCGAACTCCCCGGGATGCGCGCCAAGCAGCGCATCAAGTGCGGCGAGATCGTTGTAGGGGAACGGATGCGTCAGGTCGCGCACCGCTTGGGGCACGCCCGCATGGCGCAAGGTCGAACCGATGTACCAGTCCTGCCATCCGTGATAGCCGCAGCAGGCGACGCGTTCACGCTTGGTAAAGGCGCGGGCGGCGCGCACTGCGCCAGAGGTGGCGTCCGAACCGTTCTTGCCGAAGCGCACCATTTCTGCGCAGGGAATGAGGCGCGTAAGGCGCTCGGCGAGTTCGACTTCCACGGGATGCGGCAGCGAAAAGCTGTGGCCTTCGGCGAGTTGCGCACTGGCGGCGGCATTCACTTCGTCATGCGCGTATCCAAGGATGTTCGGCAGCAGGCCCTGAACGTAATCAATGTACTCGTTGCCATCCACGTCCCACACACAGCAGCCCTTGCCACGCTGCAACATTGCCGGAGAAACGCCATACACATACTGATTGGTGCTCTTGCTGAAGGTCTGTGATGCACCAGGAATGACTTTCGCAGCGCGGGCTTGCCACGCCAGTGACTGTGAAACATCACGCTTGGGTGCGGCCCCGGCGACGGCTTCGGCGAACAGGCTCTTGTAATAGCCCTCATTCGCGGCGATGCCCGAGTTGAGGGTATTCAGTTCAGGAGATTCAGCAGTAACGGTGAGAACATCCGACATAGTAAAAAATTCCTTGGCTGCAAGTGCAGCAAATATGCTTCGAATAAATTCTAAATCAGCCGGTTCGTCCACCGTCCAACGTAGGTTGAGCGGCGAGAGGTCCACTTCATTTTCCACGTTGACGATGGCAAAGCTGCCGTTGCGGATGTAGGGCGTAACGTGTTCGCGCTCGCTGGGCTTGGTGGCTTCGCGCCACGCGGTTTCAAGCGCGGCAAACGAGAACACTTCGGTGTCGAGTCCGTCAGGATAGGTGTAGCGCAGGCAGTTGGCGGCGTAGGCGACATCGCCCTGCTGAAAGCGGCGGATGACTTTGTCAATCACCTGAGGATCAATGAGCGGGCAGTCGGCGGTAATGCGGACGATGGTGGTGGCGTTGTGCGATTTCGCGGCTTGATAGAAGCGGTCAAGGACGTCGTTTTCACTGCCGCGCACGACGGGGATGAAATTTTGCTCGCACCAAGCGGCGAGCGCGTCGTCGGACGCCGAGGTAGAAGTGGCGACGATGACTTCATCAAGCAGAGTAGCGCGACTGGCGCGCGTGACGACGTGCCACAGCATGGGGTGGCTGGCGATGTCGGCCAAGACTTTCCCGGGCAGGCGAGTGGAGCCCAAGCGGGCTTGGATGATAGCGACAGTTTTGGAGGCTTGAGGCATTGCTTCTAGTGTAAAGAACATGCGTCACGGAGACACGGAGAGACCGAGAAATGCAAAAGCAAGGCTTTAACCGCAGAGGACGCAGAGTAACGCAGACGAAAAGCAAGAATGGGGGGAAGACGACTGCGGGGTCTTTCTCCGCGAGACTCTGCGTTCTCTGCGGTTAAAGGTTTTCGAGCGTGACGCGCTTGCCAGACTCCGATGATTCGACTGCCGCCTCGCAAAGGCGCAGGATGCGTTCGCCGTCGGCGATCCCGACGAGTGGCTGTGCGCCGGTGCGGATGCAGTCCAGAAAGTGTTGCGTCTCCGCGAGGTACATATCGTTGACGGCGAACTCGTAGGGGAACGACTGCCAAGTGTCGAGATCGGCGTCGAAGACGCGCACTTCGTTGGAGCGGAAATCCCAGGTAGCTGCACTCTTTTCTCCGGACAGGCGGCAACTACGCCAGTAGCCGCGCTGCGCGAAGTCGAGATGCACGTGGCACTGCATGCCCGAGCGATCCGCACTCGGCGCGGGATAGCGTAGGAGCAAGTCCACGGTGTCCTCGACATTGACGTCAAGCGCGCTGACTTTGCCCATCATGCAGGTCAGTTCGGCGGGCGGGCCGAGCAGCCACATCAGGTAGTCGAGTTCGTGCGAGCCATCGAGCAACATGCCGCCGCCGAGTTCGCGGCGTGCGGTGTAGCTTTGGCGATAGTCCTGCGTAGGACGCCAGTCAGGAAGATATTGTGCGACTTCGGCCTGCGCATACACCAGTGCGCCGAGCGTGCCAGAGTCGAGCAGTTCCTTCAGCTTGCGGACGCCGGGATGGAAGCGCAAGTTGTATCCGACTTGCACGATGCGATTTGCGGCGGCTGCTTCAGCTGTGAGTTCGCTGACACCAGTGAGTGAATTAGACAGCGGCTTTTCGACGAAGACGTGAGCGCCAGCCGCGATCGCTGCAAGCGCCTGTGCGACGTGCAGCGACGGCGGCGTGGCTACGAAGACAGCGTCCGGTTGAAAGCGAGTCAGCGCGTCGTCGAGCGCGGTGAAATTTGCAGCGTTGATTTCGGCGGAGACCGAGGCCGAGCGCTGCGAATCAGGGTCGCAGATAGCGAGGCGGGTTACGCCGAGAGTGTGGAGATTATTCAGGTGGCGACGTCCGATGGAGCCTGCACCGACGACGAGGATGGCGGGGGTGGTCATAACAATTAGCCTAGGAAAAGCTTACCTCAGGGGCTAAGGCCCGTTTCTCTAGCTGCTGAAAACGCGGGACTGGAAGTTCCGCTCCACCGTTCGTGCCAAGCATTATCATTTTGGGCATGGCGTGCAGACCCTTGTCTATTTTGCGAAGTGGGCGATTACCTTGCGCACCGCGAGAATCGTATCGTCCACATCTTGCTCGTTCATGCCGTGAAACATGGGCAGGCTGATGAGGCGCTCGTAAGCGGCTTCGGCGACGGGAAAATCGCCCGGCTTGGTGCCGAGATTTTCGCGATAGTAGGGGTGCAGATGCACGGGAATGTAGTGCACGTTCACGCCGATATTTTCGGCGCGCAGTGCGCGAAAAACTTCGCCGCGCGTGGCGTTAAGCTGCACGAGGTCAAGCTGAATGGGATACAGGTGCCACGCCGGATTCGCACCAAGCAAAATTTTCGGCGTGCCGATTTGCGGTATGGTCACGAACGCAGCATCGTATTGCGCGGCGATGGCGCGGCGGCGGGCGAGATTCGACTCTATTCGCCGCAGTTGCGACAAGCCGAGCGCGCAAGCTACATCCGGCAGGCGATAGTTGAAGCCCAGTGCCGACATTTCATAAAACCAGTCGCCGGCGAGTTCGCGCTGACGGGAATCGCGGGTGATGCCATGATTGCGGAAGGTGCGGAGCTTGGTGGCGAGTGCGTCGTCATTCGTCGTGACCATGCCGCCTTCGGCAGTCGTCAGATGCTTCACAGGATGAAAGCTGAAGGTCGTCATATGCGCGATGGAGCCGACCCGGTGCCCCTGCCAGTCGGCACCAACGGCATGGGCGGCGTCTTCGATGACGACCAGCCCGTGCGTTTCGGCGAGCGCCATGAAGGCATCCATCTGCGCGGGGTTGCCGGTGAAGTCCACGGGAAGAATCGCCTTGGTGAGAGGCGTAATACACGCTTCGGCGAGCACTGGATCAAGATTCAAAGTGTCGGGCCGCACATCGGCAAAGACCGGTCTCGCGCCTTGATAAAGCACTGCATTCGAAGTTGCGCAGAAGGTCATCGGTGTGGTGATGGCTTCGTCGCCCAGGCCCAGGCCAGCCGCAAATGCGGCTCCGTGCAGCGCAGCAGTTCCGTTGCTGAATGCGATGGCGTGCTTTGCGCCTACGTATCCCGCAAAGGCGTGCTCGAACTCGTCGACTTTAGGGCCGGTGGTAAGCCAGTCTGAGCGAAGCGTCGCCACCACAGCGGCGATATCTTCTTCTTCGATGGCTTGGCGTCCGTAGGGCAGCCACGCCGGGCGTACGGGCGTGCCGCCGTGGATGGCGAGGATGGCGTCAGTGGAAGTCACAAGAAGTACATTACCTCAGGGGCTGAAGCCCGGTCTCGTTGCGCATCACAGACGCGGCGCTGAAGCGCCGCTCTACCGAGAGTGCCTCATCCGGGTTTGTTCTGGGTGTTAGCACACAACTTTTCAGAAAAACAGGATGCGCGATCATTTACTTTATCGCCGCTAGCAAATCAGCGGGCAGCGTGGCAGGATCTAGCAGCTTTAGCATCGCTGGGCCGTCGAGCCATTCGGTGTTGGTGTCGCTGGCATAGCGAAAGCCGTCGGCTAAGGGTTGACCGTTCATCCAGTTGGCATCGTCCCACCAAGGATGCAGGGGTTTCACCACGAACATGGTTTCGAGTTCAATAGTGCTGCGAGCTTCGTCTTCGCTCAACAGCGACTCGTGCAGCTTTTCTCCGGGGCGAATGCCAATGTGCTCGATGGCGCACCCGGGAGCCACAGTCTCGGCCAGGTCGGTCATCTTCATGCTGGGTATCTTCGGAACGAAGATCTCGCCGCCATGCATCTGACCGATGCAGTCAATGACGAAGCGCACACCTTGATCGAGTGTGATCCAGAAGCGGGTCATGCGGGCGTCGGTGACGGTGACTTTGCCGGACTTGCGCTGTTCGAGGAACACGGGCACCACGCTGCCCCGGCTGCCCACGACGTTGCCGTAGCGGGCGCAACTGAAGCGGGTCTGGCGTCCACCGGAGTAGGCGTTGGCTTGCACGAACATTTTCTCGGCGCAGAGCTTGGTGGCACCGTAAAGATTGACCGGGTTGACGGCCTTGTCAGTGGACAGCGCGAGGACGTGGCGTACACCTTGGTCAATGGCGGCATCAATCACGTTCTTACCGCCCATGATGTTGGTCTGGATGGCCTCAAACGGGTTGTACTCGCAGGCCGGAACCTGCTTCAGGGCAGCGGCGTGGACGACGACGTCAATGCCGTGGAAGGCACGTTGCAACCGGGCTGCATCACGCACGTCGCCGATAAAATAGCGCAGGCTAGGGTGGTTGTAGCCGGTGGAGCGCATTTCGTGCTGTTTGAGTTCGTCGCGGCTCAGAATTACAAGCTTCTTCGGTTTGTAGTCGCGGAGCATGATCTCCACGAACTTCTTGCCGAACGATCCGGTGCCGCCAGTCACCAGGACGGAGAGTTGAGACCAATCCGCCGACAGGTCGGACGATTTAGATAAATTTGATGAATTGGACACATTAGACAAATTAGACAAATCCGCAGCCACTCCTTGCTTTTGCTCCGCCAGAAACCGCGTCCTAAAGTACTTCATAACGATAACACTGCGTGGGGGGCGGGGTAGACTTCCGGGGGTAGGCAGCGTTGCTCGGAGTGTTACCATAAGAGATAAGTTTTGCCGTCCCCCAAGGTCTGATGCCCCCAGTTAGGCGTCGGGTCTGATTTGTTCTGCTGTGTGGCGAGTTAGCCCCCGAAATTGACTTTGCGCGGTTTGGCGCAGGGCCGGGATGGTTCAGAAAGCCACTGGCGGCAGCGGCAAGCGAGGCAGCCTCAATCATGAATACAGGTAACTATCCCCCGGAAGGTATGGCTGCAGGACAAGGGCCAGTCGTTCGCGAAATCGCGACCTTTCAGCGGGCTACCGATTTTGCACAACCGATTCTCGCGGGCGGGTCTTACGCCTACGGCGCCACGCCACTGGGGGAGTCGCCTTTCCGTCAGTATTGGCAGGTTTTACTCAAGCGAAAATGGGTAGTACTGGCCTGCACGGTGGGTATGCTGGCGCTGGTGGGCGTTGCCAGCCTGCGGATGCCCAAGATCTACGACTCCACCAGTCGCATGGCCATCAGCAAGTCAGATCAAGCAGCACAATCGCTGCATGAAGGCGGCGCAGACGACTACATAGACGATGCGGAGATGGAGACGCAGGTGCGCATTGTCCAGAGCGACGTTCTGGCCTTGCAAGTGATCAAGCAGCTGGATTTGGTTCATAATCCCGCCTTCGGTGGTAAGCCTGCATCGGCCGATGCCGTCGTTGGAGTCCCTGAAATTGCTGGTGCGGAAGCAGTACAGGCATCCGGAGTGCTCGATAGCTTTAAGGGTGGACTCAAAGTGGTTCGGGTGCCCAGCACCCGGTTGATTGAGGTGCAGTACCACAGCACCGATCCGCAAATGGCAGCGAATGTCGTAAACACTACCGCTTCGGCCTACGTTGAGCAAAACTTCAAGACCAAGTTTGAAGGCACGATGCAAGCCTCAGACTGGCTCTCGCGCCAGCTGGTGGATCTGCGGATGAGAGTGGAGACGGCGCAGCAGAAACTCGTCGCCTATCAGAAGGATCATGGAATTCTGGGCGACGACAAGCAGAACGTCGTCACCACCAAGCTGGATGAGATCAACAAGGAACTGACGATCGCGCAGTCCGACCGCATTCAGAAAGAAGCGGCCTACAAGCTGGCGCAGGTCGGAGCCGAGGCACCCGGAGAGTCGAGCCTGACGACCGGACAGGAAAGCTTTATGGATAAGCTGCGCTCTCAGGAGGCGGACCTGAAGACTCAGTTAGCCAAACTGAGCAGCGAGTTTGGCCCGGCGTATCCAGAAGTGGTGCGGGTGTCGAACCAGTTGAAGCAGGTGCAGGCGGATATGAAGCTGGAGAGTGGGCGGCAGGTCGCCCGGCTTAAGTCAGCTTATCTTGCTTCGTTGCAGCGCGAACAGTTGTTGCAGGCCGAGTTCGAAAGCCAGAAGCAGCTTTACAACAGCATGAACGAGAGCTTTATCGAGTACAGTTCGCTGAAGCGCGATGCTGAGAGCAGCCAGCAGCTATACGACGGCCTGGTGGAAAAGTTGAAGGAAGCAGGCGTGACCGCAGGACTGCGTTCCAGCAATATCCGCATTGTGGACTACGGTCGGGTGCCATCCTATCCTTCGTCTCCGAATATCCCACGGAATATGGGATTTGCGCTGATGTTTGGACTGATGGCGGGCGTCGGAATGGCGTTTCTGTTGGAAAGTCTTGATAACACCGTGCGAACGACGGAGGAAGCGCAGATTATCTCCGCACTCCCGGCACTAGGCATGATCCCCCTTGGGGGCGCGGCTTCGGAACAGCCCAAACGGTTAAAGGGCGACGTCAGCATGTCTCTGCGGGAAGAGGAAGAAGTCCACGCCAACGAGCCAGCGGGGCTGGTGACGCAGAGCCGTCCGCAGTCGCAGATGGCGGAGTCGTATCGGGCGCTGCGAACCTCGATCCTGCTTTCCTCGATTGGCGGCCCACCGCGTGTCATTATGGTCACCAGTTCGCTGCCGCAGGAAGGCAAGACGACGACCTCGCTGAACTTTGCCACGGTGCTGTCACAAAAAGCGGCAAGAGTGCTGCTGATTGATGCGGATTTGCGGCGCCCTTCCGTGCATACGACGCTCGGACTGGGCCCACGGCTGGGGCTGTGCAACGTACTGACCGGCGGAGCAACGCTGGAGAGCACGGTGATACCGGTTCCGGGGCTCAAGAATTTGTATGTGCTGCCAGCGGGCACCACGCCGCCAAACCCGGCGGAGCTGCTTTCTTCCAACGAGATGAAAGAGCTGCTGGCGGGACTGCGCAAGCAGTATGACCACATTGTGAT
Organism: Terriglobales bacterium; assembly: GCA_038229415.1. Lineage (GTDB taxonomy): Bacteria > Acidobacteriota > Terriglobia > Terriglobales > Acidobacteriaceae > JANXUR01. The sequence continues at coordinate 437,385 of JBBROM010000001.1, forward strand.
TGATACGCCTCCAGTCCTGTCAGTCACCGACGCGGCGGTGGTTTCGCCCAACGCGGACGCGGTAGTGCTGGTGATACGGGCGGGGCAAACCACGAAACAGGCGCTGAAGCGCGCGCGCGACATTCTGGCGCAGGTGAATGCACGGGTTACAGGCGTAGTGCTGAATGCGGTGGATTTGAGTTCGCCGGGCTATCAGTATTACGGTTATGGCTCGAAGTATTCCTCGTACTACAACGAGGACGAGGCTCCGCGCAGTTCGGCAGGCGGCGTTTAGCCGCGATTGGCTTCGCACGTGTAAGTGAGAAAATCCATCGGACTGGCTTGAAAACTGCTCATGGCAATGAAGTTTGAGGGGAAAATTGGTCTGCCGGTGCGGCTGCTGCTGGCAATCCTGATTTTGGTCTATCTGTTGTTGGCGGGCCGTGATTTAGCGGTGAGCGTGCTGACGTCTCTGCCCAATCCGCAGGCGTGGGAACTGGCAACGAGGCTTGACCCAGGGAATGCGGAGTTGCCCTGGCAGCTTGCGCGCTTTGCGTCTTTGCAAGATGCCGATCCCACCAAAGCTGCGAATTACTTGGAGAAAGCGGTGGCGAAGAATCCTCACGACGCCCGCTATTGGTTTGAGCTCACCAACTACTATCAGCAGCTTGGGCGAATGCAAGATCAGAGCCGCGCCTTTGACGCCGCACTGAAGGCTGACCCCAAGACGCCAGCGTTAGCCTGGCAAGCCGCAAATTTCTACCTGCTGGCGGGCGAAACCGATAAGGCACTCGGTGCATTCCGCATTACTCTGGAGAATGATCCCTCATACCGCGAGGAGGCCATGCATTTGATTTGGCAGGCCAGCCCGGACGTGGATCACGTGTTGCAAGTCGCGGTGCCGCCCGATCCTGACCTGTATCAGTTGCTCTTGGCCATTCTGGTTTCGGAAAAACAAGACGCGCCAGCGCGCCAGCTATGGAGTCGGCTGATTGGGCTTGGCGGTCCGCTGAACCCCAAGAAGGTCACTTTCTACGTGCGCTATCTGTTGACCCAGGGCGACGCAACTGGCGCGATGACGGCATGGCGGGAAATGGTGCCATTGTGCGGACTGAACGCGTATCTGCCAAATGAAAATCTAGTGATAAACGGCGGGTTTGAATTGCGGCTGCTGAACGATGGCTTTGACTGGCACTATGACAAACGTCCGCACGCTGCGTTGGCGCTGGATGCGTCCGACTTTCATGGTGGGAGCCGCTCGATGGCGATATCGTTTGATGGTCTGGATGTGAACGAAATTGGCGTGGAGCAATGGGTTCCGGTGCAGCCGGATGCGTCCTACGACTTCTCGGCGTATTTTAAGGTCGAGAACCTGGAGGGTGCGGGCGGCCCGGTATTTCTGGTGCAAGATCAGCAGTCGGCCGAGGTCTATTTCACCAGCTCCTTCCTGATGGGTGCCGAGATATGGCGGGAGGTAACGGGGACCTTCCATACCGGCAAGGACGCGAAGATGGTGTCATTGCGGTTGGTAAGAACCCCGGCCAACAACGCCATCAAAGGAAAGCTGTGGATTGATGACGTGCAGATCGTTCGCCATGCGGAGATTGCAAAACCTGGCAGCGGCCCCGCAGGTACACGAGGAGGCATAACCCGGTGAGTTTTACTTCCCCGTTTACTGCACCACTGGCCAGCGCTGAAGTGCGCCAGCCCGTGGACGATTCCCGGCAAAAGCGCGCCAATCGAGTCGTGCTTTGGGGCACGGTGGGGTTGCTGCTGTTCGGACCGCTTGCCTTTGGAGCGGTGGAGCCCTGGGCGATCTTCCTGGTACAGGCGGGTGCCAGCGGATTGTTCCTATGGTGGCTGAAGGATCAAGGCCGAGTCGATGCTCGTTCGATTGTTTGGAATCCTCTTTATGCACCAATGCTGGCGTTCTTTGGGTTTGGCCTCGTGCAGTGGGTTTTGGGACTCACCGCCTACCGTCACGTCACCGGGCAGGAATTGATGCTACTGGCGTGCTACGGAGTACTCGGCTTTCTGTTGACGCAGACGCTGGAACGTGGAACGCTGCGACGGGTGACCACGGCGGTGATTGGGTTTGGCGGAGTGTTGGCAAGCCTCGCTCTGGTGCAAGGTCTCGCCTCGAATGGCAGGCTCTACTGGCTGCGCAAGCCGAGTCAGGGGGGCTGGATCTACGGGCCTTACGTGAACCACAATCATTACGCCGGGCTGATGGAAATGCTGGTGCCGATTCCGTTGCTGCTGGCCTTTAGCAGGCATGTGACTGGCCTGCAGCGGTGGCTGCTGGGCGGCGCGAGTTTGGTGATGGCGACGACGATTTTTCTCTCTGGTTCGCGCGGCGGCATGATTGCCTTCGCGGTGGAGAGCATTTTGCTGGGCGTGCTGATCTGGAAGTCGGTGAAGGTGCCGCAGTACCGGTATTACGGACTGGGTGCGGTGGCTGGCTTCATACTTTTAGTTGGTTTGCTGGGCGGGCAGGCGCTGTTGCATCGCGTCACCGGAGTTCCGGGCGAGACGCAGGGTGACCTCGGTATTTCCATGCGACTGGACATAGATCGCGACTGCCTGCGCATGTTCGCCGCCAAGCCGATTGCTGGATTTGGGCTGGGCGCTTTTCCAGTGGTAAATCCGCAGTACCGCAGCTTTTCCACTGACAACTTCGTGAATGCGGCGCACAACGATGTGCTGCAACTAGCGGTGGAGGGCGGAGCGATAGGTTTGGGACTAATGCTCTGGTTCTTGTTTCTGTTTTATCGCCGAACCCTGCCTGCGCTTTCCGCATGGGAGGACTCCGGTACCGCGGCCTTGCGTACGGTCGTGATGATCGGTGTTACGGGCTTGCTCGTGCACAGCCTTTCAGACTTCAACCTGCATGTGCCAGCCAACGCGGCTATCTTCTATGCGCTCTGTTTGCTGGGGACGCATCCTGGCTGGGGCGACGACACCGTCCGGCCTAAGCGGCGTCGCCCACGCTCTTCCAGCGCTGATTCCGCCAGTTGAATAGTGAACAGCGAACGGTGAACCGCGACGACAAGCCGCCTAGCTTGACCCCTCTTGCTGAACCGTCAACCGACGGTGCTCCACACGCCCGCTTCCGGCGGCAGATGGGGCAGGTATCGCGCCAGACCTCCATTATTTTTGGCGGGACGGTTTTCTACACCGTTTCCAATTATTTATTCAAGATCTACCTGGCACGGCGTTTGGGGCCGTCGCCGCTCGGCGTGTATGCGTTGGGCATGACGGTCGTGGGTGTGCTCAGCATTCTTGGAGTGGCTGGGCTGCCCCAGGCGGCGGCACGCTTTGTCGCGGCGTACTCCGCCACCCGCGACTACCGCGCTTTGCGAGGCTTTCTGTGGCGTTCGGGCGCGGTGATCGCAGCTCTTCTGGCCGTCTGTGCGCTCGCGATGATGCTGGGCCGGGGGTGGGTCGCGAACCGCCTGTATGACGCACCTACACTAGCGCAGTTCATGCCTTTCTTTGTGGGCATTCTGATCACCGGTGCGGTGATCAGCTGGCTTGGGCAGGTGCTGGCTGGCTTTCAGGACGCGGCGAAGCGAACACTGGTGACGCAGGTGCTGGCCAACCCGCTGATGATCCTGTTGGCGGCGGTGACCATCGAGCTGGGCTGGGGCTTGGGCGGGTATCTATGGGCACAGGTCGTTAGCAACTTGGTGGCGTTGATACTACTGGCGTGGTTTGTGTGGAAGCTGCTGCCAGCGGAAGCGCGTCCGGGCGCGGGAACGCTGAGGCCGCTGGGGCCGGGGGTGACTTCCTTCTGCAAGGCCGTCTTCGCCATGACGGTGCTGGAGTTCATCTTGACCCAGGCCGACAAAGTGATCCTGGGGCTGTACCTGCCCCCGCGCGAGATTGGCGTGTATGCCTTGGCAGCAACTATGGTCGCTTTTGTTCCAGTGCTATTGCAGTCGGTGAACCAGATTTTCGCCCCGATGATCGCCGATCTCTATGCCCGGGGCGAGAGTGCGTTGCTGGGGCGCATTTACCAGACGGTGACGAAGTGGGTGATCGGCTTCACCTTTCCGCTGGCGCTGGTCTTGATGATCTATGCGGTGCCGCTGCTGGGCATCTTCGGTTCAGCTTTTGTGGCAGGTGCGGGCGTTTTGATCATCGGCACGATGGGTCAGTTGGTGAATATTGGCACCGGGTCTGTGGGCTATCTGCTGCTGATGTCAGGCCATCAGCGCCGGGTGATCGAAACCGAGGCGGTGGTGGCGGTCGTGACGGTGGGGATGAATCTGGTGCTGGTGCCGCGAATGGGCATGTTGGGGGCCGCGATGGCTTCGGCGGCGGCGGCGGCTCTGATGAACCTGCTGATGCTGTGGAGCGTGCACCGCTTCATGGGACTCTCGCCCTACAATTGGCACTACTTGCGGCTGTTGCCGCCGCTGGCTGCGTCTGGACTAGCAGTTTGGGGCCTGCAAGGCGTGGCTGCGAGTCTGCCGGGCTGGGGCAAAATAGGGCTGGCCTTGGTGGCAGGTTATGCTGTGTTTCTGGCGGGAGCGCTGCTGCTAGGCTTGGACGACGATGACCGAATTGTGGCGGAAGCGGCTTGGCGCAAGATTCGTGGCGGAGCAACAGCGCCAATCGGCTAGCCTGGGCGTTAGACTTGTTAGCAGGAGATAGTGATGGCTCCAGAGACACCAGAAAAGACAGGGGATGCCAAACGCGCGGTGCCGCTTCCAGAAGATCTGTGCGCGCGGATTGAGGCACAGGTTGCGCCAGCGTTTGGCGGCTTGGAGCCGCTGCTGACGCTGATCCTGAACGAGATGTTGCGCGACGAAAGTGCCAAGCACGACCGCGCGGAAGAACAGGCGATTGAAGCGCGCCTGCGCGACTTGGGATACCTGTAAGTTCCTTTCTCCGATAGTCGGTTCCGCAATGGAACGAGACCATCTCCCGATCTGGAACTCTCCAACATTTTTCTAAGCGAATTCATGCGCCAAGCATGGCAGAGGCATGGTATTCCTAGGCACATTGTGGAGGAACTTCCATGTCTGTGCTGAATTTTCCGGGTCTGCAAACTTCGCCCGCCATTTCACGTCTGCGCTGGAATTGGCGCAACCGGCAACCGGTGGACGCATTCTTTTTCGACCGCCCGATTTTGCTGTTGCAGAGCGACGACTGGGGGCGAGTGGGGGTTCGTGATCGCGCCGGGCTCCGCGAACTGCGGGCTGCCGGCCTCGACATTGGCAGTCGCCCTTACGATTTGCATTCACTGGAGACGGCGGAGGATGTGGCGGCCCTCGCGAGTATGCTGGAGAAGCACGAGGATTCGGCAGGAAGAGCTGCGAGCCTGCAGATGAATTTTGTCACTTCCAACCTCGACTTCAAGCGCATGGCCGCGGAAGGCTATCGGCAGCTGCAATATAAGACGCTGGCGGCGGGATGGCCGGGCAAGTGGCGGCGTCCGGGGCTGTTGCGCGCCTATCGCGATGGGATGAAGCAGGGCTTGTTTGTCGCGGGATTCCACGGTGCAACGCATTTTTGTGCATCTGCGGTGGAGGGCAGACTGGGTGAAGAAAGTCCCGAGGGTGAACTCCTGCGCACGCTATTGCAGGCCGAGACGCCCTACATCCATTCGCGTATGCCGTGGGTGGGCTACGAATACTGGGATCGCACTGCCTCAGACTGGGGCGAGTTCCTGCCGGAGGCAGAGCAGCGAATCAGCATTCGCGAGGGCATGGAACAGATGGTCAAGCTATTCGGGGTGTCTCCGGTGAGTGCGTGTGCGCCGGGCTATCGGGCCAATCGCGCTACTGTGCGCAGTTGGCAGCGTGAAGGGGTGCGGGTGATGCAGACCGGGCCGGGTTCCATCGTCGCGCCGAACATGGATGCAAACGGTATGCTACGGCTCAGCCGGAATGTGCATATTGAACCGGCAACCGCGCCGGGCATAACCCTGCAGGATACGATTCACCAGGCACAACGGCTGCTGGATGCTGGATTCCCGGCAGTGGTGTCGCTGCACTCGATCAACTTCCAGTCGAAGTTGATGAACTATCGTGACTACACGCTGACACATCTCAGCCAGTTCTTAACGGCGATGGAGAAGCGATTCCCGCGCCTGCTTTACCTGAACGATGCCTCGCTATACGAACTGGTGAACCGGGGCATTGTGCAGACATCCACCGGAACTTTGCGAGTGAAGGTGCGCAAAGAGCATGCGCCCGGTTATGCTTTTAGAGCGGGGCTTGAGTTGCCGGAGTCCGCCTGATGCAATGTTCCCCAAACGATCCCTCATTCTGATTACGGTGGACTGCCTGCGGCTCGACCGGCTAGACCGGTGTTTGCCGGGCAAGGCAGGTCAGCTGGTCACGCCTGTGCTTTCGCGTTTTGCTGCAGACAGCATGGCGTTCCCGTGCGCCGTGGTGGCAGGTGTTCCCACTTTCTATTCATTTCCCGCGATTCATAGCGGACGCCATCCGCTTGCCTTGGGCCGTGACGCGCTGGGGGTGGCTCCCGAAGAACCAACGCTGGCGTCCGAACTGCACGCTCGTGGCTATACCAACGCCGCATTTATTGCGGGGAATCCCTATGTTTCATCTCGCTTCGGATATCACCAGGGATTCGATACTTTCGAGGATTTTCTCGGCGTCGGTATTGGGCAACCGAGTTCCGTGCCAGAGGGCGAGGATGGAGTGCCAGCCCGGCCCACTGGATTGACGGGCTGGATCAACTCCGGCGTGCGTCGTGCCGCCAGTGCCGTTGGTCTGGCCCATTGGTACAACGAAGCTTACTTCCGCTATGGCCTGTGGCGTGTGAGAAACCAAGATGCTTCCATGGGGGACTTGCGGTGTTACCCCGCGGCAGACCAGATAGTGGACCGGGTGGGGCCTTGGCTCGCCGGGCTCGCCGGAGAGCCGTTCTTTCTGTGGATGCACCTGATGGATCCTCATCATCCGTACTATCCGCCGCAGGAAGCGCTGGCCGCAGTGGGTCGGGCCGACATTGATGTTTCGCGGGCGCGATACTTGAATTCGGTGTGGAACCGGCGGGACTTGGAGGCCGATCAGTTTGCTCCTTTTCGTGACGATATTCTGGCGCTATACGATGCCGGGGTTTATTGGGCAGACAAGCAGATTGGCCGTGTGCTCGACTGCCTGCAACAATTTGGCTTGGCCGACGACACGGTTGTAGCGGTAACTGCGGATCATGGTGAGGAGTTCAATGAGCATGGGCGCCGCTATCATCACCGGTTTGGACTTCCTGAGACGCTAATCCGGGTGCCACTGTTGGTTCGCGTGCCAGGCCAGACAGGTCGGGTGCTTCCCGACGTTCCGTTCAGTCAGGCCGACCTACCAGCAACACTGTTGGAGGCGGTGGGGCATGCATCCTCTGACCTGCCTGGCAAAAGACGGATGGCTGAGATGCTCGGAGGGCGTGCAGAGTCCGGAGTGGCGATTACGGAGTGCATCGCGGGGGATGTGAATCCTTTCCGCAGCGTACGGCGGAGCGGTGCCCGGCTGTTGTCCGTTCATGCAGGACGCTACAAGCTGGTGTGGAATTTGGCTGAGGGTTCAGAGCTGCTATTCGACTTGCAGATGGACCCACAAGAGAAGGCACCGCTGCCGGTCGGCCACGCTCCTGAGGTGCGCCAGAGGTTGCTGCTGGCAGCGCTGGATCATGTAAAGAGGTCGCTTTCCGAGCGCGACCCGTCATTGCGCTTGCGGGCACGTCTGAGAGATTTGCGGTTGGAGGGCATGGCGGCCTTCCGCTAGTCTCCGGTAGTCTAGAGGACGAGGCTTTTTTCGCAGATGGTTACTATTTTTTCGCCCTCGTTCGCCGACGCAAACAACACCAACGCCCAGAATCTGACCGTGAAGGCGATCGTGCCCCGTTTTGACCCGGAGCGCTTTCATGTTTCGCTGGTCTGCGTAGGGGAACCGGATGCGCTGGTGGCGGCACGTCCTAACACCAATCTGATTCGCTACTACAAGCACGGCAATACTCCGAATCTGCTGGCCTACCTGATTGAGAATCCGCCGGATATTTATTTTTTCCCGCGCGAGGGGCCGCTCGACACCATTTTTCTGGAGCTACAGCGGCGGGGCATGTTTCGCTCCCGGATCATTACTTACATTGTGTCCGGCGGGTTGCTGACGATGGCACAGCCTTACACGCGCAAGCGCGCTGTGCTACAGGCGCATCGGCTGTTTGGGAACAACCGGCGCATGGTGGGCGAAATTCAGCAGCGCTTTGGCCGCACGCCGCATGGCACGATTTATGACGGTGTGGAGGAGCGATGGTTTCATCCAGATGCGAATCGGCAGTTTCCGGTGCTGGAATCCGGCAAGCTCCGCGTGCTTTATGCGGGGTCGTTCCGTGACTACAAACGCGTGGATGTTTTTGTGAAACAGGCGGCGGACTGGCCGCAGGTGGAGTTTCGCATTGCTGGCTCGGGGCTTCACGATGAAGAGCCGAAGCTGCGGGCGCTGGTGGCGCAGCTTGGTTGCCGCAATGTGACCTTTCTCGGACATATTTCCCCCGGCGCTCTTGGCGATGAAATGCGCGCGGCTCATGTGTTCCTATTTCCCAGTGAGTTGGAAGGAAATCCGCAGGTGGTGGCACAGGCGGCTGCTTGCGGTATGCCGATCATTGCCATGGGTTGCTACGATCCAGACTATGTGGTGGGAGGCGAGACAGCGTTGCTGGCCAATTCACATGAGGAGCTTCCAGGATTGTTACGGCGGTTGTTTGAGAATCCTGACTTGCGCCGTTCGCTGAGCTTGGCGACGGCGAAGTTTGCGCGGCAGTTTTCATGGGACTCAGTGGCGCGGCAGTGGGAGCGGGTATTTGACGATGTGATGGCGGAAGCCGCGCGTGACTGAGCCTCTCCACGTGCTTACAATCACGCCGTTTTATCCTGCGGCGGACAATCCGGCGCTCGGCTGCTTTGTGGCGGAGCCGTTGCGGGCGATGGTCGGGGTGGAGTCGCCTGTGCGGTCTTCTGTGATTGCGGTGCAGTCGTGGACGGAAGCGCGACGGCATGGCCGTCGCCAGTCTACTGATGAATCCCCCTGCCGGTGGATTACGTACCCTTCGTTACCCACACGCTGGGGTTTGCCGAGTGCCGGGCCTGGTCTGTCGCTGGCTCTCGCGGCGCTAGAGTCGCGATGGAAGCAGAACCGTCCCCATCTGATTCATGCCCACGCCGCACTGCCCTGTGGTCACGCAGCGCTCACTCTGGCGCGCAAGTTGGGGATTCCGTTCTTCGTTACCGTGCATGGGCTGGATGCCTACGCGGACCATCAGGTTACAGGGTGGGCAGGTGGGCTTTGCCGCCAGCTCTCACAGCGGGTGTATCGCGAGGCAGCGGCCGTGATCTGTGTGAGCCGGGCGGTGAAAGAGCAAGTGCTGCGAGGGATGCGAGAGGGTGTTCGCACCGAGGTGATTTACAACGGCGCGGACGAAGAACAGTTTTACCCCGGAGTAGAGCCAGATACACCTGTGGTGTTGACCGTGGGCAACCTGATTCCGATCAAAGGGCATGATCGCGTGATTCGCACGGTGGCAATGTTGCGCGAGAAATTCCCGGCGATTCGGCTGGACGTGATCGGCGAAGGTGCAGAGCGTGCCAACTTGGAACGGCTCGCGGCTGAGTGCGGATGCCCAGCGCGATTCCTGGGAACCCTGTCCCGTGAAGTCGTGGCAGAACATATGCGGGCTTGTACTTTATTTGCGCTGCCCAGCCGGTACGAGGCTTTGGGCTGTGTCTATCTGGAAGCGATGGCATGTGCGAAGCCGGTGATTGCCTGCTCGGGCCAGGGAATTGCCGAGGTCATCAACGACGGAGTGAATGGGCGGCTGGTGCCGGTGGAGGATTCCGGTGATGCTGTTTTTGTCGCAACGCTAGCGGAACTACTGGAGCAACCCGAGATACGGCAACGGCTTGGAGCAGCGGCGCGCGCGACCGTAGTGGAATCGTTCACTGTGCGGCATCAGGCAGAACGGCTGGCAAATCTCTACGCGAGAGTGCTGGATGAGTGGAATGCTTCAGGTTCGGATGCAGGGAGCCCGCGCGCATGACCCGGCTCACCATCGTCACTGAGATTGTGGCACCGTATCGCATCCCAGTCTTCAATGCGCTGGCGGAGCGGGGTGTGGTTGAGCCGCATGTTATTTTTTTGGCTGAAAACGATCTGACGCAACGGCAGTGGAGGGTGGAAAGTGAGCGCATCCAGTTTTCGTATGAAGTGTTGCCCCACTGGCGGCGGCGTGTAGGTGGGGCGATGGTGCTGCTGAACCGGGGCGTTGCTAAGGCGCTGGCTCGGTCGCGACCGGATGTGGTGCTGGTGGGTGGCTACAACTATTTGGCCTGTTGGCAAGCGCAGCTCTGGGCTGCGCACACGCAGGTGCCCTTTGCGCTTTGGAGTGAGAGCAATCGGAGCGATGCTCGCGTTAATGGCTGGTTGCGGGAGTCTCTGAAGCGGCAATTTATTTCGCGATGCCAAAGCTTTCTGGTTCCGGGTAAGTCGGCGGCGGAGTATCTGGCCGCATATGGTGTCGCTCGGGAACGAATCGAGACAGCGCCGAACGCGGTAGACAATGCGCGCTTCGCGACGCTGGCCGCCGAGGCGAGAAACTCTGGCGCAGATGCGCGGGCCCGTCTGGCATTGCCCGAGCGCTACTTTCTTTATGTGGGGCGCCTCGTGCGCGAGAAGGGGATTTTTGACCTCCTGTCGGCGTATGCCGCGCTGGCGGCGCATACGCGTGAGCAGGTCGGGCTGGTGTTTGTCGGCGATGGCCCCGGACGCACCGAGTTGCAGCAGAGGATGCTGGCCATCCCGGGCGGCAGAATCGTTTGGAAGGGATTCGCGCAGCAGGAAGAATTGCCAGCCTACTATGCCTTGGCCGAAGCGCTCATACTGCCCACGTGGAGCGATCCGTGGGGGCTGGTTGTCAATGAAGCTATGGCTTGCGGTACACCTGCCATAGTTTCGAGCGTAGCTGGTTGTGCAGCCGACTTGATCGTGGAAACTGAGGGCCAACGCACAGGATGGATATTTGAACCACACGATCTGGCAGGTCTCCGCGTTACCATGGAAGAGTTGATCGAGCCGGAATGGACTGAAGCCGCCGGGCGATGTGCAGCGGAGCACATCCGTCGCTACTCGCCGCAAGTGTGCGCGGCGGGGATGGAGCGGCTGGCCACCAAGCCGCTGGGATGAACCCAATCGCAATTTGGTCGTGAAGTTTGCAGTTGAGTTACTGAAACGAGAGCTATGAAGTCTGTAATTGTTTGGGTGGTTGCGGCGCTGATCTTCGGCGTCGCGTTTATCGCCATCATCAACCCGGAGTTGTTTGCCCAAACCACCACCATCGCGGCATTGGCGGGGGTGGTGATGCTCGGCATTTTAGTGCTTCGCTATGAGACGCACTTTTATCCGGCGCTCTTGCTCGCCTTTATATGGGCGGGAACAGGGCTACCCTTGCAGAGTGCCGGAACTACGGGCCGATGGGTACTGTTGGCGGGGGCGGCTGTGTTCGGCGTGGCCATCGCGGTGCGTCGGGGATGGATGCATTTTGAAATCTTCCACTTCTTAACGGGTTTTGCGGCACTGATGGCGGTCGCCTCGGTGTCCGGGTCCGTCAATCAGTCGTTGGCCGGTCCTAAGGCGGCGAGTCTGGTAATGCTGTTTGTTTACTGTTGCGTTGGGCTGCGCTTGTCGTTCCGGGGTCGGGAACAGCAGTTCATGCACTGGGCGGGCCTGCTTTGCGAAGGCGTGGTGTGGTTCACGGCGGTGATGTATCTGCGTTTAGGGTGGAGTTTTTGGGGCAATCCCAACTCGCTGGGGGCCGTGATGTCGGTGGTGTTATTCCCGGTGATCCTGTGGAGTGTGCTCACGCCAGGAACACAGATGAGCCTGTACCGGCGTACCGCAAGCTTATTTCTGGCAGGGTACTTTACCTACTCCAGCGGATCACGCGCCAGCCTCGGCGCTCTGATCCTTTCGAGTACTTTGCTGTTGTGGAGCCTGCGTCGCTACCGCCTGCTGGCGAATGGGTTCGTGGTGTTCTTCCTCTTGGTGGCAGTGGCAGAGATGGTGAACCCGGGCCGGGTGATGGATATTGTCACCGGCGTTGTGTATAAGCAGGACGGCCAGCGCGACTTGTTGCAGTCGCGGCGCTCAGTTTGGAACCAGACGGCGGCCATCATTGAGAAGCGGCCCATGTTGGGCAGCGGGTTTGGCACCTCGGTGGAGAGCCACCGCCTGGATTCAGGCGGGCTGGCCACCTACAGTCGGTCCGAAGAGATGGAGCATGGCAGCAGCTATCTTTCCATGGTCGCTTGGCTGGGGTTGCTGGGTTCGCTTCCGTTTGTGCTGATGCTGATTACGCTGGGCATCCGCATGACGCGCGCTTATGCATGGATGAGGAAAACGGGCAACGCGTACCATGCGATTGTGCCCATTACCGCCGTGCTGACGGCGGCCCTGCTGAACGCCGCGTTTGAGGATTGGTTGCTGGCGGTCGGTTACTACCTTTCAATCGTATTCTGGACCTTCACTTTTCTCCTGGTGGATCTGGTGCCCTCCCGGTTCGCCGGCACCTCCTGGCAATGGCGACCACGGCAGGCCGCAGCGGGAGTCGTGCGCGCCCCCGTCGCTGCACGCTAATGCATATCTTGCTGGAATCACTCGCGGCGAGCGCCGGTAGCGGTCTTACCTACCTGAAGAATGTGCTGCCGCACTTTGCCCAGCGATCTGGCGTCAGGGTGACGGTGTTAATGCGCCGCGAATTTGCAGGCGGGCTAGGCAACTACGAAAATGTTGACGTGTTGGCGGTGCCGGATGTGGGTGGCGGCGCGCCTGGGCGCTTCATACAGGCGCAGCGCGAGGTGCCTCGGCTCGTAAGGCAAATGGGTGCCGATGCGCTGATTTCCGCTGGCAACGTTGCGGTGCGGCGGTCGCCCGTGCCGCAGATCATGCTGTGCGGCAATGCGCTGTATGTGTCGGATGACTTTTACCGCGACCTGCGGAGACGACGGCACGCGGCACTGTGGCTCGATACGAGGCTCAAGGGCGAGATGGTGCGTCGGTCGGTGCGCTGGGCGGACTGCACGGCGGCCCCAAGTGCGTGGTTTGCAGGCGAGCTGCGCCGCTGGGCTGGCGGCGGCGATGTGCGGGCCGTACATCATGGATTTGACCCAAAGGTATTTTTCGGGGAGTCACCGGCAACTGCGCCGATGCTTCCCTCCGAAGTTCAGGCGAAGCTCGATGAGGCGCCCGATGCATTGCGGCTGCTGATGGTGAGTCACTACAACTACTACCGGAATGTGGAAACGCTGCTGCGGGCAGTGCCGCTGCTCAAGCAAAAGCTCGGCGGACGCCCAGTTCGGCTGCTGTTGACCTGCAAGTTGCGTGACGACGCGAACCCTGGCAGCTATCGCACGGCAGAAGCTGCGGCGCTGGTAAGGGAACTCGGAATTCGCGACGAGGTGGTGGAGCTGGGTGCGGTTCCCTATGAAGCGCTGCACCATCGGTACCAAGCGAGCCACATCTACGTGACGGCAGCCTACGCGGAGACATTCGCACATCCGCTGGTGGAGGCGATGGCTTGCGGGTTGCCCGTAGTGGCGTCGGATTTGCCGGTTCACCAGGAAGTCTGTCCTCATGCGCGAATCTTCCCGCGCTTTTCGCCAGAGGCGCTGGCGGATCGGGTGGCGGAGGTTGCGGGGGCACCCACCCTGAGTCGCGAGCTGGCCGAGGCTGGCTTGCGCAGAGCCAAGGATTTTTCGTGGAGTGCCCATGTGGACTCGCTGCTGGGGATCGCTGAAGAGTTGTGCAGTCGGCGTTAGCGAGTGGCTGGCGCGAATCTTGTTTCCGACCGTCTCACGCTATGTTTCCCGCCTTGCTTTGCCGCCCATGTTGTATCCTGAAGGGGTAAATTGGTTCGAGTGCGTCCAGAGCTTCGTAACTCCAAGTTGCACATAACACTAGAGTTTTAGGTTAAGACTGAGATTTGTGTGACCCTGCCCGTATCCATCCCGTCTGCATCATCGGAGCTTCGCCGTGCCGCGGGGACGATTCCTGTGACGGTGATTCTTGCGGTCCGTAATGAGGCGGCCAACCTGCCCCGCTGCCTGGAATCGCTCCGCGATTTTTCTGAAGTCTACGTGATTGATTCGCAAAGTACGGACGGCACGGTTGAGCTGGCGGAGTCTTACAGCTGCCATGTGGTGCAGTTCCACTACCACGGCGGCTGGCCCAAGAAGCGGCAGTGGGCCATGGATACGTTGCCGCTGGAAAACGACTGGGTGTTTCTGCTGGATGCGGATGAAGTGGTTACGCCAGAGCTGGCGGCAGAGATTGAACAAGCGGTGCAGCGCACGGATGTGAACGGGTACTACGTTGGCCTGAGCATGTGGTTCGTGGGACGGCCTTTGCGATACGGCGATAGCAGCTTTGAGAAGCTGAGCCTGTTCCGGCGCAGTCAAGGGCGGTATGAGTGCCGTTTAGCAGAACAGACTACAGCAATGGCAGACATGGAAGTTCACGAACACGTTGGTGTAAATGGCCGGACGGGACGCTTGACGCACAAGCTGACCCACCATAACTACAACGACCTTTCCCGCTACATCGCGAAGCATGACGAATACTCGAACTGGGAAGCGCGGGTGCTTTCCGGGCTGGCACAGGGTGCGGATGTTATGCCTGCGAAACTCCTGGGCACGCAAGCCCAGCGCCGCCGCTGGTTGAAAACTCGACTCTTTCGCCTGCCGGGTTCGCCCGTACTACTCTTCCTCTACCGCTACATTTTCCGGATGGGATTTTTTGATGGCGTCCCGGGATTGATGTATTGCACGTTTCAGGGCGTCCAGATGTTCCACACTAAGGCCAAGATATACGAACTGAAGAACCAGCTACAGAACGGGTGCCGCTAGCATGTGCGGCATCTGCGGCCTGGCCAACTGGGGCGACAGCGAAACCCTGGCGCGCATGACGCAAGTACAGGCGCATCGCGGCCACGACGATTCTGGCATATGGGAGCGTGCCTTGCCGGATGGTGGCTATTGCGGCTTGGGTAGCCGCAGGCTTGCGATTCTTGATCTTTCCGCTGACGGCCACATGCCGATGAGCAACGCCGATGGTTCGGTATGGATCGCTTTTAACGGTGAGATCTACAACTTCGCGGAGTTGCGCGAAGAGCTGGTAGCCCGTGGACATCGCTTTCGCTCGCATACCGACACGGAAGTTGTAGTGCACCTTTACGAGGAAGAGGGCATCGCCTTTTTGCAGAAGTTGCGCGGCATGTTCGCGCTGGCAATTTATGACCTGCGCGAGACTGACCCTCTGCTCGTGCTGGCGCGCGACCACTTCGGCATCAAGCCGCTTTATTACACGCAGCAAGGAGGCAAGCTGGCCTTCGCCTCCGAAGTAAAAGCGCTGCTGGAAGTGCCCGGCGTTACGCCGGAGATGGACCGCGAGGCGTTGCATCAGTTCCTGACGTTTTTGTGGGTGCCCGACCCCCGCACCATGTTCCGTGATGTGTGGAAGTTGCCTGCTGGACATTTTGCGACGTTTCGAGCAGGCGAGCTGAAGATTCAACAGTATTGGGATCTGCGCTTTCCACCGAGTTGCCATCAGCCGACATTCTCGGATGCCGAGTTAGTTGCGGAAGTCCGCACCCGCTTTCGCCGCTCGGTGCGAGAGCAGATGATCAGTGACGTGCCTCTCGGTGCATTCCTGAGCGCAGGCCTCGACTCCAGCAGCATTGTGGCGATGATGGCCGAAGTCGCGGATCAGCCAGTACGCACGTACACGATTACCTTCCCGGCGAAGTATCGCGTGGGCGAAAGCACGCTCGATGATCCGGATGTGGCCGGGCGGGTGGCGCAACACTTTGGCTGCAAGCATCACCGGATCGAAGTTGACCCCGATGTTGCGGGCTTATTGCCCCTGCTGACGTGGCACATGGACGAGCCGGTGGCTGATCCAGCGGCGATTACGGCGTATCTTGTGTGCCGCGAGGCCAAGAAAGATGCGACCGTGCTGCTGAGCGGCGTCGGTGGCGATGAGCTGTTCGCTGGCTATCGCAAGCATGTGGCGCAACGCTGGGCGCAGTTGTATCAGCAGATACCAGACTTCTTCCGCCGTGGGGTGATTGAACCTGCCCTAGCTGCCTTACCAGGGATGCGTGGCAGTGCGATCAAAGGCCCAGTGCGGCTCGCGAAGAAGATGGCACGCAGTGGATCGCTCCCCCCGCAGGAACAGTTCATCCAGAACGTAACCTATCTCGACGCCGCGCAGAAGAAGGAACTATATACGCCTGCATCGGTTGCCACGATGGACGCACTCGATCCCGCAGCGATGCATCGCGAGCGCTTCGCCCGAGTGAAAGGCGCTGACTTTTTACACCAAATGTTGTATCTTGACTCCAAAATTTTCATGACCAGCCTTAACCTGACGTATAACGACAAGATGAGCATGGCGTCGTCGGTGGAGGTGCGAGTGCCGTTCTTGGATCACGAGTTCGCACAATTTGTGGCCAGCGAAGTGCCGCCGAGGCTTAAGCTGAAAGGAATGCTGAATCCACAGACGAAGTACATTTTGCGTGAGGCGATGCGCGACGTGCTGCCCGCGGAAGTGCTGCGTCAGCCGAAGGCAGGATTTTTTGCGCCAGTGGATTATTGGCTGGCTCACGAGATGAAGCCGATGGTGGATGATCTGCTCTCCGAAGAACGCATCGCGAGTCGCGGCTTGTTTGAGCCGGCAGTGGTGCGGCGTTATGTGGAAGAGCATCGCTCTGGTCGGCAGGATTGGTCTATGCAGATTTGGCAATTTCTGACTCTGGAGTTGTGGATGCAAATGTTTTTGGATGGTGGTTGGCGCGTTTTCAATAATGCAGTAATCGCAGCCGCAGGCCGTCCCGCTCAGAGTTCCTCACTTGCCACGAATGCGGTGGTGCCCGCATGAAACAACTCTTGCAAGACGCGCGCACGGGTGCCATCACAGTCGCCGAAGTGCCCGCGCCGCATATGTGGCCGAACTCGGTGCTGTTGCGTGTAGCCGCGAGCGTGGTTTCTGCGGGCACTGAGCGCGCGGTGACCGAGTTCGCGGAAAAGAGCTTGGCGGGCAAGGCGAAAGCGCGGCCCGACTTGGTGCGCCAGGTGATGGAAAAAATTCGCCGCGATGGTTTGCTGCCCACAATCAACTCGGTACGGGGTCGGCTCGATCAGCCGCTTTCGCTCGGCTATAGCTGCGCGGGAACGGTGATTGCGACCGGCGAACGTGTTACTGGTATTCAGCCGGGCGATCGCGTGGCGTGTGCGGGTGCGAACTACGCGGTACATGCGGAAATTGTTTCCGTGCCGCGCCTGCTGGTAGCGAAGATTCCAGCCGATACAGCGGTACAGGTTTCGTGGGACGCGGCCGCGTTCACCACGCTGGGTGCAGTTGTGCTGCACGGTATTCGCACTGCTGAGGTAAAGCTCGGTGATGTAGTCGCGGTGATTGGCCTCGGCTTGCTCGGCCAACTGACGGTGCCGATTCTGAAGGCGAATGGCTGCACCGTGATTGGCATAGATCCCCGCGCGGATCGCGCGGATTTAGCGCGCACCATGGGCGCGGACGCAGCCTGCTCATCGCCTGCGGACTTTGTGCAACTCTGCCGCGAACTCTCACGCGGCATCGGTGCGGATGCTGTGTTGATTACAGCGGAGACGTCGTCGAGTGATCCGGTGCAACTGGCGGCGGAAGTAGCACGTGATCGCGGCGCGGTAGTCTCGGTCGGAACCGTTGGCATGAACCTGCAACGCGATTCCTACTTCAAGAAAGAACTTAGCTTCCGCGTCTCACGCTCATACGGCCCCGGACGTTATGACGCTGACTTTGAAGAAAAGGGTAGAGACTATCCCGCAGGTTACGTGCGCTGGACCGAAACGCGCAACATGGACGCGTTTCTCGATCTGCTAGCTGCGGGCAAAGTAGATGTGGAGCGGCTGATTACACATCGCTTTCAGGTGAAAGACGCAAACCAGGCATATGACCTAATTACGGGCAAGTGGGACGTACCGTTTCTGGGAGTGTTACTGACTTACCCGAGTGGCGCGGATGACTCGACGGCCGCGAATCGGCTGGATCTGCCGACACGAGCCAAGCCATTACCGACCGCGGACGTCTCCGTTGGGTTCCTCGGGGCAGGCGGCTTTGCTCTAACAACGCTCCTGCCTGCGATGCAGAAAACAAGTGGTGTGAATTATGTTGGCGTTTGTAACTCATCTGGTGCGAAAGCGAAACATGCTGGAGAGAAATTTGGCTTCCGTTTCTGCACCACTAATCAGGCAGAGTTGCTGGCCGATCCCACAATCAACTCTGTCGTCATCGCTACGCGACACAGTTTGCACGCACGGCAGGTAATCTCAGCCCTCAAAGCTGGGAAAAATGTTTTCTGTGAGAAACCACTCTGCCTTTCGGAAGAAGAGCTGCACGACATTATCTATAACGTGTTAGTGAATCCTTCGCCGCTACGGCTGATGGTGGGCTATAACCGCCGCTATGCACCGATGAGCGTAAAGCTGCGTAAGTTCATGCGCAATAACGTGCATCGCTCGCCAATGTACGCACACTATCGTGTGAACTCGGGATATCTGCCGCCGAATCACTGGACGCAGGACCCTTCCGAAGGCGGTCGCATGCTTGGCGAAGTCTGCCACTTTCTTGACTACCTGACATTTCTGTGCGGCGCTCCAGTGGAAGTGGAGGCGCGCACCCTCGGCGACAACGGCAGCTTCTGTGACGACAATGTAGTGATTAATGTCGGCTTTGCGAACGGCTCGCGCGGTGTAGTGTCTTACATGGCAAATGGCGACCGGGCCTATTCCAAAGAACGGCTTGAAGTATTCGGAGCCGGTAAGACGGGCGTAATTGATGACTTCCGCACCTTGGAACTGTCTGAAGGCGGCAAGCTTCGCCGCGAGCATGCGCGACTCGGGCAGGATAAGGGCCATCGCGGCGAGTGGGAGGCGTTTGTACGTTCGTTCAAGGAAGGTAAGCTGGAGCCATTGTCGCTGGATGCGATCATCGGCTCGACGCTATTAACCTTGAAGGCACTGACCGCGCTGCGTACTGGCGAGCGAGTAAAGATCGACGTGCAGGGATTCAAGGATCGGATTCGCGAAGGCAAGTAAATACTAAGTAGACCACGGGCGCAAGACCCGGAAGGAAGTTACGATTTTATGCTGATTTTGGGTTTGAATATGTTCCACGCGGATGCCTCGGCGGCGATTCTGGTGGATGGAGACGTAAAGTTTGCAGTGGCGGAAGAGCGGCTGAATCGCAAGAAGCACTTCGGCGGATTCCCGACGCTCGCAATTCAGGCATGTCTTGATGCTGTGGGCGCCAAGCTCAGTGATATTGACCACATTTCCGTGGGCTCCGATACTGAAGCGAACTTGATGAAGAAGGTGCAGTACGCGCTGGCCAATCCGGAAAAGATTATGAATTTTCTCCGGATGCGGCGGCGCAAGAACGAAATGCGCGACCTGCGCCAGCTGATTCAACACCACATGCAGGTGGACTCATCGCAACTCCGCTTTGTCGAGCATCATGTTGAGCACCATCTGGCACATATCGCCAGTGCTTATTATTGTTCGGGATGGGACAAGGCAGCAGGCTTCAGCTACGACGGCTCCGGCGACTTCGTTTCGACAATGATGGCGAAGTGTGAAGGCAACCAGATTGAGGTTCTCGACCGTATCTATGTGCCGCATTCCTTGGGCAGCTTCTATACCATGCTTTGCGATTTTATCGGTTACCGGAAGTATGGCGATGAAGGCAAGGTGATGGGCCTAGCGCCGTATGGAAAAGATACTTACATCGAGCAGGTGCGAGATATTATTAAGTGGGACGAATCCGGCAAAGGCGGGTTCAAGCTTAACCTTCATTACTTTCAGCCGCTTGGCGCAAATCAAGGGTTGCAGATATTGGAAGATGGCACAGCGCAGCAATCGCAACACTTTTCGGACAAGATGGAACAGTTGTGGGGTGCGGCCCGCACGCCGAACAGTGAGATCACGCAACGCGACATGGATATCGCGTTCGCTATGCAGCATCGCTTTGAAGAAGTGTTCTTCCACTTACTAAACGACATACATAGGCGCGTCCCCACAGAAGATATTGTAATGGCGGGCGGCTGTGCGCTGAACTCCGTGGGTAACGGCAAGCTATTTGATGCGACGCCGTTTCGTCGCACCTGGATTCAGCCCGCTGCTGGCGATGAGGGCCTGGCGATTGGTGCGGCGATGTATACGAATCATGCAGAGCTTGGCAATACGCGCGGCTATGTGATGAAAGATTCATACCTCGGGCCGAAGTATTCCGATGCGGAGGTCCGTGCTGCGCTCGACGCCAAGGGCCTGAAGTATCAGCGGCTGGAACGTGAAGTTCTGCTGGAAGAAACCTCGGGGCACATCGCCGATGGCAAAGTCGTCGGCTGGTTCCAGGGGCGCATGGAATGGGGGCCGCGCGCACTGGGCAATCGCTCGATTGTGGCGCATCCGGGGCGCACCGACATGAAGGATATTCTCAACGCCCGCATCAAGCATCGCGAGTGGTTTCGTCCGTTTGCGCCGTCGATCTTGCAGGAGTGCCAGCACGACTACTTTGAACATGATCATCCCTCGCCGTTCATGTTACACGTGTATAAGATTCGTCCGGAAAAGCGCGCAGAGTTGTGTGCAACGAATCACGTAGATGACACTGGGCGGTTGCAGACAGTAACTCGCGAAGAGAATCCAATGTATTACGACTTGATTCAGGCCTTCCGTAAACGCACGGGAATTCCAGTCGTCCTGAACACCAGCTTCAATGAGAATGAGCCGATTGTGTGCAAGCCGGAGGAAGCGGTGGATTGCTTCGCGCGCACCAAGATGGACGTAATTGCGATTGGGCCCTATGTTGCCACCAAGGATGCGCAAGGGTGACGAGCCCGGCTGGCGACGAGGCCGGTGTTTGGCAGGTAGAGTCAAGCCCGCAGGGTATGCGGGTGCTGGCGTGCCAGCCGCATCCGGAAGATAGCCGCCAAGTATGTTTCTACTTGAGCCAAGGTTACAAGCTGTGGCGCGTAGAGCCTAGGGCTGGCGACCTGCGGCAGGCTAGTTTAGTCGCAAGCTTTCATCCCGTTTGGTGGCGCAGTCTTACGTCAGACCATCGGCTTAGTGCGCGGCTGGTGCGAGATGGATTTCACGCGCTCGCGATACTGGACACTGGTGCAATGGTCGCAGCGGTGCCGGGCGCGATCGTTACCCGCGCAGCGAGAGACAATGAGTTCCGCATCACACATCGCATTACGCGGGGTACTCGTCCGCTGCACATTACCGCGACTCCGAGCGGGCGGCTTTACTGGGGCGAGTATTTCAGTAACTCCGAACGCCATGAAGTGCATATTTACGGTTCTTTGGACGCGGGCCAACATTGGGACGTGGCCTATACGTTTCCGGCGCGCAGCGTCCGGCATGTTCATAACATGATCTGGGATAAGTTCGCGCAGCGGCTGTGGATATTGACAGGCGACGAGGGAGCGGAGTGCCGGGTACTCAGTGCCAGTGAAGATTTGAGTGATATCGTGCCCGTACTTGAAGGCAATCAGCAGGCGCGCGCGGTGGCTGCCGTACCAATGCGCGACGGGCTCTATTTTGCTACTGATACTCCCTTGGAACAGAACTATATTTACCATCTAAGTCGCGCGGGTAATCTTCAGCGACTTACGCCGATTCCATCATCGTCGTTAAGTGGATGTCGCGTGGGGGATTGGGTGTTGTTCTCCACGATGGCGGAGCCGAGTTCGGTAAATACGCAGGCAGCGGTTAGCCTGTACGGCGCAAACTGCGCTGACGCGTCGTCAACACCGCAATTCACCGAGCTTGGCCAATGGGCAAAAGACGCGTGGCCGATGAAATACTTTCAGTTTGGCAACGTGTTTCTTCCGGATGGTGAGAACGATTCCGACTGGCTGGCCTTCACTACTACAGCCGTCAAGACGCATGATGCGACCACGCACTTCTGGCGGCGCACCTCACGCCCTGAAGCACTACCGATGCATCAGGCGGTTACGCGATGAGCTTCGCCAAGCGGATTCGCTATTGGCAGCGGATATTTTCCGCCTACTTTTCGTCGAACCCGAGTCAGCTTAGCTTCTGGCACGGTGAGCCGAGATTGAATACAGAGTTCAATCCCGAGACGCTCGGCCCCTACTACATGGATTTTGATCAGAAGGCCGATTACGCTGGGCCGATGGACGATGCGGGCATTCCGCTACTCGACTACCGGGGGCACTTAGGACGGCAATACAACCCCATCGCCATTGCTCAATACGGATTGGGCAATTACAACTTATTGGTGCGTACCGGCGACTTGAGCCGTGAGCGCAAGGTGGTGCTCGTTGCGGACTGGCTGGTGGATCATCTGGAAGAAAACGCAGCGGGACTCCACATGTGGATGCATCACTTTGACTGGGAGTATCGCGACACACTGCGCTCGCCTTGGTATTCGGGGCTCGCGCAGGGGCAGGGAATTTCGCTGCTGGTGCGCGCGCATCAACGCACCGGCGATGCCCGCTATCTGGGGGCGGCGCGACGAGCGTGGCAGGCGTTTCTCGTCCATGTGGAAGATGGCGGAGTGGTATTTGTGGACACCAATCAGCACCTGTGGTTTGAGGAGTATATTGTCTCGCCGCCCACGCATATTCTCAATGGATTCATCTGGGCCGTGTGGGGAATCCACGACTATGCTCTGGCAACCGGCGACGGCAACGCCCACGACATCTTCGATCACGGGGTGAGCACGTTGCGCGCTGCTGTCGAGCGCTTTGATACGGGCTGGTGGTCACTCTACGAACAGTCGGGCACCCGGCTGCCCATGTTGGCCAGCCCGTTTTATCATCGTTTGCACATCGTGCAGTTGCGCATATTGCAGCGGCTGACGGGCGAAGCGTTTTTCGGCTCCGTCGCTGATCGCTGGGAAGGTTACACCCGCAGTCCGCTGAAGCGAAGCGTTGCTCTGGTGGGCAAAGCGATCTTCAAACTGTGTTACTACTAAGCATTCGGCGAATAGACTTCCAGTGAAGATTCTTTACGTATCGCAATATTTTCCGCCAGAGATGGGCGCGCCTGCGGCGCGCGCGTCCGAGCTTGCGCATCATTGGGTGCAGGCGGGCCACCAAGTCACGGTGCTTACCGGATTTCCGAACCATCCCACGGGCGAGTTGGCAGCAGAGTATCGTGGCAAGATCTGGCGCGGTGTGGTGCGCGAAGAATTTCACGGAGCGACGGTGATTCGCACCTGGTTGTGGCCGTTGCCGAATCGTAAAGCGCATGAGCGCATGTTGAACTATGGTTCGTTCTGCGCGTCCGCTGCATTCACAGGAAGCTTTCTACCCAGACCAGATGTAGTGATCGCGTCGTCGCCGCAGTTACTGGTTGGACCAGCCGGCTGGTGGATCAGCGCACTGAAGCGGGTTCCCTTTGTGTTTGAAGTGCGCGACTTGTGGCCGGAATCGTTGGCCGCCGTAGGCATGGGCCGCGAGGATTCATTCTTGTATCGCGCGCTGGAGAAGGTGGCGGGCTTCCTCTACCAGCGGGCCGATCTGATTGCGGTAGTGACCCCAGCATTCAAAGATCATCTAATCCAGCACTGGCAGGTGCCTGCTGCAAAAATCGCAGTAGTGGAAAACGGCGTGGAGACCAACATGTTTTCGCCAGACGTCTCTGGCGAGGAAGTGCGGCGTGAACTCATTGCCGCGCAAGATTCTGCGCGCGAGCGCTTCCTCGTCTGCTATGTAGGCACCATGGGTATGGCGCACGGACTGGGTACTCTCGTGGATGCCGCCACGCGACTACAAACGACGCATCCCGAAGTTTTATTCGTGTTGGTCGGCGAAGGGGCGGACAAGGAACGCATCGCAGGCTTGATCGCCGAGCGCAGGCTCAGCAACGTTCAGATGGTAGGCCAGCAGCCGCGCGAGCGGATTCCCGCGTACATCCGGGCATCGGACGCCGCACTCGTTTTGCTGCGAAAAGCCGAGCTTTTTCGCACGGTGATTCCCACCAAAATGCTGGAGTTTATGGCGTGTGCGCGTCCAACGATTGTCGGCGTGGATGGAGAGGCCCAGCGCATCACTGAGGAGAGTGGCGGCGGTATCCATGTGGAGCCGGAGAACTGCGATGAACTGATTGCCGCGATTTTGCGCTTGAAGTTGAACCCGTCGCTGCGGGAGGGTATGGGAGCGGCTGGGCGGCGCTACATCGAAACAAATTTCTCGCGGCGCGCCAAGAGCGAGGAGTATCTGGAAGCCTTGCAAGGTCTGTTATAGCGCGATTGCAACTCGCTACGGAAATAATAGCCACTAATCTAGCGAAGAAAAATCAACCCGACAGTCGCCGCAGTTTGAATGGCAACATCAGTCGCATGTTTGGCCGCCGACTTGGCCGCGCTGTCCGGGATGAACAGCACATCGTTCGGTTGCAGTTCCACATCGTCCATCTTCGCCGCAAGTATTTTTTTCAACTCAATCGGGTGCTCAACCGTCTTGCCGTCCGCCCCGCGGCGCAAGATGCGCGAGTGGGCAAGTGAGGCCGTCGGAGTGGCACCGCCAGCCAGGGCGAGCACCTTTAGCACAGTGGTGCCGCCGCCGCCTTCGAGCACAAATCCGCTGGGCCGGGTTACGGCCCCCACTACATAGACCACGCCAGCCTGTCCGACGGTGACGGTATCGCCACCACTTACCGTCATGCTGAGCGTGCTGGCGAGTTCGCCGGGCGTTGTTCCTGGGTGCAGGGGAACCTCCACAGGCTTATCGGGTTGATCGCGATGGCGCACTACGATGCTGTCACCCGCCTTCGGGGTCAGGCCACCGGCGGCAGCGATGACGTCATATAACGTGCGTGCGCCCAGAACAGGGAACGTGCCGGGTCGCGAGACTTCGCCCAGAACGTTCACCGTTTGAGTGACAGACTCCAGTACAAAGATCGAAACCTGGGGGGCCTTGAGGTAGCCGCCGTCCACCAGCCGGACTGCGAGCGCTTTTTGGGCATCCTGCAACGACATACCCGAAATCTTGACTTGGCCGGCCAGTGGAATCGCCAGCATGCCATCCTCGGTTACACGAGACTTGGAGGTGAGGTCGGGTACGCCGAAGACAGAAAACTCCACCAGATCGCCGGGCCCGAGCGAGGTGGCACCTGCCGTCGTCGCTGCTGCGGTGGGGAGGGATGAAACCTGTACGCCAGTTACGGATACGCCTGCCAGCGGCGGTGTGGTGGGGACGGGAATTTGGCCAACTGCAAATGCAGGTAGGACGAGCAACGAGGCGGAAAGCACGAAGCGAATATGGCTCAAAGAGTTAACTCCGTTCTTGCGACAGCGGCGCGCAAGTTGAACTCTGTCTGTAGTTTAGCACGAATACCCCTGTGTAGACGGGGGTTGTTCCGCACTTCGGGCGTGGCGAGAGTAAGCGCCATGCATCGGAGAAGGCGCGTGGGAATAGTAACTTGGTGCAAAATATTGAGTTCCTATGGGCCATTCCCAAAACCTTTTGCCAATGGTAACGTTACTTAGGTCGGGTGCGACGACTCCTTGGCCCCTCGTCCTAGGCGGATCGCTCGCTGGTTCCTAGTCTCAAAGCGGTTCATTAGGAACCAACTCCGAACGCGTTTGAGGTTTTCTTGCTGACTCTGCTGATTCTCGGTGTATTTCTGGTGTGCCTGGTGGCCTCGTTCGCGTTGACCCGCGAAGTGCGCCGGCTGGCCACTGGCTGGGGCGTGGTCGCGTTCCCCACGGAGCGCCGGCACGTCCACAGTGCGCCGATTCCTCGCTTGGGCGGAGTGGCGATTTATCTGGCTTTTGTGCTCGGTTCACTAGGCGCAATTCTGCTGGCTTACCGCTTTCCGCAACTCTCCATGGCACTTGGCTTGTCTGCGCAGGTGCGTCCGCTGCTCTCGATTCTGTTGGCGGGGACGCTGGTGTTTGCGGTGGGCGTGTATGACGATCTTCGCAACGCCTCCGCGACGGCGAAGTTTGCGGTGCAAGCCGTTGCCGGAGCTTTGTTGTTCTTTAGCGGGCTGCGGATTCTGGATGTCCCTGTGCTTTTCGGAACCAACCACCCGGTGGGTGTGTTGGTCGGGCTGCCACTGACCATGCTGTGGGTCATTGGGATCACCAACGCGTTCAACCTGATTGATGGTCTGGATGGACTGGCGGCGGGTTCGGCTCTGTTCTCCACACTGGTGGTTTTCGTGGTTTCGATGGTGAGTGGAGCTCCGCTGGTGGTGCTGGTGAGCAGCGCGCTGGCGGGCGCGATTCTCGGGTTTCTGCGCTTCAACTTCAATCCTGCCACAATTTTTCTAGGTGACTCCGGTTCGCTGTTCATCGGATTTATGCTTTCGGCTTTGGCGCTACAAGGGGCGCAGAAGGCTTCGACTGTAGTCGCAGTGGCGATTCCGGTGGTGTCGTTTGGGCTCCCAATTCTAGAGACAGCGCTCTCGGTGCTGCGGCGGTTTCTGAGCGGGCGTCCGGTATTTACGGCGGATAAGGAGCACATCCATCACAAACTGCTGGAGCTGGGCTATTCGCATCGGCAGGTTGTGATCGTGCTATATGCAGTTTCGGCGATCTTTGGCTTGCTCAGCCTATTCCTGCTCTGGCCTTCCGGTAGAACCGTGGGCTTGGTGCTTACCATCATCGGCATTGGCGTGTGGATGGGTGTACAGCACCTCGGCTACCTGGAGTTTGGCGAGTTGCAGCGGGTGGCGATGCGCACCATGGAGCAGCGCGAAGTCGTAATTAACAATCTGGCATTGCGGCGCGCGGTGGCGGAACTGGGAGTGGCCAGCGACTACCGGCAGATTTGCCGGGTGCTGGAGGCTGGATTTAACACCAATGACTTCGATGGATTTCAGTTGGTGGTGTTTCGCAATCCCAACTCGCGGGACTACCCGCCGATTCATCGCAATGCCGACCAGATCAGTGATGCCATGCACTTTGACTGGCGGCGGCCGGGGCAAACCGCGCTGCGCCAGGATCCGGCCTGGGAGATGCAGCTTGCGTTGACCACATCGTTTGGACGTCCGGCGGGTGCGCTGTTGGTCTATCGCGCCTATTCGGGGCGGCCGCTGCTGGTGGACGTCAATCTTCTCGTAATGGAATTTCCCACCGTGCTCACCGCAGCCATTGCGCGGGCTTTGCAGCAAGAAGCCCGGACTGCGGCAGAGAATGTGCCGCAAGGCGAGCCCGCCTCCATGCGGGTTGGCTAAGCATCGCTCGCCTTCCTTCCGTATCATCAAGACTATGCACGTACTCCACGTAGTAGGGGCGCGCCCCAATTTTATGAAGGCAGCGCCGGTGCTTCGGGCGCTGGGGGCTATCGGCGCCACGCAGACGCTGGTTCACACCGGCCAGCACTACGACGCCAGTATGTCAGACGTCTTTTTCCAGCAACTGGGAATGCCCGCTCCCGATGTGAATCTTGGGGTGGGTTCTGGCAGCCATGCCAGTCAAACTGCCGAAATACTGGCACGGTTCGAGCCGGTGGTGCTACAGAGGCGTCCGGACGTGGTTCTGGTTTACGGCGATGTGAACTCCACGGTGGCGGCGGCACTGGTCTGTTCCAAATTGGGAATAAAAGTGGGTCATGTGGAAGCAGGGTTACGCTCACGCGACCGTTCCATGCCCGAAGAGATCAATCGTTTGCTGACCGATCAGATCTCTGACCTGCTGTTTACGCCTTCGGAGGATGGGGATGCGAACCTGCGTCAGGAAGGGATCGGGCAAGAGAAGATATTTTTCGTAGGCAACGTGATGATTGACACGCTGGTTCGCCTGCTGCCTCACGCCGTGCCCCCCCCAGGTCTGCCCGGTCGTTACGCGCTGGTGACCCTGCATCGGCCCTCGAATGTGGATGATCCGGTGTGGCTCAAGAGTCTGCTGGGCGTGCTGGCTGAGGTCGCAGGCAAGCTGCCAGTAGTGTTTCCCGTGCATCCACGTACCCGACAGCGATTGCAGGAATCTGCCTTGGAGGTGGATGGTGGAAATTTGATCTTGCTGGAGCCACAGCCTTATCTGCAATTTTTATCTCTGCAAAAAGGAGCGGCGTTCGTCATCACCGACTCCGGCGGCATACAGGAAGAGACGTCTCACCTCGGGGTTCCGTGCATCACCGTGCGCGAAAATACAGAACGTCCGATTACCGTGAGCATGGGCACAAATCGCCTGGTAGGGCGGGACGTCGCTCGCCTGCGTGAGGCGGTGGAGCATGCCATGACCGGGCGCTGGAAGGCTGCTCGCCCCATTCCTTTATGGGATGGTCATGCTGCGGAGCGTGTGGCGGAGGTTTTGCGAGTCCGGTTTCGCTAGGCCTGCGCGATAATTTCCCGGTTCGGTACAGCAGCTGAAATTCCGCATATTCCTTTCTGCTATATCGCCAGCTTCGGCAAATGAATTGCAGTATGTGTAACAAAACCAGTAAGAAATTTATTGAATTATTAACAGAAAAAATTTGTGTGAGCCGGTTCGAGCCTTGCTGAATTGGTAGAATCACGCCGTACCCGCAAAAGCCCTTGAACGTCATGGTTTTTAACATGGCATGGAGTTACTTTCCTGCGTTTCAGGGATTTGTTACGGATGTTGTTTGACGGTCTGTCGCCAGTTTGCTGTATGAGTCGGAGGGGCAAGCCGAAGTAAGCCCAGGAAATCGAGAGTCGCTTGCCTGTTGCCGACAGGCAAGTGCCAGTCCGGTGGAGGTTCGTTGCTCCGTCTCCCAACCCACGGGTGCCGGGCCTCTGCAAACGGCGATGGCAGTGCTGCTTAACTTGATGCGCCAAGGCGGAATGCCGCCTGGTCTTGCTGGCTGTCCGGAGGACGTTCGATGCTTGCTTGGGTCACCGCTGTGCTGTGGCTTCAACCCACTCTGGCCGTAGCGGGGGAAGCTTCGTTGTTCGTGTTTGGTTTTTCCGCGGGATTTGTTGCCGGTGCATACTTCTTGGGCTGCGTCCGGCGTTCCAACTAGAGGCGTTCTAGGATTTTATAAGACGGCGCGGCTCCATTCGTGGAGCCGCGCCGTCTCCGTTGCACTTGCAGAAAACCACCCTCCCGTTGCAACTGCAGTTTTTGCCTATTTGCTCGGCCTGTCCCCGCGTGTTCACTTCCAGTTTTCCCTCCGTAGGTATATAAGAGTCTTCTCATGCTTAAGACTCAATTCGTTCGTCTTTTGATTGTTCTCTGTTGCTTCATCGCAGTTCGTCCAGCCATGGCTGCTGCCGCGACCGCCGAGCAGATGTCCCTGCCCGCAGCCGCCGAGGAGTTCAACGCACTGGCTCGTGAGTTCTGGTCGTGGCGCTCGGCGGAGATGCCGTTTGGGGGCGATGATATTCCGCGCCTGGAGCGGCCCACGCTATGGCACGCCGATTGGTCGCCTGCGGCGGTTGCTGGCTATAAGCAGGATGTGGCCCAGTTTGAGCAGCGCTGGCACAAATTGCAGCCCGCCGTCGCCCAGTGGCCTGTACCCGCGCAGGTGGACTACCGTCTGATCGGCTCGGCGATTGCCCGCGCGCATTGGGAGTTGAACATCACCCGCATGTGGCAGCGGCATCCCGGATTTTATGTGGATCAGACGTTGGGAGCGGTGCTGGAACCGCTCTTACTGCCTCCGCCGTTCGCTAAGTCACGCGCGGAAGAAGTGCTGCGGCGCTTGCAAACGATTCCCGGCACTCTTGCGGACGGCCAGAAAAATCTGAGTGAGCCGCGCCAACCCTTTGCTCGGCTTGCGATTAACACACTGGAGGACATTCAGCCGAAGTTGTCGCACTCCATGGCCGCACTGCGGCCGGAATTGGCGAAGTCACTTTCACCGGCACAACTGACGCAGTTCGACACAGCGACAAAGCAAGCTGGCGATGCCCTGGCGGCGTACGCAACGTGGCTACAGCAGCGGCTACCCAATATGAGACAGGAAACTGCCGTGGGTCGCGAGGGCTATACCTATTTTCTGCATCATGTGGCGCTGCTGCCCTATTCGCCCGAAGACTTGCTGGCAATGGCGCGGCAGGAGTGGGAGCGCACCGTCGCGTTCGGGGTGTATGAAGAGCATCGCAACACCGGGTTGCCGCAGTTGGGGTTCTTTCCGGACACGCAAACTCAGATGCAGCATGAAGTTCACGACGAGGCGGCGATCCGCAAATTCTTGGAAGCGCACGGCGTGATGAGTGTGCCCGGTTGGGTACAGCACTACGCTTTCCTGCCCCAGCCAGCCTATCTAGATGTGTTTGACGGAGTCGGCGAACTGGATGACTTTACGTCGGCCAGCCGGTTGACGGAAAATTGCACACGCTATGTGACGCCGCCTTCGCCGAACGCGGGTTACTTTGGTCGCACCATGGCGCAGGATCCGCGTCCGCTGATTGTGCATGAGGGCGTGCCTGGCCATTACTTTCAGCTGGCGCGCTCGTGGGCGAATCCCGACCCTATCCGGCGGCACTATTATGATTCGAGCGCCAACGAGGGCATCGGGTTTTACGCGGAAGAGATGATGCTGAACAACGGATTGTTCGACGACAGTCCGCGAACGCGCGAGATTATCTACAGCTTTGCGCGTTTGCGGGCGCTGCGCGTGGAAGTGGACGTGAAGCTGGCGCTAGGCGAGTTCAGCGTAGAGCAGGCGGCGGACTATCTGAAGACTTACGTGCCGATGGACGCGCTGACGGCGGGGCGCGAAGCGGCGCTGTTTTCCGCGACTCCGGGACAGGCCATCAGCTACCAGATTGGCAAGCGGCAGGTGCTGAAGTTTCTTGCCGACAGCAAGCGCAAAATGGGAGACAACTTTAGCCAGAAAGAGTTCCACGATTTTGTGTGGGTGAACGGCAATGTGCCGATAGCGTTACAGCGGTGGGAGTATCTGGGGTTGAAGGACGAGGTGGATGCGCTTGACGGCACTAGGTAGTTTATTTCGATTGTTTAGCAGTAGGGGCCATCGCACGATTGATCAACTGGTTGGGTTTCAGATCAGGATATATATGCCTGATCCAGACTGGTTCTCTGAGAACGGGCCGGGTCCTCATATGGGCGCTGTGCTCGCGACAAGTGTAGATCCGTCCTTGGGGCATCCCTGTGCGTTGATAGAAATTAGCCGCCCCCTGCGATATTCTGGCCATGAGCATCGCTACTTTATCGTGAGCGCGCGGCTCCATCGCTACGACTTGGTTGGGTTGCTCGACGGTTCGCAAGTTGGCTGCTATGGCTATGCCGTTCCGGTTGAGCGGGCGTTCGGACAGAATCCTACTGATTTGAGTTGGCAGCCTGGTGATACCGGTTTCATCGGGATGATCGAGAGAGTGAGACCAAAATGGGAACCACGAAAGAAAACGCGAAACCGCGCTGCGTATGGGCGCAGAAGGCGCTTGACGTCAGCTATCACGACAAGGAGTGGGGTCGGCCCGTGCATGACGACAACGTGTTCTTCGAGTTCCTGATTCTTGAAGGCGCGCAGGCGGGACTGTCTTGGTCCACGATTTTGGCCAAACGCGAGGGCTATCGCAAGGCGTTTGCCGGATTCGATCCCAAGAAGGTGGCGAAGTTCGATGACGCCAAGCTGGCAAAGCTGATGCTGAATCCCGAGATCGTGCGCAACCGCTTGAAGATTCAATCGGCCGTGACGAATGCGCGTGCGTTTCTCGCAGTGCAGAAAGACTTCGGCAGCTTCGACGCCTACGTCTGGCGATTCGTTGGTGGCAAGCCCAAGGTGAATCGTCCGGCGACGATGAAAGATGTGCCCGCGAAAACAGCGGAGTCCGATGCCATGAGCAAAGACCTGCTGCGGCGCGGCTTCAAGTTCGTCGGCTCGACGATTTGCTACGCGTTCATGCAAGCCACCGGACTGGTGGACGATCACGCACAGACGTGCTTCCGCTGCCGCAAGCGCTGAGCGGCGCATAGAATATCTGCATGTCGCAACGACCTTCGGGCAAGCCCACCCTGCTCGGCATTCCTCTCGACGCCAACTCTTCGTTCCTGCGTGGGCCTGCCACTGCGCCGACGCTGATTCGCGAAGCCTTCTGGAGCGACTCCGCCAATCACTGGTCAGAGATGTTTATAGACGTGGGTGCGGAAGGTGCGTTCGAGGATGCTGGCGATCTCGCGCTTACAAATAAGGTCGCCTCGACGGAAGATTTTTCGCTGATCGAGTCAGCCGTAGGAGCGCTGCTCGACGCTGGCAAGCGCCCCGTAATCCTTGGCGGCGATCATTCGATCACGTATCCGGTGGTGCGCGCCTTCGGCAAGCGCATTCCTGATCTGACGATTATCCACTTCGACGCGCACTCGGATTTGTATGACGAGTTGCTGGGCAACCGGCTGTCGCACGCCTCGCCGTTTGCGCGCATCATGGAAGAAAAATTGGCGGCGCGGCTAATCCAGGTTGGCATTCGCACCATGAACGGACACCAGCGCGAACAGGCCGAGCGCCTCGGCGTGGAAGTGCACGAGATGCAGAACCTGCCCACGCCCGATCAACTACGATTCGCCGGGCCGGTCTATATCACCTTCGATATGGACGTGCTGGAGCCGGGCATGGCCCCCGGCGTCTCGCACTGGGAGCCGGGCGGATTGACCACGCGCGAGGCGATCAGCTTTCTACACCAGATTCAGGGGAACATTGTTGGCGCGGATGTGGTGGAGTTCAACCCTGCGCGCGATACGAGCGGCATGACGGCCATGGTTGCCGCAAAGATTCTGAAAGAGATTTTGGGCAGGATGATTGCAGGACTAGATCGTGTTCCGGGGCGGTTCAAAGGGCAGTTCCATGCGCATGAGGACGCCTTCGCGCCTATGACTCCTGAGGAACTGGCCGATTGGTATGAGGAGTGAGTTAGTTACCCTTCTTCTCCCGTACCACAATCGTTTCCGCTATCCGGTCATGCACACAGCGGCGATTGGGATGGATAAAATATTGCAAAAATCCGAAGCCCATCTCCAGCATGGAAGCGCCATAGCCGAGCGCACGCTCCATCGACTGAAATAGCGACAGCCGTTCGTGTACCAGCGACACAGCGCGAATCCCCACCAGACGCTTGCCCAGTGTGCGTCCGTTGCCGAAGTAATTGCACAGGCCGAACCACAGCGCCAGGTACACAATGCTGTACCAGTTCTCGAAGAAGTTGAGCTCGACGTGCGCAACCTTGTAGCCAGCAAGATTCAGCAGGTAGGCTATGCCCATACCCAAAGGCACAAACAACACCGCCCCAAGAATAAAGTCCACCAGCAGCGCAACCGCGCGCGCCTTAAAAGAGGCCAGCGGCAAGCCCGCAAGCTCGGCCATGCGATGCGTTTCATGGGGATCGTAGAGGCGCGGGGCGCTTTTGTTAAAGCTTGATTCCGTTTGCGACATGCGAGTGAGGTTAGCGCATATGCTGCGCGGACGGCAAGAGTGATTTGCCGCACTACCGAACCTATGCTGCGCGGAACCCCTGGGCAGAGCTCTCTTCCGGCAATTTCGGTTACACTTCTCGGTTCTATTTCTTCGCTTTTTCTGGAGCCTCCTGATGAAACTGTCGCGTTCTGTTATGTGGATTGTGCTCACCCTTGCTTCTTTCGTTCTGCTGATTCCGGCCTCATCTCTTGCGCAGTCCAAACCGAAGGTCAGCTTCGATGAATTCTTCAACGCTGCTGGCATCGGTTCCGTGCGCATCTCTCCTGACGGTCATGCCGTCGTGATGAGCGTGGGCCGTGCGGATTGGCAACAGGAGTACTTCCGCAACGATCTGTGGCTTTATCGCGACGCCAACGGTGGATCGCTGTTGCAGCTCACGCAGTCGGGCCACGATGGAGATCCGCAGTGGTCGCCCGACGGGCGCTGGATTGCATTCGTCTCGGACCGCAAGACGCCGGGCGGCAAGGGCGGCAGCACTGCATTGCGCGGTGATGACGCCGACGCCGCTGAAAAGGCCGCACAAATTTATTTGATTGCAGCCGATGGTGGCGAGGCTTTCCCAATCACCGCTGGCGACGAGGATGTGCATGGATTCGCCTGGGCACCAGATAGCAAGTCGGTTTACTTCGCCACGCGGCTGCCGTGGCCGAAGTCGAAGACTGAGGAATACAAGAAGCTGTGGAAGGATGTGGTCGAGTATCGCGACGCCGAGCGCGGCGACCAGATATTTCAGCTCGACGTGGCGGCCGCGATGGCGCGTTATTACGCCAAAGGCACGGAAGCACAGCCTGCG
This sequence comes from Terriglobales bacterium, assembly GCA_038229415.1. Taxonomy (GTDB): domain Bacteria; phylum Acidobacteriota; class Terriglobia; order Terriglobales; family Acidobacteriaceae; genus JANXUR01. Next base: position 471,604 of record JBBROM010000001.1, read on the forward strand.
GCGAGTGAAGTGGCAGGCACGCCGGGAGCGAAGCTCATTGCCAGTTTTGACCTTGGCATCAACGATTTAGTGTGTTCGCTCGATGGCCGCAAGCTGGGATTTGTCTCGTCAACGATTTCGCACCGGCAGGAGAAAGTAGCGCAGATCGAAGTGTATGTGGTGGACCTGACGCAGCCGGATGCGGCACGCGCACCTCGCAAGCTTACGGAAAACACAACGCAGGAAGCGGTTTTGCAATGGGCGACGGACAGTCGGCATCTTTTCTTTCAGACGGAAGTCGGCTCGATGGAAGGTTCGCGCTGGGATCCGCAGCCCCGTCTTTACTGGGTGGATACGGAGTCTGGCAAGGTGGAGCGCTGGGCTGCCAAGTTCGAGGGCGCGGTGCAGTTGGGTGAGTATGCGCCGACGCGGGATGGCGTAATCTTCGCGGGACGGCTGGGTACCGAGGTGCAGTATTATCGTGCGTCCTCCCCGAATGATGATGCAGCGAAACTCGCGGGCTGGAGCGGTACTTACGGAGGAATCACTGCATCCGCAGACGGCAAGCTGGCCTTCTTGTATTCCACCTTGCAGAAGCCGACGGAAGTTTACGTCGCGGATTCGACGGCGAAGTTGGGCGCAGCGAGTGCGGTGACAAAGTTTAATCAGTTGTTCACCGAGCGCGACCTGCCACAAGGCGAACCCTTCCGCTGGAAGAGCGACGACGGTGCAGCGGTCGAGGGGATGTTGATTTATCCTCCGGGGCAATTTCGCGCCAAGGGATTGAAGATGCTGACGCTGATTCACGGCGGCCCGCAGGATGCCGACGGCGATCACTTTGAGATGGACTGGTATCAGTGGACGACGCTGGCAGCGAATGCCGGGTGGGTCGTCTTTCAGCCGAACTATCGCGGCTCGATTGGCTATGGCGATGCATTCACGCTCGACATCGCTCCGCACATTGTTTCAAAGCCGGGCCGCGATATTCTCGCTGGCGTGGATGAGCTGGTGAAGCAGGGCATTGCCGATCCGAATCGCCTTGCGATTGGCGGATACAGCTACGGCGGCTACATGACCAACTGGCTCATCACGCAGACCACGCGCTTTAAGGCCGCCATGACCGGCGCTGGCGCGGTGGAACACGCCGCCAACTGGGGCAATGACGACACCACGTTTGACGATGCCGGACTGTTTGGCGGGCGTCCGTGGGAGCAGCCGAAGGTGTATGCCGAAGAAGCCGCACTGAACTACATGGATCGCGTGCGAACTCCAACTCACATGGTTGGCGGCAGCGAGGATATTCGTGTTGCGGTGTTGGAGGACTACTTGCTCGACCGCGCACTGAACTCGCTGGGCATTCCCAGTTCGCTACTCATCTTTCCGGGCGAAGGGCATGGTCTCGGCAAGAATCCGTGGCACGGACGGATTAAGGTGCGGGAAGAGTTGAAGTGGCTGGAAAAATACGGGGACGCGAAGTAGGGAGCAAACCGCATTAAAAATCGGAGTGGAGGTTCGCGACTCAGTCAGCGTTTGAGCGGCTTCCACTCTCCTTCGTCGTCCGAATCGTCCGAGTGCCCGTACTGGTAGAGTCCATCCGCGCGCAATGACAGAACTTTTTCTGCGGGGTCGTACAGAAGCCACTGCACACTATCTTTGTCGTAGGGCTGCGTCTTCAATATGGCACCGAGATCGAACTTGAATTCGCATCTGGTATTACGGGGAGAAATCGAAAAGCGCACGAGCTTCTGGCCGTCGAGAAACTCAGCTGCACGACGAATGCCAACTTTTGTTGAACTATCACCCATAGGTTTGCGGCCCGACAAGACCATCCAATTGCAGCAATAGATCCACAGATGCCAGTCGCCGTGTATGTAGACTCTTCTGCGTGCAAAGAACTCTCGAACCTTTGGTGGGGAATTTTTTGTTGTGGATTTCGGTTCACCGATTGACAGATGCGGATTGCCAAACTGAAATGTCAGAAAAGATCCGACCCCGCTTTCGACTCGCCAGCACGGCTTACCGTAAAGCTTGCGAAAGACTCTTTCAAGTGCGCTTGTAGGTGTTGATTTCACAAGGCTGGTTCGGGTGCTACTGCCCCGACGACCGCGCTCCCGTACTAGCCGTGAGCTTCTGGTTGCGCTGGCTCACATAGCTGGAGATGCCCTTGTAAAGTGCCTCGGCGAGTTGCTGGCGGTAGCTCGATTGGATGAGTTGCTTCTCGTCGTTGGGGCTGCTGACGAAAGAAACTTCGGCGAGTGCCGCGGGCATCGCCGTGGAGCGCAGCACGGCGTAGTTGGCAGGCTTTACGCCACGATCGGGCAAGCCCGGATTGCTCGATTCTTCCTCATGATGCAGAAACGCTTGCAGAAACCCTGCGAGTTTGCGTGAATTTTCACTGCGTGCGGTGACGGCTGCGTCCGCACCAGCGGCAGAGGGATAGAACGTTTCCACGCCGCGCGCATGGCTGCGCGAACTGTAGTTGCCGTGAATCGAGATAAACAGGTCGGCGCCAGCAGCATTGGCCGCAGAAGCACGCTGCTCAAGCGCCACGTAAGAGTCATCGTCGCGCGTCAGCACAACGTCGTAGTCGGGATTCTTCTTCAGCAACAAGCTCAGCCGGTGCGCCACGTCGAGTGCCAAATCTTTTTCCATCAGGCCACGATTGCCGATGGTGCCCATATCCCAGCCACCATGGCCGGGGTCGAGTACGATCTTCAGTTTGGCATTTGCAATGCGTTCCTGTGGCCTTTGTGATGGCGTCGGCATAGTCAGCGGCTTCGCGGGAATACGGGCGACGGATACACCGTTACTTGGCAACGGTGCGGAAGCGACATCGGAGTGCGCTCCGGGCTTTGGCGCGGACGCAACCGCTTTGGGCACTTCGCGCGCTGGTGTACCCATCTCGATGCGCAAACCGTAGGGCTCAGTGGTCATGCGCACGCGATAGTCCACAGTGCCGTTGGTATCGAGCACCACGCGAGTGACGCCGGGTTGCGAACTGGCGGCACGGACGCGCACCAGATGCGATCCGTCGCCAGAAAGTCTGGCGGGGACGCTGTGCGAAAGAGCAGTCCCCTGCAGGTCGAAGTAGATGCGATCAGGATTGCTCAGGCGATGCTCTTCGTAGTGCGTCTGGTTGTTCAGCGCAAGCAGTACAACGGTGCGGCCAGCTTCCTTGGTTACGCGAATGCCGGTAAGGCTGCTCGGGCCCGAGTCCGTGGAGTCAGCAAGTGCAGGCGATGGACTCGGCGCAGTAGCGGGCAGCGCTTCGGGTTGTAAGTTGCCTTCAGAGGCAGGACTTGTGGAACCGCTCTGTGCCATCGCGGGCGGTGTTGCTGCGGAAGGAGTTGCAGAACTCGGATCGCTCGTAGTCGCTTGCTGTGTTGTAGTGGCTGCAGGCGCGGCCTTGCCGGGGGCAAAACTTTCAAGGAGATGCGAGAGTGCCGTGCCGTGCTGCGTATACCAGTAGACGGCGGCGGCCAGCAGTAGCGCGGCGGCCAGTGTCCACCACAGGTTTCGATGACTGCGTACCGGCTCCGAATAAGCCTGGAAAAGTAGCGGGCTGCTTGAATTGTCCTGCTGCGCAGATTCATGCGCAGCTTCCGAACGGCGCGGGGCAGGTTCCCACATGGGAGTAGGTTCACGCAGCACAGGCCCTGGTACTACAGGGGCATCTTCGGGAACGATGACCGGAGGACTGTGTTCTTCTGGCACTGCCCCAGCCGCAATTTCAGCGGGTGCTGGTTCTACCTCGGCAGTTTCAGCAATGCCGTCGTGAGCGGATTCCACGGGAGCCGGGAACTCGATGACGTTGGACGCTGCTGGAGTGCTGGATTCCGGGGTATACTCTTCGCGCTCTGCAACGCTCGGCTCTACAATTTCGTGGGTGGCGATCCAAATCGGCGCTTCGATGGACTGCTCTCGTGCATCCGCAAATTCGACTGGCGTGGCCAGTTCTTCGAGTGCCTCGGCTTCGGGCACGACTGCGTCCACAGTATGTTCCGGGCCATGCTCCGCCAGCAATTCACCAAGCTTCTTCAATCGCTCCAAGTCGGAGACGGAAAATGCGTATGGCCGGGCGGAGAGTGCTTGCACTAGTCCAATCGTTTCGCCCTGATGCAGCAACGGTGCGGCCAGTACCGAACGCACGTTGATCTTCCGCGCCACGCTCGGGTCAACCCGCTCATCCTTCCACACGTCTTCGCAGCGGATGACCTCGCGAGTGCGAACGCAAGCTCCGGAGATGCCAGCTTCGATATTCAGCGGTGCACCCACGCGCGGCGCGGATTCGCCTGCCCGGGCGCGGCACACAAAGATGCCTGCGTCGTCGCGCAAGGCAATCGCGGAGCCAGAGGCACCTGTAAGTGCAAGAATGCGCTCTGCGATGAACTGCACTCTGGCTTCGGGTGGCAGGGCGCGGGCGTCTTGCTCGGTTTGGATCAGTGAAAGCATGGATTCACGCGGCTTGAGCGCCCGCTCCGTTTTACGGAGCGGGCCTCAGCCGCTGCCTCAAATCAAGGCTGGAATTGCTTGTGGCAGGTTCGCCACAGTTTCCAGCGTATGGCGCGAGTATATATCAGAAAACGAATGGTTTACAGGCACTTTTGTGGGTAACGGGACGCGCTGGCAGAACCACGCCCCAGAGTGGGGAGTGGCCGGTAAGGTTCATGGCACACATAGGGGCACAACTTATTTGCCTTAAGCTGGGTTTCATCCTATGCTCGAAAGATGAGGTTATGGGTGAATTTGTGATGCCCATAGTGACCATGCCGGAATCGAAAAAAACGAGAAAGTCTGCTTGGCTTTGGCCGTTGGGGATTTTGGCCGCGGGAGTCACCGGTGTGGCTGCGGTGGCAGTGCGGGGATGCTGGCACAAGAGTATGAGCTGGCCCGTGCGCGCAGGGCGCCATTCCTATCAGGTTTGCACGGCGTGCGGCGTCAAGCGGCTGTTCGATGAGCACACGTTTCGGGGCTATGGGCCGTATAGCTACGAACTGGCGGAATTAGTTGAGATTTCGCAGGCTGAAAACGATTCTGTCGAAGAGCCCGCCACAGATCGAACAGACAAGAAAAGAGCCACTACCGTGCTAGGGCCGCAGGCGGTAGTCCGCTAGGTTTTCAGATTTTTCCTGCCACAAGTTGTTCGCGGTACCACTCCACAGTGCGCCGCAATCCATCCTCAAAGTTCACGCCAGGGCGATAGCTAAACGCCTCTTCCGCGCGCCGAATATCCGCGAGCGAGTGCTTGATGTCGCCACTGCGATCTGGAGCATATTCCACTGGGCCCGCATAGCCGGTGATGCCGCGCAGTATTTCAACCGTCTGGTTTAGCGAGAAGCGCTCGCCACAGGCGCAGTTAAACATTTCACCCGCTACTTTTTCCGCTGGGGCACTACTCGCCAGCATATTGCCAGCGACGGTATTGTCAATATAGGTAAAATCCCGACTCTGTTCGCCGTCGCCGTAAATGGTGGGCGTCTCGCCCTTCAACATGTGCGTGATGAACTTGGCCAGCACGCCAGAATACGGAGAATTCGGAGCCTGTCGAGGGCCGAACACATTGAAGTAGCGCAGGCAAACTGTTTCCAGCCCATAGACTCGCCAAAACGACTTCATGTAGAGCTCACCCGTCAACTTTGCCACGGCATAGGGTGAGATCGGGTTTGGCGTCATCTCCTCGTGTTTGGGGAGGGTGGGAGTGTCTCCGTAGGCGGAGGAGGATGCTGCATATACCACGCGCCGCACCTTGGCGTCGCGGGCGGCCACCAGCAGGTTTAGCGTGCCATCCACATTTGCGCAATTGCTGGCTATGGGGTCAATCACGGAGCGGGGCACCGAAGGCAGAGCCGCCTCGTGGAAGATGCAGTCCACGCCTACACAGGCAGAGGCCATGGCATCAGGGTCGAGTAGGTCAGCTTCTCTAAAGTCAATCTGGTCAATGATTTCGGTGAAATTAGCTCGACTGCCAGTTGCGAAGTTATCTACGCCACGAACCTGGTAGCCTTGGCGCAACAGGGCTCGGGCAAGGGCCGAGCCGATAAATCCAGCGATGCCGGTGATGAGTTGTACCGCCATGCCATTGATAGTAAACGATTGCCGAATGGGACTTGGCGTCTCCGGGTGTGTGGTGCCAATGTGAATAGTCCCTAACTGGCTGCGGGCAGGCTGCCGATGCTGATAAAGTAGAAGAAAGGCTCGCATCTGGCTAGCGAGATGCAACATAGTGCGGGGGTACGTCTCCCACGTCCTCATAATTGATTTTTTCACCGAAGTTGTCGCAAAAATTCCTTAGCCCCGTGAACGGGGTCCAGCGGAGTCATTTTTCATGAATATCGCAGTGGTTGGTTCTGGATACGTAGGTTTGGTTGCGGGTGCCTGTTTTGCCGAATTGGGTCATGACGTTTACCTGGTGGATAACGATCCCAAGAAGCTGGCAGTTTTGGAGTCGGGCGGCGTGCCGATTCACGAAGAGTTCCTGCCCGAGTTGCTGGCCAAGCATCGTGGCAAGCGGATTAAGTTCACCGGCGACCTGGGTGCGGCGGTGCAGGCGTGCGAGGCGATTTTCGTTGCTGTAGGCACGCCTCCGACGAAGCAGGGCGATGCCGACCTTAGCTATGTGGAATCGGTGGCGCAAGGCGTGGCTACCGCGATCAACGGTTACAAGGTGGTGGTGGAAAAGAGCACAGTGCCGGTGTACACCAACGAGTGGATTCGCAAGGTGATGCTGCTGAACCGCATCGCACCGGAAATGTTTGACGTTTGCTCAAACCCGGAATTCTTGCGCGAAGGCACCGCGGTCACAGACTTTCTGTATCCCGATCGCATTGTGGTGGGCGCGAATACGGACAAGGCGATGGAAGTGATGCGCGCGGTTTACAAGCCGCTGACCGATGGCAGTTATTACAAGCAGAAGGACATCATCCCCGCGCCGAAAAACGCGCCGCCGATTCCGCCACCGCTGATTGAAACCAGCGCCAAGAGCGCGGAAATGATCAAGCATGCCTCGAACGCATTCCTGGCGATGAAGATTTCGTTCATCAATGCCGTGGCGTGCATGTGTGAAGAAGTGGGCGCGAACATCGAGCAAGTGGTGGCAGGCGTGGGCAGCGACGCCCGCATCGGGCCACGATTCTTGGCACCCGGCGTCGGCTACGGCGGCTCCTGCTTCCCCAAAGATGTCCTCGCTTTCCGCTCGGTCGCGCGCGACTGCGGCTATGACTTCCATCTTCTCGATGAAGTGATGAAGATCAACGAAGAGCAGCGCCAGCGCTTCTTGCGCAAGGTGCGCTCGGCGTTATGGACGCTGCGTGGCAAGCGGCTCGGAGTACTTGGTCTCGCGTTCAAGGGTGGCACCGATGACATCCGCGATTCACCCGCGATCATGACGGTGCAGGCGCTATTGCGCGAAGGCTGCACCATTCGCGCTTATGATCCGGCGGCGATGGATCGTGCGAAAGAGGAGTTGCCCAGCAACGTGGAGTACGCGACGGATCCGTACGATGCCTGCAAAGACGCAGATGCCGTGCTGATCCTCACCGAGTGGACGGACTTCGCGAATCTCGACCTGAAGAAACTCTACAGCCTGGTGCGCTATCCGATCGTGGTGGATGGCCGCAATCTGTACAAGCGTCAGGTGATGAAGAAGGCGGGCTTCACCTATCACAGTGTGGGCCGCGAGACGATTGCTCCCGATGACCCCAGCGTTGAGGCGGAAGCCGCGCGGAACGCGGGGGCATAGCCACCGATGTCGTCAATGACGAAACAACGCATTCTGGTAACGGGCGGAGCCGGATTTCTCGGCTCCCACCTGATTGATAATTTACTGGGCGAGGGCCACTCTGTTGTTGCGGTGGACAACTTGATCACAGGCCGGCTCGACAACATCGCGCACTTGGCGACGGAGCCCCGCTTTGAGTTCATGCAGCTGGATATCTGCGACGCCTTCGATCCGGGGCCGGTGCAGTATGTGTTCAACATGGCGTCGCCAGCGAGCCCCGTGGATTATCACGCTCACGGCATCGAAACGCTGAAAGTGGGATCGTACGGCATCTTCAATTCGCTCGACGTGGCGAAAAAATACCGCGCAGGATTTTTGCAGGCGTCAACTTCGGAGTGCTACGGCGACCCGGAAGTTCATCCACAAGTCGAGACCTATTGGGGAAACGTGAATCCCATTGGGCCGCGCTCGGTGTATGACGAATCCAAGCGCTTCGCCGAAGCTGCAACGGTTTCGTATCGCCGCTATCACCAGCTCGATACCAAACTGGTGCGCATCTTCAACACCTACGGGCCACGCATGCAGTTGAATGACGGGCGCGTAATTCCAAACTTCATGAAGCAGGCGATTCGCAATCAGGACATCACCGTCTACGGCGATGGCAGCCAGACTCGCAGCTTCTGCTATTGCACCGACGAAGTGGACGGCATTGTGCGGCTGTCGCGTTCGGCGGAAGAGTTGCCGGTGAACATTGGCAATCCCGGCGAGTTTACGATTCTGGAAGCGGCCAAGAAGATCATCGAAGTGACCGGCTCGAAGAGCAAGATCATCTACGAAGACTTGCCGCAGGATGACCCGAAACAGCGGCGCCCGGACATTACCAAGGCAAGGACGAAGCTAGGCTGGGAGCCGAAGATTGACCTCGAAACCGGGCTCAAGCTGTCTCTGGAATATTTTCTCGGAGCAGTAGCGAAGGAAGAAGCACAGAACTAGCGCAGCCTAGTGGCAGATGCTTTTCTGAAAGAAATCAAGACCCCAATGCCGTCCTCTCGGGCGGCATTTTCTTTGCACAGCTGGCTTGCAAGCCAGGTTAACCACTTCCGCGACAAATCTATTGCAACTCTGTCTCCGAATCGTTACATGCCTACGACAGTCTGGTGACATGTAGGCTCGTGGATTCTTCGACACTCATGGTATGCGGGCTTGCGGTCGCGAACCTTTCACCTCAAGTGAGGTTGCACGCCAGACGCAAATCCTATTGTTGAGGCAAGCCGAGTGAATCACGAAAACAGCAGTTCGCAAGGGACTTTTAACCGCCGCCGCTTTATGAAGACTGGGCTTGTAGCGGGAGCGGTAACCGTAGGCGCGGGGCTATTCGCGGGTGACGCAACCGCCTTCGCCCAGAACATTTTTGCGAATGACGAAGAGCGCACGCGTGCGGCGGGCACTCTCTCCACCGGCGATGCCGCGATTCTCCGCTTCCTGGCCGCCGCGGAAATCATTGAAACCGACTTGTGGCAGCAGTACAACGAGCTGTGTGGCATTCAGGACAGCGAAGTACCAGGCGGCAGCGGCAGTCTCGCCTTCACGAATGCGCTCAAGGTACTCGATGGCGACATGGACCAGTACGTCCACGACAACACCGACGACGAGTTCACGCACTTCACCTTCATCAATGCTTATCTGGCATCACGCGGCGCAGCCACGGTGAATCTGGATGCGTTCCGCACTCTACCCAGCAGCAAGGCCACCGGCGCACAACAGATCGGCCGTCTCACCAACCTGATGCAACTGACGCTCGACACCAGCTTCTGGACGCGTTACCGCAACAGCGCACACAATCCCGACACCGATCCCGGCTTCGCCTTCTCGAACGCGATACCGGGCCTTAAGCGTGGAAAGTTTGCTGCCATTCCGCGCTCCGACGCCGACCTGGTTAACGCAGACCACCTGCAGGCCATCGCCAACACCGCTGGTTTCCACTTCTGTGCGATTGAACAGGGTGGCACCAGCTTGTATCCCTCACTGGCACAGCGGGTAAACGACGTGGAAGTGCTACAGGTGCTGTTGAGCATTGGACCGACCGAGGCTATGCACTTCCAGACTTGGATTGACAAGGCGGGCAACGCACCGCCGTTGACCGATCCGACGAACGGCTTGGTCTTCCCCAACCTGAACGCGTCGCCGTTCGGCGGGGAGAACTTCCAGACCAACCTCATCATGCCCGAGCCGTGTCCGTTTATCAGCAAGTCGTTGCCAGCGTGTTCGATCGTGCGTCCGACGACTACCACAGGCGCGGCTGGTGGCGCGGTGGCAGGCCTTTCGGCTAGCGGGCTTTTCCTGGGCCAGCCGCAGACGTTCTTCGACACGCTAACTGCATTGGCCACAGCGGCCGATGCCGCCCAGCGCGGCTTCTAACGCAGGGCAATAGATTCGCGGGAGCCAGCCAGCCGCATGCGGGGAGCAGGTGGTGGGTGAGGTTCAAGCGGAAGTGGAAAAGGGCCGCCAGAATCATCGGCGGCCTTTTTCTCGTTATGAACTCTCGCCACCGGAAAAGCGCAGCAGCAACCAACAGTTACCTATCCCTAAACTTTCTTGTTGAAGCTGCGATGCGGCCTCGGTAAACTCGGAAGGAAGGCTGACCGGTTTGCATGTGCGGAGCGCCCCCACGCTCCAGCGAAACTATCCCTATTGCGGTTACAGCGGAGTGTGTCGCATGTTTAAGTATTTGTATGTCTTGCTTGTGTGTTTCTTGCCTGTTTTGCAGGCCCACGGCGCGGTTGCGGTCAAGATTTCCCCTGCTGGTCTCGCCATGGGGTTGGGCTCCAACCTGCAGTTCACCGCGATCGTTACGGGCAGCACGAATACCGGGGTCACCTGGAGCGTGAACAATCCGGTGGTGGGGACGGTGGATCAGACGGGGCTGTACATCGCCCCGAAGACGGTCCCCGCAATACCAGTGCGGGTCACGGCGACCGCCAAGGCGGATGGTGTGACCTCAGCCACTGCGACGGTGACTCTGGCGCAGTTCGATCCAAGTGGCAGTGTGACCAGCACGGGCACCACCAAGTGCGCGCCCGGTGGTGCCACACCCAGCACATGTTACGCACTCACGGTGAGTTGCCCGCAGACGGCGGCTATTTCCGCGTGGGTGAAGGTCACGCAGCCCACTGGAACTGCCATCGGCACCACGGAGTTCATCATCGGAACCGGCGGTAGCGGACTATACGACACGGCATTTACACACGGTCTCGACGCCATCAACATCGCGCTTGGCGCGGGCTACCAGGTGGCACAGGTGACCTTTGGCGTTCCGTTTACCTCCGCCCAGCCCAACGGATGGTTGCAAGGTCCGGGCGGCACCCGCCGGCTGGCGTGCCGCTATGTGGCGGTGTCGCAGTGGATCCACGACACTCTGGTGACGGCAGGGCAGCCCTTTTGCACCACGGGCAATAGCGCTGGCGGTGAAGCCATCGGCATGGCGCTTACCCACTACGGCCTGAATGGTCTGTGGGACTTTGCCGAACCCAGCAGCGGGCCTCCTTTCGCCCGGCAGGACTTGGCTTGCGTGTGCACCTCGGCGGGCGTGAACGCCACCTGCCACGGTGGCCTGGCCAATCTTTGTATTGGAGTTACAACTGCCAAGAGCGTGATTGATCCAACCTATGGCAACACCAATTGCTCGTCGGCGGTCAGTTCACACAGCACCATCCATCAAGCGCAGTTCCTTTCGGATAGCGTGTCAACCCCCGAGGCCACTTTGTCGTATCCGAATACGGTGGTGCGCTTTGCGTATGGCGGCAAAGACAATGGCTCGGCAGAAATTCAAGGCGGCGAGTGGCAGAACTCGATTACCACGCCGGTTTCGTCGGTCTGCGTGCCGACTGCGCCCCATACTCTTCCGAATGATTTAGCAGGAGCCCAGCAGATTGGGAATGATCTTGTGACGTTCTGCCACAAGTAGAGATATTGCACGTCGAGTAAGAATCGGGCCGCCCAGCGCGGCCCGATTTTGTTTGTACAACGCATTTTTACAAGTCAATTTTTACAAATCAATTTTACAAATCAATTTTACAAATCAATGACAACAGCAATTCCGCGAAATCATACGATTCAAGCTGCGATCTGATTCTGTATGACAATTAGACTGCCCGGAGGACGAGGATGACCCAAATGGCGAAACAACTACTGCTCGTTGCCAGCGTGTGTTTGCTGGCGCAACTTGGTTTAGCGCAAACCTACTCTGTGACTGACCTGGGTACGCTGGGCGGAGCAAGCAGTCAAGCCGGGGCCATCAATGCCAGCGGGCAGATTGCCGGAAACTCTTCCACCGTGAGCTCTCCTGCGCACGCTTTCTTGTATAGCGGCAGCTCCCTCAGCGATCTGGGCACACTTGGCGGTGAGTACAGCGTGGGGTTGGGGGTCAACGCCAGCGGCTGGGTCACCGGGTACAGCACGCTCGCAGACGGCACCTATCGCGCGTTTCTCTACAGTGGCGGGACCATGACCTCGCTTCCGACCTTAGGTTCGACTTACGGTACAGGCAGCGCGATCAACGCCTCCGGCCAAGTGGTTGGGCAATCGTATACAGCACAGAACCAGGAGCATGCATTCCTCTACTCGGCAGGCGCAGTGACCGATCTAGGCACACTGGGCGGCGAGTACAGCACCGCGCTCGGCATCAATACCCAGGGGCGCGTGGTGGGCTATGCCTATCGGACGGATGGAAACTTCCACGCGTTTCTGTGGAACGGCACGTCCATGAAGGATTTGGGCACGCTGGGTGGATCGTATTCGTCGGGGAGGGCTATCAATGATTCCGGCACCATTACCGGGCAGGCCTATTTGGCGAAGAACACCAAGGCCCATGCATTCCAGTTCAAGAATGGCAAAATGACGGACCTGGATACGGTGGGAAGCACCTACAGCGAAGGCGATGCCATCAATCGCACAGGTGTGGTTGTGGGCCAGATGACGGTTCCCGGCGGCATTAACCTCACCTATCACGCCTTTGTGATCCAGAACGGCAAGATGACCGATCTGAACTCGCTGATTCCGGCAAATTCGGGATGGGTGCTGATTCAGGCGACCGGAATTAGTGACGCGGGCAAAATCGTCGGCTATGGAACCTTGAACGGGAACCAGCGCGCATTTTTGTTGCAGTAGAGCCGGGCCTTCTGCCTGACGCGCGCGCTCTTGTTCCGATAAGAGGCGCGCGGTCTTACGCCAACGTCGAGCGAATTTCCTTCCACAACTCGGCCCGGCCGTCGCCGGTTTTGGCGGAGAAGGGAAGAATCTTGTCTACACCAAGGTCGGTACGCAGCGAGCGCAACGACGCGTTCAGCTTGTTCGCTGAAAGCCGGTCGCACTTCGTCGCAACGACCAGATAGTTGCGTCCCGCCGCTTGCAGGAACTGCAACAGTGCCTGGTCGCTGGCCTGCGGTGGCACATTGGAATCCACCAGCGAAAGACACAGCTTGAGCGTCGGCCGCTCGTTCAGGTAGGGATCAATGAATCCCGCCCATTGCTTGGTCAACTCACGCGGCAGCTTGGCATAGCCGTAGCCGGGCAGGTCGGCAAATCGCAGTTCAGGCTCGGCGTTGGCCTTACGCCCCAAATCAAATGCAATGTCGAAAAAATTGATGAGCCGCGTCCGGCCCGGCGTCTGGCTAGTTTTGGCGAGCTTGGCTCCCAGTAGGGTATTAAGCAGGCTGGACTTGCCGACATTGGAGCGGCCGAGGAAGGCGACTTCTGGTATGTCGGCCACAGGGAAGCCTTCAGGAGCGGCGGCAGAGGTGAGAAATTCAGCGAATACGCGCACAATCCAGTGTGCGGCTTTGCGGAGCAGGATGCAAGAGGGCTAGCGGGCGGAGGTGCTCAACGCAGCATGCAACGCATCTTGGGCGCTCACAATCGGTGCGGCAGCAAGTGTTGGCGCTGGCGGCTCCGCGTCCCAGCGGGTGCCCGGAGCAAAATACAGTGCAGAGTCCCAAGCTGGACTATTCTTCACGTACTCTGCGTCGCCCTGCACGACAACGGAATCACGAGCCAGCACACTCTTCCATGCCTTTGCCACCACGTCACTGGCGTCGTAATATTGGCGCGCGCGCGAGTCGGTCATGCGCGCAAGGTTGTCGTCCGAAGGCGGTGTCCAATCGCTGAAAGTGATCTGTTCCCAGACTACGTAGACTCGCACGTCACCGCCGGGTAAGTTCGCGGGAATCTGTTGCAAGAGCGCTTGCGTAGCGGAAACTCCGCTCTGGCAAAGCCCTCAAGTGGGGGAAGGCAGTAGGATGATGCGCGGATGAGCCGCGTCGTCATTGAATGTGCGCTGGAACTCGCCCAGGTTCGCAACGTTGAGCATAACCAGCGCAGGTTGACCAGCCGGCGTTTTACGCGGACTGTGGTTACCCCACCATCCATAGGCGAACAGTGCCACCAGCGCAGCCAAGATGACGAGATTGCGAGGCTTAAGCATTACTGGTGCGCGGGCGTACCTTCCGCACCGGGTTCGAGCACGGGCATCGGCGGCACATCGTCGGCGTCGAGCCGTTCCGGCAATGGGCCCTCCAGCGCGAGAAGCAACACTTCATCCATATTCTCGACGAAGTGCAACTTCATCTCGTTGCGCAAATTTTCTGGTACTTCGGCAAGATCCTTGCGGTTTTCGCTAGGCAGCAGAATCTCGCGCAGCCCGGCGCGATGCGCCGCCAGCAGCTTTTCCTTGAGTCCACCGATGGGCAGCACTTTGCCACGCAGCGTGATCTCGCCGGTCATCGCAATATCGCGCCGTACCGGAATTTTGCTCAGCGCACTGGCGATGGCGGTGGCGATGGTGATGCCAGCCGAGGGACCGTCCTTGGGAATCGCGCCTTCGGGCACATGCACGTGAATGTCGAGAGTGCGATAAAAGTCGCGCGGCAGGCCGAGATGCGCGGCGCGAGAACGTAGGTAAGACATCGCCGCCTGTGCGGACTCCTGCATCACATCGCCAAGTTTGCCGGTGAGCGTGAGCTTGCCCTTGCCGTCGGTGACGACGACTTCTGTACTAAGAATTGAGCCGCCGACTTCCGTCCACGCGAGTCCAGTGACCAAGCCGACCTCGCTCTTCTCGTGGGCTGTGGTGTCGCGGAACTTTTCCACGCCCAGGAACTCACTAAGGTTTTCGCGGGTCACAGCGACGGAATACTTTGCGTCTTTAACGACCTTGCGCGCCACCTTGCGGCAGACGTTGCCAATTTCGCGTTCCAGGTTGCGGACGCCCGCTTCACGCGTGTAATGACGCAGTACCGCGTTGAGCGCTCCGTCCGTGAACGTGAGGTTTGCAGCGGTCAAGCCATTCTGCTCAAGCTGCTTGCGCACCAGGAACTGCTTGGCGATCTCCACTTTTTCGGGCTCGGTGTAGCCATGCAGCCGAAGTACTTCCATGCGATCTTGTAGCGGTGCCGGAATAGTATGCAGCACGTTCGCTGTAGCGATGAAGAACACCTGCGACAGGTCGTAATCCACATCAAGATAGTGGTCGCCGAACATGAAGTTCTGCTCGGGGTCCAGCACTTCCAGCAGAGCCGATGACGGATCGCCGCGGAAGTCCATGGACATCTTGTCCACTTCATCGAGCATGAACACCGGATTCTTGGTGCCCGCCTTCTTCATCTGCTGAATGATCTGGCCGGGCAGCGCACCAATGTAGGTGCGGCGATGCCCGCGAATTTCGGCTTCATCGCGCACGCCACCCAGCGACATACGAACAAACTTGCGTCCAGTGGCCTTCGCGATGGACATGCCCAGCGAAGTCTTACCGACGCCAGGAGGCCCAACGAAGCACAGAATCGAGCCTTTGGGATTCTTGACCAGTTGGCGCACCGCGAGAAATTCGAGAATGCGCTCCTTGATCTTTTCCAAGCCGTAGTGATCTTCGTTCAGCACTTTTTCGGCGCGGTTAATATTGCGGATTTCCTTGGAGCGCTTCTTCCACGGCACCGCCAGCAGCCAGTCCAAATAATTGCGCGAGACAGTGGATTCGGCGGACATCGGCGGCATAGCTTCGAGCTTCTTTAGCTCCTGCAGCGCTTTCTCATGGACTTCCTTAGGCATGCCCGCGGAATCAATCTTCTTCTTGAGCTCGTCGTACTCGCTCTTTTCGCCGCGGCCCAGTTCTTTCTGGATGGCCTTGATCTTTTCGTTGAGGTAATACTCTTTTTGCGCGCGTTCCATCTGCTTCTTTACGCGCGACTGGATGGAGCGATCCATGTTCAGCTTTTCAATCTCAGCATCAAGCACATCCGCCACACGGTTCAGGCGTTCGATGGGGTCGAAGATTTCCAGCAGCTCCTGCTTCTCTTCAATGGAGAGTTGCAGATTTGCAGCGATGGTGTCGGTAAGGCGGCTGGGGTCGTCCACCCGTACGGCCGCGATCATGGTCTCGTAGTTCAGCGATTGGCAGAGCTTGACGTATTGCTCAAATAGGTTGGTGACGCGCTGCATACCGGCTTCCACAACCGGGCCTTGCTCCGTGTTGTAGCGGGCGAGGCGCACCTGTGCCACAAAGTATCCGTCGGTATCACTGACGTTGAGCAACTTGCCGCGCTCCACACCTTCCACCAGCACCTTGATGTTGCCGTCGGGCAGCTTGAGGCTCTGCACAATGCTGGCCACGGTGCCCACCTGATAGATCTCGCTCGGCTTGGGTTCGTCCACCGAAGCGTCATGCTGGGTGGCGAGAAAAATCTTCTTGTCGCCCGTTAGCGCTTCTTCCAAGGCGCGGACGCTCGACTCGCGACCCACGACGAAAGGCGTCATCATATGCGGAAAAATGACGACGTCCCGGATGGGCATCATCGGCAGTTTGCGGTTCTCGAATTTGTCTTTATCTTTTTCTTTGTCTTTGGGCGTCACAAATCAACCTGGGGAATAAGGGTGGGTGAAGAACCGGGAGGAGTGGGCGGAAAAGGAGGCTGGGTTAGCCCGCCTTCTCCAGCATGCCCAAACTGATGTTGCGCTTTTCCACCATCTCACGGGTCACTTCAAATTCTTTCACGCGCTTTTGTCCGGGCAAGTGATACATCAATTCGAGCATCAACTCTTCCAGAATCATGCGCAATCCGCGTGCACCCACCTTGCGGCTCATCGCCTGGCGGGAGATAGCGCGTAATGCTTCATCAGTAAACTTCAAGCGAACATTTTCAAAGTCGAACAAGCGCTGGTACTGCTTGACGATCGCATTCTTGGGCTTGGTGAGGATGGAGATGAGCGCATCCTCGTCCAAATCTTCCAGCACGCCAATCACAGGCAGGCGTCCGACAAACTCAGGGATCAGGCCGTATTTAATGAGGTCTTCCGGCTGCACCGCGCTGTAGATCTGGCTCTGTTCCTTGCGGGCAGCGGCTGCGATCTCTGGCGATTGATCTTCGGCTACCGGCGAACGGAAGCCAAGGGCCTTCCGTCCGATGCGGCGCGCGATGATCTTGTCGAGCCCTACAAATGCGCCTCCGCAGATGAACAGAATGTTCGTTGTATCCACCGGAGTGAACTCCTGGTGCGGGTGCTTGCGTCCCCCTTGCGGTGGGACGTTGGCGACGGTGCCTTCCAGAATCTTCAGCAGTGCCTGCTGTACGCCTTCACCGGAAACGTCGCGGGTGATCGAAGGATTCTCGTCCTTGCGGCCGATCTTATCCACTTCGTCTATGTAGATGATGCCCGTCTGCGCGCGCGCCACATCGCCATCGGCGGCCTGCAACAGCTTCAGGATGATGTTTTCTACATCTTCACCGACGTAACCGGCTTCGGTGAGCGTGGTGGCATCCACAATGGCAAAGGGCACGTCCAGCATCCGCGCGAGCGTTTGTGCCAGCAGCGTCTTGCCGGTGCCAGTGGGCCCGATCAGCATGATGTTCGACTTGCTGAGTTCGACTTCGCCACCGCGCTGACGGTTCATGTAAATGCGCTTGTAGTGGTTGTAGACGGCCACAGCGAGACGCTTCTTGGTCTCATGCTGGCCGATCACATACTCGTCGAGAAATGTCTTCACTTCCAGCGGCTTGGGCAGTTGCGCTGGCGCCGCTGTAGCGGCTGCAATCTCGCTGCGGTCATCTTCCAGAATCGAGTTGCACACGCCGACGCACTCATCGCAAATGTAAGCCCGCGGGTAGTCGCTCGGCGAGGAGATCAGCTTGGTGACTGCGTCCTGCGATTTGTGGCAGAACGAACAGCGAAGGACGTCGTCCGTTCCTGATCGCGTTCTCATACTGACTCCTCTCTCACTTCCAGCCGAAACTGCGAGGCGGCTGGATCCCCGGTGGAGGAACTCCCCCCATCATACCCCTCTATTGCTGTCAACGGGTCTTGTAGATGATATCGTCTACGATCCCGTAGTCTTTACTTTGCTCGGCGCTCATGATGAAGTCGCGCTCCACGTCTTTTTCCACCCGCTCCAGTGGCTGGCCACTGTGCTTTGCCAGCAAACTGTTGGTCAGTTCGCGCATGCGCAGAATTTCGCGGGCGTGAATGTCAATGTCGGTCGCCTGGCCGGAAAGTCCGCTCATATGCGGCTGGTGAATCAGGATGCGAGAGTTGGGCAGGGCAAAGCGCTTCTTGGGCGCGCCTGCCGTTAGCAGCAAGCTCGCCATGCTCGCCGCTTGCCCCAGGCAAATCGTCGCCACGTCATTCTTCACGTATTGCATGGTGTCGTAAATCGCCATGCCCGCCGTAATGGAGCCACCCGGCGAGTTGATGTACAGCTGAATGTCTTTTTCCGCGTCTTCCTGCGCCAGAAATAGCATCTGCGCGATGATGACGTTCGCCACCTGATCGTCAATCGGAGTGCCGAGGAAGATGATGTTGTCGCGCAGCAGACGCGAATAAATGTCGTAGGCGCGTTCGCCACGACCGGTCTGCTCAATCACCATCGGTACCAGCATCATCTGCGGATCAAAATCTTTCATTGTGTCCGTCATTTCCTTCATCGCTATCTGTTCCGCAGTTTCTTAAGTGCTGTTTACGCCGACTGCTCGTACAAAAAGTCCACCGTCTTTTCGCTGCGGATTCTGTCCCGGATTCTATCCAGCGCACCATCGTCGGTCAAACGCTTGCGCACCGCCTCCACCGTCTGCTTGGACTGTTGGGCCAGGTTTTCCACCTCGTGTTCCACTTCTTCTTCAGTCCCATCAATCTTTTCAGCGTCAGCAATCTTTTCAATAATCAGCGAAGCCCGCACATCTTTCGCGGCTTGCTCACGCTGCGCAGCACGCAGGCGATCAAAGTCCATGTTGCGCATCTGCTCGGTGCTCATGCCCTGAGCCGCCAGCGCGCGCAGTCCCCGATCCAGGCGAATATCTATTTGATGCTCCACCAGTGCTTCTGGAATCGGGAACTCGTGGCGGGCGATTAACTCTTCCACCAGCTTGTCCTTCGCTTGCCGCCTCAGATTGCCGCGTTGTTCGCCTTCCATGTTCTCGCGGATGCGCGTGCGAATGTCGGCTACCGTGTTGAACTCGGTGGAAACTTCCTTGGCGAAATCGTCAGTCAGTTCGGGCAGTTGCTTCTGCTTCACGCCCGTAACTTTCACGTGGTACTCAAACGTTTTGCCCTTAAGCCGTTCATCGGAATACTCGTCCGGATACACCACGTCAAACGTGTGCTCGTTGCCCGGTTCGGAGCCACGCAAATGCGCGCTGAACTCGGGCAGCGTGTTGGTGCCGCCAATATCCACCAGAATTTCTTCCATCGTAATGGGATCGCCTTCGCCGTCCTTGGGCGTACCGGATAGCGAAACCTGGGCAAAGTCTCCATCGGCAATGGCGCGGACTTCCACGGGAACGAAGGTCGCCTGCTGTTCGCGCATGCGGTGGATCACCTCATCCACCTGTTCTTCGGTAACGTTCACCTCGGGCTTTTCCACCGCCATGCCCTTGTAGGTGCCGAGTTCAAACGTTGGCAGCACCTCAAAACTGGCCTTGAATCGCACCGGCTCACCTTCATGAAAGTGCAGATCGGTGACTTGTGGCTGCGAGATCGGGTTGAGGCCCTGCTTTGTAGACTCCTGTTGCAGGTAGCGAGGCAGCAGATGGTCGAGAATCTCCTGCTGAATCTCTTGTGCGAAGCGCAGACGGACGACCGAGGCCGGGGCCTTGCCCTGGCGAAAGCCGGGCAGGCGGACAAGCTTCTGGTACTTGGCCAGTACGGCAGCGGACTCTTTGGCCACGACGTCGGCGGGAATTTCAATCGAAAGTTCGCGCTTGCAACTGTCGTCGGCTGGGTGCGTGCTGGGGGTGATGCTGGTTTCGGTCGGACTCACGATATGCCTTTTGTGATGTGATTTTGGGTGCCGGGGCGGATGTGTTTCCCCGCTCTGTTGTATGACGACTCGTCCGGCGAAAGTACGGCGCTCCGGCCTGACGCGCAGTGCCGGGCGAACAGAACTTCTTACTCTGATTATCTAGGGTGCCGGAGCTTAGGTCAAACTGCGAGGCGGCTCTTTCGGCGGAAGGGCGAGTGAGCTTTGGCATAGTCCCAAAATGGCACTGGCGAGCTGGTGCCCAGCCCGGCCCATAGGTGCTGCCGCAAGTAAAATGGCGAGATATGCCTGCATGGCTCAAGGTTCTGAATGACGAGGTGGTGGCCTGCCGCCTGTGTCCGCGGCTGGTGGAGCATCGCGAAACCGTGGCGCGGGAGAAGCGCCGCGCCTACCTCGACTGGGACTACTGGGGCAAGCCGGTGCCCGGATTTGGCGACCCCAATGCTCGGGTACTGGTGTTGGGACTGGCTCCGGGCGCCCACGGCTCGAACCGCACCGGGCGTCCGTTTACCGGGGATATGTCGGGAAACTTCATGTATCCCGTGCTGTGGGAGGCAGGTTTTGCCTCGCAGCCAACAGCCGAGCGCCGCGACGACGGCATGAAGCTGACGGATATGTACATCACAGCCGCAGCGCGGTGTGCTCCGCCCCAGAACAAGCCCTTGCCGGAAGAGTTGGCGAACTGCGCGCCGTTTCTCGATCGTGAGATTGCTGGACTCAAGCAGGTGCGGGTAATCGTGGCGCTGGGCAAGATCGGCTTCGACGCTTATCTAAACTATCTCCGCCGAAAGGGCACGATTGTCAGTCGCGCAGGCTATGACTTTGGTCATGGACGGCAGCACCGGATGCCGGATGGGCGGGTGCTATTGGCGTCCTATCACCCCTCGAACCAAAACACCGCGACGGGCAAGCTGACCAAGGCAATGTTCACCGACATCTTCCGCACGGCACGGAAATTGGCGGAAGAACAAATCTGACACAGAGGCACTGAGGCACAGAGAGAAAAATTCCGAATGTGTTTTTGGATTGTCTAGATCGGATTGCACTTGGTTTCGTTTTTTCTTGCAAGTTGGCTCTTCTCTGTGCCTCAGTGCCTCTGTGTCAGATTTGCTTTTCTCGGGAGCACCAGCAGATTTCCTCCGGCTAAGGTTCCGCAATGTACCGCCGATAGAGAAACCAGATGCTGGTACGGTCACCCCTAAAGCGCGGGGGCTGCCGGGGAAATTGCGAAATTGGAAGCGGGTGCGTTTCGCGACGCAGTGCCTGCTCACCGAGATCCAACGGCCGTGCCAGTATCCGAAATATTCCGCGACGAGCGTCGTCAAAATCCCAGCATCACCGGTTCTGGCTCAAGCTTTACCTGCCACTGCTCCTCCACTGCACTCTGAATCGCATCTTTAAGCGCAATAATTTCCGCCGCCGTTGCACCGCCGCGATTCACCAACGCCAGCGCATGCCGGCTGGAGATTCCAGCGCGACCTAACGTAAATCCCTTGTGGAAACCCGACCGTTCCACCAGCCACGCTGCCGGAATTTTATGCTGCTGCTGGCCTTGAGCATCAGCCGAAGGGTAAGCAGGCACTTCGAGTCCGCGTTCACGGGCCCGTTGCTGTATTGCAGTGTAAGCAGCCAAAGCCAGCACCGGATTCTTGAAGAACGATCCAGCGCTGCGGCAGTCGTCATCACCTTCCACAATCAGCATGGCCTTGCTGTGGCGAATACTTCGAACTGCATCACGAACCTCCACAAGCGAAGGCTGGCCGGAGTGATTCGCAAAGTGCTGTTGCAGGTCGCGATACGCGATACGCGGAGCGCCGCCTTCGATGAGTGCGAAAGTGGTGCGCAGAATGATCCACCGACCACGCTCAGTCGTGTTGAAGCGGCTGCTGCGGTAGCCGAAGCCACAGTCGCTATTTGAAAAGGTGTGCACCGTACCAGACGCGATCTCAAGCGCTTCGACCTCGGCAATCGTCTGTGAGACTTCCTGCCCGTATGCCCCAACGTTCTGCACCGGCGTTCCACCCACACTTCCGGGGATGCCGCTGAGGCACTCAATACCCGCGCAATTACGTGCGACGGTGTATGCAACAAAGTCGTCCCAAGATTCACCGGAGGCGACCGAGAAGGCGCGGCTGCCAGTGCCCTCGACAATAGGTGCGTCGGTGATGCCGCGCAAGCTCACCCGTAGCACCAAGCCAGTAACGCCAGCATCCGCCACTACGAGATTGCTGCCGCCCCCGAGAATAAATAGCGGCAGACCGTGCGACTGCGCGAAGGCCAGCGCCTCGCGGATGTCGTCCACCGAAGCGGCTTCGCAGAAGAAGCGAGCCGGGCCACCGACTTGCAACGTCGTCATCGGCGCGAGAGGAATGTTTTCGAGAATCTGCAACCGACTCCTTAGCTTTCCTTGAGGGATAATCCCAACCCTATACACTAAATCTTCTGATGAAAATGTGGCACGCCATTGACGTGGAAGTGGATCGCGAGGCCGAAGAACTGGCCTCGAACGAACTATGGACACTGGAGCCGACTGGCCTGCAAACTCTGCAGGAGACCTCTGAGACGCTGACGATGCGAGCATTTTATGCCGCGCCGGTGGACGCGACGGAGGTGATCGCACGGATCGAAGACGCACTAATGCGCGCGGAAATGCCTGCTGTCTTGTTGCGGCGCGTCACCTGGAGCACGGTCGAAGATCAGGACTGGCTCGCCGAATGGAAGAAGACTTGGGAAGCGATGCCGGTCGGCGAGCGTTTTATGATCGTCCCTTCGTGGAAGATGGCGACGGCTGACCCCGGTGACCGGTTGGTAATTCAGATTGATCCGGGCATGGCTTTTGGCACCGGGACGCACGAGACCACACGCGGAGTCCTACAGATGCTGGAGCGGTACTGGCCTCCGTCGAACGGGTCGGTGAGCTTGCTGGACGTGGGTACGGGCACAGGAATTCTGAGTCTGGGCGCAGCATTGCTGGCCACTGCACAAAACGCCGGAGTGCTTCCACCTGACGCAAAGCTGGTAGCCTGCGACATTGACCCCGAAGCGGTAGGGGTCGCGCGCGAAAACGCTGAGATCAACCGGCTGCAGCATGAGATCGAGTTCCACGTAGGCAGCGCCAGTGATTTTGCGGGGCAGCAGTTCGATCTGGTGCTGGCAAATCTTACGGCCGATGTGATCGAGCTCATAGCCACCGATCTCGCTGCGGTAGTTCGCCCAGGTGGAAGATTGATCGCCTCCGGCATCCTGCATGACCAGTTGGACGGCGTGTTGGCGATATTGACGCCTCTACAACTGAGCGAAGTAGATCGTCTGGCCGACGGCGAGTGGGTTACAGTAGTGTTAACGCGCAATTTGTGAATCGTTCTTGAGGTTCTTAGCCTCAAACTATATGGAGGTGTGAATTGTTTCCTGACCTGATGGTGTTACCGATGCGGGAAGAGCTGACGCGGCTGGGCATTGCCGAAGCACGTTCGGCGGAAGAAGTGGATCGCGCTCTAGCGCAGTCTGGCACAACGATGGTGGTGGTGAACTCGGTGTGCGGATGCGCGGCGGGCAAGATGCGTCCCGCGGTGCGCATGGCCTTGGCCAACGCGACCAAGCCGGAGCACATGGTGACGGTGTTTGCCGGGCAGGATCGCGATGCGACCGAGCGGGCCCGCCAGCACTTTGGCGAAATTCCACCGTCGTCGCCTTCGATTGCAATTATGCGCGACGGCAAAGTGACGTACTTTATGCCGCGCTACATGATCGAGAGCCGCAACGCCGAAGCGATTGCCACCGACCTGGTGGCGGCGTTCAATGAGCATTGTGCGGTGGTCGTGCAGTAGCCTTTAGATCGAGCTATCCTCGAACGCCCGTGCCCCAAAGCGCGGGCGTTTTCTTTTGCCCGGAAAATTCACTAAAAGCGATACAGATAACTTACTTTCACAAAAAAGTGGCGACCATCATTGATCAGCTTATTGTTGTGCAGTGGATTCAGGTCTGCGTCCGAACCGAGCGGTAGGGTAAGGTCTTGTAGATTGGTGTTATATCCCGCATAAACTGCTGTCCCCGGGTGCAATAAATAAGACACTAAAAAATCAAAATTCAGATTCTTCTGCGGCTTAAGCGAAGTGAACTGAGGATTGGAAAGAATCGTGTCGTACTGAGCAATGAATCGTGCCGAAAGTTCCTTGGTAATCTGATAGTTCCACTTAGACCGGATAATGTGGTTGTTCATGATCCCAGCATTGGAAAAGCGATTGGTGAGCCGGAACTGCAGATAACTATTGTCAATACGTAGTTGGTTGGTCGGGCGTACTGAGGCAAACAATTCCGCCGAGGTGCGATGCGCTAAAAATGGCGCCTCGCCCACTGGCGCAGCGTAGTTGATCCGCGTGCCCCACTGCACGTGCGCCTCGAGCGACAACACCTTGAAGTAGTTACTACGCAGGTTTAACCCTGTGGTGTGGCGGCGGTAGTTGCGGTTTGCGATTAGCGCAGAATAGTCTTGCGGCCGAAGCAGTTCTTCTTCTGGTGAATAAAAAATATTAACAAACGTCTGCCCCTTGAGCTCCGCGTTGAACTCTGGCACCCATCCTTGATTCAAGTGGTTGCCGCGGTAGTCGAAAGTCTCGAATTGCTCGAACTGTGGTCCCCACGAAATAAGCGCTTTACCTTCAGGACGAAAGCTGTAGTTGATGTTTTGATACAGGTTGCGGATGTCGGAACGTTCGTTAAAGCCAGTCGCCGTATAGTACCCGGGGGCACGGTCGCTATAATTAGCGAAGTAATTGAGCTGCCGGCCTTGCCGCGCTACGGTTGCTTCATACGCAGGGCCATAACTATAGCTTCCATCGCTGTAACGGGTCGAGGTGACGACGCCCTGTAAGTCGGCGGTCCAGTGGTCATCAATGCGCAGGTGCGAGTCAAGACCGCCGCTGCGGCTGAACTGGCCATCGAATTCGCGGTCGGCATAGATCGCGCCAATGCTGGATTGCTTGCCGACCTCGCGACTTACCCGCCCTACCGCAAAGTAAGCACGCTTGCCAAATTCCGGATCAGTACGCGGCACCGATTGGCCCGGCGAGCGGTCGTCTGCTGCAAACAGTCCGACGGCCCACGGACCATCCTTGCCAGTGAAGCGGAGTCCGGCGGTAGGCGAGACGATGTTGCGAGTGAATACCAGATTGATGGGCGTCTGAAAGAAGGCCGCGTTTTCAAGAAAGAATGGGCGCCGTTCCGGGAAGAACACCGGAAATCTCTGATTCACTGTTACCTGAGGCTGGTCGCTCTCGACCTGACTGAAGTCCGGATTGATCGTCGCATCGAGGACAAACTTGTCCTTGATAATGAGCTTGGCATCGCCTCCGGCACGGCCGTAAAGATTTCGCCGAGAGAAGAACGGATTCGCCGGGTCAATAAAATTCGGCTCCTTCAGCGCACCCAAAAATCCGTAAGGATTGATCTGGAAGTTCCGGCCCGGCGATATCTTTTCCATCCCGGTTACTTCGCCTTCCTGGTTCAATCGGCCCGAAATACGGCTGGAAAAGTGTGGCCAGTACGTTTTTTCGCTGAGACGGGTAATGCCACGGTGCAGAATCACCCCCCAGGTTTGCGGGTCGGCGTTGGCAAAGCGCAGGCTGCGAAAGGGAATCGCCATCCATACTACGTAGCCTTGCGAGGTCAGCTGGCCGCGTGAACCCCAGATGGTGTCAAAGGAGAAATCAAACGGATCGCCGCCGCCGTTGTTGTTGGCCTCAGTGTAGATCGCGTCATCCTGTACCCCCAGCGGATTGGCGATAAACGCATAGGCGCGACGGTGGTCGTTGAAGGTGTCGAGCATGATCTCTACGATGTCGTCGTCGTTCAGATCGTCGCGATGACTCAGGGGTGCGCGAATTGCCTTGGGATGGTCATCGAAACACACGAAGATCGCGTATAGGTTCTTGCTGTCATAACCGAGGTAGGCCTCTGTCTTCTCGGAGGCGGGTGCGCCGTCGGTTGGAATGCGCTGGGTGAATTGATCCACCTTGGTGAGTTTGCCAGCCCACGCGGCGTTGGGCTGCATGTCCAAAAAGTCTTCCAGCGTGGGAGCTTTTTCAAGTCTGGGTAGGTTGAGTCGCTGAGCGATTGCTGGATTGGGCAGGATGTCAGCAGATTTTGCCAACACCAGAGCGGCGGGCAACGCTAGCCACAGCAACAAGATTTTAGTCGCAACTCGCCTGTTCACCCGGCCCCCATCAGTGATTTTGACGGTTCAGCGTTGCGCTCGTGAGCACAGTCTAGAGAACTTTCCAAGCGGAGCAACCCGCTTACCAGCACAGGTTTCAGCATGCGCTTAGGGCTCTCGTGGCAGCAGGTTGAATGCCTTCACGGCGATTTGGCGGGGATCAATGCCCGCCGGAATCATAGTGAGCAGCGGGTATTGATGGGTCGGGACGAGCGTCACTTGCAGCTTGCCCAGCACCGCTACATCGCCGCTGGTGGAGTCCAGCGTCAGGATGTGGTATTGGTCGCCAGTGAGAGTCACGGCAATGGGGCCGTCTCCAGTCGGCATGGTAGCCAGCAGGCGGCCATTATCCAAGTCATATACGGCCACCGTGTTGCTGCCATAGTTCGCAACGTACATTCGTAGATTGTCGGCTGTGATGACGGCGTCGGCGGGCTTGGCGCCAATCAGAAAAGTGCCACCAACCTCGTTGGTGCCGACTTCGATACGCGAAATTGAGTCTGAATCCTGATTGCACACAAACAGTTCGCCACCATCCGGCTTAAGCACCAGCCGCACGGGATGCTGACCAACATCAAGCAGCGCCAGCAAGCGGCCAGCTTTCAAGTCCACCGCCGCGACCTGCGCCGATCCGGTGCAGGCGACGAAGGCCTTCGCCGAGTCTATGCTGATGGCAATGTCGCCCGGCTGCTGGCAAGTAGGGATGGTGGCGCGAACCTTGAGGGATTGGGTGTCGAGCAGGGAAACGCTATTGCCGCCACGATTGCCAATCACCGCGACGTCTCCGTCGGGCGAAATGCGCACCGAGCCGGGGTTGCCTCCGACACCGATGCTCGCTAACACCTTGCGCTGATCGAGATCAATCACCGAAACATTGGCCGAAGCGGAATTTGTGACGTAGGCCCGTTTGCCATCGGCGGAAACGGCAATAGCGCTCGGAAGGCCGTGGACACCGAGTGTTGCGACGACTTGATTTAGCTCAGCATCAATCACACTGACGTTGTGCGAACCCGAGTTGACGACATAGATCTCATTCTTGCGCGGGTTCACGGCAATGGCAGATGGGCCTTGGCCGGTCACCAGAGTGCGGATGGCGCGGAAGCCCTGACTGGGCTCAGGGCCAAAGCGGTACACCAAGTCCATCACAGTGACAGTGTTGCTGCCGAAGTTCGTAACGTAGGCGTACTCGTGATATGCCGCGCCGTGCAAGGGGAAGGGCTGCGGGCGCAGATACCACCACACCGCCGCACCGACTGCCGCGATGACAAGGAACAGCACTGCCAGCAGTCGCTTCAAGTTATCGCGTCACCACGGCTTCAGGAAGCACCACAGTCTGCTGGCCCATGGCGGTGCGGCCGACGATCGGTGCGATCTGCCGGACTTGATCCATCAATTCGTCGAACTGGTCGGGATAAAGCGACTGCATACCGTCGGAAAGCGCTTTTTCAGGATTGCAATGCACTTCCACAATCAGTCCATCGCAGCCGACGGCAACTGCGGCTCGCGACAAGGGCGTGACTTTATTGCGCTTGCCGGTTCCGTGGCTGGGGTCTACCAGAATGGGCAGGTGGCTGAGCCGCTGCACGGCGGGCACGATGCTCAGATCGAGTGTATTGCGAGTGTGGTCGGCAAAAGTGCGAACGCCGCGCTCGCACAGCACCACATTGTAGTTTCCCTCGGACATCACATATTCCGCTGCCATCAGGAATTCATCCAGGGTGGCGGACATGCCGCGCTTCAGCAGCACCGGCTTGGGTTGGCGTCCGGCCTGCTTCAGCAGCGAAAAATTCTGCATATTGCGGGCGCCAATCTGCACCACGTCCGCATACTCGGAGACCTTCTCCAGCGATTCGTTGTCCACCGCTTCCGTGACGATGAGCAGCCCGAACGCATCGCGCACCTCGGCCATGATCTTCAGTCCCTCTTCGCCGAGTCCCTGAAATGAATAGGGCGAAGTGCGTGGCTTGTAGGCTCCGCCGCGAAAGAACCTAGCCCCGGCCTTAAAAACTCGTTCTGCGGTGGTAAAGACCTGCTCGTGCTTTTCCACGCCGCAAGGGCCAGCAATAATCGCCAGTTCGCTGCCACCGATGGTCGCTCCACTATTCGGGAAGCGGATGACAGTGCGCTCTTCTTTGACCTCGCGGCTCACTAGTTTGTAAGGCTTGCTGACGGCGATGACGTCGCCAACGCCCGGCATCTCAAATATGGCAGCCTGTTCGATCTCACCACGGTTTCCCGTAATGCCAATAGCAGTACGTTGCGCGCCGGGCATGGGATGGGCGCGGTAGCCCAGACCTTCAATCTTTTGGCATACGGCGTGAACCTGCTCTTCGGTGGCGTGCGCCTGCATTACGACAAGCATGAGATTTCTCCGGAAACATATAGTTTAGCGGGGCACGCGGGCTTACGGCAAACTTCGCGTGGGGGAATGCGGTTTGGAGGGGTAGCAAAGAAGAACGGGCTGGAGTTCCGACTTCGGAACTCCAGCCCGTTCAATCAAATCAAGTTGTACTGCACCGCAACGTTTAGCGGCAGGTGGTGAACTTGAAAGAGTTAATACGGGTGGCCCAGTTAAAGCTGCCCGTGGTTTTGATGTACTCCTGGGTGTACCAGAAGGTGCAATCGTCGGTCGGGTCAATCTGCATGGTGCTGTAATCACCAAACCGGTTCGAGGTGTTCTTCTGAGTGCCCGTGCCGGTCACGACGATGTTCGCAGCCTGCATGGTTCCCTTAGGATCGTTGAACTTGCGGCCGGTGTACCAGACGCTCGGATCCGTGGAAGCATCAGACACAGCGAAGCCCAGGGCTGCATTACCTTGCTTGTCAGACGCGATGCTCGACATCCAGTAGTTCTTGGTGCCGGGATCTTGGAACGTGCCCGACTGGAAGAGCACGAAATTGCCCAACGGAGACAGGCGGAATTCGTACCAGCGAACGGCTGAAGTTGCCGTGGCGTTGTTGACCGGGCCCACCGTGTGCGAGGCCAGCCACTGCTCGTGCGTGCCCTGAGCATTGGTGATCTTGCGATACGAGAACCGGTACATCATACGATCGCCGAGAGAATCAAGCTTCTCGCCGCCAGTCGGCTGCGGGATGCAGGAGCGTGTGTCGCTGCCAACGGCGCCGCATATCTTGGTGAAGCCGGGAACCGTCAGAGCCGTGGGGCCAGTAAAGGTGGAATTGGTCGGAGTGACAAAATCAACGTGGAAAAGCCAGGTGTTGACGTGACCAGTATCGCTGAAGTCAATAAACCGTTCGTCTTCGCCAGCAGGTGGAGAGGTGAGGCCGTCAATATCGCCCGGAAGCAGACCGTAGTGGCCGCTGTCAGCGGTATTGAAGCACTGGAAGGTGGCGGTGTTGCCCGCCAGAATCGCAGTGCGGTCAGCCGCGCAGACTTCCGCATTGGTCAGACTTTGGCCGTTCGCGAAGTTGTTGAACGACTCATAGTACGCATTCGACCAAACGCCCCACTTCGGGTAGTCGGGGAATGCATTGCTCGGACTCACGGTGAAGGCGTAGCGGTTGTAGGTGCCGGTCGCATCGTTGCCGGTGGAAACCGCGATGCAAGTCGTGTACGGAGTCACGAAGGTGTTCTGTGCGAAGAACCAGCGGCCCGCGATCTTGTCATACAGCACGATCGGGTCACCATCGTTGTTGGCGGAGCACTTGGTGTTGGAGAAGCCGGACCAGATGGCGTTGCCCTGAATCGGACCCAAGGTCTTGGCACCGGTCGTCTTGTCGTACACGTTGTATTCCAGGTTTACCCACTGCACGTACTGGGTGGCGCCTACCGCGCCCGTGGTATCCGGAGGAGCAACGCCATCGGCAGCCTGACCGTCAAAGTTCAAGCCAGGCGTGGTGGCCACTGTCGGGCTATCGCCATTAATGCTGGGACGAATCGCTCTGTCTGCAGCCGTCAAAGGCAGCTGCTTGATGGGAATGACGCGGCGAACATCGGCTTCGTGCGGAGCAACCTTCTGCACCGAAACCTGCTTCACCATGTCACGTAGCGGCTGCGAAACGTCGTGTCCGCTTTCGTTGTAAACGTGAACCGGGTTTGCCGCCAACGCGACCGAACTCAGTGCACAAAGGGCTACTGCAACCATCGTAAATTTCTTCAAGCTAGCCTCCACAGGGGTCATTGAGAATTGGGAACCGATCACGCGACGCGGGGGAGAGCGCTACGCGCAATGAAGCAGAATGCGTACTACGTTGCTAGTACTGATGTACGCCATAGTGCTCTTTCGCGGGGTGTGCCGTCAAGGAGATTTCGAGAAAAAATTAGAAATCGGGAAATCGGCAGGACGGATTGGACACAAAACAAGGCACTGGTACTTGCGGGCAATCCGGCTATGCACTGTGCTGCGAAGGCAAAACCCCTATTTGGAAGGGATCGCAGCCGCAACCTTTGCCGCCACCTTCGGCGTAATGGCGAGAAATCCATCGGTCAGCTTGGCCGTTTGCGGCGCGTCCTCCGATCCCTCAAGCACCGCTTTGGGATGGTTTCTTTTGAAAAGCGCGAAGTCTAGTCGAAGTTGGCCCGCGGAACCCGCACCAGCCTTTGCCGGAGCCGAAGCGATTTCGGAAAGCAGAACATAATCGCAGTGCAGACGTTTGGCCACAAACTCGTTTTTGTAGCTCATGTCGAGCTTGCTGGCCAGCATGGTCGCGGTGGGCGTGTCGTCGGCATTCAACCCAGCTTGGAGCATGGACTGATAAAGGCTGGTCTTGATGTCGTCGGCGAACACCGGCTGGTTGCTGCTGTTGGCCGATTGTGCCACGCAAAGCTTGGGACCCTTGGCGATGGGCGGCTTACTCTGCGCGAAAGAAAACGAGGCAAAAACACTCACCAGAACGGCGCAAAACAGGATGGAGAAGAGCTTGCAAGCGTTGGGCATGTCGAGAGTCCTTAAAGTGTGATAAACGCAATCAGTAGTACACGTTAGATAGTAGACGAAAAATAAATTTGATGTTGAAAATCGCTTGACGCTGGGGGCGTTTGGCTCTATTCTCGGAAAGATTTCCTACCCCAGTAGTCTCCCTCAGGGTTCCGGGATTCACAGAAATTCCTTCGGAGGATTCATGCGCAAAGCACTTGCAATTTCCCTTCTGGGACTGTCGTGCCTTTCGGCCGGCTTCGCCCAGCAGGTTAAGCCCCGTTTCGTGACACTGCCAGCCAAGCCTGGCAAGGGCGCGTTGCCGCCAGCCACGCTCGCCCAGTTTACGGGCTCCTACGTATACAACGGCAAGACCATCAACTACACGATGGTTGGCGCCAGCCCCACGACCAACAACGCCACCACAACGATCAAAACCTTCATCATCCCTGTGCAGATCACCATCACCAAGGGCACCACCAAGACGGTGTTTGATCCTGCGACAGTTCTCTCCAACGGCAACACTGTGATCAAGAACACCACTACTTCGCCCGTGTTCGACAACACCACAGACTACGTGCAAGGTGGCGTTGACATCGGCGCTACTCAGTATGTGGACGCCTATCAGCGCGCCAACTTCTGGGGCAACGTATCGATCAACAGCAATTATCATCTGAAGCTGAGCACCAACCCGACGGTGCGTCCGACGCTCAAGCTGAGCCCGCCCGCTTCCAAGGGCGTGACCGGCAACCCATTTGCTCTGGGAACACGCGGAGAAGTGGACATCACCTGGATTGATACCCAGTTCAACAGCTACCTCACCCGCAACGCGGCGCAGATCACTCCGGATACCTTGCCGATCTTCGTCACCTACAACACCTTCCTGACCAGCGGCGGATGCTGCATCGGCGGCTACCACAGCGCGACGGGTGCCCAGACCTACTCGCACTTTGACTACGACAGCGCTCCCGGCTCGTTCAGCCAGGACGTTTCGGCTCTGTCGCACGAGATCGGCGAGTGGTATGACGATCCGTTCGTGAACAACGTAGCTCCGGGCCTCTGTGCCCAGCACGGCAACAGCCTGCTGGAAAACGGCGATCCCCTCGAAGGCTACTCCAACTACGGTGGCTTTGCCTACGTTCTGCACGGCTTCACCTACAACCTGCAGGATCTGGCCACGCTGGAGTATTTCGGTGCCCCAGCGGGAACCACCGTCAACGACTGGTTCTCATTCCAGAACCATTCCCTGACGGTCTGCCAGAACGGTGGCTAAACGTTAGTTTGCAGTTTGCTGCAAAAGAAAGGCCCGCTCGTAATGAGCGGGCCTTTTCTATTCCGGTTGGTGTTCCGTGGTTTTCAGATGCAGCCCGGGAACTTGAACGAGCCGATACGGGTGGCCCAGTTGAAGCTGCCCGTCGTCTTGTAATACTCCTCGGTGAACCAGAAGGTGCAGTCATCGTTCGGGTCAACGCTCATGGTGCTGTAATCGCCCCAACGGTTGGAGGTAGTCTTCTGGAAGCCCGTGCCAGCGACCATTACTTTCGTGGTCTCCATGGTATTGATGGGGTCGGTGACCAGACGCCCGGTGTACCAGACGCTTGGGTTGAGGACCTTGGCAGCCGAGCTGAAGCCCATAGCAATGTTGCCCTGCTTGTCTTGCGCGATGCTCGGGATCCAGTAGTTCTTGGTGGCCGCATCCTGGAACGTGGCCTGCTGGAACACGGTCGGGCTGGCGGGATTGCGGAACTCGTACCAGCGTACTGCCGTGGTCGAAGTGGTGTGTGCTACCGGCTTAACCGTCTGCGCCATCAGCATGGACTCGTAGGTGCCGAAGTTGCGATACGCCAAACGGTACATTAGGCGGTCGCCGAGGGAATCTACCTTTTCGCCGGAGCCTTCTGGCACGCAGATACGAGTGGTCGGGCAGACTTGAGTGAAGGCGTTGACCACCACGGCGGTGGGGCCAGTGAAGGTGGAGTTGGCCGGAACCGCGAAATCAACATGGAACTGCCAGAAGTTAATGTGGGTGGTGTCA
Source organism: Terriglobales bacterium (assembly GCA_038229415.1). Classification (GTDB taxonomy): domain Bacteria; phylum Acidobacteriota; class Terriglobia; order Terriglobales; family Acidobacteriaceae; genus JANXUR01. The sequence continues at coordinate 504,718 of JBBROM010000001.1, forward strand.
ATCCAGTCGGCCAGACTTTCAGGCTCGCCAGCCGGCGGCGCGGTCAAGCCGTCGTTATCAGCCGGAAGCAGCGAGAAGTAAGCCGACGTGGTGGTGAAGCATTGCAGCGTGGCTGCATTGCCCGCCAGAATGTTGGTGCGATCCGCAGCGCAGACTTCAGAGTTGGCGAAGGACTGGCCGTTCTTGAACGCGTTGAAGGTCTGGTAGTACCCATCCGACCAGATGCCCCACTTCGGGTAATCCGGGAAGGACGTGGTCGGAGTCACCGCAAACGCATAGCGGTTGAAGCTGCCCGTAGCGTCGCTGGTGGTGGAGACTGCGATGCAGGTGGTGTAAGGCGTCGCAAAGGTGTTCTGGGCAAAGAACCAGCGCCCAGCCAGCTTGTCGAACAGAACGATGGGGTCGCCGTCGTTGCGGGTCTGGCAAGCGCCACCAAATCCGGACCACAGAGCGTTGCCAGCGATGGGGCCGAGCGTCTTGGCGCCAGTGGTTTTGTCGTATACGTTGTATTCGGAGTTGACCCACTGCACGAACTGCGTGGCACCGATCGAGCCGGTGGTGTCAGGCGGAGCGACGCCATCAGCCGACTGGCCGTCGAAGTTGAGGCCAGCGACGGTGCCGACCAAGGGACGCGAACCGTTTACGTCCGCGGGGTGCGAAGCGACGTCGGTTGCGGAAGCGGTGTTGGCGCCGACGAAGCTGCGACGGACGTCGTTTTCGCGCGGGGCCTGCTTCTGAACCGTGACCGACTTGGCCATGTCGCGCAGCGGCTGCGAGACGTCATGCTTGATTTCGTTGAAGACCTTCACGTGATTCTCGGCCTGGGCCCAGGTTGCGATGGAACAAATTCCAAGGACTGCTACGAGTGCTTTGTTCAAAGTGCCTCCTTCAAGGCGTTGCTGTTTGCTGTGATTTCATTGTTGCGGGGGAGACCGCACCTGCTGTTTGCTATTGCAATCGAATACTAGCGATGTCGTACTGCGTTGATAATCTTCGACCATACTAGGGCCAGTCGTCAAGCCTGATGGAGATAAAATTCTCTAATTTGAGTAGGGTCATACGGGACGGTCGGTCGGCCAAACTCACGTACTCACCTGTTTAGGCAGGGTTAGGGCCCCGCTTGCCAGTAAACTCTAGGCATGTCAGAAATTTCCGCGTCTCTATCTGCTTCGGGCAGCCAGCCTGAGCCCCCTTCGAAGACTGGCTCAAGCCCAGCTGTTCGCATCGGCATCCACACTTCGGTTGCTGGAGGCCTGCACCTCGCCGCCCAGCGCGCCCACGACATCGGTGCGAACTGCCTACAGATTTTCTCGGCGAGTCCGAGGCAGTGGCGCGCGGCCCTGCCATCACAGCTTGAATGCAGCGAAATGCGCCGTCTGCGCGCGGAATATGACATGAAGCCGCTAGTGATTCATGTGAACTATTTGGTGAACCTTGCGGCGGTCAAGCCTGATGTCTACGCCAACTCCATCAAGGCGTTTCGCGGCGAGGTCGAGCGCGCGCTTGCGCTGGGAGCGGAACATCTGGTGCTGCACTCCGGGTCGTTCAACGGCTCGACTCGCGAGGAAGGCTTGGCGCGTGTCGTTGCGGGAATCACCGAGGCCACCCAGGGACTCGACCTGGTTGGAAAAGGTGCAGCAGCCGGGTTGAGCGTGTTGATTGAAAACACTGCTGGGGCAGAGTTTTCGCTGGGCAGCAAGTTCGAGCAAGTCGCCGAGCTGGTGAACCGACTCTCGCCGGTGATTCCCGTGGGCGCGTGCATTGACACCTGCCATACCCACGTCGCGGGATACGAGATCACGACAAAGCCCGGCCTGGCGGCGACGTTGGCCGCGCTCGACGCGACGGTCGGGCTGAAGCGCATCGCCGTCTGGCATTGCAACGACGCCAAGGCACCCTTTGGCTCGAAGCTCGACCGCCACGAACATATCGGGCAGGGAACCATCGGCCTCGAGCCCTTCAGCTGGCTGCTCAACGACCCGCAACTGCGCCACGCCGCGTTCATCGCCGAAACCCCCGTGGACGAACCGGGCGACGAGCGCAGGAACGTGCAGGCGCTAACAGGGTTGGTGAGGTAGAGCGGAAGTTTGAATCAATCAACAAATTTCTGTCTTCCTGAGCGGAGTCTGCGCGACAATATACCTATGACACGTGAGGAAGCCATTCAGAAGCTGCGCGAGCATGAGGCCGAACTGCGCTCAACGGGTGTAGTGAGCCTGTCTCTGTTCGGATCCGTGGCGCGAGGCGAGAGTCCTGCCAACGACGTTGACGTCGCAGTGCGAGTTGGCCCTGGCTTCTCGCGGGGCGGCTTCGACTATTTCGGTCGGCTACAGTTGCTCTCGGAGCGGCTGGCGACAATATTGCAGAGCCCAGTGGACGTTGTGGAGGAGCCAACTCCTAAATTGCGCTTCCAACAGGAAATCAATAAGGATCGTGCTCTTGCCTTCTGAACGTCCAGCCCAGCGTCTCGCCGACATCATCCAAAACGCCGAGCCGATTCTGCGCTATACCGATGGCATGAGCCAGCAGACGTTCGAGAGCGACTTTAAGACACTGGATGCAGTCGAGCGTTGCTTTGAGCGCATCGCCGAGGCTGCAGCCAAACTTGGCGACCTCGCGCCAACACTGATGCCGAATCAACCGTGGCCTGCAATTCGCGCTCTCGGCAACCAGTTGCGACACGCCTACGACGTGATTCTGCCGGATCGCCTTTGGGATGTCGTAATGAATGAATTGCCAAGTCTACGGGCTGCCTGTCGCGATGCCCTCGGTAAGTTGTCGGGCGAAGGTAAAGCAGTTACTTAGTCTGCGGCTCTATCTCGCTTGTAGTTTCGTTAGTTGGCTCTCATAACCATATGTCACAAGAAAATCAAGCACCTATGCCGCGCACGATAACTGAGCGCGAACCCGAAGTCCGTTACGAACCGCAGCGCATTGAGCAGAAGTGGGCCGAGCGCTGGGCCGCCGATCCGTCGCTGTATGCGGCGGACGATCCAGCTGCCATCACCGCGAGCGGCGGCACGCCCAAGCCCAAGTATTACGTGTTGGAAATGTTGCCGTATCCTTCGGGCGCGCTGCACATGGGCCACGTGCGCAACTACGCGATTGGCGACGCGCTCGCCCGCCACATGTGGATGAAGGGCTACAACGTGCTGCATCCCATGGGCTGGGATTCGTTCGGCCTGCCCGCGGAGAATGCCGCGCTGAAGAATAATCGCGAACCGCGCGAGTGGACGCTTTCGAACATCGCCGCGATGAAGCGGCAGATGCATCGCCTCGGCTTCGCCTACGACTGGGCGAACGAGGTGACCACCTGCCTACCTGATTATTACCGCTGGAATCAGTGGTTCTTTTTGAAGCTATACGAGCACGACAAGGTGTATCGCAAGAAGAGCAAAGTGAATTGGTGTCCGGAGTGCGCCACCGTGCTGGCCAACGAGCAGGTGGTGAATGGATGCTGCTGGCGGCATGAGACGACTCCGGTGGAACAGCGCGACCTGGAGCAGTGGGCCTGCCGCACCACGGATTACTCCGACGAGTTACTCGACGGACTGGATAAGTTAGAAGGTTGGCCGGAAAAAGTCCGCACCATGCAGCGTAACTGGATCGGTCGCAGTAAAGGTGCGGAAGTTACATTTAAGCTCGAAGATGTGCCCGCAGGTGCGGCGCAAGATGTAACCGTCTTCACCACGCGTATTGACACGATCTATGGCGCAACCAGCGTGCAGTTGGCGCCGGAGCATCCCGTGGTAAAGGCGCTGGCTGAGCAGGATAGTAAGTTGCGCGCCGAAGTGGACGCCATGATCGCCGAACAGAAGCAGGCGAAGCAGACAGGCGATATTGGCACACTTGAAAAGCATGGCGTTCCGACGAGCGCGGTTGCGGTCAATCCCTTCAACGGAGAACGCATTCCAGTGTGGGTCGCCAATTACATTCTGATGGATTACGGCACCGGTGCGATTATGAGCGTGCCTGGCCATGACGAGCGCGACTTCGAGTTTGCGACTAAGTATGGCATTGCGATTCGGCGCGTAATAGCAGCAGCGATTCCCGAGCAGGATACCGAGCTTCCGTTTATCGCCAAAGATGGTTTATTGGTGAACTCCGACGAGTGGAATAGCCTGACCTGTGCCGAAGCTTTACAGAAGATGGTTGCGCGCGCAGAAGACAAGGGTTTTGGCAATCCAAAAGTAACTTACCGTCTGAAGGACTGGGGTATCTCGCGCCAACGTTACTGGGGCACGCCGATTCCGATGATCTATTGCGACGACTGCGGCATCGTGCCTGTGCCGGAGAGTGACTTGCCTGTGTTACTGCCGCCGCAAGTGGATCTTACCCTTACGGGCGGATCGCCCCTCGGGCGGGTGCCAGAGTTCGTCAACGTGCCGTGCCCGAAGTGTGGTAAACCCGGGCGTCGCGAGACGGATACCATGGATACGTTTGTAGATTCGTCCTGGTACTTCTATCGTTATGTGGACGCACATAATTCAACCGCGCCATTTGATTCCGCGAAAGCGAACTACTGGTTCCCCATTGACCAATACATTGGCGGAGTAGAACACGCGATTCTGCACTTGATCTATTCGAGGTTCTGGACTAAATTCATGCGCGACTTAGGGCTTATCAAGAACGACGAGCCAGTGACACGCCTGTTCACGCTGGGCATGGTGCTGAAGGACGGCGGTAAGATGTCCAAGAGTCTTGGCAATGTAGTGTCGCCGGACGAGATGGTGGCGCGGTTCGGTGGAGACGCTACGCGGGCCTACACGCTGTTTGCCACCGCCCCTGATCGCGAGATGGACTGGCAGGATGCAGGCGTCGAAGGCGTGCAGCGCTTCCTGAGCCGTGCCTATCGTTATGTGGCGCGCAATGCGAATGGCGAAGATGCGGCGTGGCGCGCCGAGGCGAATGTGCCGGTTTCGGACGATCTGTCAGCGGAGGCGCGTGCGTTGCGCCGCAAATTGCATCAGACAATCAAACGCATAAGCGACGAATTCGCCGGACGCTGGCACTTCAACACGTGCATCGCCGCGATTATGGAGCTGGTCAACGCAATGTATGCCGCGGAAGATGCTGCTTCCCAGAGCAAAGTTACGATTCCCGTAACTGTTGTAGCCGAAGCTATGCGTAATGTCACACTCCTGCTGCATCCCTTCGCGCCCTATGTTGCCCACGAAATGTGGGAGATGCTGGGCGAGTCGAGTAACTTACTAAAGGCACCATGGCCGAAGTATGACGCGGAGTTAGCCAAGGAAGATGAAGTCGAGATACCGATCCAGATCAACGGCAAGCTGCGCAGCAAGATACTCGTTGCGCCCGATGCCACGGACGACGCCATGCGCGAAGCCGCACTCGCCGACCAGCGGGTAGTAGCTGCGATGGAAGGTAAGCAACTCGTCAAGGCGATTGTGGTAAAGGGCAAGCTGGTGAATTTGGTGTTGCGGTAAAGCCGTGTAGCCTTCTAATAGAATCGAAAGAGCAACCTAATGGGACTGCGCATCGTCATTCCGGGAGGCAGTGGGCAAGTTGGTGTTATTGCTGCGCGCCACTTTCACTCTGCGGGCCATCAGGTTACGGTAATAGCGCGCTCCAACAATCAGCATCCTTGGCGGACGGTTCCGTGGGATGGCGTGACGTTAGGCGAGTGGGTTCATGAACTGGATGGCGCAGATGTCGTCCTCAATCTTGCCGGACGCAGCGTAAACTGCCGGTACAATCCGACGAACCGTCGGGAGATCATGGAGTCTAGAACACGCACCACGGAACTAGTCGGTGAGGCGATTGCACGATCTTCTGCTCCTCCCCGTCTGTGGATGAACGCCAGCACCGCTACCATCTACCGACACGCACTAGACCGACCGATGGATGAAGCTACGGGAGAACTCGGCGGCGGCGAACCTGGAGTCCCGGACACTTGGAACTTCAGCATTGACGTCGCGAAAAGCTGGGAGCATGTCTTCTTCGCAGCCAAAACTCCGAATACCCGACGCGTCGCGCTGCGAAGTGCGATTGTGCTTAGTCCTGATCGAGGCGGCATCTTTGATGTGTTACTCGGACTCGTTCGCGTTGGCCTGGGTGGTGCCGCTGGATCTGGCAAACAGTTTGTTTCGTGGGTGCATCACGCCGATTTTGTTCACGCGCTGGACTTCATTATTTCTCACAAGGAACTCGACGGCCCGGTTAACATCGCTTCGCCGAACCCTCTGCCCAATCGCGAGTTCATGCGGGCCATGCGCCGTGCATGGGGCACACCCATTGGACTTCCGGCAACGGAATGGATGCTGGAGATCGGTGCGGTTTTTCTGCGTACAGAAACCGAGTTAATGCTGAAGAGCAGACAAGTTATCTCCGGCAAGCTACACAATGCGGGTTTTCAGTTTAGCCAGCCTGATTGGGGTTCTGCGGCGAGAGAATTAGTGGGCCGTTGGCGACTGCAAGGTCAAGAGACAGTAGGTTAACCATGTCCACATTCTCCCCCATCGCCGCAGGTTTTCGCACGGTCGCCAAGCGCCCAGGTTTACTTGCGCGCGAACTCGCCTGGCGATGGATGTGGGGCGGCACCGCGCTTGCGCTGGTCTGGTTCACCTTTCGTGAATATCTGAGCAGCCTGACCGTTACGGATACCGACCTTCTGTTACTGCGTTCGGGCCAGCCATTTCTGGTGGCGCGAGCCATTGCTGCCATTTTTCGCGGAAGTGGTGAGCGGTTGGAGTCTGCGCTGTTGCTGGAGGTGGTGGCGTCGGCAGTGCTGTGGGTGGTGTTGGCGACGCTGGGCCGCGGTATCATCGCGCGGCGCTTGCGGAATCCGCAAGCGAACGCATCGTTCAGCGCGAGCGCTCTGGCTACCATGTTGAAGTTGCAATCGCTGCGCGCCGCGTTGTTTCTGGCCTTTGCCACAGCAACTTACGGCTGCGGCTTGCTGCTGGCACACTTGTTACCCGAAGCCAACGGTCTGGTTTGGTTTGTTCTATATGCCAATGTTTTTCTACTGCTCTCGGCTGCGTGGTCGTTTCTCAACTGGTTGCTGTCGTTGGCGACTCTGTTTGCTGGCAACGCAGGTTTAGCGGGCGCACTCTCGCTAGCGATTGACCTTTGGCGCGACCGCCGCAGCGCGATAGTGGCTGCTGGTATTGTGTTTGGCTTGTTGCACTTCGCGGCAATAGTGGCGCTGAACACTGCATTCTGGTTGCCGCTGGGCTTTGCGCAAGTGCTGCCTGCACAGCCGGTGCTTGTCGCGATGGGGTTCGTCCTGCTGCTATATTGCGCTGTGGTGGATTTTTTGCAGCTGGCGCGGCTGGCAGCTTACGCCGACATGGTCGCGCAATCGCCGGAACCGATCACTGCTGCGATGCAGAAAGCCGCGTAAACTTCTCCACACCCGCCTGCTTTACACTAGTCAGTCACCGGCCTACACTCAAATATGGAAACTCAATCCGTCGTCATCCTCGACTTCGGCTCGCAATATACTCAGCTCATCGCGCGCCGCATCCGTGAATTCAACGTATTTTCCGTGGTGCTGCCCTGCACTGCGCCGCTGGCAGAAATCCAGAGCTACACGCCCGTCGGCATCATTCTTTCCGGCGGCCCCAGCTCGGTCTATGACGCCGACGCGCCACCGTGCGATCCTCGCGTATTCGAACTCAGCCTGCCCGTGCTCGGCATCTGCTATGGACTCCAGTTTATGGTGCACACACTCGGCGGCAAAGTCGTGCCCGGACGCAAACATGAATACGGCCACGCGAACGTCGAGATTTTGAATCGCAGATCCAAGATTTTTGGCGAACTGCCGCCGGAAATTCAAGTGTGGATGTCGCATGGCGACGAAGCCCAGCAACTACCCGCCGGATTTTCGCTGACCGCAGAATCAGCGGGCGTCGTTTCTGCGATTGAAGATGAATCGCGGCGATTCTGGGCGGTGCAGTTCCATCCTGAGGTGCATCACACGCCGCTGGGCAAGCAGATTCTGCGTAATTTTGTGATGAACATTTGCGGCGCGCGCGCCGACTGGACGGCGCAGCACTTTATTGATTCCACCATCGCCGCCATTCGCAAACAAGTCGGCAGCGGACACGCGATCTGCGGACTTTCCGGCGGTGTGGATTCCTCCGTCGCAGCGGTTCTCGTAGATCGCGCGCTACGTGATGAGAAAACGGGCGAGTCGCGGCTCACTTGCATTTTTGTAGACAGCGGTACGCTGCGCAAGGGCGAATTTGCAGCGGTGCAGAAAAATCTGCGCGACAAACTCGGCCTGAAGATTGACGCGGTGGACGCCAGTGCGCGCTTCCTCGAAAAACTGGAAGGCGTCGCCGACCCTGAGCGCAAGCGCAAGATCATCGGCAATGAATTCATCGCCGTGTTTGAGGAAGAAGCCACCCGCATCGCCAGCGAAGTCGAACGCCATCGCGATCACGTCGAGTGGCTCGTCCAAGGCACGCTCTATCCTGACGTGATCGAGTCGCGATCAGTGCGTGGCCCGTCACAAACGATCAAGTCGCACCACAACGTCGGCGGCCTGCCCGAAAAGATGAAGCTCAAACTCATCGAGCCGCTCAAGGATTTGTTCAAGGACGAAGTCCGCCAAATCGGTCGCGACCTTGGCATGCCCGAAGACGTCATCCAGCGCCAGCCGTTCCCCGGCCCCGGCCTCGCCGTGCGCGTGCTCGGCGAAATCTCGCGCGAAAAACTCGACATACTGCGCGACGCCGACGAGATCGTGGTGGACGAAATTCGCAAGGCCGGACTCTACACTAAAATCTGGCAAAGCTTCGCCGTGCTACTGCCAGTAAAAACCGTCGGAGTTATGGGCGACCAGCGCACTTACGCTTACACTTGCGCCGTGCGCGCCGTCCACTCCGAAGACGGCATGACCGCCGACTGGGTGCCCCTGCCGTATGAGGTGCTGAAGACCATCTCCAGCCGCATGGTCAACGAGGTCAAGGGCATCAACCGCGTGGTATACGACATTACCTCAAAGCCCCCGGGCACGATTGAGTGGGAGTAGGCTATGAGTGCGGAAATTCTTAGAACGTTTTCCCGCCGAGTACTCGGTAGGCTTCGAGGACATTGAGGATAGCTTTCTTTTCTGATGCTGTTATTTCCCGATCTTTGTCGAACTGGCGCCCCTTTAGTCGGATAGTTGCCTTTTTCGAGTGCGCGACCGCGTTAATGAGGCGATAACTCGCGTCATCCACACTTACGTCGAGCCACTCCGAAACATATCCGTCGCCGACGTGCTGTTGCGTTGACGGTGCCGAGAACTCGAATGTGTCGCCATCCGCATTGACAATAATTCTGTCGAAAAAAATCCAGTCGGAGCTTGAGTACCGAACCACGAAGCGCAGCCAAACTTGAGACTCCTTTTCCCCTGCGTAGATGTAGAAGGCGTTCCGATCTATCGACTCCGAGGTGGAACGATCACGGTACCACTTATCACCTTCCACCTTGTCGGTTTTTACGGACATCTTAGCGAGCGCTGTCGCTCGTTCCTTTTCCGAATAAACCTTTGCTGGCGCGACCGAAGCCAGCGAACTGTTCTCAGTAGGGGTTGTTCGTGCATCCCTGGTGCCAGTAGAAGGGCTTCTCCCGAAAACTGATCCAAGTATGAGGAGACCAATCACGCCCATCACAAGCTTGGCCAATATCCCAATCCCACCCTGCGGCTTAGCGCCGCATTTTAGGCATACCTTCGCTTCACTGCTCACCTCACTACCGCATTCCTTGCACTTGACCAAAGCCATCGTTTCCCCCTGGGACTCTGCCTTCAATCTGGCCCAACTGACGCGCCAACCACTCAGATGCAGACAAACGGACAATCCCGCTGGCTAGCAATTCTATGGGAAGTGACTACTCAAGAAAATCAGCAAACACAATGCCGCGTGCCCCACCCTCGCCGCCCGGGGTTGCCGGCTAGGGTGGGATGCACACTCCCGCGCATTCTTCAACCCACCTAGCGCCGCGAAAGGCGTCGCGTCGCGAGGGTGGGGCACCAGACGGTCAGGGAACGCCCGGACGAGGCACACACGGTAGAGCGGGGCTTCCAGCCCCGCGAATAGCGCCACGAATGAATTGCGGCTTCAGCCGCCGGGGTACCGTTCTCCTTCGCGCGGACAAAACGTTACCTCAGGGGCTAAAGCCAAACAGATTCTCGCCACAAGATACGGGGCTGGCAGCCCCGCTCTACCGTTCCTGCCAATGTCTCGGGTCGCGGCTGGCGTGGAAACAAGCTATGACGAACAGGGTCTCGCCTTCGATGATGAAGAAGAGCATGTAGGGAAAGCGGCGCACCAATGCGCGACGAATGCCTCTGAACACGACTGGGAATTGCAGCGGATTGGCGCTCATTCGCTCAATCGCAGCGTCAATATTGGCGCGAAACTCGCAGCCCAATCCTAGGCGCTCGCTTTCATACCAGTCCTGAGCCTCGATCAACTCTTCGCGCGCCGCGCGACTGAAGATCGCGTTAAACACTAGGGGCAGCGCTGCTCCAACTCAGCCCTCAAATCAGCCCAACTCACGCCACGCGCACGCTCGGCGTCCAGCGAAGCGAGACGATGCTCCAATTCATTCTGCTGCGCTGGCGTGAGCAGGACTTCATGCTCTTCGAGGCTATCCCACAGCTGCTCGATCAGAGCCAGGCGCTCCGGCGGCGACAAACGGATAATTTCTTCGTGGGTGAGCAGTTCCATGGCTAGAGATTACGCAAGAAAACCGTCAATCGCAACATCCAGCGAAGCACAGGGTCCCTCCACTCCGCCACCTTTCGCGCCTTGGCGCGAAAGGTGGCTCCGGTCGGGATGACACCTCTTGAGGGCGCTATTTTGAGCTCGAGTCCTTTATCGCAGTGGACTTTTGACGAGGCAAGCACGGTAGAGCGGCGCTTCCAGCCACGCGAATAGCGCCACGAATGAATTGCGGCTTCAGCCGCTGGGGTACCGTTCTCCTTCACACGGACAAAACGTTACCTCAGGGGCTAAAGCCAAGCAGATTCTCGCCACAAGACGCGGGGCTGGAAGCCCCGCTCTACCGGGCGTGCCTCAAGAAATGATTCCGTTGTGCCAATGAAGAACTTTCGGGTCTTTGCCCCGGCTGGCGAGGGCGACCGCCACCAAGCTAGATCTACGCTCAACCGCAATTTTCGTATTGGACATAAACAGAAACAATCGGCTATAAATGGATAGGTAAATGGCTATGACTCCACGCCTATCTAAATCCGTTGCGTCGCTTATCATCTCCACCGAGATGCTTTCACTGGTCGCCGAGCTGGAGGAGTTCCGGGGCGCGTGGAGGGCGTTGGGCGTGCTGGCTCCCGAGCGGTTGGCGTCATTGCGCAAGGTGGCGACGATTGAGAGCATTGGCTCATCCACACGGATCGAGGGCGCGCGGCTGAGTGACCGCGAGGTCGAGGTGTTGCTTTCGAGGCTGGAGTCGTCTTCATTCGGCTCGCGCGACGAGGAGGAAGTGGCGGGCTATGCCGAGGCGATGGAGCGTATTTTTTTGAGCTTTGAAGCGATTCCGCTCACCGAGAATTACATCCAGCAGATACATGGTATGTTGCTGCGCCATAGCGTAAAGGACGAGCCGCACCGTGGCCGCTACAAGACGCATCCGAACCACGTGGAAGCGTTTGGGCCGAAGGGCGAGAGTTTGGGTGTGATTTTTGAAACGGCAACGCCATTTGCGACGACTCGCCGCATGGCCGAACTGGTGGCTTGGACACACGCCTCGCTTGCGGATGGCTCTCTGCATCCGCTGCTGGTTACAGCGATCTTTGTGGTGGAGTTTCTCGCCATCCATCCTTTCCAGGACGGCAACGGGAGGCTCTCGCGCATCCTGACGACGTTGCTGTTGCTGAAGTCGGGCTATGCGTATGTGCCTTATAGCTCGCTGGAGAGCGTGATCGAGGCGAACAAAGAGGGCTACTACCTCGCACTGCGGCGGACGCAGTCGAGCCTGGCCGCAGGCCAACCCGATTGGGAGCCATGGGTGATCTTTTTTCTGCGGGCGTTGCAGCGGCAGAAGCAGCAGTTGGCGGCCAAGGTGGAACAGAGTCGGACGGCGCTGGCCAGTCTGTCCGCGCTCGGAGAGCGCATCGTGGAACTGGCGCGGTCGCAAGGCCGTGTCAGCGTAGCGGAGATCGTCCGCGTGACCGGGGCGAATCGCAGCACGGTGAAGGCGCAATTAGTGGCGCTAGTGAAAAAGGGAATGCTCGGGAGGCATGGCGGTGGGCGGGGGACTTGGTACGGGGCATCGCAGTAAGGGGAGGCTACCGGCTGACCGCCTACTTCTCCGCCATCTTCGCGGCGATAGCGGTGACCATGCTCCGCGGGGCAAAGCTTCCCGAAGTGGCGACCAGCCAATTCATCCATCCGGCGATGGCGACGGGCTTGCCCTTCTGCATCGCCTTGTAGCCGATCTTGGCCACCTGCTCAGCGCTCAGCAGGCTCATCGTCTTCATCAGGCGGGCCTCGCCCATCTGGGCGCGATCCTGAAAGCCCGTCAGCACCGGCCCCGGACACAGGCAGGTGCAAGTCACGCCCGTCTTGCGCAGCTCGTAATTGATGGCCTCGGAAAAGTGCAGTACGTAGGCTTTGGTGGCGTAGTAGACGGCCATTAGCGGGCCGGGCTGAAACGCCGCCGTCGAGGCCACGTTCAGCACATACCCTCTGCGGGAAGCGCCCCGCGCGACCATGCCTGGAAGAAACAGCCGCGTGAGATGTGTGAGTGCGGTGACGTTCAACTGAATCTGGCCCAATGATTCGTCGAGCGGAATCTCGGCAAAGTTGCCCCACGAGCCGAAGCCAGCGTTGTTCACCAGCGCGTCAATTGCGATGCCGCGCTGGGCGAGCTGGTCGAAGATATGTTGCGGCGCTTGCGGGTCGTTCAAGTCGGCGGTGAGGGGCGTGGCGATGATGGAATATTGGCGGTGCAGTTCGTCGGCGAAGACAGTTAGCTTGTCGGCGCTGCGCGCAACTAGAACCACATCCCAGCCATCGGCGGCGAAGAGCTTGGCGAGTTCGTATCCGATGCCGCCAGAGGCGCCGGTGACGAGTGCGGTGGGGCGTGAGGAAGCCATGCTGGTAACGATACCATCCAGCTTGAACCGGATTCATCCCACCCTAGCCGCCAACGGAAGGCGGCGAGAGTGGGGACCATCATTCAAGCACGTGTAAAAGTAAAAACCCCACCCTGTCCGCAAAGTGCGCGGACAAGGATGGGGCACCCATTTCATTTTCTGCTTACTAACTTACTCGTACATCCCGAACCAGCTGCTGGCACCCTTCAGCGCTTCGTTCACCTTGCTGATGTTGGCGACGCCCTCGGTTTCCAGCCAGTGGCGGAATGCATCCGCACCTTGCTTGGCGTAGACCGTGACGCCGTTAGCCCAGGTGGCGCGTCCGCAGAGTACGCCGTTGTACTTCACGCCGCTCTCCGCAGTAAGTTGCAGGGTTTCTACAAATTCCTCATTACTCACGCCCGCCGACAGATAGATATACGGCAGCGTAGTAGCTTCCGCCGACCGCACAAAGATCGCCTTGGCTTCCTCGCGAGTGTAGGCAGCTTCACCCTTGCATGAAGCAGTCCCGCCCACAAACTTCATGTTGATCGGCACTTCAAGCTTGAGAACGTCCACGCCATAGCGGGGGTTACTGAATTCCTTCATGTAGCCGATCACGACTTCCGGCTTCTTCTTTGCGTACTCGATGCCCTTTTCGTCTGCGCCTTCTTCGTAGCCGATTATCTCAAGGAAGAACGGAATATCATTGGCGCGGCACTCGTCGCCGATGCGCTCTACCCAGGCATGCTTCAGCTCGTTGATCGGCTTGGAGTCGAACGGGGTGTAGTACAACAAAATTTTGATGCAGTCCGCGCCCGCTTCTTTCAGGCGACGCACGCTCCAGTGGTCGAGCAGATCGGGCAGGCGACCGGGCTCGGCCTTGTCGTAACCCGTTTTTTCATAGGCCAGCAGCAGGCCAGATCCAGCGGCGCGGCGCTTGCTGGCAGGCAGGCCCCACTCGGGATCAAGCAAAATCGCGCTGGCGTGCTGCGTCAGAACTTCGGTGACCAGAATCTTGAACTCTTCCATCATGGCGTCGGTAATTTCGCCGCCCTTTTCCTTGGCAAGAGACTTTTGCAGTGAGCCGCGTTGATCCATGGCGGCGGCGGCAATTACGCCACGCGCGTCAGAAACGGCTTTCATTCCGGCCAGTTTTCCGGGGGTGAGTTTCAATTGATTTCTCCTCAGCAGATGTGGTGGTGTTTGTGTGTCTGTATTTTATATGAACGGCGGGGGATGGGAGGGTTGGCCGGGCGCAGAATTCAGGGCCGGGCGCGGAATCGCGCGAGGACGGCGTGGACAGCGGAAACCAGCAGGGCAATCAACCCCAGCAAAATGGAGAGCAGACCCATGGCGGCACCCAGGCCGGTGGCGGATCCGCTCATGGTGACGCCAGCGCCGCTCAGCGGCCACGACAGTCCGATGGTTGCGCTCCCGCTCCAGTAGTTGAACAGCGTTCCAATACCGAGCGCGAGCAACAACACTGAAACCGCTAGCCAGCTCCATTCCTTCATGCGGAGAAGCTTATCACGTCGAGGTTTTCGCCAGCCACAGGATGCGGCGATGCCGCGACTAAGTGAGCAGTTGGAGTGCGGGCAACACGGCCTTTTGCGCCGCGATCAGCTCTTCCACACCGGCGCGAGCGAGAGCCATCATGGCATGGAGTTGTTCGTCGCTAAACAGGCGGTGCTCGGCAGTGGCTTGAATTTCCACGAGCTGGCGCGAACCGGTCATCACAAAGTTCATGTCCACGTCGGCTTGCGAATCTTCTTCGTAGCATAGGTCGAGCAGGGCGGTGCCTTCGGAAAGGCCAACGCTGATCGCTGCGACGTAGTCGGTGAGCGGAATTTCCTTGATCGCGCCGCTGGCGTGCAGCTTTTGCAGCGCGAGCGCTAGCGCTACAAACGCTCCGGTGATGGAAGCGCAGCGGGTGCCGCCGTCGGCTTGAATCACATCGCAGTCAATAAAAATCGTGCGTTCGCCGATGCGTTTCAAGTCCACCACGGCGCGCAGGGCGCGGCCGATCAGGCGCTGAATCTCATGGGTGCGTCCGCTCTGGCGACCCTTGGTGACTTCGCGCGCGGTGCGCGTCAACGTAGCGCGCGGCAACATGCCGTACTCGCAGGTGATCCAGCCTTTGCCGGAGTTGCGCATCCATCCGGGGACGCTTTCTTCCACGGACGCGGTGCAGAGCACACGAGTGTTGCCCATCTCCATCATCGCCGAGCCTTCGGCGGCGAGCAGGTAGTTGGGAGTGATTTTGACCGGGCGCAGTTGGCTGGTGGAACGCTTGTCTGAACGATAGAACATAGATTTTCCGCGAAGGTCGATTGTAGCAGCGGCAGGGAAATGGCAGAAGGGGTGCCGCCGCACTTATTGCTTCGCATCCGCTCTATTGAGCGGGAAGGGAATCCGGGATTCGATACAACCGGAGTGTTTCTCCCTCTTCCAGCATAGCGACGACAGACTCACTGCCACCGTGCCAAATGGCGACGCTGGTACGTTTTCGCTTGGATAGACTAATTCGCGAAATCGGCTTCCAGGTTGACGTGTCGTAAAGCAGCAGGTCATCCTGCCTTACGATTTGAATCATATAGTCGAAATACTGGTCTTCCCAATCGCATCGGAGCGCCACTGTATGGCGGTCTGGGCTGGCGAAAGCGAGTCGCCAAGACTGTTTATTGGCTGGTCTCCCACAGGCTGGACGCGTCTCGATTGAGGTTGGTAATAGTGTTCCCGTCTTGTCTGGCAGAAATAGCGTTGTACGGTCTGACGGTGCCGTTTCGTCTGTAGATTGACCGATTACGCTGTTACGTATCGAGAGCAAATTGAACCAACCAGGGATTCCGCTGCCCTGCCGCCCGATGAGCGTCTGAGTTCCGGAGCTTGTTCGGCGAACCAACCCCTCCGCTTCACGGCAGTTGATACTGGTATCAACCTCAACCTGGCACTTGCTAGGTATTGGCCCAGTGCTAAGACCCATTTCAGTGGTCGCGTCCAGATTAAGACCGGGGCTGAGTGTGTGAACGTTCCAGGAGCGCTCGTTTGTCTGTAACCTTACCAGCCTCCCTTTTTCGTCAACTGAGAAACGATCTAGTTGATGGGGCTCTCCAGTAAGGTCGCGCTTTGCCACGATTGTCAAAGTGGAAAGGTCAACGGAAACGGCATTCGTAAAAGGTCGAAAGTCAACATTCCGGACTCCCCCTCGCTTGCGCGGCCCGGTTCGGCTCGTTACTGCCTCACCGCGGAAGATCACATAGGCCGTAGACGAGTCTGGAGTAATCTGCATGTTGACTGAGGAGCCTTCCCATATGCGGCTCTTGTCAGGATCCGTAGGCTCCTCGATGGGCGCGAATACAAGCTCATCTCTCTTTGGGTTCACCCAGATATCAGCGAACCGAATCAGGTGCCAGTTACCGGTAGGGCTCTGCTTGAGATTGTCGCGATAGAGGACAATGACTCTGCCTTGAGAGTCAAACTCGACTTGATACCGAGCTCGCCACTCGGCGTGTGAGTTCAACTCGATGACTCGCGTTGGCGTCGCGAGAATCGGTGGAATAGCGTTAGTACCTGACGGTGCTGACTGCCCAACGGCGGCTTTGCAAATCAAAAGAACCGCGAAGGTAAGAGCCCGACACTTTGATGGCGCTAGCTGCATCTGGCTGACCTCCGTACCCCAACCATTTTACTTCAGGCACGAACGTGTGCCCTGACGCTTTGAGCGTGGGCTCGTGGCGCCCGTCCCCACACGGACTCGCTAATTCCCGAATCGGGAAAAAGTTGTCAAGCCCCTAAAGCTCATAGATTGGCTGTAAGTGGCTCATAATAGGGTGAATAGAGATTTCGGGAAATGGCACAATCACCCTCGGTTTCGCGGTATTCTTAATCCATAGGGAGAAAGTATCCTCGAAGGCGCGCCCATCATCGGCGCGCCTTTTTGTTTTTGCAAGCGAGAGAACTGTGTCCGGGTGCCCCATGTCTCGCGATGTTCGAGACATGGGAGCTTTTGCGCGGGAAGAAGTGGGTTACCGGGCGGCGCTGAGTTCCTGTGCGGCTTCGTGGGTGCGCTCCACCTCGAAGAAGTGCTTCAGGTCAACGTGGCCCGCCAGCGTGTCGCGCTCTTTGTCATCCACCAGAATTTTGACGCGCCGCACGGTCGGGAAATTGGCGGAGAGCGTTTCCACCAGCGAAAGCGTGGTCAAATTTTCGCCCAGAACGCCGGAGCGATGAGCGTCGGCGAAGGCAGCGTTGGTGTTGATGACCGCAGTGCCATCGGGGGTAAGGAACACGTCGAGAATCTGACTGACCTCGGCGAGTGGATGCGACGAAGGACGCGCGGTGTAGAGCGCCAGCAGCGCTCGCTCGATCTCGAGTGCGCGCGATTGCTGGTCGGGCGGCAGCGGAAGACTGACCGACTGGCGGCGGAGGGCCACATCGTCGTCGAACGCGACCACAAGCGTAACGGGTTCGGTGGGGCCAGCGACCGGAACCGGAACCGGGCGCGAGTCGGCGCCTCGCGCCAGTTCGTCGGCGCGCGACTTCAAATGCCAGCCGTAGACGCCCAACGCGCCTGCGATTAGCAGCAGGAAGACTACGAGAAAAATAAGGCGGCGCGTGGTCACGGATGCGCCTCCGCAGTATGAGATTCCAAGGCGGGTCGAGCGGCGGCCACACCTTTGGCGAGGGCACTTGCGATGGGCTGCTGGAATGCCGCCAAGGCTAGTTCGCGGCCATCAGGAGAGGAAATTTCAATGGCGATCGCCGGCACCGAAGCCTGATTCAACGCCGCGAGTGCTGCTGAGAAGATATGCACCGGAAACTTTTGTGAGCTTAGTGCTGTCGCAATGGTGCGCGCGGCATCGCGACTTGCCGGTAAAGACTTTTCCTGTGCGTCGCTCCATGACACGAACGCGCCGCGGGAATCCTCCGAGGCGGGCGGAATCGCGGTGATGACATTGACGCTGGTTCCGAAGTTGGACGCGTGAAGTGCGAGGTAGAGGTCAGGATGCGACGTGTTGACCATCACGGCCCGCTGGTCGGAGGTTAGGGCGATGTCGCCGTCACGCAGAATGATGGCAGCCATGCCACGTGCCTGCAGTTCGCTGCGCAGGCGGCGGGCAAATTCGAGGACGACGTGTTTCTCGGCGGGCGCTTCCTTGTCCGCCAAACTGGCACCGGGGTCGGAACCGCCGTGGCTGGCGTCAATGATCACGGTGAAACGATGGGGAGCAGGAGAGGCTGGCTCGCTGTTAGTTGTGGGGGGCGTCGCCGCGACGGGCGGCGTAACAGGCGGTGCGATAACTGTGACAGGCGCGACGACCGCTGCCGGAGCAGGCGGCGGAACTTGAGTGTGCGCTGGTGCTAGTGCTCCCGGTATAGCGCTGCCGAGGAACACCTGGCGGGCGTTCTCCTGATAACTAACCGGCATCGCTTGCAGTTGCGAGAGCAGCGTAAACAGAGAACTGGCGGGGACGAGACCGCGGCCATTTTCCAATAGGAAGCGTGCATCCAGCTTGATCTTCCGGCCGTCAATCTTGGCGTCCGCCTTGCCTTGCTTAAAGTCGCCTTGCACACCTTGAAACACAAGCTGCCAGTGCTTGCCTTTGGCCACGCCGCGCACCTGTCCCAGAGGCTCGAGTAGTTCCACTAGCCCCACGTAGGCGCGCTGGTCACGCGTGACCAGTTCCACCCGGTAGTTGAGATTGGGGGCAGAGATCGTAAGAATTTGCAGGTCGTCAGCCGCGCGGACGCTCCATGACATGATCCAAGTGGCCGACCCCAGCATCAGGGCGACGCCGAGCACAATCAGTGCTTTCACAAACGCTGCCGGGAAGCGGAGTGGCCACTTCCCGGCGCGTCGAATGGTGTTATACCAAGTCACTTATTCCACATCATAAATAGCCAAGCCGGTAAGCAGCTTGGGATAGAAGTCGGTGGACTTCTGCGGCAGCACTTCGCCCGCAAAGGCGATGTCGCGCGTCTGCTGCATGGTACACGGATTCATGAGGAAGGCGAGGTTCGCCTTGCCGGTTTCGACTGCCGCCGCTGCTTCCGCAGCCTCGCGATAGTAATGAATGTTTTCCTGATTGCGAATGGATTCCTCACTCAGATCCATTACGTGTTCCAGCACCACCTTGTGTAACTGGACGACGTCGAGCTGCTGTTGCTGGGCGGAGTAGTTGCCAAGCAGGCCGGCGGTGTTGCCCTTGGTGCGTAGCAGGTATGTGCCGCTGGGTGCGACGGCCAGCAGCGCGGTGCTGTCTTTTCCGGCTTCGCGCAGCGCGTCGGTGGCCGAGACAAGGCTGCCGCCAGCGGCAAGCTGCTCGACGGTGTAGTACTCGCCCACAGCCGTGAGGAACTTGGCCAGGTCAAAACTGGCGAGGCTATGTACCACGCGATGCGTCGGCAGAATCAGCAGGCCGGGTGAATCCATATTCACGAAGGTCATCATCACGCGCTCGTAGGGAGCGTTTTCTGCGTTTTCGACAATCGCACCGGCCGCAGCGCGGCGCTCGTTACGGTAGCTCAGCGAAGTCTCATAACGATGATGCCCGTCGGCGATGATGATCTGCTTGTCGGCCATCTTCTGCTGGACGGCAGCAACGACCGCAGGATCGGACACCTTCCACGCGCGGTGGCGGACGCCATACTCATCGGTCACATCCACATCGGGCTCGGTGGTGGGATTCAGAATGGTTTCAATCTCGGCTGCGGGGTCGGAGTAGAGCATGAAGATCTGTCCGAAGTGGGCCTTCGTGTGGCGCAGCACATCGAGGCGGTCCGCCTTGGGCTTGGCCAGCGTCTGCTCGTGGCGGAAGACGACTTTGTCGGCGTACTCCTGAATTTTGCCAGCGGCGATAAAGCCCTTGCGCTCGAATTCGCCCGCTTCCGGTGAGCCAGGGATGCTGAACCGCTGCCAGTAAACATAAAGTGAGGGCTCGGCATCCTGCTTCAGCACACCTTCATCGCGCCATGCCTTGAAGAATCCGGCGGCGCGGGTATATGCGTTGTCGGTGGGGGAGTCGGACTCCATCCGTTTGCCAAGGATGATTCGTACTAGGTTGTAGGGGCTGGCGGCGTAGTACGCCTCCTGCATCTTGGGGTAAATCTTGTCGTACGGTTGGGTGACCACCTGCGAGGGATTCACACGTTGAGGGTCGTATCGGAAAGCACGGAAGGGTGAGATATTTGCCATGATTGCCCTTTATTTTAGCAGCTTGCGTTTTGGGAATCGGTGGGAGCGGTGAACCCTTGCTCCGCCCAGCGACTCCAACCAAGAGATGACTCTCCGGAGACATCACGCAGTCGCGATGTGTGGTACTATCCGCTGCAAGGGGACAAAAATGGGCCGCCAGATGCTCCTCGGGCAAGGTAAGAAATGCCCGGTTCACCGCGTGATGTCAGCTCGTCAAGCCGAAATTCTGCCTGATGCTCACCGTCTCCCCCGCACTGCAACGCAACGCATTTTCTTCGCAGTCCTAAGTTGTGCGCTGATTTTCGTAGGGGGAACCGCCAAGCCAGCGCTGGCGCAAGACACAGAAGTGCATGTGCAGCCGCGAGTCCAGACGACTCCTGCTGATGTGGCCCACAACATGCCGCCCGGCGACCTGCTCTCCCGCAGCCACGACAAGCCCATCCGTGTGAACGTGGACATGGTGCTGATTCCCGTGACCATTACCGATCCGCTCAATCGCCTCGTCACCGGACTGGATAAAGAGAACTTCTCCATCTTTGAAGGCCACGAGGAACAGGAGATCAAGCATTTTTCCAGTGAAGACGCGCCGATTTCACTGGGCGTGATCTTCGACATGAGCGGCAGCATGAGCAACAAGATTGACCGTTCGCGCGAGGCCGTGGTCGAGTTCTTCAAAACGGCGAATCCGCAGGACGAATTTTTCATGGTCGCATTCTCGGATAAGCCTGAAGTAGTCTCCGACTTCACCTCTTCAGTCGAGGACATTCAGGGCAAGATGGTCTACACCATCCCCAAAGGCAAAACGGCGCTGCTGGATGCCATCTATCTTGGCTTGGCCAAGATGCGCGATGCCAAACATGCCAAGAAGGCGTTGCTGATTGTCTCCGATGGCGGCGACAACAACAGCCGCTACACCGAAGGCGAGATTCGCGGCCTAGTGCGTGAGGCCGATGTGATGATCTACGGCATCGGCATCTTTGAAGTGGCGCCGCCGACGGACGAAGAGCGCTTGGGGCCCGGCCTGCTGGCCGATATTGCCGAAATGACCGGTGGCCGCAGCTTCACCATCACCAATCCCAACGAGCTGGCCGATGTGGCGACGAAAATAGGCATCGAGCTGCGCAACCAATATGTATTGGGGTACCGTCCAAAGAGTCCAGGGCATGACGGGAGGTGGCGTAAAATTAAGGTCAAGCTGAACCCGCCCAAGGGGTTGCCGCCGCTCAAAGTCTATGCCAAGACTGGATACTATGCGCCTTCGCAGTAAGCTCTCGTTTTTTTTGGCCGCATTGGCCGCGATGTTGGTTCTTGCAAGTTTGAGTTCGTTACCGCGTGTCCGAGCGCAAGCTCCGACGCCCGCAGCCCCCCCATCGAGTGTCGCACCTGCCGCCACAGCCGGAAATGCCGCTCAGGTCGTCGTCCCTTCGCAAGTTCAGCCCGACGGCGAGGACTCCACCTACAAGATTCGCACCACCGTGGAAGAGGTGCTGCTGCACGCCAGCGTGATGGATCAGCATGGGCGCGCGGTGAACAACCTGGGCAAGGACAACTTCTTCGTCTTCGAGGACAACGTGGCGCAGCCGGTGACGGTATTCCGGCACGACGACATTCCTGTCTCCATGGGCATTGTGATTGACAACTCCGGCTCCATGCGCGAAAAGCGGCCCAGCGTGAATACTGCCGCGCTTGATCTGGTGCGGTCGAGCAATCCGCAGGATGAAGTCTTCGTCGTCAACTTCAACGACGAGCGCTATCTGGACCAGGACTTTACCAACAAGATTTCTCTGCTGAAAGAAGCGATGGAAAAGATTGACTCGCGCGGCGGCACGGCGCTCTACGATGCGCTGGAAGGTGCGGCGGAACATCTGAAGCTGCATGCCCGACTCGACAAGAAGGTGATTCTCGTGGTCACCGATGGCGAAGACAACGCCAGCCGCGAAAGTTTGGAACAGGCCGTACGTTATTTGCAGGTAGAAAATGGACCGCAGGTGTTTGCCATCGGCTTACTGGGCGATGATCGCGAAGGCAAGCGCGCCAAGCGTGCGCTCAGTCTGCTGGCCGAGCATACCGGCGGTCAGGTGTTCTTCCCCAAGGATGTTTCCGAGGTAGACGCCATCACGCAACAAGTCGCGCATGACATCCGCAATCAGTACACGGTCGGCTATAAGCCGTCCCACGCCAAGAGCGCGGGCGGATATCGTCAGGTGCGGCTGGAAGCGCGCGCCAAGGGCATGAGCAAGCTGGTGGTGAGAACGCGGACGGGGTATTACGCGCAGGCGGATGCGGCGCCAGCGAAGTAGGCCTATCTACTGCGCCGCTCTTGCCCGAATTTCTTGAGCAATGCCCAAGTTATCAGTGCAGCGATCAAACTGGCTGGCCACCCAAAAGTTTGCTGGTATGCAGGAAACATCGCCACGACTGGTCCGATGATCATTACGAAAACGCCCATGAACGCCCAAAGCGCGCCGAGAACACGGAATACTTTGCCAAATGGAACTGTATTCTTGATGAGTGGTGAGTACGAGTAGAAGCGCTCGATTAGGTGCGGACGTTTATAGAACCAAATCGAGGCCGCTGTAAAAGCAGCTCCTACAGCGACTGCCCCAAAACCGCCTGCGATATCCCTAGACAGATCAGAAGTCTGCATGCTCCAAATAATAGCAGTCGCCATTTGCTTCTCGAGCTACCTTCCTTGCCTTAAGCCCCTTATGGGCCGCACAATTCCAAGCATGAGTTCCAACAAGCAACCCGGCTTTGCCACCCGCGCCATCCATGTAGGCGGCGAGCCCGACCCCGGCTCTGGCGCGGTAGCCCCTCCAATCGTCACCAGTTCCACCTTCGCGCATGAGGAACTCGGTGCCCGCCCGCCGTATTCCTATTCACGGACGAACAACCCCACCCGCGAACGGCTGGAGCAATGCCTCACTTCGCTCGAAGGCGGAGTCGGCGCTTGCTGCTTCGCCAGCGGAGTCGCCGCGATTCACGCAGTCGCCTCGCTGTGCAGGGCGGGCGAGCACGTCATCGCCCCGCGCGACATCTACGGAGGCACCTATCGCCTTTTCGAGAAAGTGATGACGCAGGCGGGCATTGAGTTCACGTATGTGGACATGATCGGCGACGCTGGGCCCGCCAACATCGCATCCGCGATTCGCCCGAACACCCGCCTCGTCCACACCGAAACGCCGTCGAACCCCACCATGCGGCTCACCGACCTCGCCGCCGTCGCCAAGCTGTGCCAAGAGCGCGGACTAATCTCCTCGGTGGACAACACATTTCTCTCGCCCTACTTCCAACGCCCGCTCGAACTCGGCATAGATATTTCCATCCACTCCACCACCAAATTCTTGAATGGACACAGCGATGGGATCGGCGGCGCGGTGATATGCGCCAAGCAGGAGCATCATGACCGCATCAACCTGATTCAGCGGGCGGTGGGTGCAGTGCTTTCTCCGTTTGACTGCTGGCTGGTGCTGCGCGGCGTCAAAACGCTGGCCGTGCGTATGGAGCAGCATGAGCGCAACGGCCGCGCCGTCGCAGAGTTCCTCGCGGCGCATCCCAAGGTCGGCGGCTTTCCAGGAAAAGCCCGCGCCGTGAATTATCCGGGACTGGCAACGCACCCGCAGCACGAACTCGCCAAACGCCAGCAGAGCGGATTCGGATCGTTACTAAGCTTTGAAACTGGCTCGCTCGAAAGCGCCAAGCGCTTCTTCTCGGGACTCAAGGTCGCAGTGCTGGGCGAGTCTCTGGGCGCGGTCGAGACGTTGGTGAATCATCCGGCGACGATGTCCCATGCGTCGCTAGGCGTCGAGGGCCGTGCCGCCGCTGGCGTGACCGACGGCCTGGTGCGCATTTCCGTCGGAATCGAAGACGCAGGCGATATTATCGCCGATCTCGATCAAGCACTGGCGGGGATTTGAGGCTGGTGAATAAAAGGCGAACATGATATCTTGAGTCAAGATATGCTTTGGGAGGCTCAAGATGCACGACGTTAAATCGTTTGCTCCTGAAATCCGCGATATGCGCATATGCAAGTATTGCGGCGTTAAGTATGAGTTGGTGTTTTCTGACGGTGGCCCGGCGTACGCTGGATCGGAGTATCAGCATTGCGAAGCAGATCCGGGCGAATTTCTCCTCGGGCCTGTTGTGGGGCTCAACGAAGAGAAAAATGGAGAGTGGGTTTCCGTCTTCTAGTCTCTTGGCACGATAAGTCATCGCTTCACATTCGCGTGTTCTAGCTCCGCCCATCCTCGTTTAGAATTCTCTCATCGCGTATCGAGCATTTGGTGACAAACTTACGCGAATACTAGGCGGGGCTTTATGACGACAATACACAAGACACAGATCAAATTTGGCACTTCCGGCTGGCGGGCGATCATCGCCGATGAGTTCACCTTGGCGAACGCGCGACGCGCGGTTACTGGCATTGCGCGTTATGTAAATTCGCAGAAGCCGCAGGATGCAAAAATCATCGTGGGCCGCGACCCGCGCTTTCTCGGCGAAACACTCGTCGCGCTTGCAGCAGACGTGCTGAGTGCCCACGGCATCACGCCGCTGGTGATTGACGAGCCAGCGCCCACGCCCGCCATCGCCTACGCCGTGACCAAAGCCGGAGCCGACGGCGCGATCAACTTCACGGCGTCGCACAATCCGCCGGAGTATCAAGGGATAAAGTTCTCTACACCCGACGGCGCTCCTGCGCTGCCGCACATGACCAAGGCGGTTGAAGCGGCGATTGTTGCGTTCGACGCCGACGGCGTTTTCCCCGCCAAAAGCAGCGCGTCGCCGGGCGCGCAGAGTCTGGAAGTGAAGGCGCAATTTTTGGCGCGGCTTGCCGAGCTGGTGGACTTCACCGCCATCAAGAAATCCGGGCTCAAGGTTGCCTTCGATCCGCTGTGGGGCGCGGCACGCGGCTACTCCGATGTACTTCTGCGTGAAGCCGGAGTGCCTTGCGCCACCGTCCACGATGTTCGCGACGTGCTGTTCGGAGGCCACTCGCCTGAGCCCGACGATCATCTGCTGAATGACCTGCGCGACGCTATGAAGGCGACCGGCGCGGGCATCGGCATTGCCACCGACGGCGACGCCGACCGCTTCGGCATCGTGGATGAGGACGGCACCTTCTTGCAGCCGAATTACGTGATTGCGCTGCTGTTCGATTACCTCGTCGAATCGCGCGGGTGGAGGAATGGCGTAGCGAAATCCGTAGCAACGACGAATTTGATCAATGCTCTAGCCGCGCATCACGGCGTCGAACTGCACGAAACTCCCGTAGGCTTCAAGTACATCGGCGAACTCATCATGCAAGACGCGATCGCGATTGGCGGGGAAGAGAGCGCCGGGTTGACCATTCGTCATCACGTTCCCGAAAAGGACGGAGTGATCGCCGGACTGCTTTGCTGCGAGATGGTGGCGGTGCGCGGCAAATCATTAGGTGCACAATTGAAGGAGCTATTTGGCAAAGTAGGTTCCTTTTACCCTGCTCGCGACAATTTCCGCTTGACCGCGGAGGTGAAGGACGCGTTCACTAAGAAGTTGGCAGCCCCGCCATCCGAATTCGCCGGACAAAAAGTGACCGAGGTTGTTACCAAGGACGGATTGAAGCTGGTGTTGGCCGATAGCTCGTGGGTCTGCTACCGGCTGAGCGGAACCGAGCCGGTGGTTCGGATCTATTCCGAAGCGCCTTCGTTGGAAGCCCAAGCGAAGGTGGCCGAAGCCGCCAAGCAGTGGATATTTGAGTAATTTGAATAGTTTGAGTAGGACGACTGGAAAGTTGCAATCATAAGTTATGAACCTTCGCCCCAACGACCGAGCCGCCCACGAGTGGACGATCCCTGCACAGGCCGCACAATGGCTGGAAGCTGGCGTGGATTCCATCGAGTCGGGCCGCCTGCGTCCTGCAGCCGACCGCGCCCGCCGTATGCACGCCTGGTTCGAGCAGGTACGCCGCCGCCTGTTTATGGTCGCCATCGTTGCGGTCAGCGCCTTTCTGCTGTGGCACGTGGTATACGGCGCCAATGGAGCGATGGTCTTTCATCAAAAGCGCGCCACAGTTAAGAAGTTGCAAACGCGGATTGACACCCTAAAGCAAGATAACGCCGCCGCCACAAAACACGTGGAGGCGCTCAAGTCCGATCCGCACACCATTGAGTCCGAGGCGCGCAAGCAGTTTCACTTTGTGCGTCCCGGCGAATTTGTGTACGTGCAGCCCACGGAGCAATCGCAAGCTCCACCGGTTCCGCCTGCCAATGCCACTGCACGCAAGGACTAGGTCTTTCAGCGACAACTTGTTGACATTTTGCTTCGGTCGCCGGGTGTATAGTCTTGATGTCGCAGGTGCGACGCCGAAATCAAAGTTTGTTCCATAGTGTTTTGCACCATCACTCCCAAGGAGGAGTTTCCCCCATGAAAAAGATTTTGCTGGTTATGTTGTCGGTCGGGCTACTATTTTCGGTGGCGAATGTCGCCGTCGCGAAAGAAGCCAAGATGAAGTCCACCACCATCAAGGGTTGGGTGAGCGAATCCAAGTGCGGGATGAAGGGCAACAACGCCGCGCATGAAGCCTGCACCAAGAAGTGCATCGAGGGTGGTGCGTCGCCAGTGCTGATTCAGGGCGACAAGATGCTGACCATTGACAATCCCGAGGCCATCAAAGGCCACGAGGGTCACTATGTGAAGGTGAAGGGTACCGTGGATGGCGATAAAGTTCACGTGATGGAAGTAGCCATGCTCAAGGCTCCCAAGGTCAAGGGCGACAAGATGGAAGACATGCACAAGTAAGTTCGCAGACAGAGCCCGCCCACAAACGGGTGCCCCGTCCAAGCTCAGCTTGGGCGGGGTTTTTCGTTGGCGAAGACGGGTGAACTGGGTCTTAGCCCGGAGGGCGGTGCTCTCGACTAGCCCAGCGCGATAGCGCTGGGTACGCGGCAGGAGAAGGATTGCAGCCCGCAAGGGCGCCCTCCGGGCTGTGGGGTGCACATCATTGTCCGCGCATTTTGCGGACAAGGTGGGTTCATGCTCGTGTGGGTCGGGGCAAAGCCCCGAAAGCTTCTCGCTTGATGCGCCGATGAACCCCGCAGGAGTCGCGGACGGTAGAGCGGGGCTTCCAGCCCCGCGTTCGCGGAACGCAGAAAGTTCGGGCTTCAGCCCCCGAGGTTAGTTCTTCTCTCAATCGCAGGAGACCTCACCCCAACCGGGTGGGATGCACAATCTCTCACGGCCATTGATGCAGAGAAAGTCCCCGCAGGGGGACGCAAGGCGAAAGCCCGGCACGTAAGTGCCGGGTCGCCGGCCAACCGATTCGAGTCCCGGTAGGGACGCCACCCCACCCCACCGAATTTTCCCCGAACGCGCCACGCTTCGGCTACGATGCTTGCGTGTTCCAAATGTTCTTTCCGGAGGCCCGACCCAATGAAGTCCTTGAAACTAGCCGTTGCTCTCGCACTGCTCATTACGCTGCCCGCATTCGCGCAAACCGCGACGAAAAAAGAAGCACCCAAGCCGGTTGACAGCCCTTCCAAAGTGCTGCTCGACGCCTGGAACGACGTTGGCCGCAAGCTCATCGCCATGGCCGAGGACTTTCCCGAAGACAAGTACGACTTCAAGCCGACTCCGGCGCAACGCAGCTTTGCCGAGCAACTGCTGCACGCCGCTGGTGGTAACTACTTCTTTCTAGCTCCAGCAATGGGACACACGCCGCCCACCGGCGACCCCAAGCGCGCCGACTTTAAGGACAAGGCCGCCATCGTTGCCTTCGTCAAAAAGTCCTACGCCGACGGCGCCGAGCTAATCCAGTCCAAGGGCGACAAGGGACTAAGTGATACCTTCGTCGAACCTTTCGGCAACCAATACGCCCGCGTCGGCGACCAAGCCTGGGGCTTCGTAGAACACTCCGGCGAACACTACGGCCAGTTAGTCGGCTACTACCGCACAGCAGGCATGGTGCCGCCAGAGTCGCGGCCTAAGAAGTAAGGTGAAGCGGACTTGTTCTGCTACGCCTTTAATGTGAGTCCGAACCGGGTGCCCCTTCCAAGCTCCGCTTGGGCGGGGTCTTTCCTTGACGTGCCCGCGCAAACGCACTGAGGCACGAACGGTAGAGCGGGACTTCCAGTCCCGCGTAAGAGATACTCCCTACTCGTGTCATCCTGAGCGGAGTGGGAGGAATCCGGCAGTTCCGGATTACTCCCGCGCAGCCGAAGGACCCCTACTTCTCCCAAAGCTAGGCTGAATTGCGCATTTCCGGCCTCGACCTATGCTTGCGTAGTAAGAACTTCGCACGATGTTCGACCGCTGGCACGGTAGGGGTCCTTCGACTTCGGATTCCTCTCTCTCGCGAGAGAGAACTCCTCCGCTCAGGATGACACGGTATGGGTGGCGATTCGCATGGGGGCTGGAAGCCCCGCTCTACCGTATGTGCCTCAACCGAATTTCGAAGTCGGTACCCCACCTTACCGCCAACACCGGTTAGCAGTGCGCACCCGCCAGACGGATGAACTAGGTCTTAGCCGGAGGGCGGTGCTCTTCTGATAGCCCAGCGCGATAGCGCTGGGTGTGCGTGTGAGGAATGATCGCAGCCCGCAAGGGCGCCCGCCCTTCGGGCTCCGGTTCGTTCCGTGCATACCCAGGGCTTGCGCCCTGGGCTAACGGAAGAACACCGCCGCTTCGCGGCTAAGATGGGCGCCAGCCTGTGAGTTTCGTGCCGAAGGCACAGCCCGAATTAGGCCCGGTACGGAGCGAAGCGGAGTGCCGGGTAAAGGTGCGAAACACAGTTCGAGTCCCGAAGGGACGACTGATTTCATCCTTCGTTTCAGTCGTCCTTTCAGGACTCGTTCTTCTGGCGAGCTAACCCGGCACTCCGCTTCGCTCCGTACCGGGCTTACCTCATGGCGTCCCTTCGGGACGCGCGTGTCGTCGCTTTGGCAGCCACTTCGTTCCAAACCACAAGAACCCCCTACCGCACCACACCCTCAACCGGCGAACTAGCCGACGCATACAGCTTCTTCGGCATCCTTCCAGCTAAATACGCTTGGCACCCCGCGCGCACGGCGTTCTTCATCGCTTCAGCCATCAGAATCGGATTCTGCGCGGCGGCGATGCCTGTATTCATCAGCACGGCATCGGCGCCGAGTTCCATTGCGATGGCCGCGTCGCTGGCGGTGCCCACGCCCGCGTCCACAATCAGCGGCACGGTGGTGATCATCTCGCGCAGAATGCGGATGTTGGCCGGATTCTGGATGCCGAGTCCGCTGCCAATGGGCGCGCCCAGCGGCATGATGGCGCTGGCCCCGGCGTCGAGCAGGCGCTTGGCGAAGACGATGTCGTCGGTGGTGTAGGGCAGCACGGTGAAGCCGTCGCGCACCAGCTCGCGCGTGGCCTCCAGCGTGGCTTGCACGTCGGGATACAGCGTCGCCTGATCGCCGATCACCTCCAGCTTCACCCACGTTGAAAGCCCAACTTCGCGCCCAAGGTGCGCGGTGCGGATGGCCTCGTCGGCGGTGTAGCATCCGGCGGTGTTGGGCAGCAGAAAATACTTGGCCGGGTCAATATAGTCGAGCAAAGATTCGTCCTTGCCCGGCCCACGGTCGAGATTTACGCGGCGCACGGCCACGGTAACCATGTCGGCGCCACTGGCGGCGATGCAGTCGGCGTTCTCTTGAAATGACTTGTACTTGCCCGTGCCCACGATGAGGCGCGAAGAAAAAGTGCGTCCAGCGATAACGAGTGCGTCCATGGAACTATTTTACGGCGAGGGCGGGAAAAGCAAAGTCCACCACGGAGACACCGAGACACGGAGAAGAGCAAAATCGGCAGGAATGAAATGCAAAAACGAGGAGAAACAAAACAAGAGGAAACCCAAATCGAAAACGCCAAACGAATCAGCTCTGTTTTTCTCCGTGTCTCCGTGCCTCCGTGGTGGAATTACTCGTGCGGCTCAGCTTCCGCCCTTGCGTAGAGTTCATCAATCTGTTTCTGAAAGTGTTCTTCCACCGCGCGGCGCTTCAGCTTCATGGAAGTCGTCATCATGCCGTTTGCAGGGGACGGCTCTTCGGTCACCAGCAGCACTTTCTTCATCCGTTCAAAGCGCGCCAGGTTCGCATTCACGCCCGCGACAATCGCCTCATAGTGCGCGAAGACCAGCGGATTCGTCACCAGCTTTTCGCGCGACTCAGACTCCACGCTCTTTACGCCTTTTTCTGCAGCCCACGTCTTCAGGTTGTCGAAGTTCGGCACGATGAGCACACAAGGAAACTTCCGCCGATCGCCAATCACGACCGCTTCCGCAATCAGAGCATCGTGCTTGAGTGAATTTTCAATCGGCTGCGGCGCAATGTACTTTCCACCGGAAGTTTTGATCAGATTTTTCTTGCGGTCCGTGACGAAGAGAAATCCGTCGGCGTCAAGATGGCCGATATCGCCGGTCTTGAACCAGTCGCCACCGTCACCGTAATTCACGAACGCTTCGCGCGTCTCGTCATCACGCTGCCAGTAACCAGAGAAGACGCTCGGCCCACGCGCCAGAATCTCTCCATCTTCCGCAATCTTTACTTCAACATTGGGCAGCGGCTTGCCGGATGAGCCCAGTCGAAACGCCGTCGGCGTATTCACGCTGATCACGGGCGAAGTTTCGGTGAGTCCATAGCCCTGATTGATCGGCATGCCGATGGTGGCAAACCACTCAGCAAGTTCGCGGCCCAGCGGCGCGCCGCCGGAGACCAGAATGCGCACTCGTCCGCCCATGCCTGCCTTCACTTTCGAGAACAGTAGCTTGTCGGCGAGTCGCCACGCGAATGTCTGCGGCACTTCGCCGCGAATAATTTCCGGCAAGTGTCGCCGCCCCACGCCCATCGCCCAGCGATATACCAGCTGTTTCAGCGGACTCTTCACGTGCTGCTGCGTGCCCTGATACACCTTTTCGTAGACGCGCGGCACCGACGTCATAAACGTCGGCCGCACATCGAGCAGAAACTTGTTTAGTTGACTTACGTCCGGGCAATAGCAGATGTGCATGCCCCGGCACATCACGGCATAGTCCACATGCAGTGCGGTGATGTGCGACAGCGGCAAGAAAGAGATCTCGGTATCCGCTGCCGAACAGCCGAACTCTCCCAGCGAGCAACAGATGTTGGCGGAAAGGTTGCCGTGCGTCAGCCTTGCGCCCTTCGGCGTACCCGTCGTGCCAGAGGTGTAGATGATCGTCGCCAGATCTTCCGGCTGAACGCTGCGCGCAATCTCTTCCAGCACAGTGGCACGGTCGGCGCTCACTGGAGTGAGAAAGTCGCGCAGCTCGAAGGCTGACGCGCTGGGCACTTCGTCCATCACTACCACTCGCTCAACTGCGGTCTGCTCGCGGATGCTCTCGACCTTGCGAAGCTGATCCGCCGACGACACAAACACCACGCGCGCGCCGGAGTGCTGCAACACAAACGCAACTTGGTCGGGCGTTTGCGTTGCATAAATCGGCACAACCACCGCGCCCAGCATCAGAATGGCGAAGTCAACGACCATCCACTCCGAGCGATTTTCGCTGAGGATGGAAACGCGATCGCCCTTGCCGATGCCCCAGTCCTGCAAGGCGCTGGCGACCGATAGCGCGCGCTGAAACAGCTCGGTTGCAGAGACCGGCACCCACTGGCCATCCCGACGGTCGCTGAGCAGAGCATCTTCTTCGCGGTCGCGCAGCGCCAGAAGAATGTCGTTGACGGTTCGCGGCTGAATGTTGAAGGTCAACTGAGTTGGGGAAGCGGGATCGCTTACAGACGGAGCAACGGCAAACGCACTTGCGGCAGGTTGAGACACTCGGCTCCTAAAACGGACTCGGCGCAATCAATCTGCCGCGCCAGCCCTGCGCATCAATGTAACGGCTAATGCCTGCATCGCGCAATTATCGCGCGAATCGGCGGGTGCGGTTGACGCAGCTTTCGCCAGCCGTTAGGCTGACACACATTCGGTTGCACTCCTGGCCGACGGAGGATTTTCGATGCTCAAGCCGCTTTCCCGTCCGTTCGTTGCACTTATGCTGGCCGCTCTGGCTTGCTGCTGGGCACCGCTCCCGGCGCAGTCGCAGTCCGCCCCGGCCAAGCCGCAGCCCGCCGCCGCAGCACTCAAAGTCGGAGACCTCGCGCCTGACTTCAAGCTGCACTACTTCGACGGCGCCGCAGTCAAAGAAGTCTCACTGGCCGACTATCGTGGCAAGAAGAACGTGGTGCTGGCGTTCTACGTGTTCGCCTTTACCGGTGGTTGAACCCTGCAAATGAAGAACTTCCAGCAGAATCTCGACAAGCTGGAAGCTTCTGACACCCAGGTTCTGGGTGTAAGCATGGACAGCCCCTTCGCCAATCACGCCTTTGCCGAACAAGTCGGCGCCAAGTTTCCCCTGCTCAGCGACTGGGGCGGAGACGTTACCCGCCAGTACGGCCTTTATAGCGACAAATACAAGGCTGGCCGCCGCGCCAACATCCTGATTGGCAAAGATGGCAAGATTCTGGAAATCTCAGCCGACAACGAAGCGATAGACCCACTGCACATCGTGGATACTTGCGCGCGGAGGAAGTTGAAGAACTAGCTCTCCTGGAATAAAGCTGCATCAAGTGGAGAATAGTCTCTGTTTTTCGTTGAAATTGCCTGCCTGAGTGGACGTAAATCCGACTCTGGCAGGCGATTTTGCTTGTGCCTCGAACCTCCGCGAACACTGGCATCCCGTGGTTTGACCTAAACTTCATCCGTTGTTAATATCAAAGAGCGGGGTGGAGCAGCCTGGTAGCTCGTTGGGCTCATAACCCAAAGGTCGTAGGTTCAAATCCTACCCCCGCAACCATTTTGCGAAAACGTCAACCCCAGATAACCCCATTTAGCAGCGGTCGCCAAAATCGCTATGGGATTATCGAGTGTGGTTGGCGTTTTTTGCATGGGCCTAAGCGCTCCTCAATGCCATCTTCACAACCTTGCTGTTGGCCTCACGCTTGGCAGTCATCAAGGCGTTTCCGTACACGTTCATCGTGGTCGAAACCTGTGCGTGCCGCATCAGCTTTTGCTGCACGCCGATAGGTGCCGAAGTGCTATCCAGCCAAGAGCGATAGGTATGGCGGAACGTATGCCACCCCACGCTGCTGTACTTTCCCGCGGCATCCCAGCGTTCGTCGTGGATCGGCACCCGCCTCCCGTTCGGTGTTTTGCCCTCTTGGAAACACCAAATACCAGCTCCTGCTCCGCACGTCGGACACGCCACAAGGCAGCAGCCAGCGGGACGAATGTAGTCCTGCTGCGCCGGAGCCGCATGGAAGTGCCTGCCCGTGGCGGTGCTTGGGAAGACAAGGTCCAACCCCACGAGTGGGGTTGAAATCCCGTTTTGAGCTTCGCGTTCGGCTCCCAACCTGCGTTTCCAGGTCAGAAGGACTTCCGCGAAACCGGGATCAAGCGGCAGTTCATCCTCTGAGTAATCGGTCTTTACGGTCTTGACTCGGCCGTGAACGACCGCCCGACCGACCTTCATACTCAGATTCTCGAAGTCGATATCTTCCCATTCGAGCGCCAAAACCTCTTCGGCCCGAAGGCCGGTGCATTGTGCTACCACCACCATGCTTCGGTAGGGTTCCGGTAGCAATGCAAGGATCTGGGAGTACTGCTCGAAGGTCAGAATGATAGGCCTCTTCTGCCGTTTGCTGACGCCTTTGATTTCGACGAACTCCATCGGATTCCGCTGCCACTCGACCATCTCCCACAGCATGGCCTTCTCGTACAGGCGATACATGACTGCCTTGATGTGGCCTTTGGTCTTTGGTGCGGCTTCCACTTCTCGAAGCCATGCCTGAATCAACATCGGCTTCATCCGTGTGATGCGGGTGGTTCCCCACTTCGCGCGGATTCGCTTGATGACGCTCAGATAGTGGAGTGCCCGATCTTCTGTGCCATTGAATGAGTTAGTGTAACGCAGCTATTTCTGAGTTCACGCAGCCGCCGTCGGGGGTGTGGAGAAGTGGGAAGCGCGTAGCGGTTTCCACTTCTCCATGCCCCGTGTTGTTTGTC
>JBBROM010000002.1:0-509593 GCA_038229415.1 Terriglobales bacterium
CTTGTCGTTGAAGTTGTACAACTGGTTGGTTCCGGAGCCTGGGTGGTTGAAGTTGTAACCGTAATACACATCCACCGACCCGCTAAAATCAATCGGGCCCACCGACCAAGTGGACGGCGCCGCCGCTGCTGCAGCCGGTGCTGGTGTGGGTGTCGGCGCCGGTGCAGGTGCTTGCGGGGACGCCGATGCTGACGCCTCCGCCGGTGGGGTGGCTTGAGCCTTCACAGTAGCGGCAGTGGCGCAGAGCGCGGTGAAAAGAACGAAAGTGCTGAAGACCCGAGTGAGTTTAGACACGCTTTCTCCTTGCAGTCGAGCGAGCATTTAGCATTGCAATACTGTTGTGAACGCGACTGTAAGGTTTATGCAGATGAAAAGCCAATTAACATTTCTAATCTGTGCTATAACGAATTTGCCATTGGCATCCGCCGTCAACAATGTGCATTATGGTGATGTGGCGCGAAGGCGAATCTGTGTCATTCTTGGTATCACTTGGCGCGGCGCATCACAGCACTGACCCAAAGGGGGACGGATGAAGAAGATTGAGGCGATTGTTCAACCGGCACGTTTTGATGCGGTGAAAAATGCCCTTCACGAAATCGGCGTGGAAGGTATGACGGTAACCGAGGCTCGTGGGCACGGACGCCAGAAGGGTCACACCGAAACCTACCGCGGCCGAGAGTACAGCATTGATCTGCTGCCCAAGGTCAAGATCGAGTTGGTCGTTTCCGACGCCATGGCCGAGCAGGCAGTAGGTGCTATCTTGAGCGCTGCGAAGTCTGGCAAGATCGGCGACGGAAAGATTTTTGTTTCGGAAGTGTCCGAAGTCATTCGCATCCGCAACGAGGAGCGCGGCGAAGGGGCGCTCTAGGGTCTAGTGCGCGGCTCGCCACGGGCAGGGTTACTGCGAGGCGAGCCGCCGCGCTTCTTATTTCGTAGTAGGCACCGGGTAGTAGCCTTCTTTCGCGAACACCTGTACTTCGGGCCGCTTTACCCGAACTTCTATCTCGCGCTTGGCTCCGCTGGTCGAAGCCTTGGCGACGTAGCCGAGCGTGTACTGGTTGCGTGCCTCAGAGGTCAGTCTCGCGTAGGCGGACTCAATCGCCTGCCGCGAAAACTCCGTATACAACTGGCCCGCCGTGGCGTTCACATACTTCGGCAGAATGTTTCCGTATCCGTAACGCGGCACCTTGATCCGCTGCAGCCGCCCATAGCCGGGCAGCGCCGCCGAATCCACTGCGACGGCGTAGACCGCGATGTCACGCGAGAGCAGCACTTTCAAAGCATCGGTAAAGCTCGCCTTGCTGCCATCCTCCCGCCCATCGCTCACCACAAAAATCACCCGCCTGCGATCCCGCTTGCGCCGCCCCAGATCCAGAGCCGCCGCCACAATCGCATCATTCAGCGCATGGGATTCTTTCGGAACCGTGTTCACAATCGGCCCGCCCCCATCCAGCGGATGTCCGTTGATGACAGGCCCAGAGGCTAGTGGCCCGCCTACTACCGGCACGCCCCCGCTGCGTCCTTGTTCGGTGTTCTTCATCTCCTGCAATACGGCATCCAGCGACTGCGGATTGCGGAAGTCAGACATCCGCCGCACCGTTGCGCTGTAAGTGTAGAGCGCCACCTCATCGTATGGCGCGAACGACCCCTGCAACGCTGAAAATGTCTGGTGGATCCGGTTCACCGCAATGTCAGGCAGGCTCAGGTCAATCACCACCGCCACCGACATCGCAAACGGATCGCTGCTAAAGAACGAAATCTTCTGCGGAACGTTGTTTTCCAAAACCGTGAAGTCCCTAGGCAGTAGTCCATCCACCAAGTGACCGTCGCGATCTTTCACTGTCACCGGCACCTGCACAAAGTTAGTGTTCACGGTGATCTTGTACAGCTCATCCTGCTCGGGTGGTGCCCCCGGCGGCGTAGAGGGGGGTGCCTGCCCCTCCCTCACCGTCTTGATGTCAAACGGCGGTGGCGGCGGCAGATCGTCCCTCAACGTGCTGGGAGGCGTCGCCTGCGCAGGCTCAGGACTGCCACTGGGTGGGGCATTGGCAGGTGGATTATTGCCGGTTCCCGGCCCGGCTGGTGCTGGGAATGGCTCGACCGGCTGCGGCGGACGCACCGCCGACGGCGCATCAGGAATATCCTGCGGTGGAGTGGCTTTCGTCGAAGACTGACTCTGGGCCAACACAGTCGAGCCAGCGCGTCCGCCCGCCCAATCGCCAGCCAGCCCCATCATCAAGCCCGTCAAAAGCATCGCCAAAAGACCGCAGGACGCCAATCGCAGGCCCCGTAGTCCAAAATTACCAGCCAAAACCGCCAAAAATTCGGAGATTTTCCGCGCCATGTAGGTCATATACCGCCCATGTTCTCGCATCTAACGATTAGACTACCAAAGCAGAGGAATCGTTTTCTCATGCCCCAAAAAATTCCCGGTGCCACACGTATCGCCCACGCCTTCCGTCCCCTGCTGTTCCTGATTGCCATTGCTACCCTCGGTGGCTCGATTTCCGCCTTCGCCCAAGCCCAGCCCCCATCGAATGGCGCGCAGCAGGATGAGCCTGTCACCACCCTCAAAGGCGGCGTGGATGTCGTCAATGTCTATTTCAACGTCAAGGACAAGAAGGGCGCGCTGATCCCCTCTCTCACCAAGGACGAGTTCGAAGTCGAAGAAGACGGCACTCCGCAGAAGATCAAGTATTTCGCCGCCGAGACCAACCTGCCGCTCACCTTGGCCATCCTGATTGACAGCAGCCCCAGCCAGGAGCGTGTATTAGATATCGAAAAGCAGGTTGGCAGTCAGTTTCTGCGCGAATTCCTTAAGGAAAGGGACGAAGCCGCCATCATCAGCTTCGACTCCACGGTGGATCTGCTACAGGATTTCACCAACTCCACGCGTATGCTCTCCCGAGGACTGGAAAAGGCTCGGGTCGGCGGCGGTGGCGGCGGATCACTGCCAGGTCTGGGCGGCGGTCCCATCCCCAACTCGCATCCCAAGGGAACCGTCCTCTACGATGCGGTATACGTAGCCTCCCACGAAAAACTTTCCAGCGAAGCCGGCCGTAAGGCCATCATCCTGCTCACCGATGGTGAAGACCAAGGCAGCGACCTGACCATCAAAGAAGCCGAAGAAGCAGCCCAAAAGGCCGACACCATCTGCTATGTTCTGCTCATCGCCGACCGCGGCTTTTACGGTGGTTTTGGCTATCACGGCGATTACGAAATGCGCCGTCTGACCGAAGAGACTGGCGGTCGCGTCATTGTCGTCGGCAATAAGCAGGACAAGCTGAAGCAGGCCTTTGACGAGATTTCCAGCGAACTGCGCAGTCAGTACACCGTGGGATACACACCCACCAACCGCAAAAGAGACGGTTCTTACCGCAAGCTCCTGGTTAAGTCCAAGCAGGGCTATAAGATACAGGCCCGCAAGGGCTACTATGCCACCAATGAATAAATTTTTCTCAGACGCTAATCTTACTGCTTGACCTAAGCCACCAGACGGCACAGACTATTACTAGCGTCCCTTCTCCCCTGAAGCGCCCGGCGCAGGCGCAGTGACGAGTTCTGAGGTGTCCGATGGTTCGTGTTCCGTACTTCTCCGTAGCGCTGGCATCTTTCTGCCTGGCGTTTCTTGGCTTCGCTAGTCTGGCGTCCGCACAGCAGCCAATGCCTCCAGCCCCGCAAGCCGCGCCCCAGGAACTCCGCACTGGCCTTTGGCGTGGCCGCATGTTGACCTACGCCGTCGTCAACGGTCGAGCCGTCTTTGAAGGCGATATTTTGCTGGATCACCTGAACGAACCTCCACGCCAAGGCGCTAATGGCAACTCCGCTACCACCGCCTACGCCTCGTATCTTTGGCCCAAGGTCGGAGCGGTCTATCAGGTTCCCTACATCATCACCAACGGGTCGGCGAACCTCACCACGGCAATTTCGCAGTACAACAGCACCCTTGCGGGCGTGATCCAATTTGTCCCGCGTACCACTGAGGCCGATTACGTCAACATTGACCTGAACTCCGGCGATTTCAGTGGATCCTGCGCCGCCTATGAAGGCCACACCGGGGGGCAAGAGATGCTGACCGGCTCGGCGGTCTGCGCCGTCGGCACCCTGATTCACGAGATGGGCCACATCACTGGCCTTTACCACGAGCAGTCCCGCTCTGACCGCGATACCTATATCAGCGTCAACTACTCCAGCGTAATCAAAGGCT
The DNA here is from genome assembly GCA_038229415.1 of Terriglobales bacterium. GTDB lineage: Bacteria > Acidobacteriota > Terriglobia > Terriglobales > Acidobacteriaceae > JANXUR01. The sequence goes on from JBBROM010000002.1 coordinate 4,208, forward strand.
CGCGCGGCAACTTCGACCAGATTGCCGACAACGTGCAGAACCTCACGCTATATGACTACGCCTCCGTGATGAGCTATCAGCCCTACAACTTTGGACGTAACGGTGGCCCCACGCTCGAATCCATTCCAGCAGGCATGCCGCTCTCCAACCTCAACGGCTATTCCGCAGGCGATATTGACGGCATCAAGCGGCTGTACGGATTCGTCCCTACACAAGTCACGGTCACGTCAAATCCCCCCGGCTTGCAGGTGATTGTGGATGGCTCGACCGTGACCACGCCTCAGGTCTTCAGTTGGAGTCTCAACTCCACCCACACGGTGGACATCCCCACCAACGCGCAAACCTTGAGCGGAGTCTCCTATACCTACGGTCGCTGGAACGATTCGCTGACCGCGAGTCACAGCATCACCGTCAAGCCAGGCAACGGCCTCGTCGGCCAGCCGGTTATCTTGCCCGCCGTAACCGTGTATCAGGCGAACTTCATTCATCTGGTGCCGTACGTTTCATCCGTATTCCCCACGGCGACCGGCACCGTGAGCGTCACGCCCTCGCCCCTTACCTATCCCGGAATCTCCGGCTCCTACTTCGTGGCACGTCAGCCCATCACCATCACCGCCACGCCAAACTCCGGACAAAACTTCTACGAGTTCATCAACTCGCCCTTCTGGCTGCCCGGCGGACTCAGCGAAAACCCCAAAGTGACTCGCGCACCCGACGACGGCACCGGCATCAGCATCCTCGCCGAGTTCACCACTCAGCCGGTATACACGGTGACGCAAAGCCCCAACGCCGCCAACCTCGCGACCGTCGTGGATAACACCTTCTGGTATACGCCGAAGAATTTTTCCAAAACCTACGACTCCACCTGGACCTCCGGTAGTTCGCACTCGCTCAGTGCCTATACGGTGCAATATCCCTTCAGCAGCAACACCCGCTGGTCGTTCACCAGTTGGAGCGACAGCGGCGCCCTGACCCACAACGTGACCTTGCCGTCTACCTCCACCACCTACACCGCCAACGTGCAAGGGCAGTTTCTGGTGGCCAACTATGCCAACCAGTTCTGCGGAGGCACCTTAAGCCTCACTCCGGCTTCTCCGACCAATGACTTGTTCTATCCCACCGGCCAAGTCGTAACCTTTGGACAAACGCCTTCCACTGGCTGGCTCTTCACCGGCTGGCAGTTCGACCTCACAGGCACCACCTCGCCGCAGAACCTCACTGTCGCCGACGAAGTACTGGCCGTCGCGGACTACAACACAGTCGCCACCTCGCTCGCCATTACCAGCCTTAGCCCCAACTCCGCCGTCGCGGGGGCCGGTGGATTCACCCTGACCATCACCGGTAGCGGATTCACCGCAGCGACCAACGTCTTCTTCAACAATGTATTCAAGACGTCCACTCTGGTGAACTCCACCACGCTCACCGTGCCGATTCTTGCCACTGATCTCGCGAAGGCGGGCGGCGTGCAGGTATTCATTGACAACTTCCCCACAGGCGGGGCATGTTCCGCCGTCGCGGTCAAGACGTTCTACATCGCGAGCAGTCCGCAAGTTTCGCCCAGCCCGGGCGCACTCACCTTTGCCGCGCAGCTGTTGAACACCTCCAGTGCTTCGCAAAAGATCACGCTGACCAATAACAGCGGGACATCATTGAGCATCAACTCCATCACCGCCAGCGCCCAGTATACCCAGACCAACACCTGCGGCAGCACGCTCGGTGTCGCCGCGACGTGTATGGTCACTGTAACTTTCACGCCCACCGTGTCGGGCACGGTGAGCGGCGCGATCACCGTTTCCGACAGCGCACTCGATTCGCCGCAGATCATCACCATGACAGGCTCCGGCAGCAATCCGCTGACCCTCTCTCCGACGACGCTCGCTTTCGGTAACGTCGCCGTTGGATCGAGCAGCGCCGCGAAAACAGTAACGCTCACCAACAATCAAGCCACCGCCACGCTGAATCTGACCATCACAGCCAGCGGCAACTACAGCTTTGTCGGATCAGGCGTTACGCCATGCGGAGCCACCCTCGCTGCCAAGAAGAAGTGCACCATCGCCGTCACTTTTAGTCCAAAGGTTGCCGCGAGTCTCAACGGCGCGGTCACCATCACCCACAACGCTGCGTTTAGCCCGCAGGTCGTAACCACCAGTGGCACCGGAACCGGAGGCAGCGTCGCGCCGCTCACCTTCAGCCCCGCCAGCCTCAACTTCGGCACCGTGGTGAACGGAGTTACCAGCGCTGCGCAGACCGTCACCGTGACCAACAGCAGCGCCAGCAGTCTCACCATCAACTCACTCACGCCGACGGGCAACTATACCGCCGCAGGCAGCGGCACCAAGCCCTGTGGAGGCGTACTCGCGGCGGCAGCCACCTGCACCTTCCAGACGACGTTCATGCCCACCGTCTCCGGCGTCAACAAAGGTGGAGTAGCCATTGCTACCACCTCCACAGTGAGCCCACAGGTGGAAAACGCCAGCGGCACCGGATCGTTGCAGGTGACGTTCGCCCCTGCCAGCCTAACCTTTACCGCTCAGGCTGTGGGCACAGCCAGCGCCGCGCAAACAGTCACCCTCACCAACAACGCCACCACGGCCCTCAGCCTCACCAGCATCACCGGCAGCGGCGACTTCACTGCAGTGGGCGTCGGTGCAACACCTTGCGCAACCTCAGTTGCCGCCAAAGGCAAGTGTACGTTTACCGTCACCTTCACCCCCGCGACAGTGGGCCCCATCACCGGAGCAGTCACTGTCGTCCACAATGGAGGCAACAGCCCGCAAGCAGTTTCGCTCACCGCCGTTGGAGCATCAGGCCAGTAGCCTTCCAGGGAATGACAACCGACGCGCCAAAAACATAAGGCCCGCCAAATGGCGGGCCTTTTGCGGAGCACTGATTGCGTTTCCTACTTCACGATGCCACCCTTTTTCTTCTTTTGCGGTACAGACTGCGACGCGGAACCGGGCGCGTAATATCCCAAACGCGCCCGCACCTTGATTGCCTTGCGTCCCGGCGCTTCAATCGAAATCCGGTGGTAACGGCCATCCGGCTGGAAGTCCGCTGGACGGTACGAGATCCGGTACTGTGACCGCAACTCATCTTGAATCTCAGTAAATGAATCCGCTACATCTTCCAGCTTGAACGGGAAAAATGCACGACCACCCGTCGCGTCCGCAATGCGCTCTAATATCTTGTCGTCCAGCCCCTTGCTGCCGGTGATGTTGGTGCTGATGACGTAAATGATGACTTCCGCGCGTTCCGCCATATCAATCGCTTCTTCGCGGGTCACGTGGCTGGCCGTGTCGTGGCCGTCGGTCAGCAAAATAATGGCTCGTCGTATGGCAGTTTTGGCGACAGGCGCTCTAAGCAGCTTATCCCGGCAAGCAAAGTAGATCGCGTCGTAAAGCGCGGTGCCGCCGCCCGGCTTCAGGAGGCGTATCCCGTTGCCCAGTGCTTCGGTGCTGTCGGTAAAGTCCTGCGTCACTTCTGGCGTCTCGTCGAACCCGATCACAAACGCCTTGTCCGTCGAGGGCCGCACGATCTGGTTCAAAAACTCAATCGCGGCCTCCTGTTCAAACTTGAACCGGTCGCGGATCGAGTTGGACGCGTCAATCATCAAGCCAACTTGCAGCGGCAGGTCGGTCTGCGCCGCGAATACGCTGATCCGAGACGGCGGCCTGCCATCATCCAGAATGCGCACATCGTCTTTGACCAGATCTTTTACAAAGCGATTGTGCTTGTCCGACGCGGTAAAAATCAGGTTGACTTCATCCACAATCGAACGGAAGGTCGGAGTATCGCCCTCTTTCGTATTGTCGTCCGCAGTGCGAGCGGGCGGATTGCCCGAATCCTCCAGCTTTTCGTCATCATTCGGCGCGGGCTTGGCATCAGGGCCAGTGCTCGGTTTCGCTCCAGACGCTGGAGGAGTGGCAGAATTAGTAGGCGGAGCCTTGGCCGTACTCGCTGCAGCCTGCTTTGCCTTCGCCGCGGCTTCTTGAGCGGCCTGCTGTGCCGCCTGTTTGGCGGCAGCTTCCTTGGCCGCCGCGTCCTGTGCCGCCTGCGCCTGCCGTTGCTGCTCCACAAGGATGGCCGAAGGAGAGTCGGGCAGTTCCTGCGGCGCACTCTGCGCCTGCCCGAACGAGACAAGGGAGGCGCCAACTACAACCACCACCACAGCAGCTGCGAATGAAGTAAACCGTTTCATATATGAAACCATTATAGGATGAGCCTTCCTAATATGCCCCTTACGGGCAACTGGCGACTGACAACCGACAACTCTTTCTTCACCCTGTCATGCTGAGCGAAGCGAGCACCCCTACCCCGGTTACGCACTCCCACGCAGACTCGCTGCAAACTGCTCCAGTTCAGACGGAAGCGCAGCCTCAAACCTCAGCCGCTCCCCGGTGGTTGGATGCACAAACTCCAGCCGCGCGGCGTGCAAAAAATTTCGCGCTAACGTGGGCCGTGCCGTCACCCGCACTACGGCATAGGAACTCTGCTTAAGTTGCTCCGGGGCCCCATACAGCGTGTCTCCTGCCACCGGATGCCCCACCGACGCCAGATGCACCCGAATCTGGTGCGTACGTCCAGTATCAATCTTCACGTCCACCAGTGAAAATGGGCCAAATGGGGATTCGATCGCCTCGCGCACTGCATAGTGCGTGACCGCGTCCCTACCGGTCTCCAGCCGCGTCGTCATCCGCGTCCGATGCACCGGGTCGCGCGCAATCGGCGTGCGGATCGTCCCCGCCGACTGCTTCAACCGGCCATGCACCAGCGCCACATACTGCTTCTTTACCTCACGCTTGGCGAACTGCGCCGCCAGCTTGCGATGCGCTGCATCCGTCTTTGCCACCAGAATCAGGCCGCTGGTCTCGCGATCCAGCCGGTGCACGATCCCCGGACGCAACTCGCCGCCCACTTCTGACAACGCCGCAAAATGATGCAGCAGCGCATTCACCAGTGTTCCGCGATTGCGCGCACTCTCCGTAGCGCCCGCACCCGCATGCACCATCATGCCCGCAGGCTTGTTCACCACCGCAAGTTGCTCATCTTCGTACACGATGTCGAGCAGAATCTCTTCGGCAAACGCCCGCAACGGAGCCCGCTGAATCGGCTCCAGCACTACGATGGATTGGCCTCCGCGCAGCTTTTGCGAAGCCTTGGTAGCCTCGCCATTGAGCAGTACCTTGCCGCTGCCAATGTGCGACTGCACCAGCGTCCGCCCAGCATCAGGAAAATGCGGCGTTAGAAAAACGTCGAGTCGCTGGCCCGCCGAAGAGTCGGGCACATCGAAACGCAGAGGATAGTCGGATAGAGGCATGGGTATGCAAACAGCAATTCACCATGCTACCAATACGCGCTATTTTTAATTAGTTGTCATTCTGAGCGAAGCGAAGAACCGCTACGCAGCCACCAAGCGTTGACTCAGGAGCGAAGCTAGCTTTGCTGCACGGCAGGAGCCGCTGCATTCGGTTTGCGCAGCCACAACATCCCGCCCACGATCACCAGACCAATCGAAATCGCCTGCGTCGTAGTGAGTATGCCTCCGAACAGCAGCCCGCGGCCCTCGTCGCCACGCAGAAATTCGATGAAGAAGCGCTCAATTCCATACAGCACCATAAACGTACCAAATACCTGTCCGTCAAAACTCTTGCGCCGGAACAGCCAAAGCAGAATAAAGAAGTTGACCAGCTCCGCCGCGCCTTCAATCAATTGCGTCGGGTGCAGATGCACTCCCAGGGAAACCCCCGTCTGCGACGCCGCCACGGAACTCGTAAACGTCACGCCCCACGGCCAGTCTGTCGGCTTGCCATAGCAGCATCCTGCGGAAAAACATCCCAGCCGTCCCAGCACATGGCCAAACGCCAAGCCGGGAGCAAAACTATCCAGAGTCTTCCATAGCGGCATCTTGTGTACGCGCATGTACAGATAGCCCGCCAACAGCGCACCCAACAAGCCGCCGGAAAATACTCCGCCCGACTGCAACATTGCCATGCTGAAAATTTCGCGCGGATTCTGCGAATAGTGAGGCCACTCGTTGGCAATCAGCAGAATCTTGGCACCGACGATCCCGCTCAGCACCATCAGAATGCCAAGATTCCATGCGTCATCTTCCAAGATGCCTTGCGTGCGCGCCAGCCGGGCGCAGATGTACATGCCGATGAGCACGCCCATCGCCACCAGAAAACCATACGTAGGCAATGAAAATGAGCCGATTTGCAGAAGACGGGGAAACATAATTTCGGTTGGAAGAACTTTCCCTTGGAATGAACTCTCTTTGGCTTAGATGCGGCCAGATGCGGTCGCGCAACGCTCGTCGCCCCTTATCCGCAAGCCGACCTTAAATCCAGGGCCGCAGAATGCCCAAACAAAATAAAAGCTGACCCACTCAGCCGTGCAGCGGGCCGAAACTGAACCCGTCCTTCGACGGCGGGAACCCTCCGCGATCCATTAGGCATTTCCGTCTGGCGGAACCTTGCACACCGGATCTAAAACGAGTCGAGCTCCCTGTTCATTGAATGTTGGTTCAAATTTCGGTGTCCGCCATCACCAACTTGGCAGGCCAGCTTTCGAGTTCGATGCTAAAAGGCTTGAGCCATTAACACAAGCCCTACCTGATAATTTTTGATGAATGCAAGGCACGAAAGTTTCGATAGCGGCAATTTACCAACGAATGCTGAAGGTAGGGAAGGAATCGGGTGCCCCGTCCAAGCTCTGCTTGGGCGGGTCTTTTCGTTGGAATCAGAACCGGACTGGCGCCGAACCCTCGCGCCAAGCTTTTCGGCGCCAGGGTGGGATGCTAAGCTGCTACCCCGCCTTGCGCTCTTCGCTCAACAGGGCGTCCAGCGCACTCATCAGCCGCTCGGCGTGTGCATCCACATCGTGCGTTACATTCTGGTGCTGATGCCGCAGGATGAACAACTCATCTGCGATATTCAGCGCCGCCAGCACCGCAAGCCGGCCCATATCCACCGTATTCGTTTGGCCAGCGACGGTGCGAATCTTGCCGTCTACATACGCGGCCAGCCGCTCAATGTAAGCCGGATCGGTGCCGCGCAAGTGATAGGCCTGGTCGAAGATGCTGACGCGCACACTGCGCGACTCAGCCGCAGGTGCCGCTACTTCCTGGCGCAACTTTGCCGATCGCTCTGCCATAACGGATGAACCTCCGCAGCCCGCTATACCGCCGCCTCTTCCAACGTGTCCATCTCGTGCAGCATCTTCTCGACCCGTGTGCGAATCTCGTCGCGATCACGATGCAGCACTGCTAATTCCTTGCGCAACGTCTCGACTTCCGCCTCGCGCAAAATCATGTGCTCACGCAACTGCTGCGCCTCGCGCTCGGCCAAAATCCGCGCCTGCCGCGCCCCGCGATACAGCTCAATTGTGCGATACACCTTCTCTTCCAGCGCCTGAAAACCTTCCGTCGCTGGCATCAATCCAATCTGTTCCTGTGCGTGCGTCGCCATGGGGCGGGGCTTCTCCTCGGGTCGGAAGGCGAGCCCAAAAGGCAGGCTAAGTCCTTCAATTGAAACGAAGTATAACCCACCTGCCTGAGGAAAGCAGGAAAATAAAGACTTACGGGTGGCAGAGGTGCTTGGTTAGTGATGACCCCATGTGGGGACACGTGCCTCACCAGTCCAATCGGAGCAAAGCTCCGAACACTCTCCATTGCGATAGCCGAACCCCAGCCCGGCAACCCGCCAGCCCCGGAGGGGCGAAATTGCCCTCAGCCCACCGCGTAAGCGGTGGGGAAAGTCTCAAAGCTAAGGAACCACGCAAGCGCCCCGGCTCTCCCGTGCCGAAGGCACACCAACAATTAAGCCCGGCACGAAGTGCCGGGTAATCCGTAACTCAAAATCAACCCCGCAGGGACGACAGAACCCCACCGAGGTCCTCATTCATGGTCCGATCATGACGAAGTCCAGAAATTTCTGCGATGACCAACCGAGCTAGCTGCGCAACTTCCCGCCCAACTTCTCCATTGCGGCAACAATCGCCTGCGCCCACTGCGCCACTTCTTCTTCGCGCAATGTCCGCTCTGAAGATTGGAACGTCACCCGCAGCAGCACGCTCTTGCTGGGTGCCCCGTCCAAGCTCTGCTTGGGCGGGTCTTTCTTCCAGCCGACTCCACTCCCCGCCAGCACTTCCACCGGATCCACCCGCCGCAGCTCCGGAATCTTCAAACCCGTTATGGCACCGCGTATCTTCTCGAACCGCGTTGCCTCGGTATCCGGAAACAGCAGCGAAAAGTCGCGCTCCATGGCAGGGAAACGCGGCAACGCCACATAGCGGATGTTTCGGGTTTGCCTCTGGTAGAGCGCATCGAGATAAATTTCGCCGACAAATACGTCCTGCCGCATCTTGAACGAGGTTGCAACCTCCGGAAGAAGCTGCCCAAACTTCGCGACCGTTACTCCATCCATCATCACCCGTGCCGAACGCCCAGGATGATAGCGGTTCTCAAGAACAATCTCTGGATTGAACTGGAGCGAATTGCAGGCAAATGGCATCAGCAAAGTCTCGATGTCGCCCTTCATGTCGAAGAAAGAATAAGCTCGCGCCTGCTGATGCAGTCCAGCTGCAATCGCCTGCCCAGTGGCACCCAGGCAAACACGCTTACGCTGAAAATCTCCACTCGCGGCGTCCTCAAACACGTTGCCTGCTTCAAACAGTCGCACTGTCTCCACCCCGCGATTCAAGTTGTGCGCCAGCATCCCCAGCATGCCCGGAATCAGCGAATTCCGCATGACAGAAGCCTCGTCGCTCAGTGGATTCGCGATTGTAAGAGCAAGCGCTGGCGAAAAAAACTTGGCTTCGGCTGTGGAAATAAACGTCAGCGAAATCGCCTCGTTGTATCCCAGCGCCAGCAGCGTCGAGCGCATCCGCGCATCCTTTTCCGCGCCCGGCAACTCCACCACCGCGCCAACATACGGCGGCAGCGAATTCTCAAACTTGTCGTATCCGTGGACTCGCGCCAACTCTTCAATCAAATCAATCTCGCGCTCTACATCCAAACGCCACGAAGGAATCTGCACGGTAAAGTCGTCGCCATTCGGCGTGAGCCCGAATCCGAGCCGCCCCAGAATCCGCTGCATCTCTTTCGCCGGAATCACCTTGCCCAGAATGCGCTTTACCTCGGCGCAGCGCAGCATAATCGGCGGCCGCGACATCTCCCGCGCAATCACGTCAATCGGCGCGCCCACCAGGTTGCCCCCAGCCGACGCCAGAATCAACTCGGCGACCCGATCCGCCGCCAGAAGCGTCGCGCCAAAATCCGCACCCCGCTCAAAGCGATGCGACGCATCCGTATGCATCCCGTGCCGCTTCGCCATCTTGCGCACGACCACCGGTTCAAACCACGCCGCCTCAATCAGCACGTTTGTGGTCGCGTCGGTAATCATCGAATCGAATCCGCCCATCACGCCTGCCAGCGCCACCGGCTTCACCGCATCGGCAATCACCAGGTCTTCGCGCGTCAACTTGCGCTCCACGCCATCAAGAGTCTTCAGCGTCTCGCCATCGCGTGCGCGCCGCACCGCAATACGGACATCGCCCTTCGCGCCTTCCAACTTGTCCAAATCAAACGCGTGCGTCGGATGTCCCATCTCCCACAGTGTGTAGTTCGACGCATCCGCCGCGCTATTGATCGCGCGATGCTCGAGACTCGCCAGCCGTTCGGCAACACTTTTCGGCGATGGCCCAATCTTTACGCCGCGAATCACCCGTGCCGTGTAGCGAGCGCAGCCGTGGCCGTCCTCAATCGTGATCGCAATCCCAGCCAAGCCAGTTACCGCTGGAAGCTTCGGCTTGATCGCCTTCAACGGCACGTCATACAGCGCAGAAATTTCGCGCGCCACGCCGTAATGATTCATGTCGTCGGGTCGATTGGTGGTGATCTCCATCTCGAAGATCATCGCGTCGCCGTCCCCGACAGTATTTTCCACGGCGGTGCCCGTGAGAGTCAGCTCTTCCGCAAGCTGAGCGTTACTCACCTTCACGTCCACAAATTCGCGCAGCCATTGAGGAGATAGTTTCATGAAAAATTAAGTCCGATCGAGGAACCTACTTACAAATGGGTGCCCCATCCTTGTCCGCGTTCTGTGCGGACAGGGTGTGAGCGATGCCCAAAACGCTGTCTTCCTGAGCGAAGCGAAGGATCCCTACCCAGCCACAAACCGCTACGCGAACTGCTCCAAGAACCGTACGTCGCCGTTATAGAAAAGTTGAATATCGTCCACGCCATACTTCATGATGGCGATGCGCTCCACGCCCATGCCAAAGGCAAACCCGCTCACCTTCGTCGCATCGTAATCCACAAAGCCGTACACATTCGGATCCACCATGCCGCATCCCAGCAGCTCAATCCATCCGCTGGACTTGCAGTTGCGGCACGGTCCGCCATCGCGCTGGCCCTTGCCGCCGCAAAAAATGCAGCTGATCTGCATGTCCGCGCTCGGCTCGGTAAACGGAAAAAACGACGGATAAAATCGCGTCTTCACACTCGACCCAAACAGCATCTTCATCGCATGATCAAGCGTGCCCTTCAAGTCGCAGAACGTAATGTTAGTATCCACCGCCAAACCTTCCACCTGATGGAACACCGGCGAATGAGTCGCATCCGCCGCATCATTGCGATGCACCTTGCCCGGACACAACACCCGCACCGGCGGCTTCTGTTTCATCATCGTGCGAATCTGCACCGGCGACGTGTGCGTCCGCAGCAGCAGCCGGTCGCGCAGCGCCTTCGTCTCCTGCCCGGCGATGAACAACGTGTCCTGCGTATCGCGCGCGGGATGATTCGGAGGAAAGTTCAGCGCCTCAAAATTGTAAAAATCGGTTTCCACTTCCGGCCCATCGGCAATCGAATATCCCAGGTTGCGGAACACCGAAATAATCTCGTGCATCGTCCGCATCACCGGATGCTCCGCGCCCAACGCCCGCCGTGTCCCCGGCTGAGTGATGTCAATCTCGACTTTCGCGGAGCCGCCAGTCGAGATGCCTTCGCCAACGTCCGGAACAACCTCAAAGTGGGACATCATGGATGAGCTTACAGGGCTAAGTACTAACAGACGAGTAGCCTCAAGTTGCGCTTTCGTCACGACGCCATTTGCACTCTTACTCTGCAGATTCTTGTAGGGATCGAGCTTCTTCTTAACGCTGTTTACTAGCGCTCCACTCACGGGGATGTTCTCGCGGGATGCCTGCTTACGCCAGACCTCGTCGATTTGAGATGACACCAACCCATTCTTCCGACCAAACCAGCGATCAAGGAAGACTCGAACCTGCGCATCGTCCGAGACTGCGGCACACTCGTCATCGCACGCTTGGAGGAGCCTGTCGCGCTCGTGATTCAAAGCCTCGGGCGAAAAGTCTGTCAATTGGGGAACGGAGAAGGGCATGGTTGTTTCCATGATAACCAATCGCAACTCGTGTGGGGACGGGCGCCTCGCCCGGGGTCCCCACCAAGCCCGACTTTGTCTTGCTGGGGTGGTTGACCGTCCAATCGGTGCAGAGCCTCGAAACCGCCCATCCCAGTCGTTAAGTTAGTGTGGGGACAGTGCCTCACCTGTCCAATCGGGGCAAAGCCCCGAAATTTCGCAGGACGCCCGGTGCCCCACCCTCGCCCGGTGCATTTCCGCGCTAGGGTGGGATGCACTCATCTACGCGAATCGAAAACAGGACATGCACTAACGGTCGTGCGGGAAATGCGAAACGCAATTCCCGCCACCGCCCCAACCCGAAGGGCGGAACAGGATAGCCCAGGGCGTAAGCCCTGGGTAGCATAAGAAAAATTCGGAGCCCCGTAGGGGCGGCACACGCCCCGCCACAACCCTCAGATACAACGAACCCACCGCGTTACGCGGTGGGTTCGTCAAATTCTCCGCCTTACAGCGGCGGTTAAGCCCTTACGCGGCCTTCTTTTCCTTCTTAGGCTTGGCCGCAATCGCGGTCTTGGCCTGTTCACACAGATTGGCAAAACCCGGCGCGTCATGCACGGCAATGTCCGCCAGAATCTTGCGGTCCAGCTCAATCTCGGCCAAATTCAGGCCGTGGATGAACTGGTTGTAGCTCAGGCCACTCAACTGCGTGGCGGCGCCAATGCGCACAATCCACAGCGAGCGATATTGCCGCTTCTTCTGCTTGCGGCCAGAGTAGGCGAACTTCAGTCCGCGCTCTACAGCCTCTTTGGCTGCGCGGTAAAGTTTTGATTTTGTGAGGAAATATCCACTTGCCCGCTCAAGAATCTTTTTGCGGCGCTGGCGGCGTTTGGTTCCACGTTTTACGCGAGGCATGGCAACTGCTCCTTTTTAAGTGAGGCGGCGGATCGCAATACTCCACGCGTCCGTCCGCGTTCAGTCCCACAGCAAAATCTCTTCATCTCTTCCGAAGAAAAATTTGCGGGGCCTACGATGGCTGGAGGCAGGATGTTAGGTCGGCCTCTTCACACACCGTGCGCCGAATTAACAGGCACCCGGCGGCTCTGCTGCAAACTTCTACTACTTACTACCGCCGCATCCAACCGCATGCGGGAAAAAGTCTATGCGTATGGAATCATCCGCTTGATCACGGGCGTGTCCGCGTCCGAAGCCAGCACGATTTTGCTCAGCTTGTTCTTCCGCTTCCGGCCCTTTGAGGTCAAGATGTGCCGCGCGCCTACTTGCCCGCGCTTCACCTTGCCCGTCGCCGTCAATTTATAGCGCTTGGCTGCGCCTTTGTGTGTCTTGATCTTTGGCATAACGTCCTTCTCGCTTTACTCGTATTACTCATTCGTACTGCCATGCTGCACTACAACTGCTGCACACGAATCCCGCTCAGCAAACCCAATTTCCCAGATTCATTCCAGGAGAAAACAGCAACCGTTACGAGGACTGCGCCTGCGGCGGTGCTTCTACTACAGCCGGAGTAGCAGCATCGCTCGGTGCCGCTGGCGCAACTGCCACTGCTGGCTTCACCTCTGCTGGCACCAGCGAATCCAATTGCACCGGCTTAGGCGGCTTCGGAGCCTTCACCGCCTCCGTCTTGTGCGGTGCCAAAATTACGTGCAGGGTGTTGCCTTCCTGCCGCGCCCGGAACTCCACAATCGCCTGGTTGCCAATATCCTTGATCAGCCGGTCCAAAATCCCCAGCCCCAAACTCTGCCGCGTCATTTCGCGGCCGCGGAAGAAGATCGTAGCCTTGACCTTGTCGCCTTCCGCTAAAAACCGCAGCGCATGATTCTTTTTCGTGTCGTAGTCGTGATCGTCCACATTGATGCGGAATTTCACTTCCTTGACGATGATCTGCTTCTGCTTCTTTTTCGCGATCCGCTCCTGTTTTTCCTGCTGATACATGAACTTGCCGTAGTCCATGATGCGGCAAACCGGGGGTTGCGCCGTCGGCGAAATTTCCACCAGATCCAGATTCTTCTCGCGCGCTAACTTCAGCGCCTCAAACGGGACCATGATGCCAACCTGCCCGCCTTCATCGTCAATCACGCGAATCTCACGTGCCCGAATCCGCTCATTGATGCGTGTAAACCGCTTATCGATACAATCCTCCGTGCCCTTCACAAGGCAATACGTACTCAAAAGTATAGCACGCGGAAACGCCCAAAATTGCGAGTCCCGGAGAGTGGTAATGTCTCAACCCATACGGCCGGTGGCCCATTCAAGCCCGGGGTTGGCTTGAGTGGGTATTCGCCACGCTTCCACCATCATCCTGAGCGCAACGAGGGATCTCCACCCCGCTCGGTGCCCCACCCTCATCCGCGTCTTTTGCGGATTAGGGTGGGATTCAGCGCAAGTCAGCCAGAAGTCCCGCCAAGCGGAACGCCACGTGCGAGGCAACCTATCCGCCGAACCGAATGCCTGGTCCAAGCACCGCAATAAACGTGCCGCCCACGATCACCGCGAGTACGACCCACCCCACGCTCATCGGCAGAAAATTTCCAGCTTCCGCGTCCGCCCCAACACTCCGGTTGACAAGGCCTGTTACCAACAACAACCCAGCGTTCAGCCCGAACGAAGCACCAATTCCCGACATCAAAATCAAGCTTGGGCTGATCGGGTTGAAGAAAGACGCAACCGTCATCACGGCCCCGCCAGCCAAATAGGCGGGCAATACCAGCTGCGCAACGCTGGAGGTAATTACCATCCGGTGATCCACCATTCGCCTCATCAATTGCGCCGTCCAAAGGATGCTGGCCGCGTAGAAAAGTACTCCCACAGCGCCCAGCAAGCACCGCCAAAGCCAAGCTGGGGAGAGCCCATAGATCACGTTTGCCCAATCGCCACTATTCAGCGCGGCGGACACTACAAAATAACCGGAGTTCATCAGATTGAACGCGCCGAACAGCCAAAGGAAACAAGACCATGACGACCACCGCTTGATGCGTCGCAGCAAAAGGAATGAGATCGCCCCGACCACCACATTCGCCAGAGTCCCCGCAGCGGAAACCAGCCTGCTCGCCTCTGCGTTCTGAAGCGCGACCGTTGAAATAGAAAGAATCCGGTCTCCCGTCAGCCACGAAGCGATTCCGTGGCCTAGCGCCTCATGAACCATATCCGCGCCAACACACGCCACCACTCCGATGGCGATAACCGTCACCAGGTCGTGGCGTCGCACTTCTTTTCCGGATACGGCAGCGGTCGTCATAGAGCTATGATCCCTTCCACTGCTCTCACCCCAGCCTGTTTCGCCAACAGAACACTGTCCGCCGAAGAGAAAATTTCGGTACTCATCCATTGATTCGGCCGATGCTCCCCCACAATTCGCACCTTCAGGTAGTTATCCGTCAGCGCCTCAGTGCTCTCGCCGTCAAATCCGCCCAGCGTGATCGCTTCCAGCGTCTGTCCCACAAACCCCCGCCGAAACGCCTCACCCTTCGCCACTGCCAGTTCACGCAACACGCGATTTCTCTCCCGCGCCACGTGCACCGGAACCTGCGGCATCTCCGCCGCCGGAGTCGTCGGTCGCGGCGAATATGTAAACACGTGCAGATAAGTAAACGGCAACTCCTCAATCATCTGCCGCGTCTGCTCGAATTCGGCATCTGTCTCGCCTGGAAAGCCGACCATCACGTCCGCACCAATCGCCGCCGACGGCATTGCCGCCCGAATCGCCTCAATCCGCGCCCGGTAATGCCACGGGCGATACTTCCGGTGCATCCGCCGCAACACCGTATCGCTACCCGACTGCATCGGCACATGGCAATGCTTGGCAATGCGCGGCGAACTCGCCATCAGCGCAATCAGGTCGTCCGACCAATCCATCGGCTCAACCGAACTAATGCGAATTTTCGCAATCGCCGTCTCGTCGAGAATCCCACGCAGCACATCCGGCAGCCGCAACTGATTCCGCGTGCCCCCGGCAAAATCCCGCCCCCAGCGTCCCAGGTTGATGCCCGAAAGCACCACCTCCTGATACCCCGCGCCCACCAGCGCATTTACTTCCGCCACAATCCGTTCCAGCGGCATCGAACGGCTCTGCCCGCGCGTGAACGGAATGATGCAGAACGAGCACCGATTGTTGCAGCCATCCTGGATCTTCAAATTCGGACGCGTGCGGTCCCCCGCCGCGTCCATCACCGGCGCAGCCAGCAACTCTGTGTGCGCAAAAATATTGCTGATGAAAATGGGCGCAGAAGAAAAAGCAGAAGCAGAAGAGCTCGTGCCAGAGCCGCTCTCCGAAAACGCCCCGGAATAGGCAGCTACAGGAGCGCTCAAGAGTGGAACAAAATTCGTTGTAGAGTTGGGCGACTTCGCTTCAGAAGAAAATCCTGGCAACATCTCGCCCGCAGCAATCTCCGCAATATTGTGCTTGTGCGAGTTGCCCACAACCCATGTCACGCCCGGCAGAGCGGCCACTTCTTCGGGAGCCCGCTGTGCGTAGCATCCAGTCACCAGCACCCGGCTCGCGGCATTCACGCGCCGAATCCGCCGCACCGCCGCCCGCGCATCCTGATCCGCTGCCGCCGTCACGCTACAGGTGTTCAGCACCACCAGCTCTGCGTCTGCGCGTGCCGAGGCGCGAAGCCAACCCCGGTCGAGCAACTGCTGCTCAATCGCCGCGCCATCCGCTTGCGTAGCCCGGCAGCCGAAATTTTCCACGTAAAACCGCATCCGCCAAGTTTATCAGCGCAGGCAACTTCTCCTGTGCCTACTGCGTCAGCCGGTTCTCCAGCGCTTGCGAAGGAGCTGGCATCTCCGCCTGCCGCGCCTCCCAGTAACACACACGGCACAGCACCGGCCTGCCTTGTGTCGGGCGGAATGGCACGCTCGTCAGAACGCCACATTTACGGCAATACAAGTTGGTCTCAATCCGTTTGGCCACTTGCATGGAATGGCCCGAACGCGCCAGCCGATTGCGCTTTTCCTTGCACGGCTTGCAGCGTTTGGGTTCGTTCTTGAATTGTTTTTCTTGAAAGAAAAGTTGTTCGCCAGCACAAAAGACGAACTGTTCACTACAGTCAATACACTCTATTACCCGGTCACGAAAAGACATGGCGCGAGCCCCCCTCAGGCTCGTGTCTTTAGCCGTAGGGCGCGGGCGCAACAAAGCCCACGCCATTTTCCCGTAGAGGGAAAATCGGCGGTTGTGACCACCCCTTGTAAAACCAGTGACGTTTCAGCAGGTGCGCTCTACGGCGCTTTCCGCCGACTACAGGTCGTGCTAGGCAAAACTTACTGAGACCCAGTGGGGACGGGGCCTGATACTTCAGAGCCGCCGCAAGCGGCGGCTCCTTCTGCCAATTCCAACACTAGTCCTGCTCTTTGCGAGCCTTTTTCCGGCTGCGCTTGCGAGCCAGAGCTTCTTTTACGCGCTTCTTCTCACCCGGTTTCAGATAAAAAGAATGCCGCTTCACTTCCTTGATGATGTCCTCGGTCTGCACCTTCCGCTTAAAGCGGCGCAGGGCATTCTCGAGCGGCTCACCTTCTTGCAGGCGTATCTCCGCCAATGTGTTACACCCCCAAACTCGTCCAACGGGACATCTTTGATTCTTGGTCAAATGCGTTGGTAAGTCAAGGCAGAACTGAGCCTCAGCCGCGCAAAAATCTGCTCCGACCGTCGGCTTGCCTTCCCCAAAACTAGAAAATCAGTTTCACCGCCAACTGCATCTGCCGGGGCGCATAAGAACTGTTGGGACGGGTATAGTCGCTGGCTACGCGAAACTGCGCGGGGTACGCCTTACCCTTGCTGGTAGTGCTAAGTTGCACAAAACTAACAGTTTGGCTCTGTAGGCCGTTCTGCGTGATGGTAAACCGCCGGTTATTTTGATTGAACAGATTAAACGCTTCGGCGAGCGTCTCCAGATGCCACCGCCCATCTCGCATCTGAAAACGCCGGCTCAACCGCAAGTCTAGCGTGGAATAATTCGGCCCGGTCAGGCTGTTGCGCCGAATGCCCGGAATCCGGTCGTTGATCGTGTTGCCATCCTGATTCGCGTCGCCCGTCACCTTGGCATCGTAGGGCCGCCCGCTGCCGTAGGTAAAAATGCTGGAGGCCTTCCAGTGGTTCCCAATATGCGCCCAAGCACTGGTTCCGTCCGCTACCAGCCTCGGCTCCGCCGTCCAGGCAAACACCAGCCGCTGCCTCTGATCGGTCACGCTGGAGGCCCGCTCCTGCTTGGTGGCATAGCTGTTCTGCACCGTCGCCGGACTCCCCGCCACCAGCGCATCCTGCGTGTCGTCAATCGCATGGGCAAAGGTGTAAGCCAGTCGCAGATACATTCCATGATGCACCCGGCGTTTCAACTCCAGCGTGCCGCCCTGATACACACTCGATGCTCGGGTCTCGAACACGTTGATGGCGCCGATCTGCGGAATCGGTCGCGCCACATCGTTGATGCAGGGCGGAAACGGACACGTCACCGACTGCGTTACCTGCCAGTTCGAGAACGACTGCAACGTGTAATACCCCAGCAGGTTGGTGCCAGCTCCGTCAAACACCGGATATGTGAGAGCCGTTGGCGGCGGCAGGTTCACGTCGCGCGCCCGAATCAAATTCTGCCCGTGCGTATACAAGTACGACGCCGTCACCACAATGTGCCCCGCCACCTCTCGCTCGGCACTCAGGCTTGCTTGATGCACCCTCGGTGTACGGAAGTTCGACGCGAACGACGAAATTTCCGTGGTCAAAAACGGCCGCACTGAATCTGGAATCGCACAATAAGCCGTGCCCGTGGGGCAGTTCGAGAGTGGCAGCGGGAACGCTGGGAATACCTGCTTCTGGTAGTAGTTCGAGTGGTCGAGCTGCAAGTGGAACTGGTTCAGCCCGTTATCCAGTTGCACCTGCGAAGCATAGATCTGCGGAATCCGAGCAAAGAAGATGCCATAGCCACCACGAAACGCAATCGGGTTCCGGTCGCCCAGCGCAAACGCAAACCCTACGCGAGGTGCAAAATTCGTTCCCGCCGAAGGCAGTTTGCCAGACTCCGGCCACAGCGGATTCGAGGTGAGTCCGTTGCTGGCAAAAACCTGCCGGTCGTAGCGTAATCCCAGATTCACATGCAGACGTTGCGAAACTCGCAGAGAATCCTGCACGAATCCCGCAAACTCATTTTCGTTGGGATGGGTCGCATCCAGCCCAAAATTCTGGTTATAATAGCGCGGCACCTGATGTGCATACGCCCGCAGCGGCGTGATCTTCAAACCGCCGGGCTGCGGATCAAAGCTAAACGGATTCACGCGAATGTTGGCGAAAATATAGTCGCCGCCGCTCAGCGAAGGGAAGTAGTTGTACAGCCGCGTTATCAGCGCATCCCCGCCAAACTTCCACTGCTGCCGCCCGCGATCAAGCGACAACGTTTCCGCAACGTGCAGCTTGTTCTCGTTGGTCTGCCGCGGCAAGATCGTGGAGCGTCCCAGCCCTTCCAAAATTCCGTCCAAGCGCTGGCTCGGCTGCAGCGAGTTCGCATAAGTGCGCTGGTCATCGCGCGAAAACTGCACCCGCAAACGGCTGATGAGCTGCCGCGACAGGCTGCTGGTCAGCGTCGCCAAGGCACTCTCGGTGGCCACATCCTCTTCGCCATTCGAGGCCAGTGAAAAGTGGGTGATCGGGCTCGCCGGGTCGAAGAACACATTATTCGCGCCAAAGTAGCGCGAAGTGCTCAGCCGCAGCGAAAGCTGGTGACGCGCCGAGAGCGCATGATCCACCTTCAGAAATCCCGTGTTGCCGTTCAGATGCGCGCGTCGCGTACCTGCCAGCGCGTCCAATTGACTGGCCGCGAAAAATACCAGGTCCTTGTCGCTCGCCTCGTAGTCTCCGGGAGTAAACGGCTGCGAAGGCACCGGCGTCACCACGTCCGAGCCATCGTTGAACCGCACCACCGTCGGAACGTCGAACACGTGCTGGTCGAAGCCCGCCAGAAAAAACGTCCGGTTCTGCCGGATTGGCCCGCCTACGGTTCCGCCAAATTGATGCTGCCGGTCACTCGGCTTAAAGTCCAGACCTGCTGGCGTGGCTCCAAACTCGCTCGACCGCAAATAGTAAAACGCGCTGCCGTGCCATTGATTCTCGCCCGACTTGGTGACTACATTCACAACCGCCCCGCCCGAGCGCCCCTGCTCCGCGCCATACGAGTGAGACGACACCCGGAACTCCTGCACCACCTCGTTGGAAAATTGATACGGCGCGCGATAACGCCCCGTAGCCTGCGAAAAAAACGCGTTGTTGTTGTCGCCGCCATCCACCACAAAGCTGGTCTGGAAGCCGCGAATCCCGCCAAACGCCAGATCTCCGTTGGAGGCCGACGTCAGCCCGCGCGGATCCTGTGTCACCCCCGGAGTCAGCAGCGCGAGATCAGTAAACCGACGCCCGTTCAGCGGCAGCTCACGAATCGCATGTTCGTCAATCACCGACGACACTTCGCTGGTCTCCGGATTCGCACGCGGCGCATCCGCTGAAACGGTCACTACCTCGGTGCGGCCCTCCACCGTCAGCTTGAGCGAAACTTCAACGGCCGCTCCTACTTCCACCTGTACCCCGGTGCGAATCGCAGGCGTCAATCCCGGCGACGAGGCCCCCGCCAGATATTCCCCCGGCGGCAACGCCAGCACTGCGAAGCGACCTTCGCCGTCGGTGATGGCAACGCGAGTCATTCCGGTGGCAGCATTCACCACCGTCACCGCCGTGTTCACAATGCGTGCGCCGCTGGCATCCAGCAGTGTGCCCCGCAAGGCTCCGGTGGAAGCGTCCTGCGCCACCAAGACGCCGCAGCTACCCGCGATGATCCCCAACGCGAGCACAGCCGCAAGCCAGAGCCTGCAAGTGAGAATTCCCCGGGCGGAGAACCCCCTACGCGACACAGATAAGCGAGAAGAGCTATGTCGCAACATATGACCTTAAGTGTTAGCAAGCCGGGGGCCATGCCCAAAATGGATAAACCCTTTGCTGTCAGCTTCCTAGAATGGGAATTTCACTGTGAGTGCCCAATATCTGGCGGTTGCCAAATCGTTTGTCACTTTAGTTCGGCACCGGCGATTCCCTGGTGCGGGAAAGCTGATTTCGCACGCCGCGCGCTACACTTGGGCAGAGCAACCTAGGCGAGTGGCAAGAGAGGAAATGCGATGATTCGTTCCTATCAAGGCAAGACCCCAGTGGTGCCAGAAAGCTGCTACATAGATGAATCCGCGCAGCTTATCGGCGATGTCGAACTCGGTGAGCACTCCAGCATTTGGATGTGCGCCGTCATTCGCGGCGACGTCAGTTCCATCCGCGTCGGTCACCACTCCAATGTGCAGGATTGCGCCGTGCTGCACGGCATGAAAAACCTACACAACGTTGTGGTCGGCGACTATGTAACCGTGGGCCATTCGGTGACGCTGCACGGCTGCACCGTCGAAGATCGCTGCCTGATCGGCATGGGCTCGACCATCCTCAATGGTGCGGTAATCGGTGCGGGTTCCATCATCGCGGCGGGCACCTTGATCCCCGAGAAAACCATTGTCGAACCCGGCTCGCTGTGGATGGGATCCCCCGGCAAAATGCGACGCAAACTCATCGAGGCTGACCAAGAGACGATTCTGCAATACGCCAGAAACTACCTCGGCTACACCGCGAACTATTTGGAACAGCGGAAAGAGTGGGCGGCGAGACGATAGAGAAGACTATCATACATGAGATATATAAATCTCATGTGTTGACATTTATACATAAACGAGATATATATATCTCATTATGTTTTCGCTCTCGGATGCTGGCTACCAAATCGAAGCCCGGCGTAAGGCGCTCAAGCTCACGAAGTCGGACTTGGCGGCTCGCGCAGGACTAGAGCGACGAACCATCTATTCCTTGGAAAACGGTCGTCTTGCGGAGCTTGGGTTCACTAAGGTCAGCAAGATTCTTAGGGTGCTCGGTTTGGAGCTGACCATCCGCGAGGCAAACCACGGCCGACCCACACTGGAAGATCTCCGCGCCGAAGACGAAGAGGATGAATGATCAGGGTATGGACTGACGGAGAATCGGCTGGGCTGCTGGATCGTGCCGCGACGTCCGACGCCCAATCACGCTTGGGGAGGCAAGGGGAGGGCACCGTCTTCAACTACATTCCCGATGCCTCATCGGACCGTGCCGTTTCGCTCACTATGCCGGTTCGACTGGAGAGTTATGTAACTGGCTATGGCTTGGCGCCGATCTTCGAAATGAACCTGCCCGAGGGTGCTTTGCGTGAGCAACTTCGGGCACGGTTTGCACGCCATGTTGGCCGTTTCGACGATCTGGAACTACTGACGATCGTCGGCCGCTCCCAGATCGGACGGGTTCGCTTTACGGGCGAAGATGACGAACTTGATGTTCAGGTTCCGTTTCATAAAGTGGATGACATTCTCGCGATGCGACGCGGCGGTAACCTGTTTCGGGAGCTCGTCGAGCAATTCGCAAGCTTTTCGGGGTTGAGCGGTGTTCAGCCCAAAGTTCTGATTCGCGACGAGGGTGCTTCCGCGGTTCTAGCTGGTTCCACGGACCGCAAGACAACTACCGTGCGGAGCGCCACTCACATCGTCAAGTTCTGGGTCGCTGACGAGTTTCCAGAACTGGCTGCCAATGAGTATTTCTGCCTTCTCGCAGCCCAGCGCTCGGGCCTGCGGGTTCCGCAGTTTCGCTTGGCCGAAGACGGGCGCGCTCTTGTGATTGATCGCTTTGATCTGCTTCCGGACGGCAGATTCCTAGGGTTTGAAGATTTTTGCGTATTGAACGCTCGCAGAACCAGCGAGAAGTATCGCGGAAGCTACGAAACAGCGGTTATGAAGCGATTTGAGACGTACTCAAACTCACGATTTTTGCTGGAGGATTTGGAAAGTCTATTTCAGTTGATCGCGCTGAACTGCGCATTGCGCAATGGTGATGCCCACCTGAAAAATTTCGGAGTCCTGTACCACGAAGTTCTCGGAGAGGCTCGCCTTGCACCGGTTTACGACCTGATCACGACGAATGTTTATCCCAGCCTTGACGGAAAGCTCGCCTTGACACTCAACGGATCAACCCGCTGGCCGGACGCCGCGTCGCTGATGAAGTTGGGCGAGACGCGCGCGCACCTCACGCCGTCTCGTTCCAGGCAAGTCCTCGAGCGAGTCGCCGACGGCATGTCGAAGGCAGCAGGTGAACTGCGCGCGTACGTGCCAGATCACCCCGATTTCACCGACATCGGCACCCGCATGCTGGCAGAGTGGGAAGCTGGGATCGCACACTCCTTACGGGGATAGGCTGCGCCCTGCCTGCTGACAGTTGGGCCGCTCGGACTGCTGTTGTCTTGGAACGGGCGCTCTCGGCAAACATTTCCTTGACTTGCCATCCAGACCAAAGTAAGGTTCGGCAGTGTTCGTATCTTGCTAGCGGTGATTCTCGCCAGCTTGCCAGACCTTGAGGAACATCATGACGATTCGGCGCGCTTGCTCCGCACTCCTACTAATCATAGCGATGATCAGCCTCACCGGCTGCCAGAAGTTGGCCCCACTCGCGAAACTGTTCGAGTCGCGGCCTGGGCAGCATCTGCCGCCGTATCGTCCGGTGACGAACGTTTCCATGCCCGGACAGAACTGGCAGCCGGGTCAGCGCGACTGGTTTTACCACACGGGGCAGGGCACGATTCTGATGCCCTACAAGTGGTTCCTCGCGCTGGAGCAGCCCAAGTTCACGCTGTTCAGCGCCGCTCCCAAATTCAGCGACACTGCATATCTGGCGCGCTTCGGCTTTCTGCCGGATGCAGCGAATGCGCAGAATCCTGACGGCTTTCCCGTAGGGTTTGCGCGGAACATTGTGACGATGCCTGCCTCGGGCAAGAGCGAAGAGATTGTCGGCTTCACCTGTGCGGCTTGCCACACTGGGCAAGTGGAGTATCAGGGGAAGGCCATGCGCATTGATGGCGGTGCGTCGGCCGTGGACCTCGACACTTTGCAGATCGAGCTGGGATATGCCGTCGCTTACACGGCGATGCTGCCCGGACGTTATGGCCGTTTTGAGAAGGCAGTGCTGGGCGAAAACGCCACGGACGAAGCCAAGCAGGAGCTCAAGAAAGCGTTCGACGCGGGCTTGGCCATGGGCAAGACCGAAGGAGACTTGACAGAAAAACTGAAGCTTCTGCCCATCCGTAGCGGCTTTGGACGCACCGATGCGCTGGGGCGCATTGGCAATTTCGTGTTTGGTACCGAACTCGATCCACAGAACTATCGCGTGGCGAATGCACCGGTGAGTGTGCCGCCGCTGTGGTACACCAGCTGGTTTGCCTGGGTGCAGTACAACAATTCGATTCAACAGCCCATGGCGCGCAATATCGGCGAGGCTATGGGAGTGAGGGCGCGGGTGAACCTGACTGATCCGCAGCGGCTGTATCAATCAACGATCAACGTGAAGAATCTGCATGACATTGAAGACCAGCTGGCGGGGCCGACGGCGTTCAATGGATTAAGCTCGCCCAAGTGGCCGGAACAACTGCTGGGTCCGATTGACGCCGCGAAAGCCGCCAAGGGCAAAGAGTTGTACGCGCAGTTTTGCCAGCACTGCCACCTGCCGCCGCTCAGCACGGACAAATCCGCCGAGATTCAGCAGGATCGCTACTGGGAGGCCGGGCTCGAAGGGCATCGCTTCCTCAAGCTGAATCCGATTCCGCTGGAAGAAATTGGCACGGATCCGCTGACGGCAACCAACTTCCACGAGCGCACCGCCGTCACTGGCCCGGTGCTGGGCTTGGGCACGGCTGCGGCCAAGGACGGACTACAGTTCATCGGCGCAAAGGTGAAGGAGATGAACTACGCGCAGTTGGGGCTTACGCCGGCGCAGCAGGTGCAGTGGAACGGCTATCGCGAGGACCACATCACGGCTGAACTGGTTTACCGCGCCCGTCCGTTGGGCGGCATGTGGGCCACGCCGCCGTTTCTGCATAACGGATCGGTGCCCAGCATCTACCAGATGCTGATTCCTGCCGACCAGCGCGACAAGACGTTCTATGCTGGCAGCCGCGAGTTTGACCCAGTCCACGTCGGCTATAAGACGGAGAACTTCGACGGCGCGTTTCAGTTCGATACGTCACTACAAGGCAACTCGAACGCCGGACACGAGTTCAGCAACAAGGAAGGCAAGGGCGTGATCGGCCCAGAGCTGAAAGATGAGGAACGGTTCGCGATTATTGAATATTTGAAGACGCTGTAGGGGGTTAGATTCTGTCTTGCGCTGCGTGGTGGATGTGCAGTATTTCGACCGCTTGCGGATTCACGCGATAGACCACGATATACGGCAAGGGGCTAAGCACTAGTTCTCGTGTGCCAGGTCGAAGGCCCGGACGCCCCCGATTTGGATTGGTTCGCAGCGAACGTGCGCTGTCGTAGATTCGGCGCACGGTTGGAGCAGCGAATCCGGGCAGGTGAATACTGAGGTAGGTGTGAATCTGTTCGAGATCGTCAGCGGCAGGAGGAGTCCAGCGAACGAGCATCAGCGCTGCAACATCCGGTCAACTCGGGCATCCATTTCGGCTTCTTCAATGAACTCGCCCCGGTCTGCGGCGGCGATTCCTTTTTCCACTGCCTCCAGAAACGCACGCTCACCATTGAGATAACGAGCCAGAGCATCCTCAACGATCGAGGCTGGCGCGCGGCCTTGCTGGGCGGCAAGTTCCGCCAATCGGACTTCGATTTCCGGACTAACTTGAACTTCCATGGCTCAAGCGTAGGAGCCGAGGCCTGAACTGTCAAGCAGGTACAATTTTTTAAGAGGGCACAATGGCGGTTCGAGATGTAGCTCTGCAAACTAACGAAAATATCTTCAGGTTCGAATCGGGTCAATGGCGGTCAATACCGGACGACAAGTTCTGGCTGGCAGACGACGTCTGGGTAGGCAAGCTTGAGGTCGCAGTTGCAAAACAGGTGATTGATGCGTGTGAACCCCCAGGCAAATATAGGGTTGCTCCGGTGAGGCAATACGGCCAACTCTGTACCTTCGTCCTAGAACTTGGTAATGCAACACCCTATGGCTGGGATGAAGAACACCGTTTAAGCCACTGCATCGCGTTGAGTCGGATTGTAAGGCCAACCACAGTTTCTCATGCCTATGCAGCACGGATAACGGCTGAGAGCGATGGGGCGCGAATTGATCCAGGGCCTGTGCAAGGCCACTTTTCGCAAGCGTTCATTTCTGACGCCAGTTTGAGAGACTGGCTCGACCAAGCTGATCTTGAGTTGCTACGTATCCTTCTGAAGCAGTTCCGCTGGAGCGAAATCCCAAGTCGTGTTCAACGAGCAATGCGGCTTCACGAGAATGCCGCCCATCGAGAATATCTTGAAATAATGTGGCCAATGATCGTGACCGCCATCGAAGCACTTGTGCATACGGACCGAAGGCACAGCACGTCTCAGTTTGTGATGAGAACAGCGGCCCTCGCGACTGAAATTGGCATGGCTGGAGTTTCTGAGGACGCCTTAAATAAGATTTATGACCTCCGATCTTCGTATGTACATGGTCAGGGCTCAATCAAGAACCTTAAAGGTGACGAACTCGAACTATTCGACTGCGCGTCGGCGATATTGCGTGGAGCGATAAGAAAGGCAATCGAGGATACGAGCTTTAGAGACGTGTTTGCTGACGATGACAAAATCAGGTCTCGGTGGCCCATCGCATAGGGCTGGTCAAGGCTTGTAAACAACTGCCCGAAACCTGAAACTAGAGAGATGATTAAAGCGGTTCGAGGAACGCGTGACCTGTTGCCGCCGGAGACGGGCGTCTGGAACTTCGTCGAGGCGACGGTGCGCGAAGTGTTTCGCGCCTACAACTTTCAGGAAATCCGCACGCCGATTTTCGAGTCCACTGAGTTGTTTGCCCGCGGCGTGGGCGAAGAGACCGACATCGTTGGGAAGGAGATGTACACGTGGGAAGATCGCGGACGCGCCGAGAGCGACAAGGGCCAGTCGCTGACCCTGCGCCCGGAAAACACGGCGGGCGTGGTGCGCGCGTATGTGGAGCACAAGCTCGGCGAGCGCGGACTGCAGAAGCTCTATTACATCGGCCCGCAGTTTCGGCGCGAGCGTCCGCAGAAAGGACGCTACCGGCAGTTTTATCAGATTGGCGCGGAGGTGATTGGGCCAACGTCGGCGGGCAGCGAATCGCCCGCACGCGATGCGGAAGTGCTGACCATGCTGGCTGATTTGCTCGACCGCCTGGGCGTGCGCGAGTGGCGGCTGGAGTTGAATTCGGTCGGGTGCAAGGACTGCCGTCCGCTGTTCAACGAAGCGCTGCGGAAAATGCTGACTGAGCCCGACGCGAATGGCGTGACGCTGGCCTCGAAGATGTGTGGCGATTGCCAGCGGCGCGCGGTAACGAATCCGCTGCGCGTGCTCGACTGCAAGGTGTCCGAGGATCAGCCGATTATCGAGACGCTGCCCAAGCTCAGCGAATATTTGAACGAAAGTTGTCGCACCCACTTCGCCGAAGTGCTCGCGATTCTCGATTCACTCGGCATCGCTTACACGCGTAACGAGCGCCTCGTCCGCGGACTCGACTACTACACGCGCACCGCGTTCGAGTTCACGCACGGTGCGTTAGGTGCGCAGAATGCGATTCTCGGTGGCGGACGTTATGACGGCCTTTCCGAAGCCATCGGCGGGCCGCCTGCGCCAGGCATCGGATTCGCCATCGGCGAAGATCGGCTGGTGATGAGCCTTGCCGAATCGCTGCAACTGCCGAACGCGTCGCCTGCGGCTTATGTCGCTCCGCTGGGCGCGGGCATGAATGGTGCTGCCGCGAAGCTCACGCGCGAACTGCGCGCCGAGGGCTTAGTGATTGATCTCGGCGATGAGGCGTTCAAGATCAAGAAGTCGTTTGAAGCGGCGGAACGAGCGGGCGCGAAGTACATCTTGATCTGCGGCGAACGCGAGTTCGCGGCCGATGCCTTCAACGTGAAGGAATTAGCTACGGGAGTGCAGGTGACGATTCCGCGCGCCGAACTCGTGGCCAAGTTGCGGAGCTAAAGTATGAGCGAAACGCAAATCGCAAAAGAAATGTCGCGCGAAAAATCAGAGCAGGCGATTTCCGCCACGCCGACAAAGAAGTACGACAGTGCCGAGTTCGTCCGCGCACAGGCCACCGCGCACGCGCGGCTGTATCCTTCGATCTTCGCTTCGAATTACCTGGTGCTCAGCAATCGCCGTAAGCACATGCAGCAGTTTTTTGCCGCGCGCGCCGACGTCGGCAAAGTCCTCGACGTCGGCGCGCAGTACTGCCCATACTATCCGCTGTTCAAAGATAAGTGTGAGTCGTATTCGTCGCTCGATATTGTGGATACGCCGATCGTGGACATCGTGTGCAACGCGGAAGAAATGCCGATTCCCGACGCCACCTACGATCTCGTTCTGTGCACGCAGGTTCTGGAGCATTGCACGTATCCGGCGAAAATTGTGGACGAATGTTATCGCGTGCTCAAGCCCGGCGGCACGCTCATCGTCACCGTGCCATCGGTGTATCCGGTGCACGGATATCCCGCCGACAACTGGCGATTTATGCCCGACGGCCTGCGCCATCTGCTGCGCAATTTTTCGCAAGTGGAAGTGCTCGGCGAAATGGACTTTGCCGAGAGCCTGTGCAGTGTGATCTGCCATTACGGCCACGTGCTGACCGGCAAGATGGGCCCGCTGAAGAAGTACGCGAATCCGCCGTGGGCGTTTGCGACGAACGTCGCTGCGCGCGTGCTAAGTTTTGCGCTGCGCCCGGTGACACGCAACAACTTCAACTCATTTTCGATGAACCTGTGGGCCGAGGGGCGGAAGTAATCTACCTACGCACAGCTGAATTCAGCCCCTTCCTTTATCATTGAGAAAACACTGCAAATGAATATTTCAGCGCGTTTGCACCACCAGAAAGGCTATTCCAGTGCTTGATTTTCTTGGCGATTTGAAGCGGACACAGATGTGCGGCGAACTGCGGCCCACGAACAATGGCGAGCAGGCCACCTTGATGGGATGGGTGCATCGGAGGCGCGACCTCGGCAGCTTGATCTTCATCCACCTGCGCGACCGCTCGGGCATTACGCAGATTGTGTTCAACAAAGAGAAGAATCCGGCGGCGCACGCCAAGGCCGAACTGCTGCGCAACGAATTCGTCATCGCGGTGACCGGCAGCGTCACGGGGCGTAGCGCCGACACGATTAATGCGAATATTCCGACGGGCGAGGTCGAAATCGCCGCGGATTCACTGCTGATTTTGAACGACTGCAAGACGCTGCCGGTGCAGCCCAGCGACATCTCGATTGCCAACGAGGAAACGCGCCTCACCTATCGCTATCTCGACCTGCGCCGCGAGCCGATGCAGGCGAACATCAAGCTGCGTCATGAGGTTGCGCTGGCGATTCGCAACTATCTTGCGGGCATTGGATTCTACGAAATCGAAACGCCGTTCATGACGCGTTCGACGCCGGAAGGTGCGCGCGATTATCTCGTTCCCAGCCGCGTGCAGCCCGGCGCATTTTATGCGTTGCCGCAGTCGCCGCAACTGTTCAAGCAGATTCTGATGATCTCTGGCTTCGATAGATATTTCCAGATCGTGCGCTGCTTTCGCGACGAAGATTTGCGCGCTGACCGTCAGCCGGAATTCACGCAGATTGATTTGGAAATGTCTTTTCCGAAGGCTGAAACTGTGTGGGCCGTGGTCGAAGGTTTCCTCACCGCCGCGTTCAAAGTCGCTGGCCACGCGCTTACCACGCCGTTTCCGCGCATGGGTTACGACGAAGCGATGCGTCTATACGGCATTGACAAGCCCGACCTGCGCCTGCCCGCGATGACGGATATTCGCGAATGTTTTTCGCCGGAGGATTTGGCGCAGTTGAATCTCAGTCCGAACCTGCCGCTGGTTGCGGTGCGCATTCCGAAAGTCGGAGAGCTTTCGCGCAAGGAGCGCGACGACATCAAGCCGCTCTTCGTGTCGAAAGAGGGCGCGCGCTTGTTCGAGGACTTCAAGCGCATCGAAAGCAAGTTCGCCGACGCGGCGCAGAAGATCAAGGCAAAACTCGCAGCATCAGAGGAGTTAGAAGAATCTGACTTGATCGTGATCGTCGGCGGCGCCGCCACGCCGGGCGAAGTGCCTGTCGTTGCTAACGGGAGCGAAGCAGCTTCTGGAATCAGCGCACGCCTGTCGCACAAAGAAGTTGGCATCCTCACTTCGGCGGGACTGATTCGCCTCGCACTCGCGCAGAAATATGCTGAGCGTCACGGAGCATTCGTCCGCAACGGTGATGCGTCCCACGACTTTCGCTTTCTCTGGGTCACCGACTTTCCTATGTTCGAGTGGGACGAGAGTGAGCGGCAGTGGATGGCGGCGCACCATCCGTTTACCTCGCCGCATGATGAGGACATGGGCAAACTCGCCGGCGGCGTGGCTGCGGTGAAGGACCCGAATAGCGAGCTGGCGCTGGTGCGCGCGCTCGCGTATGACGTGGTGCTGAACGGCACCGAGTTGGGCTCGGGATCCATCCGCATCCATCGCCAAGACGTGCAGAGCCAGATCTTCCGCGCCCTCGGCATGAGCGACGAAGAGGCGCGCTCGCGCTTCGGATTCTTCCTCGAAGCGCTGGAGTACGGCACGCCGCCGCACGGCGGCATCGCCCTCGGCCTCGACCGCATCGTGATGATCCTCGCCAGCGCGGAGAACCTGCGCGAAGTTATCCCGTTCCCCAAGACGGCAAGGGCGGTGGATTTGATGGTGGACGCGCCGACTCCGGTGAGCGAGAAGCAGTTGAAGGAATTGGGGATTAGTGTGAGGAAGTAGTAGGGGAGAGCAGACATGGAACTGAGCGCGAAGGGAAAGAGCGAGCTTGCGCAGCAGTCGTAGCATTACAGCGGGCATGGGCAAACTGTACGGTGCATTCTCGGTCGCGACTGAGATGATCAGTCCCCGACTCAAACTCGGCGCGGTGACGATTCCCGAACTTTACCATTACACAGACCAAGCTGGTCTTTTGGGTATCGTGCGATGCAACAGTCTTTGGGCGACGAATGCTCTGTTTCTGAACGACAGCCGCGAAGTGCTCCACGGTTTTAAAGTTGGTTCGGATGCCATCAGCCAAAGTCTGGCCACAGCGGAGTATGAGCCGTTCGAGAAGGCGTTGGCCGACCTGAAGTCCTACCTGGATTATCAGCTCAGACCCCGTGATAAGCATTCAGGCTTACCGGAAGATCGCGGCCTCAACCCATTGACGGTGCCTCATGTCGTTTGTTTCTGCGCTGATCGTGATTCACTCAGTCAGTGGCGTGCCTACTCCTCGGGAGAAGGCTATGCGATCGGCTTCAACTTCAATGTTGAATGGCCAGATTTGCATTCTCCGACAGATGGTCGAAAGTGGTTTTTTCAAAAGGTTCTGTACGAGCCCCAGGAACAGACCAAGACTGCATATGCGATTCTCTCGGCGGTTCAAATGGTGGCTAACGAGGTGGCCGAAAATAAAATAGATCTTGGCGACTACCCGCCGGATGCATTCCTTTACACGCTTCTTGCATCATTCCTGTTGCGGCGTCTTTTTGCGTTCAAGGACTATGCCTTTCGCTCCGAGGACGAGTGGCGTCTGATGCTTGACTCGCCGGCGCTGCTTTTCAAATTTCCTTTCGAAGCGCTCAAGTTCAGGGCTAGCAAAATTGGCGTTGCACCTTATTTTGATGCTAGACCCAACGGCGCCAAGAAGTTGCCAATCAGCCGCGTGATATGCGGGCCGACGCTCGATCCGGATGTCGCTGAAAAGGGCGTCGAACTGCTGCTTCAGAAGTGCGGTTTCAGGGATATTGATGTCAGCTCTTCCCCCATTCCGTTACGCGCTGGCTGAGGTGCACACGGTAGAGCAGGGTTTCCAGCCCGGCGTCTAGCGTCACCTGTAATTTGCCGTCTTAGCCCGAAGGGTGGTGCTCTCGATTAGCCCAGCGCGCAGCGCTGGGTGCGAGCCGTCGAATTTCGCAGCCCGGAGGGCGACCCGTGCGGCCCTTCGGGCTGCCATTCGGGTGTGCGGCCTACCCACGGCTTGCGCCGTGGGCTAGTCGAGAGCACCGCCGCTACTCGGCTAAGATCAAGCACAGCCTTCCATCAGGGCAACGCGCAGTCCGTCTTGTTTCACGTGGCGGGCGACCTTGATCGGCTCGGCTCGATCCCTCTAAGGCATGCGTATCATCACGCCTGGCGATTTTTTGAGCGTTCTGGATTCCCGAAACTAAACTTCCCGCGCATCGCGCTACGTCTTACCACTTGCAACCTTCGCCGCAAAACCTGACACTGGTTCTTCATGGCGCGCATTCATATTCTTACTGACAAGGTTGCCAACCAGATCGCGGCGGGCGAGGTTGTGGAGCGGCCTGCGTCCATTGTGAAGGAGCTGCTGGAGAACTCGCTGGACGCGGGCGCGACCCGCATTCGCGTGGACGTAGAGGCGGGCGGCAAGCGGCTGATTCAGGTAGTGGACAACGGCTGCGGCATGGTGCGCGACGACGCCATACTGTGCTTCGAGCGCCACGCCACATCGAAAATAAAAGACGCGGAAGACCTGCTGCAGATTGCGACGCTGGGCTTTCGCGGTGAGGCGCTGCCCTCGATTGCGTCGGTCTCGCGGCTGCGGCTGGAAACGCGGGCGGCGGTAGATGCGACAGTCGCCTCGTCTGCGTTATCGTCAAACAACCCATCTGCAAATTCTGCTGACTCCGGCACCGTCGTCGAAATCCACGGCGGACGCATCCTCAAAGTGGAAGAAGCTGGACTGCCGCTCGGCACTTCGATTCGCGTGCAGGATTTATTTTTCAACCTGCCTGCGCGCAAAAAATTTCTCAAGGCCGAGTCCACCGAGCTGTCGCACATCGCGTCGTTGGTGACGCACTATGCGCTGGCACATCCCGATAAGCATTTTGAGTTGCATTCGGCGACGCATGCGATGTTGATGGCGCCGCCGGTGGTCACGCATGCCGAGCGCATTTATCAGGTGTTTGGCAAGGAGACGCTCGATCAACTGCTGCCGGTGGCGGCGATGATGCCGCTGGAGCGCGCGGGGTTGCCGCAGCCCCCGCCGTGGCGGCGTGAGGAGGATTACGAAGCGCCTGCGCCGGGTGAGTTGCGGCTGCATGGATTCGTTTCGCGGCCCGAGGTGCAAAAGCTCAATCGCAATTCGATTTACATCTTCGTCAACGGACGCCTGATTCGCGACCGGCTGGTGCAGCACGCGCTCACCGAGGCGTATCGCAATATTTTGCCGCCGACGGTGTATCCGGTGGTGCTGCTGTTTCTGGAGATGCCGCCCGCTGAGGTGGATGTGAATGTGCATCCTTCGAAGACGGAGGTACGCTTTCGCCAGCAGAGCGCCGTACACGATTTTGTGCGCGACTCGGTGCGCGCCGCTCTGATGAAGGTGCGTCCAGTGCCGCAGTTCGGCAGGGAACTGGTGGCGAATCCGTCGGCCACGCCGGGGCTGTCGGTGTCGGCTCCGCCGGATTCGGGGACACCGGAAGATGGGGTGACGGGCTTGGAGTCTGCGCATCCCACCCCATTCTCGCAAAGTGCACGAGACGAGGGTGGGGCACCACCGATCGGTGATGAGCGCGCTTGGGGGTTGAACGCGCCGCCGATTCCTCCGCACACTGAGCGGCTGCCGTTCAGCATCGGGCAGGCGATTGACGTGACTGCGAACGCAGCTGTGCCAGTTGCGCGAGTGCAGATGAATCCCGAAACTCCGCCGATGATTATTCCCGGCGGCGACTCCTGCGGCAGCGCGATTGCCGATGAAGCCGACGCCACTGGGTTCAACGACTACACCAACGCCAATGGCGACCGATCCGCCGAGCTGCATGCACTGAGCACGCTCAAGCCGCTGGGCCAGGTTAAGGAGTCGTTCATTCTCGCCGTGAATCGCGAGGGGCTATGGATCATTGATCAGCACGTGGCGCATGAACGCGTCTTGTTTGAAAAAATTCAGAAGCAGCGGGCCGCGAAAAAAGTAGAGTCCCAGCGCCTGCTGATGCCGTTGCTCATCGAACTTACTCCAGCGCAGCAGGCTGTTTTTGCCGAAATTGCTGACGAGCTCGCCCACAACGGATTCGACGCCGAGCCTTTCGGCGCGCGCACGCTGGCGGTCAAAGTTGTTCCTGCCGGGCTCGATGCCAATCAAGCCGACCGTATGCTGCGCGAACTGCTCGAGCAGATTGGTAGCGACCATCAGGCGCTCAATATGGAGATGGTGCGCAACCGCATCGCCGCTTCGATTGCGTGCCATGCGGCGATCAAGGTCAACATGCCGCTCGCGCAAGACAAGATGGAGTGGCTGCTGCACGAGTTGGCGCTGACGGAGTATCCGATGACGTGCCCGCACGGCCGCCCGGTGGTGCTGCGTTATTCGGTGCGGGAGATTGAGCGGGCGTTCAAGAGAATCTAAAGGCGGTTTCAGGTAGAACTAAACCCTGAACCGCAGAGCACGCAGAGTTCCGCAGAGGAAGGACGAGAACTATTCTTCTGCTTGTCATTCCGAGGGCGGCTTTTCGCCCGAGGAATCTGCATCCCTGCGCTAATGCAGATTCCTCGCTCCGCTCGGAATGACAATCGGTGTGGTAAAGGCTACCCGAGCCTCGATCCCAAAACTTGATACCCGTAACTGCCTTCCCCTCGCCTGTTACCATAAAGAGATATCATGCAGCCTGAAGAGTTACTAGATGTTCGCCGTACCAAGTGGCGGGTCGCGGGCAATGCCGCGCGAACGCTGGAAGACGCCTCCGCATTTCTGGAGGAAGTTGGCGTGTGCGTGCTTTATCCGCACCGCCGCGCCATGCTCGCCTCTACGTTCGTGGGAGCGTACCTCGGACGTGACACCGACCTGCCCGATGGCCTCACCGCGCGTCGTGCTCCCGCCGAAATGGCCGTGGACGCTGCGGCCGAAGCGACCGCCGACGGCGCCAAAGAAATGATGGTGCGGCTGCTGCGCCGCAAACTGGCTTTTGAGGCTCCCTTCGGGCCCGAGAACAGTCTGCTGATCGCGGGTAGCACCTTCCCATTTTTTTATGCGCTGGTAGGCGACCGTAATCCCAAAGAAATTCCCGCGACCGGACCGCGCGCCGAATTTTCGCGCCTCGCGATTGATGCGTTTGAAGTCATCAAGCGCGATGGCCCGATTTCCAAGGACAATCTCGTCGCAACCCTGGGTGGCAGTCTGAGCGAAGCGGGGATTGATTCCGCACTCGAAGAGTTGTGGGCCAAGCTGCGCATCACTCGCGTGGATTATCGCGAAGACAAAGGCATTTTCTGGGACGTGCTTTATCGCTGGGCTCCCGAGGCCGTCCGCGAGGGTGCGGCCATGTCGGTGACCGAGGCTCTCTCGGCGCTGGTGTCGAAGTATTTAGATGGCGTCGTCATCGCCGACCAGCTGGAGCTGGAAGAGTTTTTCGCGCAGTTTGCGTCACGCGCCCGGGTGAAAGAAGCGGTGAACCTGCTGCTCGCCACCCGCGAAATCACGTTCCTGCGCGTGGGTGCGAAAACTGCGCTGGCGATCACTCCGCCGCGTGAAGAGCCACCGCCGCGCGTGGCGCATCCCATTCGCATTCGTTTGCCCAAGCCGGTGCGCGATGCCATGCCACCGCCTTCTGCGGACGGTGTGAGTGAGGAGCGTCCGCGTGTGTTCGCGAGAAGTGCCAAGCCGGACAGCCTAGGCAGGTTTGCCAAGTCGGATCGTCTGTTCGCGCCCAAACGCGAATTCGCTGGCAAGCCGCGCGAGGGCAGCAGCGGCGTGCGCCCTGAGCGGCGCGCGCCAAGAAGTGATCGTCCCGCAGCGAGCCGGGGTGCCTCGGGTAGGTTTGAGAGGTCGGATCGCCCAGCCAGTGCAGAGCGTCCAGATCGCGCAGAGCGTCCAGCCCGTACCGAAGGAACAGATCGGCCGGTGCGCCGGGAAGGTGGGGAGCGTGAGGAGCGTCCGCGCTTTGAGCGACCTGCGCGAGCCAGTGAAGGAGCCGAGGACGCGGCGCCGTCGGAACGATTCTCTCGGCCCGATTCGGGCAAGCGGCCTTTCGCCAAGAAGCCGTTCGGTGCGAAACCATTTGGCGCGAAAAAGCCCTTCGGCAAGAAGCCCTATGAGCGGGCTCCGTTTGGCAAGAAGCCATTCGCCGATAAGCCGTTCCGTGAGCGCACGACGAGCGACCGGCCCAGTGAGGATCGTCCGCCCAGCGATAGAGATAAGCCAGCTCGTTCCTACGGGGATCGGCCTGGTCGGCCGCCAGCAAGGTCAAGTGGCGCTCGTCCCAGCAAGCCTTTTGGCAAGCCGTCCGGGGACTATCCGCCGCGTCGGGAATCTTCCACGGGGGAGGGCGCTGCATCGAGATCATACGCAAAGAAGCCCTTCGCCAAGAAGCCGTTTGGCGACCGCGCAGGCCGTCCGCCCGCCCGGTCGGGTGGCGCAGGCTATGGCCAACCCGCAGCCAGGCGGTCCGAAGGAAGTAGCGACCGGCCATCCGCACCGCGCCGCGAAACGTCATCGGGTGAGGGCTTTGCCCGCAAGCCCTTTGACCGAGGCGAAAAGAAGCCGTTCGGCGATCGCGCCGGACGCCCGCCCGCAAGGTCGGGTGGATCAGGATTCAGCAAGCCAGCGGGCAGATCGTTCAGTAAACCCTCCGGCTCGGATTCCGGTGAACGCCCGGCAGGCAGATTCGGTGCAAAGCCCGGTGGCAGACCGGCTGGAAAGTTCGCTGGCAAGCCTGGCGGCAAGCCCGCTGGAAAATTTGGCGGCAAATCGTTTTCCAAACCCGGAGGCAAATTCTCCAAGGCAGGAGGCAAGCCCGCGGGTGGTGCGGCTGCGGGGCCTCCTAAAAAGCACTACGGCAAACTGAAGAAGAAAAGATCGGGTTCGGACAAAGACGCCTAGGTTAATTTCGCAGGTGCGCGAGCCAGAGAGAGTCCCCGAATCCGTCCGGTACGCGGTAGAATTTCGTGCGACCCTAATCATGACAAATTCCCCCAAACTCACCATTGCCATAGACGGACCGGCGGGCGCCGGCAAGAGTACGCTGGCGTCGCGGCTGGCGCGCAAACTAGGCTACATCAACCTGGAAAGCGGCGGCATGTATCGTGCACTGGCACTGAAGGCCATTGAGCGCGACCTCTCCTTTGACAACGAAGACGATTTGATGCGCGTTACACGCGAGATCACGATCGGGTTAGAGCCCACTACGGGTGGCAACCGTGTGCTGGTCAATGGAGTGGACGTCTCCGAGCGCATTCGCGCCCGCGATGTTACCGAAGCGGCTTCGCGGGTCAGCGTGCATCCCAAGGTGCGCGCGTGGATGGTTGCCCGCCAGCAGGAACTGGGCGCAGGCGGCGGCGTGGTGATGGAAGGCCGCGACATAGGGACGGTGGTGTTTCCGCAAGCCGAACTCAAGGTTTTTCTTGACGCCGACCCCGACGCCCGTGCGGAACGTCGTATGGCGCAACAACTGGCGGCGGGCACTTTGCTGAACGCCGAAGCGACTGCGGAAGAGATGCGCGCCCGCGACACCCGCGACAAGACGCGCATGAATTCACCACTGGCGGCTGCGTCCGACGCAGTTCATATTGACACCACTGGCCTGACGGAAGATGAGGTGCTGGCCAAGCTGGTGGCATTGGCGCAGGCGAAGATTGCGGAGTTGGGTTAAGGCGACGGTTAAATAGGGCGCGGGCGCTATGCCGGTACGTACCCACGCAATCGTTAGGCCGTGAGCGCGCTGCCGAGTTTTCGCCACGTCGTACGCAAGCTGCATCGGCAACATGTGGTGCATGTCTGTGCCAAACACCTTTTCGTTGCCGATAGCTGCCTAACCGTGCAGCAGGTCTGAGAGTGTGTCACGCCGCATCGGCCCTTCATCGCCATAGTCTTCGGCACGAAATACGTCCATCCACTGATCAAGTAAGCTCATGCCCCCGGCCCGCGCTAAGTTGCGGTGCGCCACAGTAAGCGAAATGTCAATACTTCCTGCGCGCGCGCCGGTATCCGCTGCAAGCCCGGCACATCAAGGTACGGGCCGAGAATTCCGCTGGCGTCTTCCGCGTCGAGCGCGACCACGGTGCAGCGGCAGCCAAACCCGATGGGCGGGAAGATCACCTTCCACACCGGATCGTCAAAGCGCGCCACGAATAGATCAAGCGCTTGGTGCGACGGCCGCACCAGGCCATCGCCCGCGGTAAACAGTTGCCAGTAGGGTAATGCGTCCACAACGTCGGGGTCGGTGAGCTGCAGTAGGCGTCCAGCAGAATAGGCCTCAGCAAAGGCTCCACGAAACACATAGTCAATCTGAATCTGCGCTAAATACGCGATGCCAGCCTGTGAGGTTAGGGCATTGACGGCACGTTTGAAATCTGCCTCGGTGCCGCCGGTGGCGATCACCGCCACGAGCGCAGTCTGAATCTCACTGATAATACGAACGTCGCTGATGCCCGCGATGGTGAAGGCTTGCTGCTTCTGCGGGGCTAGCAGGCCATCGAAAAGATCGCGCGTAGTGGGTGTAAGGTTGCGCAGGTAGTCCACCGCGCCCGAAGGGGGCACGCTGGTAAAGCCGAGAGCGTCGTCGTCAAATATTGCCACTATTGCATGCCTCCCTTCACCTGCAACACTTCCGCCACCTTCGTTGCGGTGAGGCCGAGGCTTCGACAATTTCCGTTCGAATCAGGTCGCCCGGCTGGGGCCGATTCTTCCTAGGTATCTTTCAAGCTTAGGACAAACTAGCCTACTACTAAATCGAGGCGCGTCCATGAGATCCATGGACGCGCCTCGATTCTTCTGCATCACCACATGCGTTAGTTATTCTGCACTTGCGGAGCGGGCGGAACATCCTTCGGGCCTTTTGGACCTTTCGGTCCCTTGGGCCCCTTGTCGCCCTTCGGCCCTTTCGTGTCGAGAGCCGGTGGGGCGGGCGGTGGTGTAATTCGATCTCCGCTTCCGCCCTTCACAATCTCAATGCCACCATTGCGATTGGTCAGGTGAATGCGTCCACTGCCATTGCCAATGGTGCCGGTGGCGGACTTGTCCTCATCGCCGCTTACGCGGATGCTGTCGAACTCGGAGGTGATGTCGTCGTGGCGGTTGCTGGCCTCGACCCTGTACCCACCTTTTTCGGGCACGGCCACACGAATGTCCGAGCCTTTATTCTCCACGTCAATGTTGCCCGAAGGCGGAGCGACCAGATTCAGGCTGACGTTGCCGTCGCTGTTCTGGATTTTCACATCGCCGCTGACGTCGCTCAGGTCAATGTTCTTGGAGCGCGTAATCAGGCGGAGTGGACCCTGAATCATGCTGCCGTGCAGGTCGCCGGAATCAATCGTCAGGTCACCGGGCACGGCGGCGATATCCATCTCGGTACGAGCCGAGCGGAAGCTCGCTCCTTTCGCAATGGCATTCAGCCGAATCTCATCGAGCGAGCCGCCGATGGTGGCGTGCCCCGAAATATCCGACAACTCGATGTTATTGATGTTGCCGTCGGCGTCCACATCGCCCTTGATGTGATCCATGTTGACGGTGCCGCCGTGTCCCTTGAAGGAGACTCGGCCGTTCACGTTGCTGACCGTAATGTCACCGCGGTCGCTGTTGATTTGCACGTCACCATCGCGGCCACTGATGGTGGTGTCGCCATGGTGCGTGGTGATTGTCAGCGACGCCTGCTTGGGCAGCGAAATCTCCAGGTTCGATTCAATCCAGCCCGGCGTGTTGGTGGTGCTGAGCGAAAAACTGTTGCCTGATCCGCTCATCTGCAGTTTGGATCCGGCATTCAGCTTGTCCACTTCGGCGGGGCTGCTGGCGCCGATTTTCTTGTGCGCCGTTACATGCAGGCGCGCATCGTCGGAACTCACCACGCTCACTGAACCGCGCTGCGACTCGATATGCAGTGTCGCGTTGACGGGGAAGTCCTGGGTAAGCTCTTCCGTCCGATCATAGGTTGGACCGGAGAATGGATTTTCGCCATCAATCTGAAAGTTGTCACGGAAGCGATCCCACGGCAATTGCCGCAAGCCATGGTGCGTCAGCCCCACCATGACCAGAATGATTACCAGAAATATGCCGCCCGCGCCGAAGCCCGGAGGCCGTACGCCGCGCTTCTGCGCGTCAAAGTACTCGTACAGCTTGAAGGCTCCCCAGATAATCAGAAGTAGCGGCCAAAAGCGCCCAAACCATTCCGAAAAGGCAAACCAACTGAGTTGGCCGCTGGTGAGCAGCAGGAATATGATGCCCACTCCGATCAAGAACACAGGGCCAAACAGCGATCTTCCGCGTGGACCTTGTGGCGGTACAGGTGTGCTAGCCATGGTTGTCTGCTCCACTCCCCGGGTTAGGTTTGTCGTTGCCGCTGGCGGCTGAAGCCGCGGGCGGAGGCATGGTGCCCTGTGTGGTTCCCGCCATCGGCAGGTAGCCGTAAGGCTGAATGTGGCCTTCAATCGAAGCCGTGCGCTGACCGAACAGCATGAGACCGATTGCAATCAGCAAGACTCCCCAGTAGGTGTTGGTTCGCAGCCCCCATTGCCACGCAAAGCTGTTCAGCAGAATGATCAGACCGATTGTCATGAGCACAACTGCTCCCATCAATCCCTTCAGCTTGCACCGCAAACATGGACAGCTCTTGTTTGGCACATATCCGTCGTCGTAAGCCATGATGTTCCTCCTAGCGGTTCCAGCGCTTTACGAACAGCCAAGCGCCAATCGCGATCAGAATCAGGGGCCACAGTTGCCCAAAGTCGAAAGAGAACACTCCCAGGTTGTCCACAAAGAACAGGACGCCGAGGCCGATGAGAACAATCGCACCAATGGGAGCCTTGGAGCGGAAGTCCACTACCTGCGGCTGCGTGGGTGCGTTGACCGGCGTGTAGGCAGAGCCTGGCACAGTCTGGTATCCCGGGTTCGACCCTGAAGCCTGCGGCGCATTCGCGGCGGGCGCAGTATAGCCGCCGGTCACGCCCATGGGATTCATGGTGCCCGTGCCAACCCCGGCACCAAAG
The DNA here is from genome assembly GCA_038229415.1 of Terriglobales bacterium. GTDB lineage: Bacteria > Acidobacteriota > Terriglobia > Terriglobales > Acidobacteriaceae > JANXUR01. The sequence continues at coordinate 44,618 of JBBROM010000002.1, forward strand.
ATTCGATCCAGACCCAGCGGATCCGGTACAGGCAAGCCCGCGCTGATGGCCTTGGCGGAGTGATAGGCGTCGAAGATCATGAAGAAAACGAACGCCGCTATGGCGATCCCCGCGAACTCTCCTGCACCGTGGGCCGCCATGGTGATCAGCAGGGCGTAGACTCCGGCATAGATCAGTCCCTTGAGGAACTGGCCGTTGTACATGGCACCCACGCCGGGAATCAGCGAGAGAATCGCCGCCAGAACCGCGTTTGGGTTGCGGACATTCTTCAGGCCCAACCCTTGCTCCAGGATTACCTGTGAGGTCGGCTTGGGAGCTTGCGCCCCAGCTTGTGCGGTCACTGGGTCTTGTATCCGCGCGGCCAGGCACGGTTCGCAGTACACCACTCCGTTGACGGTGCGCTGACAGGCAGCGCACAGGGCTTTGCCGCAGGTCCGGCAGTATGCCGTTGCGGGTTGATCGGTGTGAATGGCGCAGTTCATGCCGTTCTCCTTGCTTCCCAGTTCAGGGTCGGACCAGCGCTCGGGCTGCGGTCAACCGCTAGCAGCACCTCGCTCTGGCCTTCACTTACATAGTTCTGTTGCTGTTCCGGCTTCGCCTTCTTGTCGGATTCATTCTTCTTCTGGTTGTCATCCTGCGGCTGACCCTGCTTCTGCGGAGCGTTCGGTTGCAACGCGGGTTCCGACGGCTGCAACGTCCGTCGCAGTTCCCGCACCCGAGATTCGACCTCATACACAAAGCGGATGTTGTCGTAGTAGCGCACCACCCGGCTCTGGGTCTCGTGATAGGTGCGATTGATCGCCGTAGGCCGCAGATCCACCTTTTGCAGATCGCTAACCTTGACTCCGGCGACGTTCATCGCCAGAGAAACCGAGAAGAAGGCCATGGCCATGGAAAGCCCAAAGCGCGGCTCCATTACTAAAGTAACCAGTGGTCGTGGGTTCAAACGCTGCTTCAACTTGAACCAGAATGACGCCCGTGGCTCCGTGACGGCCTGTTCACGAGTTCCGGCGAGGCCACTCGTGGCCACCAGAATGTTGTGGACCAGATGCTTGGGGGGCGCGATTTCCGTGAGCGAAGTGAGCCATTTACGGCCCGATTCGGCCTCGGCAAACAGCGGCCCGCAGGTGGCGCAGCTGCTGGAATGGACGCGAAAACGCGCCATGCGCTCGCCCGTCAGTACGCCGTCGAGCGCGTCGGCCAGTAAGGCCTCGAACTCGCTGCACTGCATTGCGAATTTGTCTGGTGTTGTCATATTCCATTCACCTGCCTATATGTACGTTGCAAAACCCGTCCTAGTTCCGCCCGGCCCCGGTTAATCCGGCTTTTTACCGTGCCTTCCGGCACTTTTAGTACTACTGCGATCTCGCGGTAGTCCAAATCCTGTAAATCCCGCAGAATCACCGCTTCCCGCAGGTCAGGCGACAGCTTTTGCAGGGCGGCGTGTACGGCAACCTTTACTTCCTGACTTTCCGCCTGCGAATGGGCGTCCCGGCCCTTGTCGGCGATGCGGTCGGCCATGCGGGGGCCATCGTCTTCGCCCTCGGGCGTGGCGTCCATGGAATCGCTTAGTCGTTCGAGTTTGGTGCGGCGAAAATGATCCACCAGCAGGTTGCGGGTCATGGTGCTGACCCACGTCAGGAAGGCTCCCTTGGCTGGATCGTAGCTGTCGAGTGTGCGGTACATCTTGATGAACACCTCTTGCGTAAGATCCTCGGCATCATTCGAGGTACCGGTAAACCGGTAGCAGAGGTTGAAGATTCGCCGATGGAAGCGCTGGACGATGTCCTCCCAAGCGGCGGCATCGCCAGCCTGGCAGCGTCGAACCAGCATCAGAATGATCTGAACGTCTTCCAACCAGAATCTCCCCGGAATTCCTGGCTTGATGGCGGGTTCGTATTCGAGCCCGCCGATTCCAACCTCAATCTGCTGTACGCAGTTGAGGGCACAGGAGTTCCGCGATTTTTCGTTTTTACAAGTGGGGGCGATTCTAGCAGGTTGGTGCGTAAATTTTGGGGGATGGGCTGAAGTTGAGGTTGAATCTGAATGTTGTTAACGAAAGTTCGATAGGCGTGTCTGGAGTACATCCGCTACTCCGGCATTCCTGCATGCGCTCACTTCACGCGTCCACGACCCGATCGCGCTTACTTCGTGCGTCCGTTGGGGACGCTTGTGATCAGCCGACCTTCGACTTCAGCTCTTCGATTGACGACTTGAGCTCGTCCACCGTGGACTTGAGTTCCGACAGTTGGTCTTTCATTTCGTCGAAGCCATCGAGCCGCTTGCTCATGGATTCAAGCTCGGTGCGGACGGCTTCCGGATCGGATTGATAAGATGCCGCTTTCATTTGGGCGTCCATCAATTGTTGTTGCAGTTGGGTGGCAGTCACGAAGGCTTGGTTGGCCAGGCCTTGGGCGTTTTCTACGGCGGACTGGAGTTCGTCAAGAGTCATGGACGGTAGCTTAGCACGAAAACTGGCCTGAGCTTACGACAGGATATGTGAGGCCCTTTGTCTTGAAAGAATGGTGTGGAGTAGGCCCGGCATTTCCATGGGCACGCGCTTTACGCATAGCCACGTCCATGCCAGGTTTATCAACTATCCCTTCGGGACTCAAGACTCAACGCTACTCCGGTGAGAAAAACTCCTCCCGCACCGGCTCTTCAAACAGCGAGTAGTCGCGCGACACCACGGTGATACCGCTCTCGGTTACAAAGTAGCGCTGGCGGTCGGCCTCCAAATCGTAGCCGATTACCGTGCCTTCCGGCACGTGCGCATCGCGGTCAATAATCGCCCGCCGGATGCGGCAATGGCGGCCGATATTGGCGTGTGTAAACAGGATGCTGTCCGTGATCTCGGAGAACGAGTTGATGCGCACATCAGGCGAAAGCACGCTGCGCCGCACCACGCCGCCCGAGATAATGCAGCCGTTGGGCACGATGGAATCTGTTGCCGCACCCATGCGGCCCGGTTCGTTGTGCACGAACTTGGCGGGCGGATACTGCCGCTGATAGGTCCGGATCGGCCAGTCCCGGTCATACAGGTTGAACTCGGGATTTACTGCGGTCAGGTCGAGGTTGGAGTCATAGAATGCATCGAGCGTTCCTACGTCGCGCCAATACTGTGCTTCCTTCTTGTTTTCGTCGAGGAAATTGTAGGCATAGACCTTGTAGTCATCCACCATGCGGGGCAGGATGTCTTTGCCAAAGTCATGACTGGAGGTAGGGTCTTCGGAATCTTTGAGCAGCGCCGGAATCAGCACGTCGGTGTTGAAGACGTAGATGCCCATGGAAGCCGAAACCTTGGTCGGATCGAACGCCGACCGTAACTCCGTAGATTTGGGCTTTTCTTCAAAGCCGGTGATGCGGTGATTTGAATCCATATCTACTACGCCAAAGCGAGGGGCTTCGTCGGGCGGAATCAGGATGGTGCCGATGGTGACGTCGGCGCCAGCATCGGCATGCTGCTTCACCATCTTTTCGTAGTTCATCTTGTAGATGTGGTCGCCGGAGAGGATGAGCACGTGCTTGGGCCGTTCCGAGCCGATCGAGTAGATGTTCTGATAGACGGCATCGGCCGTGCCCTGGTACCAGTGCTCACTCACCCGCTTCATCGGCGGCAGCACTTCTATAAACTCGCCCATCTCGCGGGCGAGAATCGTCCAGCCTTCGCGGATATGGCGGTTCAGCGACAGCGCCTTGTATTGGGTGAGGATGTAGACTCGCCGCACATTGGAGTTCACGCAGTTGCTCAGCGTAACGTCCACGATGCGATAGATGCCGCCAAAGGTGACGGCGGGTTTGGCGCGATCGCGCGTAAGGGGATATAGGCGCTCTCCGGCGCCTCCGGCCATCACTACCGCTAGCGTGTCCTTCATCATGCGACTACGTCTCTCTTCCCTGGTTTAGGCGCTTTGCAACTTGCAGGACGGATATGTTTCCGTTCCCGCGCTGGCTTTGGACGCCGCAATACTAGCACAAGGCGCTAGGGGCGTGTCACTTTTGTCATGTCAATCTAGCGGTTCGTTACTCGATTGATCGCGGAATTGTCATATCCTGTAGCGGAAGGGACAATCGCCCGTGCTGGCACAGCCAGACAGGGGGTCTACGTCCCGGCAGGAGGGTCTCTTGCGGAAAATCTGGCTGGTTGCCATGCTCGGCGCTTTGGTTTCCACTGTTGCAGCTGCCGATCATGCGGACCGCATTTTTGTGGATGGCAAGGTTTGGACGGCGGTGGATGGCCGTCCGACCGAGCAGGCGTTCGCCGTGCGTGGTGACCGCATCATGGCGGTTGGTAGCAATGCCGAGATGCGGGCGCTTATCGGGCCCATCACTTCGGTGGTGAACCTGCATGGCAAGCTGGTGGTGCCCGGCTTTAACGACGCCCATTGGCACTTCCAGGCAGCTGAGCGCGCCGATTTGGCGGACGTTGCTGACGTCACGGAGTTGCAGGCCAGGCTGCTCACCTTCGCCGACACGCATCCCAAGGCCACGTGGATTCTCGGCAACGGCTGGGGCTATGCCGCCTTTCCTAACCGCATTCCGCATCGCAAGTATCTGGATTCTATTTTCCCCGACCGCCCGGTTGTGATCTGGGAACGCGACGGCCATATGTGCCTCGCCAACAGTCAGGCACTCCTGCTCGCTGGCATCACTCAAGCCACCAAGGATCCGCCTTACGGACGCCTGGAGCGCGAAGCCAATGGCGAGCTTACCGGTGAGCTGAAAGAAGCAGCGGTGGAACTGGTCGCCGCGCATATTCCTGAGCCCACCAGCGACGAGCGTTACCAGGCTCTACGCCACACCCTTGAGCAAGCCGCATCCTACGGCTTGACCTCTTTGCAGAGCGCCACCGGCGGCCTGGGCGACGATATGCCAGCCTTGGAGCGGGTGCTGGCCGAGGGCAACTTGAAGACGCGCTGGTATCAGGCGGTGCCGCTCAAGAAGTCTGCAACTTCCGACGATCTACACGAGTTTGTGGCTTTGAAGGATCGCTATCGTGGCCCTCTGCTGAAATTCGGCTCGGCCAAGGGTTTTGTAGACGGCACCGTGGATGCCAAGACCGCCGTGATGTTCGAGCCCTACGTGGGCGGCGGTAATGGCATCGCCAACTGGACGCAGGAAGAGTTGAACCAATCCGTTGCGGCCTACGACCGCGTGGGCTTGCAGATCATGCTGCATGCGATTGGCGATAAGGCGATCCACATGTCGCTCGACGCGTATGAAAATGCCGCCCGGGTGAACGGTGTGCAGGTACGGCGTCCCCGCATTGAACATGTGGAAGTGCCGCTGCTTGCCGACCTGCCGCGTTTCAAGAATCTGGGCGTGATTGCTTCGACCCAGCCGCTGTTCGCCAACCCGGATGACACCACGCTGAACAACTTCGCCATACTGCTGGGGCCGGAGCGCGCTTCCTATGCCGACTCTTTCAAAATTTTTGACGACGCTGGCATTGTGCAGGTCTTCGGCAGCGACCATCCCGTATTTTCCATGGAAGTGCTGAAGAGCATTTATTGCGCGGTGACGCGCATGACGCCACAGGGAACTCCACCGGGAGGGTGGTATCCGGCTGGACGCATCAGCGTAGAGGCGGCACTGAAGCACTTTACTCGCGACGCAGCTTATGCCAGCTTTGACGACGACGTGAAAGGCACGATCACCCCCGGCAAGCTTGCGGACTTTGTAGTGCTGTCGGACGACATTCTGACCGTGCCGCCGGAGAAGATTCTGCAAACCAAGGTGCTGATGACCGTGATGGGCGGGCAGGCCACGTATCGCGCTAGTGAGTTCGAATAGCCGCTGACGCTAGCACAAACGTGCGCCAGCCTGTTCCGCTCGGACTGATAAACTCGAATCGTGCCCCCAGTCTCTACAGTCCGCAAAGCTAGCCTCGCCGCCCGCATCGCTTCGCGCATGGCTGGAGACAGCCTCAACCGCAATCCGTGGTGGCGAGGCGCAATCGCAGGAGGCAAGTCCTTCGCCGGAACTCTGGGCCGCATCTTCCATATGCTGTTTCTGGAAGTCACTGGCCTGTTCTTCGTACTGCTGGCGTTCATCTTCGGGCACTACGTGATGAGCGAATACGCCAAGCGCGTCGCGGGACATGGCGACCCCGTGCGCTTCTGGCTGGCCGTGGGTATGAGCGCGTTGTTCGTGTGGTATGCCGCCACGTCGTTCATGAAGGCGCGAAGAAAACGATAGGCTGGCCATTTCGCCGCAGTCGGGCTTGCCGGCGCGATACACTGCTGAGTTACCAATCTGATTTCGCCCGGCGGCATTCCATGGCGTCTACTACCGAAAAGCCCAACTCTTCGCAGTCCGAAGCAAAGTCGCAAGCCCAGCCCGAATTCACCACCACCTCTAACATTCCGGTGCGCCCGCTGTACACCCCCGCCGACCTTGAAGGCTGGGACGCCGAGCGCGACCTCGGCTACCCTGGGCAGTTTCCCTACACCCGCGGCGTGCAGGCCACCATGTACCGCGGCCGCCTGTGGACGATGCGTCAGTACGCCGGCATGGGCGATGCGGAGGAGTCGAACAAGCGCTACAAATACCTGCTGGCCAATGGACAGACTGGACTCTCCGTCGCCTTCGACCTGCCGACGCAGATTGGCTACGACTCCGACCATCCTATGGCGCTGGGCGAAGTTGGCAAAGTGGGCGTGGCGATTGACTCCATTGAAGACATGGAGCGGCTGTTCGACGGCATTGACCTGACGAAAATTTCTACCTCGATGACGATCAACGCGACGGCGTCGATTCTGCTGGCGCTTTACGTCGCCGTCGCAAAACGGCAGGGCGGCGACGGCGCCATAGCGAAGCTCAGCGGCACCGTGCAAAATGATGTGCTGAAGGAGTACATCGCGCGCGGCACTTACATCTATCCGCCCGCGACGGCGATGCGCATCATCACCGACATGTTTGCGTGGACGAACGCGAACGTGCCCGAATGGAACACAATTTCCATCAGCGGCTACCACATGCGCGAAGCGGGATGCACCGCCGCGCAGGAGGTCGCCTTTACGCTCGCCAACGGCATCACTTATGTGGACGCTGCCATCAAGGCGGGGCTCGATGTGGATGAGTTTGCGCCGCGTCTGTCGTTCTTTTTCGCCGCGCACAATAATTTTCTGGAAGAGGTCGCCAAGTTCCGCTGCGCCCGCCGTATGTGGGCGCGCATGATGCGTGACCGTTTCGGCGCGAAGAATCCGCGCAGTTGGATGCTGCGCTTCCACACCCAGACCGGTGGTTCCACGCTCACCGCGCAGCAGCCGGAAAACAACATCGTCCGCACCGCGCTGCAAGGTCTCGCCGCCGTGCTCGGCGGCACCCAGTCGCTGCACACCAACGGATTCGATGAAGCTCTCGCCCTGCCCACCGAGCAGGCCGCGCGGATTGCGCTCCGCACTCAGCAGATCATCGGATATGAATCCGGTGTGGCGAACACGATTGACCCGTTCGCGGGCTCGTTCTACATCGAGTCGTTGACCAGCGAGATTGAAAAGCGCTCGAACGATTACCTCGGCAAGATTGACGCCATGGGCGGCATGCTCAAGGCCATCGAGCGCGGCTACGTGCAGTCGGAAATACAGAACGCCGCCTACGACTTCCAGCAAGCCGTCGACGGACTCGAAGCAGTCGTCGTCGGCGTAAACAGTTTCGTGATGGATGCCGACGATGAAAAAGCTGTGCCGATCCAGCGCATTGACGAGGCGCTGGAAGCGAAGCAGGTGGAGCGCTTGCGGGCGCTGCGGGCCCGCCGCGACCCTGCGGTGTGGGCCGAGGCGCTCAGGCGGGTGGAAGATGCGGCCTGCGCGACGGATAACCTGATGCCGCATATTCTCCACGCGGTCGAATCGAATGCCACTGGGGGCGAGATATCCGATACGTTGCGCAAGGTGTTTGGGGAGTATCGGGAAGCCGTGGTGGTGTGAGAGTCCCCCAGGGGACGAAAGGTGAAAGCCCGGCACGTAAGTGCCGGGAAGGGGCCGGCCACGAATTTGAGTCCCGTAGGGACGGCACGCTCTTACCAAGGCGCGCATTTGTTACACTTACCCGTCAATCCGTGAGGTCTGACCGTGAAACTCAAAACTATCTTGTTTCTGCTGGCAGTCTTTTGCTTCTGCGCGTCGGGCTGGGCCCAAGCGCCGGACGCGGCCCAAGGGACGCTTCTCATCTCTACCGACGCGGACTGTTCCCTCTCCATAGACGGAGGCGATCCCATCCAGGTTAGTAAGGATGCACTATCCAAGGTTCCCATCGGCCCCGGCGACCACATTCTGCAAGCAACCAGCAAGGCCACCTCCGATGTTAGCTGGAAGCACGTCGTAACGGTTGTTGCTGGGCAACAGAAGGCTGTGTTAATTGAATTGAAACCTGCCATCGCAGCACAGAGGGACGACACGGATGGTCACGGGCACAATGTTTCCGACGATGATTACCAATGCTTAGACAGCAAACCAGGCGATTGCGCTGAACACGAATTGAGTAATTCGCGTTATCAAATACGCTTTTGGGAAGAAACGCGCGGTAATTTCAAGACGTTTAAAGACGCTCAGCATTTGAGATCCAAAATTTTGTACCTGACACCTGAGCCCAGTTGGAATTCGACGCAAACCGATAAAGCTCGTTTCTATAATTTCCTGATCTCGGTAGCTGATTGCATGGATGCAGAATTGCATATCAGACCGACGAGACTTACCCGGAAAAAGACGCTGTTTACACAGGAAAACGTCTTGCTGACATACAAGGGCCTTGTAGGTAATGACAGCGCGTTGAAAAACGTTGAGCACTTTCTGGAGTGGTATTCAAAGGGCCTACGAGCAACTGCGTCAGACAAGACCGATGTGGATGTTGACGCTTTCCTTCGACGCGCAATGTTCGACGGCTTCAAGTCGGGCAAGAATGGTCAATCGAAGACCGATTCTATAATTAATGCCGACGTTGAGGAGACTCTTACGAGCGCCTATTTGTTCGGGGTATCCGCGCGCTAGTCCCGGCTGGGGCGGAACGCGGGCGACGGTTCCGAGTCCCGTAGGGACGCCACGCTTCACCCGAACACATGTTCCTCTTCAAACCCCACGCCTGATTTTCGCAACATCGCCACAAACTCGTCGTCAAACGTGCGCTTGGCATGATGTTCGGCTTGATGCTCGATGTAATGCCGCACGGCCGCCTCGTTCGAGGCGCTGACGCTGAACGCACCATATCCTTCTTGCCATTTCATCTCCGCGCCCTGTTCGCGCATCCATCGCGAGGAATTTGCTTTGAGCTTTTGCACCGTCGCCGCCACGGTTGCGGTTGCGGGGAGAACGAGAAGCAGGTGAACGTGATTGGATGTGCCTCCTGCGGTGAGAATTGGCACGCCGAGGTTTTTGCCGATGCCCTGTAGGTATCTCCAGAGACGAGGTTGCAGTTCCACGGGGATCGCGTCACGGCGATCTTTGGTGCTGAAGACGATGTGAATGAGGATGTTGGGGTAGGTGTGCGCCATTCCCGTATTGTGGGCGCGGCGACGACGCGATGATGTGTCGGCGGTCACAAAACCCGTGGCGTCCCTACGGGACTCGGGATCGCGGTGGCGTTTACCCGGCACTTACGTGCCGGGCTTTCGCCTTGCGTTCCTGCGGAACTCCTTCTGTTTGTACCACTCCCGGCATTCCGCAAACACGCGTCCATGTCGGGCCTAATTCAGGCGCTCCTGCGGAACTTGTGCGGAGATTCGCCTTCCGAAAGGAAGCCGCGGACGCTGCCTTGCCGCCCGCGTCCATGCCGGGCTTGCATCGGTGCGTCTCTTTCAGGACGCTAGTGATTGAGTGTCGCGGCTACGTCTGCAATTGCCACTTCTTGCCGCTCTTTGGTGGCGCGGGTTACTACTTCTACCTTGCCATCTACCACCGTTTTACCCACGTTTACGCGGTAAGGGATGCCCACCAGGTCGGCGTCCTTGAACTTTACGCCGGCGCGTTCGTCGCGGTCGTCGAGCAGGACGTCGTGGCCGGCGGCTTCCAGGTCGGTGGCGATTTTCTGGGCGGTCGTCATTAGTAACTCGTCCTTGATATTGGTGGGGACGACGACCACGCTGAACGGCGCGATGGAGGGCGGCAGCCAGAAGCCGTCGGCGTCGTGATTCTGCTCAATCGCCGAGGTGAGGATGCGCTCGATGCCGATGCCGTAGCTGCCCATGATCGGCGTAACTTCTTTGCCGTTGGAGTCGAGCACGCTCGCGCCCATGGACTGCGAATACTTGTAGCCGAGCTTGAAGATGTGTCCGATTTCGACGGCCTTGGCGACGGTGAGCTTGCCCTCGCCGCACTCGGGACAGGTTTCGCCCGCGTTAACGGGGCGCAGGTCGGCGTATCCGGTCGGCGTGAAGTCGCGACCGGGCGTGACGTTCTTCAGGTGATAGTCCTCTTTGTTTGCGCCGCTGATTAGATTCGCTCGGCCCTGCAGGGCGACATCCACCAACAGAATCACGCCATCGCTGCAGCTCTTGCCGTCCTTGTTTAGCGTTGCGATGTTCTGCGACTCGCCTTCAGAACACACGAGGCCGACTGGCCCGAGGAATCCGGCGGGCGAGTGGAAGACGGCTTTGATTTCGTCCTCGACCATGGGGCGAATTTCGGCTCCGGGCAACGCGCCGCCGACGGCTGCGGCAAGTTTGGCTTCGCTGAGCGAATGGTCACCGCGCAGCATGACGACGATGGGGCGCAGCGTGGGCTTGCCGGATTTGTCGTTTGATGGAGATGCGGCTGCTTTGACTTCCGCCATCATCGCCATCGTCTTCATCTTGTTCTTGGGCGAGACGCCGAGGAACTTTGCGACCTCGTCAATTGTTTTCATGCCCGGGGTGTGCACCAGCAGGGGCGCGCCGTCGCCTTCGGGTGCAAGGTCGGCGACGGCCTCAAGCTTCGACGTGGCCTTTTCGATATTCGCTGCGTAGTCGCATTTTTCGCAGCTGGCGATTAGGTCTTCGCCGGCTTCGGTGTGGACCATGAACTCTTCGGAGCCGCTGCCACCCATCGCGCCGGAGTCGGCCTTGACGATGACGAAGTTGAGCCCGCAGCGCGAGAAGATCGCCTTGTAGGCTTCGCGATTTTTCTCATACGATGCGTCGAGCCCGGCGGCGTCTATGTCGAACGAGTACGCATCCTTCATGGTGAACTGGCGGACGCGCAGCAGTCCGCTCTTGGGGCGCGGCTCGTCGCGGAACTTGGTCTGAATCTGGTACCAGATTTGCGGCAACTGCTTGTAGCTGCGCAGTTCCTTGCGCGCGATTTCGGTCATTACCTCTTCGTGCGTCATGGCCAGGCACAGGTCGGCACCCTTGCGGTCCTTGAGGCGGAACATGTTGTCGCCCATCACGGACCAACGTCCGCTGGCCTCCCAGACTTCGCGCGGATTGAGCGCGGGGAGGTAGAACTCCTGGCCGATCTTGTCCATCTCTTGCCGGACGATGCCGGTGATTTTGAGGATGGAGCGCTGGGCGAGAAAAAGATACGAGTAGATGCCAGCGGAAAGCTGGCGCACGTATCCAGCGCGGACGAGGAACTTGTGGCTGGCGACTTCGGCGTCTGCGGGCGCTTCGCGCAGCGTGGGGATGAACAGCTTGGACCAGAGATGCATGGGGTTCCTGTGGGTTTGGAGATACAAATCTATTTTACGGGAGAGCGATAGACGGGAATGGTAAAGGAGGAGACTACTTCAGCAGCCGCTTGTCCCAAGGATGTGCGCGATGCCAGACGATTCGCATCTTCGCTGCGTCTGGATGCGTCGGATTCAACACGATATTGAATGTCTCTGGCACGATGGAGGAAGGGACGCGCAGCAATGCGGACTTCCGTCCGCCGAGCCATGCGTCGCCCGTGGCGCGCGTTAGGGAAACGTCATCGGCCCAGCTCGCGGAAAAGTGTGAGACATCCGCAGTCCCTATCGAGATATTTGCTTGAGCCTCGACCTTCATCAGTTGATAGGCTGGGGGCATATCGTCCAAGGCAAGTTCCAAGTGGACGAGTGATTCGAGCAGAGCCCCCGGAGCACTTTCCGCCAGATACACGACCGCGCGGCCCCGCGTGTGCCAGCGTGCTGAACCGACGAGACCACCGCGCCCATCCAGCGTGCGGTGGTTGCTGATGCGCCATAGCAACATCAGGCGAACATGCCCTCGTCAATTTGCGTAAGCATCTCTTCGACCAGCCGGCCACCGGGCTCGGTTCGAAGCAAGTCGAATGGAGTGCGTCCGTCGAAGCGGCGCTTGGGAGCGCGCATCCAGATAAGCGCGGATTCGCGACTGCCCCAAACGGATTCGGCCTGTGAGAGCAGTCGCGCCATGCGCAGCGCGCGTTCGGACTCCTCCGGCGAAAGATGCTGCTTGCGGCTCTTGCGGTGCTTTAGGGTGCGTGGGTGGACGATGGTGAACACCTCGGACTTTTCGAGGCCAAGCTCTTCCATGTGGGCCACCGTGGTGGTTGGCAAACCACTCTCTACCAGTGCGACAAACTCGCGCTCGGAGCGGGCGTTAGCACCCAACCATTCCTTCAAGCGAATTCCTTCGAGACGCGCGCTGGTTTCAGGCATAGCGGACTCCTATGGACATTATGCCATAATATTGGCGGCAAATGCCAGATGGCCGGGCCAGGTTGCACAAGACACTGCGGCCTATGGGCGGACGCTTCGCGCATCGTGGGGATGAAGAGTTTGGAACGGAGATATGTGGGGTTCCCGTGGGGGGTTGAAGTAAAAACCCATTTACGAGATATGCAACAAGAGGCGCGAAATTCGGTCAAGGCTCGCGATTCTGGAATCAGGAACAAAATATAGTATTACCAAGTAATAATGTATTGACACCATATCCGTGATGTGACATCCTGTTCTTGGTATCGGAGGGAGGAGTCATATGACCTACTCGGAAATCGCAGCAGAAGTGAAGCGCAGGTTCGGCTTCACCCCGAAGATATGCTGGATCGCGCACGCGAAGGAATCATTGGGTTTGCCAGTGCGCAGTGCATGGAATCGCCGAAGTACAGATGTGAGACAGGTGCCTTGTCCGCCGGACAAAGTTCAACAAATTGCGGCAGTGATGGTGGGGTCTCTGGGCAAGGCATAAGAAGAGGAGCTAGACATGACGACAGCAGAGAAGATCGAAGTGAAAGTGGCGGATGAGGCTTGGATTGCGGCGGCGCTGTTACACAGGGAGCATCCCGAGAGGGAGGATTTCACTATCAGGGAAATTCTCGAGCGAGCAAAACGCGAAGGCATTGATATGGATGAAAGGAACGAGCTTCGGAAGGGTGTCTATGTTCACATTGTTCAGCACTGTGTTGCAAACCGGCCCCCAAATCCCGGCCGCTATCGCATGCTGTTTGAAACCACCGACGACCGTCGGCGCCTTTTCCGCAAGGGTGACTCCTTTGACTCGAAGCGCGATGGCGCGAAGATCACGCCGCGCGAAGATGAAATTCCCGAGGTGTACCGTCCTCTTTTGCGTTGGTATGAAGAGTGGTCGTCCGGACAGACTGCCAGCGACGAAGACCCGCTGATGGCGATTGCGGGCACAGGCGCGCATTACTTCACCGAAGAGACACCGGATGAATATGTTCGCCGTATGCGCGAGGGCTGGGAATGAGTCGAGTTTTCTGGGACACTAACCTATTCATTTACGTGCTCGAAGACAAGGGTCACTGGTCGGAACGCACTCGTGCGCTCCGGCAGCGCATGCGCGAGCGGGAGGACCAGCTTTTCACATCCAGCATGACGCTAGGCGAGGTATTGCATCTGCCCACGGCGGCTGGCGATTTGGCGCTCTGCCGAAGGTATGAAATGGCGATCTTGCGGTCAGCTGTAGTGGTGCCGTTCGACACGGAGGCGGCGCGGCGCTATGCAGAGATTCGCCAAGACCGCTCGATTAAGCCACCTGACGCGATCCAGCTAGCTTGTGCTGCAGTCGTGGGCGCAGACTTGTTTGTTACCAACGACCAACACCTACAGTCCAAGATGGTAAGAGGGATTCACTTCATTACATCGCTCGAACGAGCGCCGCTGTAGGTTGACAAGCTGGCGGGGCTAGCTTACTCTGCCAGCTTGCCCAGCACGCTACGGCCCAGCTTTTGGGCTTCGGCGAAGAACTTTTGGTATTCGAGGAAGAGGCGGTTGATCTCCAGCGAGCGGTCGGGGGTGAGGGCTTGGCGGAGGATCATGTCGCGCAATTTGACTGGGTTGGGCAACATGGCTTCTTCGTTCAGTTCTTCCAGCGCGGTTTGCGGATCGTAGTGGTAGGCCATGGGGCTATTATGCGCCTGAGCGCGGCGATTTCGGGGTATCATCTCTGTGATGTTAGAAGAGCCTGTGGTCGAAGAATCAGCCACGATGTTGGTCACGGTGGAGCGGTATCGTGATCTGCACGAGGCATTGCTGGCGAAGGCGCGGCTGGAGTTGGCAGAAATTTTCTGCCAACTCGCCGATGAAAACGTGGTGCGTGCGGACTGGTTCTATTCCAACGCTGTGGGAGGCGTGCGGCTGCAGGTGCTCGAGAGGGATTGCGATGCGGCGCGCGCGATTTTGCAAGAAGCGATCCCTGAACAATTTGCATGGGATGGCGAGGATGAACCCTTCGTCCAGCCGCGGTGTCCGCGCTGCCAGTCGCTCGACATTCGCTTTGAAACACTGAACCGTCCGTGGACGTTTCTGCCAATGTTTCTGCTCGGATTCACCGTGCCGGTGAGACGGGAACGCTGGGCGTGCGGCGCTTGCGATGCCCATTGGGTGGACGACTAACTTATATCCCTAGCAACTCCCACAGGTCGTGCATGTGGACGATGCCGAGTATGTGGCTATCTGCGTCCACGACGCACAGCGACGTGATCTTCTTTTCTTCCATGATGGCGAGGGCGGTGGCGGCGAAGGTTTCTGGCGCGACGACTTTGGGTTCGCGCGTCATACAGTCGGTGGCGGTGAGTTCGAGCAGATTGCCCGCGGTGGTGCTGGCGTGTTGCGGATCGCGGGCGTAGCGTTCGAGCAGGCGGCGCAGGTCGCCGTCACTGACGATGCCGACGAGCTTGCCCGCTTCCACCACTGCGGTTACGCCCAGCTTCTTGCGCGACATTTCATAGATCACTTCGGCCATGCGCGCGGTGGACGCGACTTGCGGCAGAGCGTCGCCGGAGTGCATCAGCTCTTCCACGCGGGCGAGCTTGCGGCCGAGTTTTCCGCCGGGATGCAGGTGTGCGAAGTCTTCGGCACGAAAGTTTTTGCGCTCGCTGAGTGCGACGGCGAGGGCGTCGCCGAGCGCCAGCATGGCGGTGGTGGAAGCTGTGGGCGCGAGTCCGAGGTTGCAGGCTTCATGCGCGACGGAGCAGTCGAGCGCGACGGTGGCTGCGGTGGCGAGCGTGGAAAGGCGGGCGGGACTCGAGCACACTGGGTCGCAGGTAATGCTGATAATGCCGACGTCGAGCCGCTGGAACATGGGCAGCAGGCGGAGGACTTCTTCGGTTTCGCCGCTGGCCGAGAGCAGAATGGCGAGGTCGCCGCGAACGATGCCGCCCATGTCGCCGTGAATAGCTTCCGCAGGATGCAGAAAAATTGCTGGAGAGCCGGTGGAGCTGAGGGTGGCTGCGATCTTGCGTCCGATGATACCGCTCTTACCGATGCCGGTAACGATGATGCGTCCGGTGGAGGCTTGGAGCAAAGCAATGGCTCGGTCGAAGGTGGCAGCCATCGGCCCGGCCAAACGCTCGGAAAGCGCTAGCAGCGCTTCTGCCTCGATGCGGACTACGTTGGCTGCGGTGGAAGTCATTGAAGTAAGGATGGTAGCAGTTGGGAGTTGCCAGTTGCCAGTATTCAGTCTTTCGTCTTCAGTCTTTAGTCTCAGTCCAATGCGATGAGGCGGGAATCGAATATTGGGCTGGAACTCCAGACGGTAAGGATCGGTGGACACGGGTAGGGGGTCCTTCGACTGCGCTGGAAGAGTCCCGCATAGCGGGACTCTTCCAGCTACGCTCAGGATGACACATGAGGAGAGGCGGCTGAGAGAACCGTCTTGCAGAGCTAATTTTTGATTTCTGCCCGCTAAAAATGTTCGTCCGCGCGAAATACGTCGACTTGTGAGCCGATCATTTTGTCCCAGGGGCCGCCTTTCCAGTTGTCTTTGCGGGGATCCTCGTGAATCCACGGGGGCAGTTCCACTAATAAAAAATTGGCCAAGGCTTCTGCATAAGGCTCGTACTTCAACCGCAGACCAGTGAGCCGATTGTGGAACTCTGGCGTATCGGCGAGGTGCAGCGTCGTACCTTGGAGCCGGGTGCGGATGAGTGCCAGATGTTCGTCGGGCAAGCGATTGCGGCTAAACGGACGATATTCCCGCACAAATATTTGGGTTACGTCCACCAGTGCATGGCGGGCCATGGCGAAGGTGAGCCTAGCCTGGCCGGTTTCTATCCCGTCTACTCCTGCGATCACGAGGGCTGAGGCGTCGAGAATCATGGTAAGCGCGGCTAGCCAATTCTGGTTGCTGTGCTGGGAGCGGTAGTAGGCGAGCAGCGGATAGGAGATATGGGTTTCCAGCACTTGTCCGGCCCAGCGTTCCCAGTCTTTCAGGATTTCATCGGGCAGCCCGCTTTCTTCGCAGACGGACATGCGGGCGAGAAATTCAGCGGCTGTGGGCGGTGAGCCCGCGCGGGCGTCCATAAGGGTGATTTCAATTTCGCGCTGGCTGAAGCCGGAGTACATGGTGGGCAGATAGCCAATCACCGTGCCCAAGAACGCAAAGCCCAAGCCGGCTTCGATCACCGAGAAAATACGTCCCAGGCCGCTGCCGGGTGTGATATCTCCGTAGCCGAGAGTGAAGAAGGTTTCACCACTCATATAGAAGAGATCGCCCCAGGTACGGTGGGGCGTGCCGTCCAGCCATTGCGCGGCGCTCCACTGGAGCAGGGAGAAGGCAAAGATCAGGACGGTGGCCCAAAGGGCGAGCAGAAGAATCAGCGAAAGAGGAGCGAAGAAGCCGAGTATGGTTTCGCGCGGTGAGAGTTTGGGAATGCGGCGGGCCAGGCTGCGCCAAGTGCGCCAGCTCAACAAGTAAAACATCCGGGTTAGCCGGATTTTGCGGCTAACCCGGCGGGGGACGAGGATGGTCTCAAACGCGTCCCACAAGATGGTGACGATGAGCAGGAAACCGGCGAGGCTAGCGCCGAAAGCGGCAGTTTGGGAAAGAAAAATCATGGCACTCCGAATGCAAGGATGTTAGCAGAGCGGCTGCCGGGCGATTACTTGCGATATTCCTCGACTGCTGCGAGGAGTCGGTCTATATCCGCGGGGTTGTTGTAGTAGTGCGACGAGATACGCACTCCGCCTACGTGCGAGGTGTAGCGGACGCTGACCAGGATTTTGCGGGCTAGCAGGAACTCCATCAACGCGAGGTTGGCGGGTGCGTCGCCGATGGTGAAGCTGACGATGCCGGAGCGGTTGGCTGGCGCGAGTGGTGTGACGACTTCCACGCCTAGCGATTGCAGGCCGTTGATGAGACGATCGGTGAGATCGAAGACTTGGCGTGCGATGTTTTCTTGCCCTAGTTCTTCGACCAGGTGGAGCGACGCGGCTAAGCCGATGGCACCGGGATAGTTCGCGGTGCCTCCGGTTTCGTAGGCGCGAGCCTCTTTCACAAAACGATAGTCGCGCACGGGTGTGATGGAAGGCGTCTGGAAGTAGTTGCCCCAGCCGCCATCGGGCGGTTCGAGTGAGAGGTAGCCTGCGATCGGCGGGTTAAGTTCAGGAATGCGCTCTTTGCGGATGTAGAGAAATCCGCAGCCGTAAGGCGCATTGAGCCACTTGTGGCCGCCGCAGGCGAGGAAGTCTACTGGCGTTTGCTGCACGTCAATCGGAATTGCCCCGAGTTGCTGAATCGCATCCACTACGAGCCAGATATTGCGGTCTTTGCAGAGCTGGCTGATCGCGCCGAGGTCGCAGCGGAACCCGTTCGTCCACTGGGTGGAGCTAATGACGATGATGCGCGTGGCCGAAGTGAGGTGCGCGGCGATGTGCTCCGCAGTGATGCCGCCTGCCTGGTGTGGGATCTGATCCACGGCGACGCCCTGTTTTTGTAGTTGCAGCCACGGTATTGCAACCTGCATAAATTCCAAGTCGCAGAGCAGGACGCGGTCGCCGCTGCGAAAGGGAATCGCTTGCGCGGCGATGCTGAGGCCGTGCGAGGTGCTTTCGACCAGCGCAATTTCGTCTTCGCTCGCGTGGATGAGGCGAGCGATGGCCGGGCGTGCCGCGGCGCGCATCTCGTCCATGGCGATGTGATGCAGGGTGGAGGATGCCGATGGGCAGAGCAATGCCATATCGAGAAAGCGCTGTATGGCCTTGGCGGCGACGAGCGGCGTTAGGCTGACGCAGGCGGCGTCGAGGAAGGTTTTGTTCGCAAGCGCGGGGAACTGGCCGCGGACGTTGTTCAGGCTGATATTGCTGCTTGAGGTCTCAGTCATAAAATTTGCTGGTACGGGTGATGCGCGTCTGGTTCGGCGGCCCACGTCTGCGCAGCCTCAGACAGCGTACACTGTTCGCTCGGCGATGGTCGAAGAATACTGCTGGCATGCGTGGGAGGCGGATTGAGCAAGACAGATACTGCGGCGGGATGGCGCGAAATTGAGCAGCGCGAGGCGGGGCTAGCGCGGCAGCTTTCTCCGCGCCAGCTTTCGATGATCGCGATCGGCGGCGCGATTGGCACCGGGCTGTTTCTGGGCAGTGGGCTGGCAGTGCGCATCGCGGGGCCTGCGGTGATTGTGACGTATGCGCTGGGCGCGGCGATTGCGTTGTTGCTGATGGGCACACTCGCGGAGATGGCGGTGGCGCATCCGACGGCAGGGTCGTTTGGCGTGTATGCCGAACTGTATCTTTCGCGCTGGGCTGGGTTTGTGATGCGGTACACCTATTGGGCGGCACAGGTGATTGCGATTGGCGGCGAAGCGACGGCGGTTGGGGTTTATTGCCAGTGGTGGTGGCCGGGGGTGCCGCAATGGGTGTTTGTGGTCGGGTGTTCGGCGGCGCTGATTGCGATCAATGCCAGCAGCGTGGGCAACTTTGGCGAGGTGGAATATTGGTTCTCGATGATCAAGGTGGTGGCGATTATCTTGTTTATCGTGCTGGGGTTGGGAATCATTTTGGGTTTTGCAGTGCCGGGTGGAGCGCCGCAGGCGGGGTTTGCGAATCTCACCGCACATGGCGGCTTCGCGCCGCACGGTCTTGCAGGCATTTGGATGGCGCTGGTGATCGTCATCTTCAGCTACATTGGCACGGAAACGGTGGCGGTGACAGCTGGAGAAGCGAAGGATCCGCGGACGGCGCTGCCGCGAGCGATGCGTTCGATGCTGGTGCGGCTGGTGATTTTTTATCTCGGGTCTATCACGGTTTTGGTGGCGATTGTTCCGTGGACGGAGTTGCAGCCAGGGGCAGGGGTGACGGCAAGTCCGTTCGTAAGAGTGTTCGGCCTTGTAGGAATTCCGGCGGCTGCGCACGTCATTAACTTTGTGGTGTTAACGGCGGCGCTTTCGAGCATGAACTGCAACTTGTATTTGGCGACGCGAATGATCTTTTCGCTTTCGCGGGGCGGGTATGCGCCAGCGGCCTTGGGCAGAGTCTCCAGCCGGGGCACGCCTTGGAATGCGCTGATGATTTCGGGTGCGGGACTGGCGGTGGCAGTGGGGTTGGCGGATTTTTATCCCGATCGCGCGTATGTGTATATGTTTGGGGTGGCGCTGTTTGGCGGACTGTTTGTGTGGATGATGATCTTTGTGACGCACCTGGCGTTTCGCCGCAAGTGGGCCGGAGCGCTCGACAGTCTGCCGGTGAGGGTGTGGGGATTTCCGTACACGACAGTGCTGGGCGCGGTGAGCATTTTCGCGATTCTGGTGACCACGCAATTTGTGGACGGCATGCAATTGGCGCTGACGGCCGGGGTGCCGTGGCTGATATTCATCTCGGTGATGTACCTTATTGTGGGCAGGAAATTCGACCGCCAGCGGGCGGCAGCTTCCAGCGAAAAGGAGCAATTGTGAAAAAGCAGGGAATAGGAATTCTTATTGCGGTAGTTGTGATGTTTGGTGCGGTAGCGATTTTGTTTGTAGGTAGTGCACAGGCGCAGGATGGCCCTTACAAGCTCAACGCCTCGACGAAATTGGGTGGCGACGGTGGCTGGGATTATCTGACCGTAGATTCCGAGGCGCGGCGTTTGTACATCGCGCGTGGAACCCGCTTTATGGTGGTGGATCTGGCCAGCGGCAAACTGGCGGGCGAAGTGGGCGACATCAATGGCGCGCACGGCGTGGCGATTGTGCCTGGCATGAACGTTGGTTTCGGCACCAGCGGTCGCGACAACATGGCCGTGGCCTTCGACACCAAGACCCTGAAAGTTCTGGGCAAAGTGAAGACGGGCGAAGGGCCGGATGCAGTGATTTATGATCCTGCGTCGGGTCACGTGATGACGATGGATCATCGCGGCGGCACGGTTACGGTGATTGATCCGAAGACGCGTACGGTGGTGGCCACGATTCAGATAGGCGGAGCGCTTGAGTTCGCCGTGGCCGATGGCAAAGGCCACGTGTATGTGAACGTGGAAGACAAGAGCGAACTGGCGGCGATTGACAGCAAGACGAATACGGTTTTGTCGCGCTGGAAGCTTGGCACCTGCGAAGAGCCGAGTGGACTGGCGGCGGATTGGGAAAAAGGTCATCTGTTTGCCGGATGTGGCAATAAGGTGATGGCGGTGGTGGAGGCAAAGTCCGGCAAGTTGCTGGCGAATCTGCCGATTGGCGATGGCGTGGATGGCGTAGCGTTTGACAGCGCGGGACATGCTGCGGTGAGCGCCAACGGCGAAGGTTCGATGACGTTTATCGCCGAACGCAAGGGCAAGTATGAAGTGATCCAGACGCTGGCGAGCAAGAAGGGCGCGCGGACGATTGCGTATGATCCCGGGTCGAAACAAGTGTTGAGCGTGTCGGCTGATTTTGGCCCTGCGCCAGCGGCGACCAAGGAAAATACTCGGCCCCGGCCCAGTATTCTGGCGGATTCGTTTGTGCTGGTTTCGGCGGGAAAGAAGTAGTCAGCGGATACTTGTAATGCTGAATGGCCGGGGCGCAACAGCGCCCCCGGCCATTTTCTTGCTTGAAGTATTTTTGCGAAGCAGGACAGCTCGCTGGCTATTTTTTCTTCACTGGTGATTTCGAGACTTTAGCGGTCTCGGCTGGCTCGTAGGCAGGGGCATCCACGGGCAGGTTACTGCTGAAGTAGTCCACGAGCGCGTCCTTGTCTTCGGGCGCGACGGTGGCACCCCAACGCGTCATCTTCTCCACTTCCTTCACCCACGCAGCTTTGCTCATGCGCTGCTGCACGATGATGTGGGCGTCGTGGCACTCCATGCACTCGGTGACGGCCTTAGCCTTCATGGAACCTTCGGGTAGGTTGGGGCCCACTGCTCGGACGTGGTTGGGGAGTATGGCCGTTGCGGTAATGAACATGCTCGCTAGGGCCGTCACTGAAAAGATACGGACAACATTTTGGCTACGCATCCACATGCACCTTTACCTGATCAATTGCGTTATAAAGATAGCCGCTGGGATTCCACTTGGCGGACGTGCCTTGGGTTCGTCCCTGACTGTCGGTGGCGCGCGACATCAGCGTGTACTCGCCGCGCTGCTTGGGCTTCCAGGCGTAGCTCCATAAGCGCCAGGTGTATTTCGCTTGCTGGGGATCGAGCTTGGCTTCGATCCATGTGGTGCCGCCATCGGTGGAGACTTCCACCTTGACGATGTCGGCCTCGCCCGCCCACGCTGCGCCATGAATTGCATTCATGCTGGGCCTGAGCTTCGCGCCCTCGGCCGGTCCGGCGATGATGGACTTTACATCCAGAGCGGTGAGTGGAATCGTCTCCTCTGGTTTTGGAGCTTCTCCCGGAGTCAGCGCCTTGGTCGGAAAGCGATAACCGGGCTTCATGAAGTTGCCCTCGAACTCTTTGGGTAGCACGCTGATCTCAGTCAGCCACTTACAGGAGGCTGCGCCGATCCATCCGGGAGTGACCACGCGCAGAGGATAGCCGTGATGATTGCTTAGCACCGCGCCGTTCATATGAGTGACGATTAAGGTGTCGGGGTGCATCGCTTTTTGCACAGGGATGCTGCGAATGAAGGGCGGGACCTTGCCGGGAACGATATCGAGTCCGCGAAACGACACGTGCTTGCCAGTGGTCTTGACGCCAGCTTTGGCGAGCACGTCGGCCAAGCGAACGCCTGCGAACTTGCCTGTGCCTACCGCGCCCTTGCCCCATTGCACTCCAAAGACCTTTGGCTGCTGGAAGCCTCGTCCATTGCCTGCGCACTCGAGGGTATTAGTCAGGGTGTGCATGGGCAGTGACTCGAGCTCTTTGAGAGTCAGGGAAAGCGGTTTTTCGACTTCGCCGCCGACCGTTAGACGATACTCGGTGGGGTCAAAATCCACCGGGCCGGACATGTGATTGCGCACAAAAAAGTGATTTACCGGGGTGATCCATGAACTGAAGCCGGATAGCGGCATTTCGAGGTCGAGATAGCGGAAGGAGCGGACGATCATGTCCTCTTTGCCGGGGACGATGAGGCTGCTGTCACTTGCGGCCCAGGAAAGATGTGGGCTGGCTGCCGCAGCCAGCATCGCGCCAGAAGCGCTGTAAAGAAAATTGCGTCGAGAGATCATGCTCTTCCATTCCCCGAAACTGATTCGTGCGGTGGTGATTTTCTTACTGCGCTCGAACCTATTCCGGTTTCACAATGGTTTCCAGAAGCGCCTTCAACTTGTGCACTACGGACTCCTGCGGGTTCAGACCGACGATGCGCTTTTGCAGGATGCCGTCCCCGTCAATCACCAAGTAGGTGGGGAAGGCGTTGACCTGAAAGAGCTTGCCCATGTGATGGTCGGCGTCGCGAACCTGCAGCCAAGTCATCTGCTTCTTCGCGACGAAATCCTGCCACGCCGCGTCATCCTTGTCGCCGCTTACGCTGAGCAAGGCAACTCGATCAGGATATTTGCGCACCAGTTCCTTGAGTTCAGGAACGGAGGCGCGGCATGGGGGGCACCAGGTGGCCCAGAAATCCAGCACTAGAATTTTGCCTGCGAACTGTTTCAACGCAACGGGCTGCCCCTGCAAGGTTACGGCTTGAAAATCTGGCGCGAACTCTTCGCGTCCGCGACGCGGATCGGCAAGCATCTGCTGCGCCCGCTGTGCCAAGTCCGCGGAGGGATTCATTGCAAGAACAGCCTTGAGCTCTTGTTTGGCGTCTGGTGGGCGGCGAGCGCGTCTCTTCCGCTGCGGAGTTCGGTTTGCACCTCGGCATCCACCGAGCTGGTTTGAGCGGCTGCCGGCAGCAAAAGAAGCAAAGGCAGGGCAAGGCGGAAAAGAAACTTCATAGCGTCCTCTCAATACGGCGACCTGAACCGTGATGCCAGCAGTGTACACGGGCTGGGCCAGTAGGACTAGACCCGTTCCAGGATCATCGCAATGCCCTGGCCGACGCCGATACACATGGTGCAGAGGGCGTATCGGCCGCCGCTGCGGTGAAGTTGGTAGGTTGCCGTGGCCAGAAGTCGCGCGCCGCTGGCACCGAGAGGATGCCCCAGCGCGATGGCACCGCCGTTTGGGTTTACGTGGGGAGCGTCGTCGGGAATGCTAAGGTCACGCAAGACAGCGAGGACTTGCGAGGCGAAGGCTTCGTTGAGTTCGATCACGTCCATTTGATTGAGGGTGAGACCTGCCAGCGCCAGAGCTTTACGCGATGCGGGCGCGGGGCCGATACCCATGATGCGTGGCGGGACTCCGGCGACGGCGGAGACGACGATGCGGGCTCTGGGAGTCAGGCTGTGCTGCTTGGCTGCGGCTTCTGACGCGATGAGTAGTGCACAGGCGCCGTCGTTGATGCCGGAGGCGTTGCCTGCGGTTACAGTTCCGTCGGGCTTTACGATACCTTTGAGCTTGGCGAGCGAGGTGAGAGTGGCCTCGGGTCGGGGATGCTCATCTTGCGAAACAGCCAAGGGTGAGTCGGTCTTCGATTTCTGAGGCAGAGTGACTGGAATGATTTCTTCAGCGAAGATGCCTGCCTTGACTGCATCTGAAGCGCGCTGCTGGGAGCGGAAGGCGAAGGCGTCCTGATCTTCGCGCGAGATGTGGAACTCTTCGGCGATATTTTCCGCCGTCTCAGCCATGGAGTCAATGCCATACAGCGCTTTCATCCGCGGATTCACCAGACGCCAGCCGAGGGTGGTGTCCTCGAGCTTTATGGCTCGCGAAAATGCGGCGTCCGCCTTGGGCATTACAAATGGTGCGCGCGACATACTTTCGATGCCACCGGCGATGATGAACTGCATTTCGCCGGAGCGGATGGCGCGGGCAGCGATGGCGGCTGCGTCCATGCTGGAGCCACAGAGGCGATTGATGGTGCTGCCCGGAACGGATGTCGGCAGCCCGGCGAGCAGCAGCGCCATGCGGGCGACGTTGCGATTGTCCTCACCGGACTGATTGGCGCAGCCGAGAAGCACGTCGTCCACCGCAGTCCAGTCCACGCTGGGATTACGGGCCATCAGCGCCTTGAGCGGAAGTGCCGCGAGGTCGTCGGTGCGAAGGGAAGAGAGTGCGCCGCCGTAGCGGCCAAAGGGCGTGCGAACTGCGTCACAGATGAAAGCATCGGGCATGGGGAATAGTTTAGTTGATGATGTTGGCTAAGATATGACGTATGACTTCTCCGCAAGCAGATCGAAAGAAAGAAATAGAAGCTCATTACGTCGAGGAAGCTCGGCGTGTGAGCTCGATATTTCCGGCTGGCGAACTCATCCCTTATGAGGGGCCGGATTTTTTAGTGCATTGCGACACTGGAGTCTTGGGACTTGAGGTTACTGCGCTATGCCGCCAAGATCCGAGGACAGAAGCGGGCAAGCTGGCGAAGATCCCAGAAAGAGCAAAGGCCCGTTATCAGCGAATGAATGGGTTTACGCCCGTTGACGTCAGCCTAGCGTTTTCTCAGCAGGCTGCAAATCTTAAAATTGAGCAATTGACTAGAAGTTTGACCAAATTCGTGTGTGCGCATAGGGAAATAGATGGAGTTTGTCCGAGAGGAGACTTGCCCGAAGGGTTCTTGCATATAGGAATTCACTGTCCAATCAAAGAAATAGACCCGACCGGGCGTTGGTACGGTGTCCGGTCATTCGATACGACCACTGCTACCAAGCTGCAAGTCGAATCTCGAATCGCTGAGAAAAATGGGCGTTTAGCGAGATACCGTTTTAGCGCTTCACGAGTGTGGCTCTTGATCGTCAATGACCAATTCTTAGGTCCGGGAGAAGTCTGTGTTGATCCCTGCGACTTGGCCGAGTGGAGATTCGTTTTTGATTTTGAAAAAGTCCTGTTGTTTATCCGACAGCCCGGCGACCGCGGGGCTGTGTTCGAGTTGCAACACATTTAGGAAATAGGTCACCTTACGCCGAGGCCAGAAAACCGCCTACTTTAGAGTTGGCTCCATTCGCCGCTATCTCTACTCACTGGGCAAGCTGACCTGAAACACGGTGCGACCGGGTGCGGATTCCAGACGGATTGTGCCCTTGTGATTGCGGACGATGCGATAGACGATATCGAGGCCGAGGCCGGTGCCTTCGCCAATCGGCTTGGTGGTGAAGAAGGGATCGAAGATGCGGCCCTGAATGTCCTTGGGAATGCCGGGGCCGTTGTCGACGATCTCGACTAAAACATTGCCCGGAGTTGCCATGGTGCGAATCGTCAACTGGCGGGTGCCATCGGGCATGCCGCACATAGAGTCAATGGCGTTATCAATGAGGTTGGTCCAAATCTGATTGAGTTCACTGCCGTTGGCGCGGATTTTAGGCAGGTTTTCGGCGTAGTCGCGCACCACATGGAAGCCGTGCTTGAGCTGGTGTCCGAACATGCGGAGGGTCACATCAATGCCAGCGTGCACGTCCACTTCGGTCGAAGGAACTTGATCCATGTAGGAATACGACTTGACTGCCTGAATCAGGTCAGAGATGCGGCGGGTGGCTTCTTCCACTTCGCGGGTCAGGCATAGGGTTTGGTGATCCGCTACCAGAATGCGCAGGCCATGCTCCAGCCCATTCCGGCTGAGCAGCTTGGCGCCCATTGTGAGCCTTTCCACCGTGAAACCCGCCTCAGCGAGGCCTCCGGCTAGCTCAGTCGAAAGAGAAGCCGTCTCCAGCCAATCCGCGATCTCAGACTCGCGGTCGGCCAACTCCAACTGATCCACCTCGCCGGGCGTGTTGACGCAATCGCTGAGTTGGCGGTTCAACCCTTCGATAAAGTTTTGAGCCTCTTTTGTAAGCACTTCGCCGTGCAAGGCGACAGCCTCTCGCCGCCGCACCATCAGCAACTCGCCAAGTCGTGTGGAAGAGCGAACGGCGGCGGAAGCCGGGTTGTTTAACTCGTGTGCGAGTCCGGCAGAGAGCTTGCCCAGTGCCAGCATCTTGCTGCGGCGTTCATCCACCTTGGTGGATTCGCGGGTGCGATCCGTCATCATTCCTACGAGCTTTTGGGCAAGATTTGGGGCGCGATACACGAGTTCACGGAGATGGACGGCGTCCATGATGGCCAGACGGGTGGGCGATGCGGCCCAGCCTCGTCCCCGATAGACTTTGACTCGCGAGAAGGGCAGCACTCCGGTTGCTTCCCCAGCGGAGTGGCCGAAGGAGACACCAAAGGCGTCCTGCGCAGTACCGTAGTGCAAGCCGCCTTTCAGAATGACGATGAACTCGACCGCAGGCGCGCCTTCTTCTGCGGTGATTTCACTGGCCTCATATTCCCGTGCATGCATCAGGCTGGCAACCCACTCAACGGCATCGCGGCAGTCATCGGCGAACAGCGGTAATGCCGCCAGTTCATCGGCGGTCACGGGCTTGCATTCCGGGTTGATGCGAGAGTCCAGCATGATGTCGTCCTAACGGTTCTTTAGATACTGGCGGATAAAGTAGAGCACAATCGAGCCTTCGCCGACGCTGTTGGCGACGCGGCGAATGGCAACGTCGCGCACATCGCCCACGGCGAACACTCCGGGCACGTTCGTCTCCAGCAGGTAAGGGTCGCGGTCGTAGGGCCAGCCTGCGGGGCGTTTGCCTTCCACCACCAAGTTTGCGCCGGTGGTGATGAAGCCCTTGCGGTCACGAATCACCGTGCCTTCGAGCCACTCGGTGTTGGGCTCGGCCCCGATGAAGATGAAGAGAGCACCGGCGGGCCTGCGATCTGTCTCACCCGTCACGAAATTCCGCACCGAAATCTCGGCTAGTCGGCCCTCGCCGTGGACTTCGACGATCTTGGTATTGGGTTCAACGATAATGTTGGGAATTTGCGCGATGCGTTCGACGAGGTAATGCGACATGGACTTGGAAAGCCCGTCGGCGCGCACGAGCATCGTGACTTTCGAAGCGTATTCCGAAAAGTGGACGGCAGCTTGTCCGGCTGAGTTGGCTCCCCCGACCACGAATACCTCTTCGCCCCGGCAGGATTCGGCTTCGGTCGTCGCTGCACCGTAGTAAACGCCCGCGCCGGTCAGCGCACCCATGCCGGGCACTTCGAGGCGGCGCCACTGCACGCCAGCAGCGAGGACGACGGCGTGGCCGACGAGTTCGCGTCCGTTGGAAAGTGTGACGATGCGGTACTCGCCTTCGACGCGCAGTTTGACGGCACCTGCCGGAGCGAGGACTTCCGTGCCAAAGCGTTTGACCTGCGCGACGCCACGCCGGGCCAAGTCAGCGCCGCTAAGTCCGGAAGGGAAGCCGAGATAGTTTTCGATGCGCGAGCTGAGCCCCGCTTGGCCGCCTGCTGCTTCTTTTTCCACCATCACCGTCTTCAGGCCTTCGGTGCTGCAGTAGAGCGCGCAAGCGAGTCCTGCAGGCCCGGCTCCGATTACGATCACGTCGTAGAACTCGCTTTGCGGCGTGGTGGGCAGTCCCAGCTTGCTGGCAACTTCAGCGATGCTCGGCCGTTCCAGCACTTTGCCATCCGGAAAGACGACCGAGGGCAGCTTCTGCTGCCCGCCTTCGAGCGCGGCTGCCAGCCGGGTGTCGTTCCCCGCGCCGGGCTCGACCCACCGGTATGGCACCTGACTCTTCGCGAGAAAATCCTTCAACTGATGCGTCTCTGGCGACCAGCGCGTACCGACGACATAGACGCCGTCAAACACCTCGTGATTGTGAGCCGTCCAATCTTCCAGCAGGTCACTGAGCACCGGGTACAGGTTCGTCTCCGGTGGCTCCCACGGCTTGACCAAGTAGTGGTTCAGCTTCACCTTATTGATGGCGTCAATGGCGGCGCTGGAATCGGCATACGCTGTGAGCAGCACACGGCGAGCATTGGGTTGCAACTTGCGTGCTTCCTGCAGGAACTCCACGCCGCTCATGAGCGGCATGCGCTGATCCACGAGGAAAAGCGCGATCTGGTCGCCACGCGCGGTGAGTTGACGCACGTATTCCAGAGCCTTCTCGGGTGTGTCAGCCGCCATCACGCGATACGCGCCAGAAAACTTCGACTTCAGGTCGCGTTCCACCGCCCGCAGTACGGAGATGTCGTCATCAAGGGCGAGGATGTAGGGCTTTTTCATGGGTAAGCTGGCATTGCTGGAGAGCTTTATAGATTCAGGGAACGGCTGGAAGGATTCTAGAGGAAGACAAGCAGAGGCGGATGAACATTTACGTTTCCTTCGGCTTAAGTGCACGAAACGGCACTGGTGACGACAGGATGGTCGAAGTCGAGGTCATGCCATAGTGATTCAGGCGATCAATCAGTTGTTCCAGATGATTGACCGAAAGCAGCGCCGCGCGCAGCAGGAATGACTCGGTGCCGGTGATGCGGTGGCACTCGAGAATCTCCGGAATATCTTTGATCGCGGCTGTGGTTCGGGCGACCATGGTTTCGCCGCCGGAAACCGAGAGCCGCATCGAAACCACCAAGGGAAATCCAGCTTTTTGCGGCGAGATGGCGGCGTGGTAGCCAGCGATGATGCCTGCTTCTTCCATCTTGCGAACGCGCTCGGTGACGGCGGGCGTGGAAAGGCCGACGCGGCGGCCGATTTCAGAGAGCGATAGGCGCGCATCCTCCTGCAGTAGTTCAAGGATGGCCCAGCCGATGCCGTCAAGCAATTTTTCGAGATTGTGGGTTCGCATAGGGATTGCGGGAAACCTTACGATTATAAAGCCGATATCAATTCCAAAGCACGAATCATAAGTAATTGCAGCCTCAGATTCACGGACTGCCGCTTCTTTCGCAGTCACTATCTGATTAGAGTGGAAGGTGTAGGTGGAGGATCATCATGACGCCTGTTTCGACTGTAGAGGGAAACGCAGAAATTGCAGACAGCGTAGAACCCGGAATTCGTCCGTTAGTTCATGCCGCACCTTATTTGATCGAGCAAAATTACGCTGCCTACACGGATGAGCAGCAGGCAGTTTGGGGTGAGCTGGTGCGGCGGCGCATGCCGCATCTGGAGGAGTGGGGCTGCCGGGAATATCTCGACGGGTTTGGGGTGATCGGCCTGACGGCAGAGCGCCTGCCAGACTTGGCGGGAGTATCGCGGCAGTTGCGGCCGCGCACGGGCTGGTCGGCCACTCCGGTGAGTGGCTTTCTGCCGCATGACGCATTTTTTGAAATGCTGGCGGCGCGGCGCTTTCCGACGGCAACATGGATTCGCGAGCGCGAGTCGCTAGACTATATTCCGCAGCCGGATATTTTTCACGATGTGCTAGGGCACGTACCCATGCACTCGCATAAGGTGTTTGGAGATTTTTTATCGCACTACGGCGCGGTGTGCTTTGGGGTGGAAGATCATGACGTGCTGGAGCGGCTGGGACGGCTCTTCTGGTACACGGTGGAATTTGGCTTGATACGCCAGGGCGGCAAGGTGAAGTTTTATGGCAGCGGGGTGATGAGTTCGCATGGCGAGTCGCTGGCGATTTTGGAAGGCCGCACCGAAGTGCGCGACTTTACGTTGGACGAAGTGCTGGAGACGCCGGTGAAGGTGGATGAGATCCAGAAGGTGCTGTTCGCCATTGAGAGCTTCGACCAGATTTACGAAGCTATGCACGATGCGGAACGGCGGCTGGTGCCGGAACGAGTGGTTAGGTAAGTGCAGAGTGTGTGAGACTTGTTCGGCTTCGTAACAGAGTGATGAATTATTCCCAGGCTCAGACATTTAGCGTTACGCTGCTTGTGTTCAGGAAAGTACCGCTTCGAACGCCGGAGTAAAGCCGTATGTCGTCCCAAAAGTTTGCAGGATCCTCTTTGCTGTTCGCAACAGCGTTTTTAAGTGCAACTTTCTTGCAGTCCCAGACACAACCCAAACCAGCAGCGGGCCAACCGATGCCACAGGCGGCGGCGCTTTTTGAGCAAAACGCGAGGTTCTCCAGCGCTATTGTCTCGGTGAACCCCGGGTTGGCAACTGCATCCGCGGAATTCACGCTTCGCGGGTCCGGTGGCCGCACGACTGCGAAGCGCAAGGTTGAAGTTCCGGGCCACGGGCAGGTACTCACCGAAGTTGCGACATATTGCGCGAAGCTGGCATCGCCGAAGCCAACGGCTCAATTCTGGTACAGACCGAGCCCAACACCGTGGTTAATTCCGCCGTGGAGCTCACTTATAGCGGCGGCGCGAGGCCGAGCTATGTAGACGAAGAGTTCGCCATGAGTATGCCTGCGTCGTCCACGTTGCGGGCGACGGCGGATGCCTCTGTTTTCGGCCCGGTGGTTGCAATTACAAGCCTTTCCGCAACATCACAGCGCTTGCAGGTGGAGTGCGTGAGCGAGAAGCTGGGCGTAAAGACGGCAAGACTCACTCTGCCGCCTCGTCACACCGTATTCTCGAGAGTTTGCAGCGGCGAAGATACTGCGACGACTGGCTTCGTTGCTGCGATAAACGCTGAGTCGAAACCTGTAGGCGCGACGGGTATCAGCATCACGTCAAATACGGAGCCGGGGTCGTTCGCGGCATTCGCTTTGGTGCCCCACACCACCGCTGACGACCGCTACTTCAGCTCTACTGCTTTTGTAGACCCTGCGTCGCTTAAATCAGCGGTAACAGCATTCGTCGGCGTTCCGGTAGGTTCGTCGCCTCTGCTTCCGTCGGGCAACTACGTGCCTGCACTTACAGCGACCAACTTCTCGTTGCAGCCCGTGCACCTTGCGGTCGCCTATTCACGTACGCCCGTCAGCCGCTCACCGGTCGTCAGTCAGCAGCATCCAATCAACATTCCACCGCGCAGCAGTATTACCGTCGAGCTTGGCAACCTTGAGGGTAGCCCCGACATCCAAAATTCATTCTTGGTCACAGCAAGCGCAGCACCCGGAGACGTGTTGCTCAAGCTGGTTTCCAGAGGCGACGGCGCGCTACGGCAGGTCGAGTTGCTGCCAAAAGATGCCAACGAACTGCCCAATGGTGGCAGTCATCCTTGGACTCTGGCCAATGGCGCAGACTCGAACCTATTGTTGTTTAATCATAGCGAGAAGACGCAGAACTACAGCGTCCACATGGGTGGGGCTGGCAAGGTTTGGGAGAAACTCTACAGTTGCAACCGATGGAAACCATGAACATCAGTGTGCGTGATTTGGTGGAGCAGCAGGTGAAGGACTGGAAGGGCCAGCCTTACCCAAGGATTTGCCGAGTGGCGAAATCGGGTGGTTTACCACGGGCCCCGGAATCGGGCACGGCCGTATGCTGCAATCGAGCCGTGAGTTGGGCATGGCGCGCAATTTCAGTTGCCCAAATTCCGAATTGCTCTGCATTCTGCTGGGCGGCATCATTTATCAGGTGCCACTTGGCTTCAATGCTTCTAATGGGCCTCTGGTCGAATACTGTTCGAGTACAAGCCCGACTTGTGGCACCGGAATCGGCAGTGGTTACCAAGGGACTGCTACTACATGGAACTGGTCTGTGACCGGCAGCGCAGTGACCATTCAAGGCTCCAGCACAAGTCCAACTGTCACACTCCACGGCAATGCGGTTGGGACATCCACGGTGTCTGGCACGGCAAGAGATACCTACGGCTGTCAAGTTGGCTGCGGCGGTAACATGACAGTCATAGACTTCCTGCCGACTGGCAATTCATTCTTCTTTGTTGGTACTGATGCAGCGTTCACCGGGCAGTATGGCACCAATAAATTCGCCGCACGAAATGGCGCACAGAACAACGTTGCAATGCCAGCCGGCGGAACATTCACTGGAACATCAAGCTATGCAAGTGACAGCTTTTCATCGGGAACGACGAGCGGCTTCTCAACTCTCACTGTGACTACCAATCATGTGAGCTCATCTACTGGGGATCGTTCGTTAACATTCACATATGCAGTATCGGGTGTTTCCGAATCGAAGCCGCTCAGTGTTACCGCAAAGCAGATTGCATATGCCAAGAACGATTCATTGGTGAATGGTTGTACCCTCGGATATTGTTATGATTATATGATTACATATACTCCGTACACACATCCAGACGGAATCGCAGTCCCATACGGAATTTTTGTTGATTACCCGATAGTTACAGAGACGTTCTCGCCGACCCAAATCACATGTAACAACATTACTGGCAATGGGAGCCTCAATACGAACAGCCAATTTGTTGATCATATTTCATACTGTTGTAATAATAAGCCGCCAGTTTGCTCGTCAACAAATACGCAAACAATCAAGATTGCTGGCCAGACGATCCATACCAATACACTAACAATTACTGATAAATCATTGACTTACTCTAGCCAAGGACCGACCCAATGATTCGCCCTTTGTTCGCACTTTTACTGCTGTCGGTTGTTCTGCCTCGGTGTGTTCTAGCGAGCGAAGCGGCAAATGTCACTGAACCGCCGCTTAACTATCGGGTTGAGCGTTTTACCCTCGATCACGAAACGTTACTAGACGGATTGAAAAACTTGAGTTCAGGCTCGCAACCTTTCTCTTTTGGCTTCGAGATGCCACTTAGGGCAGAGTTTCGCGACGTGGCTACACCCGAGCGTATCTTTGAGGTCGATCTGAAAGGCAAGACTATCCGCGAGTTGCTTGATTATATGTGTCTCATCGACAGCCGTTACGCTTGGTCGACCGAGGGTGCATTCGTGAATATCTACCCAAGGGCAACTGAGACGGATTCTAGCTACTTGCTTAATAGAATTATCCCGACGTTCGCAATGCATAGCGTGTCAAATATAAATCAAGCGCTGTTTTCCATGGCAGACCAGTTGCCACCGCCTAGAGAGCAGGTAGCACATGTTCAGGCGGGCGGCGATTCTTCCTATCCTCTGAAGCCTTGGACTGAATCGTTCGGAAGATTGACTGTGCGGCAAGCAGTGAATCGCCTCTGTCAGCACTTGGGGCCGAATTCGAACTGGGTGCTCAGTGGTTCGAGCGACTTTCGAGGTTTCGGGTTTTTCCGACGTTGGCGCACTCTGGAGACTGTTTTCTAACCTCTTGTCAGACCGTGCTCTGGGGATAAGATATCGTCATCAGCGGCGAGCAGGCGAAGGATGCAGTGCCCGGGCAGCGCGGCAAGGGTTACGTGATCAACGTGGCCGGATACAAGAACGGCGTTGGTTATGGCAAGTGGACGCACATTGACGGGTGGAGCGAGTCGGTGGTCGAGTACATCCGCGAGCTAGAACTGACGCGCAACCTGGACAAGAACTAGGCAGAGGGAAGCTTTCGCTTCAACCAAAACCAGACGTCTACTCCAGTTGCGTGGGTGGGTATATGATCGTGGGAATAAAGATCGGCATCCTGCATCCCACCCTTCCGTCGCAAACCGCGCGTCGGAAGGATGGGGCACCCACAGTCGTGACCGGGGAACAAACAAATGAAATACAAAGGTGGGCCACCCGCCTTTCTCCGCATTAGCTTCAGACTCGCATTCGTCTGTGCAGACCGCGTTTTTCGTTCTACGAAGCCTAGACTTGTCAACTAGGGACGCCTCTCTTAAAAGAGCAATTGCGTCTGAAAGAGACTATGTGTTCAGGCAGGTCAACGTATCAAATTTGGAGAAGCGGTAGCTGAGAATTTCGCCCGTTTGATCGTCATCACCGACGAGCAGGCGGAAGATGCAGTGCCCTGTCTTCGCGGCAAGGGCTACGTGATCAACATAGGCGGGCACAAGAACGGCGTGGGCTACGGCAAGTGGACGCACATTGGCGGAGCGAGCCGGTCGTTGAGTACATCCGCGAGCTGGAGCTGAAGCGCAACCTGGACGAGGACTGACCGAACTAACGCGGAGCGAAAATGCTCCGCATCAACATAAACTGGCCGCCTGCGCAAGATTTGTACGGGCGGCTTTTTCTGTTCTCTAGGGAAAGTCGGGCTGCGTCGCTACTTGAACACGACTCGAACGCTGCGTGGCGGCTTCCTAGAAAACTTCGCTTAGCAGCGGCACCGCGCCCAGCAGTCCGGCATGATTGCCGAGTTCGGCTGCGCAGACTTTGGCTTTGCCCCACGCCGTCCATGCGTGCTGGTTCACATACTGCTGGATGTAGGGCACGATGACGTCGGCGCTCTTCATGACGCCGCCGCCGTAGATCACAATTTCGGGGTCGTAGGCGTGGATGGCACCGACGGTTCCCGTGGCCCAGATGCGAAGACAGCGCTCGCGGATGGCGAGAGCGACTGCATCGCCTGTAGCGGCGTGGCGAAACAACTTTTCAAACGTTACCGGCTCATCGTTCCCCAGTGCGCTGGCTGCGTAGCCGGGCCAGTCTTTCGCCACTAGCGGAAGAGCCCAGCCCGAGGCTTCGGCCTCGGTGCAACCGATGGCGCCACAGGTGCAGGGGCGGCCGTCGAACGCGGCGCAGATGTGTCCACCAAGGCAGGCTGCCTGGGAGTGCTTGCCGCGCAGCGGCTTGCCGCAGATCATCGCTGCACCGCCTATGCCGGTGCCCAGTGTGAACATTACGACATCGTCATAACCGCGTCCGGCACCGGCATAGTGTTCGCCGAGCAAGGCCAACCGCGCATCATTTTCCATGCGAACCGGCAGCCCGAACTCCTGTTGCGACCAGGCGGAAAAATCAATGTCCGTGGCATCTTCATACTTCTGATTCGTTGCCACGACTCTTGCGGTACGAGCGTCCACGCGAGCGCAGAAGCCGAAGGCCAAACCTGCGCAGTCTTCGAGGCGAATGCTCAGGCTCTTCAGCATTGCCCGAAGAGTTGCAGAAAATTGCGGCAGCACTGGGCCGATTTCTGCCGTGCCATCGCAGGGAATTTCTTTCGAGGCAAGAATCGTCTGGTCGTCCACCACGGCACAAGTTGCGTGCGAGCCTCCTAGATCAATGGCCAGAGCCTTCATATCGCCTCGCTCCGCGCTTGTGACTTGGTTGGCATCAGAGCGTGAAGCCTCCGTCGATGGAAAGCGCCGTACCGGTAATGAAGGCAGCATCGTCCGACACCAGATAGAGGGCGGCTTGGGCCACCTCTTCCGCCGTGCCCAGACGCCCCATGGGCTGACGTGCAATGAACTGCTTGCGCGCTTCCACGGGATCGGGAAATGCGGCGAGCCTTCCGCGCAACGAAGGAGTATCCACTGTGCCGGGGCAGATGCAGTTCACGCGAATGTTATCGCGAACGTAATCGAGCGCCATGCTCTTGGTGAGAGCCACGACCGCACCCTTGGAGGCCGAGTAGGCGGCTCGATCCACTACGCTGCGAAACGCTGCGGCGGAGGAAGTGCCTAGAATCACGCCGCCCCCTTGTTGTTGAAAGATGGGGATCACCTTATGGCACATCAGGTACATGCTCTTCAGGTTGACGGCCATGGTGCGATCCCACTCGGCTTCGGTGGTTTGGTGAATTTTGCCGTGAGGCACGAGGCCTGCGTTGTTGAAGAGAATGTCAATCCGGCCAAAGGCGCTTAGGACGCTCTGGACGACGCGGTGGACGTCGTGTGCCAGGGAAACATCGGCCTGCAACGCAAGGGCGCGATCCGAAACGCCGATTTCGTCCACAACATCTTGCGCCGACGCGAGATTGAGATCCACTGCGGCAATCCGTGCCCCTTCTTGCGCGAACAGAAGCGCAGATGCACGTCCGATGCCAGCGCCCGCACCGGTGATGATGGCAACTTTATCTTTCAGCCGCAAAGGCTACCCCCGCAAAAATATTCTGGTGTCAGGAACTCGTGATCTGTGTGGCCCTTCGCACTTGGCACGTGCGAAAGGAGAAGGAAATGCCACGAGTTCTAGACATGACCAGTTAACCCGAATGTTGTGGGTAGCGCAAGAGCAGGGGATGAAGCACGGCCCGACGAGAGCGACATCCAGCACGAAGGGAATCTCTGCCGCAAATTCGCCCGGCGCTCCCGGCTGTTGAACGTCAACTACACCTGAGCCAGGACGCCACAACGCCGCAACGCATCTCCAAATGCGTGCAGTACTTATGTTGCAATCCGTGATGCGCGTTCCGTCAAAAACCTGTATACGTGGATGAGAAATTCCGCTGCGGATTGGAACGTATGCACACAAGAGATCACGAAGCACTGCGATGGCAAACATTCAAAGGCTTCTGTAGATGGTTTTCAGAAAGCACTTTGAGCCTCAGGCTGATGACCGTGGCGGCTTTGAGTGTGGCCTGTCTGTT
Source organism: Terriglobales bacterium (assembly GCA_038229415.1). Classification (GTDB taxonomy): domain Bacteria; phylum Acidobacteriota; class Terriglobia; order Terriglobales; family Acidobacteriaceae; genus JANXUR01. The sequence continues at coordinate 81,234 of JBBROM010000002.1, forward strand.
GCTGTGCGACGCTGCGTTGGCGGACGCGAAGGTTAGCGTGCCTCTGGTTCCGCAGAGTTTGCAGTCCGGCCGGTTCAAGGTGACTATCAACGGCAAGCCTGCTGCATTCGTCAACGCAGCCGCCAATTACTACGAGCTGGGGTTTGATCTGCAAGGCAAGGCGAAGATCGCCATCACCGCGCCCGATGCCGACTATTGGGCGAAGGGAGTCGAAGTGCAGCCGTGGCGGCAGAACATCCGACCCGTGCGGCAAGGGGCCACGATCACTTTCACGCTCGACCATGCTGCCAAGCTTTCGATTTCACGTCCGGGCGACCACCTGGGCGGAGCAGAGATGCTGTTCATTTTCGCGAATGCACCTGAGGTCAATCCTCCATCGCCGAACGCGCCCGGTATTCGTTATTACGGGCCGGGAATCCACAAGGAGAATATTGACGCTCACTCCGGCGACCGTATCTATCTGGCACCAGGAGCATTCGTGTTTGGCAGCCTCAATTTATGGGATGTTGAAGACGTGGAAGTCTCTGGCCGCGGCACGATTATTTATGAAGGCCCGCAGAATCCGACTGACGATGAAGGGTGGCGTCAGCGCCGGAACTGGCACGTCATTGGGATGAATCGTGCGCGCAAAGTGTCGGTCAACGGCATCACCTGCATCGTACGCAGCCGCACCTGGATGATCCAGATGAAGGAATCCCACGGGATCCTTCTCGAAAATCTGAAGGTCATCGGCGGGAGTCCGGGGAATGCGAATCAGGATGGCATGGATTTTGTCGGCAGCGGCGATGCTGTGGTGCGCGATGTCTTTATACGCGCGGCGGACGATGTCTTCGCCATGCTGGGCAATTGGGACGGCTACACCCCGGACGTGATTTCAATTCCCGGCTTACCGGTCAGCAACATTCTGGTGGAGAAAAGTGTGCTTTCCACCAGCATCTCGAATGTGCTGCGTCTGGCCTGGCCGCACAAGGTGTTTGACAGCAATCATTTCACGATGCGCGATTCTGACGTGATCCACATGGGAATTGGCGGTTGCGGCATCCCCTTCGCATTGTTCGAGTTGTGGTCGGAGCCGGGTGGCATAGGCACACATAGCGACGTGCTCTTCGATGATGTGCGGCTGGAGAGCTGGTACGCGCTGGCGCAGGTGGTGCAAGGAGACAAGACGAAGTTGCACAACGTGACCTTCCGGAATATCTGGTCCCCTGAATTGCCGGGCATGGTGGGGTCAGCGTTTACGGGCGCGGTGGATGGCGTCACGTTTGATCATGTAAAGATCGCCGACCACGTGGCAACGAACGCCAGGGACCTTCAGATTTTTACTGGTGCAGGAACAGCAGCGCCAACGGTAAGCGACAGCAGCGGATTGCCGCATGCGGCGTTCGCACCGCCTGCGAGCGTGGTTCATGCCGGGCTGCGGGGTGTGTTTGATGCTTCGTCTTCCGCAGCGACCGCGCCGGGAGCGAAGATCGTTGCTTACGACTGGTTCTTCGGCGACGGGACAATAGGGCATGGGCGGGTCGTGCGTCACGCCATGCCAGACGATCAGGGAACTCTGCTGGATGGCTCCGGACGATTTCGCGTGATGTTGCGAGTCACTGACGACAAGGGCAAAACGGATTGGACTACCCACCCGGTGATTGTGACAAATACTTTGCGTGAGTCGCTGGGAAAAGCTGCGGATAAGGCTCAGGTTCTGCCGGGTTTGAAGTACGCATACTACAAGGGAGCGTGGCCAACTCTGCCTGATTTCTCCGCGATTGCGCCGGTGGCTTCGGGCATTGCAGAAACGCTCAGTGCGTCCGCGCACCCGCATTCCACAAACTATGGCTTCGTCTTCGAAGGCTTGGTCAACATTCCTGCCGATGGCGGTTACAGCTTTACGCTGCACTCGCGAGACGGCGGGCGTCTGGTGATTGACGGCACGACTGTTGCCCAAAGTCCCAAGGTTTGGCCGCTGGTGTGCGGCTTGGTCGGCAACTCGGTGCAAGCGGCGACCGGCACCGTTGGCCTCGCTGCCGGACTCCACAAGATTCGTGTTGAAATAACTCAAACCGCTGCGGAAGATGCATTCGACCTGCTCTGGGAGGGATCAAACGTACAGCTCCAGCGGGTTCCCGACAGCGTGCTTGTGCATCAGCCGGATGCGGTGAATTAATGCGGAAAATTAGCAACTGGTTCGATCTGGGGAGTTCCAGTGGAGGTGATTCGTAATGGCGATCGCGGAAACAGCTGAGTCTCGTAGCAGTTTGCGACGGCATTTAGCACATTGGCTCTTCGCGACGATGTTTGTCGTTCCGATGTTGGCCGCGTACGCGGATGCGCAACGCACGTCTACACCGAATGCGACCAGAGAGAGGGATATCGTTGCCGACCACCGGGTGATTTATCTATGGCCGAGCGGGGCGCCGGGATCTGAAAGCTGGACGGAGCGGGAGACTGCGGATACGCTCCCCGTCCCTGAGCGTTGGCACATTGTGCGCAATGTGACGCGGCCTACGCTCACCGTTTTCTTGCCCAGTCCTGCGAAAGCCAATGGCACCGCCATCATCGTGTGTCCGGGCGGTGGTTTTCGTTTTCTCACCATGGACAATGAAGGTGAGGATGTCGCAGCCTGGCTTAATTCCCTGGGCGTGACTGCCTTTGTGCTGAAGTATCGCGTGGGGCCGACTGCGAGCGACGAACAGGGCCGGATGATTCGTCCGACGGGTGCCTTCGAGAAGACGATGGCTGAGTTCGGACCGTTTGCCGCAGCTGACGCCAGCCAAGCGTTGCAGATAGTTCGCGAGCAGTCGACGCAGTGGGGTCTGAAGCGCGACCGGATTGGTATTTTAGGATTTTCCGCCGGTGGGTATGCTGCCGCTTCCGCCGCGATGCACTACGACTCGGCAAGTCGTCCTGATTTTGCAGGATTTATCTATCTCAATGTGCCGCCCGATCCTGAGCCGCGCGCCGACGGACCGCCGATCTTTGTGCTATGCGCGGATGACGACCACTTGCTGCCTACTCAGAATGCGGTGGTGATCTATAAAGCCTGGAAGGCTGCGCGCCTTTCCGCCGAGCTGCACATTTACAACCACGGTGGGCATGGTTTCGGCATTCGTAAGCAGGGCAAGCCGACCGATGCGTGGACGGACGCCTTCCGTGAGTGGCTCAAGTCACTTGGGCTGCTTTAGGTTGCCCGCTCACCCGCTCAAGGGCTGACGAATCTATGCCCGGACAAAACCATATTTGACAGAAAGACTTGCTTTCCGTAGATTTGCGTGGAGAGTAAACGTTTACTGTTGCGCTGACTGGCTCACTTCGCTAGTCCTGATGTTGGAATTGAAAGGAAGTCCTCTTGCATAAGATTCTGTGCATCCTGACCATTGCAGTTGCGCTGGCGAACACGCTGGTTGCGCCCACCCATCTAGTGGCAGCGGAAAACGACAGCACCCTCGCGCCCACGCCGCCCATGGGCTGGAACAGCTGGGATTCGTACGGTCCGACGGTGCGTGAGGACGAGGTGAAGGCCAACGCGGATTTTATGGCCGCGCATCTCGCCCAGTTTGGCTGGAAGTACATCATCGTGGATATTGAGTGGTACCAGCCCAACGCCAAGTCGCACGGTTATATTCCTCGTGGTGCGGTCACCATGGACGAGTATGGCCGCTTTGTGCCATCGCCGAATCGCTTTCCTTCCGCTGCAAACGGGGTCGGCTTCAAGGCGCTGGCGGATTACGTCCATAGCAAGGGGTTGAAGTTTGGTTTCCACATTATGCGCGGGATTCCGCGCGAGGCGGTGGAGAAGAATCTGCCCATCAAAGGCACCAAGTTTCACGCGGCAGATGTAGCTGACAAGGTCAACGTATGCCGCTGGGAGGGTATGGAAGACACCTACGGCGTGGACATGGCAAAGTGGGGTTCGGCGCAGGCCTATTACGATTCGCTGGCCGAGCTTTATGCCTCGTGGGGCACGGACTACATCAAAGTGGACGATATGAGCGTGCCTGGCCGCGCGGCGGAAATTTTGGCGTTGCATACCGCGATCAAGAAGACAGGCCGCCCGATTGTGCTGAGTCTTTCCCCGGGACCATTCTTTGAGGAGTATCCGGATTTTCTGAAATCGAATGCCGAGCTCTGGCGCATCTCATGGGACTTTTGGGATCGTTGGGACGCGCTCAAGCCACAGTTTGACACTGTGCATAAGTGGGAATCGCAGGTAGGGCCGGGCCATTGGCCGGACGCCGACATGTTGCCGCTGGGCCACATCGGAATTCGCGCCGAGCGCGGCGATGATCGCAAGAGCCTGTTCACCCACGACGAGCAGTACACGTTGATGACGTTGTGGTCCATCTTCCGTTCGCCGCTGATGTTTGGCGGAGATCTGCCTAGCAGTGACGACTTCACTATTGCGCTGATTACGAATCCGGAAGTTCTTGCGGTCAACCAGGCAAGTTCGCATGGGCATCAGTCGTATCGGCAAGGCGATACCATCGCTTGGACGGCCGATACAACGGGCTCGAAGGCAGAAGCAAAATATGTTGCCGTATTCAACATCGGCGACAAGGAAATGCCCGTCGATCTGAAGTGGAGCGACGTCGGTGTGAGCGGGAATCAAGCCACGGTGCGGGATTTGTGGGCGCGCAAGGACCTCGGCAAGCAAGCCGGTGTTCGTCTCGCACTCGCCCCCCATGCCAGTGTTTTCTACAAGGTCAGCGCAAAATAGTGGAGGATTTACATGAAGAGCATTTTATTGTTGCTAGCGCTGACAGCGATTCCAGCATGGGCGCAGGGCAAAGCGAACCAAGATTCACAGCCCGCGTCCACCAATGTGCCCAATGCGGAATATCCGCGCATCTATCCCGACGGGCGGGTCGAGGTTCGGGTCAAGGCTCCGCTGGCGCAAAAAATACAGGTACAGATTGGTGCTACTCCTGCGATTGATATGGTGAAGGGTGAAGACGGTCTGTGGTCGGTCGTCTCTCCCCCTATCGTTCCTGGCTTTCATTACTACTATCTGACCATTGACGGAGTTACAGTATCTGACCCAGCGAGTTACTCTTACTACGGTGTCAGCAAGGACTCCAGCGGCATTGATGTTCCGGAAAGAGGCGTGGATTTTTACCTTGTGAAAGATGTACCGCACGGGGAGATACGTGAGCACTGGTACCACTCCAAGGCGACCGGGAGTTGGCGTCGCTGCTTTATTTACACGCCGCCGGGTTACGATGCGGCGCTAAAGACTCGCTATCCCGTGCTGTACTTGCAGCATGGTGGTGGTGAGGATGAGACCGGATGGATACGGCAAGGGCACGCTAATTTTATTCTCGACAATCTGATCGCGGCAGGGCAGGCCAAGCCGATGATTATCGTGATGGACTCCGGTTACGCGATGAGGCCGGGAGCGGTAACACCGCCACCTTCGCCTTCAAACGCAGCGAATCCGAATGCGTTCCTGCAAAGAATCTCAGCCGTGACGGCGGTGTTTGACGACGTGATGATCGGGGATCTGATACCAGAGATTGATGCCAAATATCGGACGCTGCCCGACCGGGAGCATCGCGCCATGGCGGGGCTTTCGATGGGAGGCATGCAGACGCTTGAGGTTACGATGAAGCACACCGACACCTTCAGCTATGTGGGTGGATTCAGCGGAGCCGACTTGGGCTTTGTGTTTGGGCAAAATCTTTCGGAAATTAAGACGGCGCACAATGGGGTGTGGAGCGACCCCGCCGCCTTCGGGAAGAAAGTCCACTTACTGTGGTTGGGGTTGGGCACCGAAGAACCGGAACGGATGCATACGGGCATCATGGCGTTCCATAATGCGCTGGAAAAAGCTGGAGTGAAGCACGTATTTTATTTGTCGCAGGGCACTGCCCACGAGTGGCAGACCTGGCGAAGAGATTTGAAGGAATTTGCACCGCTGCTGTTTCGGGCGGGCTCGTAGGCGTGTAGTGGGGATTTGCAGGAGTTGGGCGCTAAATCGCTTGACAATCAAAAGATGATGGTTGAGACTGAGCCGGCACAGTAAACGTTTACCAAAACTGCTATTTCGCTGCCGGTTGCGGAATAGCAGTTTTGGTTTGATTACGGTTCAAGAGGGTTTCTAATGCGCAATCTAAAAGCTGCTGTCTACGCGATTGCTCTAGTTTTGATCTTCCCAGTCTGTTTGCTTCATGCGTCCGAACCGTACGCGGTGACGGTGGAGCGGGGCATAGTCGCAACCATGCGGGATGGGACGGTGCTGCGTGCGGATATTTACAGGCCTAAGGCAGATGGAAAATTTCCAGTGCTGTTGCAAAGGACCCCGTATAACAAGAGTGGAGGCACGAATTTTGGGATCAGCGCAGCTGCGCGTGGTTATGTCGCGATTATTCAGGACGTGCGCGGTCGCTATACCTCCGATGGTGAGTGGTACACCTTTAAGAATGAGTCGAACGATGGCTACGACACCATAGAGTGGGCAGCTGCGCTGCCCTATTCGAATGGCAAAGTAGGCATGTTCGGCGGGTCGTATGTAGGGGCCACACAAATGCTGGCGGCAATTACCCATCCCCCGCATTTGGCAGGCCTTTGCCCTGTCGTTACCGCGAGTAATTACCACGAAAACTGGACTTATCAAGGTGGTGCGTTCGAGCAGTGGTTTAACCAGTCGTGGACGGCAGGTTTGGCGCAGGATACACTCAATCGGCTCGTAGCCAAGAATACCAACGCGTTACTAACATCCTCAAAGCTGCCGCTAAATAACTTTCCGCTGTTTAACTTTTCTGAGAGCGCTGGCGTGCCCTATGCAACCGACACACTTGCCCCCTACTATCTCGATTGGTTGGCGCATCCCAGTTATGACGATTACTGGAAGCGCCTAGCCATCGAAGAGCATTACGGCGACATTATGGTTCCAGTGCTTACGGTTGCAGCTTGGTATGACATCTTTCAGGCAGGGTCACTCCAGAACTATATGGGGATCAAGGCGCACGGAGGGAGTGAGGCTGCGCGCAACGGACAACATCTGCTGGTAGTTATTGGAGGCCATGCCGGGGGTGGAGAGAAAGTCGGGGATGTGCATTTCGGCCCGGCAGCGGCCCAAACGCCATCGGAGGACGACTTCACGCTGGACTGGTACGACTTCCTTTTCAAGGGTGTCCAAAACGAATTTGCTGGCAAACCGGTAAAGCTCTTTGTTATGGGCACTAACCTGTGGCGCGCAGAAGACGACTGGCCTCTGGCGCGGGCGCACGACACTAAGTATTACATGCACTCGAGTGGCGGTGCGAATTCACTTAAAGGCAACGGCAGCCTCTCTACCACCGCACCTAGAACCGAGACATTCGACCATTTTGTATACGATCCGGCAAATCCAGTGGCTACCATTGGCGGCCCACTGTGCTGTGACGCTTCGCACTTGGCACCCGGTCCGCGCGACCAGCAATCCGTCGAGGCGCGGGATGACGTTTTGGTCTACTCGACACCGGAGTTCACGGAAGATACCGAAGTGACAGGGCCAGTGAGTCTGGAGTTGTTTGCCACATCCTCTGCCGTAGATACAGATTTCACAGCGAAGCTGGTGGATGTTGGCCCCGATGGGTTTGTGCAGAATTTGACGGAGGGCATTCTCCGGGCACGGTATCGTGATTCAAAAGAAAAGCCAGCTCTAATGAACCCGGGCCAGCTTTATAAGTTTACGATTGATCTCTGGTCCACCAGCAACGTATTTCGCAAGGGGCATATCTTGCGACTTGAAGTAGCCAGCAGTAACTTTCCCCGCTTTGACCGCAACTTGAACACTGGTGAAAGCGCAGCCACATCGCAGAGATATGTATCCGCCACGAATACGGTTTACCATGATGCTGAACATCCTTCAGCCCTTGTTCTGCCGATCGTGCGGAGTAAATAATCATGCGGAGTAAGTGAGATGCCGCGGGCTAGCCAATAGCCATTGCCTTAAGGGAGTGTATGAGCACGCTTGAGCTGTATCGCCAGAAGGCGTTAAAAATAGGGCCAGAAGATAACGTGGCGGTAGCTCTGACAGATCTTAGAGCCAAAGACACGGTGGTAATAAATGGTTGTACGTATCAGATCAGCTCGGAAGTCAGGGCAAAACATAAGTTTACACTTTGTGATCTTCAGGTAGGCGATCCGGTATGGATGTATGGCGTAATAGTGGGAGAAGCCACTCTATTTATCCCTGAAGGTGCTGCGATCAGCATGGTTAATACACGCCATCGTAGTGCAGCTTTTATTTATAAGGCAGATCCCCTTGTCTGGCAGCCTCCCGATGTGACGCATTGGCGCGGTCGTATGTTTCAAGGCTTCCATCGCTCGGATGGTCAGGTCGGTACACGTAACTATTGGCTGGTGATTCCACTGGTTTTTTGCGAAAACAGAAATATCAGAGTTTTGCAGGAGGCGTTTGAAAGAGAGCTGGTAGTTTCGCCGCCAGACCCGTACCGAGCCCAAGTGGCGGAGTTAGTGAGGCTCTATCAGGGCGGGAAAATAGCAGATATCAAGGGCGCAGCGATGGCGGACCACGCTTCCTCGCCCGAGCCTGCTCGGGTGTTTAGCAATGTGGACGGGGTGAAATTTCTGACCCACACTTTGGGTTGTGGTGGTACACGCGACGATGCGGCTACTTTGTGCGGTCTACTGGCGGGGTATATCCATCATCCAAACGTGGCGGGAGCCACGGTATTGAGCCTGGGCTGCCAGAACGCAGAAGTGTCACTACTACAGGCAGAACTTCTCAAACGGAATCCGCGATTCTACAAACCCTTACTTGTGTTCGACCAACAAGACCGGCAACTGGAATCAGTGATGCTGCGGGAAGCGATTCAAGAGACATTTGTGGGCTTGGTGAAGGCAAATGAGCTGACACGTGCGCCTGCGCCTTTATCAGCACTTACGATTGGGCTGAAGTGTGGTGGTTCCGACGGATTCTCGGGTATCACGGCCAACCCCGCGATCGGGCATGTATCGGATTTAATCGCGGCGCTCGGAGGCAAGAGTATATTGTCTGAGTTTCCTGAATTATGTGGAGTGGAGCAGAGCCTAATTGATCGTTGCGTGGATGCGGAGTCGGCTCACCGCTTTATTTCGCTCATGGAAACGTACGCCGCAAGAGCGCAGGCGGCTGGTTCGGGCTTCGACATGAATCCGTCACCCGGCAACATAAAGGATGGATTGATTACGGATGCGATGAAGTCCGCCGGTGCCGCAAGAAAGGGCGGCACATCGCCAGTGACGGATGTGCTCGACTATCCTGAATACGCGGTTAAGGCAGGATTGAATTTGTTGTGCACACCGGGTAATGATGTGGAAGCAGTTACTGCCCAAGTAGCGGCCGGGGCAAGCATCGTGCTATTTACAACCGGCTTGGGAACGCCTACTGGAAATCCCATAGCGCCAGTGGTCAAGCTTGCGACTAACTCGGAGTTGGCGCGACGGATGAGTGACATTATTGACGTGGATACTGGCAGTATTATTTCCAGCGACACCACGATTGATGCCATTGGCGGTCAAATTATGGAATATGTGATTGATATCGCGAACGGAACTCGACGCACCAAGGCGGAGATCAAAGGTCAGGAAGACTTTATCCCGTGGAAGCGTGGCGTTTCACTGTAAAGGCGAAAGGCCCGTAGGTACGAGACCCGATGATAGTAAGATGTGCAGAAAGTTACTAGTGATGGGATTGAGATTTATGCGGAAACGTGAGGGAGCGACTTTGAGAATGGTGAAACGAGTAGGCAAATTGATGTTAGTAGCTGCATTTTGCGCTGGTCTATCAATTGGAGCATTGGCCGCTGCGCCAGCCGCAGGAATGCAAGCCAAACGTATGCACACTACTGCGCTCAAGCCTGCGGCATTGTCATCTCCGCCAATGGGCTGGAACAGTTGGGATGGCTATGGAACCACAGTGAAGGAAGCCGATGCCAAGGCTAACGCGCTGTGGATCGCAAAGCATTTGAAGCCGTTTGGCTGGCAGTATGTGGTGGTAGACATGGAATGGTACGTCAACAACCCGATTGCGGAGGGTAACTCCAAGGCTTTTCAGTACAGTCTCGACAGTTCGGGGCGGTACACGCCATCTGTGAACCGTTTTCCCTCGGCTGCAAAGGGAGCCGGGTTCAAGCCGCTGGCGGAGTATGTTCATTCGCTGGGACTGAAGTTTGGTATCCACATCTTACGTGGTATTCCCAAGCAGGCCGTTGCCGCAAGAGCGCAGATCGCTGGCTCAAGCTATCACGCCGATGAGGCAGCCGATACATCCGATGTTTGTCCGTGGAACTACGACAACTTTGGGACCAATGCGTCCAAGCCTGCGGCACAGGCCTACTACGATTCCATTGCCAAGCTCTATGCGGGCTGGGGCGTGGATCTGATTAAGGTGGATTGCATCGCTAGCCATCCTTACAAAGTAGACGACATACGTATGATCAGCGCCGCGTTGAAGAAGACGGGCCGCCCGATCGTACTGAGCCTGTCGCCCGGCCCAGCGCCCGTGGAAAAACTGGATGAACTTCGCCAATACGGACAGATGTGGCGCATCTCGGACGACATTTGGGATATTTGGCACAGTGATGTTCAGTACCCGCAAGGCTTGGGCGATCAGTTTAAGAATGTTGCCGCCTGGGGGAACATGGGGCAGGCGGGTGCCTGGCCCGATGCGGACATGCTGCCCCTGGGCTATCTTGGGCCGGCACCGGGCTGGGGCGCGCCGCGTTACACACGGCTCACGCACGACGAGCAGCGCACACTGATCAACCTGTGGTGCATCTTTCGCTCGCCGCTCATGGTGGGGGGCGATCTGCCACGCGCCGATGCGTGGACGACTTCACTGCTGACCAACCCGGAGGTGCTGGCAGTGGATCAACATTCCACGGCGAGCCACCTTGCCATTAGTACCGACAAGGCAGTGGTTTGGACCGCCCAATCCGTGGTTCCACACACGGACTATGTTGCAGTGTTCAACACGGCGAGCACCACCCAAACCCTGCAATATGCGTGGAAAGAACTGGGGTTGCCCGGCGCAAAATATAGCGTGCGTGATCTGTGGCAGCACAAAAACCTGGGGAGCGCGGACTCGCTCAAGGTGGAGCTGGCTCCTCACGCATCCCTTCTCGTCAAGGTAGTACCGGCGGGGGCAAAGGCCCAGTAGTTGGCCTGTGGAAGCGGGTTCTGCGCGAGCGGAACCCGCTTCTTCTTGCAATGTTCTGCCTTGTCCCGCAAAACCCGCGTGATTCCCGGTGCCCAGTTCACGTAGACTTTTTCCATGGCAATCACACTGAAGGATATCGCGCGCGACTTAAACGTCTCAGTCGTAACGGTATCGAAGGTTCTGCGTAATCACTCAGACATCAGCGCGGAAACTCGTAAGCGTGTTCTGCAGCGGATGAAGGAGTTGAACTACCATCCCAATCCGGCGGCGCGTGCGCTCGTCACCGGGCGTACCCACCTGATTGGCTTGATCGTCCCCGATCTGGTGCATCCATTTTTTGCGCAAGTGGCCAAGGGTATTTCCACCAAGCTTCGCAGCGAAGAATACAGCCTGATGATCTCTTCTTCCGAAGATGATCCGAATTTGGAGAAGCGCGAGATTGAGCAGATGCTGGCCCGGCGAGTGGATGCGTTGATCCTGGCGTCCACGCAGTCGGATGCTGAAAGTTTGTCGCGAATTGAGCAACAAAAAACGCCTTACGTTTTGTTCGATCGTAAGTTAGGAGAAGCCCCAACGAATTTTGTGGGAATAGATGATTTCGCGGCAGGCAGTGCGGCCACCCAGCATTTAGTTGATGTGGGATGCCGCAGGATCGCCCACATCGTGGGATCTGAGGTTAGTACGGCTCTCAGTCGCCTTCAGGGATATGCAAAAACTTTGTCGGAGCACGGTCTCGGCCTGCCAGCCGAGTACATCGTAAAGCAGGGTCACGGCGATGATTCCGGCGACGCGACCGGTTACAACGGCATGAAGGCTTTGCTTCGCCTGAACCCAAGGCCCGATGGCGTCTTCTGCTGCAATGATCCGATTGCGATGGGTGCGATGCGTGCGATTCTTGAAGCGGGGCTAGACATCCCCAATGACGTCGCCATCGTAGGATGCGGCAACGTGAACTACGCCGACCTGCTTCGCGTGCCCCTGACGAGTATTGATCAAGACAGCAACCAGTTGGGCATGACCGCCGCCAAATTAGCTCTGAGTTTGATCAAGCGCAAGACGGAAGCACCGCCACGCAGCATTATTCTTCCCAGCCAGTTGATCATCCGTGCCTCTTCGCTGCGGAGCGTGGTCAAAAACTAATGGCTGGCTTCGAATCGCGCTCCGCTTATGCTGGCGAGAACTCAATGCGATAGCGGTCCCCCTGGTTCGGCTTGAGTTGCAGGAGTTCAGACGTGCCATGAATGTGGTCGGGAAGATTGCTCGTTCCCGACTGCTGGGCCACATTGTGAATCTGTTGCCCATTGGGTGGCCTTACGCGGAGTTCCCCACTGCGTAACACCAGCACTTCCGCCCACAATGCTTTGCCGTTTTCCCACGCCATATCCACTTCGAATCCGCCACGGGCGCGCAGTCCGCGCACCGATCCGGTGGGCCACGCGGCGGGGAGTGCGGGCAGAAGAGCGACCTCGCCATCATGACTCTGCATCAGCATCTCAGCGATAGCTGCGGTGGTGCCGAAGTTTCCGTCTATCTGAAAGATGCTGCCTTTGGGGAAGGGATGAGTGTCAAACAGATTCATCCCTGAGCTATGTTCGATCAGTAGCTTGAGCGACTCCCAAGCCTTGTCGCCATCACGTAGACGCGCCCACAATCCAATGGCCCAGGAGCGGCTCCAACCCGTCCCTGCGCCTCCGTGGGCGATGCGTAATTCCAACGACTTGCGAGCCGCGCCGAAGATCTCTGGCATGCTGCGGCTGGTAATCTGCCATCCGGGGTATACGCCGTATAGATGCGACATGTGGCGCTGTTCCGGCTCACTTTCCTTGAAGTCAACCGACCACTCCTGTAACTGTCCAAAGCTGCCAATCTGATAGTGCGGCAGGCGCTTGCGAATATCAGCAAGTTGTTCGGCAAATCCATGGTCCAGGCCAAGCACGGCGCTGGCCTGCTCACAGTTTTGAAAGAGCTCCCAGATCAACGCCAAGTCAAGCGCACAGCCCGCGCTGGTGAACGCCTGCTTGCCGTCCGGCGCATAAAAGCTGTTTTCCGTTGAGAATGACGGACACGTGGTCAACCCGCCATGCCCATCGTCTACGATCCAGTCGAGCAGGAACTCCGCCGAGCCCTTCATGATCGGGTAGGCTGTCTCCCGCAGAAACGCCTCGTCGCCGGTAAAGCGGAAGTGCTCCCATAAGTGTTGACAGAGCCAAGGGCCGCTCATGCAGAAGTTCGCCCAGGTGGGGCTGGCGAATTCCGTTCCCATGCCGACTGGGCCGGATTGCCGCCATAAATCTACATTGTGATGCGAGACCCAACCCCGCACGCCATAATTTGTGGCGGCGGTTTTGCGGCCGTTTTCGCTGAGCCCTTTCAACATGTCGAAGAGTGGTTGGTGAAGTTCAGAGAGGTTGCAGGTTTCCACCGGCCAGTAGTTCATCTGCACGTTGATGTTTGCGGTCCAGTTGGAACTCCACGGGGGACGCAGATCCGCGCTCCACAGACCTTGCAGGTTGGAAGGCTGGGTGCCGGGGCGGGAACTGCCGATAAGCAGATAGCGCCCAAGGTTAAAGTAAAGCGCGAGCAGACCTGGATCAGGGTTGGCTGCAAATTGCGCTACACGTTGATCGGTGGGCCGTGAGTCTTCTTTTCCCGCTGTCAAATCAAGCGTGACCCGGCGAAACAGTTTGCGGTGATCTTCGGTATGGGCACGCAGAAGGCTGGCATAACTGTGCGAGGCAGCGAGCGAAACAGGTTTAGTGGCCGCAGCCAGTACTTCGGCGAGTGGAGTATCGGGAGCGAACTGATAACCGCGGTATCCTGTCGCAGCTCCTACCAGCAGAATGGCCGAGGTCGCGCCCTGAATGCGGAGGCCGCCATCGGGTAGCGACATCACTGATCCGCCGGTGGTAGTTGCCTTCAACGCCGCTGCAAAGTACATACCTTTGCCGGGTGCCTCATCGTATTGAATCGCGTTGGGCACAGGGCCCAAGTAGTGGGGAGCTGACTGGTTCGGTGCTTTGCCAGTCATCCGGATTTCGCCCGTGCCCGTGGACTCAGACTTCGCCTGCAACTGGCTGTTGAGGTGAACCTCGCAGAACAAGCCCAAGGGTTGCGAGCCGGTGAGCCGCACCACGATGACCTGATGAGGCGCGGAGACGAACACTTCGCGGGTGTAGCGCCGCCGCCCGACGCTAAAGCTCACAGTTGCCACGGCGGAATCCAGATCGAGGTCGCGGCGGTAGTCGGTGGCCTCGCCAGGCTGATCGAAGTTCAGCACAAGGTCGCCCAGCGGCTCGAACGCCTGGTTGTAAGGGCCTTGCATCTTGCGGCATTCGGCATCGGCGCCGTGATAGTCCTGCTGCTCCAGAATCAGCTTGCGCACTTTCGGCAGGTGTTCCCGGGCGCTGGGATTGTTCCAGTCGCGGGGCGAACCGGACCACAAGGTATCTTCGTTAAGCGCGATGCGGTCGGAGGCGGTGCCGCCAAATATCATTGCGCCCAGGCGGCCATTGCCGACGGGCAAGGCATCGGCCCACTGACTGGCGGGCTCCTTGAACCAGAGCGTCACATTCTTGGCCGCAGGGCTTGGGGTGGTGACGACGGCTGCGAACATCCGGTGTTTGAACAGTGGGACGCTGGCCATAGCCGCACTCAGCGTCGCAAGAAATCCGCGCCGGGTGCTGTCAGGGGTTAACATGGGCGTGACCTTTCGTGGTACGAGCGAAGCTTGTGGTCGAGTGGGGCTTTTGCATAATTTCAGCCCCGGCAGGATTCTTGGCTTCGCGGACTACGACCGCGATTTTAGCAGTAGTATAACGATAACTGTATCGTATAAAGTAATATTTCACGGATTTTAGAGGGCTGCGATTTCGCTTTTTATGAGCGCATCATTGTTTGCATTGCAGGGCAAAACGGCCGTGGTCGTGGGTGGGACTACGGGGATCGGGCGGGCGCTTGCGTTAGGACTAGCCGAACACGGCGCGGACGTGGTCGCGTCAGCCCGGCGCGTGGCGCAGGTGGAGGAGACCGCTGCGGCGATCGAGGCCTTGGGTCGAAAGACATTGCGAATCACCTCGGATGTCAGCAAACGCGAGTCGCTGGTCGCTTTGCGGGATGCGGTGTTGCGGGAGTTTGGCAAAGTAGACATTCTGGTGAACTGCGCGGGCATTACGCGCAAGGGTCCCACGGTGAGTTTTCCAGAAGATGCGTGGAGCAGCATTCTGGAAACAAATCTCACTGGAACTTTGCGGGCCTGCCAGGTTTTTGGCGAGACCATGCTGAGTCAGGGGTCGGGTCGGGTCATCAACATCGCTTCACTCGCGACCCATGTGGGTCTGTTTGAAGTGGCCGCCTATTCTGCCAGCAAGGCAGCGGTCGGCGCATTGACCAAGACGCTTGCTGTGGAGTGGTCAAGCCGGGGCGTTCTGGTGAATGCGATTCTGCCCGGCGTGTTTCGCACCGATTTGAACTCCGAGTTGCTGGATCACACCGAGCGGGGACGCGAGTTCCTGACTCGGACGCCGATGAAGCGTTTTGGCAAGGTGGAAGAGCTCGTGGGAGCCGCCGTGTATTTGGCGTCTGATGCCTCGTCTTTTGTAACGGGAACGATGCTGGTGGTGGATGGTGGCTTTCTGGCGAGTGGAGTGAATCAATAAGCGCAGCAGCCAAGTACCGTTGCGCTGTAGATGGAGTTCGAGCCATTGGCGGATAGAGATCACGAGTTGCAGTTGCTGGAGCCAGAGCGTTGCCGCTGGGACCTGGTAAGCCTGGGTGAGGTGATGCTGCGTCTTGATCCGGGAGATGGTCGGATTGCTACGAGTCGCACATTTCAAGCTTGGGAAGGCGGCGGCGAATATAACGTGGCTCGCGGATTGCGTCGCTGTTTCGGCTTGCGCACGGCGGTCGTCACCGCGCTGGTGGATAACCCGATTGGGCGTCTCGTCGAAGACTTGATGTTGCAAGGGGGCGTAGACCTGTCGCAGGTGCAGTGGGTTCCAGACGATGGCGTAGGGCGGACTGTGCGCAATGGTCTGAACTTTGCCGAGCGCGGGTTTGGCGTGCGCGCGGCGCTGGCCTGCTCCGACCGCGGAAGCACCGCCATCTCGCAACTGCAGCCCGGTCAGGTGGACTGGGACTTCATCTTTGCGCGGGCTGGCACGCGCTGGTTTCACACTGGAGGCATTTTCTGTGCACTTTCGGAGTCCACTTCCGCGGTGGCGCGCGAAGCCATGCTGGCGGCGCGGCGCTGTGGCGTGATGGTTTCCTACGACCTCAACTACAGGGATTCACTGTGGAAGAGTATCGGCGGCAAGCAGCGCGCGCAGGAAGTGAATCGCGGACTAGCTCCACTGGTGGATGTGATGCTGGGCAATGAGGAAGACTTTACGGCCGCGCTTGGCTTCAAAGTCGAGGGCCTCGACCCTAAGTTTTCCGATATCAACACGGCCGGCTTTCGCACCATGATCGAGCACGTGATCCAGGAGTATCCAAATCTGAAAGTGGTTGCGACGACGCTGCGCAAGGCTACGACCGCGACGCGCAATGATTGGGGCGCGATGGCGTACCACGCAGGATCGTTCTTTGAAGCTCGCAATATACCTGATCTTGAAATCTTCGATCGCATTGGCGGCGGTGACTCATTCGCGGCGGGACTGATCTACGGCTTATTGACGAAGAAGACGATGCAATGGTCGGTGGACTGCGGCTGTGCCCATGGCGCGCTGGCGATGACCATTCCCGGAGACACCACGATGGCGACGCTGGCAGAAGTGGAACGCGTTATGGCGGGCGGAAGCGCGCGGGTGAGCCGATGACAGGAAAAGCGATCAGTAAGACGGAAGTTTTGCGGCAAATCCACGATGTGGGATTGATGCCGGTATTGCGTGCTTCGTCCGCCGATGAAGCGCTTGCCATCGCGTCCGCCATTGCGGCGGGTGGTATCAACCTACTGGAAGTCACCATGACTGTGCCGGGCGCGATTGAAGTGATTCGCCGCTTAAGCGCAGAGACCTCGTTGCTGGTGGGCGCGGGCACCGTACTCGACGCGGAAACTGCGCGCGCCTGCATTCTCGCGGGGGCACGCTTTGTGGTGAGCCCGTCGCTGAACCTCGGCACGATTGCAATGTGTAGACGCTATGGCGTGCCGGTGATGCCGGGTGCGCTGACACCGACTGAAGTGCTCGCAGCATGGGAAGCTGGCGCAGACGTAGTGAAGATATTCCCCTGTAGTGCGGTGGGCGGCGCGAGCTATTTGAAGACACTAAAAGGACCGTTCCCTCAGATTGAGGTGATCCCGACGGGCGGTGTTTCTCTGGCGACTGCGGAGGAGTTTCTAAAGGCAGGCGCGTTTGCGATTGGAGTTGGAAGCGACCTGGTGGATGCGGCTGCTATTACAAAGGGCTCTCCGGAGATTATTACTCGCAATGCCGAGTTGTATCGTGACATTGTGCGAAAGGTGCGGGCCAGCTAATCCGCGGAACGCCGCAGTTCTATGTCGGCCAACGCCAAGAATCAAGCTATGGAATATCGCAAACTAGGCAAGACTGAGTTACTGGTATCGCTGATCGGCTATGGTGCGTCCCCTTTAGGGGACGTTTATGGTGCCATTGATTCGCGCGAGGCTGAGATGGCGGCGCATCTCGCGATTGACCGGGGAGTCAATTTTTTCGACGTATCGCCTTACTATGGCCTAAACCTCGCCGAGGAGCGGCTGGGGCAATATCTGCTGGGCCGTCGCGAGAAAGTGATTCTGGCGACGAAATGCGGACGCTATGGCCTAAGCGATTTTGATTTTTCTGCCAAACGTGTAGTAACTAGCCTGGAAGAATCGCTGCGCCGGCTGAAGACAGACTATCTCGATTTGTTTCAGGCACACGACGTTGAGTTTGGCGATGTTTCGCAGGTGATTCACGAAACCATCCCAGCGATGCGCAAGCTGCAGGAACAGGGCAAGGTGCGCTATATCGGCATTACCGGATATCCGCCAAAACTCTTGGCGCGGATTGCGGGGCAAGCTCCGGTGGATACGATTCTTTCTTACTGCCATTACAACTTACTGGTAACGGACATGGATGAGGTGCTCACGCCCTTTGCGGAGAGCCAAGAGATTGGCCTAATTAACGCGTCGGCGCTGCATATGGGTGTGCTGACCGAACGAGGCGGGCCGGACTGGCATCCCGCGCCGCCAGTGGTACATGAGGCCAGCCGAAATGCCGTGGAGTTCTGCCGCAAGCGCGGACTCAATCTGTCAAAGATTGCGCTGCGCTTTTGCCTCGATCATCCGTATGTGTCGAGTACGCTGATTGGTATGCCCACCCGGGCCAACGTACAGGCGAATCTGGCGCTGCTACGAGAGAAGACAGACCCGGAACTGATTCGCGAAATTCTCGCAGTGATGGCGCCTGGCTTGAATTGCGTTTGGCCTTCGGGGAGGACGGCGGAGTGAGCGAGAAAATTGATGCCCACCATCATTTGTGGCGGTACCATCCGGGGGAGTATCCGTGGATTGGCGAACACATGACCGCGCTACGTCGGGATTTTTTGGTGCCAGACCTGGAGCAGGCAGTGCTGTCCACGGGCGTATCGGGCACAATCGCGGTGCAGGCCCGCCAAAGTCTCGCGGAGACTGCGTGGTTGCTAGCCGTCGCTGACGAATCGCCGATGATTCGCGGCGTGGTCGGCTGGACCCCCATCGCCAGTCGCAACTTTGGAGCTGAGATCGAGTGGCTATGCGCGCAGCGCAAGTTGAAGGGCTTGCGCCACGTAATTCAAGATGAACCTGACGACAACTACATCCTGAGCCCAGAGTTTAATCGCGGCATTGCGCTGTTGAAGAGCACATCGCTGGTGTATGACATCCTTATCGCGGAACGCCACCTCGCTGCGGCCATTGATTTCGTGGACGCCCACCCCAATCAGGTGTTTGTGCTGGATCATGCAGCGAAGCCGCGCATTCGGGAAGGTGTGATGGAGCCTTGGCGATACCATCTCTCGGAGTTGGCGAAAAGAGAAAACGTGTATTGCAAACTCTCTGGCCTGGTGACGGAAGCGGACTGGGTCGGCTGGACAGTAAACGATCTGAGCCCGTTCACTGATCTGGTGCTGGAGGCATTTGGAGCCGAGCGGACGATGTTCGGCTCGGACTGGCCGGTATGCTTGCTGGCCACGACTTACACTGAATGGCATACAGCTTTCCAGAGCCTGATCACTGAGTTATCAGCAACCGAAAGGGAGCAGGTGTTGGGCCTTACTGCGGCGAACGTCTATCACTTGCAGACTGGCGGCTGGCCAAATAATAGTTCAGAGAACGATCGTGCCCAGGGATCCCGAGCGGACGCTGACGCTCCACACACTTATGCGAGCATTAATCGTTAAGCGGCCCGGTGAGGCCGTGATCGGATCTATTGCTGAGCCTGTCCGTTCCGCGGGACAACTGTTGCTGCGCGTGCGGATGGTTGGACTCTGTGGCAGTGACCTGAATTCGTTTCGCGGCAAGAATCCAATGGTGACGTATCCGCGAATTCTGGGGCACGAAGTGGCTGCGACCATCCTGGAAGGTTGCGCGGAAGCGCCGCAGTTGCGTGCTGGCATGGACGTAACGATGTCTCCGTACACTAGTTGCGGCGCTTGTGCGTCGTGCCGCAGTGGACGGCCGAATGCCTGCGAGTTCAACCAAACCTTGGGCGTGCAGCGCGATGGTGCGCTCACCGACTACATCACCATGCCTGCGGGAAAATTGTTTCCGGGCAAGCTGAGCATCAAGGAACTGTGTCTGGTGGAACCGCTTACGGTGGGTTGCCACGCGGTGGCACGCGCGCAGGTGAAGGCAGGAGAAGTGGTTGCGATCTTCGGCTGTGGTGGAGTTGGCTTGGGAGCAATCGCTGCGGCGCATGCCCGCGGAGCCGTAACGATTGCGGTGGACTTGGACGAAACAAAGCTCGCGATTGCACAGAAAGCCGGTGCAGATCACGCTGTTAACATTAAGGCCCAATCGCTGCACACAGTGCTGATGGAACTCACGGATGGTCACGGGCCCGATGTGGTGATCGAAGCTGTCGGCTCGCCGCAAAGCTACATGAGCGCGGTGGAAGAAGTGGCATTTACCGGACGGGTGGTCTACGTCGGGTATGCCAAGGAACCGGTCGCCTATGAGACGAAACTTTTCGTGCAGAAAGAGCTTACGATTCTGGGGTCGAGAAATGCCTTGCCAGAAGACTTTCAAGAAGTGATTCGTATGCTGGAGTCGGGCTCGTTTCCGGTGGAAGACGCTGTAAGTTGTGTGGTGCCGATCGAGTCAGGGCCGGATGCGATCCAAGCTTGGGCGGACGATCCGGCAAAGTTTACCAAGATTATGATTCAACTCGATTGACGTTCTTGCAGTTTGGACAATATAAGAATACCCGGAGGCAGAACGATGCATGGTGCAGGCATAAGTGGATTGCAGAATGAAACGACGCTGGATGCGGCGACATCGGGGAAAGGACGGCTCGTCCCGCGCGCCTTACTGCTGCCCTTTGTGCTGGTTACGGTACTGTTCTTTCTGTGGGGTATTCCCAATAATTTAAACGACGTGTTGATCCGGCAGTTTATGAAGTCGTTCGAGATTTCACGCTTTCAGGCTGGCTTTTTGCAATCGGCGTTCTATATGGGCTACTTTCTGCTCGCCATGCCCGCCGCGCTGCTGATGCGAAAACGCGGATACAAAGCTGGCATCGTCACCGGACTCCTCTTATTCGCACTCGGCGCATTTCTATTCTGGCCTGCAGCCCTCATGGGTCAGTATGGCTTCTTCCTATTCGCGCTATTTGTGGTGGCCAGCGGCCTTGCTTTTCTGGAGACTGCGGCAAATCCGTTTATCGCGCAGCTCGGCGATCCCGAGACTTCCGCGCAACGTTTGAACTTCTCGCAAGCATTCAATCCGCTCGGCTCGATCACAGGAGTTCTAGTCGGAACGGTCTTTATTTTGTCTGGTGTTGAGTTGACTCCGGTGGAAGTCGCAGCAAAAAAGGCGGATCACTTGTACACCGCGTATCTGCAATCGGAGATACTGCGCGTGGTGGAACCATATATGGTCATCGGCGTGATCGCACTGGCCTGGGCCCTGCTGATTGCGTTCACCAAGTTCCCGAAGATGGAAGTAGAGAGCGATGCCAGCGGCGAAGGTCACGGGCGCTTTGCGGATCTGCTACAGCATCGACACTTTCTACTGGCGGTAGTGGCGCAATTTTTCTATGTCGGCGCGCAGGTTGGTACCTGGAGCTACTTTATTCAATATGTGCAGGACTATACTGGCCGCCCGGAGAAGACTGCTGGCTATTTTCTGACAGGCACGCTGGTTGCGTTCGGAGTGGGCCGATTTGTCGCGTCGTACCTGATGCGCGTGATTGCGCCAAACCGGCTGATGGGAACGTATGGCGTGATCAATATATGTTTGATGTCAGTCGCCGTGTTTTTCCCGGGATGGGCGGGCGTATGGTGCGTCTTTATCACCAGCTTCTTTATGTCGCTGATGTTCCCCACTATCTTCGCTCTCGGCTTAAAGGGGTTAGGACGCAACACTAAGATCGGTGGATCGCTGATCGTAATGGCGATTATTGGTGGTGCCGTCATCACGCCGATCATGGGATACATCGCGGAAGCCACCAAGCAAATCGCACTTGCCTACATGATTCCGCTGGGCGCCTATGTGCTAATCGCGTTTTACTCCTTTCTCGGCGCGAATGAGAAGGCATCCTCGCCGGTTGTGTAGTTACTATTACTACTAAGGCTGGCCCGCAAGATAGACTGTTGAGGTGTTATGCAAAGAGATGGAATTCTCAATCCGGGCATCCGGTCGCTGCTAAGCAGGGTGCGCCATACCAACACGCTGGTATTGGCGGACCGAGGCTTCCCTTACTGGCCGCAGATTGAAACCATTGATATCTCGTTGACCGACGACATTCCACGGATATTGGAAGTGCTGCGAGCCATCCGCGAGGAGTGCAACTTTGGCGTGGCCTACATGGCCGACGAGTTTCGTGTAGAGAACGGCGTTGCATTGCAAGCTGAATGGGCGACTGCACTGAGCGGAATGACGACCGTCTTCGAGCCTCACGTCCAATTCAAGCAACGGGTGCCAAGTGCGATCGGACTGATTCGCACCGGAGAGACGATTCAGTATGCAAATATCATTTTGGAGTCGGCTTAGAGCGGAAGAACGTAGCCGCTCGATTCCATGAAGAGCGGGCAAAATCAGCGACGCAGCGCTGAATATGGACAGAGAGGGATTCCTATCGTCCTGTAACTAGTCTATTTATCAACATGATACGAGTACAGCTTTCGAAAGTACCCCCAAATGTACCCCCACGCGTATCGCGCTTGGCGCGATAGCTAACTTTCTCATCGCTTTAGATTCAGGCGTCTTCGTCTGATTCGTCTTTTGCTTCTTCTGTAAGTATTTCAGTGGATATTCCCGATAGGAATTCTTGGACAGGGATGGTCGCTAGTCGCTGTTGTAAGTAAAGGCGTATGTCGCCGTTATCTAGTTTTTGCACCTCGTGCTCAATATTAAACCTCTCCCGTAATTTGCATGCCAGGCTCCTTACCCAATACTGCATGCTCATCTGGATAATCTCGGCACCAATTTCTTCTGCCCACCCTTTCCCGGATACTCCTGTCCGAGTTTTCTGAACTCGACCATCTATCCTTCGCGTTCAAGCGATGCCAAGATCGCTTTAGTCCGGAAACATCCGGTACGCGTCAACAGGAGCAAGCATGGCCGAAGAGACTCAGTCCTACCTCACGATACTCCGCTGCAAGCAGGTACAGAATCGTATCGGTCTGTCGCGAAGCACACTATACCTTCGCATTGCAGAGGGGACGTTCACCAAGCCGGTGGGTCTTGGAGCACGGGCTGTTGGTTGGCCCTCGCACGAGGTGACTGCTTTGAACGCGGCTCGCATCGCTGGGAAGTCCGAGACAGAGATTCGCGAGTTGGTGACGAAGCTGGAAGCCGCCCGCAAGGCTGCGGCATGAGGTGGATGAGACTAAACGCCATGCGGAAGCGCCGCGCCAATCCTCGCCTCGTAAAAATCCATCGCAGTTACACGGTCGAAGAGGTCGCCCGCCTATTCGGCACCCATAAGAACACGGTGCGCGCTTGGGTGAAGGCGGGACTGCCAACCTGCGACGATAAGCGGCCCACTCTGATTCTTGGCCGGGAGCTTGCGGCCTTCCTCCAAGGTCGCCGAGCGAAGAAAAAACAGTCCTGCAAGCCTGGAGAACTCTATTGCGTCGGCTGCCGGTCCCCCAAATTTCCAGCCGGGGACATGGCTGAGTGCCAACCTCTCAGCCCCACTGTTGGGAGCCTCCGGGCGATCTGCCCGGACTGCGATTCCATGATGTACCGCCGAGTCAGCTTGGCCAAGCTGGAGCGAGTTCGCGGGAAAACGGTCGTTTCGTTTACGCCAGCACCAGACCGTGTAAGCAAGAGGGATGAACCCACCGTAAACAGTGACTTCGGATAAGGAGAGCAAACCGTGGCAAAACACAACCCGGCAAACGTACGAATCAAGCGCGAGTATTTCACATATTTGACGCACGCCAAGCGCCAGAGCGAGGCCACGGTGGACGCCTCCGCCAAGGCAATTTCTCGGTTTGAGGCTTATAACCGTTATCGGGATTTCAACACCTTCCGCCAGGAACAGGCAATTGGCTTCAAGGAGCATTTCGCTGAGGAACGCGGTCAGCAGTCAGGAGAATGCCTCAGCAAGGCGACCCTCTATGCAACCCTTCAGCAACTCAAACGATTCTTCCAGTGGCTGAGTATGCAACCCGGCTACAAGTCGCGGGTCCAATATTCGGACGCAGAATACCTCAATCTGTCCGATAAGTACACCCGCATCGCGACAGCCAGGCGGGAGCAGAGGGTGCCGACGCTCGAACAGTTGAAGCACGTGATCTCAAGGATGCCAGCCGGAACCGACATTGAGCGCCGCAATCGTGCCTTGCTCGCCTTCACGATCCTTACCGGCGCGCGGGACAGCGCAATCGCCTCGATGAAGCTGAAGCACGTTGATCTGAATGCGGACTGCGTCCGTCAGGATGCGCGGGAGGTCAAGACGAAGTTTAGCAAGACGTTCACCACGTTCTTTTTCCCAGTCGGAGAAGATATTCGCGAGATCGTAGCGGAGTGGGTGCATTACCTGCACGAAGAGAAACTATGGGGGAATGACGATCCAATCTTCCCCAAGACGCGAATTGCCCTGGGAGCGTCTCGCCAGTTCGAGGCTGCCGGTCTGGACCGTAAGCACTGGAGCAACGCGACCCCAATTCGCAAGATATTCCGCGAAGCCTTCGAGCAGGCGGGCCTGCCTTACTTCAACCCCCATAGCGTCAGGAACACGCTCGTCCAACTCGGGCAGTCGGTCTGCAATTCCCCCGAGGAGTTCAAGGCGTGGAGCCAGAACCTTGGACATGAGGATGTCCTGACGACCTTTCGCAGCTATGGCGAAGTCGCTTACCAACGGCAGGGAGAAATCATTCGTAACTTAGCAATTTCGCAGCCGTCACTCCAACCAGGAGTGGAAGACTTTGCGGATGCCGTTGCGAAGAGATTGAGGGACATGGGCGCGGGACTTCCGGCTCGGCTCTGTTAAGCGAAGCGCTATGCCGCCGAACCCCGAAAAGGTAACACTTTGCCGGTGCGTTGGGTTTGCTCCAGATAATCGGCCCAGTCCTGCATCAGCTTGGCGCGAGGCTCCAGATAGAGCGCATGGTTATAGGCTGCGCTCACGGCGTTGCGGGGCGCGTGCGCGAGCTGTAACTCAATGTGCTCGTGCGCATATCCCTGTTCATGCAGGAGGGTGGAAGCAAGCCCACGGAAACCGTGGCCGGTCATGCGGCCCTTGTAGCCCATCCGCTCAAGTGCCTTGAGGATGGTGTTGTTGCTCATCGGCTTCTTTGGGTCGCGGTCGCCGGGAAAGAGCCAGTCACTTTCCCCGGTGAGGGTGCGAAGCGTGTCCAGCACATCCAATGCCTGCTTGGCCAGGGGGACAATGTGCGGAGTCCGCATCTTCATGCGTTCGGCTGGAATGTTCCAGCGGGTCGCTTCAAGGTCAAACTCCTCCCACCTTGCCCCGATCAGTTCGCTGGTGCGCACAAAGGTTAGCGCCATCAGCTTCAGGGCGAGGCGCGTGACGTGGGTGCCTTGATAGACCTCCATTGCCCGGAGCAGACCGGGCACTTCTTTGGCATCCACCCGAGCATAGTTCAGCTTGCGCGATGATTTCAGGATGTCACGAGGACGAATCTCGCTTGCAGGATTACGCCTTGCGCATCCGTGGGCAATGGCATAGCGGAAGATCTGCCCGGTTGTCTCCAAGGCGCGCTTTGCTATATCTATTGCTCCCCGCTGCTCAATAGCCTTAATCAAGGCCACCAATTCAGGGGCTTCGATTTCCGCGATAGGCCGCTCACCCAAGCAGGGCAGTATATCGGCGTCTATGCGCCGTTTGACATAAGCAACATGGCGCGGACTCTTCCCATCCTGCCAGTGCTCCAGCCAGCGGTAGGCAACGCTCTGGAAGGAGTTCTCAACCACAGCCTTTTCGGCTGTCTTTGTGGCCTTGCGCCGTGCCATCGGATCAATTCCAGTGGCCAGTAGCCCGCGCGCTTCCGTGTGGCGATCTCGTGCCAGCAAAAGGGACACATCGGGATAGCTCCCGAAGGACATCAACTTTTCGCGGCCCTCGAATCGGTATTTCCAGCGCCAGAGCTTGCCTCCAGCGGGCGTCACCCACAGATACAACCCGCCGCCGTCGCTCAAGCGGTATGCCGCATCCTTCGCCTTTGCCTTGCGTGCTCCCGTATCTGTCAGCGCCATCTTGCCTCCAAAGCACCTCTGTCGGTCAGAATACCCCCAAGTGAAAAACAGAGTACCCCCAGAACTACCCCCAGAAAGTCATGGCTTCCATAGTACCGCGTTGGACGTAATAATACAAAATCCCCAATTTTCACTGGGGATTTGTTGAGTTCTTAGGATGTCTTCGGATGTCTTAAAAAGAGTTCATGGCGGAGAGAGAGGGATTCGAACCCCCGGTAGGCTTTCACCTACACACGCTTTCCAAGCGTGCGCCTTAAACCACTCGGCCATCTCTCCTTAGAAAAGCATCGCGGGCCAGAACGGCCCGCAGAAGACGCTTTATTGATTTTATGGATTGCAGCGCTGGGCTGCAAGCGCGGGGCTAAATTGCAACTTGATTGCTGCCCAGTGCGGTCTGCGAAACTTTCGCTAATGATGCGCAGCCCAGGAGCCTTGGCCAGAATTGCCGAGACAGCCTGCGCCAGCTCACCCGTAAGCTGCGCCTCAAACAACAGCACTTCCGCCGGATTTTGCATGGCTGCGGCCAGGGTTTCGCTGTAAGTTTCGGCCTCGGCGACCACGCGAATCTGCGAATGCTGCTCCAGAATGCGCGACAAGCCCAGACGATAAATGGAGTGGCTGTCGGCCACCACCACGCGCACGAGGGCTGTTTCAGTGACATCCGCGGCGAGTGGTTGCGCGGGCGAAGTCCCTGCATGTGACGAAATTTGGGGAGACGAATTTAATGCGCTTGGCGAATTGTACGAGTTCAATGGCCGATTCCAGAATCGGCTACGTGGCGGGGCAGGTAGTCGTGAATGAGTACTGACTGCTACCTGAAATCAGCGTACACGGTGAAAGGAATTGTGAAAAGGTTACGGGAGTTTGGGCGTCGCGCAGTGATGGCTTCCCGCGCGACGCCCGATATTTTTACAGCATTTGCTTTTAAGCGCCCGCCGTTACCGCCCGGTTCCGGTCAGGCTCACCTGTTGCACACTGTTCGTCCCCGTTCCGCTGTTGGGGATGTTCAGCGACGCCGTTCGCGTGGAGTTCTTGAACCCCGGCGTAAAGGTGACGGTGATCGTGCAGTTGCTTTTTGACCCCAGGGTCCCCACACAAACTGGTCTCAGTACAACAGGTTCCCACACAAACCAGACCCTACATAAACGCTACTTATTACTTACGTGCCTTCGCTCCAGCTGGCCAGATACTCTTCCTGCTCGGGCGTCAGGCGATCAATCTTTACGCCCATAGTTTCCAGCTTCAGCTTGGCTACGCGCTTGTCTAACTCGTCGGGCACGGAGTAGACCTTGTTTTCCATGCTGGCGTGGTTCTTTACCAGATACTCAACCGAGAACGCCTGATTGGCGAAGCTCATATCCATCACCGAGGCGGGGTGGCCTTCCGCTGAGGCCAGGTTAATCAGACGGCCTTCGCCGAGTAAGTAGATCTTGCCGCCGTCGCGCAGCGAATACTCTTCCACAAACGGACGAGTTTCGCGCTTCGACGAACTCATGCTCTCCAGCGCGGGGATGTCAATCTCCGAGTTAAAGTGGCCGGAGTTGGCGACGATGGCACCATCCTTCATGAGCTTAAAGTGCTCGCGGCTGATGACGTTCTTGTTGCCGGTGACTGTGACAAAGATGTCGCCAATGCGGGCGGCCTCTTCCATGGACATGACGCGATGCCCATCCATCACGGCTTCAATGGCGCGCAGTGGATTGATCTCGGTGACGATCACATCCGCACCCATGCCGCGGGCGCGCGAGGCGAGTCCGCGGCCGCACCAGCCGTAACCGGCGACCACAAAGCGCGAACCAGCGATCAGCGCATTGGTGCAGCGAATCACGCCGTCCATGGTGGATTGGCCGGTGCCGTAGCGGTTGTCAAACATATGCTTGGTTTCAGCATCGTTTACGGCGATGACTGGGTAAGTCAGCAGGCCGTCCTTCGCCATAGCGTGAAGGCGAACAACTCCAGTCGTGGTTTCTTCCGTGCCAGCGATGACTCCGCCAGCGATGTCCTTGCGCTTCGTCAGTAGCTGAGTTACTAAGTCGCAGCCATCGTCCATGGTGACGTGGGGCTTGTGGTCAAGCGCGGCGGAAAGGTGGGAGTAGTAAGTGTCGTTGTCCTCACCCTTGATGGCGAAGGTCGGAATGTTATAGTCCTTCACCAGGCTGGCGGCGACTTCGTCCTGCGTAGAGAGCGGGTTAGAGGCAGCGAGTACTACATCGGCGCCACCGTCGCGCAGGGCGATCATCAAGTTAGCGGTTTCGGTGGTTACATGCAGACAAGCCGAAATGCAGATGCCCTTCAGCGGCTGATTCTTGATAAAGTCCTTGCGGATGCTTTGCAGCACCTTCATAGATTGGTTGGCCCATTCGATGCGGCGTTTGCCAGCATCGGCCAGTTCCAGATTCTTTACATCACAGGCTACTTGCGTGGTGGACATGAACGGCTTACCTTTTCCTTCCGGGAATTCGCTTGATTCTTTTTAGGCAGATGAGCGCCGGATACCGAGCGGCTCGTCTTGAAATCGAGTAACTCGCTTCACTCGATTGAAGTATGGGGACTGCCAGCATGCCGCAGCCCCCTGGTGCGTTACTTTGCGACTGCGCTGAGCTTTGCGCCAGCGTCGGAAGCCAGCTGGGCGGCTTTGTCGGTGGCTTCCCAGGTGAAGTCGGGGTCGTTGCGTCCAAAGTGGCCGTAGGCTGCCGTCTTGCGGAAGATGGGCCGACGCATGTTGAGCGAGTCCATGATTCCCTTTGGAGTTAGTTGGAAGTTGCCGCGAACGATCTCCGCCAGTTTCTCCGGCGAGACTTTGCCGGTGCCAAAAGTATCCACCAGAACGCTGACGGGATCGGCGACGCCGATGGCGTAGGCGAGCTGTACTTCGCAGCGGTCGGCCAGGCCGGAGGCCACGATGTTCTTGGCGATGTAGCGGGCCATGTAAGCTGCGGAGCGATCCACCTTGGTCGCGTCCTTGCCACTGAAGGCACCGCCGCCGTGGCGACCCATGCCGCCGTAGGTGTCCACAATGATCTTGCGGCCGGTGAGGCCGGAGTCGCCCATGGGACCCCCGACGACGAAGCGTCCGGTCGGATTGATGTGATATTTGGTGTTCTCGTCCAGCAGGTTGGCCGGAACGGTGGTCTGAATCACGTGCTTCAGAACTTCTCCGCGGAGTTGATCGTTACCAACGTTTTCGGCGTGCTGCGTGGAAACTACCACTGCATCCACCCGGCGCGGCTTGCTGTTCTCGTCGTACTCGACCGATACCTGAGACTTGCCATCAGGCCGAAGGTAGGGCAGCAGGCCCGATTTGCGGACTTCCGACAACTTGAAGGTCAACGCGTGGGCAAGAGAAATCGGGAGGGGCATCTGTTCGGGCGTTTCGTTGACGGCAAAGCCGAACATCATGCCTTGGTCGCCCGCACCGCCGGTGTCCACGCCCATGGCGATGTCGCCAGACTGCTTGTTAATGCTGGAGATAACAGCGCAGGTGTTGGAGTCGAAACCGTAGAGGGCGTTGTCATATCCGATGGAGGAGACGACCCCGCGAACGATGTTCTGGAAGTCCACATAAGCCTTGGTGGTGATTTCGCCGGCGATCACGACCAGCCCGGTGGCCAGAAGAGTTTCGCAGGCAACGCGGCTGTAGGCATCCTGCTCTAGGCAGGAGTCCAGAATGGCATCAGAAATCTGGTCAGCCATCTTGTCGGGATGGCCCTCGGTGACGGATTCAGAGGTAAACAAAGAACGGTTGGTAAGGGACAAATCGGGCTCCTTAAACTGGGGTCGGGGCGTTTGGCCTGAAGACAGGCAGAGTGCCGACGGCGCAGCGCGCGAAAGTATGCAAATTAGTTCCACTAAAACGGTAGCAGAGCAGGGAATTATCGCGCAACCGGGGCAGGTCGAGCGGCGAAGATTTGCAGCCAAGTGCGAGGAGCCGCACCGAGTGGGGAACGTAGCCAGGTGAAGACGGGCAAGTCCATTGGGATGAATGCTTTAGCGAAGCCCGGATGAGTAAAAATTCAAGGTCCTTGCTTCGCCTTCCACGCCTTGCAAATCCAGTTGCTTCCTGTTGAACCAAACACTCACGCCGCCAGTGTTGCCGAGCCGGAGCCTCATCGTGGACTTGGCTCGGAATACGGTGGATCCTTTGGCCGTAAGTGTGACCTCCTTGGCAGGAGCGTCGTCGGTCTGCACTTTCATCCACGAACTTTTGTGAGCGGCCACTCGCACGGCAAAGCCTTCGCTGGTCGCCGAGTCGTCGGGCGTTGCCGGTTCCTTTGTGGAATTCGCGGTTGTGGCTGAAGCTGTGGGCTGCCCTATGGCTTGAGTTGTCGTTACTGGTGCAGGATTCGTGTTCGCCGGGGGTTGCGATGTGCTCGCTCCCGCTGATGCTGCGCCGTCTGATCCTGATGGTTGCGGCTGGGGGGCAGAGGCTGGGGCGGAGATCGGGGGAGTTACTACGCTGCTAGTGGGTGCAGCCACGGGCTCACGTGTAGAGTGCGTTATGCGCCACCATACTACACCCGCAAGGATGAGTGCTAGAATGGCCAGCCCTACGAGTACTGGAATAAGGCGTGGCCCGCCGCGATCCGCCCGCTCAACCGGCTCACGCTCGGGGGGAAACTCGGTGACGGCGATATCTGCCTTGAAGGCAACGGGGCTTTCCTGAATCGCCTCTAGATACTCGGCGACCGCTTCATCTTCGTTCAGGCCGACGCAGCGAGCGTAGGAGCGAACAAATCCCTTGTTGAAGATGCCGCCCGGCAGCTTGTCGAACTCCTCGGCCTCCATCGCCGCCAACTGGCGGGTGCCGATCTTGGTGATTTGGGCGATATCGTCCAGCGAGATGCCCTTTTTCTCCCGCGCTTGCCGCAGTCTATCGCCAAAAGACATCACTCAATTCTCCCCAATTTTCCTGAAACGCTAGCCACAAGGCTTCCGCCCGGGAAATGCCCGAATGAGCACAGCGCAAAAATTATCTGTAAAGGATTACGGCCACATCATACGAGAATCCGCCGCGCGATGCAGCCTCTTTTCCAAAGAGGTGGTTCGGCAGTTACGCGGCAAGACTTTAGCTCCACCTGGGCACTGCCCCTGACTTCCGTTCATTGCTCGTTTTTCCATCTGCCGGGAGAATCTAAGTAAGGGCATTCGTACGGCGACTGCCCGATTGCTTAAAGACTCGGGATTACGGAAAGCCATCGCGATGAACCAAGCCGTGGGGTCGGCCCTGCGCCGCCAGCCGCTCGAACTAACCATCTTTCACGACGTCGCCAAAGCGCTGACCTCGACGCTGGAGATTGACGCCATCCTGCAGACCATTATGGACAAGATGGCGGAATACTATCAGCCCGAAACATGGTCGTTGCTGATGGTGGATGAGAAGGCTGGAGAGATGACGGTTGCCATCGCTCATGGCGACGCCGTGAATACGCTGAAGGATGTGACGCTGAAGATTGGCGAAGGCGTATCGGGATGGGTGGCCCGCCACGGCAAGCCGCTGCTGGTGAGGGATGTAGTCCGCGACGCGGCGTTCTTGAAGGAATCGGGCGAGGTCTTGCCGCCGGGAACGCATTCGCTGTTATGTATGCCGTTGTGCTCGCGCGACCGGGTGCTGGGCGTAATCCAGTTGGTCAACGTGCAGGTGGATGGGCTAGGCGAGGTGGAGCTGTACTTTTTGCAAACGCTCTGCGAATACGCTGCCATTGCGCTGGAAAATGCGCGCGCGGTTTCGCAGATTCAGGAACTGACCATTACCGACGATTGCACCAGCCTGTTCAACGCACGGCACCTGCACAATGTGCTGGACGCGGAAGTCTACCGCTCCAAGCGTTTTACCTATGAATTCGCGCTGGTGTTTCTCGACCTCGACTTTTTCAAGGAAGTGAATGACAACCACGGGCATTTGGTGGGCAGTCGAGTGCTGGCTGAGTCGGCGGGCCTGATTCGCAAACAGTTGCGCCTGATTGACTTCGCGTTTCGCTATGGCGGCGACGAGTTTGTGATTCTGCTGCCGCAGTCGGGCAAGGATGCGGGCATCTCGGTGGCGCGGCGGTTGCGCGAGTCCATCCGCGAACACAGCTTTTGCGCCGAGATGGGGCTGGACATTCACGTTCACGCCAGCTTTGGAGTGGCGTCATTCCCTGATGACGGAACGACAGCCCGCGACATGGTCCGCCGCGCCGACGAGATGATGTATTTGGTGAAAAAGACTACGC
Organism: Terriglobales bacterium; assembly: GCA_038229415.1. Taxonomy (GTDB): domain Bacteria; phylum Acidobacteriota; class Terriglobia; order Terriglobales; family Acidobacteriaceae; genus JANXUR01. The sequence goes on from JBBROM010000002.1 coordinate 113,443, forward strand.
GGGACAACATCGCGGCGGCGCAGCGAGGGGTAGTGGAGTAGGGCTACTGCTTGGCAGGAGGCTTTGGTGGCTGTGTCCGTTCCACACCTACCGGACGCCAAGCCGACTTATTCTCACCTGCCGCCGGATTCACGCCGAAGTCCCAGACATAGAGATTAATCTCCTTGTCGCCGAGGGTTTCCACGACGGCGTATTCGCCGGGGTCGAGCGGCTTAGCGGGAGTGATCTTGGTCCAGCCCCCGCCGATTAACCGCGATTCTGCGGGCACAAAACTTTCCGACTGCGACAACTTGCCCAAGACCGCGATGTTCAGAGTGCCAACCACGCGCGTGTCTTTCTTCGCCTTGAGGCGCACAATGCGGAAGCGATCAACCGGCTGTTCTGGCTGCTGCGCGCCTTGCGGCCTGGCGGGATTCGCGGGATTGGTTGAAGCGGTGGCTCCCGCCGTATCTTCACCTTCGATGTTGATGTAAAGCGTGGGCGTTGTGGTGTGCGACTGCATCGCCGCATGAACGCCCTGCAACTCAATCGTCTGCTTGTTACTGGCGAGGGGATTGATCGCCGCCCGCAAAATGTTGCCCTTGACGTTGCGATTTACCTCACCGCCGGTCTGGGTGAGTTCGAGCAGTTGTGATTCGCCCTTGTAGGCGTCCACCGCGAAGACGCCGCCCGTTGGCGGCAGACGCAGACCCTCGGCAACTTTAGGGGCACGGATGTCATCGTTCTCGGCGGCAGCCTCTTCTTTGTCGAGTTGAAGCGCTTCGGCGGCAGGCGACGCCTTGAGGCTGTCCGCTTCATAGCGATTGGTGGCGTCCCAATCCACCAGATCGCTGGGCAGCTCCTCCCACTCGGCGCGCTCGGAGCTGTAATAACGCAGGCGGTCGCCCTTGATCTCCATTTTGGCAGCGACCTGGTAGCTGCCATCCTTCAGGATGAGGCGTTTGGGCGTCGTGGGCGGGGCGGTAGTCGCGGTCTGGCTGAATCCAGTGGACACCGCCAGCGCCAGCACCAGAATCGGCGCAACGGAGCGGATGAAACGAAGCAGCCGCGCGGCATGGTGTCCGGTTCTGCGAGATGTCAGCAAGTTAAGCATGGCGAAGCGTTCATGATGAAACCAGAACTAGAAAGTTAGATGCAAATCATAGGGATCGGGCGGCCTCGGCACGCATGCCTGTTCTAATCCAGCAACTATTCCCCCTGTCCAATTAGCAGCGTATAGCCATCCGGGTCGGCGCACTCGACTTCGCCCGCTTCCATGTGAGCGGGGTAGCTGATCTCCGAAACCTCAACGCCATTGGCGATCAGATGCTGCCTTAGCGCCGCGATATCTTTGGTGTAAACGTAGAACAGCACCGCCTGGTGTTCCGGTACGATCGGAGACTCGGTATAGGCCACCATCAGCGCAGCCTCGTCGGCCTGTAGCCAACTCCAAAAGACGCGACCGGTATTGTCGGTCAGCGTGTTCTGTGCCTCGAAGCCCAGCAGCGAATAAAAGCGGATGGAGCGCTCCACGTCAGCGACGTGGGCAAAGGGCACGAGTTCATGTACGGATGCAGGCATGATTGTATTCTAGCGACTGCCCGCCCTCAGTCCAAGTCTTAGTCGGTTGATTCCGGTAGCAGCTTGCGACCGCCAAGTGATGCATGGAAGGCCCAGAAGGTCAGCGCGAGAAGCAACACCGGCCCCACCAGCAGGTTGAGGGCGTACCACGCCCGCAGGTCGCCAGTGATTGGGACGTTCAGCATGCCATTTGCCACTACCACAGCCACCATCAGAGCCAGCAGGCCGAACCGTGTGACCGCAACTGCGGCGATGGCGTACAACGCAGCCTTGAGGGCGACGGAAAACAGCGTGTTGTGGCCGTTGCTGGACTCAAGCGTGGTCAACAGAACCGTAAAGCTGATTCCGACCAGCCACGGAATCAACGCCTGCGGTAGATGGAGCCATTGGCCCAACCAGTGGAACAACAGACGCAGCAGCAGCGCGCCGCCAAAGAAGAAGAACGTGGTGTGGATGCCACCAGGAATCAAGGTGAGGGCAGCAGCAAAGGCGGTTCCCGCGCTGCTCAGCATGTCAACATTGCCGGAGCTATAGCCATCAATATGGGCGCTGAAGGCATCCGCGGAACGGCCCACCAGCGTCCAAACCATTCCGAGCCCAATACCGTACAGCACGTCACGAGCCACCATCGCGTCGCGAACCCGGCCGGAGAGCAATCGCGTCAGTCCGATGATGGCTTGCGGCCACAGCTTGCGGACATAAGGCTCCACCCCCATATAAAGCAGGAACGCACCGAAACCGGCGTTGAGCGCCGTCGCCAACGCGCGCTGCAGCATCTTGGTCAGGTCGTATCCTGGCACAAAGTGGCCCGACGCCACCCAGACCATGATCGCCACTACGAAAAGGAACGTAGCAAAGCGCAAGGCGGCGGGCGCGTCCGCGCGTCCGAGGCGGTAGTTGCGGACAGCAAGAAACAAAGCGAGCAGGTTGAGCCCCAGCGTGATCAAGAAGCCGAGCCACTGAGGCTGGTCGTTGGCCGGTTCGCGCGGCGGCTTGGTCCAGTCCCCGACGATACCAAAGAACACGATCTTGCCAGCCAGCGCGGCAGCCTCGACGCGGAACGGCCGTCCATTCGGCCATGTCCCGGTCCAAGCGGCTCTGGTGTCCGAACTCGCTAGGGTGTGCCACAACGGAGCGGTAGGCGTTAGCTTGGTCGGGTCCAGGGCCGCAGCCGCAAACGCCGGTGACCAATCCGGAGGCTGCGGCGGATCGGGCTGATGCGACAACTCCGCAGGTATAGCCTGGAAAAACAGCAGCCTTCCCTGCATATCCACCCTGAGGTTGACCATGCCGGGCACGGTGGGCTCGGGGTCATACTCCTGCAACGTGCCAGGCGTCAGCAATTCATTCCGCAGCCACAACGGCGTCATGGGCTGCAGGCTCTGCCGGTACCACAACTGCGCCACCGCAGGCTGCTCACGATAGATGCGGTCCCAGTCGGGCTTTTGCTTGTCGTGGGTCCGGACATAGTCCAGCAGATCGTTGTCAAAGGCAAAGTCATAGCCGGAGTCGAGCGGGCTCTCCGGGTACCCGAGTTTGGCGACGATCTGCCGCGACTGGTGCGCCAGCACGGCAGGCTGCTCGAAACCGAACTTGTCCACACTGCTGGCACCAACACCCAGCCCGATCGAAACCGCCGCCAACACTAGAATCACGGCTAACACCGCCAGCGCGCGCTTGGGGGCGAGGCCCTCGATCTCCCCGGCCTTGACCAGCATCTCTGGAGACGGGGTTTCACCTGCTGCCAGCGCTGCCGCCAGCGGGTCGCCACCGGGCAACGCCGCCGCGACTGCGAGAACATTCGGCGGACGCTTGTCGGGGTCAGGATCAATGCAGCGCGTCAACACTCGTTCGGTGAGCGGATCGAGCGCAGCTGAACGACCGAATGTGCTGTGACTTTGCGGCCCGGCCTTGGGGCTGCCGTGAGCTGCGCTGACGTGAACCGACGCTCCATCCGCCGGACGTTTACCGGTGAAAATCTCAAACAGCATCACGCCGAGCGAAAAAATATCGCTCTTCATGGTGACTTCGCGGCCTTCCAGTTGTTCCGGCGCCATGTAGGCTGGCGTTCCGCTGCGAATCTCTGCGCCCTTCACCTGTTCGGCGATGGCGGCGAGGCCAAAGTCCATGATCACGGCTTGCCCGCGGCCGTCGAGCATTACGTTGGCGGGCTTAAGGTCGCGATGAAGCACTCCTTTCGCGTGTGCCGCTGCAAGTCCGGCGCAAATCTGCCGAGCCGTCTCCAGCGCCTTGTCTTCCGGCAAGCGCCCGATGCGCCGCAGCAGGATGGAAAGATCCTCGCCGTCCACATATTCCATGGTGAGGAAAGTGAGGCCATCTGTTTCGCCTACGTCATAAACACGGCACACGTTCGGATGCGAGACCTTACGCGCGATTTTAACTTCGTTGCGGAAGCGCTCCAGCAAATCTTCATTCTGCGAATAGGAGGGCGGAAGAAACTTGATGGCGATCGGTTGATCGAGGGTTAGATCGTCGGCGCGGTAGACTTCGCCCATGCCGCCCGCGCCCAGCAAGCCAATAATGCGATACCGTCCGGCCAACACTGTGCCGGGGACGAAACGTGCCTGACCGCTGCTGGGAGCCGAACTCGCAGAACTTGCGGCGCTTAGCGAGACGCGTCGCGGAGGCGTCGAAGGCCGAGGCGAAGGCGGAACATCCGTCGAAATGGCGGTCGCCATGTCATCGGACGGCAACGGCGTGCCACAACTCGCGCAGAAGCGGCTGGTATCGGGCAGGTCGGCATGGCAAGAGACACAACTCGGCATCGCTTCCTCGCACAAGAACTGAGCTTGAGTATCGAACGAAAAGAATACGACATTTTCGCGGGATTGGGCGAAGCTGTCGGTTAGCCGCGCCTTTCGTCTGCTGCGCCGCTCCTTTACACTGAATTGTTTACGTCCTCTCCATGCCAGTCGCCAATCAATCCGAAGCTGCTGCTGTTAGCGCGGGCGTCGAGGCCCAAACGCAAGCCCAAACGCAAGCCTGGCTGGATCGCCTACGCTCGGGCGATGTTCGCGCCTTGGCCCGCGCTATCACGCTGGTGGAAAGCCACGCCGCCGAAGCGCTGCCACTGCTGAAAGCGCTGTTTCCGCACAGCGGCCACGCCAGCGTCATCGGACTCACCGGTTCGCCCGGAGCGGGCAAGAGCACGCTGGTGGATCAACTGGCGCATCACTATCGCAAGCAGCAGAAGACGGTCGGCATCGTTGCCGTAGACCCCAGCAGTCCGTTTACCGGCGGCGCGATTTTGGGCGACCGCATTCGCATGCAGTCGCACTTTGGTGACCCCGGCATCTACATTCGCAGCATGGCCACGCGCGGCTCGCTCGGCGGCCTGGCGCGCACCACTGCGGACGTCACCACCGTGCTCGACGCCTCGGGCCGAGACGTGATTCTCATCGAAACTGTTGGCGTAGGCCAGGACGAAGTGGACATCGTGCGGCTGGCGCAGACTACGGTCGTGATTCTCGTCCCCGGCATGGGCGACGACGTGCAATCCATCAAGGCCGGCATCATGGAGATCGCTGACATCTTCGTGATTAACAAGAGTGACCGCGAAGGTGCTGACCGCGTGGAGCGCGAAGTTCGCGCCATGCAGTCGCTGGCGATGCGGCCCGATCACTGGTCGCCGCCCATCGTGAAAACGGTGGCGAGCGAGGGCAAAGGAATCGCGGAACTGGCCGAGGCAATTGAGCAATATCATGTGTATCTGGTGAAAGAAAATCTGGCAGTGCGGCGCACCGCGCAAAATTGGCAAGAGCGCCTGCTGGAGATGATGCGCGACGCCATGCTCGACCGCATACGCGGAACGATCAGCACAGAAGCGCTCGCTGAATACGCGCTGCAAATCGCCGAGCACAAGCGCGACCCGTATTCGCTGGTGGAAGAACTGGTGGGCGGGGCGGCTGTCGAGTAAACCGGCAAACCCGCTGCCGTTTCAAGAGGCTCTTGAGAAAGGCACAGTGCTTCCACGAGCGACAACTTTGGTCGTGCAACTGCACTGAGTGCCGAAGGCACGGGCTGAAGTAAGCCCGGCACGAAGTGAAGCGGAGTGCCGGGTTAGGGTCGCACAGAAATTCTAGTCCCGAAGGGACGGCTGAAATCGTTGATGAATAACACGACACAGATTGATCATCTCGGAGTTGCGGTCAAATCCATCGCCGCGGCAAAGGCCTTCTACGAGAAGCTAGGCCTCACTCCCTCCGCCGAAGAAATCGTCGAAGGCGAGAAGGTGCGTGTGGTGATGATCCCCACCGGCGAAAGCCGTATCGAGTTACTCGAACCGACTTCACCTGATTCCACGATCGCGAAATTTCTGGAAAAGCGTGGCGAGGGCCTGCATCACGTCTGCCTGCGCGTATCTGACCTAGCCGCGACCGTCGAACGCCTCAAGGCGGACGGCGTACGCCTCGTCAGCGACCAGATCAAAGTCGGCGCGGGCGGGCATCATTATGTGTTCGTGCATCCCGCCAGCGCGGGTGGTGTGCTGATTGAGTTAGTGCAAGGGTAAGTTCCAACACGCTCCAAACTGTGTCATCCCGACCGCAGCCATGATCGCCGTAGGCGGCGAGCATGGCGAAGTGGAGGGACCTTGTGTTTAGTGAAGTTTCGTGCGGAATTCGATTCAAAGAAAACGCAAGGTCTCTCCACTTCGAGGTAAGGTTGGCCGAGCCAACCTCACCTCTCCGGTCGAGATGACACGGCGGGTTGGTTAGTGAAAATGCTCATCGTCGGACTCGATACCGCGGGAAAGGATGGCAGCATCGCGCTCGGCGATGCTGATGGCGAATCGTACGTTCAGCTCGGAGAAGCGACGCTGGCGAACCGCATGTTCTCGGCGGAGATACTGCCGCAACTTATCGCACTGCTCGCGACGGCCAATCGCAAGAAAACCGACATAGATGCCTTCGCCGTGGTTTGTGGGCCGGGATCGTTCACCGGACTCCGCGTCGGCATTGCGACGGTGAAGGCCTTGGCGGATGTATGGTCGAAACCCGTCGCCGCCGTCTCCATGCTCGAACTGATCGCCGCCACAGACCTGCAAGCCGCGCCCCTTGCTTCGCAGGGCGAAGTCACCGTCGTGATGGACGCCGGGCGCGGCGACCTCTTCGCCGCAACCTTCGCGCCGGGTGATCCGGTGCACCGCATCGGCGACGAGATGCTGATGAAGTTGCGGGAGTTTTTGGAAGCAGCGTGCCCCGCAAACTCCGCACTGCCCGCACGCCGCATCCTAACGCCTGACGAATCGGTCGCCGCGCGCCTGCGCGAAGCCGGACTTACTGTGGAAGTCGCCACGCGCCCAGCCGCGAGAGAGGTTGCCGCCTACGGTGCCCGCATGATCCAGCGCGGCGAGATCACCGACGCCGCCTCGCTCGACGCCAATTACGTCCGCCGCGCCGACGCGGAGTTGTATGGCACACCGAAGGTGTAGTTCGCACAGCCGTATCCGCAATACAACACAATCGTATTCTCGTTCCATTTTAGGAATTCTCAAAGAAATGTGTTGCAGTGCCGTATTGGAGCCGCCAATACTCGGCTAATATGGCCTCGTAGCGGGTCTCAGCCCGAAGGGCGACACAGGTTAGCCCAGCCCGCAAGGGCTGGGTAGCGAGCGAGCAATTCCCGAGCCCGGAGGGCGGCCCATGCCACACACCTATTCCGTCAATCTGATCCATTGTGTCTTCGCGACCAAGGGACGACGCCCGCTGATTCCCGACGCACACCAGCTTCGGCTTGCGCGCTACCTCGCTACCGTCGCCCAGAGCGAAGGCGCGCATTTGGTCGAATGCAGCGGCATCGCAGATCATGTTCACCTGCTGCTCGACGTGCCGCCCAAACTCAGCCTCGCGGAGTTGCTCTCCAAACTCAAGGCGAACTCTTCGCGTTGGATGAAAGCCGAGGTGCGGGATTTTGCGTGGCAGGCTGGGTACGGCGCGTTCAGCGTCAGCCCGTCACGGGCGCAGGCGGTGCAGACGTATATCTGCAATCAATCGGAACATCACCGCAAGCGCACGTTCGAAGAAGAGTTTGCTGAATTGTTACGATCAGCCTGAGTGAAATTTGACGCGGCAAACATATTCGGAGAGTGACAGCCAATCCTACATTCGGCTGTGCCTTGGCCACGATAGGCGGCCGAAGGCGCTCAGCCCGAAGGGCGACTTAGGTTAGCCCAGCGCAAAGCGCTGGGTGGAGAGCGGCAGGATTCCAGCCCGAAGGGCGGCCCGCGCCTCCGCTTATTTTTTCAATTCCCGGAGAAGGTGTCGCCCTTTGGGCTCAAATCGTCGGTCGCCTCACCCAGCCCTTGCGGGCTGGGCTATGCTGGATCGCCCTTCGGGCTGTGGATCATTCCTCGACGCCTCGCTCGACGCCAACTACGTCCGCCGCGCCGATGCGGAGTTGTACGGCATACCGAAGGCGTAGGTGGGCGAAGGTGCTGAGCCCGAAGGGCGACTTAGGTTAGCCCAGCGCAAAGCGCTGGGCTAACGAGTGACAGGATTCGAGCCCGGAGGGCGGCCCGCGCCCCGCCTATTTTTTCAATTCCCGGAGAAGGTGCGCCCTTTGGGCTCAAATCGTCGGTCGCCTCACCCAGCCCTTGCGGGCTGGGCTACCCTAAGTCGCCCTTCGGGCTAGAACGCACTCAACCCTGTGATTACTGGAATGAAGTCCTTGCCCTAGTTCAAAAAATACTGCCGATACAGGGTATCCCTCTGCGCCGGCCTAAAGCCTGCGTCGCGGATGATTCTGCGTAGTTCTTCTTCGGTGGTGCAGTTGCTTACGCCGGCGGCCTTTACCACGTTTTCTTCCAACATCACGCTGCCTACGTCGTTGCCGCCGAAGCGCAGACCCATTTGGCAGACCTTCAATCCTTGCGTGACCCAGCTTGCCTGCACGTTGTGGATGTTCGACAGGAACAGCCGCGAGATCGCCAGCAGCTTCAGGTATTCCACCGCCGTGGCTTCTTCCCACTTGCGTCCGCCGAGCGCGGTGTTGTGCGGCTGAAAGCTCCACGGGATGAACGCGGTGAATCCGCCGGTCTCTTCCTGCAGGTCGAAGACGTGCTGGAAGTGGTTGATGCGATGCTCGAAGGTTTCGCCGACGCCAAACATCATGGTGGCGGTCGTGCGCATGCCGAGTTGATGCGCGGTGCGGTGGACTGCGATCCACTCTTCGGTGCGGCACTTGAGGCGCGCGATCTTGAAGCGCACTTCGTCGTCGAGAATCTCTGCGCCGCCGCCGGGGATGGAATCGAGTCCGGCATCGCGCAGCCGCCAGATCACGTCGCGAATACTCAGGTTGCTGTACTCGCACAGCGCCAGAATTTCGCTGGCCGAGTAGCAATGCAGATGAACCTTGGGGAAGCGCTGCTTGATGCCGCGCAGCAGGGCCTCATGCCACTCAATCTTCAAATCGGGATGCAGGCCGCCCTGCATCAGCACGCCGGTGCCGCCGAGGTCCACCGTCTCTTGAATCTTCTCGTAGATCTTCTCGTATTCGAGAATGTAGCCTTCTTTGGACTGCGGTCCCTTGAGCGGGCGATAGAAGGCGCAGAAGGTGCAATATTCGGTGCAAAAATTGGTGTAGTTGATGTTGCGGTCAATCACGTAGCTGGCCACGCCAGTGGGATGCAACTTGCGGCGCAGCGCGTCAGCTTCCATGCCGACGCCGATCAGGTCGTCGGACTCGAACATCTCCAAGGCTTGGGCGCGGGTCAGGGACATAGCTAAGTTTACCGTTGTGCGAGGCTTAGCCGCAAAAATCCCCCGGGCCGACCAGCATCCGCACGCTTGGCACTTCGGGCAGCAGGCCGAGTTCCGTCGCTTCTGCGTAGAACAGTTCTAGCCCGGCACGGCAGTCGGCGTCGAGCTGATAGTGGATGTTTTCGGTGAGATAAGTGTGGATCACAGCCTCGCTGATTCCGATTCGCGGAGCCCACTTGCGGGCAATGTTTGCGACGCTCTCTGGAGCGAGACCGTGGTCGCGGGAGTCGCGAAAGATCGCGCCCAGGTCGAGCGACGCGCCGTCTGATGCCATTTCACCAAGCTGGTCGAGCGCGGCCATCCGGATCGCCCAGAAGGCGAAGACGAACGGCTTGCCAGTCTGCGTGATCCATTCTTCCGCGAGGTCGTAAACGAAGTAGCCCACATGGCTGGCCTGTAGCGCGATATCGCCGATGATGAGGGCGGCGTCGGCTTGGGACAGCATCGTGCGCAGGTCAGGGTCGGCTTGCACGAACTTCACTCCGGTGACGCCCCAGCGACGGAAGAGCACTTGGGTGAGCGCCGCGGAGGATCGCGATGACGTGTCGAGCGCGACACTACGAATTTCCTCTTTTGGGACTTTACTCAGCAGCAGAATCGAGCGCACCGAGCCACGAGCGGCGATGGCGACGTCCGGCAGAATGAGCAGTCCGGGAATGGTGGCGTAGGCGAAGGCGGGGATGATGCCAATGTCAGCCGTCCCCGCGCGCAGGGCGTCGGCGCAGGCTGAGGGGACGGTGTAGGCGATTTCGAAAGATTCCGCCAGGCGCGAGGCAGTGTCGCCGCTGGCGTTGTGGTCAAAATCCCACATAAGGGGCGCGGTGTTCAGGTACGAGATGGCGGAGATGCGCAGACGGGACATAGGGGGAGGAGGAAAGCCAATATCGAGGGGGAAAACGATCACCCCTACGAAATTTTAGCAAAGGATTGTGACGAGCGAACTTGTGGGTGTCCCTCTGCAACCGCTACAGTTCGCGCCAGCGGCCAAGTTCAAGCTCGGCGGTCGCGATATTCCCCGACACAAGGAGGGACACTCGTGGCCTCGGAATCACGTTCGCTTAGCCCGCAGGTGGCAGCCACCGAGCGCACCCAGCAATGGCTGGCTCTATCCATTACGCACGGTCTCGGGCCTACTCGGGTGCGGCGGCTCATTGAGGCATTTGGCAATGTTGGGGCTATTTTCCGGGCGTCGCTCACCGAACTTGAGGCCACCGGGATTCCCGCCGCTGTGGCGCAGAGCATCGCCACCGGCAAGTCTATGGAACTGGCACACGAGGAGTGGACGGAGGTGGTGGAGTTCGGCGCGACGCTGATGTGTCCGGATGATGACGACTTTCCGGCGCGGCTCGGAGATTTACGATCCGCCACTGGTGCTGTACATTCTAGGCGAGGGCTCGGCTCTAACGCAGCCGGGGATTGCAATCGTGGGCACGCGTCATCCCACGCCGTATGGTCTCGGAATGGCAGAGCGGCTGGCGACCGACCTGGCGGCACACGGTTTGGTGATTCTCAGCGGTCTGGCGCGTGGTGTGGACGCTGCGGCGCATCGCGGGGCGCTCACAGCTAGGGGAGTCACTGTCGGCGTGTTGGGCACCGGAATAGATACGATCTATCCCAAAGAAAACAAGCGACTTGCGGAACAGATTGTCGCTGCCAAAAGGCGCGTTGATCACCGAGTTTCCCTTCGGCACCTTTGCCGCGCCCCAGAACTTTCCTATCCGCAACCGCATCATAAGTGGACTGAGTGTTGGTGTTCTGGTGATTGAAGCGGCAGAATTTAGCGGTACGCGCATTACGGCTCGTTGCGCCCTGGAACAGGGGCGCGAGGTATATGCCGTGCCCGGCAACGTGACCAACAAGAACGCTTGGGGGCCTAACACGTTGATAAAACAGGGTGCCAAGCTAACGGCGACTTGGGAAGATGTCTGGGAAGAGCTGCCAACGGCGATCCGAATCCAGCTGGAAGAAGCCCACCATGTATCCAATCCACCGCAGACTGCATCTCTATTTCCCACCGAGGCTGAAAATGGCCTGCCACCCCACGAAAACAGAATCATGTCATTATTAAGGCCCGACGAGTCCACGCACATAGACTCTTTGGTCGAGCAGTTGGAGCCGGAACTCTCATCTTCTGAGATATTTGCGGCGCTCTTCGAGCTCGAGTTGGCGGGCAAGGTTCGGCAGCTTCCGGGCAAAAATTTCGTAAAGGTGTTTTGACGAAACCTTGTTGCATGTGCGAACTTCATGCTAGCTTCAAGGGCTGATTCCTAAAAGCGTCCGGCTACGAATCGCCGGAACCGGCAACCGCGTTTGCGCTGCCGACCACACTTCATATTGAACGAACCACGGGGAAGAGAGAGAAGACGCAATTTGGAAAAGGGTTTAGTTATCGTTGAGTCGCCAGCCAAGGCCAAGACCATCCAGAAATATCTGGGGAAGGGCTTCAAGGTTGCGGCGTCAATTGGCCACATCAAAGACCTGCCCAAGAGTAGCCTGGGCGTAGACATAAAGAACGACTTCGCTTCGGAGTACGAGGTCATTCCGGGCAAGGAAAAAATCGTGGCCAGCCTGAAGAAGCTGGCGGCCACCGTGGATCACATCTACCTGGCCCCTGACCCGGATCGCGAAGGCGAGGCGATTGCCGCGCACCTGGCCGAAGAGCTGGGCGGAGACTTGTTTAGCGGCGAAAAGCGCGTAGCGAAAAAAGGGGCAAAAAAATCCGCAATCACGGCTACGATTCAGCGGGTTACGTTCAACGAAATTACGCAGAAGGCTGTGAAGGAAGCCTTTGCCCATGCCCGCGACATTGATCGCAATCTGGTGGATGCGCAGCAGGCGCGGCGGGTGCTGGATCGGCTGGTGGGATACCAGGTTTCGCCGCTGCTTTGGGACAAAGTGCGCCGCGGACTTTCTGCCGGGCGAGTGCAAACGGTCGCGCTGCGGCTGATTGTGGAACGCGAACGCGAGATCAAGGCGTTCAATCCGGTTGAATACTGGACGCTAGATGCAGCCCTGGCAGGCTCGGTTCCGCCGGACTTTGACGCACGCTTTTTGGGCCGGGGCAGTGAAAAAATCGAGATCCCGAACGGCGACGGCGCGGAAAAATTGCGCGCCGAAGCGGAAGCGGCGCAGTGGTCCGTCCGCAGTGTGGACAAGAAAGAACGCCGTCGCAACGCGCCTGCTCCGTTTACCACGTCCAAACTGCAGCAGGATTCTTCCCGCAAGCTGGGATTCAGCGTGCGCCGCACCATGACGATTGCGCAGCGGCTCTATGAGGGTATTGAGCTGGGCACCGAAGGCAGCGTCGGCCTGATTACCTACATGCGTACGGATTCGGTGCGGGTTTCGCCGGATGCCATCACGGAACTGCGCGACTACATCGGCGAGCAGTATGGCAAGGCCTTTCTGCCTGAGTCAGCCAACTTCTTCAAGGGCAAAAAGGACGCACAGGATGCGCACGAAGCGGTGCGACCGACTTCGGCGTCGCATCATCCCGATGCGATCAGGCAGTACCTGAAAGAAGATGAGTACAAGGTTTACAAGCTGATCTGGCAGCGTTTTGTGGCGTCGCAGATGACGCAGGCGGTGTTTGACCAAACGACAGTGGACATTGATGCGAAGGCAGGTTCGGCTGCTCCGCTGTGGTTCCGTGTCACCGGTTCCGTAATGAAGTTCGAGGGCTTTCTGAAGGTGTATCAGGAGGCGAAGGATACGCAGGATGAGGAAGACGAAGAGCTAAAGCACAAGTTGCCGCCGCTGGAAGCAGGGCAGTCGCTTACATTACGTGAGCTGAAGCCGGAGCAGCACTTTACCCAGCCGCCGCCGCGCTACAACGAGGCTTCGCTGGTGAAGGAACTGGAAGAGCGCGGCATCGGCCGGCCTTCGACCTATGCGGCGATTCTTTCCACGATTCAGGAACGCCAATATGTGCAGAAGATCACCGCGAAGTTTGTGCCGACGGAAATCGGCATCGTCGTAACCGATCTGCTGGTGGAAAATTTCGCTGACATCTTCGATCCGCAATACACGGCGCGACTGGAAGAAGAGCTAGACAATGTCGAAGAGGGTAAAGAAAAGTGGACCGACGCCATCGGCGATTTTTACGGCAAGTTCAGCAAGGACTTGAAGTATGCCGAGACGCATATGCGCAATGTGAAGCGCATGGCCGAGCCGACGGACGAGAAGTGTGAACGTTGCGGCTCTCCGCTAGTACTGAAGTGGGGCAAGCATGGCTCGTTTTTTGCGTGCAGTGCGTACGACAAGAAAGACAAAAACAGTTGCAGCTTTACGAAAGAGAATCCGGTGAATTTACCGGATCTGGGTACCGAAAACGCGGAAGCAGCGGCCGATGGAGTTCCGAAAGAAGAGATGTGCGGCGACTGCGGGCGCGTGATGGTGCTGAAGCGCGGGCGCTTTGGGCAGTTCATGGCGTGCTCGGAATATCCGGATTGCAAGAACGCGCACCCTCTCGGACAGGGGCAGAAGATTCCCGATGTGCAGCTCAATGAAATTTGCCCGAAGTGCAATGCGGGTCGCCATTTGGTGAAGCGCAATGGGCGTTACGGCGAGTTTATTTCGTGCAGCGGCTATCCCGATTGCAAGTACATCAAGCAGAATTTTATTGGGGTGCATTGCCCCGACTGTGCCGACGGCGAGATCGTAGAGAAGCGCTCCAAACGCGGCTCGAACTTCTATGGCTGCGCCAACTATCCGAAGTGCAACTTTACTTCGGCGGCCAAGCCGATTGCGGAGAAGTGTCCGAAGTGCGGGAATCCGTATCTGGTCGAAAAGAATTTGAAGTCAGGGCCAGAGGTGCAGTGTCCGAACAAGGAGTGCGAGTACGTGAGGTCGCTGGTGGCGGCTAGCGCGTAAGGAATTTGCAGGTGCGGGCAGAATCTCTTTTGATTCAATTTGACGCGAATTGCCTATGATCTGCATCTACCTGTGAGTAAACACAAACTTGTTTAGGAGCAACCATGTCTGACACCCCCAAAGCCACTGCTGCCGATGCGCAGCTGATTCTGCAACTCTACGATCTTCGCCGCGAACCTGAGATGCGCAAGGCGCGCACTTACATGGCGACGCAATTCTGGCCGCAGTGCGCGGATGATGTCCTAGCGCTGATGAACTCTTTTCCTGGGCAGGAGAATGCCTGGATGCGTCAAGTGATCGGCTACTGGGACATGGCGGCGGCGTTGGTGCTGCATGGCGCGATTGATCGCGACCTGTTTGTGGATGCCTCCGGCGGAGAGATGTACTTTGTGTTTGCCAAGATCAGCCCGTTTCTAGCGGAGGTGCGGGAGAAGTCCGGCCAGCCGGGTATGCTCGGCAATATCGAAAAGGTGTTGACGGCGACCGACGCCGGCAAGCAACGCCTGGCGATGGTGGAAAAGCGTGTGCAGGGCATGGCGGCGAACTTCGCCAAGAAGTAACCGCCCTACCATGATCGTCTCGCCATGAGATTTGTTTCTACGCCAGCGAATTTTCGGAGTTTCGCACCGACTGGACGGGCGAGGGCGCCCGTCCCCACATTTACTTACAGCAACGTCAACTGCTTGCGCTCCAGCGCGAGCAGTTTTTCTTTGATGGGGAGTCCGCCGCCGTATCCGGTTAACTTGCCGTTGCTGCCGATCACGCGGTGGCAGGGAATGATGATAGGGATGGGGTTCGATCCGTTCGCCAGGCCCACAGCGCGTGAAGCGTTGGGGTTGCCAATACGCCGCGCCAGTTCGCCGTAACTGATGGTTTCGCCGAAGGGGATGCCGAGCAACGCCTTCCACACGCTGAGCTGGAAGTCGGTGCCGCGTGGTGCTAGGGGCAGGTCAAACGCTTCGAGTTCGCCCGCGAAGTACGCATTCAATTGCGAGACGGCTTGGGCAAAGGGCTTGGCGTCGGAAATCCAGTCCGGCGCGGGTGATTCGGCCCGAGTGCTGGACTGAAAGCTAATCAGACTCAGCTCTTCGTGGTTTCCTGCGAGCAGGAGTGGCCCGACTGGGCTTTCGATCATCGTGTAAAACGTGTCCGAGAGCTGAGCAGCGCGCGTCACGAGATGTACTCGCGAATGTATTCGTCACGCGAGGCTTTGAGTTCGGCCAGCGATCCGTCGAAGATGACCTTGCCTTCGTGCAGAATCAGGAAGCTCATCTTGATCGCAGCGCGTTGTTCCGGTGCCGCTTTCACCATGCGGTTCTGCGCGGAGTCGAACACGTGGGTCGCCATGGTGAAGGCGTCTTGCAGGCGATGCGTCACTAATAGCGAACTGGAGTGGAAGACGTCGCGCTGCTTCACCAGCAGCTCGACGATGGTGGTGGAAGTGACGGGGTCGAGCCCGCCGGTGGGCGAATCGTAGAGCAGCACCTCCGGTTGAGTGATGATGGCGCGGGCGATGGCGACGCGCCGCCTCATGCCACCCGACAATTCTGAAGGCAGCAGGTCAACTGTGTGCTCAAGCTCGACGAAGCGCAGCGCCTCAAGGACGCGCCGCTCAATCTCATCTCCGCCCGCGACACCTTCCTCAATCAGCCGGTAGGCAACGTTGTCACGGACGGTCAGCGAGTCGAACAGGGCGCTTTCCTGAAAGACCATACCGATACGCCGCCGCAGCTCAAACAGGTCGGTTTCGGGCATGGCACTGACTTCTTCGCCTAACACGAAGATGCGGCCGCGATCCGGCCGCATGAGTCCAAGTGCGAGCTTTAGTAGTGTGCTTTTGCCAGAGCCGGCAACTCCAAAGACAGCCTTGGTTTCGCCGCGCTCAATTTCAAACGAGATGCCGTCGAGGACCGGCTCGTGCTCAAAGGTGATGGCTACGTCCTCGAAGCGGATGGCAAAAGCCGAAGCTACTTCTGCGACGTTAGCGACGGCGGAGGGACTGGGATCGGTCATGACGGCTCTGGTCGGTTCGAAGTTCTCGTCCTAGCTAGTTAAAAATCAGCATCATCACGCGGGTGATGAACAAGTCTGCCACCAGGATCAGCACCGAGGCCACGACGACGGCCTGCGTGGTCGAGCGGCCCACGCCTTGGGTGCCGCCTGTGGTGGAAAGTCCAAAGAAGCAGCCCACGGTGGAGATGATGAAGCCGAAGAAGATCGGCTTGGTCAGGCCCATTACGATGTCGCCAGCGACCAGTGCCTGCCAGGCGCGGGTCCAATACTCGCGGGCATCGAGGCCGAGCAGCGGGCCAGCCACCACAAGGCCACCAAGAATGCCGACGAGATCTGCCAGAATTGTAAGCACAAACACCATGGCTACGCTGCTGATGACGCGTGGCGTAACCAGCTTGCGGGTGGGGTCGGTACCGAGTGCGCGCATAGCGTCAATTTGCTCGGTGACGCGCATGGATCCCAGTTCGCTGGCCATGCCGCTGGCATTGCGGCCGGAGACCATAAGTCCGGTGAGAACGGGGCCGAGTTCGCGCACCATGGAAAGGGAGACCAGTTCACCCATCAACGAGAGCGAGCCGAAACGGGCCAGCGTGCGCGACGACTGCAAGGCGAACGCCGCCCCGATGAACAGCCCCGCCAGCAAGGTGATGGGCAGGGAACCAACACCGATCAGGTCGGCTTGTACCAGGGTGTCAGCCCAATAGCGTGGCTTGGAAAAAAGGTTGGTGAGGCTGCGCCAGGAGAGCAGCGCATAGTCCTGCGCGGATGCAATGCGCTCTTTCGCGAACTCAGCGGGAGAAATCAGGGCCATGATGGTTCGCGCCTTTTATCAAGGCACACAACGTCACTATAGCAAACGCAGCGAACTAACATGGCAGCGTTTGCGCCAGGATTACAATTCCCGGCTAAGAGGCTTCCGCCCGGCGCTTGCGAATTTCTATGTTCAGCCGCTTGATCTTCTGGTTCAGGGTAGAGAGAGGTACTTTGAAGCGTTCCGCCGCTTCGGTCTGGTTCCAATTGCATTTTTCCAGCATGTCTGAGATCACACGCCGTTCGCAGTCTTCGATGATGTCGAATAGCGACATATCAGGACGAATCTCTGGCATGGGCAGGGCAACCCCACGGCCCACAGTGTGGTCGGGCAACAGATCGGTTCCAATCGTCGTGGAAGTGGAGAGCACCACCGCACGCTCCATGGCATTTTCCAGTTCGCGAACGTTTCCTGGCCACGAATACGTCGTGAGCGGGCGCAGCGCTTCGGGTGTGATCCGGCGTAGCGGCAGCACGTTCTCTTCGGAATACTTCTTGAGGAAGTGATCCACCAGCAGCGGAATGTCTTCCTTGCGCTGGCGCAGGGGTGGCAGATCCACTGTGATGACGTTCAGACGATAGAACAGATCCTCGCGGAAGCGGCCTTCCTGCACCAACTGGCGCAAGTCCACGTTGGTGGCGGCGATGATGCGCACGTCCACCTGAATTTCCTTGACGCCGCCGAGGTGCATAAAGCGCTTATCTTGCAACACGCGCAGAATCTTGGTCTGCGTTTCCATGCCCATGGTGCCGATTTCGTCCAGAAAGATGGTGCCACCATCCGCGATTTCGAACAGCCCCTTCTTGGAGGCTATGGCGCTGGTGAATGCACCCTTCACGTGGCCGAAGAGAGTCGAATCCAGCAGGTCGGGCGGCATGGAGCCGGTATTCACTGGCACGAAGGCGCGATTCCGTCGTGGTGAGTGCAGGTGGATGGCTTTGGCGATAAGTTCCTTGCCCGAGCCACTTTCGCCTTGCAGCAGAACGGTGGAACGGCTGGGAGCTACCTGCGCCACCAGGTCGAAGATGCGCAGCATGGGATCGCTCTTGCCGATGATGTTCTCGAAGCTATAGCGCTGCTTGAGGGCGCGCTTGAGCTGGACGTTTTCTTCTTCTACGCGGCGTTGGTTCACCGCACCGCGCACATCGGCGAGCAGTTTTTCGTTGTCCCACGGCTTGGGGATGAAGTTGGTGGCTCCATTTTGCAGTGCCTGCACGGCTTTTTCCACGGTACCGTAGGCGGTGATCATGATGACCGGTATCTGCATATCGTGGGCGCGAATCTCCTCCAGCACGCTGAAGCCGTCGCGGTCGGGCAGGGAGTAGTCGAGTAGCACCAAGTCGTAGGTGGAATCGTCCAGCCGAGCCAGGCCAGCCGAACCGGTGCCAGCGGTCGCGGCGTAGTAGCCTTCCATCTCCAGCAGAGTCTGTAGCGACTCGCGGATGTCGGCTTCGTCGTCAATAATGAGGATGCGCGCCGGTGCGCCTGTGGGGGCGGACAAGATACGGGGGATTGCCACTGCTTCAGACATGAGCCGCCTTCCTTACTGCGGGAAAGTCGAGGTGGAAAGCCGTGCCCGAACCGGGATTGCTTTCCACACGAATCTTGCCCGCATGTTCCTGAATAATGCCGTAGGTTACGGCGAGGCCCAACCCGGTGCCGCGGGGCTGACCTTCGCTGGAACCGTTCTTGGTGGTGAAAAATGGATCGTAAATGCGCGCCAGATGCTCGGGCGCAATGCCTGAGCCAGTGTCGGAGATGATGGCTTGTACCGAGTCGCCGCCACGGGTGGTAACGTGCAATGTTCCGCCGTTGGGCATGGCGTCGCGGGCATTCAAAATCAGGTTGAGAAACACCTGCTGCAAGCGGCCGGTGTTGCCGAAGATAGGCGGCAGCTCGGGAGCCAGATCTTGCACTACGGTCACCCGTGAGGCGCGCATCTGGTGTTCGAGCAAGGAGGTAGTCTCCTTCACCACGCGGTTCAGGTCTACGTCGCCGAACTCAGTGCCACCGGTGCGCGAAAAATTAAGCAGGCTGTTGACAATCTCCGAGGCGCGGAAAGTCTGCTGAGTGATCTTTTCCAGCAGGCCCTGAATACGCTCATCGCCCTGCGACTGTTTGGTGAGCATCTGGGCATAGCTGGAGATGACGGCGAGTGGCGTGTTCACTTCGTGAGCGACGCCTGCGGCCAACAGACCGATGGAGGAGAGCTTGTCTGCTTGTGCGACTTGCGCTTCCAGCTCAAGCCGCTCGCTGATGTCGTCGAGGATGATGAGGCGACCGATGACCTTGAAGTCACGCGCCACCAGCGGGGCAATCGCCACGTTGGTGATGCGGGTTTCGCCCGTGGGCGTGCCCAGCCGGAACTTGTACAGGTTGTGGATGCCCTGACCGAGGCTCACCCGGCGGAACTCGTCGGCGAACGCGGATGGAAAGACGTCGCTCAGCTTGCGTCCGATGGCTTGGGCGCGAGGCAGAGCGTACATCACTTCCATCTGCGAGTTCCACGATTCGATCTTGTCGTCGAGATCCACGGCGAGTACGCCGATGCTGATGGATTCGACGATGTTCTCGTTGAACTCCTTCAGCCGTTCGTTCTCTTCCGCCTTACGTTGCAGCGAGGAATACAGTTGCGCGTTTTGAATGGCGATGCCTATGTAGCCCGCAAGAGTTTCCAACAGTTGGACATCTTCACTGGAAAGGAAATCGCCTTCGCGGGTTTTGCCGAGTCCGAGGAAGGCCACCGGACGGTGCTGCGCGCGGCAGGGAATGTAATAGTTCAGGTCAAGCCGAGCGATGGCGTCACGGGCTGCGTTCGACTCACGGACTGCCTGATGGGTGTTGTCGTAGAAGATGTGGCCGACTTCACCTTCCACCCGGCTGCGGGTCAGGAAGCTCAAGTCGAGCCCATCCTGCTTAGGGATGCCGAACGACGTGGCGAGGCGAACCGAGTCGTCCTCGGCGCAGAGGAACAGCGCCGCCCGATCCACCATCAACGCCCGACCCATGTAGTCCACCACTGAATTGAGCATGTTGTCGAGGTCGGTTTCGGCGCTCAGGTCGCGGCCAAAGGTGATCAGAGTCTGGCGATAGTCGTAGCGCTGGCGGTAGAAGGAGCGGTCAATTTTTTCGGTGATCCAGTTCTTGAGCGGATCGAATACCAACGCCGTAATGGCGATGGCGGCGATGAGTCCAATTTGGCCCGCGCCCGGCACCGAGGCGTGGACGACTTCGGCGATCATGGCGATGCCCGCAAAATAAACGCCAGCAATGGCTGCTGCGGCGAGCGTGTATGCCATGCCGCGCTTGAAGATCAGGTCTACGTCCATCAGGCGGTAGCGGAAGATGGCGTAGCCAAAGGTGAGGGGCAGCAGGCCGAGCGCGACCACGGCGAGCTTCATCAGCCCCAGCGGCGTCCAGCCCATCACGTAAGGCAGCACGTAGAAGAGCGTGAATGGAGCAATCGCCAGCGTGGTGCCACGGGTGACCCACTTCATCTGCTGCCGTAGAACGACGTTGGTGGCGCGGTTGTACTGCCTCACCAGAATCCATGCCGCGAGGATGAAGTACGCAGCCAGATAGCTCATCTGGACGCGGTCAAGGTTCCAGCGCAACTGTTCACTGGCAGCCAGCCATTCGAGGGCTGCGATTTGTACGCCCAGCAGAATGGCACCCGGAAGGTAGATCATGAACGGCAACCAGCGGCTGCGATCGAGCGCGGGATGGCGCTCGGGGAAGGTCAGCACAAAGTGCAAGAACAAGGCCGGTTGCAGCACCCACGCCACTACATTGGACCAATAGATGGTCCAGTCGAAGAAGTTCAGCTTGCCAGTGAATTTGAAGGCGTAAAAGATGAACGAGACTAGGCAGAACGAGAAAAAATGAGTCGAGCGATACGACGTCCAGCGGCGCAGCAGGACGTAAAGCCCAATCCCTAGGTAGATGAGTGCGATGCCGCGCAGCCACTGGTTCAGCGAGCGGTCGGTGGGCTCCAGAATTACCACTGAATCCAGCGCAACACCGCCCCGGCGCAGCGAGTACTTGGTCTTGGAATAGAGTCCGGCGGAGAAGAGCTGCCGGGTGAGGGAAGCGACGGAACGGACTTCCTCATCGTTGACGGCGGCGAGGGTGTCACCGACCTTGATGCCGGAGCGCTGCGCCGGGCTGCCGTCGCGAACGCGCTCGGCTACCAGAGCGTCCTTCTGCTCGACCCACCAGGCGCCGTCATAAGGAATCTGAAATTTGGGTTCCACCGCAAAGTTGAACGCGCCCAGAGTGACAGCGGCGGCGGTCAACAGCACTAGGAACCAGGCGGTTAGCCGAGTTTGAAGCTCCTTGTTCATCGCGGCATTCAGCACAACAGAGTTTCGCTTGCACGGTGGAGACAGTTGCACACTTGCGATGCAAGTCTGAGGCCAACGGAGCCGTCGTACTAAACTCTCTAAATAACTGCAATAAATAGGCTTAGCAACAGAGTGTTTCCATAATAGAACACTATATATGAAAAAACATAGATAACAAACTGATAACTGGAGGGTGAGTGCAGATTTTTGTATCCCGCAAAGTCTCGCGGCAGCATCCGTTTGCGTGAGTCGCCAGCGGAGCAGTGCTGCCCTAAGCTAAAATCAAGCTAACCATGAACCGATTTGAACAAATTGCCGAACTGGAAAGCCGTTACCTGATTCCCACCTATGCCCGTTACCCGCTCCTTATCGAGCGGGGCAAGGGCGTGTACATTTTCGACGACAAGGGAAACCGTTACATTGACTTTATCGGCGGCATCGGCGTGAACGCGCTGGGGCACGCCCATCCGCGGATGCTCCGTGCGATGCGAGAGCAGGCGGCCAAGGTTGTCCACACCTCCAACCTGTACTACAGCGAATATCAGGGATTGCTGGCGCAGAAACTGGCCGGGCTTTCGGGGCTCGACCGGGCATTCTTCTCGAACAGCGGAACGGAAGCAATCGAGGGTGCACTGAAGCTGGCGCGATTGGCCGGTCATCGCGCGGGCGGCGAGGGGAAGTACCGAGTCGTCGCGCTGAAAGGCTCGTATCACGGGCGCTCGTATGGTGCCATGTCCATGACCGGACAGGGTAAGTATCAGGAGGGTTTCGAGCCGTTGCTTACGGGCGTGACCCACGTTGAGCGGAACGACTTGGAAGGTCTGCGCGCGGCGGTGAACGGCCAGACCTGCGCCATCATCATGGAGCCCATCTTCGGCGAGGGCGGCATTCGCGAGTGCTCGCCGGAATTCTTGCGCGAAGCGCGCGCTTTGGCCACCGAGCATCGGGCGGCACTTATCTTTGACGAAATTCAGTGCGGTTTGGGCCGCACTGGCAAGATGTTCGCCTATCAGCGGGCTGGGGTTACGCCCGACATCCTGGCGATTGCCAAGCCGATTGCTGGCGGGGTGCCGCTCGGCGCTTTTCTGGCTACGGAAGAATTTTCTTCCGCGATTCATGCCGGGCAGCACGGCTCCACCTTTGGCGGTGGCCCGCTTGCGTGCCGTCTGGCGCTGGAGTACTTGAGCATCGTAGAGGACGACGGCTTGCTGGCCCGTGCAGCGGCGATTGGTGAGTACCTACAGGCACAGTTCCGTGAGCTGGCCAGGAGCCGCACCGCGATTAGCGAGGTGCGTGGAGCGGGCTGTATGCAGGCCATAGAGCTGGACTTTCCGGCGCGTCCGCTGGTCGAAGAGGGAATTATCGCTGGGGTGCTGTTCAACGTCACCCAGGATGTGGTGATTCGGCTGCTCCCCGCCTATATTTTGGAAGAAAAGCACGTGGATAAACTGGTGCGCGTACTCAAGAAATTGCTGGGCAAGAAGCGCGCCAAAGTTTCCAAGTAGCAGCAATACCACATAAAAATTGGGGAGCCTTGCGGCTCCCCGTCAACAGAAGCGAGTTAGGGTAATAGTTGGATAGAGGCCGATGCGCCCCGAAAAGTTGCCTGCGGACTCCCCTTTAGGCGTTACCGACCCGGTCGAAGCCAGCCGTCTGTTGGCACCTACGCCACCGTGGCCCACCAAGGAGCATTGGGTGGAGGTCGAAGGCATTCGTCACCGCTACCTGGAAGGTGGGGAGGGTCGGCCCCTGATTTTTCTGCATGGGCTGCTGGGGTATTCGTTTTCCTGGCGATTCACGCTGCCCTACTTCGCGCGTTCGTTTCGAGTGATTGCCCCCGACTTGCCGGGCAGTGGATTCTCGGAGCGCAAGGCTTTACACGACGCCTCTCTGCAAGGCATGGCGAGCCTCACGCTGAAGTTTCTGGAATGCATTGGGGTGCAAGACTTTGACCTTGTGGCGACCTCCCATGGTGGCGGCGTCGCCATGATGATGGCCGCGCTGGCTGCGCGTGAGGGACGCCAACGAGTGCAGCGAATGGTGCTTTCCGCGCCGATCAACCCTTGGTCGCCGGTGGGCAAGCTTCTGGCCCGCGTGTTGTCGCATCCGTTTGGGGCTTCTGCCTTTCGCCATGCTACCGGGCTTATTTACCTTCGCGGCGCGGAGTGGCTGGGCACCATGTACGGGGACGCGACGCGCATGTCTCCCGGAACCGTCGAGGGCTACCGGGCGCCGTTCCGCATTCCCGGCGGGTGGGAGAATGGGCTAGCTATCCTGAAGACTTGGCACCAAGATCTGGCGCTGATCGAATCAGTACTGCCTGAGATTGCGGACATTCCGACTTTGTTAGTGTGGGGCAGCAAAGATAACCGTGTGGTGCCGGGGTCGGGCGTGCGCTTGCAGCGCCATCTCCACCACTGTGAGCTAGTCACGATTCCGGGCGTCGGGCATCTACCCTACGAAGAGGTTCCGGAGGAGTTCAACCGGGTGGTTGGGGATTTTCTAGGAGTTAAAAATGCCGATGCAGCCGATGCCTGACGCGGACGGGTGTATGCTCACTTTCCTGTAGACTCTGTGCATTCCTGATGACTCACCATTTCTTTGATCACTTAATCCAATTTGTCAGCACCTACGGCTACTGGGCTGTCGCGGGTATTCTCTTGCTGGAGAATGCCGGGGTTCCAGTGCCCGGCGAAACGGTGCTGCTGGCGGCCAGTTTCGTGGCGGCGTCTTCAGGCAAGCTGCATCTGGGCTGGCTGATTCTAGTGGCGTCGCTGACTTGTACGGTTGGCGGCAGCATGGGCTACTGGGTTGGTCGTCGCGGTGGTCGGCCCCTTTTAGAGCGATACGCGCATGTGTTTCACGTCTCTGCGGCCACACTCGGCCGTGGAGAGACGTTATTCCAACGCTTTGGCAGCGCCACCGTGCTGGTGGCGCGCTTTGTGTTTGGCTTGCGGGTGTTTGCCGGCCCGTTGGCTGGAGTGATGCGGATGCCAGTGGGGCGCTTTCTGCTATGCAACTTGGTGGGCGCTACGCTGTGGAGTGCGGTGATCTGCTTCGTAGGCTACAGTTTTGGCCAGCACTGGCATGGAATGCTGGTTTTGGTGAGAAAAATTGATGGTGTGATATTAGTGATGCTGGTTGTCGTGCTGCTAGTTCTGTGGGCGCGCCGTCGCTTTTGGAATCCAAATGAATAACCCCCCACCGGCTCAAGGTTTTCGCTGTAGTTTGGGGCGTGATATCCTGTTTTGCTAGTGGTTTTGTCACGCTGGTCAGGCTCCGGCTCGATTTTGTCTGATTGCTGATTGCCCTAGCCGTGTGCCGAACAACGACATGACGGGACCTCAGGAATTCGCCTTTTACGGCCTATGGATCGCGCACCCGATCCTACAGACTCTGCTTTGCGTCACTATGATTCGCCGCAAGTTGGTTCGGCGCTGGCCCAACTTCTTCACCTACACAGCGGTGCAAATCCTCTTTTTCGCCATTGAGTTTTCCGCCAAGAAGTTCGGCACATCCGACTTTTACTTTTACGTGGCGTACTTGAGCATGACGTTTGGGGTCGCGTTTGGCTTCGCCGCCATTGAAGAAATCTACCGCGATGTGTTTCGGGTTTACGTGGCGTTGCGTGACTTGGGGACGCTTTTATTCCGTTGGGTGGGGTTGCTATTGGTTTTGGTCGCGGTTGTGGTCGCAGCCTCGGCGGGTGGCAATGGCCTCGACTGGCTGGTGAACTCGATTTTCGTGCTACAACGCAGCCTGCGAGTGATGCAGTGTGGCATGATCCTGTTCCTGATGGTATTCATCCGGCACTTGGGCCTGACTTGGCGGAGCCGTACCTTCGGCATCGCCTTTGGCTTTGGCATTGTGGCGGTGGCCTAGATCATTGTGAGTCTGCTAGATGCCCGGGGAGGCATGGACTCCGATTTGAGTTCGCTCAGTATTGTGAATATGGCGGTGTATAACGCCGCGATTCTCACCTGGTTCGTTTATGTGCTGATGCCAGAGTCCACTCAGCGTGGAGGCTCGATGCTTAAGACGAAGCGCTGGAATCAGGAACTGGGCGAGATTCGGGCCGAAGTGTCGGGTGAAACCTTGATCCCCCGGTTCGAAAGCATCGTGGAAAAGGCCCTTGCCCGGTCTGACGACAGCGCAGAGGACACCACGTCCACGTCTTCTGGAAGCTATTACGGAATTCGGAACAGCCGCTAAATTCCTATCCTCCACCCGCCCTGCTTCGTATAATCCTGCACAGGGATTGATCCCTAAAAAAATCCCAATTTTCAGTTTCTATGGAGGTTCTTCGTGAACAACTTCGTGCGTTCGCTTGTCTTGCTGGTGGTGGTGATATGCGGTTATGCAGCGACGGCAGCCCCTTCGGTGCCTGCGCCGGATGGTGGCCCTATTCCTTGTCCCCCGGGCCGCAAGTGCAAGTAACAGCCTTATCCTCCTCCGCAAGCATCGCTTGCGGACGCGGCAGCCAGGGCCCTGCAGTATGTTGCAAAGAAGTTTTGCTGTCTATCTCCCCAGGAGGCTTTACCATGAAAAACACCGTGCGTTCGTTCGTTTTGCTAGCTGTTATCCTCTGTGGTTTTGCAGCAGCCGCTGCCCCGTCCGTGCCCGCGCCTGATGGCGGCCCCATTCCGTGCCCTCCGGGCCGCAAATGCAAGTAAGGCTGTTTCCGCAGTCGGTTCGATAGATTTGCAATTCAGTCCTAAGCCGGAGTAAGGGCTGACGCGCGCCATCGCGTCAGCCCGCTGGCGAAGTGTGTGTAATTCCTCGAGGACTGACCAACCCTCGATTGTTGGCGGCTAGACCGCGTTCGGCGGGGCATCCACAAGCAGAGCTTTTAGATCGTCCATGGTGTGTGCTGGCGGTTGGCAGGTTTGGCCGCTGCATACCAGAGCCACTGCTGCGCCCGACGTCAAGCCAGGAATGCCGGAGAGCGTTTGGGCTAACACTGGTGGAAGGTCGCCAGCGATGGCTTGGTCATGGGTGACGTGCAAGACGGTGCGGGTAAATGCGAACGGACGCAGGGCGAGTGCCACCATTTCGTTGGCGAGGGAATCGGTGCCGATGACGACGACTTGCTGGTGCGGCTCCCCAAAGTGGATGGCAGCCAGCCCATAGGTAGCGGCAAAGATTCCATATTGTTCGGCTGCTCCTGCGAAGACTTCGAGCGTTTGCTCGGCTTGCTCGCGATATTTGGCGTTTCCCGTGAGTTCGTGGAGCCGCAGCAGGGCGATGGCGGCGACCGAATTTCCGGCGGGAGTGGGCGAATCCTGAAACGGCTTGCGGCGGGTGGTTAGAACACCGAGAGGAGTTGTACCCGCGTCGGTTTGTGGCGTGTCGAAGAAGCCACCCGATGTGACGTCGAAGAAATCTGTGCCCATGTCATCCACCAGACGCTGGGCGGCGCGATAGTAGTCCATGTTGGCGGTGGTTTCGTAGGCGTCGAGACAGGCGATGGCGAGCATGGCATAGTCTTCGAGGAAGCCTGGGGTGGGCGTGGCTTCAGGCGCGGCGATGATGTGCAGTAAGCGGCCGTGCGCGTCAAAACCCTGCGCCAGCATGCGGTCGAGCGACTTCAGGGCAAATACTTGTGCATCTTGCAGCTTTAGAACGCGCGCTGCCTTCAGGTAGGCCGAAATGCACAGCGCATTCCAGTTGACGTAAATCGTCTTGTCCACAAAGGGCGTGGGCCGTTGCAGACGCGCGGCGTACATCTTGGACTTGGCCGAGGTCAGCAGCGCCACGGCTTCGTCTTCGGAGATGGTGTTGCGGTGCGCAATATCGGCTAGGCTGGCCCGCTGATAGAGCACATTCTTGGCCGGATTGTGATGCATCTCTCCGACTTCGTTGATGTCATAGAAGGCCGCGGCGATTTTGTATTCGGTGTCGGTAAGCACGGCGCGTGTCTCGGAAACGGTCCAGGTGAAGTAGTCACCATCGTCGTCGAGCGAATCGTCGGCGTCCTGCGAGCCGTAGAAGCCGCCCAATTCGCGGTCGCTGAGCCACTCGTCCATCCAGCGGATCATGTCTTTGGCAACGTCGGCATAAAACGTCTCGCTGCTGAGCTGGAACGCATACACGTAATTCTTCAGCAGCTCCGAGTTGTCGTACGCCATCTTCTCAAAGTGTGGGACGACCCAGCGCTCGTCGACCGAATAGCGATGGAAGCCGCCAGCGAGCTGATCGTAGATGCCGCCTTTGGCCATGTTTTCCAACGTCTGCTGGAAGACTTGCAGCAGACGCGATTCGCCGCTGCGAGAAAAGCGATCCATCACAAAATCGAGTGCCGGGGAGTGGGGGAACTTGGGGGCGTGGCTGAAGCCGCCATGTCCGGGGTCGAAGCTCTTGAGCGCGGAGCCGGTAATGGCCGCCAGTATTGACTGCAAAATAGCAGGGGAAATGTCGCTGCTCTTTTCCGAAGACCTAGTGAAGCCTTCGCCGCGTTGCAGAGCGATGAGTACATTATCGGCTTGGGTGGCGACTTCGTCCGGTTTTTCGGCGAAGGTGGTGGCAATGGCGTTGAGCACGGTGCGAAAGCTAGGGCGGCCGTACTGGTCGCTGGGCGGGAAATAGGTTCCGCCGTAAAAGGGCTTGCCCTCAGGAGTGAGGAAAGCGGTGAGCGGCCATCCGCCCTGCCCGGTGAGTGCGCTGATCGCAGCCTGATGACGCGAGTCCACGTCGGGACGCTGGTCGCGGTCCACCTTGACGGCGATGTAACGATGATTGATGAGCTCGGCGATGGCGGGGTCGTCGTAGGATTCGCGATCCATCACATGACACCAGTGGCACCACACGGCGCCAATGTCGAGAAGAATGGGTTTGTTGGCAGCGCGAGCGGCGGCGAAGGCAGCTTCGCCCCACTCGAACCAGTGAATCGGCTGGTGGGCAGCGGAGCGAAGGTAGGGCGAGGACGAGCGGGCGAGATGATTTTGCGATTCGGAGGAGGTCACAACTCTAGGGTATCGTGCGCGTTGGGTTTATGCGCCCATTTCTCAACAATCAAAAACACAAGGTCTCTCCACAGCGTGAACTGCCCCACGAGTGCGTGGAGCAGTTCGCTCCGGTCGAGATGACACGGCCTGGAACTTAAAGGCTGAGCCGACGCGCGAGGTCGCAGTAAATATCCACTGCGGCGAGCAGCTCGGCTTTGGCTAGAAATTCGTTTTTGGTGTGGGCGACGTGAATTGAGCCGGGGCCGATGAGCAGCGGCTCGCCCCAGTGGGTGAGCTTGGGAATGTCGGTGGTAAAGGCGGCGATCATGGTCGGCAGGCCGGGGAAGGTCTTCAGGCGGATGTAGGGCGACTCTCGCACGAAGTTCACAGTGACGAGTCCGGCGCAGGCAGCTTCAATGTCTCGGCGCAGCGCGGCCGATTGGCCGACCAGACGATAGAGAAGGGTCGCGCTGGCGTGGTCGGGGATGACGTTCGAGGCTTTGCCTCCGGAGATGAGCCCGATGTTGCCGGTAGTGGGACCTGCGTCAAGTTCCACGGGTAGGGCGATTTTGCGAACCCGCTCCAGAGCGTCGAGCAGCTTTTCGATGGCGGAGGTAAACATCTCGGGATAGGCGGAGTGCCCGGCGTGACCTTCGGCGATGAGTTCCACCAGCAGCGTACCCTTGCTCGCGAGGCCGAGGCGGTTGTCGGTGGGCTCGCCATTGATCAGGTATCGGGAGCCGATGGAGTGCTGATTGGCCAGGCGGGCGCCCTCACTCTGGGACTCTTCGTCCACCACAAAGAGCAAGCCAGTGGCGAGGCCTTCTTCATGCAATCGAACACACGCTGCGACTTGCGTGGCGAGAATGCCCTTGGCGTCGCAAGATCCACGACCGTAGATGTTGGTGTCGTCTTCCCACGAGGGAATGAATGGTGGAACGGTGTCGAAGTGCGTCGAGAAAACGACTTGCGGATTCGGTGCAGCGGGCCAAGTTGCCAACACATTGAAGCGCGGCCCAGGCTGCTCGGCGACGATCATCCGGCGGGCGTCGAGGCCGAGTGCCGTGAGTTCGCGCAGCAGAATTTCGCCGCAGACGGCTTCGTCTCCGGTAATCGAGGGGATGTCTACCAACTGGCGCGTGAAAGCGATCGGGTCGAAGGGCATACAGACAGTTTCAGGTTTCGGGTTTCAAGTTTCAAGTGGAGAACAAAGGGCAAGGGCACACAGAGGCACTGAGACACAGATAAAGACAGGAGAAAAACAACTTTGGGAAAAAGCTGGAACAAAATGCAAGAATAAATTCATGAAAAAGTGTAAGAACAAAATGCACGAAAAAGAGATATTAAGCTCCCTGCGTTTCTCTGTGTCTCGGTGCCTCTGTGTGCGCCTTGGCTTTTTCGGGATGTCCGCGTTGTAACCTAGTTAGGTGACTGATCACGCGGCCATTCGATCATTTTTTCTGCCTGGCCCTGCCGGCCGACTTGAGGCATTGCTCAACGCGGGGCGCGACGACGCTTCGCATGTGGCGCTGGTGTGTCATCCGCATCCTCTGTTTGGCGGGACGATGCACAACAAGGTCGTCTTCCATGCCATGAAGGCGCTACACGGGTTCGGATTTCCTGTGCTGCGATTTAACTTTAGGGGCACGGGACTGAGCGAAGGCACGCATGACGGTCGCGCCGAAGTGGACGACGTTGTCGCTGGGATGGATTGGCTAGCCGCCGAGTTTGGCAAGCCGATTGTGTTTGCGGGGTTTTCTTTTGGCTGCTCGACCGGCCTGCGGGCGTGCTATGACAATCCGCGAGTGCCAGTGCTGATCGGCCTCGGGATTCCGATTGCCGCTGATGGCCGATTGTACGAGTACAAGTATTTGCGGGAGTGCACTAAGCCGAAATTGTTTGTGAGCGGGGATCGCGATCTGTTCGGTCCACGGGCGGAAGTGGAGTCGGTGATCGCGCAACTGGCTGAGCCGAAAAAGTTGGTGTGGGTGGAGAACGCGGATCATTTTTTTGCTGGCGCTACTGCGGGCGAATCGCAACTGCCAAAGATGCGCGTTGCGATCGAGCAGTGGCTGCCTGCGGCGCTGGGGATCGCGGGACTTGCCTCCACCAAGGATGCCGATGAGGCAGCGGCGGTTTAGCTGTGGAATCTCGCGACAATCCGCCCCATGATTCACTGCGGCAAGTTGCACGCGGGTTGTTTGCCCGCGCACTCGCAGAGGCGAATGTGGATCGCGCGTTTGCACGTTGTGTCTCGCGTGAGGGCAGCTTTTTGCGGTTAGGCGAGGATCGTGCGGATGCTCATGGCGGCACCCCGACGCTCGAACTGATTGACCTGTCTGCTTTCGATTGCGTCCACGTGATTTCACTTGGTAAGGCTGGCCATGCGATGGCGGCGGCGTTGCGCGCGCGAACCGGCGAAGGTTGGGGCGGGATCATCGCCGATCCGAATTTGCCTGATGCGCCGCTCGATGGCTTTCGCTATTTTCGCGGCGGGCATCCTACGCCGAATGCCGAATCGGTGGCGGCGGCAGAAGCGATACTTGAGTTGGCGCAAGCGGCAGATGCGCGCGCACTGATTATTTTTCTGATCAGCGGAGGCGGATCGAGTGTGGTGGAACAGCCGCTTTCTGCGCCGGGTCTGCCCGATATTTCGCATAACGATCTGATTGCGACTTATCGCGCGCTGGTGTTGTGCGGCGCGCCGATTGAGCAGATCAATGCCGTTCGCAAACATCTTTCGGCGATCAAAGGCGGGCGGCTGGCGGAGGCGGCGTCGCCCGCGCGGCAAGTTTCGCTATTGATTTCCGATGTGCCCGATGCGGCGCCGGATGCGCTGGCCTCTGGGCCAACGGTGCCGGATCGCTCGAAGGTGGACGATGTGTACCGGATTGCCGAGCAGTACGAGTTGGCGAATCGAGTGCCGGAATCGGTGCGGCTCCGCTTCGAGCGGAGCGCGCTCGTCGAAACGCCCAAGCAGAGTGATGCCTGCTTCGAGCGGTCGAGTGTTCACGTGGTACTTTCCAATGAAACCGCGCGGGCTGGCGCAGCCGACGCTGCGCGCGAAGCGGGATTCAGTGTCTTCGAGGACAACTCCTGCGACGACTGGGACTACGAAAGGGCGGCGGAGTATCTGCTGCATCGCTTGCGAGAGTTGCGGCAGCAGCATAGGCGCGTGTGCCTGATCTCAGGCGGAGAAGTGACGGTTAAGATCGTGCGTGATGCGGGCATTGGCGGACGCAATCAGCAGTTCGCTCTCGCGTGTGCGTCGAAGATCGCGGGCGAAAATTTCTGTGTGCTCGGCGCCGGCACCGATGGCATTGACGGCAACAGTCCCGCGGCTGGCGCGGTAGTAGACGGTTCGACACTCAGCCGCGCGCAAGCGCGCGGCCTGAGTGTCCAAGATTCTTTGGCGAGGTTTGATGCCTACCCGCTGTTCGACTCGCTGTGCGATGCGGTTGTTACTGGGCCTACTGGCAACAACGTGCGGGATTTGCGAGTTCTGTTGGCTGGGTAACGTGCTTATCGAGAATTCGAGTTCGGGCATCCCATGCTGGCGCCGGAAAGCGCGACGCGAGCATGGGGCACCAATTTTTTGTGAAGTGAGTTCGTGCGGCCAGGCACCCTCGCCTGTCCAAGCGTAGCTATGCCGGGCAATTTTCAGTGCAGCCAGCCTTGACCTCGTTCTCCGGCTCGTTTCTAATCCGAATCAGCGCTCCATCATTTTCGTAGAAAAATTGTGAGGCACCTGTCATGCGCGTAGCGTTTTTGGGTTTGGGAATCATGGGGCGGGCGATGGCCTCCAATCTGGTCAAGGCTGGGCATCAGGTTACGGTGTGGAACCGTACACCGAAGTCCGTGGAAGGTGCGCGCACGGCGACGACACCCGGCGAAGCGGCCGAGGGTGCCGAAGTCGTCTGGATGTGCGTTTCCGATACCGTTGCGGTGGAGAGTGTGATGTTCGGCGAAGGTGGCTTGGAGTCGCACATCGCGCCGGGGATGATCGTGGCGGATTCGAGCACGATTTCTCCGAAGGCGACGCGGCGTTTTGCTGAGCACGTGATCGAGCGTGGCGCGGACTACGTGGACGCGCCGGTTACGGGATCGAAGGTGGGCGCGGAAGCGGGGACGTTGACGTTTATCGTGGGCGGCGCGGAAGCGACGATTGCCCGCCTACAGCCGCTGTTTGAAGCGATGGGCAAGACGGTGATGCGCATGGGCGAAACCGGGATGGGCCAGTCCGCCAAACTCGCGATGAATCTGCAGATTGCCATGATCTATCAGGGATTCGCCGAGGGCATTACCATGGCGCGCAAGCTCGGTGTGGATCCTGCGAAGCTGGTGGAGTTGATTCAGGCTTCGATGGTGCGGTCGGGTGTGGTGGACTACAAAGCTCCCTTCGTGCTGCAACATGACTACACACCGAACTTTCCGCTGAAGTTGATGTTGAAAGATTTGCGGCTGGCGCAAGACGCGGCGCGTGATGCGCAACTGAAGTTGCCGGGTCTGGAAATGGCGGAAGCGATGTACGCCGCCGCCAATGATGCCGGTCAGGGCGAGCTCGACTATTGCTCGTCGCTCAAGTTGATTGAGCAGTGGGCGGGGCTGGAATAACGCAAAGCGCCTTGAAGAAGGAGAGCCACAATGCCATTTCGCCACTCAATCTGGAGAATTGCGGATACACCTCAAGAACTCCTAGAATCTGCTTTGCAAAGTGAGAGGACTCTCGAAGACCTCATCGCGCAAGAGCCGAAAATCCTCTCAGATGAGTGGATGCTTATTGGGCGTCAGGAAGACACCGGTTTCGGCGGAAGAATTGATCTTTTGGCAATTGCACCCGACGGCGGCCTTGTCCTTATTGAGCTGAAGCGAAATCGGACACCTCGCGATGTGGTGGCTCAAGCTTTGGATTATGCGAGTTGGGTGGAGGGACTAAAGGGCGAGGATATCTCGAGGATTTATGGTCGGTACAAGCCGGGCAGGAGTCTAACCGCCGATTTTAGCGAACGGTTCGGTTCCCAGCTCGACGAAAACTCACTCAATCAGAATCACCAGATCGTGGTCGTGGCCGCTTCGCTTGACGAAAGCACGGAGCGTATCGTTGGCTATCTCAATGACCGCGAAGTGCCGATTAATGTGCTGCGATTTCAGGTTTTTACACATGGCACTGAGCAACTTCTCAGCCGAGCTTGGCTTCTTGATCCGCTGCAGACGCAGGTAAGCGCTGCTCTGTCGCCAAGCAGACAAAGCGAGCCTTGGAATGGCGAATTCTACTGCTCGTTCGGGGTCGGCGACGGCCGCTCATGGGATGATGCCGTCAAGTTCAGCTTCATTTCGGGCGGCGGAGGCGTCTGGTATAGCAGGACGTTACTGCTGCTAAATTCGGGTGATCGCGTTTGGGTGAATGTGCCCGGTCACGGCTACGTCGGCGTCGGCAGGGTTGTGAGTCGAGCCGTCGCGGCCTCCGAATTTGCGGTGAAGGTTCCGGGGAGCGATATTCAGTCGCCAATCTTGGACACGGCCACAGTAGGAACTTATGGCTCAACCGAATGTTTCGTTCATGTTGAGTGGCTCCAGGTTGTGACATTGAACAAAGCCGTCAAGGAAATCGGCTTCTTCGGAAACCAAAACACAGTCTGCAAGCCCACTACGCCAAAATGGCGTGCTACCGTTGACCGTCTAAAGGTTCTATTTCCTGATTTTGACAAGCGCTGAAAGCAATAAGAGCGCTTACACCCCCTCGTACTTTTCCTTGAAAATTCGCATGTGGTGAATCAGGTGGCCGGCTATGATCCACGCCAGTGCGCGGGCGCTGGTGGGATTGCCGCCGCAGGTGCCGATGTTCGCCAGCGCTTCTGGCGGCATGTTTCGCAGCATCAGGATCGTGGCGCGGCGCACGGCGGCGAACTCGCTCACCAAATCTTGCCACGGGATCGCGTCGGCGTTGGCGGAGCGCACATAGTCATCCTGCTCAAAGCCGGGGAGAGGCGTCTGGTCGCCGCGCGCGATGCACAACAGGCGATACGCCATGACGCGCTCGGTGTCAGCGAGATGGTTCAGGTTTTCCTTCACGCTCCACTTGCCTTCGGCCCAGCGATGTAGGGAGCGTTCTTCACTGATGGTCCGGAGAATGGCAAACGTCTGGTCGAGTTGGCCTTCGATGACAGCCATCGCATCGTCTCCGGGGACGAGCGTGGTGTAGCGGCTGAAGTATTCGGCGTGTTCGCTCTTGTCAGGGCTGGCAGGAGGGCGGGGAATCGTCAGAGTAGCCATCCAGAAATCATAGCGCGGCAGCGTCTGCGCGCCATAGAATGAATCCGTGAGCTTTGATCTGCGCCCTTATCAGGAACCCGACTTTGAGACGCTGTGGCAGATTGACCAGCAGTGCTTTCTGCCGGGCATTGCGTATTCGAAGCGCGAGATGAATATGTTTCTGCGAAGAAGCGGCGCAGTGTGTCTGGTGGCGGAAGAGACAGCGAATGAAGGTGCCGCTTTGAACCCCAGCAATCCAGACTCAGGGATCAATCCACATATTTTGGGCTTTGTAATCGTGCATCTGCATCACCAAAAAGCGGCGGCGCATGTCATCACCATAGACGTGCTTTCCCGCGCGCGTAGGCTGGGTGTCGGCACAGCGCTAATGGCTGCGGCGGAGAAACGCGCGCTCGATTGCAGCTGCACCGTGATGCACCTGGAAGCGGCTGCTGACAACGATTCTGCCCTCGCCTTCTATGCGCGGCACGGCTACACGATCCTGCGTAAAGTGCCGGACTATTACGCTCCGGGCGCGGATGCTTACACCATGACCAAACCTCTGGCTTAGCCGTTCCTATTTATTTCCAGAGTGAATCCCCAAAAAACGCCCGGCGCATGACTGCGCCGGGCGTTTGTAGCACAACTGCTGGATTGCGATTAGTCGCGATCGGGGTCGCCCGAACGCTCTGGAATCCACTTCGCCAGCTTGTCACCCTTCACGTGCGGCACCGGCTTGTCGCCCGCGCTGCTGTACTCCAAGTCGAATCCACTCACTTCGCGGGTTAGGCCGTTGGTCTCAGTGAACATGGCCTGATTAAAGGTGCTTCCGGTCAACGCGTTCGGAACAGCAAAGATACTGAAGGCCTTGCCGTTCACGAATGAGCTGGAGATGTAATCGCCCACCATGCGTCCAGCGAAGGTGTTTGGCAGCCAGGTGATGTTCGCCGGGCCCGCCAGTGTGTTGGGAGTGGTCCAGGTTTGGCCACCGTTCGTGGAGGAGATGGATGCTGTGAACAACTGGCAGGTGGTGGTGGTGCAGCTTGCCACCGGGTAGTAATAGTAGGTGAGCACCAGGTGGGCAGTGGTGCCAGAGCTGGCGTGATCCACGCCAATGCCGGGGATGAAGTGATCCACGGTGGATGTGGTCGGGTCAATGGGAATGCGCTTGATGGCTGACCAGGTCGTGCCGTTGGTCGAAGTGCTCATCACGATATCGTTTTCCTTGCAGCCAGTGCGGAACCGGCAGTCCTGCCACACCACGTAGAGTTTGCCGGCTGCATCCTCTTCGGCCGAAGGCAGTGGGCCGCTGCGAATACCAGCCGCATCCGTATGGCTCGAAATGGTGGCAATGGTACCGACGGTCGTGTAGCTAGCTCCCCCGTTGGTCGAACGGAAATACTGAATCTTGCCACCGTTGCTTTCAAAGGGAACTACGAGTGTGCCACTGGGCTGCACGACTGGTTGGCCGCCCAGACCATTGGCCCCGGTCACTGTCGTTGCTGTGCCCCAGGTCGCTCCACCGTCGGTGGAAACGCTCATCTTGATCGCGCCAGAGTTGGGGTTGTCCCATTCCTGATAGCAGTTGCCGTAGAACGGGCTGGTGGCGATGACGTCGCAGGCGATCCAGTTCTTATCTACAGAACCTGAGCCAGTGTTGGTGACTACAGGGCTCAGCCAGTTGATGCCATCAAACGAACGGCTGACGGTAAGTGCGGCGGGGCCGCTCAGGGGCAGCGCCGAGACCATCCAAACGCCATGTTTGGGGTCATAGGCGACGGAGGCGTCGCTGGCGGCGGTGTAGGGACCGCCATCCGCAGCAGCAGTCAGATTAGGCAGGTAGCCGCGAAGCCAAGTGACGCCGCCGTCAGTGGAGGTTGCCCAGCCGATGGCGCCACCGCCGCCGCCCGAAATTCGGCCGACTTGGAAGGCGCTGACGATGGTGTTGCCGAAGGAGTAGGTGTCAGGCTCGACTTCTGTGGCATGCTGGCTGGCGGTGTTGGTCAAAGTGTCTGTGCTGACGTTGGTGAGTTGCGCGCTGGCAGGGAGCGCCAGAATAGCGAAAGTGAATATGGCGATAAGAAGAGCCTGCGGCAGGGAAGCGAGAACGCGTTTCATGAGGATTCCTTTTGGATCTATCGGTATATGGAATGGAATGGCTGACGTGCAAGGCCACGGCTGCAAGATAATACGCTAACGATAGTAGACGATTGAGGTGACCTGTGTGCTAACTGGTTACTTGCATTTCTGCTTCGGGGAGTCTACCTTCGCTGGTCATGAAAATTGCGATTCAAGGTGAGCTGGGTTCGTTCAGCCATGAGGCTGCCTCGCGGATGGTTCCCGGGGGTACGCCGGTGCCATGCCCGCGGTCGCACGAGGTGTTTGACCGTGTTGAAAAAGGCTCCGGCAAGGGTGGCGTAGACGCTGCCGTCATTCCGATTGAGAATTCTCTGGCCGGTTCGGTGGCCGAGCACTTTGACCTGTTACTGGAGCGGAATGTGTGCGTGCGCAAGGAGATGCAACTGCGCATCGTGCATAATTTGATTGCCGCGCCGGGAGTAAAACTGAAGGATCTGCGGCGGGTGCTGTCGCACCCGGTGGCGCTCGACCAATGCCGCGAATTCCTCCGCCAGCATCCACAGATTGAGCCGGTACCGTTTTATGACACGGCAGGCAGCGTGAAGCACGTGATCGCCGAAGGGCTGCGTGATGCGGCGGGCATCGCCAGCCGCAAGGCAGCGGCGGTGTATGGAGGCAAGATTCTGGCAGCGGGGGTTGAGGATAATCAGGAAAATTTCACGCGATTTTTTCTGGTACATCGTCTAACCAAGCGGGCTGGCAAGTGGGCAGCACCGCCGATACTGCCGAAGGCGAACAAAACTTCCATTGCCTTCCGGGTGCGCAATGAGCCGGGAGCGCTGTTCAAGGCGTTGGCGGTTTTGGCGCTGCGAGAAATTTCTCTGAGCAAGATCGAATCCCGGCCGTTTCGCGGGCATCCTTGGGAATACGTGTTTTATGCCGATTTCCAAGAAGGGGAGAGTGAGGCGGCCAGCCACGCCTTGCGGCATCTGCGCGAAGTGGCTGATTTTGTTAAGGTTCTGGGGGTATACCCGGATGCTGGGAGAAAGTAAAGTTTCTTAGAAGTACTGGCTAAATCATAGTTTTAAAATGTTAAAAATTGGCGGAAAATATTCATATCAGCAATGTTTTCATTATTTTATCGGCATTTTTGATGTTTGCATCTTGTCACTTGATTTGTCATCTAAAGTTGAGTGAGATACACTCACGTTCAATCTTATGAGCATCCAAACGGAAACTGAATTGCCTGAAGGAATTGACCTCATCGGCTTGCCGGAAGGCACCCCGTCGGAGCGTCCTGAGCAACTGAACTATGACTCGCGCCCGATTTTGCCGGTGCGGGACACGGTTTTGTTCCCCCATGCGGTTTTACCGCTGACGGTGGGCCGCGAAAGCTCGGTTCTGCTGATCAACTCGCTGGGCGAGGATAAGACCATCGTCGTGGCTGCGCAACGCGAAGCGCGGGTGGACAATCCACAGCCCAACGACCTCTACACCTTGGGCACTTTGGCAGTGGTACACAAGGTTGTAAAGATGCCCAACCAGAGCCTGTTTGTGTTTGCCGAGGGTCTGGAGCGGGTTCATGTGCGGGAGTTCAATCAACTTGTGCCATTTATGCGGGCACATGTGGAGCCGGTGCTTGAGTCGGATCCGGAAAAGACGCCCGAGATCGAAGCCTTGCAGCGCAATGTACTGACGCTGTTCCAGCAGATTGTGACGGGTTCGCCGACGCTGTCGGATGAACTTTCGACGGTCGCTATGAACATTGACGAGCCGGGGCGCTTGGTGGACTTTATTGCCTCGTCTATTCCGACGCTGAGCACCGCCGACCGGCAAGACTTGCTGGAGACAGCCGACATCCGCGCTCGGATGGACAAGATCAACCAGCACTTGGCTAAGGAGCTGGAAGTCCAGCAGTTGCGCAACAAGATTCAGAGCGAAGTACAGGATCGGGTGCAGCAGACGCAGCGCGATTACTACCTGCGCGAGCAAATGAAAGCCATCCAGAAGGAACTTGGCGAAGGGGATGACAGCCAGCGCGAAGTAGAGGAGCTTAAGGAAAAGATTGAAGCCGTCGGCATGCCGGAAGAAGTTAAGAAAGAGGCCCTGCGAGAACTGGGCCGGCTTTCCCGCATGTCGCCCATGGCGGCGGATTATTCGGTGACGCGCACTTACATTGAGTGGCTGGCGGCGTTGCCGTGGAACAAGCAGTCGGGCACCGAGGTGGACATCATCAAGGCGCACGAGGTGCTGGAAACCGACCACTACGACCTGAAAAAGGTGAAAGACCGCATTCTCGATTACCTTTCCGTGCGTCGGCTGAAGCCGAACATGAAGGGGCCGATTTTGTGTTTCGTGGGCCCTCCCGGTGTGGGCAAGACGTCGCTTGGTCGCTCGATAGCCAAAGCGATGGGGCGGAAGTTTGTTCGCATTTCGCTGGGCGGTGTGCATGACGAGGCCGAAATTCGCGGGCATCGCCGGACGTACATCGGTGCACTGCCAGGCCAGATTATGCAGGGCATTCGGCGGGCAGAGACGAACGATCCCGTGTTTATGCTCGATGAGATTGACAAGATTGGCCGCGATTTTCGTGGCGATCCGTCATCGGCGCTGCTGGAAGCCCTCGATCCCGAACAGAATGCGACGTTCCGCGACCACTATCTCGACGTGACGTTTGATCTGTCGAAGGTGTTGTTCATCACCACTGCGAACATGCTCGACACTATCGCCGAGCCGCTACGGGATCGCATGGAGATCATCGAACTACAGGGCTACACCGAAGAAGAAAAATTGCACATTGCAAATCAATATCTGATTCCGCGCCAGATTGAAGAGAACGGATTAACCAGTGAACTGATCGAGTTTCCCGATGAGGCGACGCGGTTTATTGTCCGTCATTACACGCGCGAAGCGGGTGTTCGCAACCTGGAGCGGCAAATCGGCACCGTGTGCCGCAAACAGGCGCGGCGCATCGCGGAGGGCAAGACCGAAAAGCTGATTGTCACCAAGGAGACAGTGCAGGAGTTTCTCGGCGGCATCAAAATTCGCGTGGAAGGCGAGATTGCCGAGCGGACGAAGCGTCCGGGAGTCGGTGTCGGACTTGCGTGGACGCCGACCGGTGGCGATGTGCTGTTCGTTGAGGCTAACAAGATGAAGGGCAAGGGTGGCTTCACCATGACCGGGCAAATTGGTCAGGTGATGCAGGAGTCCATGCAGGCGGCGCTGACGTGGGTGCGGTCGAATGCAGAGGAGTTGAAGATTCCCGACACCTTCTTCGCCGAAAACGACCTGCACATGCACGTGCCCGCAGGTGCGATTCCCAAGGATGGGCCTTCGGCGGGCATCACCATGGCGACGGCGCTGGTGTCGCTGATTACGGGCAGGCCAGTGCGTCCTCTGACCGCGATGACAGGCGAGATCACGCTGAGTGGCAATGTGCTGCCAATCGGCGGCGTGAAAGAAAAAGTGCTGGCGGCAAAGCGATCAGGTGTGCAGACGATTCTGCTGCCGGCTGACAATCGCGCTAACTTGGTCGAAGACCTGATGCCGGAACAGCTCGAAGGCTTGACTATTCACTATGTTTCGACGATTGCGGATGTACTGGCGCTGGCCCTGCCTTCGACTCCGAAGGAGTTGAAGCAGGATGCGGAAGAGCGCCAGAAGATGCTGGCCGAGACTTCGTGGGACTAACGGTTCATATCAATCGGATAAAGTGAAAGCCGCGCCCATGCGCGGCTTTTGCATGTTTGGGATGAAAGAGGTATTGGCTTTCAAAGGCCAAGCAGGTGCATCAACCCATGCCATCCCCAGACCGAGAACCGCGAAGTCAGCGCCGGTAGATGCAGAATGAAGTGCTGTAGCGGAGCGGGTATGTTCTTCCATAGCCATGCGCTATAGTAGGCCGCGACCCCATATAACGTTCCTGCCTCGACCACGAATACGACGAGCAACGAAATAATCATTACCAGATCCCAATATATCTTCCATAGTTCGGCGCGTTCCGGCAGAGGTGCAGGGGTCTGTGTCCACGGTGCGGGAGGGATAGTGGTGGGCGGCAGATGAGTTTGGTGGAGGATGTACTTAGCGACTTTGGTCTCGTGCCAATAGCTCACATGAGCCAGCCCCGGCAACGTCCAGATGGAGGGGCTGTGGACACTTTGTGGAATGGCCCCGAACAGAGTCTTGTCGGTCGGAATGCCGGACACGGGGTCGAGGATGTGAAAGAAGTTGA
This sequence comes from Terriglobales bacterium, assembly GCA_038229415.1. Taxonomy (GTDB): domain Bacteria; phylum Acidobacteriota; class Terriglobia; order Terriglobales; family Acidobacteriaceae; genus JANXUR01. Next base: position 154,326 of record JBBROM010000002.1, read on the forward strand.
CCCACCAGTGGTCGCCGTCCGTTTTAGCTTGTTTCTCCTTCTCTCCCCGCCAATCGTCCGGCCAGCGCCGCAGCACGCCCGGAAACAGGAAAGCAACCTTCTGCAGGGGGGAACCCAGCGTGTAGAAGCGATGAATGGATTGGAGTGCCTTGTCAGCCCTGAGCTTGCGTGCCTTATCCTCCTCGGTGTTCATTGGCAATCTCTGCGCCTTTTCAACCAGGTCGCTCAGAACGTTGTAACTGACGACGGTTCCGAGACTATGCGAAACCCATACCACCTCCTCGAACTGGAGTGGGCAGTCATCCATACGCAGCTTGGATTGTGGAATTCCCCTCATCGCGAATACCGGGGCATCGTCAGGCAACGGATCGAAGTTTAGGTCGAGGCCAAACAACTGGAGGAACAGAGCCGCCACTCGACGATCAATCCACTGCACCATGGCGTGCTCAATCGCGCCTTCGGGATCCACATATAGCCTGACGTCACCGACTACGTCGGATAGCGCCTTGCGGCCCCAGGGGAAAAGCAGCATTCCAGGAATTGTGAGGACTACGACGAGCAGGACCAATAGATAAATCGGCGGGCGTGCCAGCTTGAACAGGAAGGTTCGGAATGTTAAATCTGAAAAAAAATTCCGGAGCGACACCGGAATAAGCCTCGCAGCCTGTTTCACGAGCCACCAGCCGGTGCGATCCGCGCTGCGTGTGCGCACATTCCAAAGGGCCTTGAAATAGCTTTGGGAGGGGGCTGGCATGGAGGAGTAGAGGTCCGGGAATGCTTCCTCCACCTTGCGATAATTTCCCCAGTAGCCCTCTTTGATGTAAGTGGCAGGCACGGCGATCCATCCTGCGGTAACCCGGTGGGGTGGATTGGGGTCGCGTGGCCGCAGCTCGTCAGCAGCGTCTTCAAAACCGTAGCGCAGATCCACCGACGTGCCGCTGGAGCGATCCATGGCGCCGATGCCATGAACGACAAATACGGCGCGGCGGCGATATGCATACTTGGGGTCGTCAGCCGTTTGTTCGAGGCACCAAGTTACGTCAGGGTCAAAATAACGGGGGCGGTCGAGGAGGTCGGAATCTACGTCGAGGCAAGGCGATTTGTTCTCATCGCTATCAGGCATATCCACGCTCCCATGCAACAGGAATAGCCGCCAATGTAGCACACTTGGCGGCTATCGGCGCAGCCGTTGCCACGCACCAACTCACTGGCTGAGACTGCGTGCTAGCGCTTTGCCTCCAACACTGCGACTCCGTAGCGTGGAAGCGCGACCGACTGGTGCGAGCCTCCGTTTAGCACGTCGTCCATCGGTTTACCGAGCGGAATCGTCTGCGCCGTCTTCGACAGATTCACCAGAATGTAGACGACCTTGTGATCGCCATATCTCGCACTCACTTCCACTCCGTCGGGCACAGTGCCGAAGGCTGGCTTCACGCCGCTGACCGAGGTCATCCACTTGGCGGCGGCGGCGAGGCCAGCGTCGTCGAGCCACGCACCGATATACGTGATTCTCCCCTTGCCGACTTTGCGGGTGATGGCGGCGGGCTGGCCGTCTAGCCAGCCGTTGCTCTTGCCGTAGCGTTGCAGAATTTGCGTGTCCTTGTCCTTCACGCTGAGCAGCTCCGCCCAAAGTTTTCCTTTTCCCACGCCGAACTGGCCTTCGACGGGAACCGGCTCGGTGAGCGCGTAGTACTGCTCCACTCGTCCGCCGAGTAGTTCGGCGAGCGGGCCGGGCTGGCGTTGGGTTTGCAGAGCGTTGTCGTCATCTTTAGCGGCAGAACGTTGGCCCAAAACTAAGTGGCCGCCTTGTTTCACGTAGGTGATCAGGTTTTGCGCGGCGGCGTCCGAGAGAACATTCAAGCCGGGCGCGACCACCAGCTTGTATTGAGTCAGCGGCGCCGTGGGGGCGACGATGTCCATCGCCTGGCTGATGGCGCGCAGCGGTTTGTAATAACTGATGAGCTCGGCGATGGGATCGAAGTCTTTGTTGTGACGCTGCCAGTTGATGGCCCAGCGGCTGTCGTAAGAGTGCAGGATCGCTACTTCGGATTGCACGCTGGTGCCCGCGAGCACCGGGCCAGCCTTGGCAAACTCCTTGCCGATCTGCTGAATCTCAGAATACAAAGGCACCGGCGTACCGTCGGGGCCCACGATAGTGCCGTGAATTTCTTCCTGTCCGTTGAGGGCGCTGCGCCACTGCCAGTAGCTGACGGTGTCGGCACCGTGTCCAATGCCGTGCCATGCCATGGCCCGCACCTCGCCCTTGTCGAGCGAATTGTTGATGCCTGCCCAGTTCACAAAGCCGGGCTGGGTCTCCATGATCCAGAAATTCTTGTGCAAGAACCCGCGTGTAAGATCATGCGCCGCGCCATTCGAGGCGTCGAGATGGCCCTGGCCGATGTAGTTGTCCCACGAAGCGAGGTCTAAGTCCTGGCTGACGGTGTAGTGGTCGTAGCCATCGAACCAGCCCATCATGTTGGTGGTGATGAACTGTTTCGGATCTGCGTTGGCGCGGATGGCGTCCATCTGATTTTTTTGGTAGCTGCGCCAGGTGTCGCTGACAAAGCGCTTCCAACTGAGCAGAAATCCCGGGTTGCCGTACATGGTCTGAATCGGAATCTGATTCCAGTCGAAGATCTCTTCGCTCCAGTAGGAGGTGGTGAAACGGGCATTCAGGTTGTCGAGCGTCTTATAGCGATTCTTCAACCACTGCTGGAACTGGGCCTTGGTGGCAGGATCGTAGGTTGGCACGGCGTATTCGTTGTCAATCTGCCATCCCAGCACGTAAGGATTGTGGCCGAAGCGCTTGGCCATCGCTTCCGCAATGCCATAGCAGAGCTTGCGGTACTTGGGATTGGCGAAGTTGAAGTGCTGGCGGTTGCCATGCTCAGCGAGGCGGCCATCTTCTTCCATGCGCAAGATTTCTGGATATTTTGAGGTCATCCATGCCGGGGGCGTCGGGGTAGGTGTGCCCAGCACGGTGTAGATGCCGCGTTTGCCTGCGGCTGTGATGGCGCGGTCTAGCCAGTCAAGATCTACGTTGCCTTCGGTCGGTTCCATGCGGCTCCAGGCGAATTCGCCGACGCGCACCATATGAACCCCCGCCTTCTGCATCAGTTCGAGATCGGCGTCCCAGCGCGACTCAGGCCACTGCTCGGGATACCACGCGGTGCCGAGCAGGATTGGTGGTGGTGGAGGCGCAGTTTGGGCGTGTAGCGCTACGGGCAGGACGATAGAGACTGCCATCAGGAAAAAGAAGAATTGCTGCGTATACAAACGCGCCGGTTGCATGGATTTCGTCATGGAATGCCCTCATTGCCGCTTCTCGGAGAAGCGCCTAAGCGTAATCGCTTACGTGAGGAAAATGCAAGCGCTATACGCACACGACGTAATCTTCACACCTCAGACCCAATCGCGTTTCCGACACCTCCGCCATGATAGCTTTTAGGGGTGATAGCGGAATCCCAACAAATCATTGGCCTGTACCAGCGTCACGCTGAAGAGTTCGATCGGGTACGAGGCCATGATTTTTACGATCAATCGGCGATCGACCGATTTTTGGCCTGTTTGCAGCCTGGGGCTTCCATTCTCGATATCGGCTGTGGATCGGCTGAGCCCATAGGCCGGTATTGCATCGGGAAGGGCTTTAATGTCGCCGGTGTCGATTCCTCGCCTCCCCTTATTGCGATGTGCAAGTCTCGCTTCCCAGATCACGACTGGAAGGTTATGGACATGCGAGAGCTGGCACTCGACCAGCGTTTTGACGGGATTCTGGCATGGGACAGCTTCTTCCACCTTTGTCCAGAAGATCAACGCCTGATGTTCCCCATCTTTCGGAGGCATGCTGCACCCAAGGCAGTCTTAATGTTCACGAGTGGTCTCAGCCATGGGGAAGTACTCGGAACATTTCAGGGCGAACCGCTCTACCACGGAAGCTTGGATCAAGCCGAATACCGCGCGCTGCTACACGAGAATGGATTTGAGGTCGTAACTCTCATCGTAGAGGACCCTAGCTGCGGACTTCACACGTTCTGGCTGGCAAGACTGGTATAGATCTTTCTTTACCAGTCCTTGACGTAAAGGACGTCAAGCACTTTGGCGCACGGTTATCGGAGTGCGATATGGTGGAGATTCGGAGTGATATGCAGGTTAGCGTACTGATTTTCGGTTATCTCAAAGAAACGACGGGCCGGGCGGAAGCTACTATCTCCATGCCGGAAGGCAAGAGTGTGGGCGATTTGCTGGAGGCCTGCGCAACGATTTGGCCCGGTATTGAGCCCTATTACGACGTCATCGCTGTGGCGCTTAACGAGGAGTACGCCCAGCGCGATGCGGTGTTGCACGATGGCGACAAAGTAGCGCTGATTCCGCCGGTGAGCGGCGGGGCTCCGGATGCGCCGCCGGAATCCAACCCCACTTCAGATACAGAGCCGGCTGCCAATGCCGAAGCCGAAGCCGCCGAGTCCAAGCCTGCCGGAGCCGCGCTGCTGACCAACGATCCGATTGACACGCCGGGCGTGGTCGCGGTCATGAAGAAGGGAAGCGACGGCGCGGTGGTGATGTTTGAGGGCATCGTGCGCAACCAAACGCGCGGGCGGCAGACGCTCTACCTCGATTACGAAGCCTACGAAGAGATGGCACTGAAGCAGATTAGCGGACTAGTGCAGCAGGCGCTCAACGATTATGCAGTGCGCGGTGTGGCGCTGATTCATCGCCTGGGCCGCATGGAAATTGGCGAAACCAGTGTGCTCATTGTGGTGGCGTCGGCGCATCGCGGACCGGCGTACGAGGCCAGCCGCTGGCTGATTGACACGCTGAAAAAGACGGTGCCCATCTGGAAGAAGGAGTATTTTGTGGATGGCGCGGTCTGGGCCGATGGCGAGCCTTTTCCTGCGGAAATTTCGCGTGCCGGGGTTGCGGCCGAACCCGAAGGTGCATCCAACTGATCTCATGACCTTTCGTTGCATTCCACCCATTCTTGCGCTTACGTGCCGAGCGACCGTGGCGGGCGTTATGGCGCTTTCGGTGTGTCCGAGTCCACTTGCGCAAAATGCGCCTGCTGATCCTCCGCCCGCGTCCGACGGATGGAAGAAATTCAGCAAGCCGCCCGCCGCCACACCTGCGCCGGATGCAGAAACTACCACCCTCAAGGTGGACGTAAAGCTTGTGAGCGTGTTCGCCACCGTGGTGGACGCGCATGGCGGGCCGGTGGCGGGGCTAGCGAAAGAAAACTTTACCATCGCGGAAGATGGCCGTGAGCAGAAGATTGCGGTGTTCGAGCGCGAATCGGCGCTGCCGCTTTCGATTGTTCTTTCACTCGACACCAGCGGCAGTACGCGCAAAGATTTGCCTCTGGAGGTACAGTCGGCGCGTAGGTTTTCCCATGCCGTGTTGCGTCCGCAAGATGTGCTTTCCGTCTACATGTTCAGCGAAATTGTGGACGAGGTGGTGCCGTTCACCCCAAGCCTGAAAGAAATTGACCATGGACTTGACCGGATCCGCTTTGGGTCCGCGACGGCGCTGTTCGATGCCGTGATGCTGGGGTCAAATGCGCTGCTGGATCGTCGCGGACGCAAGGTGATGGTGGTGATTACGGACGGCGGCGATACGGCGAGCCGGGCGGACTATCCGCAAGCACTGCGCGCCGCGCAGGAGGCGGAGGCGATTATTTACAGCATCATCGTGGTGCCGGTGGAGGCAAACGCGGGCCGCGAACTGGGCGGCGAGCATGCTCTGATTCAGCTCTCCGAAGACACTGGCGGCAAGCACTACTACGCGTCCTCCGCGATAGGCCTCGATGCTGCCTTCCGCCAGATCAGCGACGAGTTGCGAACGCAGTACTTGATTGGCTACTATCCCTCGCAAAAACTCACCGACTCAGAGTTTCGGCGCATTCAAGTGAAGGTGCAATCTCCGAATGCGCCACCGGGCATGCAGGTGCGCTACCGTGCGGGGTATTACACTTCAGCGTCGCGCTAGTTCGCACAAAATTGCCCACAGGTAAAAATTACAACGTAGACTGCGCCTTGCGAGTTGGGACAAGCCCGCTCGCGCTGATATGCTCATGGGAATCCTTCTCTAGCGCATAGTTCGTTTGCACCGACGCAAAGAGAGGCGGTCTCTTGAGAGGTTTCCATGCGCAAATTACTATCTGGAGTTCGCATTCATGCGGTGCCACGCACCTTGTTGATGCTGGTTGCAATGATGTGCCTGCTGTGTGCGACTACGGTGTCGGCGCAAACCACGGCGTCCAGCGGCAGCATTCAAGGCACCGTCACCGATCAGAGTGGTGCGGCGGTTCCGGGCGCTCAGGTCACCATCTCCAACAAGGCCAACGGACAAACCATCCACCTTACGAGTGGGCCGACGGGAGCCTATTCCACGGGTTCGTTGCAGCCGGGGGAATATGAGGTGCGCGTACAAGCCAAGGGATTCTCTACCGCGAGCCTGCCGCTGGTGGTACAGGTGGGCACCACGTCGCCGGGCAACGTCAAGCTGGCGATTGGTCAGCAGAGCGAAGTGATGGAAGTGCAGTCGTCGGTAGAACGCGTGAACACCGAGCAGACTACCGTGCAAGGCGTGATCTCCGGCGAGCAGATTGACCAGTTGCCGATCAACGGGCGCAACTTTCTCGACGCGGCGCAACTTGAACCGGGTGTGCAGATTCAGGATGGCGGCAACTTCGACCCGACGAAAAATGGATTCACGGCGATTTCGGTTGGTGGCCGCGCAGGTCGCACCACGCGCATTGAAGTGGACGGTATTGACATCAGCGACGAGACGGTCGGCACCACCACGCAGAACATTCCGCAAGATGCCATTCAGGAGTTCCAGATCGGCCAATCGAACCTGGATATTTCCAGCGAGCTGACTTCCTCTGGTGCGGTAAACGTAGCCACGCGCTCGGGCAGCAATAGTTGGCACGGCGACACTTTCTATGATTTCCGCCATCACTCGCTTAACGCGCGGCTGCCAGGGGGTGTGGATAGCCCCTTCCAGCGTCAGCAATATGGCGGCCGGCTCGGCGGGCCGATTATCAAGGATAAGCTGTTCTTCTTTCTGACTGGCGAACGCACACAGCAAGCATTGGCACAACCAGTCATTCCGCTGGCACCGTTTACTGCGCTGACAGGGAGCTACAAATCGCCCTATCGGTCGAAGAACTTGCTGGCCAAGTTGGATTACGAACTGCCTCGCGGCGCGCACCTTTTCTATCGTTTCTCCTACGACAACAACCTGAACACGGCGTCTTTCGTATCCAATACCTACAATCCGTTCGTGAACCAGGACAATACTCCAGCGCATGTGGTCGGCCTTGACTTCACCACGGGCAGCTACACCCACGCGATTCGCTTTGGCTTCAGCAAATTCCAAAACCATATTGGAGACGGCGTAACGGGCTCCGGCATTTTGGACCCCGCTCCCGGAGTCTTGCTGGCGATCGGATCCGATCCCGTCTGCCTGACTGGAGGCGCAGATCAGTTCTGTTCCGGGCCCAACGTGCTGGCTCCGCAGGCGACGTTCCAGCAGAACACGCAGTTCAAGTACGACGGGTCCAAGATTTGGCGTAGCCATGTGTTCCGTTATGGCGTCGGCTTTAACAGGATTCAGGGCGGCGGGCTGGCAAACTTCTTCGGAGTCGCGCCAGCAGTCAGCAGCTCGGTAACGGACACCCTTGCGCCGGGCCTCGACGCCACGAACCCGGCCAACTATCCGGTGGATCTGGTGATTCTGGGGAATGGCCAGGGATTCTTTACCGAAAAGCCAGGCTTCGGGTATCCGGGAGGCGGACAGCAGGACAACCGCTTCCAGTTTTATATCGGCGATACCTGGAAGCTGCGCCCGAACTTCAGCGTGAACTTTGGCTTGCGTTACAACCGTGACACTGGGCGGGTGGACTCAGACTTGGCTCCGATTCCTTGTTCTGATCTGAATCCAGGACTCGGCACTTGCACCGGCAACATTCTTGACTTGTGGCAATCGGGCCTCAGTGCGCGAGTGCGCAATCCCGGAACGAACTTTGGACCGCAACTGGGCTTTGCATGGGATCCCGCCAGCAACGGCAAGACCGTACTGCGAGCTGGCGCGGGCATCTACTACGAGAATGTTGTGTTCAATAACAGCCTGTTTGACCGCCCGCCCAAGTTGACCAAGGGATTGTTCAACGGTCAGGGCGTGGTTTGCAGTGGTGCGGGATCGCTCGCACTGCCCGATGGAACCTCGGTTTCAAGCATTGACGGTCTCGACATTGCAACGCAAATTTGCGGGCAGCCTGTGGGGACGGTTTCCACAGCACTCGCCGACTTGCAAAAACTTTACCAGCAGGTGACGGCAACGGTCGGAGCGCAGTCGAACGGTGGATTCATCGGCAACACGCTGACCGCGGGCACGGCGAGTGGCTACAGCATCTTTGCACCGAACTACCAGACGCCGCGCTCGATTCAGATGAATATCGGCATTCAGCAGGAGTTGCGGCCGGGTGTTGTGTTCAGCGCTGACTTCATCCGCAATGTTGGGTTGCACTACCTGCAGGCTGTGGATGTGAACCACGTGGGCGATGCCAGCTACCTGAACGTGGCAGCGGCGCAGAATGCCATTGCCAATACGTTAGCCGCCTGTGGTGTGGCTTCGATTGACGCAGGGCTGGCATCGGGATGTCCCAGCATTCCAGATGCGAACGGTCATCCAACTGCACTGAAGATTGGCAACTTCCAAGGCAATCTGCTGGATACGGGCGACGGCCCGTTAAGCGGATTCCCGGCGGTTGCCTTCGGCCTTACGCCCGACACGGGTGTAGCCTTCCCGGGCAAGAATGCAAACCTCGGGCAGTTGCTGGTGAACTACTCTTCGGGCCGTTCCGTGTACAACGGTCTGCAACTTGCGCTGAAGGCCAGTGGCATCAAGAATCCAGTACGCGGTATTCGCAACTCCAGTTTGCAGGTGGCGTATTCGTTCTCCAACTTCAAGAGCCAGAATGGAGATCAGGACTTCGTCAACAATGCCAATGACTTCAACAATGCAGGCAAGTACTTCGGGCACAGCGCGCTGGATCGCACCCATCAAATCTCATTCGGTGGCGTGGTTGAATTGCCAGCACATGTCCGCATCGGCTTTACCGCGCACTTCAACTCGCCGCTCTCGGCAACCCTACGGCTGCCGGGTGGCAGCATTTTCACCTCTGACCTGACGGGCGATGGCACCGGCTCGGGTGATCCACGGTTGAACCAGGGCGACATTCTGCCCGGAACCAATCTCGGTTCATTCAGCCACGAGGTCAGCAGCGTAGGCCAGTTGAATCAATTGGTCAACGTATTCAACGGAACCACGGCTTACCACGCGACGCCAGCCGGGCAGTCGTTGATTAGCAATGGGCTGTTTACGCTGAGTCAGTTGCAAAGGCTGGATGGTGTGGTGCAGCCAATCGCTCTGGCGCCGGCAAATCAAGCCACGCTGGGCTGGGTGAAGGACGCCGCCCTACGTGCGAGCTGGGTGCTGAAGTTCCGCGACCGGGTGGAAGTGGAGCCGGGCGTGTCGCTCTACAACATCTTCAACTTTGCCAACTTTGATTCGCCGGCGAATCTGTTGAGCGGCGTGTTGGATGGAACGCAAGGTTCGCTAAATGGGACGGCGAATACGATTGCGGGCAAAGCAAGCAACCGGATTGGCCCGGGGTCGGGCGTATTCGCCAGTGGAGCGCCGAGGCAGATCGAGTTCAGCATGAAGATCAGCTTCTAGGCGTACCGGGGCAGGATCGAGGGCGGCGGGCTTGCCCGCCGCCCTATTTCTTTATGGATTTTCTTGTCCAGCCACCCTGCATTGTAGAATCGTGGCATATGCCGCCCAAACCTCCCAGCCCGTCCGCCCCCCGCAAGGCCAAGACCCCGCCTCCAGCGGAAACGTTTGAAGAGGTAGCCTACCTGCGCGATATCGGGGAGAAGCAGAAGACCGTCACTGTGAAACTGGCGGATGGGGAAATGGTAAGCGGCTGGATCGAGTACTACGACCGCGACATGATCCGCCTGACCCGCGAAGGCGCGCCCAACCTGTTCATTTATAAGCACGAGATCATGTACATCCAGGAAGATGCAGTGCGGCGGGCGAAGTGAGTGAATTGAGTCAATTGAACGAAATGAGCGCAAGTCTGCCTCCTGCGAATCTGCTGAGCATCACCGAGCGCATCGCACGCGAAGCAGGAGCAGTGCTGATGGGCTACTTCCGCCAGAACGTGCGTATCGAGTACAAGGGCGAGGCCGATCTGGTCACGGTGGCCGACCGCACGTCGGAGGCGCTGATTACCGAGCGGTTGCGCGAGCACTTTCCAACACACGACATTCTGGGCGAAGAGAGTGGGCTTTCGGGCAGCTCGAGCGAATACCGCTGGTATGTGGATCCGCTGGACGGGACCACGAATTTCGCGCACGGATATCCGGCGTTTTGCGTTTCCATGGGCTTGGAGTTTCAGGGTGAACGTATTGCAGGCGTCATCTACGACCCTACGCGCGACGAGATGTTCGCGGCGGAAAAGGGCCAAGGTGCGACGCTGAACGGCGCGCCGATTCAGGTCTCGCAAACGGCAAGTTTGGCGGAGAGTCTGCTGGCGACTGGCTTCCCCAGCAAAAAGCGGCACCAGAATCCGAACATCCACTTTTATCATCAGCTTTCGCTGAAGACGCATGGAGTCCGCCGCGCTGGTTCGGCTGCGCTCGATCTGGCTTCCGTGGCCTGCGGACGCTTTCAAGGCTTTTGGGAGTTCAACCTGAACCCGTGGGACACCGCCGCTGGCGTGCTGATTGTGCAGGAGGCAGGCGGAACGGTGACGGGCTTTCGCGGCCAGCCCTTTGAAATTGCCAGCAAAGAAGTGATGGCGACCAATGGCCTGATCCACGAAGCGCTGCTGGGCGAATTCGCCGCGATTTTCGCGGGTCGGGATCTGGGGCCATTGGCCAGCCCGGTGGAGTACGCCAAGCAGGGCGGATTCTGAGCTACGCCCCCGGGGCTGGATCACAGGTCGGGTTCCTGAAACTTTCTGGTAAACTGTTGAGTCACAGCACTATGCATTTTTTCTCTGGAGAAATAGAACGCAATGGCATACGTAATCGCTGAACCTTGCATTGGCACCAAAGACGCAGCCTGTGTGGATGCCTGCCCGGTGGATTGCATCCACCCCAAGAAAGACGAAAAGGATTTTGAAGGCGTGAAGCAGCTCTACATTGATCCGGTGGAGTGCATTGATTGTGGCGCATGTGTGCCTGTTTGCCCGGTGTCTGCCATTTTCGCCGAGGACGACCTGCCTGCCAAGTGGCACGAGTACACCGCGATCAACGCCAAGCATTTCGGGCGGTAGCACAGCAGTTTTCTGGTTGAGAGTTGCGCGTTGAGAATTCTGCTTCCACCGAAAGAGATTAGCTTTGAGGCGCACACCAGAAACGGTGTGCGCCTTTACTTTAGGTGCTGATTCGGCTCCAAGCGTATTGGGCCATTTACAATCAAGTTTTCCGTGATCGCCCATGCCACTGAAGGAATCGGAAGCGATCGTGCTTCGCACCTATCCTCTGCGTGAGGCAGATTTGCTGGTGACGCTGTTCACCCGAGTGGAAGGCAAAGTGCGCGGGGTGGCGCGGTCGGCGAAAAAGTCGCGCAAGCGTTTTGGCGGAGCGCTGGAGCCGCTGACGCTGGTGCGAGCGTACTACGAGGATCGCGAAGGGCGCGAACTGGCCCGGCTGGATGCGTGCGAGGTGATCGAGTCGCCGCTGTTGGCGGAGGTGACGTATCCGCGAGCGGTGGCCTTGGCGCATGTGGGCGAGCTGCTCGATGACCTGATGCCTGACCGCGAGGCCAATGACGCGATCTTTCGGCTGGCGGTAGCGACGCTGAAGCATCTGGAAACAGACGCGATCTGGATGCCGTTGACGTATTTTGATCTGTGGCTGACGCGGCTGGTGGGCTTTATGCCAGACCTCGCGGAGTGTGTAAAGTGCGGCACGTCGTTCGATGGTTCCGCGGGGCGCAAGGCGTACTTTCATGCACTGGCTGATGGGCTGCGTTGCAGCGAGCACAAGCGGGTGGCGTCATCGGAGCTGACGCCGGAATCGCGGCGCATTGCGGCGGAGATGTTTCGGGCACCGCTACCCAAGTTTGCCGGGATTACTTGGCCGAAGGCGGTGGCGGCAGACTTACGCAAGTTACTGGTGCAGACGCTGGAGCGGCATCTCGACAAGAACTTGAATACGGTTGCGATGCTGGATAAGTTGCCGGGGTGAGAGTGTGGTGGTATGACAACGCGAGCAGAGGAGTTGCGATCAAAGCTCGACATGGCCTGCGCTCTTAGGGCACTCGGCCACTTAGCCTACGACGAGATGCCTGCGGTTGCATGGGAGGCACTTGAGTTTGGTTATGACGGGTCTGCCTTACGTAGATTAGCAGCCATGAATCATCCGACGTTCTTTGAGGTAGGCGATCTCTTTGATCAGGCAATGGCAGAGATGGGCCAAAAACCTTGGTCGCCGGAAGATGCGCTTCTGTTAGTGGTGAGGCCAATCGCGGAGCGGATACTACGTGGGGAGATAGAGCCGCTGGAAGGCGTGGACCAAATATCCAATATGGTATACACATCACAGTACTTTCCAACGGAGTTGGATGTATTTCATTACACGTATAGTGACGACTGCATCCCAAGGATATTGGAAGGTTGTCGGAACCTTGTGCAAATGAAAATTGCTCATGAGACAGAGCCGGGAAGGCTTGGGACTTTGTAAATTTCAAAAATGACAAACGTTATAAAGACCGTGCCGCCCACCTTTCAGGAACTCATCCTGAACCTCTCCGCATTTTGGGCGAAAAAGGGATGCGTTCTTCAGCAACCGATGGACCTAGAAGTCGGCGCGGGCACCATGGCTCCGGAGACATTTCTGCGTGTGCTTGGCCCCAAGCCCTACAAGGTGGCCTATGTGCAGCCGTCGCGGCGCCCGGCGGACGGACGTTATGGCGAGAATCCGAATCGGCTCTACAAACATTCTCAGATGCAGGTTATTCTCAAGCCTCCGCCGGAAAACGTACAGGAGTTGTATCTGGAGTCGCTGGCTGCGATTGGGATTGACCTCAGCAAGCATGACATTAAGTTTGAGGAAGATAACTGGGAGTCGCCGACGCTGGGCGCATGGGGTCTAGGCTGGCAAGTAATGCTCGACGGATTGGAAATCACACAGTTCACTTATTTTCAGCAGTGCGGCGGTGTGGATCTCGACCCTATTTCGGCAGAACTGACTTATGGGCTGGAGCGCATCGCGTCCTTCTTGCAAGATGTTGATTCGATCTATGAAATAGTCTGGTCGCGTGAGCCAGAAGTAGATGGCAAGGCAGGCCAGATATTTACTTACGCTGACGTACGTCTCGCTGACGAAGAGCAGTGGTCTACTTACAATTTTGAAATGGCGGATGTAGCGAAGCTTTGGGAACACTTCAATTTGAATGAGGCAGAGTGCGCGGCGCTGATTGCAGGATACAAGAAAATCGCAGCAGCTGAGGGTGAAGCAATCGCTGCTGGCACTGCGTCGAAACGTACTTATGCTGTGACGCGGTATCCACTGCTACCGGCGTATGAACTTTGCCTGAAGTGCTCCAATTTATTCAACGTGCTAGATGCGCGCGGCGCGATTTCTGTTACGGAACGTGTAGGTGTGATTGCGCGCGTCCGCACCTTGGCCGTGGGTGTGGCTACTGCTTGGGTGGATCAGCAGAAGGAAATTGCCCGTTTCGAGTAAGTGAATTCAGCAAGGGAAAACATGGCAGATTTATTATTGGAAATCGGCTTGGAAGAAGTTCCGGCGCGCATGATTCAGGCCGCTGCAGAAGAGTTGCAGAAACGCGTCGGCGATTTGCTGAAGCGAGAGCGATTGGTGTCGCCAGACGCTGCAGCGCCAATGATGTTTGATACGCCTCGGCGCCTCGCCGTTGCGTTCGCCGGTGTTGCGGAGTGCCAGCCTGATCTGACAGAGCAGATACTGGGCCCGTCGGTGAAGGTTGCATTCAAGGATGGCGCACCTACACCCGCTGCCCATGCCTTCGCCAAGAAAGTCGGCCTCGATATTGCTCAGATTGAGCGTGTCACCAATCCCAAGGGAGAGTATCTTGCCGCCAACGTAAGGCAGACCGGGCGCAATGCTGCGACAGTACTGGCCGAAGCACTGCCCAAGGAATTGAATTCCCTGTACTGGCCGAAGAGTATGTACTGGCGCGAACCCGGCGAGCGCTTTGTGCGTCCAGTGCGGTGGTTGGTGGCGATGCTGGATGAGCGGGTGATATCGCTGGAGTTCGACGGAGTCGTGGCGGGAAGTGCCTCACGGTCGCATCGGCAGAAGGAGCTGGCGGGCATGGTATCAGTCCCGCTACAGGGTGCGTCCAGCTACGTTCAAACTCTGCGCGGTGCAAGTGTACTCAGCCGCCCCGAGCGCACTGCCAAGATTCGTAAAGACTTGGACGCGGTGACGCGCACGATTCCCGGCGCACACTGGCGCGAAGACGCGGCGCTCCTCGATATCGTGGTGAACTTGTGCGAGTTTCCTTCGGTGATTTTGGGGACGTTCGAGCCCGAATATTTGACGTTGCCGGAAGAGGTGCTGGTAACGGTAATGCGCGACCACCAGTGCTATTTCGCGCTCGAAGACTCGAACCACAGGTTACTGCCACACTTTCTGGCAGTGCTGAATCGTGATGGCGATCCGCATGGACTGATCGTACATGGGCACGAGCGCGTGTTGCGCGCACGTTTTAACGATGCCCGCTTCTTCTACAACTTCGACCAGAAGCACTCGCTTCAAGATCGGGTGAAAGTTCTGCAAGCAGTTACCTTCCAGAAGGACTTGGGTAGTTACTATGAAAAGTCACAGCGTATGGAAGTTTTGGCAGAATGGATATGTAAGGAGATCGCTGCGCATGACAAGAGCCTCGTGATTTCAGCCGAGACAGTGAAGACGGCAGCACGCCTGGCTAAGACGGATCTTACCTGCGAGTTAGTCAAAGAATTCACAGAGTTGCAGGGAGTGATCGGCGGCCTCTACGCGGAAGTGCAGGGGGAAGGCAAAGCTGTGGGCAGCGCGATTTACGACCAATATCGTCCAGCTGGTGCGGAGGATGAAGTTCCGCGCACGTTGGAAGGCGCAGTACTGGCAATTGCCGATAAGGCCGACAGTATCGCTGGCATGTTCCGGCTCGGTTTGACCCCGAGTGGTTCAAAGGATCCGTTTGCGCTCAGGCGGCAGGCCAATGGAATCGTGCGAATTGTCGCGGAGAAGTCCCTTCCGTTGCCCCTCAGTGCACTCATGCTGGTCGCGATGGATCAATTCGCAGGCTCCCCTGCGTACGCCAAATTCGCTGCCTTTAACGAAGGTAGAGAAAAGGCTGCCGACTTCTTCCGCGAACGACTGGAGTTCTACCTGCGCGACGCTAAGGGCTACGCCTACGATGTCGTCAAGGCAGTTCTAGCTGCGGGTGCGGATGACGTATCAGATGCTGTGGCGCGCGCTGAAGCAGTGAGCGCGGTTCGGTCGTCGGCCGATTTCGCTGCGATTGCGGCTTCGTTCAAGCGAATCAAGAACATTCTGCGGCAGGCGGATGAGAACAAGTTCGGCATCGCCCCAGAAGTAAACGCTGCTTTGCTGAAAGAAGAAGCAGAGAGCATCTTGTTCGCCAAGGCGAGCGAAACAGCGCATGCCTCGGAAGCATACTGCAAAGCAAGCGATTACGTCGCTGCGCTGCGCGAGATTTCGCAGCTTCGCCCGGCGCTTGACCGTTTCTTTGACCAAGTAATGGTGATGACAGAAGACTTAGTGGTTCGAGCCAACCGACTGGCCGTTTTGCGGCAGATTCTGCACGACTTCTCCACGATCGCGGATTTCTCCGAAGTAGTGGTAGAAGGTTCGAGTTCGGACAAGAAGCTCTAGCTTTAGCGCTTCTTCCGAGGGGAACACAGGAATGCGCGTTCGCATGGCGATCACTCGCAATATTTGTAGGTTGATGTGCGGCAGGCAGTGGCGGATGTTGCCACTCCTGCCGCTTTTGCTGGTGCTGGCGTTCGCAGCACCTCCAACTAAACTGCCATTCGAATTACGCCGCGTGTCGCAGGCACCGATCCTTTCGCCTCAAGGCAATAGCTGGGAGTCGGCTGGAACGTTCAATCCGGCAGTGGTAGTGCATCATGGCAAAGTGGTAATGCTATATCGCGCGCAGGATGCGGCGGGCACGTCGCGCATTGGATATGCTGAAAGCGCTGACGGCATTCACTTCACGCGACGCGCAGAACCCGTGTTGTCGCCAGAGGCTGACTACGAAAGAGGCGGCGGAGTTGAAGATCCCCGGCTAGTAAAAGTTGGCCGCACTTACTTTCTGACTTACACGGGTTACAACACCAAGGACGCGCAGCTGTGTCTTGCGACCTCGCGCGATCTGATTCACTGGCAGCGCCACGGCGTGATTCTGCCAGCCTACAAAGGCAACTGGAACGTGATGTGGACGAAGTCTGGTGCGATTGTGCCGCGCAAAATCCACGGTAAATACTGGATGTACTTTCTGGGAACTTCCGCCGACAAGACCGATCAAACAGGCCTGGCATCGTCTCCTGACTTGCTGCATTGGACGGAAGAGACGCTCGCACCAGTGATTCCGACTCGTCCGGGTGAGATGGATGCGCGCGTCTCTGAACCGGGGCCTGCGCCGGTGGTAACGTCATTTGGCATTCAGTTGATCTACAACGCTGCCGACAGCAGGCTCGTCTATCGCACGGCAGTCGCGGTGTTCGACAAGAACGACCCGCGCAAGCTGACGTATCGCAGCAGCACTCCGCTGCTGGAGCCGCAGTTGGAGTGGGAGAAAACGGGGCAGGTTCCGAACGTGATCTTTGTAGAGGGTATGGTGGACTTTCAAGGGCGCCGTCTCTTCTATTACGGAGCGGCGGACAAGTACATCGGCGTGGCGGAAGCAGTACAGAAGTAAATCGCGTTCGCGAAATGATTCCCAAAGGACTGAGGCATTCCGCAACGCCCTAGAAGCTGTTTTCTTACTGTGTCTTCTGCAGGCGCGTGAGCAACTTCTGCGCCAGGTTTTCTTCACTCTCCGACCACAGTAGTCGGGTGTTCGCGCCGGAAGTTTTCTCCAGACTGCTGGTGAACGCCACCAGTTGTTGAATATCAGCGCGCACGTAGCCGGAGACTTCGTCTGTGATGTCGAGCTCTTCGTGCAAAAACGGCGCGTCCATGCCAAGGTCGAATTGCAAGTGTCCGTTCTGCTCGCAACTGGCATCGTCAAAGTGCAGGCTGTTGACGATCAGATGCACCGCGCGCGGTGAGCGCAGCCACTCCGGTGCGTCGGGCACAGGTTGCCAGAGGTCCCAGTGCAGGCGAAAGACATAGGCGTAATCTTCGAACACGAACTCCTCGGCATCGCGAATCACCTCTTCCGGCGTCGCGCCCGCGTCGTAGCGCCGCTCCAAGGTGGTAGCTTCAGTCCACGAAATGGGATGCAGCGAGAGGTAGTCCACGCCTGGCTTGGTCTTGGAAGAAGGGAACTGCCGCATCGCCGCCAGCGCCTTGGGCAGCATCTCGATGGGCGTGAACGTAGCGAACCACAGGCTGTAATAGAGAGGGTCGGGCATCACTTCTATTTTAATGCTTTGGGTGGCTGCGGTGCATGGGCGAGACGTGGAAGGCATGTTGACGACGCGACCGCTTTGACACTGCGAAAACGAGGCTGATAAACTAGAGGTGTCGCGCAAGAGCGCCTGCCGCTTGCTGTTTCGCGCGATTCCTTCCACCACGCGTCCCCGTCGTCTAGCCCGGCCTAGGACACCGCCCTTTCACGGCGATAACACGGGTTCAAATCCCGTCGGGGACGCCAAATACAATCAAATATTTTGCTGAAGCCTATTTCTCGCTTCCTTTTCGCTTCCTTTGCGCGACGACGCTGCGAGGACGGGCTTTGAGTCACAAGGCCGAAGAGCCGGGGCTCGGGTTAATGTCCCCATAGGGCAGAAGCAGCAAAATAGCAAAATGGGCATATAGTGGAAGCCGTTCTTCAAGTCGAAGAGGAGACTTAGACTGAATGAAATCATCGCTTGCGATACTTCTTTTTGTGGTGGTCGTTCCCTGGGTGATTCGTGCACAGACTGTGCCCGCTTCGAGCAGTCGGGCCTCCGCAGTTCAGGCCTCTTCCACCGAGACTTTGGACCCCGACGCGTTTTATCACCTTGGTCCGGATTCGTTTCCGCAAAGCGGAGTCCCCAAGGGTGACATTCGAGGGCCTTTCACCCTGCCGAGCACGGCTTATCCAGGCACTCAACATACCTATTGGGTTTACGTTCCGGCGCAGTATGATCCTGCGGTTGCCGCCAGCCTCATGATCTACCAGGACGGCCAGGCATTCATGAATCCTGAAGGCGATATCCGGGCGCAGAATGTGATGGACAATCTTATTTTTCGGCGCGAATTGCCGGTCATGATTGCTGTGTTCATCAATCCCGGCCGCCGTCCCGATCAGCCCGAGCCCAACGCGACTGAGTGGGGTGACAATACTACGAACCGGCGCGTTGAATACAACTCGCTCGACGATAAATACGCCCGCGTTATCGTAGATGAGCTGATGCCCGTTCTCTACAAGGAATACAACATCTCCAAAGACCCGGAACGGCATGGCACCGGTGGGTCGAGCTCAGGTGCGATTGCCGCGTTCACAGTGGCGTGGGAGCGTCCCAACCAATTCCGTAAGGTCTTGAGTAACGCGGGAAGTTTTGTGGATTTGCGTGGCGGCGATGCTTATCCTGACATGATTCGCAAGAGCGACAAGAAGCCGATCCGAATTTTTCTCTGCGACGGGCGCAACGACAACCGGGGCCAGCGTCCCGGAGAGGCCACCTACGATGTAGCCCGTGACTGGTTCTATCAGAACGTGCGCATGATGCAGGCTCTTACAGCAAAAGGCTATGACTTGAACTATGCGTGGGGCATCAATAAGCATGGGCAGAAGATGGGCGGCGTTGTGTTTCCGGAAATGATGCGTTGGCTATGGCGCGATCACGAATTCTCAAGCGATCCGAAAGACACCGTCGAGCGTTCCTTGAACGAGGCAAGAAAGAATGTCGCATCAAGGAAATAGAGTGTGGGTCTCCGCTGGTGGTAATGGACATAGCTCACCCTCCAAAGAGATCAAGGTTGTCGCGAGGCCCTTGGTGTCAACCCTTCCTAGTTCACGGTGAAAGTCAAGGAACCCGACGTTCCTCCCCCTGGCCCGGCGTTGTTTACGGTCACATTGGACGTGCCCTTGGTCGCAGTCTTGGCTGCGGGAACCACTGCGGTCAGCTTAGTCGCGCTCACAAAGGTCGTGGTCATGGATCCGCCGTTCCACCTCACCGTGGAATTTGCCACAAAGCCAGATCCTGTCACAGTGACGGTGAAATCCGCTCCGCCATGGGTTACGCTGTTGGGCGAAACGGAAGTAGCCACCGGCAGCGGATTGTTCACCGTGTAACTGAAGTTAGGGGAGGTTCCGCCGCCGGGCGTCGGATTGTTGACCGTCACCTGTGCGGTCGAGCCGGTCGCAATATCGGCCGCAGTAATCGTGGCCTTGATCTGCGTTGCGCTTACGTAGGTCGTGGTTCGTGCTGACCCATTCCATTGCACCGCTGATGTCTTAACGTAGTTTGTTCCGGTAAGAGTCAGGGTGAACGCAGCACCACCAGCCGTAGTGTTGGCAGGGGATGCTGACGTGATGGTTGGCTTCGGATTGTTAATGGTGAACGTCGAGTTGGCCGACGTGCCTCCACCCGGCGCAGGGTTTGTTGCAGTAATGTTCGCAGTGCCCGCCAAAGCAATGTCGGCGGCTGTGATGGTCGCGGTAAGTTTGGTGGAGGAAGTATAGGTGGTGGCGCGGCCAGCTCCGTTCCAGTTCACTGTGGAGTTAGTGACGAATCCCGTGCCGTTGACGGTTACGGTCAACTGAGCACCACCAGCCGTAGCGCTGGCTGGATTGAGCGATGTGATGGTTGGCACGGCATTGTTGATGTTGAACGTCTTTGTGGCGGAAGTTCCGCCGCCGGGCGTCGGATTGTTGACCGTGACGCTGGCCGTGCCTGCGCTGGCGATGTCGCTCGCGGGGACGGTTGCAGTCAGTGACGTGGCACTCACAACAGTTGTGGCCAGGTTGGTGCCATTCCACTGAATCTTGGAGCCAGCCACATAGTTAGTTCCTGTCGTAGTAAGTGTGAATGCCGCGCTGCCGGTGCTGGCGCTGGTAGGCGAAATTGAAGCCAAGGTCGGCACCGCATTGTTGACCGTGAAGTCAGACGACCCCGAAGTGCCGCCGCCTGGTGTTGGATTGGTGACGGTAACCTTGAAGGTGCCCGCAAGGGCAATGTCAGCAGCGTTGATAGTTGCATTGAGCTTGGTCTTGCTGACAAAGCTGGTGGTTCGTGCCGTTCCTGCCCAGTTCACTACCGAGGTGCTCACGAAGTTTGTGCCTGTCACCGAAAGCGTGAAGGCTGCGCCACCAGCGGTTTTGCTGGTAGGCGCAAGCGTCGTGATGGTGGGCCTGGGGTTGTTGACGGTAAAGGTTTGAGAAGCGGAAGTGCCGCCGCCCGGTGCCGGATTGGTTGCGGTAACCGGGAACGTACCTGCGTTGGCGATGTCGACGGCGGGCACAGTCGCCGTGAGCTTGCTGCTGGACTTGAACGTTGTGGCGAGCGCTGCACCGTTCCAGTTCGCTATAGCTCCAGTGACGAATCCAGTGCCATTCACGGTGAGAGTGAAGGTCACTCCTCCTGCAGTCTGGCTGGTGGGCGCAAGCGAAGTAAGCGTCGGAATGATGTTGTTGATGGTGAAAGTGAGTGCGTTGGAGACACCACCACCGGGTGTGGGATTATTCACAGTAACCGAAGCGGTGCCGGAGTTCGTGATGTCGGCTGCGTTAATCGTCGCGTTGAGTTGCGTGCTGCTGACGAAGCTTGTGGTTCTGGCCGAGCCATTCCACTGCACGGTGGCTCCGTTGACAAAGCTGCTGCCTGTAACGCTCAGAGTGAAGGCCGTGCCGCCCATGGATGCGGTCGCTGGCGATAAGGAAGTCGCTGCTGGGACAGGATTATTCACCTGGAATGCGAACGAGCCAGAGGTCTGGCTGGTTGAGGTGCAGAACACGGTTACTTGTGACGTGCCAGCAGTTGCGATGTCGTTCGCCGGCACTGTAGCAGTCAGCACGCCTGTGTTGACGAATGTGGTGGTCAGGTTTGCGCCGTTCCACTGCGCCTTGCAGGTCGAGTCGAAGGCTACTCCGTTTACGGTCAGTGTAAACGTAGCACCGCCAGCGGTCGCGCTCGTCGGCGAGATCGAAGTTACCGCAAAGATATTCAATACATTCGCAGTGTTGATGCCCCACATGCTGCGTCCGTGCGTCGCCGCCCACAGCGTGTGCGTCTGGTGCTGAAAGGCAAGATCAACGACGGCGACTCGGGGAAGACCCGTGACCAGGGTGTTCCAACCGGAGCCGCTCGTGGTGGTATAGAAAACCCCGATGTCGGTTGCGACATACAGAACTCCAGCTTGATCGGGATCTACAACCAGGCCATTCGCAGGCACGTCCGGTAGGTTGTTGGTGATGTCAGTCCAGGTAGCGCCGGTATTTGCCGTCATAAAGATATGTCCGTTGGCATCGCCGCCGCCATCAAAACCGGAGTAAATCGCATAGGCAATACTGGCACTATGCGGGTCGGGCACCACCGCGGTGATAAAACGGTTGGGCAGATTGGTTTGTGTGATGTCTGTCCAAGTAGCGCTGGTGCCGGACAGTGCATTCTTGGAAACGTGGAGGCGGGCATCGCCGCTGGCGACGTATACGGTATTCGAATCCACCGGTGAAACCGCAATGCTGGATAGCGCGTTCCCACCCAGCGTCAGATCGGGAGAAATTGGCGTCCAGGATGTGGCTCCGTTGGTGCTTTGGTAGATGAACTGCGTGCCGAAATAGAGCCTCTGTGAGTTCCCCGGGTCCATCGCGACGGGTGGAACCCACATCACAAGATCCGCAAAATTAATGCCGTTCGTCACCGGATTGAATGTGACGCCACTGTCCGTTGACTTGTATAGCGAGAGTGAAATGCAGTTCACGTAGATCGTTGACGGCGTGGTGAAGTCGAACAGATTTCGCCCACCGTCTCCGCAAAATACGCTGGTCCACGCCGTCGTACCGGTGTAGTGCTCGGTGCTGTTATCTTGCGTTCCGCCATATCCATTATTGGCGTTGGTCGGGTCAATCGCCGGCCCGGGGTAATACTGAATCGTCGCAAGCCCCTGATTGAGCGACGTCCACGTCATGGTCGCGTTGGTAATGTCGGTCGTGCTCCAGATGCCGCCATCGTCTCCGTTATAAAGCTTCTTGCCGTCCGAACTGAAGGCGAAGGCGTGGCTGTCGGGGTGCACGGCGGTGATGATCGTCCAAGTAGAACCGCCGTCAATCGAGCGGATGATGGGGGTCGCATTGTCGCCACCCACAAACAGGACGTTGGAATTGCCGGGTGCAACGGCAATCGCATTGTCATACCAGCATTGGCCGTTGCAATAGTCCGGCACATTCACCAGTTGCGTCCAGTTGGCGCCGCCATCGGTGGTTTTGTAGAACCCTTGCAACGCGCTGGTGGCTGAGTTGTTGATGCCGACGTAAAGAGTCGTGGTGACGTTTGGGTCCATCGCGAGGGCCACTCTGCCGGTACCGGAAGTCGGCAGAGTGTTGCTGCCTGTGCCGTTGCGCGCGACCCACGTCTGGCCGCCGTCGGTGGACTTGTAAACACCATTGCCGTCAACCGAAGCGTATACAGTGTTCGGCGTGACGGTGTCGAAGATTACGTTGTAGGCCTGATTACTGTTGACGTTAAGAACCTGTATCCACGTCATGCCTGCGTCGGTGGAGCGAAAAACTCCCGAGTTAAAACTAGGGGAGCAACAACCTACCGCCGCCAGCACAATGGACGAATTGGTCGGCTGGACTGCGATGCCGCCGATGCGCGCGCCGCCGTTGGTGCCGCCTGCAAACGGGCCGGGATAGTTCGTCCACGTAGTGCCACCATCCGTGGACTTCAGAATGCCTGCGCCATAGTAGCTATCAATGGCATTATTTGCTTCGCCGGTACCCACATAAATCGTGTTGTGGTTCTGCGGATCAATGGCGATGGATCCGGTGGCCAGCGACGCCTGCTGGTCCGTCATTGGTGTCCACGTGGTCCCGCCATTGGTCGTCTTCCAGATGCCGCCCAGCGCCGCACCGAGGTACACGATATTGGAATTCGTAGGATCGACCGCCAGAGCCGTGACGCGCCCCGCGTTTACACCCCAGAACCCGTTCAGCGGTTGCGGGCCAAGTACTTGCCAGTTGCCGGTAGGCAAGTTGTTGCGTGAACCTGATTTTGCCCGTGCGGCCGCTTCGCTGGCCAGCATCTTGTCCATTTGCTTCAGGGCGCGAAGGCGCGCTCCCGCAGGAATCTGGGTGCGAGGGTAGGCACGCTGCCCATAGAACCAGTCGTCGCGCTGCTGCTGGAAGCTGCCGTGGTCGGATTGTTCGAAGTCCTCAGGGGGAGCGCCCACAGTCGGTGAGGGCGACTGGGCGAATGCCACCGGAGAAAGCAGGAAAGCCACGAGTGAAACGGCAACAATCTGGGCAGAGAAACGAGTGAACGAAGCAAAGAGGGACATCGGTGATACTCCTTCGGAGAAGTGCTTCGGAGGGGGCCGAGCACACGCCAAACAATAGCTACAGTGGTTCAGCAGCGAACAAATTCCAACGCTTCAAATACTACGACATGCGGTAGTGCTAGGGTAGGAAAATTTATGGGAATGCGGGAATCAGCCTCGCGGGTGCATTAGCCTCAAGAATTCGCCTCTGCTAGTAGGCAAACTTTAGCGAAAACTGTATTTGCCGCGAGCTTCCAGCCGTGCGGTTGATCAAGCCGAAACCTGAGCCCAAAATTGTGTTGGAGGGCAGGCCCAGATTCACGATATTGAAGACGTTGAAGAACTCTGCCCTGAATTGAACGTTGACTCGTTCACTGCCGGACTTGCGTCTTCCGATCCCTGTGTCCTTCACCAGAGAGATGTCAAAGTTGTGGAACGCCGGGCCACGAAAGGTGTTTCGTCCCAGAGTGCCGAAGCGGCCCTGATTGGGGCCAGTGCCGCCGGGTACGTTGATCGGGATGGAAAAGAACGAGGCGTTATTGTCGCCTCGACCGAAGTAATCCTCGCGGCGGGCGCGCGAGGTGGAAAGCGCGGGCTTGGCGATCTGGTCGGGGCGGTCGGCATTCGCGGAACCCGCGCCGGTCTGCTGGATGCCGGAGTACACCGTAAAGGGAGTGCCGCCGCTGATGCTGGAGACGCTGATCAGCTGCCAGCCATCCACTAATTTCCGGTGGATGCCATCCAGAAACGAAAGCCGTTGTAGCGGAATGTCTTGCGTCAGACTGAGCGAAAAGGAATTGGTCACATCGAAGGCCGAGGGCCCGCGCTCGGCGTGGTTGTCGAAGGGATTCTGCGGCACGGCTTGTGCGATCGCGCCGACCGAGCTGGTGGTTGACGTTCCGGCGACGGAACTGGTGTCATCAATTGACTTGGACCAGGTGTAACTGGCTTGCAACCCGGGGCCACCGCGCCCGGTCTGCCCCGCAAGTGATAGCTGTAGTGCGTGATAGTGGGAATGCGATGTGGCCGTAACTTCGCTCTCCGTACCGAAGCCGCCCACCGGAACGCCCGAAGAGTTGAATTTTGTGAAGGGTGCAAACTCAGCCGTGGCGCCAGGGTAAGCATTCGGGAAACTGACGCGCGCCAACTTGTAGGCGGTGGTGCCCACATAGTTCGCGGAAGCGGTGACATTGCCAAAGGAGCGATCCAGTCCCAGAGTCCACGTCTCCAGTTGGGCATTCCCGAAACGCTGGCTGATGGCCGCGACGTTTAGCGGTGAAGGTTGCCCGGAGAGCGCGGTGATGTCTTGTTCCAGCCGGGCGATGTCCAGCACAGTATTTGCGGGGACGCGGTTTGGCCCGTTTTTGTAGATATCCACTCCGTCTGGTGTGTACACACGGGGCAGTTGTGATGGCTCAATCTGGAAGCCATAAGGCACCTGGGCACCGGGCGTAGAAGTGACGCGTGGGTAGAACACCAGCGGCGTGCTGCCCGTCAAAAAATTATCCTGCCAGATGTTTGGCGGAATCGTCGTCAAGGCTCCGCCCACGTGCGCATTAAGGTGATCGCTGAGGCGGTAGTCCACCTGAACCCGCGGAGCCCAGTTGCTCTGCAAAGTCCGATAGCCGGGCTGGGGATTAATCAGGAACTGCTGCCCGCCATTGGCTGTTGGGTAGAAGCCGGAGGTGCGACGAGCCCGCTCCGCGATGGGCGTGTATAGCTCGAATCGCAGGCCGTAACTAACTACCATTCGTGATGTTACTTTCCATGCATCCTGTGCATAGACGCCAAACGAGTTGCGATTAATGGCCGCCGGGCCGATATTGTCCCCATTGGAAAAGTACGAAGGGGCGACGGCGCGGGTATAGGCGAACGGGCTTCCTGTAAGAAACGCTGAAAGCGTGTCCGGCAGGGGATCGCCCACGTGAACGTCGTGCGTGCCGCTCGCGGACTTGATTTCAACGGGGGAATACGCGGTTCCGCCGCCAAAGTCATATTCGCCATTGGGCGAAATTCCGAAGTAAGTGGTGTCGCGGTTGAGCCGAACCTCGCCCCCGAACTTGTAGCTGTGCGCCCCCTTGCCAACAGATATATTTTCGCGTGCCTGAAAGAGGTTGCCAAAGGCCCGGATGACGGAACCCGCCGGAGCATTGAAGGGCTCGAAGAGCGCGTCATTAAAGCGGACCGCCGGGTCGGTGAAGTTAGTCGTTGGAAAGGATGGCGTGGTGCGAATCACACTGAGGGAAGATTCAAAAGTAAGTCGTGGGGAAGAGGTATGTATCCACGTGACAACTGCATTGCGTTGCCGGTCAATGTATTTCACTCCAAAGCTGGGATCGAGGGCGGTCTGATCCGCGTTGGTGATAGGCCCGTCGAGGTTGTCGAGGGTGAACCGCCCGAATAAATGGTCGTTCTTCCCGAGTTCATAATCCACACGAGCGGAGAACTGATTGGCATTGGTAACAATCTTGGAAGAAGTGGCATAGGTGTTCGCTCCGAAGCTGCCTTGGTCGAAGTTCGGCAGAGGGTACCGCGCCAACACGCCCGCAATCGCCGGATTCACGGGAACCGTAAGTGTGTCGCCTGCGAAGGCGGTGGTGTTAATGCCCGCCCGCTGGTCAGTGGTAGGTACGGCAAAGACCTGGGTGGTGCCGAGCACTTGGCGAAAGCCCGCGTATTCCACAAAGTAGAAGGCCTTTGCGCGCCCGTCATATAAGTGAGGAATGAAGATGGGACCACCGTTGGTAAAGCCGAACTCGTTGCGCTTGAAGGGCGGGATGCGTCCTGGACTTGCCGGGGAAGGATGGTCGAAGAAGTTGCGGGCATCGAGCGAAGAGTTCCGCAGAAACTCGAAGAAGGACCCGTGGAAGCCCTCCTTGCCCGAGCGGGTCAAGATGTTCGTGGATCCGGACGCGCCCTCGCCGATCTCCGCAGGCATCACCCCGGAAAGCGACTGGAGCTCCTGCACCGCATCCACATTGAAGTTGGTGAAAGTTCCTCCACCGATCTCCGGGTCGCTGATGTCAGCGCCGTCCAGGGCAAAGACTGCTTCCACGCCCCGCTGCCCATTGATCGCGAACTGCTGGGTAAAGTTTGAGGCACCGCTGGGGTCAGCCGCTGTCCCCGCCGCCAGCAGCAGCAGTTGGCTAAAATCGCGTTTGTTAAGCGGGATTTCGCTGACCGCTTTGCTCTTCAGCTGTTCTCCGCCAGAGGCAGCTTCGTTAGGCGGAGCGCCTTGAGCACTTTGAGTATTTTTAGCACTTTGGATGGCAACGTCTAGCACGCCATTAGCTTTGAGCGTCAACGTCGCCCCTACCGATTGCGCGGGGATTGTGATCGAGGTTGCGCTGCGATAAAACCGGCCATCCACTTCAACGGATAAGTGATAGTTCTGCGAAGTGAATGAGCTGAAGACGAAAGTTCCATCTGCAGCCGTTGTCGCAGACTCGTGATTGTCTCCGGCGTCGAGGTTCACTTTTGCTTGCGCGATTGGGTGACCACTTGCGTCCTGCACTACACCCCGCCAAGCGGCAGATGGGCTCTGACCCCAGCCGCCCGCAGCGCCGATTCCGCAGCAAAATAGCAGAAGCAAGAGTAGGCGCAGAAACCGAGCCCCGCAAATAGTCATATTCACCGGGTGACTGCGATGATGCATGAGATTCCTTTCGAGGCAGTCCACGCTTCGACGGTGAAATTCAAAAACTGGGGAACTCCAAATTGCACAGCCTAAGACTCTCATCCTTCTGAGTTTGCCGTTTTGCTGGATGAAATGCTTAGATGGAACGGATTGAAGTCGGTTCCGCGGTCGAAGGTGTCTACGCCCTCGCGGCGCTTCAGAAAGTTCACGATTAGATACGTTACTGGAGTGAACGCAATCTCATAAAGCACCTTCGCCGTGTAGCCCGAAAGGATCAGGATCACAATGGTGCGGAGGGGCAGGGTTCCAGCAAAGCCCAGCGTCATGATCAGGATCGTATCCACAGCTTGACCCGCTACAGTCGAGCCCACGGTTCGCGTCCACAGATGCCGGCCACTGGTCCACAACTTCATCTTCGCCATTACGTAGGAGTTGACGAACTCGCCGCACCAGAAGGCGATAAGGCTTGCCACCACCAGCCGGGGCACGATGCCGAAAACCGTGGCAAATGCTGCCTGATTCGGCCATTCCGGTGCGGGCGGCATGGCCACCACGACCACTCCCAGCAGTGCCATCAGCCCTGAGGCAAAGAAGCCAATCCAGATCGCCCGGCGCGACGCAGCGTAGCCGTAGACTTCGGTAAAGATGTCGCCAAAGATGTAGGTGATGGGAAACAGCAGTTGTGCGCCGCTGACGCGCAGCCCGCCGAAGGCGCAAATCTTTTGGCCAACGAGGTTCGAGATCAGCAACACCACAATAAAAATGCTGGTGAGAATATCGAGATAGCGGAACGTTCTCTTCTGGATTTCCAAAGTCTTCTATTCATACAAACTCACACGCAGGAATGCAACCGCAACCCCCGCTCGAAGGCAGGCTAGCCAAGTTGAGCGTATCGCAGGGCGAAACGACCCAAGGCGGCCTTTGGTTTGTTCTGGGGTGTGGTATCGTTTTGCAACCGGACACGGCAGTTGCAACTGCCGCGCTACCAGACCTGCGAATCGCGCGGGCAAGCACGTCTTCCAGGAATGCTGGCATACACAGGATCGAGGATCAAGAATGAAGAGAATCAAGATTTTGCTCACCATCATGACGATGGTGGTCTTTGCTATGCCGCTCGCCGCGCAAACGCCGTCGGCGGGTGACAATGCTGCGCGAGTGAACGCCATCATCAGCAAGATGACGCTGGAAGAGAAGATTGACTACATCGGAGGCACTGGCTTCGCGGTTCGCGCCATGCCGGGACTCAAGCTGCCTTCGCTTGAAATGTCGGATGGCCCGATTGGCGTGCGCAGCAATCAGCGCTTTCCCTCGACCACTTACGCGGCAGGCATCGGCTTGGCTGCTACCTGGGATAGAGACCTGGCCCAGCGTGTCGGCGATGGCATAGGCAAAGACGCCCGCGCCCGTGGTGTCCACTTTATGCTGGGGCCGGGCATGAACATCTACCGGTCACCCCTGAACGGCCGCAACTTTGAGTACTTCGGCGAAGACCCGTTTCTAGCGGGCCAAATTGCCTCGAACTACATTTTGGGTATGCAGAAGAACGGCGTGAGTTCCACCGCCAAGCACTATCTTGCCAACAACTCGGAGTACCTGCGGCACGACTCCGACTCGGTGGTGGATGAGCGTGCTCTGCGCGAGATCTACCTGCCTGCATTCGAAGCCAGCGTAAAGCACGGGCACGCAGGTGCACTGATGGACTCCTACAACTTTATTAACGGCACCCACGCCACACAGAACGGCTACTTCAACATTGACGTCCTGCGCAAGGATTGGGGCTTCGACGGTGTGATGATGTCCGATTGGGTGGCTACCTATGATGGCGTCGCCGCCGCGAATAACGGACTGGATCTAGAAATGCCCACCGGCGCCTATATGAACCGCGAGACCTTATTGCCTGCCATCAAGGATGGCCGCGTAAAGGAAGCAACGATTGACGAGAAGGTTCGCCACATCCTGACGACTGCGGTGCGCTTTGGGTGGCTCGACCGTGAGCAGCGCGATGAGTCGCTCTCCACCTACAACCAGGCCAACCACAACGTAGCCTTGGAGAGCGCCCGGGAGAGCATCACACTGCTCAAGAACGACGGCGGCGTTCTGCCACTCGACAAAAACAAGATCAAGTCGGTGCTGGTGGTCGGCCCCGACGCCTACCCGGCCCGTGTGGTGGGCGGCGGCAGTGGCGGAGTCAATCCCTTTTCCGCAGTCAGTCCGCTGGAGGGCATCGCGAAACTGCTCGGCCCCAGCGTCATCGTGCACTACGAGCAAGGCCTGCCCATGCTGGCGGACGCCGCAGGCATGACTGCATTCACCACCGAGGCCAACGGCGGCAAGCCCGGCGTCACCATGGAGGTTTACAAGAACACCAAGCTGGAGGGCTCTCCGGAATCCACGTCGGTAATCCACGCCATCAACCGCAAGGGCTTTGGCTGGGATGAACTGTTTGGCGGCGACTTTAGCGACTTCGGTGCCCTGGCGGGTGCGATGCAGCGTTCTGAGTCGCGCCGCTTTACCGGTTACTACAATGCGCCGGAGGCCACCACCTACCATCTTTATGTGCATGGCCCCATGGAAAATTGCGGCTACCGCGTCTTTGTGGACGGCAAGCTGGTTGCTGACAACTGGGACATCCTCAAGGCGAGTGAGTACGCAACGGCACTGCCCCTGACGGCGGGTCCCCACAAGGTGGTAGCCGAGGATTACCAGACGGGTCTTTTCGGAGGCCGCCTGCGACTGGCTATCGTGGATGAGAGCAAACTGGTATCGGCCGCTGCAAAACGACTCGCTGGCAAAGTTGATGCGGTGATCATTACTGCTGGCTTCAACGAGAACAACGAAGGCGAAGGGGCAGACCGCTCCTTTACGCTGCCTTTTGGCCAGGATGAGATGATTCGCGAACTGGCAGCGCTGAACAAGAAGACGATCGTTACCGTGACTGCGGGTGGCGGCGTGGCGACGGCTGGCTGGCTGGGGAGCGTGCCCGCGTACGTCCACAACTGGTACGGTGGCGAGCAGGGCGGCACGGCGCTGGCCGAGGCGCTGTTCGGCGAGGTGAACCCCTCCGGCCATCTGCCCATCAGCATCGAGACGCGGGTCGAGGACAACCCGACCTTCCACAACTACTACCCCACGCCCGGCACCCCGCACGTGGAGTACAAGGAAGGCATCTTCGTCGGCTACCGCGGCTATGAACACAACCATGTTGAGCCGCAATTCCCCTTCGGTTTCGGACTCTCCTACACCTCGTTCAAGATTGAAAAAATCAAGGTGGAGGCGGATAAGACGCCGAAGGCCGTAATGATGCATGGCCTGCCTGCGCTCTATACCGTCTCATTCGACGTGACCAACACCGGCTCACGCGCGGGCGATGATGTGGCGCAGGTCTACGTGGGGCAGCGGAATGCTCCTGTGGCGCGACCGGAAAAGGAACTGAAGGGCTTTGCCCGGGTCGCGCTGAAGGCGGGCGAGACGCGGCGAGTTTCTGTGGCACTCGACGCTCGCGCCTTCACCTACTATGACGTTGCTGGCAAGCACTGGCACGCCGATGCGGGCAAATACACCGTCAGTGTTGGCGACTCTTCCGCGAACATCGCACAGAAGGCTGAGTTGACGATCCCAGCCATAGAAGTGAGCAATATCCAATAACGGTAAGGGCAACATGAATCAATCAGCCGGCTTGCGCTAGAATCCTCAATAGGGGATGCGCAAGCCGGTTTCTTGTGCCGCGCCGATTCGCCCCTTAGCCCTCATGAATTCACCTTCCAGAAAGAGCATTCGCACAACGACGCACAAATTTCTATGCTTTGTTTGCTGGATGCTGCTTGCCGCCGCTTTACAAGCTCAAACCCCGGGCGTGGTTGACCTAGCAGGGAAGTCAACGAATCCGCTGGTAGATGCGGAGAGGGATCATAAGCCGGTGGTGCTGGTCTTTCTGCGCACCGATTGTCCCATCTCCAAGCGCTACGCGCCCACGCTACAGGCTTTACAAGTGGAGTTTGCGAAGTCGGCGGCCTTTTGGCTGGTGTTCCCAGACAAAGATGAATCCGCCCACTCGATACAGGAGCACCTGGCTCAATTTGGCTATAGCAACCCACAAGTAGTTCGTGATCTTTCGCACAGCCTGGTGCAGCGCTCAGAGGTGCAGATTACGCCAGAAGTTGCAGTGTTTCACCGGGGCGAACTGGTCTACCACGGACGCATTGATAACTGGTACGCCAGTTTTGGGCGTGCCCGGCCAGCACCAACTACGCACGAACTCCGTGATGTGCTGACAGCGTTGTCTGCGGGCAAGAAGCCCACAGTGAAGAACGCAAGTGGAGTAGGATGCTACATCTCCGACTTGAAATGAAACATTTCTCACGTTCGCTTATCGGCGTAGCAGAATTAGCTGCCGCGCTCTGTGTTTTGTTGGCAGTATTCTCTGCTGCTGCTGTGCGGGCTAAAAGCGATCCAGTTACTGTTAACTCCCATCAAACCAACCTATTCAAGTATTCCAAAGCAAAGCGTCCTGCTTCAACTAATAGCATTCCTACATTCAATCGTGATATCGCCCCCATTCTTTTCACCAACTGTGCAACCTGTCATCGCCCGGGAGAAGCGGGGCCTTTCCCACTGCTCACTTACAATGACGCCCGCAAGCACGCGACTCAGATCGCTGAAGTAACCCGGCTGCACATTATGCCCCCGTGGCTACCGGAGCCCCAACCGCTCAAGCTGGCAGATGAACGGCGGCTCACACAAGCGCAGATTCTTACCTTGCAGAGGTGGGTGCAGGTAGATACGCCTGAGGGTAAACCGGAAGACCTGTCGCCACAGCCTAAATTCGTGGCAGGCTGGCAACTGGGCGAGCCAGACCTGATTCTGAATGCGACGAAACCGTACACACTGCCCGCCACCGGCCTGGATCGCTACTGGAACTTCATTTTGCCGATCGGCGTGAAGAAAACGCGCTGGATTCGCGCCATCGAAATTCGCGCGGGCGACCGCCGCCTGGTGCATCACGCCAACATCATTGTTGACCGATTAGCCGTGGGGCGCTTGAAAGAGTCCGAGTCCGGTTACGGGTTTGAAGGCATGGATTTGCGCGTCGAATCCGAAGTTTTCGACCCCGACAGCCATCTCTTTTTCTGGAAGCCGGGGAGTGTGCCGTATCGAGAACCCGAGGATCTTTCACTACGTGTGGATCCTGGCACCGACCTGATTCTGAATACCCATCTGCAACCCGGCGGCAAGCTTGAGACCGTGCAGCCCAGCATTGGTATTTACTTTGGTGCTAAGCCCGCTACTAAGTTCCCCATGCTATTAGAGCTGGAAAGTGATTTTAAGCTCGACATTCCGCCCGGCGAGCGGAACTTTGTAGTGACTGACGAATTCAAACTTCCTACGGATGTCGAGTTACTAGCCATCTATCCGCACGCTCACTATCTAGGCAAGAATCTGCTTGCCGAAGCGGTGCTGCCCAGCGGCAAGATCGAAACTCTTATTCATATTCCGCGTTGGGATCAGGCGTGGCAAGCTGTCTTTCGTTACGAAAAATCATTAACCTTGCGCAAGGGAACAGTGGTGCGGATGCGCTATGCCTATGACAATTCGACGGATAATGTGCGCAACCCCAATCACCCGCCCAAGCGTGTACAGGCTGGGAATCAAGCCAGTGATGAGATGGCGCATTTATGGTTGCAAGTGTTACCGATAAACGTGGATGCAGCGGCTGGCGATCCGCGGCGAACCTTGCAGGAGGCGCTATCACGTCATCATGTGGAACGCAATCCTAGTGACTTTGAAGCGCACTATAACTTGGCAGCAATGCTGGAGGCGCGTGGTGAATCCGCCGCAGCCATTCAGCATTTTAAAGAAGCACTACGGCTGCGCCCGGGCGATCCGGTTGTGAATAATGCGCTAGGCAGCGCACTTATGGACGCGGGCAACACAGCCGAAGCGATCAGTAACTTTCACATGGCCCTGTTATCGCGTCCGGAATACTTCGATGCACACTACAATCTGGGAATTGCACTTGCGAGCCAGAACCAATTCGCTCAAGCCTTGGTGGAGTTCCGGGAATCCGTACGCATCAGTCCGAACGATGCTGGAGCTGAGGCCAACTTAGGCGGCGCGCTGGCGCAACTTGGTCAACTTGTGGACGCCAAGGCTCACTTGCAGCGTGCGCTGGATATTGACCCTAAATCTCAACTCGCGCAGGAGAACTTGGCTGCGGTGGAAGCCATGCTGGCCACTCACTAAAACTGCAGTTTGCATCCATGAAAGACACATTACAATAAGCTACGTCTTAGGAGCTCGTTTAGTGTGCTGAATGCGAGTACTCACTCTGATCCAGTTGCGTCAGTAGCGCCCGCGCCGGATTGTAAATCGAGTTAAACAGTGCGCCACCAAACAGTAGAGCTGCAAACGCTGTTGCTAAATAAAATCCATAGATAGGGCTACCCAGCACATCGCTAATGTTAGCCATTGCCAGCGGGGCCAATACTGCCGAACCGCAGGTAAAAAACAGAATTACGCCTGACACAGCGCCATGCTCAGATTTACGGAAGCAGCTGATGCCCTTCGAGTTGATCGTGGGATAAATGATGGACATAAAGAGCCCGGAAATTGGCAACAGATAGACCGCTACAGCCATGCCCAGCATCATACTGCCAAGAAAGCAGGCAAGTATCGCCGCGCTAAAAATCGTAAGTACGGTAGTCCACTCATAGCGGGAGAGCATCCAAGCACCCAAGAAGCGGCCCGCTGCGCGCAGTACAAAAAAGATTGGTAAAGCGTAGATCGTCAGCCACCAAACCGGCACGTGGTAAAAAGTAAACAGTGTGGGCATCCATACATAAATCGCAGCCTCCACAGCTACGTACAGAAAGATCCCACCAGAAAACGAGAGTGCATACGGATTCGTCATCATGCCTATGGTGCGTCCCAGGTTAATCGGCTCTTCGGTGCTCTTCTTTGTGGCCGGATACTTTACCATAAGTGCGATCAAAATCAGCACCATACAAATTGTTCCAGCGATGACGTAGAGCCACTTCCACGAGATATTGTTGGTTAGTAGCCAGCCCACAATAAATGGCCCGATGATCGCGCCCACACCAAAGAACCCCTCGATCATGTTCATCGCTGAAGTATGTTCAGTGGTTGAGCGGGTAATATCACCTATCAGTGCCAGAGCGCCCGTCTTAAAGATGCCAATCGCTGCTCCAGAAATAAATAGCAACCCAACGAAAAACAGAAACGATTGACCTATGGAGAACAGGTAAGAGTTGAGTGCGAATAAGACTAACCCAAGGATGATCGTCTTCTTGCGCCCCAGTTTGTCGGCGAGATAGCCGAGAAACACTGCGGCCAGTGCGATGCCGCTCATCGTGGCGTAGTGGAAGGAACCGCCTGCGGTCAAACTTAGATGGAACTGCTTGATAACCTCGGGAATAATCACTCCCACCGAGTCAGTCGTCATAGCAAACATAGTAAACATCAAAAAAGTGAGGCCCTTGATCAGGCTCAGGTTCCGCACGGCAGAATCCGGTGCATCCATTCGATGTTCTCCTTGGCCGAGTCTAATTCACTGGCCGGTGGCTAATTGATCCCCACTTATTCAACGCTGACTATTAAAGTTTGCTCGCCCTGTACTGAAGAATATGATATCGCCGCGCTCGGCGAGGCAAAATCCGCGTCAAGTCGCGCCCAATCACTGCCGTTCTTCCATGTAATCACCAACGCACTCGCGGTTGGAGCTTCCACGTCACACGTACCGCCAAATGCCGCGTGCGTATTGCGGAAGCGCATCAGCTCGATCAGCTTCTGTACCACAGGCTTCCGCAGATCACTTTCCACTTCTGCCCGAGTATAGAAGTGACGGTTGATATCGCGGCCCACGCCGGACTTGGCAAGTAATGCCATATCGTTGGTACCCGCCAGCAGCCCGGTGTAATACACCTGTGGAATACCCGGCGCAAAGAACTGCACAGCACGTGCGATTAGATATTCATTATTACGTTTACCCAATGCGTCATAGTAAGTGCAATTTACCTGATATAGATCAAGATTGCTGGCCGCTGCACCCGTCGCCTGCTTACTTTCGCCGCAGCTTCGCGCGTGAATCGTTTCCACCAGATTGTCAATCGCTGCCGGCGGTAATAGGCCTGGATTGCCGCTCGAATCCGCGCCAACATCAATTACTCCGATGCCATCATGCGTATCGAGCACGGTAATTGCATTGCGCGGACTGATTGCAAGCCACTTAGCCAACGGGCCCGACTCCCCGGCAAACAGCGCGTGCAGCACCAGCGGTGGCAGCGCGAAGTCATACACCCAATCTACTTGCTTGGCGATTTCTATCTGCTGGCGATAGTAACTATGAATTTCGACTAATACTTCAATGCCACGCGCCCGCGCATCTGCAGTCAGTTCGGCGATGAAGGCAAACGTCTCAGGAATCATGAAGCAACTGGTGCCCGCCTTCTTGATGGCGTATCCTGCGGCGTCGAGCCGGATGAGCTTCACCCCAGCCTGCTGAAAGCGATCCAGAATCGTGCTCAGATACTCATGCCCTTTGGGGTGCTGCACATCAATATCGAGTTGTTTGGGGGTAAAGGTCGTCCATAATAATCTGCGTTCGCCATTCTTCAGTGTCGCCATCACAAACGGAAGCCCCGGCCGGGGCCGGTAGATGCCGATAAAATCTGCTTCCGTTGCGCCGTTCGGGAAGACGCTGTGCATGGTCAAAAACATGCCCGCGTAGGGAGATGCGTCACCCTTTTCGGAAAAATCCTGAAACTGTGGCGAGTCGCTCGACACATGATTCACAATCAGGTCAGCCACCAGTTCCACAATCTGGCCCAAATCGCGTACATCGTTCCAGTCGCCCAATCGCGGATCTACCTGAGTGTGATCGCTGGGGTCAAAGCCAGCATCGGCGCCATCAATCGGAGTGAAGAAGGGAAGCAGATGCACTCCGCCAAAGATGCCGGCCAACGGCCCTTGCAGCAGTTCGCGTAAATCGCGCATGCCTCCGCCCGAAAGCCGATCTACATAGGTAGTGAGCTGTACCTGGTTCTTCATCTGACGTCTCCCATCATGTTTCCAATCGGGGTCGGCAGGCTCGCGGGAAGGCACATCCGCAGCGGGCCGCTCGCCGATATTTGCACTGAACGCTGAATCCACCATCTTTGAGTGCAGCGAGCGTTGTGTCAAGTTTGCACGAGGCGCGGGGGCAGGCGGACTGTCGAGTGTGGGCGAAGCAAGAGAAAATGTGCGGATGAACGAAGCCGTGTCCATCCGCACCAAAAGTGGCCGTCCGAAGGGCCAAGTTTAGAATAGGAATCTACTGTTGCTGCCGGATGAAGGCTGCGTAAATGCGCGGTGAATATTTGGGGTCGAGCCGAACTTCAAGGCTTCTCGCCCGCGGCTAGGCGGGCTTCCATGTCATTCAATAAGCCAAATAAGTCATCACAGCTGTCTAGAATGCACAATCGGAGATCTCATGTGGTTAGTCCCATCTCAGCAAGGGTGCGCTCCGCTAATCCGAAGGATAGAGTCATTCCGGCGCCGCCCACCGCGGTTACGATGCGTACGTTCTCCGCTGGCGTCAGACGCAAATATGGCTTGGTCTTGTGTTTTGCGTAGACGCCATACCACCGCTCCGCAATTTCCAGCGACGGCGCGCGCAAGAATCCTCCAATGCAGCGCAGAATCAACTCGTCTACATGCGACTTGTTGAAAATGTCCACCGTGCGGCCGTACTCGTGCGAGTCGCCCAGCGTCAGCTCCCCGGCAAGCGTTTGCGAAACCAGCCCATGTACACCCCACTCGTCGAATTCTGGCGACTCGGATGCCACGCGCGTAACCAGATGTTTCAGCGATCCGCAGATTTCAAAATTCTTATAGTGCCGCGCGGAAATCCCCGACGCCAGCGATGGCCCCATCTTCCATCCGCCGGGCTGCGGAACCGTGCGCAGCATTTGCAACTTGCAGCGCGTCAGGTCGGCATCGGCAAACTGTTCGGGATAGAGCGTTTCAAAATCATCGCCATTGCAGATCACGACTTGATCCACTTCCCAGGTTTCGCTGGCGGTCTCAATCACCGGCAGTTCCACACATCGGACAGCAGACGAAAATCGAA
This sequence comes from Terriglobales bacterium, assembly GCA_038229415.1. Classification (GTDB taxonomy): domain Bacteria; phylum Acidobacteriota; class Terriglobia; order Terriglobales; family Acidobacteriaceae; genus JANXUR01. The sequence continues at coordinate 191,782 of JBBROM010000002.1, forward strand.
ACTCCACGCCTCGCTCGGCCAGAAACGCAGGCAACTGCGCCAGAATCCGGCGCGGATCCACGATCAATTCAGTAGGACTCCACATTGCGCCGAGCAGACCTTCCGGCAGCAAAGCAGGACTGGCAGCTAACGCCTGCTCGCGCGTCCAAAATTGCACCTCGTATCCATGACCCAGCCCAACTTCCGCGAATTCTCTAAGCACCTCTGCTTCGTCATCGCGATAAGCCACATGCAGTGAGCCGACCGGATCATAGGGTAGCTTCGCAGCATTCAGAACTTCTTGCCAAAGCTGGCGGCTGCGCATCGCAATCTCACGCATCTCGCCTGGCGGCTGGCCGATGGGCCAGATCATGCCAAAGTTGCGGACGGAAGCTCCGCAAGCCTGCGGTGAGCGCTCGAACACTACAACGCGCTTGCCCAGCCTGCTCGCCATCCAGGCGTGCGCCAGTCCGAGAATTCCTGCACCCACGATTGCGATGTCCGCGCGTCGTTGCAACGCTTCCTCCGGGGCATATATTGCCCGAAATAATTCTGTCCAGAAACAACATAGCAGCAATCATCGCCCGTCACTTCCACGGGTTAGCAAGCGCCTTCCTTCCGACTGTTCAGAAGCTTTTCCTATCATTCCGAATCGTTTTCGATCACTTGCAATATATTTTCTTTAAGCTGTCTTGTCAGGCTTGGTTGGCCAAGTCCTTCAATCCGAATGACTTGCAAAAGCTGTTTTCCTAGGGCGACAACCATTGCAAAAATCTGAGGAAAACTCCGTGCTTTCGGTACCTTCCCCTCTTGCCCAACTTCCCATTGTCACCGTATGCTTCAGCTGTTTCTCACAAGTGACTATTGCCGGTGAACTGCCCTGTGGTTCAACGGCGCAGAGAGAGTTTCCCCATGGACTACCATCGCCAAGCCACCAAGCACGAAACCCGCAGTGCCCGTGTCTGTTCGTTTTGTCAGTTAACCGACCCCGGGTTTAACACCCGCAAGGCAGTGGATCAGGTGATTCTCTGCGGCATGCTGGAGAGCGCCCGCGCCCACGTCACTGAAGAGGGATTCCTTCGCCATCGCATGGCGGAGCTTCGCTTAATGGCTGCGCGCATGGGCAGGCCGATTCAAGAAGCGTCATCCGTCGCTGCCTAGCGGTCGCGGCGCATCCTCTCCCTGCGATTCTCCACAAAGCGGCCCACCCGGTCGCCTGAGGAGAGTTTTTTCTTTCGGTGCCAGCTTCTGGTCAGGTTTTCTTGTGGATGCACAGCCCCCCAATTCGGAACCGACCGGCCTTCGTTACTGGATGCAAGAAGTGCTGCGGCAATGTGAACTAGCGTCGGCCGACTTTGGCGAAGACGCAGTGCATGACCTTCGAGTAGCGCTGCGCCGTTGCCGCTCCCTTGCCGATGGCCTGATGTGCTTCGACCCCTCAGCCGAATGGCGGCAGATGAAGCGCTCGGGCAAGCCGCTGTTTGCCGCCCTTGGCAAACTCCGGGACGCGCAAGTGATGGTCGGCTGGGTGGAAAAGTTGTTCGAGCCCGATGATCCGGCGGCGGAAAACATTCTGCGTCACTGCCATGCCGAGATGGAGCAGGCCAAGCAAGCGGCTGCAGCCGACCTTGCCGCATTTGATGCGAAGCAGTGGAGCCGCTGGACCGAGGTTTTGCCCGAACGTGCTTCCGTGCTGCCCCTCGACAGTGACTTGTTCCGCCATCTTGCGCTGGAGCGCTGGCACGAGGCGCGCGAGCTGCATCGTCTTGCCCTGCGCAATCGAACGAAAGTCGCCTTCCACAATCTGCGCATTGGCATCAAGCGCCTGCGCTACACCATCGAAAATTTCCTGCCCGGTTTATACAGCTCTTGTGGCGAGCAGTTGAAAGACATTCAGGATCAGCTCGGCGAAGTCCACGACTTCGATGTGCTGTGGGCAACAGCGCTGGCCGTCAAGGCGTTTCCGGACGCGACTGCCCACGGCCGCTGGCGCGACAAAATCGGCGAAGTGCGGGCCATTCGTATTGCCCGCTATCGCGAGACCATGGTTGGCCCGGGTTCGCTTTGGCTGGAGTGGCGAGAATCCCTGCCCGCGGAAAACGAACTGGCGGAACTGGGGCTGGCGCGCATGAAAATATGGGCCGGGTTTCTCGATCCCGATGCGCAGCACTCGCATTTGGTGGCGACGCTGGCGTTGCAGCTTTACGATGGGCTGGCGGGCGACTCCTTCGTTCGCAGAAATAGGAAGTACAGCAACCGAACCGTGCTGCAAGCGGCCGCGCTGCTGCACGAGGTCGGACGCTCCCGCCGGGAGAAAAATCATCACAAGCTCGCATATCGCATGGTGGCCAAAATCAAGCCGCCGCTGGGCTGGAGCCTGGAGGAAGTACATCTCGCTGGCGTGATCGCCCGCTATCATCGCGGAGCGCTGCCCAGCGGCCAGCATCAGGGCTTCTCTGCGCTCTCCGTGACCAAGCAGCGCACGGCAGTAGCCCTCGCGGGGATACTACGTCTCGCCGACAGCCTCGACCGCGACCACAAGGGCCAGGTGCGAGCCCTGGAAGTGGAGGATCGTGGAGAGTTTGTCGTCATTTGGTCCGACGGCTATGACGCTGCACGCAACGGGCTACGCGTGGCTACCGCCCGCCATCTGCTGGAAACCGTGTGGGGGCGTCCGATTATGGTGAAGCCGCTGGCAGAAAAGCTCGCCTGAGCGCTTTCTGCGGGTATCGCGGATTCCGCCCATTCACATTCTTTTCATCGTTTCGCAACCTCCCTGCAACAACCCGTCCATAGCGTTAAGCCTAGGAAAACCAGCTCTCATGACTTCAAGCTCCAACGGCACAACCAGGCCCGTAGTGTTTGTAGTGGACGATGACCCGGACATCATTCGTCTGGTTTGTCATCATCTGGAGGCCTCAGGATTCGATGTCCGCACCTTTATGAACGCTTTTCCGGTGGTCTCTGCGGCGCTGCAAGAGCCGCCTGTGCTGTTCGTGCTGGATATTATGCTGCCGGGCGGCAACGGACTGGAACTCTGCCGCCAGATTCGCCAGACCATCTCCATAAGCCGCACCCCGGTCATTTTCCTCAGCGCCCGCTCCTCGGACGGGGATCGTGTTTCAGGGCTCGACCTGGGAGGCGATGACTACATCACCAAACCGTTCAGCCCGCGGGAGCTGATCGCCCGTATCAAGGCCGTGTTGCGGCCCCTGCATCCGGCGGCTTCGGATCGCCCGCTGCGAATGGAAGACCTTGAAATTGACGCCAGCGCCATGACGATTCAGGTACGGGGTTTGAACACTCCATGCACCGTCACCGAGTTCCGCCTGCTCGACTACCTGGCGAGGCACGGAGGCCGGGTGTTTACGCGCGACCAACTGCTCGACGCGGTATGGACGGATACGCGATTTGTCACTCCGCGCATCGTGGATGTTTACATTCGCCGTCTGCGCGAGAAAATCGAGCGTGATCCGGAGAATCCGCGACTGATAAAGACGGCGCGTGGCGTGGGCTACCGTTTCGACCTTCCTAAATCCGGTCGTAACAACGAGGAAGAGCCACTGGATGCCCAAGCCGCCGTGTCTTGAACGCTTGCTGCAATAGCCAGAATGTGGCTAGTAAGCCCGCAAGTCCTGGGAGTATCCGATGTTTTCCACATCCACAAAGCTGGGTGTGCCGGGCGGCAATTGCGACGCGTTCAGAAAGTCAGTGTCAAAGGAAAATGCGCGGTTGGGCGCAGTGTACACCGCGTTGCAGCACTTGAAGATGCCGTTGCCATATTGCGCGTAATAGAGGCTGACCAGCGAGCCTTTGTAGTAGACCGTTTGCCCCGTCCAGCCTTCCAGAAAGCGCATAAAGTTGTGCATGCCGCCATCCGTGCCGTAATAGGCTGAGACGTCCCAGGCAGGTTCTGGGAATGACTGATTCTTGCCGCTGGCGACGGCCAGCCGGAAGTAGCTGGTGGTGGCTGGCCGGTTCGCTGCCAGCGTCGGAAACAGAAACGTGCTGCGATCGCTGTAGCTGCTCGATAGCAGCGTAACGGCGTCGGCGATCACGGCTGCGTCTGCGTGGGTGCCGCTGAAGGTGGGGTCGCTGGCGTTGTAGTTCCCCTGCACGTAGACCGGGTTCTCGCTGGCCACCGTAAATCCGCCCAGCCCAGAGGCCAAGGTAGGCAGTCTGCCCGGAGCACCGTCTTCCAGCCGCAATCCATGTCGCGGGCCGGTCACCCGGTTCTTGCGGCCGAGGGTGGAGCAATCCGCCATTCGCGCCGTGGGGTTACTGCTGGCGCTGCCGGTGAAGCCGTCGCCAATGTGCGCCGCGCCGTAAGTATCGAGCACTCCATTCAGGTTGGCATCCTCGGCGGCATTGAGAACTCCGTTGGGAACTCCCGTCGAGTCACTGGGATTGATGTTGTCCTCGTAGCCGTATTCGCCGAGTTTGCGACCTGCCACCGGACCGGTGATTTCGCCCCTCCGATCAGAGAAATACAGCACATAGCCATTTTGGGTCGTGGTTTCGACGCTGGCGCCACTGCTGCCAATCGTTCCATTCAGCCACTTCTTCAGGTTGTAGACATCCAGCTCCACCGCGTTCATCACGCCGCCAGCGGCACAACTGCGAGTGCCTAGGCTCACATCCCGCACCTCGCCCTCACGGGCGTCGTAGAAGTTTAGGGGCATCCAGTTATTGACGACACCAGATCCCGTGATGGCTGTTGTCTCCCCATTCAGGCCGTTGCTGATCAAGCCGTCGTTATTGAAGTCTGCCTGCTGTTGCAACAGCAAAATGGCATCGGGATGCACCGTGTTGGTATGTGCACTGCTCGGCGGACGCAGATCGCGGGCAAAGCCGAGATTCAACCACTCCTGCGTCACGCCGAGGTAGCTGCCATTCGCCAGACGAATCTCCACCCGCAGGTAGCCGCCGATAAGTGGCCATGCCGAGCCAGCACTGACTCCCGGCGGCAGAACCCAGTCGCCGTCTACACTCACCAACCCTTCGCCGAAATAAGTGTGGCCACCTCCCTTGACCTGAACGCCATTCGAGTAAATCCCTGCATTCGCCAGAGGCACATCATCCGCATCCACGGCAGAGCCTCCCGGATGCAGTTCTGCCGTGCTGTTTGCCAGCAGAATGCGAATCTGCGCCTGATTGAATAATCTTGAAAGACCGACGGTGGAAGTAGGGCTTTCGCCCGGCGCTGGCTGCTTGATGATTTCGATGGGCAGCACGCCGGGCTGCACGAACGACAATGTCAACTTCTTAGCCCCGGTAGCGGCGTTGGTGATGAAGCGGTTGAAGGTGGTGTTGGAGATCGTCGTCCAAAGCGAGTTGGCCGCGCTGCCGGGGCCAGCGGTGACGCTGCCCTGCACCACGCTTATGGGAAGACATTGCAAGTTGGGTTTAAAGCCGGAATCGCAACCGCCTGTCGTGTTTGGAATGTAGACTGGGCCAGTGCAAAACGTGGTGGAAGGATAGCCATTAGGCAGTCGCGCACGCACCACGTCGCCATAGGCCGAGATTTGGCTGTGGAACGTGAGTGGATTGACCGCCGAAAGAAACAGATTGCCATTGGTCTGGATGCGTCCGGTGAAGTCCATCGTCGGCCCGCAAAAAAATCCCAGGTCAGAGTCCGAAAATACAGCGAACTGGAACACTGGGATATTCGCCACCTGCACGCTGCGCAACATGCGCACTTGCTGGCCGCCCGGACGCTGCGCCGTGACCGAAAGCGTCACTGGAATAATCTGCGCGATCAATCCCTGGAACGGCCCCTGGCTCACATTCTGCGTGGTTGAAATCGGAGTTCCGTTGTTCGCGGTAGGAACGGTGAAGGTGTACTCGGCATACTGCATGTCACTCAGCGCGGGCGGATTTGTGGCCAGTGCCACGATCTGCGCCGAGGTCGGAGCCTGCTGGGTGTGGTAGAGATCGGCGAGGTCGTTGGTCATCTTCTCCATTGCCGCCTCGGCCCCGTAGTATGCTGCGTTGCCTTCCAGGTCAGAGCTGTTGATTCTGCGCTCCGCTTGCACCGCCAGCACTAGTCCAACCGAGATCGCGGAAACCAACACCAGCAAAAGCAGCACAGCGATCAGGGCGAAGCCAGTGGACGCGGAGGCGCGTGAACGTCGCCACGCCAGTCGCTTGGTGGATGGCATGGAGCGGAGGGGATACTCAGTCATAGCGATCCTTAAAGCTCAAGCTGCGCGCTGAAGCCGAAGAGCTCAAATTGACGCGAATTATGCGGCCCTTCAAGTCTGTGGTCTTGCAGGTGATGCTGTAGTTGATCTTGCGTACCTGGCTGGGTACGATTCCCTGCGAAATTCCGGCATCGGGGAGGCCCGCAGTGGCCACGCCGTTGGCGTCGTTAAAAACGTCATAGGTAAATTGCAGATTCTCCACGCTATCCGCCACCGGCATCGGAGCCTGCCCATTCACCTGCCGCATGAGCCGGTAGGTGCCATCCACGTTGAGTTGCAGGAAATAAGTGACGACGATCAACCGCACCGCGGTGGTTACGGGCGAAGTGCCCACCGCCAGGTTGTTGAGTAGTGGCAGATTAAGAATGCCCAGCGCATTCAAATTGCCCGAGGTCGCTAAACTCTGGTTGATGTTCAGCACATCGTGGTCCGCCAGATTCAGTGTGTTGCCTGCGATGCTGGTGACCACCGCCGCAGAATTCCCGTTGGGATTGGTGAGCAACAGCAGATCGCCAGCCTGAACACCTTGCGCTGTACTCGCCGGATTCAGCGCGGGATCGAGCGTTACGGAACTACCGTTGGCCCCGATGGCGATAATCGGCAACGGATTCCGTTGCCATGCCGGGTCCACGTACACAACGGTCGCCGCCTGCGTCTGCGCACCGATGATGGTGGGCAGCTTGGTGTCGGCGGCATCCGGCATCACTGGATAAAGGTGATTGTTCAACCAGGCATTGTTTTGCAGATAGCACAGTGAGGTGTCACACGCGAATAGGCTTGCCGTTGCGGTGTTGCCAGAGGGCAGAGAAATCCCGCCTTGGGGTAGTCCTGTGCCCGTCAAAGTAAAGTCTCGCTGCATCAGGTTCATGGCCGCGCGGGCATTCTGCTGCGCGGCTGAATTGCTCGTCGCCACGAATGCGCCATCAAGCGCCCGCGAGAACAAGTACACAGACGCCGACAGCACAATAGTTGCAGTGGACATGGCCACCAGCATTTCCATCAGCGTGAAGCCACGGCTCCGCTCCTGACGCTCCGGCCCCGCCCGCCTACCGATAACGCGACACATAGGTCGTCACTCCATAGGTTCGTATCGTGCCGTTGGAAGTGGGATAGGTGATGGTCACCGTGACTCGGCGCAGGTTGGGGTCGGCGCTGCCATCGGCGCGCGTGGCGGGCTGAATTTGTATCTGGCGCTGGAACTGGCCGAGCGGCACCACTACATCATCGGCGGTGCCAAGCAGGCCATCGGCTCCAGGCATGGTCACCGAATCCGCCGCGCCATCGTCGGCGGTGCCAGCCAGACCGTCGGCGCCAGCGACTTTGAGCGATTGCCAGCCGTCCAGAAAAACGCCGCCGCTGGAAACGTTGGCTACCATATCGAAACTAACCTGCTGCGTGTTGCGCGCTGTGAAGATGCTCTCCAGCGCTTGCCGTGCCTTCTGCTTGGCAACCAGATCCGCCTGGCTGCCATACACGTTGCCCACTGAGGCGGAAAACAGTCCCAGCACGCCGACCAGTCCCACCATCAGCACAGACATTGAGATCAGCGTCTCCAGCAGCGTAAAGCCTGATTCATCATGCGACGCCATGGGCCGATTGCGCATCGTTACTTCCATACGTAGCCTCCCGTGCCGTTGGCCAGCAATCGCCAACTGCGGCTGCGTCCCGTGGTGCCATAGAGCGTTACTGCGCGTTGGCTGTTCAAGTCGCCGGGCCTTGCCAGGTAGACGATTCCGTTGTTGGTGCGTCCGGTGGAATCCAGCGCCGAGCCATCCGGCTGAAAGTAGATCGCCGATCCCTGGCCACCGTAGTCAATGCTGAAGTCAAGCGCTTTAGCGCCGGTGCCAAAGCCGTCCGGTACCTGCGATGAACTGGTTGGAATGCCAGACTGCGCGTAAAACTGCACATCACTGGGCAGCGTTACCGTGTTCAAAACCAGCGTGGCGATTCCGTTATCTACCCGCTGCACTACGAGCGTCCGCGGCCCCGTGAACTGCACCAGCACCTGCCGCCTTTGGTCAATCGCAATCTGTCGCGCCGAGCGCATGGTTCCGAGCACGGCCGTGGCTGAATTCGTGTCCCGCGCAATCTTTTGCGCGGCGATGATCTTGACCGTGGAAAACGTCGCTACCGTAAGGGCAATGCTTACCGTGATCATCAGCTCAGCTGTGCTAAAGCCCCGGCTGCTGTTTCTCATTTTCATGGCGACACCTGTAGTGCGGTATTCGGCGCAGGAACTTCAAGCGCGAACCGCGCCGGTCTGGCTCATGGGATGTATCGGAAAGACAGGGCCAGAGGGTTAGCAGAAGAGAGGCGCGGCCTTGGCTTGCTGAGACTTGCTAAGACTTGTTGAGACTTGCCTTGCGGGGAACCGACGAGTCGGCTCACGCGGGTACCTCGACTTCTGGTAACTTCGGCCACTCCCCATCGTGACCTGTTACCAGCCTCAGCAATTGCCTACCATGGATGCTGGATGGAACTCACCGCACTATTATTCTGGCCGGAGGATCGGGGCGCGCACCTGCTGGAGCGACTGCTCGACGATCTTTCCATCACTACCGAATGGTGCCAGGACCCGGAAGATGCTGCCAGCCGGCTGCTGCTGCGCCGCTTCGATTGCGTGTTGGTGGATTGTGCGCATCCCCAAGGCACGCGCCTTGTCGCCGACGTCACCGCATCCGCGGATCATAAATCCGCCATCAAGATATGCTTTTTAGATCCCGCCCAATCACTTGCAGAGTGCTTCTCGCAGGGCGGTAGCCTCGCCTTGTATCAACCGCTGGCCCTGGAGCACGCCCGCAACACATTGCGTGTAGCCCGTGCCCTGATGCGGCATGAAAAGCGCCGCACCCGCCGAGTAGGCGTCGCGGAAAACATTGTGATGGAAATCAACGGCGAACGCCGTGAAGCATTTCTCGCGGACGTCAGCGAAGGTGGCATGGCGATGATCAGCACCAAGTCACTGGCCCGCACCGAGCGCATCCGGCTGCTGTTCGCCCTGCCGAACAGCAATGTGATCGTCAACCTGACCGGAGAGATCGTTTCGCGAACCGCGGAGGGAAGGTACGGCATCCGTTTTCTGGATATGTCGCACCACATTCGGAAAGCTTTGCGGGACTGGATACTCAGCCGCATCCATGCGTCTCGGCCGGAGACGGCACTGTTGCCGACACCCCCACTGCCCACAATGGCAGCCTTGGTCGCAAACTCTGCCGCTGCTCGCCCCTAAGTGCCTGGAAAGTGCGTGCTGGCTAGTCGGCTTGCTCGGCGGACGTTTCCGGCCGTCCCCGATAGCTCAAAGCATGCAGCACGAGTTCGACGCGTGTAGAAACGCCCAGCTTCTCGAAGATCCGCGAAAGATAATTCTTGATGGTGTGCTCACTTAACTTGAGGCGCACCGAAATATCGCGATTGGAAAGTCCATCCGACACCAGACGCACGACTTGCTCTTCGCGCTTGCTGAGTGGCACCGTGTCGCTGTTCAGTTCCATGCGAACCGGTCGGGTCTCGGTCAACGCCTGCAGGGCATATTCCATCTCGGTGCTGGTGGCCCAGATTTGGCCTTCCCACACCCGCTGAATGCACTTGCAAAGGTTGAGGAACGACTCCCCGCGTGAGAACACGCCTTTGGCACCAGCGCGGAAGGATTCCACCACTACCTGCTTCTCCACCGCATCCATCAGGACGATGACGCGAATCTGGGGATAGGCTTCCTTGAGTTCGCGCAAAAGTTTGAAGACGCGTTTCCGGTCTCCTAAAAAGCTCAGACTGACCAAGGCAACATCAGGCTCGGAATGGTTAAGGGCGTTGAGCACCTCAGCCGAGTTGGTGGCCCCCTCGACCTTGAACCGGGAGGTGCGCTCCAAGGCTTCGGTCAGGAGTTCGCAATTCAGTCGGTCTGCGTCCGCTACCACAACACGAATCTGCGTCTCATTAGTCTTGGGAATGGAAATGGAAGTCGCCATATTTGAATACACGCGTCGAGTGCGGGGTGACGCTACCGCAATGGCGCGATTCTACTCGCCCACGGTGGGCAGAAGCAACCCAAGCGATAGTCACAAAGGTGCCGGTCCCATGGCCCGTTAGGGGCTGGCATCTTACACTCTCGTGACTGAACCCGCCCTTCCGTGCAATTGCTCCCGCTAGCCCTTGTCCGTATGCTGAAAAACAGCGTTATTCATGGGTGGGGATTAAAATCCTGTACTTCCATGAGAGCATAGGCTAATTTTATATAGCTCACAATATGGTATGTGAAGAAAAATTCACATACTAAATTCTCTGTCAACGATGTCTCTTGCAGTATTTTGCACCAAACTTGTATGCTTGGTATCAAGTCTTAGGTGCGCAATGCCCACTGGCCGGGTATTGCCTACCGTTTTCCTTGGGATTTTTAGGTTGGGTCGAGTGCGCTGCGAAGCGCGAGATGTGGCGGCGGGCTGCCTTGTCAGCGGTAGCTCTGCCCGTCGAGCAGGACGGCCCCCTTTTTTTGGGGGCAAGCGGGTCAAGTTCTTTGGGGTCACGCACGATGTGACTCAGAGGGCGAAGCTGTATCTGATGGAAGGCTGACATCGTGGCAAAACGTCAGACTCCCGCGACAGAAGTCGAGCCCAACATTCAAACCGGTGATCATAAACAGCGCGAACATCTCGAACGTCTCGAATGCCAATTACATGCGGATGGCGAGTCCAGACATCGTGGCACCCACTCCGCCGTCGCAGTGGTTCGCCATCCATACGCGCTCCCGCCATGAAAAAATGCTCGTGGCGCAGTTGCGCGAACAGGGGATCGAAACCGCCATGCCCACCAGCACCGAGTTGCGGCGCTGGAGCGACCGCCAGAAGCGCGTGGAGTTTCCACTGTTTCCCGGATATGTCTTTGTGCGGGTTGCCGCAGTAGCCGCCGAACGGGTGCGCGTGCTGCGAACTCCCGGAGCTGTGGGGTTTGTGGGAGCCAAAGGAATTGGCGAACCAATTCCCGACGCAGAGATGGACGCGGTGTTGCGCATCGCGTCGGCAAAGGTGCAGGCCCAGGCGCATCCCTATCTCAAAGTAGGGCAGCGGGTGCGAATCCGGGGCGGCGCACTGGATGGCGTCGAAGGTGTTTTGACTGCGACCAGCGGCGAACAAAGCCTGGTGATTTCGGTGGCACCGATCGAACGCGCCATCAGCATCCGCGTCAGCGGATATGAAGTTGAACCGATTTAGTTGATTTAGTTGAGGGAATGGCGTCTGGACGGCGAACACAACCAGCGACTCACAAGCTCTATCCAACTTCTCTTCATCCACAAATTTTTCTGCCAGTTCTCCTAATGGAAACGATCGAACAAGTCGCGAGTTTTGTGCTGGTCGGCAGCGCCGCAGCTGGACTGCGTCCGCTGGGCGTGCAGCTCGAGGACCGGGACTGTGCCGTCGAATTCTGTCCCGATCTCGCGGATCTGATGCGGCGCATTCATCGTGAACCCCAGCCCGATGCCGTCTTTCTGGATTTGCGGGCAGGCGAAGGCGAGGGTCTGGTGAGTCTTAGCCGCCTGCGGCGTCTGCGGCCCGAGTTGAAAGTTATTGTTCTGGCGTCGGCGTCGGATGTGCGTTCCCTGGTGGAAGCGGTGCGTCTGGGTGCGCAGGATTACGTGCTGACTCCCGTGGATTCCGCTGATCTCGATCATTTGCTGGATCGGGTTCTCGGTGCCAAGCGGCTGGTTCCGCCCACGCGGCGCGAAGTCGTGGAGAGCGATGCCTCCCGGGACTTCAGTTTCATTGCTGCCAGTCCTGCCATGCGCAAGGTTCGGATGCAGGCTGTACTGCTGGCCAACGTGGATCTGCCGCTGCTCATTCTAGGCGAAAGTGGCACGGGCAAAGAGATGACCGCCCGGCTCATCCACCGGCTTTCGGCTCGCGCCCGCTTCCCCTTCAAAAAGTTGAACTGCGCGGCGATTCCGGCGGAACTGCTGGAAGCGGAACTGTTCGGATATGGCTCCGGAAACAGCGCCAGTTTGGCAGGCAAGCTGCAAATGTGCCTGGGCGGCACCCTTCTGCTCGATGAAATTTGTGACCTGCCGCTGCCCTTGCAGGAACGCTTAGTAGATATTCTGAACACAACTGCCCTCGAAACTGCCCACGGCGGGCACGCCGAGGTGCGCCACCCGGATGTCCGGATTTTTGCTGCGTGTCAGGGTGGGGTGGAGCAGGCGGTGGCCGACGGGCGGCTTCGCGAAGACCTCTACTACCGATTGAATGCGTTCACCCTGCACCTGCCCCCATTGCGCGAGCGTCAAGAGGACATGGCGCTGCTCCTGAACAACTTCGTGGAGCGCTTGGCTCCGGTTTTGGGAAAAGGAGTCAAGCCAGTTCCGGCGTCGGTGGTGGAAGTCTGTCGCAGCCACAACTGGGCAGGTAACCTGCGCGAAATGGAGAGCTTTGTCCGGCGCTATCTGGTTGCAGGAGAGCCAGTTACAGCCGATTTAACGGCCCGGCAACGGGTCGCGACTCAGCGCGAAAGCGGGGTGCGCCCGGCTCTGCCGGAAGTGCCGGGCAAGTCCGCGCTGGGATCGTTTTCGTTACGCGGATTCCGCGCCGAAGCCGAGGTAGGAGCCATCTCGCGGGCCCTGCAAACCACCAACTGGAACCGCAAGCAGGCAGCGCGCCTCCTGAACATCAGCTACCGGGGTCTGCTGTACAAGATGCGGCAGTTCAACATCACCCCTGACGTGATGGGGGTCTCGGAAGCCCCCGGAAGCGGGATTTAGGGGTTGTAGCACTAAAGTGACGGAAGTACCACTAAGGTGGCGGAAACAAAAGAATTTACTTGGGTTTAGCACAGGGGAGCGGTAAGATAATAGAGAATTGTCCCGGCACCCTGTTGGGAGGCATGATCGTGGTTTGGAATCAGTTGGGCATGAAAAATCGTTGGGCATTCTTAGTGGTCGCAGCGGCGATGCTGTGGCTGCCACTGGCGGGGCAGACGCCGCCGCCTGCGGCTGCTACGACTTCGGCGGAAACACGACCCGCCGACGCGTTTCAGGATCGCTATCCGCGGTATCACCTTCAGTCGGGCGACGCCTTTGATCTGAAGTTTGAGTTCAGTCCCGAGTTCGATCAGACGGTGACAGTGCAGCCCGATGGCTTTGTGAGTCTGCGTGGCGTGGGTGATGTACACGTAGCCGAACTGACACAGCCGCAACTCAAAGAAGAGTTGCGCAAGACTTACGGCAAGATTCTTTACGAGCCGACGATTGAAGTCATCCTCAAGGATTTTGAAAAGCCCTACTTTGTCGCCGATGGTCAGGTGGCGCGGCCGGGCAAATACGATTTACGGGGAACCACAACTTTGACGCAAGCCATCGCCGTAGCGGGCGGCTTCTCCACCGGAGCCAAGAGTTCGCAGGTGATTCTATTCCGCAAACTGGCGGATCGCCCGGGCTGGAGTGAAGCCACCTTGGTGGACGTGAAAAGAATGCAGGCGCTGCACAATCTGAATGAAGACATTGTGTTGCGTCCCGGCGATATGCTGATTGTGCCCAAGAGCTTTATGGGCAAGATTGACCGGTTCCTGCCCACTACCAGTGTGGGAACCTTCTTGCGGCCGTTTTAAGGAAAAGCTGTTTGCAGGCAATCCAAGTGTGCAGGTGCAGTCGTTCTTGTTTTGAGTTACCAGTTTTAAGTTTGCCGGATGCTGCCCAGAACGAGGAGCAGTCACCGTGCGGAGGAAGCCATGAAGGATCGGCGAGATTTTCAGCCTGAAGTGAAGCCAGCCGGCGAAGGCCGCCTGGCTCATATGTTCTCTCTTTCGGCCCAGGATTATGTTGAGATGGCACAGCGACACCGCCGTTTGATGGCGCTGTGTTTCTTCGGCATCATGGCATGCGCCATCCTGGCGACCGTTGCCATTCCGGCCAAGTACAAGTCGGAAGTTCGCTTCCTCCTGCAACGCGACCGCATTGACCCGGTTTCCACCGCGTCGGCGTCGGCTCCGGTTATGTTCAAGGACACGATCACCGAAGAGGAGATCAACTCCGAGACTGAACTGATGCTGAGCGACGATGTGCTGGCGAAAGTTGTCAGCGACAACGGCTTGCAGAATCAGAAGTCGTTGAGCGCCGCGCTGCTAGGCCGCACGCCGAGTGAGCAGGAGCGCATCGCCAAGGCAGTGAAACGCCTGCGCAGCGACCTGAACGTGGCAGCCATCAAGAAGACCAACCTCTTCTCGGTGGGTTACAGCTCGAAGGATCCGCAGGAAGCGCAGAAGGTGCTGTTGTCGCTGAAGCAAGCTTATCTGGACAAGCATATTGCAGTGCATCGCCCGGTGGGCGAGTCGGCTTTCTTCAAGGAGCAGGCCGATCAATACAAGGCCAAGCTCGATGGCTTGGAGAAGCAGCAGAAAGATTTTTCGGCCAGCGTGGATGGGGTTTCGCCGATGATGGCGCGCGACCTGAGCATGCAAAAGCTGGGCGACTTCCAGAGCAGCCTAGAAACCACCCGCGCCTCCATCAAGGAAGCGCAGCAGCGCATTGCCGACCTCGACCGCCAGTCGGCTTCGACTCCGGCGCGTTTAACGACCAGCGAGAAGAAGGGCCAGAACGCCGTCCTGCTGGAGCAGTTGAAGAGCACGCTGCTGACTCTGGAACTCAAGCGCACCGAACTGCTGACCAAGTACCAGCCGGATTACCGTCCTGTAAAGGAAGTGGAGCAGCAGATCGCGGCTACGCGCAACAAGATCGAGCAGGAAGAGAAGGTTCGGGTCACGGAAAGCACGACCGACCAGAGCCCGACCTTTGCCTGGATTGACTCCGAGCGCGCCAAGACCAAGGCTGATCTCGAAGGCCTGAAGGCTCGTCAAACCGCGTTGCAAGGCGTGGTTGGCAGGTACGCGGCGGATACGCGCAAGCTCGACGCTAAGGGTATTGATCAGCAGGATCTGGCTCGTCAGGTGAAAGAGACCGAGAGCAACTACCTGCTGTACCAGACCAAGTATGAAGAGTCCCGCATCGGTGATGCCATGGATCAGACCAAGTTGCTCAACGTAATTACTGCGAACGAGCCTGGTCTGCCGACTTTGCCGGTGGTGCCTCCGTTCCTGTTCCTGATTGCCGGTTTGGCGATGGCGCTTGCGCTGTCCTTAGCCGCTGGCCTGACGGCGGAATACTTTGATCCTTCGTTCCAGACTCCGGCGCAGGTGGCCGCGGAACTCAGCGTACCCGTGCTGGCAGCGATGCCAATGCGTGCGGATTTCGAGGTGATTGACCGGAAGCGGCCTGCCGCGATCCGGTAACGGAGACTCTCAAGGATGTTCCTCAAGTATTACGGGTTACGCGAACAGCCTTTCGGGGTAACGCCCGATCCGCGTTACTTATATCTAGGGGCGGGCCATCGGGAAGCGATGGCCTCGCTCTTCTACGGCATCGAGTCCAACCGGGGGTTTCTGGCGCTCATCGCCAAGCCCGGCATGGGCAAGACGACCCTGCTATTCAATCTGCTGGAGCGCTTCCGGCACACCGCGCGCACCGCTTTCGTGTTTCAGACGCAGTGCGACTCGCGCGAGTTTCTCCGCTTCCTTTTATTTGAGCTAGGCAGTGATTCGCGGGACACCGACTTTGTGCACATGCACGAAGAGTTCAACCGCATGTTGCTGCAAGAGGCCCGCGCTGGGCGACGCTTTATCGTGGTGGTGGATGAAGCGCAAAACCTCGATTCATCCGTTCTTGAAACTGTGCGCCTGCTTTCCGACTTTGAGACGCCACGTTCCAAGCTGATGCAGATTGTGCTGGCCGGTCAGCCGCAGTTGGCTGACAAACTCGCCAGTCCTGCGCTGTCGCAGTTGCGGCAACGCATCTCCACCGTCAGCGGACTGAATCCACTGAACCCGCGTGAGGTCAGCGACTTGATTGACCATCGCCTGCGCGTGGCGGGTTACACCGGGCCGTCGTTGTTCACGCCGGGCGCGCGCGAACTGATCGCCGAGTTGAGTGAAGGTATTCCCCGCAACATCAACAATTACTGCTTCGCGGCACTGTCGCTGGGTTGTGCGCTGCGCCAGAAGACGCTGGGTTCCGACATTGTGCGGGAAGTGGCGAATGATTTCGACTGGAGCCACCTGACCACGCAGACCAGCAACCAGAACCGGGGAGCGGCGCGACTGGAGTCCATGCGCGCAGCGGAGCTGGCGGTTTCGGACTTGAATCCGGAAACTGTACGGCCAGCCGAGCTCGATCCGGCGGAGATGTTGCGAGCCCGGCACGGTTTTGGTGCGGGTGCGCCACGGCATCTGCACGAGACTGAGATTCCAGCCGAGATTTCTGCCAGCGAAGCGCAAGCCTATGTGCGCAGTGTGGCCGAGCAGTTGCGGAATTTGCAAAGCGCTGTCAACGAGGCACTCGCCTCGAATCCCACCAAATAACAACTTCTAACACTGCTACACGCCGCGTGGTCAGGCAGGGAGAATCCAGAAAATGAGCCGGAATTTTGAATTGTTGCAGCGGCTGGGCATGGAGCAGGGAATATTTGCCCAACAGGCCGCGACTGCCGCGCCGGGAGTCGAGCCACGGATCGAGACAGAGGAAGACCTGCCGATCGCAGTAGTGGACTATGTGACTCCGGGGACGGAGACCGAACTGGAACCCGCACCGGAACTCGACCTGCCCGGCGAGGAGCGCGAGGAGATTGCCCGTCTGGTGAATAAGCTGTTCCTGATTCCAGCGACCGCGATGGCACGGGTGGTGGCAATGGCGGGCATTGAGTCGGGCGACGGCTGTACCTGGATGACTGGCTATGTAGCCAAATTCCTGGCCGCGCATGTGACCCGTCCAGTGTGTGTGATTGATGCGAATCTGCAAAATCCCAGTCTGCACAAGTGCTTTGGAGTGGAACCCGGCGAAGGTTTGAGCGACGCCTTGCAAAGTTTTGAGCCGATTCGCCGCTTTGGGCAGCAGGTGTGGTGCAAGAATCTGTTCTTTATCTCCGCCGGGCCGGAAATCTCCAATTGGCAGGCGCTGTTGGCATCGGACCGGATGCGTTCCCGGCTTGCCGAACTGCGGTCGGAATTTGAATATGTGATCTTTGATGTGCCCGCGCTGAGCGATAGCAATGCGGGAGTGTCTCTTGGATCCGCGGTGGATGGGGTGGTCATGGTGCTGCGCGCCAATAGCACGCGCCGCGAACTGGCCCGAAAGGCTGTGGACGATCTTGGCGAGTCGCATGTGCAAATTCTGGGTGCAGTGCTGAACCAGCACGAAGCCGAGGCTGTGCTCAGCCGCAGTTAGACGCGGACGCGCGTATGCTCACTGCGCGTGGCAATGCCAGTAGCAAGTTGTTTTTTTCACGGATTGTTGTTTGTAGTTGATTGTTTTCGGACTATAGTTCTGTGTTCTGTCCTTTTCTCTCTCTCAGTATCCATCCTTCTTCCATCCTGGATGGTGTTTGCTTCCCGGCTCGGGAAGCTGGTAATACCGGTTTCCATCACGCCCTCCCAGTAAGGGCGGCAAAGGGTTCCCATGAGTGCCATTCGTCGAAGTCTGCTGCTTAATGCGTTTAAACTGTTCGATCAGTGCCTGATGGCGGTGGCGTTTGCTATCGCATCCTTGGCAGTGTTCCGGGAGACAGCGAGTGCGCCCACATTCGCCGAGTTCCTGGAAATGCGGGTGAGCATGCTGAATGTAATTCTGTTTGGCGCGCTACTGTTGATGTGGCACCTGACGTTGCGGGGCTTTGGGCTGTACACCTCCCGCCGCATGTCCGACCGTCTGGCCGAAACCCGCGATGTGCTGCTCTCGGTGCTGGCGTTTCTGGTGATACTGGCCGGATGCGGGGCATTCCTGCATCTGCGGGTGGTGGACGAACGTTTTCTGCTGGTATTTGGACTGGCCCTGGCCGTTCTCTGTGTCGCCTCGCGCATGTTGCTACGGGTGTTTTTGGGTTGGGTGCGGCGGCATGGCCGCAACCTGCGGCATCTGGTGATCGCGGGCACCAACAACCGCGCGCTGGAGTTTGCCCGCAAGGTGAGCGAGCGCCAGGAACTTGGCTATCGGTTTGAGGGTTTCATAGATGTACCGTGGGCGGGCATCTCGGAAGTGGAAAATGCGGGCTACAAAGTGCTTTGCGACTTTGACGGCCTGCGCAACTACCTCCGGCAGCATGTGGTGGATGAGATTGTCATCGGTCTGCCGCTGCGCTCGTTGCATGAGGAAGCATCCGCCATCGCAATCGCTTGCGAAGAGCAGGGAATCACCTTCCGCTTCCTTTCCAACATCTTTACCAGCACCCTCTCGCAGTCTTCCACCGAGGAACTCGAGGGCGACCACTTTATCAGTCATCACACCGGAAATATTCGGGGCTGGCAGGCGGTGATCAAACGTGGGTTCGACATCGTGGTATCGGCCATTCTGCTGGTGCTGCTGTCTCCGCTCATTGTGCTCACTGCGCTCGCCATCAAACTGACTTCGCCGGGGCCAGTGTTCTTTGGGCAAGTCCGCGTCGGCCTGAGCAAGCGCCGTTTTCACATGCACAAGTTCCGCAGTATGTATCCCGACGCCGAAGCCAAGCTCAAGGAACTGGAGCATCTGAACGAAACCGCTGGGCCCACCTTCAAGATCACCAACGATCCGCGCATCACGCCGATTGGCCGCTGGATTCGCAAGTTGAGCATTGACGAGTTGCCGCAGTTATTCAACGTGCTCAAGGGCGATATGAGCCTGGTTGGCCCGCGTCCGCTGCCGGTGCGCGACTACGAAGGCTTTAACGAAGATTGGCAGCGTCGCCGCTTCAGCGTGCGTCCGGGGATTACCTGCATCTGGCAAGTCGCCGGACGCAGTTCGATCACCTTTGACCGCTGGATGCAACTCGATCTGGAATACATTGACAAGTGGTCGCTGATGCTCGATCTGGAGATTCTGCTCAAGACGATTCCGGCGGTGTTGCGGGGTACCGGAGCCGCATGAGCGCTGCCTCTTCGGAAGTTGCTGGCGAAGCCCAGTCTATCGCGCCCGCGCCCAGGCGCACCGTCTGGACTGACATTCGCCAAGACGTGCGTCGTGCCGCATGGGAGCGGATGCCCGGTAACAAGGGCGAACCCACTACGGGTCAAATGATCGGTGCCTTTCTTCGGCCCACTACGCTGGTCGTCGTCGCCTATCGCTGGAATCGCGCAGTGCGCGGCATGAAGATTCCAGTAATCAAGCAACTGTTGGCGATTCCCATCACTATTTTTGATCGCGTGCTCGCCGCGTTCACGGGCGTCACCATCATGCCGCAGGCGGACATTGGGCCTGGGTTTCTGATTCACACTCCGTACGCCATTAACATTGGCGGCACCAAGATTGGCGAAAACTGCACGGTCGCTTCGGGTGTGGTGATTGGTGCGGGATCCTATGGCGTGGGTGACAATGTTTACTTCGGCGCGGGCGCCAAGCTCATCGGCGACGCCAAGATCGGCAACAACGTCGTCATTGTGGCGAATTCGCTGGTGCTGACCGACGTGAAGGATAACCTGACCGTCGTCGGTGTGCCCGCGCGCATCAAGTTGCGCGGAGGCCGTCCGCAGCGCTTTCCCAGCGGTGCCAATGCACCGAAGCCCGCAGGCAAATAGCCGCAGAGATTTTTCCCGACACTGAAGTGATCTTCGTAGCCTTGTAAGAGCGGGCAGCGGCACGTCGGATAATCATCCTAAGAGGCGATTCGCGGCATCATCACATTTTTTCAAACGATATAGATAGGGAGAGAGCATCTTGGAATTTTCGTGGAATGAAGAGCAGTTGGCGTTTCGCAAGGAAGTCATCCGGTTTGCCCAGCAGGAACTGAATGATGACATGATCGAGCGCGACAAGAATGAAGAGTTCTGGTTCAAAGGCTGGAAGAAGGCCGCGCAGTTCGGCATTCATGGCCTGTGCATTCCTACCGAGTGGGGCGGAGGCGGAGCCGACATTCTTACCACCGCGATGGCGCTCGAAGCCCTCGGTTACGGCTGCCGCGACAATGGCCTGATCTTTTCCATCAACGCGCATATGTGGAGCGCAGAGATTCCGCTGCTGCAATTTGGCACCGAAGATCAGAAGAAGCGCTACCTGCCCAAGCTGGTGAGCGGTGAGTGGATCGGCGTCCACGCCATGACCGAGCCGATGTCGGGGTCGGACACATTTTCCATGAAGAGCCGCGTCGTGAAGCAAGGCGACAAGTACATCATCAACGGCACCAAAACGTTCATCACCAACGCCACCTATGCGGATTTCGTGATTGCGTTCGCCAATCTCTATCCGGAAAAGGGCGCGCAGGGGATCACCGGCTTTATCGTCGAGAAGTCGAACCCCGGCATGCAGATCAGCAAGAAGCTGCACAAGATGGGTCTGCGGACTTCGCCGATGGCGGAAGTCAGCTTTGTGGATTGCGAAGTTCCCGAAGAAAATCGCTTGGGCAAAGAGGGAAGTGGCACGGCGATCTTTACCGCATCCATGGAATGGGAGCGTATCTGCATTCTGGCCAGCCATCTGGGCGCGATGCAGCGCATGCTGGAAACCAGCGTGAAGTATGCGGGCGAGCGTCAGCAGTTTGGGCAGGCGATTGGAAAGTTTCCCGCCATCTCCGACAAGATTGCCGAGATGGATATCCGCATCGAAGCTGGACGCCTGTTGCTCTACAAGGCAGCATGGCTCAAGTCGCAAGGCCGTCATCCGCTGCGTGAAGCGGCCATTGCCAAGGTCTACATCAGCCAGGCGTGCATTGACAGTGCACTCGATGCCATCCAGATTCACGGTGGCTACGGCTATATGACGGAGTATCAGATTGAGCGCGAACTGCGCGATGCGATTTCAGGCAAAATCTACTCCGGCACTACAGAGATTCAGAAGAAGATCATCGCCGGATACCACGGACTGTAAGTCGAGAGCCGCTCTCCCCGCGGCCTGCTCTTTCTACGTGCCCCACCGATTCGTCGCTCACCTCCTCTCCCGCCTCATTGGCGGGAGACTCGCGGAGAACTGTACTAAATCATGGCTTACTTACTGCAACAATATCTAACTGAAAGTGCCCGCCGTTTTCCAGACAAGCCCGCGGTGTGGGCGCGCAAGCGCACCCTCAGCTACCGAGAGTTGGACGAACGGTCCAATCAGCTGGCGAACTTGTTTCATCAGCGTGGTCTGCAAAAAGGCGATCGCATCGGCATTTATTTCCCCAAGAACGTGGAGTCGCTGGCCGCCATGTTTGGCGCGCTCAAGGCGGGACTGGTGTATGTGCCGCTCGATCCGCAGGCTCCGTCAGACCGTGTCGGCTACATCATCCAGAACTGCGGCATTCGCGCCTTGGTGACGGAAGAAAAACTGCGTCGCGGTTTTGAAGCAGAGTTCCTTGACAGCGTCGAGTTGACCGTGCTGGTCGGCAATGCATCACCCGAAGCCAAGCATTGGAAATCACCCGAGAGCACGGTTTTGTGGGACGAGCTGGCCGCCTTCCCGGCGGATACAGTTCCGCACGTGGACGCCACTACCTGCGACCTCGCCTACATGCTTTACACCTCGGGATCAACGGGCCGTCCCAAGGGCGTGATGCTGACGCACCAAAATGCGATCACGTTCGTCAAGTGGTGCGCTGCGGAATTTCAGGTTACCGAAAACGATCGCCTGTCGAACCATGCGCCACTGCACTTTGATCTTTCCGTGTTCGACGTTTACAACGGCATCAAAGCGGGCGCCACCACTTATCTGATTACGCAAGATTTACTGCTGTTCCCCACCAGCCTCAAAGACTTCATCGAGAAGCAGCAGATCACCATCTGGTACTCGGTGCCGTCGGCGCTGGTGTTGCTGTTGCAGCATGGACTCACTGCCGAAAAAGCGAAGTCGCTGCGGATCATTCTTTTCGCAGGTGAAGTGTTTGCCATGAAGTACCTGAAGCAGCTCGCGACGTTGCTGCCCTTCATTGATCTCTACAATCTGTACGGCCCCACGGAAACCAACGTCTGTACGTATCACAAGGTGGATCACGCCCGCCTGCCCAGCATGGAACGTCTGCCGATTGGCAAAGCCTGTGCCAATACCGAAGTGTTTGCGCTCGATGACGCGGGCGTGGCGATTACTCCCGGCTGCGGACGCGAAGGTGATCTCTATGCGCGCGGCCCGTGTGTGACGCCGGGCTACTGGGGCGATCCCGAAAAAACGGCCAAGATGTGTGTGCCCAATCCGTTCAATCCGCATTGGAACGAGATTATCTACCGCACGGGCGATATCTGCGTGCTCGACGAACTCGGTGACTACTACTTCGTGGGTCGCCGTGACGCCATGGTCAAAGTTCGCGGCTATCGCATCGAACTCGGCGAAATTGAAGCCGCACTACTGGGTATGGCGGAAGTCAATGAAGCTGCCGCTGTAGCCATTCCCGACGACGAGGCGGGAAACAAACTCAAAGGCTTTGTGGCACTGCACGAAGGTAGTAGCCTAACTGCCGCGGATTTGCAGTCTCATTGTGCTCAAAAAATCCCCAAGTATATGATTCCGGAAACCTTTGAGTTGCGGGATGTCTTGCCTAAGACTTCGACGGGCAAGATTGACCGGGTCACCTTGGCGAAACAGGCTGTAGAGGCTGCCGCCGCCATTGTTGTCAGTTAGAATTAAGTTTGCCTTTATTTCGCCTGACCGCTTGTGCCATAGCGTAAGGCTTTGATTGGGAGGAATATGTCTGGTAGCGATGTAAAGCAGCAGGTTCGCGAGTTTGTTCTGGAAGTGGCGAAGCGCAAGGGTGTGGCCGCGGTGGCCGATGACGACTCGATCACCGAGAACGGCATTATTGATTCACTGGCCATCTTTCGGTTGGTTTCGTTTCTGGAAGACAACTTCAACGTCCGCGTGGGTGATGAAGAAATTGTGAACGACAACTTTCAGAGCATCAACGACATCGAACGTTTTGTGTTGGGTAAGCAGGGTAAGGCACCCGCCACGGCTTAGCCTCTGAGTTCGGCGTCAGTCCGCGCTCTGCAAGTAGTACTGATCTGCATGATTAACTATCGAGCGTTCTGCCGTCGCGGTGGTTTCACCAGCGGCAGGGATGGAAAGCATGACTGAGCTGTGAACATTACAACTTCTGGCCGAAGCACAAAACTCGTTACAGAGCGACTCGCAGACTGTGCCGCGAAGTTGCCTGATCGTATTGCCGTCGCCATGGGTGGGGCGGAGCTTTCCTATGGCGAGCTAGACCGCCGCGCCAACCAACTCGCCCAATATCTGCATCAGCAGGGAGTCGCACCGGGCAGCGTTGTGGGCCTGTGTCTGCATCGCTCGCTCGATATGGTCGTGGCGGCGCTGGCGATTTTGAAGGCGGGCAGCGCCTATCTGCCGATGGATCCGGCTTATCCAGCGGAGCGGCTGGCGTACATGCTGAGCGACTCACGAGCCGCAGCTGTTGTTACAGACGACTCATTAGGAGCGCGGTTACCTGCTGGCACGTGGCGCACGGTGGCACTCGACCGCAGTGCATCTGCGATTGCAGGTCAGCCAGAAGATTCGCTGGCGTTGGAGTTGTCCCCCGAGTCGCTGGCTTATGTGATCTACACCTCAGGCTCCACCGGCTTGCCTAAGGGAGTGGAGCTGACCCACGCTAACCTCACCCACTTGGTGGACTGGCATCTGGATGCCTTTAGCGTGACCGCGAGTGATCGTGCGGGTCACTTGGCGGGCCTAGGTTTTGATGCCTCGGTCTGGGAGCTTTGGCCCTATCTTGCCTGCGGCGCGAGCGTACATCTGGCACCCGAGGACGAAGTTCGCAACCGGGCCGAATCGCTGCGGGACTGGATCGTCGCGCAAAAACTTTCCATCACATTCGTAGCCACGGCCATGGCCGAGCAACTGCTGACACTTCCTTGGCCCGCTGATACTGCGTTGCGAACGTTGCTCACCGGAGCCGATGCGCTGCGGATGTTTCCGCCCGTCGGCCTGCCGTTTGTGCTGGTCAATAACTATGGGCCGACCGAAGCGACCGTGGTCGCTACTTCGGGCGTGATCTCCGCGACCGAACGCCCGGACCGGGTGCCGAGCATCGGCAAAGCCATTGAGGGCGCTACGATTTATTTGCTCGACGAAAATCAGAAGCCAGTCGAATCCGGCACACTGGGCGAACTCTACGTGGGAGGCAGCGGTGTGGCCAAGGGATATCGCTTCCGTCCCGACCTCACCGAAGAGCGCTTTCTACGCGATCCTTTTGCGGCTAACGCTGCTATTAACGCGGGTGGCGAAGCGCGGATGTATCGTACCGGCGACCAGGCCCGCCAGCTTGCCAATGGCGAATACGCGTTTCTCGGTCGCGTGGATGATCAAGTTAAGATTCACGGCTACCGCATCGAGCCGGGCGAAGTCATCACTGTCTTGAACACGCATCCTGGCGTGCGCAGCAGCATCGTCGTGGCGCGCGAAGATGGCGGCGAGAAGCGTCTGGTGGCATATGTGGTCGCGCAGGAGGGCATGGCGCTCAACGACGCCGGGTTGCGTGGCTATCTGCGTCAGCAGTTGCCCGAGCATCTGGTTCCCGCGCAGTTTGTGCAGATCGCGTCCCTGCCGCTCAACGCGAATGGCAAAGTGGATCGTAACGTACTGCCCGCGCCTTCGGCGGAGAACCTTATCAAGGACGAGGAGTACGTAGCGCCGCGCAATCCAGTGGAAGAGCGGGTGGCGGCGATTCTGGCCACCTTGTTGAGCCTTGACCGCGTGGGCGTTACCGACAACTTTTTTAGCCTTGGCGGACACTCTTTGCTGGGCGCGCAGGTTATCTCACGCGTGAAAGATACGTTTGGCGTGGACTTAACCTTGCTCACATTGTTCCAGCACCCCACGGTGGCTGGGATGGCAGCAGAGATCGAACGCCAGGTGCGAGAAAAGATTGAAGGCATGAGTTCGCAAGATCTGATGCGCGTCGCAGCGGAAGCGAGTGGCCGCTAACCCATGGCAAGTGTGAGCACGGCGACCCGCGACGCGGAACTGAGTCTGTTTAACCTCCTGAATCCTGAGGTGGTGGCGAATCCCTATCCGCTGTTCAAGCGGCTGCGCGAAGAAGACCCCGTGCATTGGGATCCCTATCTGCACACCTGGGTGGTGACGCGTTACGAAGATGTAACGGCTGTACTCTACGGGTTTTCCGCTGAACGGACGCCAACGCCGCAGCAGTTGCATGAAAAGGGCCTCGACCATCTGGGGCCGCTGGCCCAGATGATGGTGCGGCTGATGCTGTTCATGGATCCGCCCGACCATACCCGCCTGCGCGGTCTGGCAGCCAAGGCGTTCACGCCACATCGGGTGGAAAAGCTGCGAGGCTATGTCGAAGACCTGGTAAACAGCCTGCTGGATCGCGTGGAAAAATCCGGCCAGATGGACATGATCGCCGACCTCGGCGTTCCTGTGCCTGCGCGCGTGACCGGAGAACTGCTGGGAGTGCCGGGGGAAGACGTGACCCAGCTCAAGCAATGGGCGCACGATTTTTCTGAGATGCTGGGCAACTTCCAGCACAACCCCGACCGCACTCCCCTGATGCTCGAAACCGCCAAGGGCATGGCAGAATACTTCGCCGAGCAGGTGCAAAAGATTCGCGACAATCCCGAAACCTACAAGCGCGAAGGCCTGGTGCAGTCGCTGATGGCGGCGGAGATTGATGGCGACCGCCTGACCACCGATGAAGTTGTTTGCAGCACCATCGTGACCATGCTGGGCGGCATGGAAACCACCACCAACCTGATTGCCAATGGCGTACTCAGCCTGATTCGCAACCGCGATCAGGAAGACAAGCTGCGCAGCGACATGAGCCTGCTGCCTTCGGCGGTGGAAGAGATGCTGCGCTACGAACCGCCCAGTCAGCACACCGGACGTCTCGCCCCGGAAGATACCGAAATTGGCGGCAAGATCATTCGCAAGCGGCAAGCCGTAATGGCGGTGATGGCTGCGGGCAACCGCGATCCCGAGCGCTTCCCCGATCCTGACCGTTTCGACATCGAGCGCAAAGACAACCGGCATCTTTCTTTCGGATGGGCGCAGCACTTCTGTTTTGGCGCGCCGCTGGCGCGGCTGGAAGGCCAGATCGCGCTACAGACTCTGCTCAACCGGTTTGAGAATATCCAACTGGCGCCCGGCAAGCTGGAGTGGCGCACCAACTCCGGTCTGCGCGGCCTGAAGGCGATGCCGATCACATTCAATCGGGCGGAAAAGACCAGCATAACGGTTGCCACCAAGCTCTAATCTCGATTTCCCAGTCGCTAGTCTTCAATCTTCAATCTCCAATCTCAGCAAGAGCAGCAGCGCTGTTTTATAGTGCGTGCTTCCTTTTTTCTTCATGGAATCTGAATTGAGAAATTCGACCGCGTCCCTCGATGCAGCGCGTCAGGCGTTGATGGACCGCTATCTCAGCGGGCAGATGGCTGCGCCTGTCGCTGGGCCACCTCCGATCCCTCGGCGGGATCCCGCCGTTCCGGTGCCAATTTCGTTCTCGCAGGAACAGTTGTGGCTGCACGCCCAGATTGCCAATGACGTGCCGCTCTACAACGAGCCGTTTACACTGCGGCGCCGGGGGCCGCTGAACGTCTCCGCGCTGGAGCGGACGCTCACCGAAATGGTGCGCCGCCATGAGGCTTGGCGCACCGTATTTGGCGTCGCGGAAGGCCAACCGGTGCAGAATGTGCGTCCGCCATTCGCGGTGCATCTGCCGGTCACGGACTTGTCACAATTGCCATCCGTTGAGCGCGAAGCCAAGGCAAAGTCGCTGGCTACCGCCGACGCGTTGCGCCGCTTTGACATGACGCAGGGTCCGCTATGGCGGGCGTTGCTGGTAAAGATGGCCGACGACGATCATCGCCTGTTCATGACGATGCATCACGTCATCTTCGACGGATTCTCCACCTATCGCGTCTTCTTGCCGGAGGTAACGCAGCTGTATGAGGCCCTCGACGCAGCAGAGCGTTCGCCCCTGCCAGATCTGCCTGTGCAATATGCCGATGTCGCACTTTGGCAGCGCCGTACTTTGGCCGAGCATCCGCCGACCGCGCAGATAGCCTACTGGCGCGAGCGGCTAAAGGGCGAGTATCCGGTGTTGCAGTTGCCCACCGACCGTCCCCGGCCTTCGGTGCAAACCTTTGCGGGTGCCACCGAGGCCATCACATTTCCTGCCTCACTCAGCGCGCAATTGCGCGAGTTCAGCCGCCGTGAAGGCGTCACATTATATATGACGCTGCTGGCCGCCTTCGCCACCATTCTCTATCGCTACTCCTCGCAGGGAGATCTTGTGGTGGGCACGGTTAGCTCGGGCCGCAAGCGCGCGGAGCTGGATCAACTGCTCGGCTGCTTCCAGAATCCGCTGGCGTTGCGCATGGACTTGAGCGGTGAGCCTACCTTCCGGGCCATGCTCGGGCGAGTGCGCGACGTAGTGGCGGGCGCGCTTTCCAACGACGACGTGCCTTTCGAGCAGGTGGTGCGCGAGTGCATCCCGGGACGTGACTCCAGCAACAGTTCGGTCTTGCAGGTCTTCTTTTCTCTGGTACCCCCCGCCGTGTCGCTCGATCCGGCGTGGTCCATTAGTCAGGTGGACGTGTCGGTCGGCGCGGCCAAGTTTGATCTTGACCTCGAACTCGATGACCGGCCGGAAGGCATCCAGGGCCGGTTCGTGTTCAACACCGGCATCTTCGACGCGGCGACCATACGGCGCATCACCGGCCACCTGATGCGGTTGACGGAAGCGGCGGTGCGTCATCCCGAAGAGAAAATTGCATTGCTCCCCTTGCTTGCCTCCGGCGAAGAGGCTTTTCTCGCGGAATGGAATCGTACCGAGTCGCCCTATCCGGCGGAGAAGTGCCTGCATCAGTTGTTCGAGGATTCGGTTGCGGCAAACCCCAGCCACATTGCGCTGACCTACGGCAGCGCCCAGCTCACCTACGCACAGCTCAATCAGCGGGCCAACCAACTCGCTCGCCATCTGCGGCGGCGTGGAGTGGGCAAGGGAACCACTGTCGGCGTTTGCCTCCAACGTGGTTTTGATCTGCTCACAGCGCTGCTGGCGGTGATGAAGTCCGGCGGGGTTTGCCTGCCGCTTGACCCCAAATATCCGGCCGACCGCATCAGCTATATGGTGGAAGATTCGGCGGCACCGCTGGTCATCACTCAGCCGGGTCTGCTGCCACCCGAGTTGGCGGTGCAGCCCGAACTGGTGGTGCTTCCCGACGCCTGGATCGACGTGGCAACCGAGAGTGTAGCGAACCTCGACGGCGGCACAGAAGCAGCCGGGCCACGCGATCTTGCCTACACCATCTACACCTCCGGTTCCACGGGCAAGCCTCGCGGGGTGCAGTTGGAACATCGCGGACTGGTGAACCATGCCTGGACTTGCCGCGGCTTGTTTGAGTTGAACCCATCCGATCGCATGTTGCAGTTTGCGACGATCAGTTTCGATATTTCCGTGGAAGAGATTTACCCGACCTTGGCCAGCGGTGGCACCGTGGTTCTGTGGCCCGAGGGGCATTCGCTCGCCACGGCTGACTTTCTGGAATTCTGCCGGCAGCAGGGTGTCACCATCATTGACCCCAGCACCGCCTACTGGCATGAGCTGGTTCATGCCATTGCAGAAGGCGGACAGAAGCTGCCGCCAAGTTTGCGGCTGGTGATTGTAGGCGGCGAAAAAGCGTCGTCGTCCGCCTTCGCTTCGTGGATGCGTGCCGCCGGTCCTTCGGTGCGCTGGATCAACACCTACGGTCCTACGGAAGCCAGCGTCATCGTGACGGCGTTTGAACCGAAGTATGGGTCGCCTGAATCAGTGCCCACATCGCTGCCCATTGGACGGCCCATCGCCAACACCAAGATTTATGTGCTCGACGCGCAGCTTCAGCGAGTGCCGTGCGGTGTTCCCGGAGAGTTGCATATTGGCGGGATCGGCGTATCGCGCGGTTATTTGAACCGGCCCGATATGACCGAGCAGAAGTTTATTCGCGATCCGTTTTCGCCAGAGCCGGATGCCCGCCTTTATAAAACCGGCGACATGGTGCGCCTGCTGCCCTCGGGCGAGATCGAGTTCATCGGACGTACCGACTTTCAGGTCAAGATTCGCGGATTCCGGGTCGAACTGGGTGAGATCGAAACCGCGCTGGCGCAGCATTCCAATGTGCACGATGCCGTCGTTATCGCGCGCGAGGATCAGCCGGGAACCAAGGCGCTGGTGGCTTACATCGTT
The DNA here is from genome assembly GCA_038229415.1 of Terriglobales bacterium. Taxonomy (GTDB): domain Bacteria; phylum Acidobacteriota; class Terriglobia; order Terriglobales; family Acidobacteriaceae; genus JANXUR01. Next base: position 221,123 of record JBBROM010000002.1, read on the forward strand.
CCCAATGCGCAGCCGGGGCCCGTGCCCAGCGAGCTGCGTGGTTTTGTCAAAGACAAACTCCCCGAATATATGTGGCCATCGGCTTACGTCGGCATGGCCGCTCTGCCGCTGACGCCGAATGGCAAGGTCAACCGCCGGGCGTTGCCCCCGCCGGAAGTTGCTGACCTGGCGGTGCAGGGCGAGTTTACCGCTGCCAAGAACGAAGTGGAAACCCGGCTGGTGAAAATCTGGGAGAATGTGCTGGGCCGCGATCCCATTGGAACCCAGCAGAACTTCTTCGAGCTCGGCGGCCACTCGCTGCTGGCGGTGCGGCTGATGTATCGCATTGAGCAGGAATTTGGCCGCAACCTGCCGATTACCGCTTTGCTCAAGGCGCCCACGGTGGAGCAGCTTGCCGAGTTGCTGCATAGCGACAGCGCGCATGAAGACTGGTCGTCACTGGTGGCCATTCAGCCGCTGGGCTCGCGGCCCCCGCTTTTCCTCGTGCATGGTGCAGGTGGAGCCGTCATTGTGTATCGCGACCTAGCTATTCACCTTGGCAAAGCCATACGCGGTCGGGACCACGAAAACGACCTGCCCGTTTACGGATTGCAGGCGCAGGGGCTCGATGGCAAACAGCCAGTGCTGCGGCACGTGGAAGCCATGGCCTCTCATTACATCGAAGAGATGCGACGAGTACAGCCGGAGGGGCCGTATCGTATCGGCGGGCTGTCGTTTGGCGGAATCGTTGCCTGGGAGATGGCGCAGCAACTTAGCCAGCGTGGTGAATCGGTGCAGTTGCTGGCCTTGATGGATACCTTCCCCAACAACACGGAAAGCGCCGCCGAACTGCTCCTGAAGCTGGCCCGGCGATCCTTCTTCGACCAGATGAAGTACCTGCTGCGCAAGGTGGGCGAATACCGCAACAAGTTTCGCCGCCGCATGCGCGGAGATTTTCTGCCGCCTGCGATGTTGCAGGTGCGTGCAGGCATTCAGGAAGCCGCCGCCGCCTATACGTTACGTCCTTACGCGGGTCTGGTGACGGTGTTCCGCGCGTCCGAAAAATCGTTGCGCGGCACCCACGACCCCTGGTTTGGATGGAAGGAACTCGCCGCAGGCGGAATTGACATGCACGTAATTGAAGGAACCCACGTGGGAATTTTGGCGGAACCGGGAGTGGCCCAGTTGGCGAAGGAATTGCGCGCAACCATGGATCGTGCGGCGGGTGAAGCGGAAGCCAAGTCCACCGAAGAGCGCGAGACTGCGGAGGCCGCCGTTGGCGTCTAGCGTGACCGAAGCTTCAACGCCAGTCTCTGTACCAGTGTCAGCCGAAATGCTGCCAACCGAACCTCCTCCGGGGAAGCTGCAAAAGCTGCTCCGCTGGGGCACCAAAGGCGGATTAGCTGTCCTCGACCAGGGACTGATCTCGGCATCAAACTTCCTGATGGGAATTCTGCTGGGCCGTTGGCTTGAGCCTGCGGAATACGGCGCCTATGCTCTGGCCTTCAGCATTCTGATGTTCCTGTTGCTGATTTACCAGGCATTGGTGCTGGAGCCGATGGCGGTGTTCAGCGGCGGCGTGTATCACAAGAGTCTGCGCGGATATTTGCGTTCCCTGCTGGGCATGCACGCAGCGCTTTCGGTCGTTATCGCCTCGGTGCTCGGCATCGCGGCGGCGGCGGCGCACTTCTACTGGAAGTCGGCGGGAATTCCGGGCGCGCTGCTGGGCGTGACCATCGCTGCTCCCTGCATTCTGCTGTTCTGGCTTACCCGGCGAAGCTACTACATGGAGTTTTCTCCGGCACGGGCCGCAGCTGGGGCTGGCATCTACTTCGTACTGGTGGCGGGTGGCATTATTGTTGCAGCGCGACTGCACCACATCTCAGCGTTTGTGGCGTACGCCCTGATGGCATTCGGTGCCCTGGTCACCAGCTTATATCTCCTGTGGCATCTGAAGGCATCCCTCTCGGCGGACACCGAACCTGCGCCCGCGCGCGCCGAAGTCTGGCGCAAGCACTGGCAATACGGACGCTGGGCTATTGCGACGCAACTCGCGAACTGGGTGCCGTATTATATGTACTATCCGGTGCTCACCCAATTTCAGGGAGTCGCTGCCGCAGGCAGCTTGCGCGCTTTGATGAACCTGTCGTTGCCAATGGAACAGACCCTTACCGCGCTCTCCATCCTTTTCTTGCCGATGTCGGCGCGGCGTTACAAGCAGGCTGGCACCAAAGCTGCTGCCGGACTCACCGAGCGTGTTACCGCATTGTTTGTGGGTGGAGCGCTGGCCTACTGGTTCCTGATTCTGCCTTTCAGTTCGCAGGTGATGAATCTGCTGTACAAGGGCAAGTATCTGGAAGTCACGTGGCTCATTCCGTGGCTGGCGCTGGGGATTACGCTTTGGGCTGCGTCGTTTGGCCCGGCCATCATTCTGCGCTCCATGGAAGACCCTTCGGCAGTCTTTTATGCGCGGTCGGCTGCGACCGTGCTTTCTGTATTAGTCGGGGTACCTTTGACGTGGAAATATGGGCTGCTGGGAGTTATGATCAGTCTCATATCAGCCAACGCGGCTTCATTTCTGGTGACGCGCATTCTGCTATCCCGCAAAGTGTGGCGAGCGGAGGCCGCGATATAGATCCATTCTGGATTTGCAATGGTTCGCGGGTTTCCAGAAAAGTGGGAGTTGGGCATGAATCAGGCGTTTGCAGTTACCCTCGCTACGGTTGCCTTGATGTTGCCAGCCGCTGCCGCTACCGCGCCCAAGCCTGCGTGGATTCATGAAGCAAAGCATGACCTTTCGCCGCCTTTGTCGAGCGTGGTTCGCACCCGGCCCGGCGTTCCTCCCAAGCCAGACGCAGACCCATCTCCCGCTGGAGTGGATCCCTCGATCGGATTGAACTTTGATGGCATTGCCGCTGCGGGTTGGCTGGTGCCCGACACCAATGGCGCAGTCGGTGCCACACAGTTTGTGGAGTGGGTCAACACCCGCTACTCGATCTACGACAAGGCCAGCGGCGCTTTGTTGATGGGGCCAACCAACGGCAACACTTTGTGGTCGGGATTTGGTGGACCCTGCCAGACCCAGAATAGCGGCGACGTTCTGGTGAACTACGACAAGCTGGCGGGCCGTTGGGTGTTTACCCAGCACGCCACGCCCATCGGTGGACCTTACTATCAATGCGTCGCAGTTTCCACTACATCGGACGCTCGCGGCACTTACAACCGGTACGCATTTCAACTGACCGGCAGCAACTTTCCGGACTATCCCAAACTGGCGGTCTGGCCGGATGCTTACTACATCACCAGCGACGAGGTGAACTCAGCGAGTCAATTGGTGGACTCCGCCGTCTGCGCGCTGGATCGCACGAACATGCTGGCAGGCAACGCGGCGACGGCAGTCTGCTTTCATACCGCGAGTGCTTCGCAATTCAGCCTGCTGCCAGCCGATGTAGATGGTTTGACTGCTCCCCCAGCGGGTGCGAAGAATTACCTGGCCGGGCTCGGCACCAACGCCATCAACTGGTACACGTTTCACGTGGACTTCACCAATCCGGCGAACTCAACCTTCACCGGGCCGGTGAGCGTGCCGGTGACCTCATTTACGCAAGCCTGCAACGGCAGCACATGCATTCCGCAGCCCGGCACCTCGCAGCAACTGGATTCGCTCGGAGATCGCCTGCTCTACCGCTTGGCCTATCGCAATTTTGGCGACCATGAGTCACTGGTGGTATCGCACGCGGTGAAGGCCAGCACCGGCAACACCGCGATTCGCTGGTATGAGCTGCGCAGTCCTTCGGCCACCAAGCCAACCGTGTTCCAGCAGGGCACATATAACCCGACGGTCGCTTATCGCTGGATGCCTTCGATTGCTATGGACAAGCTGGGAGACATCGCGGTGGGCTACAGTCTGTCATCATCAGCTTCCAAGCCGTCGCTACGCTACGCCGGACGTCACGTGGGCGACGCCTTGAACACCATGGGCACCGAAGTCAGCATCGTCTTCGGCACTGGAGTGGAAACCGGCACCTTTCGCTGGGGCGATTACGCTTCCATGACGGTGGATCCCACAGACGATTGCACTTTCTGGTTTACCGGCCAGTATTTGACCACCAACGGCAACAAGAACTGGCGCACCCGTCTTACGTCCATCAAGTTTTCCGCCTGTCACTAGCGCAGGCAGCAACTCCGCGCTACGCTGAACCTGTCAGCGGCATTTTCATTTCGTTTTCCCAATCCAGATCAATTCAGGCCCGGCTGTTCGCTGTGGCCTTCGGAGGAATCATCCATGAGTTCCATTCTCGCCCGGCTGCGTTATCGCGCCATGCGCAGTCCGCTGCGTGCTCCCTACGCGTGGTACCAGCATCGCGGTGTCACTGCCAATGACGTGTATTTGGCCTCGGTTGAGCGCTCGGGTAACACTTGGGCTCGCTTTCTGCTCCAGGAAATTCTGGGCCGGGGCAAGGCCGAGTTTCTCACCCTGAACGACACATTGCCCGAGATGGGGACGCATCAGGGCAAGCCGCCCGTGCTCGCCAACGGTGGCCGCCTCATCAAGACGCATGAGCCGTATCGCGCGGAGTACAAGCGCGCGGTTTATCTGGTCCGCGACCTGCGCGATGTGCTCGACTCCAACTACTCGCGCGACAAAGAGATGGGCACCGCCTTCTACCACGGCAAGGACGCTAATATGGACGACTATCTCCGCGACTTCCTGCTGGGCAAGGTAAACCGCTACGGCTCGTGGCAGTCGCACGTGGAGTCGTGGCTCAACAGCCCGCTCGCGAAGAATGGCAACCTGCTGGTGGTGCGTTATGAAGATATGCGCAAGGATACCGAGGGCAAGCTGCTGGAGATTCTGCACTTCCTTGGCATTGAGCGTCCCATCGAAATCGTTCGCGCAGCCATCGAGAATAACGACTTGAAGAACATGCGCAAGAAGGAAGAAGCGGCCAAGACGTCGGGCGCGCAGTTTACCAAGGGCAAGGGACAGTTGATTGTCGGCCATACCCTGACCGAGCAAGGGCGCTTCGTCCGCAGCGGTTCCATGGGCAAATGGCGCGACCGGCTCACGCCCTTCCAGCTCGATATGGTGGATCAGTACGCGGGCACGACGCTGACGAAGATGGGCTATCCATTGGGACACGAAGTGCTGGCCGACCGCCAGGCAGCCGAAACCCCAGCCCCTGTGGAAGTGAACCAGTAGAAGGCAGAAGTGAGAAGGGCGCTGGCCGCGACTTTGTGCCACAGACAGGGTTTTCATTGTTAAAGCTAGCCATACCTAGGCTTTGCCGTGCTTCGGCAGCGTTCTGTGACCCTGATTATTCTGGAGGATTCCCCGATTTATGATACGAAAATTTGCCTTGTCCCTGATGTCTCTTTCCCTTGCCGGTCTGCTGGTAAATGTCGCCTGTGCGGCCAACCCCAAGACGGTGCGCTCCACTCCGGCTTCCGTCAGCAACGGCGCAGAATCAGCCAATCCTAGTTCTTCCGGTGGTTCCGCGATGGATCCCAAAGACGATAAGCATTCCGCCAAGATGGATGATGCCAACGCGACCCTGCGAGGCTTTGCCGACAAATATGACTTCATGGTGGGCTCGGTCTTTCAGCATCGCTTCTTTGACGATCCCGGATTTCAGAAGACATTCTCCAAGGAGTTCAACTGGGGCGTTTCCATCGTATTCCCGCAGTTTACTGAGCCCGAGCGCGGACGCTTTGAGTTTCGCGCGATGGATGCCGACATGGCGTTTGCCCGCCAGCATGACATCAAACTGATGGGGCACGCACTGATTTATCGCAACAACAATCCCATGCCGTGGCTGCACTTTCAGGGCGATCCCCGCTGCGGCGGTTGGTCCGAGAGTGAGCTATCACGCATTCTGCACGATCACATCGTGGGCGTAGTACGCCACGGCGGCGACACCTACGGTGCATGGGAAGTAGTAAACGAACCCACTGCACAGGGTGGCAACGGCTGCTGGTCACGCATCCTCGGCACCGAGGGCCTAATCGTCAAGGCGTTCAAGGCCGCGCGTGAAGCTGCGCCAGACAAGATTCTCATCCTGAACGACACCTTCGGTCAGGAAGGCGTGAATCGCGAGCGCGTGGACAGCTTCTTTGAACTGGTGGATCGCTGCAAGTCGCAAGGCGCGCCGATTGATATGGTCGGCGTCGAAATGCACCTGCAGGCGCATCGGCTCAAGCCGAACTGGGTTGACGAGTTCCACTACTACCTGGCGCGCGCCCGCAAGAGCGGCGTCAAGGTGTTCGTCAGCGAGATGGACTTGTATCAGGGCCCGCAGGGCAGCGTTTCCGATCCGTGGGAGACGCAACGCCAGGTCTTCTACACCGTGGTACGCACGTGCCTTGACGACAGCAACTGTAAGGGCTTCTTCACCTGGGGTATTGCCGACAAGATGACTTGGCTGCGCGACCGTCCCAATGACGTACTCTCAGACGCCAAGCCGCTGCTGTTTGACGACGACTACAGCCGCAAGCCCGCGTATTACGGTGTGCAGCAGGCATTGCGCGAAGGTCGCCGGTAGGGTTGCTTAACCCGCAAGGCGCTGCCCTCAACTAGCCCCAGCGCGATAGCGCTGGGGCGGTGTCCCAACAAAGAAATTGCAGCCCGAACGGCGTGGAAGCCTTTCGGGCTGCATCAAGGCTTGAACGATCCCACGGTAGCCAACTTCGGTAACTGCACAACCTGCCTGCTCTAGACCTACAATTGTTTTAGCTTCGCCATAAGCGTTCCCCATGCCTATCTCCTCATCGTCGAGCTTGAGTCGTCCCGGCTTCCTCACCAGTCCGGGCATGATCGCCGCGGTCTGCCTGGCGGTTGGCGTGGCGGGTGTGCTGGGTGCGTTGGCAGTGCTGACACTGATGCCGGAAAAAGGCCTGTGGCTGATTCTCGGCACGCTTGCCATTGCCCCGTTCGGCCTGTACATGCTGATCATGTCCGGCCCCGAAGCATTGGCGGCGTTCCGGCGGTTGCAGCCCAAGATTAAGTGGTATCACTGGCTGTGGTTCATCATTTTTGTAGGGTCTTCGGTCTGGCGTATCCGCGAAGTCTCTGAAGCCTCCAACAATCCCTTGGATTCCGCCGCTCTGCTGCGCGTCGCACCCACGTTCTGGGTTGCGGGCTGGCTCATCCTGCGCCAGTTGCGTGGACAGACCAAGTGGCTGCAACAGCTTTTCCACGGCGTAGCGCTGCCCATGGGCATCTATTGCGCCGCGTGTCTGGTCTCCACACTGTGGTCCATCAACCAGCCGTGGACGGCCTACAAGTCATTCGAGATAACCTTCGATTTCGCGGTGATGGCCGCCGCGCTGGCGACGCTCCATGAGCCGGAAGAATTCGCCAGCATCTGGGACTGGGTCTGGTTGATCTACGGGATTGAAGTGGTGTGGACGTGGCTAAGTATTCCGATCTGGCCCGCCGATACCCTCGGCGACGGTTTGCGTCTTGCCGGTGCCATCCCCAACGTCAGCTCCAACGGCCTGGGAGCCAGTGGAGCGATTCTGGGCATCATCGCCCTCTGCCGCCTGCTGCCGCTGGACGGCAAAGCCAAGGACAAATCTTTCTACTGGTTCCTGCTGCTGTTTGGCCTGGCGACGATGGGCTTTGCCCAGACCCGCAACGCTTTGGCAGGTTTCGTGGTGGCGGGCGTTTTGTTGTGCTACTTCACCAAACGGATGAAGTGGATCATCTTTGGCTCGATTCCGGCTGGCCTGCTGTTTGTGGTGGCGGGCGGCCCTGCCCTGCTGATGACCTATCTGCTGCGCGGACAGAGTACTGCGGAGCTCGAATCTGCCTCTTCGCGCACCATCTGGTGGAGCTTCGGCTGGGAGCAGTTTCTACGGCGTCCGTGGACGGGCTGGGGTGCTTATGTAGGTGGCAAGTTCGTGGTGCTCGACAAGCTCAACCTCAACGTGCCCACGCTGCACAGTGACTACGTGGAAACGCTGGTCGACGTAGGTTTGTGGGGCTTGATTCCGCTGATCATCGCAGTGTTGCTGACCTGGTTTTATCTGGTAAAGGGCGTGAGGAGTACGCTGCTAACTGGCCCGGAGCGCCAGCTTGCGATGGAAGCCGCCTGCATCATGATTATCGCCACCATCCGCTCCATCTTCGACATTGAGTTGATCTGGCACTCGCCGCTGATGTTCATGCTGCTGTTAGGTTATGCGGAGATGATTCGTCGCACCCTGATTGCGCGGCGCGACGCGAAGGAATCCGAGCGTGGCGTGGCGCGGTTGCAAGAGTCGTGGTAACGGTCATGGTAGTGATTCCCGAAGTGCTGCACCGGCGCTCCCTATGAATGGCTTCAAGGTGATGACCGTACACAATCGCTACCAGCAACCCGGTGGCGAGGACGCAGTGTACGCAGCGGAATCCATGTTGCTTGAGCAGCGTGGTTGCGAGGTCATTCGCTTCGAGGAGCAGAATCAGATACCGGACGGCCTCATCCGCAAGATTGAAACAGCCGTCAGTTGCACCTGGTCAGTGGGATCACATCGCCGTATCGCGGCGCTGCTCAAGCAGCACAAGCCTGACGTAGTTCACTTCCACAACTTCTTCCAGCAGATATCGCCTTCCGCGTATTACGCCTGTCAAGACGCAGGCGTGCCGGTGATCCAAACTCTGCACAACTACCGCCTGATCTGCGCGGCAGCCACCTTGAGCCGCAACGGCAAAGTCTGTGAAGAGTGCCTCGATCAAGGCATTTGGCATGGGGTGAAGTACAGTTGCTATCGCGGCAACAAAATGGCTACTGCCGCTCTGGCGCTGATGGTAGACTTTCACCGCAAGCGCCACACCTGGGAGACAAAAGTAGATCGTTACATCGCGCTCACTGAGTTTGCCCGCCACAAGCTGATCGAAGGCGGGCTGCCTGCCGAAAAGTTCAGCGTCAAGCCCAACTTCGTTTTACCGGATCCGGGGCCGCGCTCGTTTGAGTCCAATGGTGACTACGCGCTCTTCGTCGGGCGCATTGACGAAACCAAGGGCATTCCAGTAATGGTGGAAGCCTGGCGGAGAATGCCTCGCAACATTCCGCTGATGATCTTGGGCGACGGCGACTACCGCCCGCAACTCGAAGCCAGCCTGCGGCAGCACGGCCTCACCAACATTGACTATCGTGGTCGCGGCACCCGCGAGCAGATGTTTGCGGCGATGAAGCAGGCCCGCTTTCTCGTCTTCCCTAGCATTTGGTATGAGGGTTTTCCAGTCACCATCGCCGAGGCTTACGCTTGCGGCGTTCCGGTAATCGCCTCGCGGCTGGGATCCATGGAAGAGCTGATTCTCGACGGTATCACCGGACTCCACTTTGCTCCGGGGGACGCCGACGATCTCGCGGCAACCGTACTGCGAGCCTGGCGCGATCCTGAGGAGATGCTGGCCATGGGCCGCGCTGCCCGGGTCGAATTCGACTCCAAGTACACCGCCGATCGCAACTACGATCTGCTGATGGATATCTACCAGCAGGCGCAGCGGGGGATTCCGCTGACCATGACCCCGATTCGGGCCACAGCGCTGGCGGGCAGCACCAGTTGATCAAATTCACTACAGCCGTAGTAGCGAGATTCACTTGGTGCTCTTTGTCGAGTGCCAAAGTAATCAGTACCGAAAGTGTGAAACGTTCTCCTCAATTGCTGCATTTTTTGCAAGAAATCGTACAATAACTCCAGGCATTAAACGAAAGGATTAACAGTTATGAGCAAGCAAAAGCGGATTTTGGTGACAGGCGCAGGCGGTTTTATTGGGCACCACTTGGTCACCCAGCTTAAGAAGGACGGACATTGGGTGCGGGGCGCTGACATCAAGTATCCCGAATACGCTCCCAGCGACGCGGACGAGATGGAAATTCACGATCTGCGCAAGGAAGCAGCCTGCCTGCTGGCGACGCGCGGCGGCATTGACGAAATCTACAACCTTGCTGCGGACATGGGCGGCATCGGCTTTATCACCGCGAATCATGCCCTCATTGCCCACAACAACATCCTGATCAACGCACACATGCTGGAAGCAGCTCATCAGAATGCCGTGCCCCGCTTCCTGTTCTCCTCCTCGGCCTGCGTCTACAACCAGGCACTGCAAAAGAATCCCGACGTCGCTCCCCTCAAGGAAGAAGATGCGTACCCCGCCGATCCCGAGCCGGGCTACGGCTGGGAAAAACTCTACGCCGAAGAGATGTGCAAGTACTACTACATGGACTACAAGATGGAAACCCGCATCGTGCGCTTCCACAACGTCTATGGCCCGCTGGGCACCTATGACGGTGGCCGCGAAAAGGCCCCCGCCGCCATCAGCCGCAAGATTGCTCTGGCCAAGGACGGCGATTCCATCGAAGTCTGGGGCGACGGCGAGCAAACCCGTTCCTTCATGCTGGTGGATGACTGCGTCGAAGGCCTGAAGCGCATCATGGCTTCGGACTATCGCGATGCCCTCAACCTCGGCACCGACGAACTGGTCACCATCAACGGTCTGGTGGATATCATCGCCAAGGCTGCCGGCAAGACCATCCACAAGAAGCACAACCTGACCGGCCCGCAAGGCGTTCGCGGCCGCAACAGCGACAACAGCCGCACCCGCCGCACTCTGGGCTGGGAGCCGAAGATCAGCCTGGAGACCGGCCTCGCCGTCACCTACAAGTGGATCGAGTCTGAAGTCGCTCCCAAGGGCGTTCCGGCGCTGGTCGGCAAATAGCTGTATAAGTAGTGCTTGGATGGGGACGGGCAGTTTGCTCGTCCCCATGTTTTTCGTTGAACTTTATTCATGCCATCACTCTCCCCAGCCCCGTTGTTCGTCATCGGCATTTGGCGGTCCGGCACCTCGCTGCTGTGTACGCTGCTGAACCAGCATCCCGAGATCGCCGTGCTTTACGAAGGGGAAGCAGCATTGCTGCGTCCCGCATTTTGGGGAGGCGCGAAAGCCGACTGGCAGGAGCGCTGGAACTTCTGGAACGGCGCGCTGGAACGCCATAAAATTCAAGTCGCGCAACTGCCGCAAGCGGTGCCCGACTTGCAAACCGCATATGCTGCTGTCTGTCAGCAGTATGCGCAGTCTCGTGGAGCCAGCATCTGGGGCGACAAATCCCCCAGCTACAACGCGCAACTCTGCCAGCTTGCCCAGGACTTTCCTGGCGCACGCTTCATCATTATCTGGCGCGACCCGGCGGGCATTCTGCGCAGCATCGCAAACGCCGCCCGCAAGGGCAGTCACTTTTTCGCCAAGCCCGGACTGCCAATTCGAGCCTTACTTGGCTGCAAGGTTCTGAAAGATGAAGTGGATAGGCTGGTGGCGCAAGGCGGCGCGGTCCACCAGATTCAGTATGAAGAGATGGTGCGCGACCCCGAAGCCGCTATGCGCAGTGCCTGCAAGTTTCTAGGCATTGCATTCGACCCGCGCATGATGACCCTCGCCGGGGCTGATCGCTCCGCCATCTATGACGGCGCGCATCATGGCAACGTCAAGGGCACCGAAATTCGCGTCGCGCAAAAATCGAGAAGTCCCAAGGCGGAAGTGCTGTCGCCCGCCCTGCTCAGCAAGATCGAACGCTACACCAAGCACTGGCAGAGCCAGACCCGCGGTGAATGGCCAGCCTACCCTGCGGCAGGGAGCACTTCAGGGGCTTCGGCGGGAATCGGCGAACGTCTCACCGATCAACTTTGCTTTTGGCTTTTGAGCCTCGTGGATGGCTTTACCTCGGCCGTCTATTCCTACGCTCCCATCAGCCTGCTGCGCTGGTACCGCACCTCGCGCGGACGCCGCGTGCCAGAGATGCCCTCGGTGGACATCGCCGATAGCGAGGACAGTCTCGACCCTGACGCCCAACCGACTCCGGCTGCGGTAGAGGGAGCAAACCGCGAACCCGCCAACGTTGCCTGATGCGAACCAGCCGGGTGTATTCTCAAGTAGCAAGAGATATCAGTATGGAAAAAACCATTCGCAAATTCGCTGATCTGGCAGAGATGAAGGTCGCCGAATTGCTCTACTGGCAAGGGGTGCCGGGATACGTCAGACTCAATGCTGCCGCCGAACTTTCCGAGGCGGCGTTTCGGCTGAAGGGAATGGAAGGCAATGTTCCACCGCGACTTGACAGATCTCTTGTCCTTCTTCGACGCCCATCACGTTAGATACCTCATCGTTGGGGGCTACGCGGTTTCTTTTTACGCACAGCCCCGCGCCACCAAAGACCTCGACGTTTTCATAAAGCAGGATGCTGGGAATGCTTCGGCGATTCTGGAAGCCCTCTCCGAGTTTGGCGCGCCTCTGCACGACCTGACGCTCGAAGATTTGCAGAATCCGAATCTGGTTTTCCGGATAGGCAGTCCGCCGATCATGGTGGATATTCTGCCGAAAATAGATGGCGTTGACTTTGATCACGCTTGGTTAAATCGTGTCCTAGTGGTGATTGATCCAGAAACCGGTTTCGCTGCCCCGTTTATCTCAATGAAGGACCTACTCGCTGGCAAACTTGCATCGGGAAGACCTCAAGACCTGGCTGATGCCGCAGCTCTTCGCGAAGCGGCGCAATTGAAAACCCAACCAACTGAAGATTGACTACAGGATGCCTGCAATGGATACCGCCCTGATGCAAACGACTGTTCCCGCCACTGACGACGCCTCCCGCCGCGCCCCCGCTGCCAGCGCCACCTTCAAGGTGCTCGGTATTCCGGTCAACGCGGTGCAAATTCCTGACGCTATTGCTGTCCTCGAGCGCTGGATCGCCGAGCGCGGCCCGGCTCGCTACGTCGCCGTCACTGGCATGCACGGCGTCACCGAAGCCCTCACCAACGATCGCTTTCGCAACATCCTGAAGAACGCGGGCATGGTCGTATCGGACGGTATGCCGCTGGTATGGCTGGGCAAAATTCGCGGTTTCGCCAACATGCAGCGTCGCGTCTACGGCCCCGAACTCACCGAAACCTTCTTCCAGCAGACCGGCAGCAAATATCGGCACTTCTTCTATGGCGGAGCCGAAGGCGTTGGTGTCGATTTGGGAAGGAAATATCAGGAACTTTACGGTGCCCAGATCGCGGGCAGCTACTCTCCGCCCTTTCGCCCCCTCACCCTAGAAGAAGACGCAAAGGTTTGCGCGATGATTCACGACTCCGGGGCCGACATCGTCTGGGTTGGCCTGAGCACCCCCAAGCAGGAAACCTGGATGTACGACCATCGCGACAAGCTCAACGTGCCCGCCATGCTGGGCATCGGGGCCGCATTCGACCTGAACACTGGCCGTCTGGTGCAGGCTCCGCGCTGGATGCGCGAGAACGGCCTGGAGTGGCTATTTCGCCTGCTGGCCGAGCCTAAACGCTTGTGGAAGAGGTACTTAATCCTCATTCCCAAGTTCCTTGGTAACGTGCTTTTAGAACTTTCCGGTCTCCGCAAGTACGACTAAAGGGGAACCCAATCCCCGGTTGTGCCATTCTCTCCTCCTCACCGCGTGGCCTACTCTTGGTCATGACGGGCGGTCCCAATGCTTAGTGGCTCAGCTTGGCGATCGTCCTTTCCCCCGTAACCAAATTTGGAAAACATCGGGAGTCGCGAGGCTAGCGCAACGCGCAAGTGTAGAATTCTTGCAATATCTGGCCCCGCGGTTGCAAGATAATCACGATTGTCTTAGTAGAGTATTGAGGACGGCTCATTGCGTCCACGCGTCGCTTGACCGGGTGACCGGGCGGTTTCTTGGCTCGCGTGTGGACGGCATTGGGTTTATTTCTCGGACCCAGGTGAAACTCATGTTGCAAAGTGTAGTGACCCGCTGTTATTGGTTCGCATTGACCCTGTTTGTTGCTGGCTTGCTCCCAGTATTCGCACTGGCGGAGCAGGGCCCAAGTATCCGTCGCAATTTGAAGCACGACGCCTCCCGGCCAGCAACCGAGATGGGCGCTGTAGCGGAAGCTGCGTCTGGCGAATCGCCCAGGCTGGCGCAAGAGGAATTTTTCAAGCAAGAGCGCGAGCGCGAAGAGGCCAACGCCAAGTCCAAGTCGCAAGAGCCGTTTTCCGTGCTGAGTCCGGCCACGGTGCGCGCTTCAGTTGCGCCGTCGGTTGGCGTGTCGTCATCCGCGACGACGCTGGCTCCAGCAGCCATCACCGCCGGCCTGAGCCTCGAAGGTCTCAACGTTTCCACCGGTGCCTGGACACAGCCCGATGCCAATATCGCAGTCGGTGCCACTCAGGTGGTGCAGGTGGTCAACACCCGCTACGCTATCTACGACAAGGTCACAGGAGCCTTGGTTTCTGGCCCGTTTTTGCTGAATACGCTGTGGGGAAACTTTGGTGGCGGCTGCCAGACCTCCAACAGTGGCGATCCTATTGTGCAGTACGACCAAGCGGCAGGGCGCTGGATTTTTAGCGAACATGCCACGCCAACCGGCGGGCCGTACTTGCAATGCGTCGCCGTGTCCCAAACTTCCAATGCAGCGGGAAGTTACTTTCGCTACTCGTTTGCACTGAGCGGCGCTAATTTCCCCGACTACCCCAAGCTGGGGGTTTGGTCAGACGCCTATTACGTCACGCTCGATGAGCAAAATCCCACAACCTTCGCCACCATAGATGCACTGGTCTGTGCCCTCGACCGCAATTCGATGCTGACCGGGTCGGCGGCCACGGCCCAGTGCTTCCACACCGCCAACGCCAACCAGCATAGTGTGCTTCCCGCAGCTTGGGATGGCGCAACCGCGCCGCCCACGGGTGCTACGATGCCAATCGTTGGGCAGGGCACCAGCTCCGGGATTTTCTTGTGGCAGTTTCACGTGGACTTTGCCACGCCCAGCAATTCGACCTTTACCGGCCCCAGCACGATCACGGTCAACTCTTTCACCCGCGCGTGTCTGGGAAGCGTTTGTATTCCGCAGCCGGGCACCTCGCAACAACTTGACTCGCTGGGCGACCGCCTGATGTACCGCGCGGCCTACCGCAACTTCGGCGATCACGAGTCGCTCATGGTCACGCATTCGGTGAACACCAACGGCGTGGTAGGAATCCGCTGGTACGAACTTCGCAACCCCGAACACGCTGCCACCGTGTTTCAGCAGGGAACTTATGCGCCTGACACCAACTATCGCTGGATGCAGAGCATTGGCATGGATCGGCTGGGCGATGTCGGCCTCGGATACAGCGAATCCAGTTCGACCCAGGAGCCCTCGATGTACTACACCGGTCGGCTGGCCACCGATCCCTTGAACACATTGCAGTCAGAAACTCTGATGTTCACCGGAATTGGCTCAGCCCTTGGAGTCAATCGCTGGGGAGACTACAGCGGGCTGGCGATTGATCCCGTGGATGACTGCACCTTCTGGTACACCAACCAGTATCTTCCCGCCAATGGTAGCGCCAACTGGAACACGCGCATCGCGTCGTTCTCGTTTCCTGCTTGTACCGCGTCTCTGAATCCGGTCACTTTCGCGCCAACTTCGCTGTCGTTCGCCACCACGAATATCGGATCCTCGTCGCAGCTCACCGCAACCCTGAGCAATGGCCAGAGCACCGCCACGAATATATCCAGCATCGCCATTACCGGCGACTATACCCAGACCAACAACTGCGGCGCATTACTTGCTGGCAACGCAAGTTGCACCTTTACTGTCATCTTCAGTCCCACAGCGGGGGGCACGCGCACCGGGCAAATCACGGTGACCGATGATGCGACGGGCAGTCCGCAAGTTCTGGCGCTCACCGGAGTCGGTGCAAGCACATCCCTCACGTACTCCGCGAGTCTGCTTTCGTTCGGCAACCAGGTGGTGGCTACCACCAGCGCGAGCAAGAGCGTCACCGTCACCAACAGCGGCACCACCACCGTGACCATTACCTCGGTAGGCACCAGCGGCAACTTTGCCCAGACCAATACTTGCACGGGCGCGTCCCTGCTCCCGTCGGCGACGTGTACCATCACCGCCACCTTTACCCCTACCGCAGTGGTGACCTACGGCGGAGAGATCACTGTCACCTCCACGGCCAGCGGATCGCCGCAGAATGTGGACTTGAGCGGCATCGGCATCGCCTCATTCACGATTTCACCGGCGACGATCACGTTCGCCAATACCAATGTGGGCAGCACTAGCGCGGCTTCCACTATCACCGTGACGAACAATCTTTCGACGTCCGCCAGCGTAGCGTTTTCGACCAACGGCGTCTTTACCGCCGTCGCAGGAGGAAATACTCCCTGCGGCTCCACTCTGGCGGGCAAAGCGAAGTGCACCCTGCAGTCTACCTTTGCTCCAGTCGCCAATGGATTGGTGAAGGGCGGATTGACCGTGACGGTCGGCTCGGGTACGCAGCAGGTGAAGTTGCAGGGCACAGGCCAGGGCGGCGCGGCCCAGACCTTGACCTTCTCACCGGCGAGTATTTCTTTTGGAAACGTGGTGATTGGCACCACATCGTCCAATACCACGGTCACGGTGACCAACAAGGGAACGACGACGATCTCCCTGACAGGCATTACCGCCAGCGGCGGGTTTACCGCAACCGCTGGAGGGGCGACTCCCTGTGGCAGCACGCTGGCGGTGAATGCCAAATGCACAGTGCTGGTGAACTTTACCCCCGCGAATTCCGTCGCCTATCAGGGTGGCGTGAACTTTGCCAACAACACCTCACTGAACCCCATGATCCTCAACGTGACGGGCACCGGAGTTCTGCCGCTGGGCTTCTCGCCTTCGGCGGTCATCTTCTCCGGCACTCAGGTCGGCACCACCAGCGCGGCGCAGAACGTGACCATCACCAACAACCAGACGACCGTGCTCACGCTTTCTTCGATCAGCGTGAGCGGGCAATACTCCATTAGCAGCAATACCTGCGCTGCGAGTCTCGCTGGCAGGGCCAATTGCGTGGTGGGTATCGTCTTCAAGCCCGCCAGCGTGGGCACCATCAACGGACAGCTAACGGTAGCGTTCCCGGGGGCCATTGCCACGCAGGAGGCATCACTGTCGGGCGTCGGACAATAGAAGCAACGTCAGTCGCTGGCGAGTACGCGACTGACGAACTATAACTGCAAGGCAAAACAAAGGGCCGATGGAGATTCCTCTCCATCGGCCCTTTGCGCTTTGTAGGCTGCTTATTGTTTCTTGCAGAGTGCGATCAGGTCGTTTGAGACCTGTGTCGCTCCATCTTGCACATTAGGAATTGGGTGCGGCGCGTCGGCGACGCAGGCTTGCGGAGCAGGCACGCCGATTGCCGTGACCTGATTGGCATAGTCCAGTCCCAGCGGAATAGCCTGCGAGGTGTCCAACCCACCGAAGACGAAGTGAACGTTGGTCTTGGGGTAGGTGTAGTTGCCGCCCGGAGCGTCCACGCTGTCGGCTAGGAACAGCGGCCCCAGCGTGCTGTTCTTGTCTGACACCGAATTGGAGCATTTCCCGGTGCCGTAGGCCGCATCTATGATGCCGCTCGCAGTCGCCTTGCCATAGCACAAGTTGAGATTGGAGTAGCTGCAAGAGCCGATCGTAGCGTTTTCAGTGGGCTGGGTACACACGCAGCCATAGTCAATGCGGCCAAACGGAGGTCCGCTGGTTGGCTCCACCATGTCAAAGATGGAATCCATGCCATAGTGTGCCAGTCCGTAAGCGATGGCTCCGGAACCGCCACTGTTGCCAGTAGCGCAAAATGCCTCACCCGAACCGCCGGAGTGAATGGAAGCGTTGTTCTTGATCCATTGCGCGAAGGTGTTCACCCGGCATGCCGCTCGCCGTACTCCGGTGGTACCCGTTAGCCAGCCTGTGATGGGCCCAGTTGCGAATGGGGATGCCCACGTCATTTGAGCAGCGGTAAAGCCCCCCGCAACCAGGTTGTTGACCACAGTCGGCCCGAAGGTAAAGTTTTGCTCGTATAAGTTCTCACCGCCAGTGCCCGTCGTCAGCACGACAGTGCCTTTCGGGGTTCCGCTCGGAGAGGTCACTTTGACCCATGCGTCCTGATCCTCAACCCCGGGACATCCGGTCACCGTGACCTGATAGCAGGTTCCGGCAATCGGCGGGCTGGTCTTGGTGGCGGGGCAGGCGAGCGTTGTGGAATTGATAATCTGACCCAGAGGATCGGTAGCCGCCACAGTTACATCCGCAGCGGGTGACTTCTTCGCGGTGTTCGCGGCGGAAACCGCCGTCACGGAAACACCTCCAGAAGGTGGTGTGACAGGGGCAAGGTAGAGGCCGGTGTTATCAATCGTGCCAACCGTGGCATTGCCACCCGGAATTTCGTTTACCTGCCAAGTGACGGCAGTATTGGCGCTGCCAGTGACGCTGGCGTCAAACTGCTCCCAGCCCCCTTGGCCCAACGAACTGGTGGCCGGATTGATAGCAACCGACACCGGGCCTACGCCCACCACCGTGACGCTGGCGGTGCCAGACTTCGTGGAGTCGGCTGCAAGCACCGCCGTCAACGTAACCGTGGCAGGGTTCGGAATCGAGGCTGGAGCCGTGTAGTTGCCATTGGCATCCACCGTCCCTACGGCCGAGTTGCCTCCCGCGATGCCATTCACCTGCCAGTTCACGTTGCGACCGGAGGTTCCCTGGACGACCGCCTTGAACTGCTTGCTGCCTCCGCTAGTGAGGTCAAGTGTGGCAGGGGTTACCACGACCGAAATGCTTGCCGACACAGTGACCTTGACGGTAGCGGTGCCAGTCTTGGTGGTGTCGGCCTGCGAGGTGGCCGTGACAGTATGCGTTCCTGTCACCACTGGTGCGGTGTAAAGCCCCGCAGCCGATATCGCCCCCACAAAGTCATTGCCGCCCGCGATTCCATCCACCGTCCAGGTGACGCCGGTGTTGGTTGTTCCCGTTACGGTTGCGGTGAATTGCTGGGTCGCGCCCTCTGCCACGCTCGGACTACCAGGGCTGACGGAAACGGTGATTGAGGGCGGTGGTGGCGGAGGGGTGGGCGTGCTGCTGCCTCCACAAGCGGAAAGTGCAAAAACCAAGACAAGCGCGGTGATTCCGGGGATCAGTGTAGCAAGGGGACGCATTCGATTTTCCTTACGCAAAATGGGGGAATCCTCAACGGGCGAAACCGGTGGAGACAACCGGACCTTCTCTTCTTGTACTGGATGCAAAGTCTAAGAACCCGGTTGCAGGCCAAAAGTTGCTCTGAGAATCTGTGCGGAAATGCGAAGTGACGGAGGGCATGATTCCCGACTGTCCGCTTGCCCCGAAGGGCCAATTGCGGTGCTATTGCTCGAAGTATCCCGACGACCGGGCATGCTGCATCCACTTCCAGGCTGTCGTCACCGTCTGTTCCAGCGCCCGTGTTGCCTTCCAGCCCAGTTCGCGCTCCGCCTTACTGGGATCAGCCACCAACTGCGGGGGGTCGCCTGCCCGTCGCGGCCCGACGATGCAGGGCACCTTTAGGCCCGTTACCCGCTCTACGGCGTCAATCACTTCTTTCACCGAATTGCCTTGCCCCGTGCCCAGGTTCAGCGTGATCGGCGCGCTGCCCGCTTCCAGCTTCTTCAGCGACAACACGTGCGCCTCGGCCAGGTCGTTTACATGGATGTAGTCGCGAATGCAGGTGCCGTCGGGCGTGGGATAGTCTTCGCCAAACACATTCAGCTGCGGACGCATCCCCAACGCCGCCTCAAACGCCGCCGGAATCAGGTGATTTTCCGGCATATGCAGTTCGCCGATCTCGCCGCTTTCGTCCGCACCCGAAGCATTAAAGTAGCGCAAGGCAGCATAGCTCAAGCCATAGGCCGTGGCGTAAGACTCCAGCGCATACTCAAAGATCATCTTGGTAACGCCGTACGGATTCACCGGATTGCGCGGCGTCTCCTCTGTGATGGGAATGACAGCGGGCAGTCCGTACACCGCGCAGGTAGAAGAAAACACCAGCCGCTTGACGCCCACGTCGAGCATCACATTCAGCAGAGTCACAGCGGCTTCTACATTGTTCTGAAAATACTTGCGCGGATTGGTCACGCTCTCGCCCACTGCCGCCAGTGCTGCAAAGTGCATCACGGCGTCCACCCGTGGCAGCACCTTTTCCAGCACCGTGCGGTCGCCGAAGTTGGCCTCGATCAGCTCAAAACCATCGGCCAGAAAGCGATGCCCGGTGGTCAGGTTGTCCATGATGAGGACGTCGTATCCGTGGCGGCGCAACGCCCGCGCTGTATGACTGCCAATATAACCCGCACCACCAATCACCAGAACGGCCACGCCCCACCCCTTAAAAAATCAAGATTCGCGACATCGGTTGAGAGTCTTTCAGTCTATCAAGATGGGCGCAAATCGGCGCGAGCTGGCACAGCCCTCTACTGCACCATCAGCGTCACCTGCGTCGAGTGGGTAAGGCTCACCCCATTGCTGCTCGCCTTGGCAGTGGCGTTAATGGTGATGGGGTACATGCCGACCGGCGTACCCGAGGGAGGTGGCGGCGGAGGCGGCGGCCCGGGGCTGGAACTGCCGCCACCACAGGCGATGCCAACCGTGAGCGTCAGCAGCACCAGCAGCGCGAAAGCCAGTCCCGGCCAGCGGCGGCGCGCGGGCACTAGCGTCATGCCCAGTGCGGCAGGGAACAGCACGATGAACGCATAGAAGATATCGCTGTGCGTGGAAATGGCGGCGACATTACTCTTGGTCGCAATGGTCATGGTCACCGAACTCGGCGGCCCATTGAGCGTGAGCGAACTCGGCGAAAACAGGCAATTCGATTGCGACGGCAGCCCGCTGCAAGTGAACGTCAACGTGGCGGCAAAAGCCCCGTTGGCCGGGTTTACGTCCAGCGTGTAGTTGGCCTGCTGCCCTGCTGTAATCGTCAGTGAACTGCTGCCCGAAGCCGGAGCAAACTGATAGTCCGTCACCGTAATCAAGCTGCCCGTGTCGTGACTCAGTTTCGTGGCGGCATCAGTCGCCGTCAGGTTCGCGTTGTAGCTTCCGGCTGCGACGCTAGCGGGCACACTCACCGTCGCCGTCACCGTAGCGGATCCACTGGCCAGCGCAATCGGATTCGCCGGACTAAGGGTACAGGTCGTACCGGCACCAAAGGCGCTCACGTCGCAAGCAGCATTCACGCTGCCCGCGTAAGCGTTCTGGCTCCTCAGGCTAAAAGTGAGAGTCGCCGCAGTGCCCGGAAAGATCGCCGAAGCTGCGGATGTTGGCGGAGTCACCGAGAAATCCGTGACATTCGCCGTGAGCGCCAGCGAATGAGTGAGCGAACCGCTGGTGCCAGTCAGCGTGATGGGATAGCCTCCCGCCGCCAGCCCCGCCGTAGGCATGGTCACAGTCACATTCGTTGGATACTGGGACACCGTTGCGGGCGTCACCGAGCAGGTAATGCCGGTTCCGCTGCAATTCAAGCCGGTGCTCGCTGAAAGGCTGTTGATCGCGCTGAGCGACACCGTGGCGGACGCGCTTTGTCCGGATGTAACTGCGGCAAAGGGCGTCACCGTCGCCAGCGCAAAGTCGCCTGGTGGATTGACGGTGAAGGTGAGCCCCAACGTGTGCGATAGCGAACCGCTGCTGCCGTTGAGCGTCACCGCGTAGGCGCCGGGTGCCAGCCCAGTGGTAGGCACCGTCAAGGTCACATTTGCCGGATACACCGCAACGCTGGCCGGAGCCACCGAACAAGTGATGACCGTTCCGCTGCAACTCAGCGTCGTGGTCGCCGCAAGGCTATTGATTCCACTGACCGACGCAGTAGCCGTTGCGCTTTGCCCCGCAGTAACTGCGGCAAACGGCGCGACCGTGGCCAGCGTAAAGTCGCTTACCGCCAGAGTGAGCCCGAGTGAATGCGAAAGTGCGCCGCTGGTGCCACTGAGGGTGACCGTGTAGTTGCCTGCCGCGACGCCAGAGGTCGGCACGGTCAGCGTTACGTTCATGGGATATTGCGAAACCGTTGCCGGGTTCACTGAGCATGTGATGCCAGCGCCGCTGCAACTCAAGCTTGTACTCGGCGTAAAGCTATTGGTGGCGCTTACCGCAATCGTTGCGGTGGCAGTCTGGCCAATCGTCACCGGAGGAAATGGAGTGAGCGTCGCCAGGGCAAAGTCGCCGACTTTACTCACACTGAGGGTGAACCCCAGGGTGTGGGTGAGCGAACCGCCCGTGCCGGTGAGCGTCACGCTGTAACTGCCCTCTGCCACCCCGCTGGTAGGCACCGTCAACGTCACATTCGCCGGATACTTTGACACTGTCGCTGGACTGACCGTGCAGGTTAGGCCCGCACCGCTGCAACTCAGGCTAGTGCTAGGCGAAAAACTGTTGATGGCACTCACCGACGCTGTCGCCGTTGCGGTTTGGCCGATCGTGACCGCCGAAAAGGGCGTCACCGTAGCCAGCGCAAAGTCGCCGCCTTCGATCACTTGCAGCGCCACAGTCTGCGTCCGTTTGAGAGTGCTGCCACTCAGCGCCGCCGTGATGGTGACTGTGCTGTTGCCAATCGGCGTGGTGTTCAACACCGAAATTTTCATCGTGACGCTAACCGCATTACCCGGCGTCAAACTCACCGTCGCGCTCGGCGTGAACGTACACGTGCCGCCGGTCGGCAAGCCGCTACAGCTAAGCGTTGCCGTGCCCGTCAACATGCCCAGCGGCGTCACTTGCATGGTGATGGCGCTACTCGTGTCGGGCCGTCCCAACACCACGCTTGCGGGTGAAGGCGCACCCAGGCTGTAGTCCGTCACATGGAGCGTCAGCGGCGCTGTACGCGTCAGCTTGCTGCTATCCGCGCCTTGAAGGTTGAAGGTGAAATCTCCCGCAGCGGCGTTGCTCGCCGTCACCGTCACTGACTTTCCTGTAGCCGTCGGCACTGTCGAAGCTGGCGAAACCGAACACGTGTCTGGCGGCGATGTACTCGCAGCCGCGCAACTCAGCGTGACGCTGGAACTATAGCCAAACAGGGAAGTGAGCGTACCGCTAAACGTCGTGCTTTGCCCCACCAACACCGTCTGCGAAGTCGTGCCCGGCACCGTCAGCGTGTAGTCCGGCTTGGGAGCAAGGTTCAGTTCCCACACTCCGCGTCCATAGGTGCCAACGCGTAGCCGACGTTCGCCGCCCGAGTCGAACAGCACTAGTTGCATCGCTGCGGAGTTCGGCAGAAACGGGCCGCCGGTTGGCCCGCTTTCCGTCCACGACGCCGACGCCAGCGCTGTCTGGAACATGCCAACGTCCGTCGCGGCATAAAGCGTGCCCGTCTTCGTATCAATCAGCAGGGCATTCGCCGGAGCATCCGGCAACGCGCCGGTTTTCGTTCCCGTAAAATCGGTCCAGTCCGCGCCAAAGTCGGTGGTTTTCCACACGTGCGAGACCCCGAACCCCATCACGCCTACGTACGCGGTCGCCCCGGTCGTATCCGCCGGATCCAGCACGATCGCCGCCAGCGGAAAATTTCCCGGGTTGATGCTGCCCGTCGCGTCCGAAAAATTTGCGATGCCCACCGTGGCATTCGTTGTAACCCAAACCTTGCCGCCTACCTGCTCGCTGCCGTTGAACCCGCCTTCGGTCAGCGCATAGATCACCCGCGAGCCATTCGACCCCGCCACGCCACCCACGCCCAGCGCGCGAATCACCTGCGTCTCCGACCCTACGCAGCCTGCATCGGTGCCCGTCTCAAAGTTGAAGCTGAGCGTGCTAAATCCGCTGCCATCGGAGTTGCCGCGCCACACCCGGCAAGTGCCCACCAACAGCATTCCCGTAGCCTGCGGATCGAGCTGATACGGTGCGTAGTATCCGCCGCTGTCGCCGCCCAGCGTCTGGCTGTTCACTACCTCGTTCGCCTGGTAGTCCGTGGAGCGACTCGCCGCGCCCGACGTACACTTCTGAATCGAAACGCCGGGGTTCGACGTGTACCACTCGTTGGTGCTCGCGGGATTGATCGCCACCGGCCCGCCCGGCCCCACATTCACCGCCGTCCACAAGAGACTCGTGGTGGCAGTAGTGGTGGCGACCGATCCGTTGTCTTCGCTGCCAGCAAGCAGTACCGCAAGGTTCGTCGGATTCTGCGCCAGTCCGTTCACCTCAGCCAGCGACCCCAGGCTGGAGTTCAGGTTGTCGAACGCATTTGCCCCCGCCGTGCAACTGTTGCTGGTGAGTCCAAGATACGCATCCAGTGCACGATTCACGCCGCCATCATTGCCCGCAAAAAACAGCGCCTTGCTGTTGACCACCTGAAACGCCAGCGCATGCTGATTCGGATGCACCTTCGCGGGTGCGCCGAGCGGTGAGCATCCATAGGCGTGCGTCAGGTTCAGCCACTCGCCTTCCATACAGGCCGACGTGCCCGACAAAATCGTGCACCGATACAGATTCACGCCGCCGACGTAGACGTCCGTGGCGCTGCCGTCGGGCACGGCGGTCAGCGCCATGTTGTAGTCCGCCTGGTCGGCTCCGCAGCCAGCCAAGTCGCCGCAATCGTCGAATCCAGTCTCGTCCAGTTGACTCCACGAGTTGCCGCCATCGCGCGACAGAAACAAACCTTGCTGCACCGCAATGCCACTCGCGGAAAGCGACGTGTCGAGCGAAACGTACCACGCGTAGATTTCACTCTTGCCCGGAACTACGGCAAGTTCACCGCGAAAGATCGGACAAGAACTGGCTGTGCCCAACGGAATCTGCGCCGGACAACTGCCTGTGTCAAGGAAAAATCCAGGCTGATGGTTCAGGCGGCTCCAGTTGAATCCGTCGGCGGAGGCGTAGAAACCGTGATCGCGTGCCGCCGCCAAAAATGCGTGCGCCGTGTCGCTGTATACCACCGACGTAATCGCCGAAGCGTCCACCGGCACGCCCGCGTCGAACAGCTCCACCAGACTCCAAGTCGCGCCTGCATCCGACGAGCCATACAGCCCCAGCGACGCACCCGAAATCACCGCGCCGTCGAGTCCTGCTACCGGCGAATCCGCCGTCGCCGCCAGCACCGGGCTGGAGTTGTCCGTGCTGAACGCAATCCGGCTAAACGCCAGCCCGCGCAGCGGATGCCCGCCATGATCGGCACTCGCAATCAGGGCAAACGTTTTTCCGCCGTCGGTGGAGCGCAAAATCCCTTGCCCGTAATACGAATCCAGCGCGTCGTTCGACTCGCCCGTGCCCACCAGAATCACCTTGCTGGCCCGGCTGCAACGCGACTGCGCCGACAGACAGCGTCGCCGCATTATCGAGTAGCGGAGTCCACGTGACTTGCGCAGGCGAGGCCGTCGCATTCACCGAGCGCCACAATCCTCCAAACGCCGAGCCTGCATAGACCGTGTTGCCGGTCGCGTCGCCAGCGTCCACCGCCAATGCGGTCACTCGCCCGGTCACATTGCCATAGTCCGCTCCGTTACCTGCGTCGGAGTTAGCCGGTGCTGGGCCAAGCGGCGTCCAATTGCCGACAAAGGCCGCTGCCGCTGCGTTACCTAACTGCCCCTCCTGCGCCCGTCTTTCCGCCCGCCGCGCCTGCACTTCCGCCCGTGCTCTCGCTAGCGCTTCAGCCGGACTCTTCGCCCGCGCCACCGTTCGTCCCCGACGCCACGAAGCTGCATGGCGCTGACGCACCTCTCGCGAAGAGACACGATCACCAACCAGCGGCTGCGCTTGCGCCGTTGTCGCCAAGACGGCTGCTGCCAGCAAGAGCGCACCAGCAGACTTTGCGGCGCACACTCCCGCCTTGCCACTACGTCTCGGCATTGCGATGGCTACTGGCATAAACTCGCACACCGGGCAAATCCACAAGCTCCCACTAAGCCTGCGAATACCCGTATTTCCAGTATTGGAATGGTGCGCTTCTTATGTCTACGAAAAAGATTCGCCGATGTGTGACAGCGTTCCAATTTGGGCGTCGACTCTGCCCCAAAACAGGAATCGGGTATCCTAAACTCACGAGCCGAGCGGCTTTGCGCGTCGTCGTCTACCCCGAATGACTACCATCTGGAGACTTGTTTTATGCACTGGTTCCGGCGGAGAAAAATGAAAGACTATTTGCGTACCACCATGCTGTTGATGGGCATTTCCGCCCCTAACGCCTTTGCCAAGGACATTTCCGTGGCCGCCGCGTCTGACCTTACGGCAGCGCTCACCGAGATCAAGGGCAACTACGAGAGCCAGTCGCAGAACAAGGTCAACCTGACCTTCGGCTCCACCGGCAACCTGTTCAACCAAATCAAGCAAGGCGCGCCGTTCGACGTTTTTTTCGCGGCGGACGTGGACTATCCCAAGCAGCTCGCAGCGCTCAAGCTGACGGATGAAGCAACAATCACTCTCTACGCCGTTGGCAAACTGGTGTTGTGGGTGCCCAAAGATTCCAAGCTCGACATCGAAAAACTGGGCGTACAGGCGCTGCTCGATCCCAGCGTGCAGAAGATTGCGATGGCGAACCCGCTGCATGCACCGTACGGCCGTGCCGCGCAGCAGGCGCTGGAACACTATGATCTCTACGGCAAGTTGAAGGACAAGTTCGTGGTCGGCGAAAACATCTCGCAGGCAGCGCAGTTTGTGCAAACCGGCAACGCCCAAGCTGGACTGCTGGCCCTGTCATTGGCGCTCTCGCCCGCGATGAAAAATCAGGGCCGCTACATTGAGATTCCTGCCGATTCTTACAACCAGCTATTGCAAGCGGTGTGCGTGCTGAATACGGCTCCAGCCAAGGCCGAGGCTATGGCGTTTTTGGAATATCTGAAGACCACCGCGCCCCAGGCGATTTTGAAGCGTTACGGGTTCACGCTGCCGGGTGCGAAGTAGACGTGGGTAAAATCGCAGATCTTTCGTCCAGGGATCTGACCCGGTTCCCTCTCCAAAGCAGTGTCATCTTGAGCGCAGCCGTGGAATCCCGCAGATGCGGGATTCCACGGCGGAGTCGAAAGACCCTACCATCCTCGATTGACGATGAAGTTTGAAGATCCTGCCAACGCATCCCATGCGGTCGTTGCCGGAAATGCGCACGTTCTTCCGGGTCGCGGTCTGTAGGGGTCCTTCGACTGCAAAGCCCTCTCCCGTTTGCGGGAGAGGGCTTCTTCGCTCAGGATGACAAGTCTACTAAATCTGGCGAACCCGCCCCTACCGGTTCTCCAGCAGAATCGGCTTGTAGCCGATGGGCACGTTCACACCCGTGATCTGCGTGCTGTTTCCGGCCAGGTCGCGATAATGCAGGTAGATCGGGTTGACGGAATAGTCTACGGTCGCGCACACGCCATTGCTGCAGCGGGTCGCCGTGTTCCACACCACCAGTCCCTGATAGCCGCCATCGCGCGTGATCATGCAGCTCCATACTGTGCCGTTGGCGGAGCAAGGGCTAGCCAGCGTCGCGCCCATGATCCAGTTCTGGACTTCGGTAAAGGCATCGGCGGTGGTGCAGCTGAACCCTCCGTGCAGGGGCGTGTTGCAGTTGGAGTTCTGCGTCGCAGACCACATGGTGCCGGAACCGTCCCAGGCATACCAACCCATCTTGGCAACGCCCGCCGTCCAATGAGCCAGTACAGACTTGGCGACCCAGCCGGTGCGCTCGTCGAGATCGGTGATGGAAGAGGTCAGGCCCCAGCTGACTTCGGTGTCATACAACGGCTTGGCGGAGTCCGACGCAGACAGCACAGAGCGCAGCGCCGACACGATTCCCAGCAGATCTTCCGGTTCGGTGGAGTAGCCGTGGAACGCAATGGCGTCCACGTACTGCGAGGCTCCGGCGGTGTAGAGATAAGCTGTGGAGTTGTTCGGAATCGCCGTTGATCCGCCCACGTAGGGCACGCCGACGATCTTGGCTGTGGCGTCAATACCGGGCTGCGAGCAGCCGGTTCCCTTGATGATGCAGGCAGCATCCTGCGTGAGTCGCGCCAGCTGCGCCGGAGTGCCGCGCCAGTTGCCCTTGGTGTTGGGCTCATTCCAGATTTCGTACATGTGAACGTGCGCGTATTGCGAGGGGTCGAGGCTGATGGCGTGCATGGCCACGGCAGTAACCCAGTCCTTCCAATGCTGGTTGGTGCCAGTGCCGTCGGCATTCAGGTCGCCCGGCCAGTAGCATTGGCCCGCGCCGCTGTCGAGATAGGAGCAGTCCGGCAACTGCGTGCAGGCAGAAGAGGTGCTGGTGGAACACTGCGCCCATACCGGGGTACGTCCCAGGTTGTAGAGCACGTCTGCGCCCTTAAGCTTGGCGTCGTTCAGGCGGGCGTCAAATTTGGTGAAGTCGTACACGCCCTGCGCGGTGTTGATCTGCGACCATCCGGTTTGCGAATCCCACAGGCGAACGAAGCCGTAAGCCACGCTTGGCGCGCCTTGCGTCCGCGAAAGCTGGTGCATGCCGAACATATCGAGTGCAGGATTAGCCATGGGCTGGGGTGCAACGCCGATGTTCAGGGCCAAAGTTACGCTGACGGTGGTCTTGTTGGCGTCCACTACGGAGAAGGTCGGCTTGTAGCCGCCCATGGTCTTCGGCGTGCCAGAAATGGCGCCGGTGGCGGCATTGAGCGTGACGCCGGGCAGAGTTTGTCCGGCTTTGAGCGCCCAGGTGTAGGGGGGCGCGCCGCCCGCTGCTGTAAGTGAGGCGCTAAAGGCTGAACCGACGGTTCCGGGAGGCAGCGAAGCGCTGGTGATCTGTAGCGTGGGTGCCGCCGAAATTTTGATGCTTGCCGTGCCCTTCTGCTTGGGCGACGCGACGCTGGCTGCCGTCACGGTGACGGTCACGGCTGTCTTGGGCGACGGAGCCACAAATACGCCGCTGGAAGAGATCGTGCCCGAGGATGCTGTCCAGGTGACCCGCTTGTCGGTGCTGTTGGCGACCGTTGCCGTGAAGCTGAGCGACGCGCCCGGCGTCAAGTTGGAGCTGGCCGGGCTGACCGTCACCGTGACTGCCGGAGTGGCCGCGGCCACGGGCAGTGCAAGCCATGCTGCCAGCATCAGAACACCGGCGGTAAACGCCGCTACGCGAACTGCACGGCTGCGCACACTGAAAGAGAAAACGTGAACTACGGTGGCCGAAACCGACTCGGAGCGGACTGCAGAAGATGGCACGCGCACGGAGCACCTCAAAGGTCGTCAGGAAATCGAGGACGTTCGGGGGGTTCCTCACTTACGAATTTATGCGGGAGTGGCAAAGTGGTCGAGATGCCATTCGCCAGCGAGGATATGTCCCTTAGTAACATTGGCCCTGGGCAGCAGCAGTTTGATGGATGATGGGACGCTGCGCCCTGCGGTGCCAAGGCTCTACAATCTTTGCTGTGCTTTCACGATGAATTCTTTCGCCTATTTCGATGGAGCTGCGTTTCTACTGACGCTACGGCTGGCGTTGCTGGTGGCCGTGTCGCTGCTGGCGGCAAGCTTGCCGCTGGCGTGGTGGCTGACTGCCTCACGCTGGCGCGGGCGTTTTCTGGTCGAGGCGCTGGTGGCCCTGCCGCTGGTGTTGCCGCCCACAGTGCTCGGCTTCTACCTGCTGGTGGCAATGGGAACAAACAGTCCGGTGGGCCGCTGGTGGATCGCTTGGACGGGTCATCCTCTGGCGTTTACGTTTACAGGGTTGGTGGTGGGTTCGCTGTTCTACAGCTTGCCGTTTGCGGTGCAGCCGCTGGTGGCCGCGTTCTCGGCGATTCCTCCGCGACTACTGGCGGCGGCCGCAACGCTGGGGGCGTCCCCCTTTTCGCGGTTTTACCGGGTGGCTCTGCCGCTGGCGTGGCCGGGCGTGCTAAGCGCGGCCACCCTTGCCTTTGCGCATACAGTGGGCGAGTTCGGGGTGGTGCTGATGATTGGTGGCAACATTCCGGGTGTAACGCGCACGGCGTCTATCGCAATCTACGATCAGGTGCAGGCTGGTGAGTATAGCGCGGCGCACGCCAACGCTTTCACGCTGCTGTTGGTTTCGTTCGTCGCGCTGGCTCTGGTGTATGGAATCACGCGGCGAGGGACTGGGTTGGGAGCGAGCCGGTGAACGCCAGCGACTCCATTATTTCGGCCCAAGTTGGCGACGGAATGCTCTCAGGCGAATCTGCCATGGGACTGCGCGTGGATATCCGCCGCCGCACGCAGCCTGCGACTCGCGATGCTCAGCGGTTTGAACTTCGACTGGCATTTGATGCTCCCGTCGGAATCACGGTTCTGTTCGGGGCGTCGGGGTCGGGCAAGACGACTTTGCTTGACTGCATCGCAGGACTTCGCCATCCCGATGCGGGAGTAATTCGCGTTGGTGGCGAGGACTGGTTCCGATCCGAGGGGACTCGTAACAAGGCTAAGGCGGACGCGGGCCAGCCAGTTTGTCTGCCTCCCGAGCGGCGGCGCGTGGGCTACTTGTTTCAGGACTTGGCGCTGTTTCCTCATTTGGATGTGGCTGGCAATGTCGGATTTAGCCTCCACGGTTTGCCGAAGCCAGATCGCGCAGCCAAGGTGGAGGCGGCGCTGGAGCAGTTTCGTATTGTTGACCTGAGACATCGCCGTCCGGCGGCACTGAGTGGGGGCGAGCGGCAGCGCGTGGCGTTTGCACGGGCGCTGGTCCGGTCGCCGCAGGTTATGCTGTTGGATGAGCCGCTCAGCGCGCTCGATTACCGTCTGCGCAGCGCACTGATGGACGACTTGCTGCGCTGGAGCGAGGCGCATCCCATCCCAATTTTGTACGTGACCCATAGCCGGGAAGAACTGCTCAGCCTAGGCGCAGCAGTGCTGGTGATGGAAGAGGGGCAGCTGGTAGCGCAGGGCGCTCCGCATGAGGTTTTGCGGGCACCACAGTCGCACAAGGTGGCGCAGTTGGCGGGGTTTGAGAACATCCTGCGTGGAAGGATGGAAGAGCTGCATCCTGAGCGCGGCACTATGAGCGTTCGCATTGCGGGCGGGCCGGTTCTGCTGGAGGTGCCGCTCAGCGGAGAGCGGCTGAGCGAGAGCATCGGCGTAGCCATAAGGGCTGGGGACATCCTGCTGGCGTCGCAGCCTCCCGAGGGCCTTTCCGCGCGGAACGTGCTTCCAGGAAAGATTCTATCGCTCAAACGGCGGGATGTTCGCTATGAGGTGGAGGTGGAAGCGGCACCGGGCGTGGTGCTGCAAGTACACCTGACGCTGGCCGCACAAACCGCGATGAATCTTGAAGCAGGCAAGACGGTCTGGCTAGTACTAAAGACCTACTCGTGCCATCCGGTGGCAGAGCAGGGCGCGAGGTAATTCCCATTTGCGGAACTAACTCACCCAAGCAGTCCCAAATTGGGACTGTTCGGATTGCAGATATGTCAATGTTTTGTTGGCAGGTGCCCAAATGTTGTCATCAAGTTATGAAAACTGCAACCTTTGATAGTTGACAAGTATTTGAATTTCTCCTCGTTTTAGCCCTTCCGTAAAAACGTGGCTCCGCCGCGAAGCCACCAGTCTTTCCTTGCACTTAGAGCGATTCTTCCGTGTCTAAAAGAGCCATGCAAGTTCGGTTCTGGGATAGCTGTTCCCGCAAACGGAACCAAACTTGCACAGCATTTGGAACAGCAAACCAAAACTGGGACAAATGCGACGTTACTTTGTTACGTTTGTCCGCCAAAACGGTCGGCGACTTAGAACCGATCCGGTTTGGTAGTTGTGACGAAAGATGGTGTCGTTTGGGCTGGGCCAATGGGTTCAGATTGGGGATTTCGATGCCATATAAGTTTGGCATCCGCAAGTCGGCGTGGAACGCAACTCGCTGTGCCGCTGCCTTGCACGTCCCTCCCAACCGCCTCTTGATATTCGCGACGTCGCGGGGATATATACCACAGTGACGCGCCGGTTTCCTGCAGCAAACCTGTTCTCTCGACTCATCGGAGAAGTAGATCGCAAGGGGTACGAAGTCGCGAATGAGAAAACGAATGAGAAAAGGAGAACGTCCGAATGGCCACCGCGTTCACTATGCCAGTTACGCCTTCTGTGGAAGGCGCCAACTTCCTCAACCTGTTGATTATGGACAACGAGCGCTCGATTCGCGACGCCTGCCGCGAAGTAGCGCAGACATTGGGCTTCAATACTTCGGTCTCTGAGTCGTCCGAGCAGGCCTTTCGCCTGCTGGAAGCCAACTCGGTGGACATCGTGCTGCTGGATATGCGCAGTCCGGGACCGAGTGGGCTGGAGCTATTGCAACAGATTCGCACCCGCCGTCCAGACGCGGTGGTGGTGGTGATGACAGGCTTTGCCACGGTGCAGTCCGCAGTAATGGCGATGAAGAACGGCGCCTATGACTACCTGGCCAAGCCGTTCACGCTCGACGAACTGCGACTGCTGCTGGAAAGGGTGGGCAATCATCTGAGGCTCCGAGCGGATAACCGGATGTTGCGGGAACGAGTGAAATCGCGGCATGGGTTTGGCAACATGATTGGCGGCAGTCCCGAAATGGAACGGCTGTACCGCATCATCGCCAAGGCGGCGCAGAGCACGCATCCGGTGCTGATTTTGGGCGAAAGTGGCACCGGCAAGGAGATGGTAGCGCGCGCCATCCACTCCTCCGGCCAGGGTCGCGACAAGCCTTTCATCCCTGTGGATTGCGGTTCGCTGGTGCCGACACTGATTGAAAGCGAGCTGTTTGGCCACGTGAAAGGAGCCTTCACCGGCGCCCAGCAGCACAAAGACGGCCTGCTGGCGATCGCTGAGGGCGGCACCGTCTTTCTGGACGAAGTCGGCGAGCTTCCGGTGGAATTGCAGTCCAAGATGCTACGCGCCCTACAGGAGAAAGAGATTCGTCCGGTGGGCAGCACGCGGCGCATTCCGATCAACGTGCGAGTGCTGGCGGCGACGAATCGCGACCTGGAACAGGCGGTGGCGCATGGGCAGTTCCGGCGCGACTTGTACTTCCGTCTGAATGTGCTCTCGTTGCGCATTCCAGCGTTGCGGGAGCGTCGGCAGGATATTCCGCTGCTAACGGAGCATTTTCTGGAGCGGCTGGCCCGCATGACCGGCAAGCAGAAGTCGCTGAGTGATGAAGCGTTGAAGATGCTGCTGGGCTATGACTGGCCGGGCAACGTCCGCGAACTGGAAAACTGCATGGAGCGGGCGTTTGCGCTTAGCTCTGGCCCGATTCTG
Source organism: Terriglobales bacterium (assembly GCA_038229415.1). Taxonomy (GTDB): domain Bacteria; phylum Acidobacteriota; class Terriglobia; order Terriglobales; family Acidobacteriaceae; genus JANXUR01. Next base: position 253,997 of record JBBROM010000002.1, read on the forward strand.
CACGTGGGCGATATGCCGTCGTCCCTACAGAATGCGCACTACGGCGCTTCGCCAGTCGGCGTGCCGGTAGGCAAGATTATGCCGCTGGCGGATCTGGAGAGGCAATCTATTTTGGCGGCGATTGACCTGCTGCACGGCGCTAAATTGATGGCGGCGCGGATGCTCGGCATCGGCAAGACCACGCTATATCGCAAGCTGAAGGAGTATCAGGTCGAGGTGTAGCCGAAGCTACGCGGATGAGCTGCCGTGCTTTCGCGACGAAGTGCTGCCGCGTTGGGAAAGAAGGGGCTGCGGCTGCCTGTGGGGTAAGTGTAGGGTTCAATTGCGCGGCAGGAAAACGAATGAGGGCGCGGCCCACCGCGCCCTTTGTGTTTGTGGCTAGAATCAGGGGATGCCGTCGTTGACCGTCAAGGGATCTTCTTCTGGTGCCCGCCCAGTGCCATCTCTCCGAATCCGCAACTGCAATATCGCTGCGATTAACCCGGATGGCGATTTCGTCCTGTATTGGATGATTGCCAATCGGCGGCTGCGTTGGAACTACAGTCTGGATCGGGCGCTGGAACACTGCCATGAACTGGGCAAGCCGCTGGTGATTCTGGAGGCGCTGCGCTGCGACTATCCGTGGGCCAGCGACCGGATTCACCAATTTGTGATTGAAGGGATGGCGGAAAAGGCGATACGTCTGGGGCACGCGGAGGCTGTTGCTGCGGTGCAAGGAGTGACTTACTACCCGTACGTTGAACCGGTGCGTGGCGCGGGCAAGGGATTGCTGGCAACGCTGGCGGCGCGTGCCTGCGTGGTGGTGACGGACGACTTTCCCTGCTTCTTTCTGCCGCAGATGGTCGCAGCGGCGGCGCGCAAGGTGAAGGTGCGGCTGGAGGCGGTGGACTCCAACGGACTGCTGCCCATGCGAGCGGCGGCACAGGTGTACATTCGCGCGTTCGACTTCCGCCGATTCCTACAGAAGACGCTGCCCGCGCACTTGGGGGACGCGCCCCAGGCCGATCCGCTGCGCAAGCCGGAGTTGGTGGCAGAGGTTGCGATTCCGGAAGAGATTTTGCGGCGCTGGCCGGTTGCCGCCGATGCTCTGTTACGCGGTGAGCCGGGTGAGTTAGCGAAGCTGCCCATTGATCATGCCGTGGGCGCGGCGGCGACGGCGGGCGGGGAAGCACCCGCGCAAAAATTGCTCAGTGAATTTTTGGGAGCGAAGCTGGGCCGCTACAACGAAGATCGCAATCAGCCGGAACAAAGCGCTACCAGTGAGCTGTCTGCTTACCTGCACTTCGGATTCGTTTCCGCGCACGAGATTTTCGCTCGCGTCGCCGAGCGGGAAGAGTGGTCGCCGGAGCGGCTGGCGTTGAAGGGGAATGGCAGTCGTGAAGGCTGGTGGGGGATGTCGCCTGCGGCGGAGGCGTGGGTGGATCAGTTCGTGACCTGGCGCGAGCTCGGCTACAACTTTTGCTGGCAGCGCGAGGACTACACAGAATACGAGTCGTTGCCGGACTGGGTGCGGCGGACGCTGGCCGAACATGCGAAGGACGTCCGCACCTACGTTTACGAGCTGGAGCAGTTCGAGCAGGCCGAGACGCACGACGAATTGTGGAACGCGGCGCAACGTCAACTCGTGCGCGAAGGGCAGATGCACAACTATCTGCGGATGCTGTGGGGTAAGAAAATCCTGGAGTGGTCGCGGACGCCGGAGCAAGCGCTGGATGTGATGATTAAGCTGAATAATAAGTACGCGCTGGATGGCCGCAATCCGAATTCTTACAGCGGGATTTTCTGGTGCCTCGGGCGGTATGATCGGCCATGGGCTCCGGAGCGGCCTATTTTCGGCATGATTCGTTACATGAGTTCTGACAACACTGCGCGGAAGTTCAAGGTGAAGGGCTATCTGCGGAAGTATGGAGCGGGGGCGACAGGAGAGTTGTTTGGGTAGATTTGCGCGGCGGCCAATGCTCTCTTGCATTGTCATTCCGAACGAAGTGAGGAACCTGCATTCATGGTGGTGGCGAGCGAAGAACAAATGCAGATCCCTCACTTCGTTCGGGATGACAAGCTTTGGATGATGACAAGCGTTCGATTGTGGGTGAAGCGTTTGAACAGTGGGATGCTCATACCGTATGGTTTTAAGCCCTGCTACAGTGAATTCTATGTCTGATTTGTGCTTCCTCTCCGCGTCGGAAATGGCGCGGCTCGTCCGCAATAAAGAAGTCTCCCCTGTAGAACTGGCGCAGGCGCACCTTGCGCGTATTGAACAAGTCAATCCTCAACTGAATGCGTATGTGCAGGTGGATTCCGCTGGCGCGATGGAGCAGGCGCGCGCCGCCGAGACTGCGGTGTTGCGCGGCGATGCGGTGGGGCCGTTGCACGGGGTTCCGGTGAGTGTGAAGAGCTGCATCAGCGTGAAAGGACTGCGCTGCGAAGCCGGCACCTTGCAGCGTAAGGGCTATGTTGCCGTGAGCGATGCGGTTCTGGTGGAGCGGATGCGAGCCGCCGGAGCGGTGATTTTGGGCACGACGAATACTCCTGAGCTGTTGATGGCCTGGGAGACCGATAACCTGCTGTATGGGCGGACGAATAACCCGTGGTCGCTGGAACATAGCTCGGGCGGCTCGAGCGGCGGCGAAGCGGCGGCGATTGCGGCGGGGATTTCCGCAGGGGGAGTGGGCAGCGATGGCGGCGGATCGGTGCGAGTGCCCGCACATTTTTGCGGCATTTGCGGACTGAAGCCGACGCCGGGACGGATTCCTTCCACGGGGCACTTCCCGCCTTCTGGCGGGCCGTTTGCGATGATTGGCGTGGTCGGCCCGATGGCGCGCACGGTGGCCGATACGCGGCTGTTGTTCCGAGTGATGGCAGGGCACGATGAGGGCGACACCAGTTCCGCCCCGGTGCCGTATCGCGAAGTGTCGGCTGACGAGTTGCGCAAGGTGCGCGTGGCGTACTTCGAAGAGGACGGTCGCACGCCGGTGACGGCTGAGACGCAAGCTGCGGTGCAACAGGCGGTGACGGCGCTGCGGGCGGCGGGGCATGAGGTCGTTGCGTTTCGTCCGCCGCAGTTGGAAGAGGCGCGGCAGTTGTGGTGGCAGTTTTTTGGCGTAGCGGGCGGCATGATTCTGGGGCCGATGCTGAAAGGGCGCGAAGCGCAGACGAGTCCGTTTCTGCTGCAATATATGGAGTGGGCGACGGCGACGGGGCCGCACACGGCGGACAGCATGCTGCATATGTGGAACCGTCGCGATGCGTTGCGGGTAGAGTTTTTTGCCGCAATGCGTGAGTTTCCGGTGCTGCTGTGTCCGGCAGCGGCGATTCCGGCATTTCGTCATGGCGAGCGCAGTTGGCAGGTGGAAGGCAGGGAAGTGCAATATCTTGACGCGTGGAGCTACACCGAGTTTTTCAATCTGCTGGGCAATCCGGGGATGGTGGTTCCGGTGGGCCAGTCGGCTGAAGGGTTGCCGATTGGGGTGCAGGTGGTATCGCCGCCCTGGCAAGAAGAGTTGGCGCTAGCGGTGGCGCAGGAAATTGAGGCGGCGAGCGGCGGGTGGCGGAGGCCGCCGATCTTTTAGGTATCGCTTAGGCATCGCGGCAAGTCTTCTGACTATTTTCATTGCGGGCAAGTTGTTGCACTATTCCTGCACTTTCCCGCGGCCTCAGTATTCCCTACTATTTTTGTACTATTGCCGCCAGTTGGACGGGCGTTAATCTGGAGTCTCATGTTCAGCTCGAATTCTCAGGCCTCGGTGCGTCCGGTTCCGCTGATTCTGCGTGGGCTGATGCTGTTTTTGGTGGTCTCGGCGGTGTATCTGTATGGCTTTCCAGCGGCCAATCTGGTGTATCCGGCGGCGATTTTGTCGCATTTTGGGCTTGGATTGCTGGCGACGCTGCTGATCTTCGTATTCGCGCCGCGTTTGTGGAGAGGCGGCGACTGGTTCGCCCGGCTGGGCTGGCTGCTGATTATTGTGAGCGCCGTGCTGGCGATTCTGCTGTGGCAGGTGGACAACACGCGACCCCACGCTGCGATTTTGTGGGCGCACATTGGGACAAGCACGCTGGGTTCGGCGCTGCTGGTGACTTGTTTGTTGCGAGTACGGGCGGTGCGGGTTGAGTTACCCGTCGCAAATGGACTTTTGCGAAATGGATTCGCTGCGTTTGCCGCAGTATTGATTGTTTTTGGATTCGTAGGCGGCGGAACTTGGTACGCGCGTAACGTGCAGTGGGCGAAATCGAATCGAATTCAGAATCCAGCGATTGCACCGGAGACGATGGACTCCGAAGGCGATGGCACCCAGGGCCCATTCTTCCCTAGTTCAGCACAGGTAAAGGGCGGGGGCCAGATTCCCAGCGACTACTTTATGCAGTCGGACGCTTGCCAACGCTGCCATCAGGATATTTATAAGCAGTGGGAAGGTTCGATGCATCACTTCTCCTCGTTCAACAACCAGTGGTATCGCAAGAGTATTGAGTACATGCAGAGTGTGCAGGGTGGACCTAAGTCCTCTAAGTGGTGCGCTGGGTGCCATGATCCGGCACTGCTTTATAGCGGCAAGTTCGACCGGCCCATCGCTGAGAGTGTCCACTCGCCGGAAGCTAAGGCTGGGCTGGGGTGCATGATGTGTCACTCCATTGTGCGAGTGAAGAGTACGATGGGACAGGGTGATTTTACATTGGAATATCCAGAGCTGCATAAGCTTGCGGCAAGTAAGAACCCTGTTGTGCGTTGGCTACACGATGTAGTTACAAAATTGAATCCGGAGCCGCATCGGCGTATCTTTCTTAAGCCTTTTATGCGGATGCAGACGGCGGAGTTTTGCTCTAGTTGCCACAAGGTTCATCTGGATCAGCCCGTGAATAATTATCGCTGGATTCGAGGCTTTAATGAATATGATAACTGGCAGGCTAGTGGCGTTTCAGGCGAGGGCGCAAGGTCTTTTTACTATCCAGCGAAATCGCAGAACTGTGCGGACTGCCATATGCCGATGCAGAAATCCGCAGACTTTGGGAATGTAAATGGGCTAGTACACTCCCATGCCTTCCCTGGAGCGAATACTGCTGTGCCTGCTTCCTATGGCGACGCAGCTCAGCTGAAACTCACAGAAGACTTCCTTAAAAACAAGAATATAACGGTGGATATCTTTGCAATTTCTCCTGAGCGGGCCAGTAGTAAAGGCAGTGCTTTCGGGGGTGAGCTTTCTACCACGTTTGCCGTGGGCGAGGAAAGCGAAAATGGAGTTACTGCCTCTGACACGGAAGCCTACCCCATCACAGCCCCGCTGAACCACGTGTTGCCAGCTTTGCGGCGCGGAGACACCGAGCGTGTGGATGTAGTAGTGCGAACAAAAAAAGTCGGCCACTTTTTCCCTGGGGGCACTGTGGATGCCTACGACTGTTGGTTGGAACTGAAGGGTACGGACGACAAAGGCCGCACCATTTTTTGGAGTGGCAAAACAGAAGACGAGAAATCAGGTGGTTACGGGCAAGGCCCGGTGGAGCCGGGTGCGCACTTTTACCGGTCCCTGCAAGTGGATGCACACGGGAACCCTATTAACAAGCGAAATGCCTGGGCGACACGCTCGGTGGTGTATGTGCGGTTGATTCCTCCGGGTGCCGCTGATACTGTGCATTACAAGCTGAGAGTGCCTGAAGATGCAGGATCGAAGATTACGCTGCATGCGCGACTGCTCTACCGAAAGTTCAGCTGGTGGAATACGCAATTTTCATTTCGAGAGGCGCACTTAGAAACTGATGTCAAGCAGCAAGGGCCAGCTGCCACCAATGACTATGACGACCGTAAGATGACGTTCTCTAATCAAGTACGCGACGTTTCTGCAAAAGACCAGAAAATGCCAGAGTCACCGATTGTTACGATCGCCGAAGACGAAGTTGTATTGGCAGTATCCGATCATCGAAGCAAGCCTGCTATCGCAGCTACTGAGCTACGAGCGGAAGACTGGCAACGATGGAACGATTACGGCATAGGCTTGCTGTTGCAAGGCGACCTGAAGAATGCTGCCGTAGCTTTTCAAAAAGTGACTGAGATTGATCCGAAGAATCCAGATGGTTGGGTTAACCTTGGCCGAGTAGCGGTGCAGGAGGGTGACCTGGAGCGCGGCAAGGACGTGTTGAGCAAGGCGTTGGAGCTAAGCCCAAACTTGGCACGGGCGCATTTCTTCTATGCATCAGCGCTTAAGGGCGCAGGCGAGTATGACGCCGCCGCACAGCATTTAGTGGTAGTGCTAACGCAATATCCCCATGACCGCGTGGCTTTGAATACGCTTGGCCGAGTATTGTTCCTTCAGCGTAAGTACAAAGAGAGCATTGAGCAGTTACAACGAGTGCTGGCGATTGACCCTGAGGACTTGCAGGCGAACTACAACCTGATGCTTTGTTACAACGGACTTGGTGACACGGTGAAGGCTGGTGAGCATCAGAAGCGCTATCTTCGCTTTAAGGCGGATGAGTCAGCGCAAGCAATAACCGGGCCGTATCGTGATAAACATCCGTATGATAACAACGAACGGCAGCAGATACATGAGCATGTGACCGTTCCGTTGAATGGAACTAAGACTGTTGCTACCTTTAAAACTACCAAGATAGCCAAAAAGGCGCTGGCAGCTGCGCTGCCTGCGCCAGCGCCAGCTGGAGCAGGCGGAGAGGCATCACGATAGACATGAACAATATTTTGCAAGATATGGTGCGACGCGCGATGGCGACGGTTTGTTACCTAACCCTACTGCTCTTGTTCGCTGGTGTGCCGGCGGCGCAGTCGAGCGGGATTCGTTTTACCGATTTGACTAAGGCAGCGGGTATCCAGTTCGTCCACAACAATGGTGCCTTCGGGCAGAAGTATCTGCCGGAGACGATGGGGCCAGGGTGTGCGTTTATTGATTACGACGGTGACGGTTGGCAGGATGTGCTGCTGATCAACTCCGAAGACTGGCCGGGGCACAAGAAGACAAATTCCACGCTAAAGCTCTATCACAACAACCAGAACGGCAGCTTTACTGATGTAACGGTGAAAGCAGGGCTGGCGGTTTCGATGTTCGGCTTAGGCGTGGCCGTGGGCGACTATGACAACGATGGCCATGACGATATCTTTGTAACAGCATTGGGTCAGAGTCATCTATTCCACAACAACGGAAATGGCACATTTGCGGATGTAACTAAAGCTGCCGGGATGGTGGGGCCAGACGAGTTTTCTACAGGTGCAGCTTGGGTGGATTACGACAACGACGGCAAGCTGGATTTAGTCGTCTCCAATTATGTGCAGTGGTCAATTGCCAACGACTTAGTATGTAAGCTGGATGGAGTGCATAAGTCTTATTGCACACCCGAGTCTTACAAGGGTACGTCTGCACGGCTTTGGCATAACTTGGGGAATGGCAAGTTCGAGGACGCAACCCGCAAGGCTGGAATGTACGATCCAACTTCGAAGAGCCTGGGCGTGGCGATTCTCGACTACAACGGCGACGGCAAGCCAGACATTCTGATCGCGAACGATACGCAGCCGAACAAGCTTTACCTCAACAAAGGCAATGGTACCTTCGAGGAGCGCGCGGTGGCGGCGGGCATTGCGTTCAATGAAGATGGCGTGGCGAGAGCGGGTATGGGTGTGGACGCGGCAGACTACGATCACTCTGGCCGTCCGAGCATCTTGATTACTAACTTCTCCAACCAGATGCTAGCGCTCTATCACAATGAAGGCAATGGCTTGTTTGTGGATGAAGCGCCGCGCTCGGAGATTGGGCGCGGCAGCTTACTAACTTTGGGCTTCGGATGTTTTTTCTTTGACTATGACCTGGACGGCTGGCTGGATGTTTTGGTGGCGAACGGGCATATCGAAGCTGATATAGAGCATGTGCAGAAACGGGTGAAGTTCGCCATGCCTCCACACTTATTCCGCAACGTTGCGGGTAAGTTCCAAGAGGTAGGACCATCGCTGGGCCCGGAGTTTTACTCGCCACGGGTGGCTCGGGGAGCGGCGTATGGCGACTTTGATAACGATGGCGACCTTGACGTGCTGATGATGACCAACGGTGGCCCGGCAAAACTATTCCGCAATGACGGCAGCACCAATCAAAGCCTGCGGATAAAGCTCGAAGGCACGCGCAGCAATCGGGACGGAATTGGCGCGGTAGTGCGGATCAATGCCGGAGGCGACAAGCAGTGGCAGATGATGCGTAGTGGGTCGAGCTATCTCTCGCAGAGCGAGCTAGTACTGACGTTTGGTCTGGCGCAGCGCGCTAAAGTTGATAATGTGGAAGTACAGTGGCCGAGCGGGCAAGTGGATAAGATATCGAATGTGCCTGCGGGGCAGACGATCACAGTGCGTGAAGGTGGCGGCGTTACTGGTGGCAAGGGATACGGGAAGCGGTCGTAAAACATCCACCCAGCAGAAACTAGATATGACACTCGTACCGCCGTGGACAGCTTTGCTGTCCACACTAGCGCCAGCATCGGGGTTGAGAGTAAGCACCAATGTATTGGGGCAGACTATATTAAGTAGGCAGAGCGAGCGCAAACATTCTCATGAAGAAAAATATCGCGATACTTGGTTTACTTTCCGCTGCCGTTGTAACGGCAGCGGTACTGCTTTCTGCGGCACCTCCAAGCGGCAAACCAGCTGCGAAATCCGTACCGAAGATGACTGCGGCCGCACACGCGTCGGCCAATGTCGGCAAGCCAGACCCAGTACTGGAGGCGGCGCGACTGAATAATCTGGGCGTGGCGTACATGAACCAGCAGGCGTTCGATAAAGGGCTGAAGGCGTTCCGTGACGCGGCGGTCGTGAACCCTGCGATGGCTGTAGCCAAGTTGAATGAGGCAGTGGCGTTGCTGAATTTGCAGAAGCTCGAAGAGGCGAAGCCCATACTTGTTTCGCTGTCGCAGTCCGTGGCCAACGATCCACACGTCTGGTATAACCTCGCGCTGCTGTACAAGAACTCTGGCGAACTGGAAGCGGCTGCGGATGCGTTTCATAAAGTGATTGCGATTGATTCACATGATGCGGATACTTACTACTTTCTGGGATCGATTGAGTCACAGCGCAAGCGGCAAGCGGAGGCGATTGAGGCTTTCAACCAAGCGGTTGTGATCAATCCTTATCACGTGTCGGGAGAATTTGGGCTGTCGCGGGCTTATCAGCAGAGGGGCAATCCGGCGGAGGCACGCAAGCACCTGGAGCGGTTTCAGGCGATCACGCGCGCTAAGTTAGGTTCGGCGATCACGCTAGCTTACGGCGAGCAGGGGCAATACTCACGCGCGGAAGAGTCGCCACAGGCGGTGGCCAAGGCTCCAGAGGCGATTCCGGTGAAGTTTGTCTGGGATGAAAAGGCTGGACTTGGTTCCATGCCCACAAAAGAAGTGGAATTGCATTATTCCGTGGCTGGACGTCTCCGTTTTGAGTCGGCAGCGTGTGTGCTCGACTTTGATGGTGACGGCAAGATGGACGTTTACTTCGGCGGAGATACAGGCGATTTCAAGGCAGGATTGTATCGCAACACTGGCGGGCGGTTTGTGGATGTTACCAAGCGCGCCGGGCTAGATGTTGAGTACACATATTCTTGTGCGGTGGGTGACTATGACAACGATGGAGCGCCCGATCTAGCAATTCAAACTCACGGGCAGATTCGTCTCTTTCACAATGAAAGAGACGGGAAGTTCAAGGAAGTTACGAAAGGGTCCGGCTTGACTTCTAGAGATCAGGCATGCACGCTGCTCTTTGTAGACTACGACCATGATGGAGATCTAGACCTCTACCAAACTTGCGCAGAAAAACGCGGAGCGACCGTGGGCCACAACGTCATGTGGCGAAACAATGGTAATGGGACGTTTACGGATGTAACTGCGCAAGTCGGGCTTGCAGGCACTGGGTCAAGCCGACAGGCGATCGCCACGGATTTCAATAATGATCGCGCCGTGGATTTGATCGTGAGTGGCCCGGCAAAACCAGTTATTTTCGTCAATCCGAGAGAAGGGAAATTTCCTGCGTTCGAGCCTTGGCCTGAGACGCAGGCTTCGTCAGCGTTCAAGACCCACACCGAACTTGTCCACGGTCTCGGAGTGGCTGTTGCTGACGTGGACCATGACGGGTGGATGGACGTGGCGTTTACCGGCTACGGTGGGGATGGCCTCTCACTGTGGCATAACGCCAACGGCAGAGCCTTCACGAGGGTGGATCTGCCTGGGCCTAAGCCGTTGCGATGCTACGGGACTGCGTTTGTTGATTACGACAACGATGGGTGGATGGATCTTGTCGCTTCCTGCGATGGGTCGTTGCGTATGTTCCGCAATCTAGGCCCCAAGGGTTTCAAGGACGTGAGCGCTGAAGTGGGCTTTGACAAGCTTCATCTGTTGGGGCCGGCGGCGATTGTGGTGGCAGACTTCGATAATGACGGCGACAGCGATCTGCTCATTACGGGAATCGGTGCTCCCCCCATCCTCCTCCGCAACGAGGGTGGCAACAAGAATCACTGGCTTAAGTTGGCATTCAAAGGGCTGAACGATAATCACAGCGGCTTTGGCACGAAGGTGGAAGTATTTGCTGGAGGGATGAAACAGAAGTTTGAGTTAGCTGGGTCATCGGGTTACTTAGGGCAGAGTTCGCCTGTACTCACGGTTGGCATCGGTAAGGCGGAGAAGGCGGATATCGTCCGCATGTTGTGGCCGACGGGCGTATTGCAGGATGAGTTGGAGGCGAAGACTTCGGCGCAGACTGAGTACATTGAGATTGACCGGCGCGGGTCGTCTTGTCCGACGCTGTTTGCATTGGATGGGACGCACTTTACGCTGGTCGGAGACTTACTCGGCGCTGGCGTACTGGGGCACTGGGTTGGGCCGAACGAGCGTAATATTCCGCGGCCCGAAGAGTACATTAAGCTGGAACCGGGGCAGGCCAAGGTCGAAAACGGCAAGCTGCGCTTCCGCCTAATGGAGCCGATGGAAGAGGTGGTGTACCTCGACCAAGTGAAGTTAGTCGCAGTGGACCATCCTCGCGGAGTGGACGTGCTGCCGGATGAGCGATTTGTGGCGAATCCCCCGTATCCGGCGTTCGGAGTGGTGCGGTACCGCAATGCGGTGCCACCGGCGGGTGCCTGGGATGATCAGGGCCGCGACATTCTGCCGTCGCTTAAGGCGCATAAGTATGTAGAAGGCTTTGATTTGCTGCCGTTCAAGGGCTTCACCAAGATGCACAGCATTGAGTTGGACTTAGGTGAGCCTTACCAGAGCGGCGCCTTGCGGTTGCTACTGCATGGCGAGATTGAGTACTTCACGGCGACGGGTCTCTACGCGGCGGATCAGGCCAAGGTGCAGGCGGTGTCTCCGTTTGTGGAAGCGCTAGGTACGGATGGTAAGTGGAAGCGCGTCGTCGAAGACATGGGCTTCCCGGCGGGACTGCCGCGCACTATGGTGGCCGACCTAAGCAGTAAGCTGCCTGCTGGCACAAAGCGGATTCGCATTACTACGAACTTGCAGATTTACTGGGACAGTATTCTGGTGGATCGTACCGAGCAGGATTCCGTAGCGGTGCAGACGACAGACGTTCTGCCGTCGTTGGCGCAGCTGGACTTCCACGGTTATCCGCGGCAGGTGGAAGGCAAGCCGTCGGGGAATGTGCAATATCGGTATGAGCAGGTGAGCCACACCGGGCCGTATGCGCGTCAGCCGGGAACTTACACGCGTTATGGCGATGTGCAGCCGCTGCTTACTTCTGCCGATGATCGTTTTGCCGTGTTTGGGTCGGGCGAAGAGGTGGCGCTGGAGTTTGATGTGAGCAAGCTGGCCGCGCCTGCACAGGGCATGGTGCGCGATTACTTCTTTATGGCGAACGGCTACGAAAAAGATATGGACTTCTACGCGGCTGAGGGCAGCACGGTCGAGCCGTTGCCCTTTGCGGCGATGCCGGGGTATCCTTACGCGGGCAAGAGTGCGGGCAAGCCTGGGTTTCCGTTGGATCAGGAACACCTGAACTATCTGCTGGAGTTCAACACGCGGCAGGTATCGGGCAACGAACCGCGTGGGTATTGGTACCAGTTCAATCCGGTGAAGCCGTCGGCAAAATCGGCGGGTAAGGCGGCTGGCGCTTCCAGCAAAGCCAAGTCCGGAGAAAAGAGGCTACAGCCATGAGTGAAACAATGGGCGAGACGAGCGTGGAGTTCAAGCTGTCCAAGGTTGGCATCATCATGCTGGGCGTGTCGGACTTGGCGCGATCGAAAGCCTACTACTGCGACCAGCTGGGGATGGAAGTGCAGACCGAGTTCGAAGGCTTCGTCTTCCTGAACGGCGGCGGCGTAACGCTGGCGTTGAATACCGGAGTTTGGAATGCGCTGGGCAAGCAGCCGGGGGCGACGAATGTGGTCTTCCAGGTGGAAAGTGTGAAGGCCGCTTACGAAGGCCTGTTAGCCAGGGACGTAGAGTTCATGGGAGGGCCGATCAACGTAAATGGGCCACAGTGGGCTGCCAACTTCCGCGATCCCGATGGGCATTTGTTGTCGGTGTTTGGGCCTGAATAATTGAATGGTTTTCCGCAGCAGAAGACCCGCCTAAGCGGAGCTTGGACGGGGCACCCGGCTTCGATTCATTTCACCTGCCAGCTGCGCTAATCCGCTGATATAATTACGTTTTGCGACTATCCCTCATTGTGATCAAGGTTTTCCGGCTAGGAGTTCGTTCCTCATGATTCGCTTCCTTCAGAAAGAAAATGCCGTCAAGAAGTATGTGCTGGGCGGCCTCCTGCTTCTCATCTGCGGCGCCATGTCGCTTTCGTTGATTCCCGGCATTGGGCAGAATACACGTCTGTTTAGCAAGGCTGGCGTGGTTGCCACCGTGGGTGATCAGGAGATCACCGCTGTCGAGGTGCGGCAGACCGCTTCGCGCATGGTGCAGCAGCAGTTCAAGGGACAGGGCGGGTCACAGTTCATTCCCTTTTTTGTGCAGCAGGCCACGGACGGTCTGATTGCGAATCAGGCGGTGGCTCTGGAAGCGCAGCGCATGGGGCTGCGCGTCACCAATGACGAAATTTTTGGGGAGTTGCAAAAGCCGCAGTATGGGCTCTACACCAACGGCAAGTTCGATCAGGATCGCTGGGATGGCATCATGCAGCAGTCGAACCTGAGCGAGGCGCAGTTGCTTGACCAGTTGCGTCAGCAGTTGCTGGTGAACAAGCTGCAGACGGTGATTGCCGCTGGCGTGGTGGTGAGCACGGACGAAATTCGACGCGAGTTCCAGCAGCAGAACGTCAAGGTGAAGTTCGACTACGCGATCATCAATAAAGACGACATTGCCAAGAATGTTAAGCCGAGTGACGTTGAGTTGAAGGCGTTTTTCGAGAGCACCAAGAAGAGTTACGAAAATACGATTCCGGAAAAGCGCCAGGTGCAACTGGTGCAGTTAAACACGCTGACCTTGCCGGGCACCCAGCCAGTGGCTCAGGCGGATTTACAGGCTTATTACAACCAGCATCAGGCGGAGTATCGCGAGCCGGATCAAGTGAAGACCAGCCACATTCTGGTGAAAACGCCGCCGCCGGGTGCGGATGGCAAAGTGGATGACAAGGCCGTGGCTACGGCACGCGCCAAAGCAGAAGATTTGCTGAAGCAGGTAAAAGCTGGCGCGAAGTTTGAAGATTTGGCGAAGAAGAATTCGGACGACCCGGGCAGCGCGGCCAATGGCGGTTCGCTAGGCTGGGCGCGTCGTGGCGCTTTTGTTCCCGAGTACGAGAAGGCAGCGTTCGCACTGCACAAGGGCCAGATCAGCGATATTGTGAAGAGCCAGTTTGGTTTCCACATCATCCGGCTGGATGACAAGCAAGAAGCGCACGTGAAGTCGCTGGATGAAGTGAAGAGCATTATCGAGCCTGCGATTCTGCGGCAGAAGCAGACCAAGGCAGCGGAGGCGCTGGCGACGGCAATCACTGCGGAGGCACAGAAGCAGGGCTTGGATGCGGCTGCCAAGGCGCATGGCTTGACGGCAACGACGACTGACTTCTTCGAGCGGTCGGCGGGGGTTCCGGGAGTAGGGCCAGTGCCCGCAGTGACCGATGCCGTGTTCGGCGCGAAGGAAAAATCTGCTCCGCAAGCGGTTCCGTCGCCGCAGGGCTGGGTGGTCTTTACTGTGGCCGCGATCAAGCCCCCGGCGACGCCTTCGTTCGAAGACGTGAAGGCGAAGGTGGAAACCGAGTTCAAGAATCAACGGGCCACGCAACTGGTTTCCCAGAAGACGCAGGAATTGGCGGACAAGGCCAAGGCTTACAAGGACATCAAGAAGGCTGCGAAGGAAGTGGGCGCTACGGTCAAGACGAGCGAACTGGTGCTGCCATCGGGGCAGGTGCCCGACATTGGCGCAATGAGCGGCGCAGCCAACGTTGCCTTCAGCATGAAGGCGGGTGAGGTCAGCAGTCCGCTTACGATTGGCAACAACGGTGCGGTGCTGGCTCTGGTGGAGAAGCAGGAACCGACTGACGCCGATTACGCAGCGAAGAAGGATTCCATCCGCGATGAACTGCTGGGCCGCAAGAAGCAGGAAGTGGTTCGGTTGTTCGTGGATAACCTACGGCAGCGTATGGAAAAGACTGGCACCATCAAAGTGAACCAGCAGGAGCTGAAGGCTCTTACCGGCCGCAGCGAGTCCTAGCCCGATTATTAACACGGGGCGGGCGCCATAATCGCGCCCGCCCTTTTCTGTTTCCAACGGAGCCTTCGCATGACTGCTTCCCTAGCTTCTAATGCGCCATCGAAGACTCTTCCGCGCACCGCAGGCATCCTGTTGCATCCTACGTCGCTGCCTTCGCGGGGTGGCATTGGCGACCTTGGCCCGGCCGCGTATCAATTTCTGGAATTTCTGGTGCAGGCCAAGCAGGGATTGTGGCAGGTTCTGCCGCTGGGTCCGGGCGGTGGTGCGAGCAATCCGTATTCGGCGATTTCCGCATTTGCGGGCGAACCGGCGCTGATCAGCGCCGAGCGGCTGGTGGAGCATGGCTGGCTGGCTGCGGAGCGGTTGGCGGCGCTGCCAGCGGAAGTGACTTCACACGTGCAATATGACGTGGTGCGGGATGTGAAGCTGCCGTTACTGCGTGAGGCGGCAGGGAATTTTCTGACGGCGATAGCAGGCGACGCGAGATCTGCTGCCGACGCTAAACAGCGATTCGCCAGCTTTTGCGCTAACGCCTTCTGGCTGGAAGACTACGCCCTGTTCGAGGCGTTGCGTAATCGGCATCAGCAGGCTTGCTGGTGCGACTGGCCTGAGGATTTGGCACATCGCAAACCTGCCGCACTCGAGCAGGCACGGCGCGAACTGGCGGATGATATCTCTATTGTCCGGGTGTTGCAGTTCTTTTTCTTTGAGCAGTGGAGTGCGTTGCGGCAAGCCTGCAATGCGCGCGGAGTGCGGCTGGCGGGCGACATTGCGATCTTTGTCAACTACGACAGCGCGGACGTGTGGGCGAATCCTGAGATATTTCGCCTGGACAAGAATCTGGCGATGGAAGTGATCTCCGGGGTGCCGCCGGATGCGTTCACCGAAGACGGCCAGCGCTGGGGGCATCCGCTGTATCGCTGGGACGTGTTGAAGGAGCGCGGTCCACATGGATACGACTGGTGGGTGCAGCGGGTTCGCTGGGCGGCGTCGTTGTGCGATTACATCCGGCTCGACCACTTTCGTGGATTTGCCCAGTTCTGGGAGATTCCGGCCGAGGACAAAACCGCGAAAAACGGCAAGTGGGTGGATGGGCCGGGGGCGGACTTGTTTCATGCCATCCGGCTAGAGTTGGGCGAGTTGCCGTTTTTTGCCGAGGACTTAGGGGTGATTACGCCGGATGTCGAGGAGTTACGTAATGGTTTGGGGCTGCCGGGCATGAAGGTATTGCAGTTCGGCTTTGGCGATGCGGGGTCGCATCAATACCTGCCGCATCGTTATGTGGAGAACTGCATCGTATATACCGGCACGCATGATAATGACACGGTGGCGGGCTGGTGGCAGAATGGAATCTCCGAGTGGGATCGTCCGCACGTGCAGGCATTGCTGGGCGAGCCTGAAGACGGCATTCCGTGGGCTATGATTCGGGCCGCGCAGGCGTCGGTAGCAATGCTGGCCGTGGCGCCGATTCAGGATGTGCTAGGGTTGGGTAGCGAAGCGCGGATGAACGTCCCTGGCGTGGCGGAGGGGAACTTTCAGTGGCGGTTGCAACCTGGCATGTTGCAGTGGGAGCATGTGCAAAAGCTGGCGCAACTGGCGGAAGTGACTGACCGGCTGCCGCAGGCGTTGTCAGCGCGTCCGACGGAAGAGTATTGCGCCTAGGCTAAGTAGTGCAGGCTAAAGGCGATTAGATTTACTGAAATTTCATTCCGGGTGACATTCCGTCACAGAAATTTCATCTGTTTGTAATGACACAGAAACGCGAAACACATTAGCTAGGAAGTATGCCATTTCTGCAAAGACCGGGCCAGCCGCCAGCGGCACCTAACCTTTCCCACCGTCCTGGCATTCTCCAAGTGCGCGGCATCGTCAGCAAGCTGATGCCCGTGGAGGAGTTGAAGGCGCTATATCGCCGGGTGCGGGCCCAAGGTGGCGACTTTATTACGTCACTGCTGCGCGAGATGCACGTAACGGTGAAGCTAGGCGATGCGGATCGTGAACGCATTCCGGCGACCGGTGCAGTGGTGGTGGTAGCGAACCATCCCTTCGGCATGTTGGATGGTGCGATGCTGCAAACGCTGCTGCGGCAGGTGCGTCCGGATATAAAAATCCTTACCAACTTTCTGCTGGCCGATTTTCCTGAACTAAGCGAGCACTGCATCTTCGTAGATCCTTTTGGCGGCAGCGCAGCGCGCGAGGCCAATCGTCGCGGCCTGCGCGAGGCCGTGGACTGGCTGAAGAATGGCGGCATGCTGGGCGTGTTTCCGGCGGGAGAAGTTTCGCATCTGCGCATTCCGCATGGCGTGGAAGACGCCAGGTGGAACAACACGGCGGGAAGGCTCATCCGTGCCAGCGGTGCGGACGCTCTACCGATCTATTTCTGCGGTCAGAACAGCATGGCGTTCCATGTGTTGGGCTTGGTGCATCCCCGTCTGCGCACGCTGCGGCTGGTGAGTGAGTTCCTGAACCAGAAGGGCGGCACGTTTGAGGTAAGGGTGGGATCCCCGGTTGCGGCAGCCAAGCTGCAACATATGCCGAGCGATCGCGAAGCTACGGAGTACTTGCGCTGGCGCACGTATCTGTTGGCGCAGCGCGGGCAGGTCGAACCGATGGGGATTCCGGCGGCGATGCGCGCAGTGCTGCCCAAGCGGGCGCATCAGCCGATTGTGGCGGAGGTGCCCAAGCCGCTGGTGGTGGCGGAAGTCGAGAAGTTGATGAGGCATGGTCTGCTCGACGAGAATCGCGAGTTTGCCGTGCTGCTGGCCCATGCGGATGAAGCACCGTGTGTGATTCAGGAGTTGGGACGGCTGCGCGAAGTGACCTTCCGTGCGGTTGGAGAAGGCACCGGGAATGCCTCCGACCTCGACCGTTTTGATGCCTACTATTCGCAACTGCTGTTGTGGAGCAAGGAAAAGCAGGAGTTGGTCGGTGCTTACCGCTTGGGCGAGGTAAACAAGATCGTCGCTGAGCGTGGCATTGCAGGGTTGTATACCAGCATACTGTTCCGTTATGACGAACGTTTGCTGAGGCGGATTGGGCCGGCACTGGAACTAGGCCGGTCGTTTGTGAGGCCGGAGTATCAGCGGCAGTTTGCTCCCCTGATGCTGCTGTGGAAGGGCATTGGCAAGTATCTGGCGAAGTATCCGCGGAACCCGGTGCTGTTTGGCGCGGTGAGTATTTCCAGCCAATACACGCGGGCCTCACGGGACCTGATCGTGCGTTTCTTCGAGTCGCAGGATTCAGACGATGGCCTGAACGCATTGGTGAAACCGCGGCGGCCGTTCCGCCCGGGGCGGTTGCGGCAGTGGGATTCGCGCGCGGTGGCCGGGCTGATGAAGGATTTGGATGAACTGACAGCGCCGATCTCTGACATAGAGATGGATCACAAGGGTGCGCCGATTCTGTTCAAGCAGTACGCCAAGCTGGGTGGAAGATTCATCAGCTTCAACGTGGATACGAACTTCTCGGATTCACTCGACGGCTTGGTGGTGGTGGATGTGCGTAAGACTGATCCGCTGGTGTTGACCCGTTATATGGGCAAGCCGGATGCGACTTCCTTCCTGAAATATCACGGCATCAAGGCGTAGCTGCTGCACAAAAGCCGTTTTTGCGACTGGTTGAGGCTCGACTCCTGCGCGCAAACTCGCGCCGTCATAGAATATGGCTAGTCCTTTTTCACGACTCAGGAGAAACCGAACGCAATGATAACCAGTGGTGAGCTGATCCGTTCCATGAACTACGTGGATGACATTGCCGCATCGTTGCGGCGCATTGTGATTACCATTCCGGCTATGAGTCCGGAAGAACGGGAGCGGCTGGCCGAGTGTATGCGCAAGAGCGATCCCAATTTTGTGGACGTGCTGGCGAAGTTGGAGCAGGACAAGTAGTCGTGGGCTTGCAGGCCGTCGCGGTCATCGGCGCTGGGCCGCTGGGCATGCAGTTCGCTTTGCACTGCGCTCGCGCGGGTTACCGCACCATTCTCGAGGATATTCTTCCTGCGTCTCTACGGCGGGCTGCCGACCAACTGGCCGCAGCTGTGGCGGCTGAGGTAGTTCGCGGCGAGTTGACCGCCGCGGCCGGGGAACAGATTCGCGGGCGCGTGGAGTTTGCCACTTCAGTGGAAGAAGCCGCACGGCAGGCAGACTTGGTGATCGAGGCTGTGCCCGACGAGAGTGAGTCGAAGCTGGAGATTATCGTCTTTCTGGACAAGTTGTGCCGCCCTGGCACGATTCTTGCGACGACAGCGACCTGCCTTACGGTTGCCGACATGGCTGGGATGACCTTTCGTGCGACGCATGTCGTGGGTTTGCTCGGCAGATATTCACCGTCCGGCCAATTTGAGGTGGAACTGGTGGCTGGGCCAGACACTGCAGCGGAGACGATGGCGAGCCTGGTGCCTCTGGCAGAGGTTCGCAACTAGGCTGGCAGCTACGGTTTAGGCATACCTTGCCCTTGCTGCGGCTATTTGGCGGCAGGACCTGCTGCACTCCACCGATTTTCTTTCGTGCAAGCCTTCTCGGGTTACCTTTTTGCACGTTCCCGCGTCCAACTAAATACCCAGAATACGGGCGGGGAACCGACAGCCTCCCCGCTGCGTATTAGCAAACAGCCGACGTTGAGCGCGGGAACCTGAGACCCTCTCGTGCAATCGTGCTGAGGCAATCCCCGCGGCGTCTCCCCGGCGCCGTGGGGTTTAAAAGGAAGCGCCGATGCGGATGTTTGTGGATATTGTACGTCAATCGCTGGCCACGCTCTGGGCACACAAGTTGCGGTCGTTCCTCACCATGTTTGGTATTGCGTGGGGCGTGGGTTCGCTGCTGCTGCTGGTGGGGCTGGGCGAAGGCTTTCGCAGCGGGCAAGAGCGCAATCTGGCGGAGCTGGGCACGGACATCATCTTCTGCTTTACCGGACGGATTCCGGCGGTGGAAGGCAGTCTGGAGTCGGGCAAGCTCTACCACTTCTATTATGACGATGTGGTCGCCATCCGTGCGCAAGCCCATAACGTGCGGAATATCTCCGCTGTATTGAACCGCGAAGATATTCGCGCGGTCAGCGACTACAGCTCCACCAACGGACAGGTGTTTGGCGTGGACGTTGCGTACAGCCAGATTCGCACCGTACCGCTTGGTAACGGACGGTGGATCAACGACGGCGACGATAACGACGCGCGCCGGGTTGCCGTGATCGGCAACGAGATGATCAAGAATATGTTTCCTGACCGGCCTGCCGTGGGCAGTACGATTCTGCTGAACGGCCTGCGCTTTCAGGTGATTGGAGTATTGGCCAAGGTGGGCCGCGAGGGCCAGAACGGCAGCAACAGTCGCATATTCGTGCCCATCCGCACCATGCTCAATACCTTTCCGATGAAGGGCGAGGGGGGTGAGAATGCCATTTCGTTTATCAATCTTCAGCCGTTGACGCGTGACCTGCACGAGAAAGCTATCGCGGAAGTTCACTCCATCATCGCGCAGCGCCACGGATTTGATCCCTCGACCAAGGATGTTTTTGAAGATCGAGACACCGTGGAAGGATCACGACGCGTGGCCAAGATTTTTGACGCGATGGATTGGTTCCTGGGAGTGGTTGGCGTGGTTACGCTGGGATTGGGCGCGATTGGTGTGATCAACATCATGCTGGTTTCGGTGGCCGAGCGTACGCGTGAGATTGGCCTGCGCAAGGCGCTGGGTGCGACGCAACGTTCGATCCTGATCCAGTTTTGCATTGAAGGCGGCTTTCTTACGCTGCTGAGTGGAGGGATCGGCCTGGGGGTGACTGGCGCTTTCGTGTGGCTACTCTCTTTGCTGCCCGCGCCAGATGGCTTTGATACCCCTCGCATCGTGCCAGCTTCGGCTGCGGTGGCGATTCTTTCATTGGCAGCAGCCGGGATCGTTGCCGGAGTGTACCCCGCGCGTAAAGCTGCCATGATGCCTCCAGTGGAAGCGCTGAGGTCGGAGTAAGAAATGGTGAAGTTAGTGGCACAGGAGTCTGACTATGTTTCGTGACATATTTGCGCAAGCTTACGCCGCGCTCAAGCACAACAAGAGCCGCAGCCTGCTGACCATGCTCGGCATGGCCTGGGGAATCGCCACGGTGGTGCTGTTACTGGCTTATGGTGCGGGATTTGAGCGTGCGTTGATGCTCGCTTTTCAGTCGTTTGCCGGCAATATCGTAGGCGTCTTTCCTGGGCGTACCTCTTTGCAAGCGGGCGGTACCAAGGCTGGCACCGAGATTCACTTCACCACGGACGATCTCGATCATCTGCGCGCTGAAGTGCCGATGGTCAAGCAACTTACTCCGGAAGCGAATAAGCAGTCTGTGGTTGGTTATGGCGACCGCAGCAAGAGTTATAACGTAACTGGCGTCTATTCCAGTTATGGCAACATTCGCCACCTGAATGTGGAGCAGGGCACGTTCGTCACCGAGGCTCATGACTTTGCCCATGACCGTGTCGCGGTGCTGGGATCGCTGGTGAAGAAGAAGTTATTCTCCGGCCAAAACGCGATGGGAGAAACTATTCGTGTGGATGGCATCTCGTATCTTGTCGTCGGCATACTCAAGCACACTCTGAATAACAGCGACGACGGCTTTGATGAGCGAGTATTTATTCCCTTCAGCGCGATGGGTGACTTACGCGACATCTACCATTTTGACGGGCTGTGGCTCAGCTATGAGGGCGAGCACGAAAAGGTCGCCAAGATGGTTCGCGACTCCATGGCATTTCACCACAACTTCGATCCCAAGGATCAACGCGCGGTCTTCGTGTTTGACGCGATTGAAGACTTCTCCAGCCTACAGATTATTACCGTGGGCATCAAGGTGCTACTCGGCTTTATCGGGCTGCTGACGCTGGGTATCGGCGGCGTCGGTTTAATGAACATCATGCTGGTGTCCGTAACGCAGCGGACGCGCGAGATTGGCGTGGAAAAGGCTCTGGGCGCACGGCGTTGGCACATCCTGCTGCAGTTCTTGTCAGAAGCGATGGTGATTACGGTGATTGGTGGCATCGCGGGCGTAATCCTGGCGTATGTGGTGAGCTGGTCGGTGGGTTCGCTGACGCTGTGGAGCGCGTTCATCGAAGACGCTGGCGAGGGCGACATCCACTTGCAAGTGAATGCCGCGATTCTATTGTGGTCCACGGGGATTCTGGGTTTTGTAGGTCTGATCAGCGGCATGGTGCCCGCGATCAAGGCGTCCGGGCTGAACCCGATCGAGGCGCTGCGGTACGAGTAGAGTAAACTCAGCTATTGCAGTGTGAGAGTCAGTATGGCAGAAGAAAAATCAGACGGAACCGTCGAAGAAGTTTTCGAGGAGCGAGCGAGCCGCGCCAATCAAGCAGCAGCGCAGGCCGTGCTGGATCGCGCTGGTAAGGGACAGCCTCCAGTTGTAGGTGATGAAATTTTCCACTGAGCGCGCGAGTGTCCCTAGTTACTATCGCTTTTCACCTTCTCGTACGCCTTTTCCAGATACTTGCGGGCTTCGTCGAGTGCGCCTTGCGAGTTATCGTTGGTTTGCAGGGCCTGGCGATATTCGTTGATGGCGCGTTCGCGTTGTCCCGTTACATCGAATATCTTGCCTAACTGCACGTGTGCCCAGACTTCGGTCCACTTAGGCTGGCCGTCGCCGTTCAGGGACTCGCGATAAGAGTTCGCCGCCGACTGGTAGTTCTTCTGCAGAAAGAAGACTTCGGCGATGCGATAGTGTGCGAGTGAGCTGTTGTGATTCACATCGAGCGCGGCCTGGAACTCCTTGAGCGCCTCCGAAAGTTCACCTTGCTGCACCAGCGCTTGTCCGCGCAGAATGGAGGTACGCTGCTTCAGGTCGCCGGAGTTCTTGAGTACCTTATTATCCGGATCAATGACGATGCGGCGGGGGCGACCGAAAGTTTCCACCACGAACGGCGAGTTAGTGCCAACGACATCAATACGCTGCGACTCGGTCTTGCCGTCGGTATCAATCTTAAGCTGCACCGGCATACGGAACAGGTCGAGATCCTGCTGAATCTCGCCGACGGTGCGGAAACCCTTCTGCGCGCGGTAGACGGTGTACTTCTGCTTAAAGTCAGGCGCGCCGGTGGAGTCGAGCCACTGCGAGAAGAACCAAGTCAACTTCTCGTCCTGACCCTTTTCGGCATACTTCTGTAGATCGTCAACATTCGCGCTCTTGCCGGCGTAGGCGCTAGCAAAGTCTTTCATCACAAAGTCGAACTTGGTGTCGCCCAGCACCCAGCGGAGCATGTGCAGCACCATGCCACCCTTATCCATCGCGAGTGCCTGGAACTCGGGCGACCACTGGTCGAGCTTGCTCAGGCTGGATAACGGCACGGTGTCATAGGCGAGCGCGCCGACCGACATATCTTTCACCGCTTCATTGAGCGCGGATTCCCCGGCTGCGTTTTCGAGGTAGCGAGCTTCGGCGTAACGCGAGAAGCCGTCGGCGATCCACCAGTCGTTGCGCGTGGCCGGACTTACCGAGTTGCCAAACCACAGATGAGCGATGGCATTGGCGAGCAAACGGTAGTTCGTCTTTTCATTGATATTGCGCGAGGAGATCAGCGCCATGTCTTGCGCCCAGCCCGAGGGGAGCGTGTCGTCGGGGATTTCGACCACGCGCAGCGTCGGGCCCAGCGGGCCGTAGAGTGTGGTGAAGTATTCCTGTTCCTTCTGTGCGGTTTCTCCGTAGGCAAGAGCCAGACCGGTGTGCGCGGGTTTGAAGAAAACCTGCACGTTCTGCACCTTAGTCTCCTGGAACTGCCCGGCGATGATGGTGCCGGGGAAGCCCGACTTGGTCGAAGTGAAGGTGAAGGTTTTGGTGGGGAAGCCTAGGTTGAGGGCGGGAGAAGGCCCCGGGCCTGCGGGCGCGATCTTGGTTTTAGTTACACCTGTGGCGCTGCGCGTAATGAGCGGCGGCGCTACGGTCGTGGGTGCAGGCGGTGCTCCTCCGCTACTGATTTGCCCGCTGCCAATGGCGGTAAGAAACGCGGGCAGGGTCACGCTGATGGTCGAGGTGAAGCGGTTGGTGCCGTATCCGCTGACCGGAAACCAGCGGCCTGCGTAGAGCAGGTAAGTAGTGTCTTCGGCGACGTAAGCGAGCTTCAGGCCTGGAACCGGGCTATCGTCGGCGGAATCGAGCGTACCTTCATATTCAAAGGTGAGCGTGGTTTGCTGCCCCTTGGGCAAGCCTGCGGGCAGCGAGATGCGCACGGTGGAGTCCTGGGTGACGCGCTCGGCAGAAAGAACCGCACCGCTGGCGTCGGTGACGCGGGTGGGTCGCAGAGCGTTGTTCAGTTCGAACACGGCGACATTCACATCTTCCAAAGCGGTGAACTTGACCTTGGCGTTGGCCTGCAGCTTGTGGGCGCGTGGAGTGAGGAACGCGTCAATCTGGTAGTCGTCCACACGCAGGCGCACGCGCTCAGCCGCACGGGCGGGCAGCGCCGACAAAATGCAAGCAGCCGCAAATAGTGCGGCCAAAACCTTACGGGCAGGGAAGCGATCAGCCAAACAGTTCATCCGGGCAGGCATCTCCATGGTGCTATCTACTTTAGTTTAGACGCAGTTGGGCGGGAAAGAGATGTGTGGGCGGGAAAAGCAAGTTCTGACACAGAGGCACCGAGGCACAGAGGGAAGCAAGTTCATGTTTTTGCGTTTCCAGGCTCCGAACCTTAGCGAACTGTTGAAAACGAAATACCAAAAAAAGTGCAGATGTTTTTCTCGGTGCCTCAGTGCCTCTGTGTCAGATTTTGCTTTCCCATCAAAGCCATAACGGCTTCGGCGGCACGGTCGGCGGCGGATTCGCCTGGGCTGACTCCGGCACCCAGCTTTTGGCGGACTTCGGCCAAGCCTGCGAGCATTTGGTCACGAGCGAGGCCCTCCGGCAGAATCTTGCGCAACTCGCCCACGATATTGTTAGCCGTTAGCTGACCCTGCATAAGTTCAGGCACGACTTCGCGTCCGGCGATCAGGTTCACCATGGCAAAGTGTGGCAGCTTTACCAGGCGTCTGCCGAGTTTCCAGCTGAGGTTGCTGACACGATAGACCATGGCGAACGGCGAGTTCATCAACGCCGCTTCTACGGTTGCGGTGCCGCTGGCAACGATACTGGCGCGGGCATGTGCGAGAGAGGCGAGAGCGTTGCTGGTGAGGGAAATGCTGGCCCGGCTTGTCTTCAGCAATGATTGCAGCCAGGTGCGATCGAGCGTGGGAGCGACCGGCAGCAGGTATTCGTATTCGCTGCCCAGTTGTTCGGCAGCTTGCAGCAGCGTCGGCAGAATCATGCTAACTTCTTTGCGGCGGCTGCCTGGCATCAGCGCGATCCAAGGCTTGGAGGCGTCGAGGCTGTAGTCGCGGGCCATCGCTTCACGCGAAATGTCCGGCGGCTGCAATCCGGCGAGCGGATGGCCGACGAACTCGGCATTCACACCACGGCCGCGATAGAACTGCTCCTCAAAAGGGAAGATGACGAGTGCTTTGTCCACATACTGGCGCAGATATTTGACGCGCCCCTGCCGCCACGCCCAGAACTGCGGGCACACGTAATAGACCACGGGGATGCCTCGGCGATGCATTTGCCGAGCGACGCGCCAGTTGAAGGCGGGCGAATCAATCACCACGGCGACCGCGGGTTTGCGGCGGTCGGCTGCGGTGATTAACTTTCCGTAGAGTCCCCAGATTTTTGGCAGGTGTTGCAGAATTTCGGTGATGCCGACTACCGAGAGGTCGCGCGCATCAATGATGAGCTCGCATCCGGCTGCGCGCATGCGCTCGCCGCCCGCGCCAAAAAATTTCAGCGAGGGGTCACGGCGGCGCAGAGCCTCGATCAGCTCGGCGCCATAGCGTTCGCCCGAGGCTTCCCCGGCGGAGATGAGGATGGAGTGCGGCATCTACAGCATATTAACTTGTACACAGCTTGGGCAGGGCATTTCGGGGCTTTGCCCCGAAGGGACGGGTAAGGCACCCGCCCCCAGACGAACTCTTGGCGGCGCTATTTCACCTCGTACACTACCGCCTCATACGGGCGCAATTTCCCATCCGCCGATGCCTTGCCGTAGTTGCCGATCAGCCGCTTGGCCTTCTTCACGTTGATGCCAGTAGCGGTGGCCGTAGTGTTGTGGAAGTTGAGCATCACCAGCAGCTTTTTGCCGTCGAGTTCGCGTGTGTAGGAATAGACATCCGGGTTGTCGGCGTCGAGCAGTGTGTACTTTCCGTAAATCAGCGCGGGCGTGCTCTTGCGCAGCTTGACCAGCGAACGGAAGTAGTGGAGACAACTGTTCGGGTCTTTCTCCTCGACCTCGACGTTCACGGTGCTGTGATTTGGATTCACTTTTAGCCACGGTGTGCCAGTAGTGAATCCGGTATTAGAGGCAGCATCCCACTGGAACGGTGTGCGTCCGTTGTCACGGGCGGAAATTTTGTGCCCTTCCAGCAACTCCTTGGCGCTGGCTTCATCGCCGTGTGACAGGTAGCCCTTGTACCAGTTGATCGTCTCCAGGTCGCGATAATCCTCGATCTTATCGAACTTGATGTTGGTCATGCCCAGTTCGTCACCCATGTAGTAGTAAGGCGTGGCGCGCATGGTGAGCAAAAATGTAGTGAGCATCTTGGACGACAGCGCTCGGAACTCCGGCGCATCATTGCCCCAGCGCGTCGTCATGCGCGGCTGGTCATGATTCCCTAAGTAGATGGTGCCCCATCCTTTTTCCTCAAACGTCGCGTCCCACTTGCTGTAGATCTTCTTCATCTCCGGCAAACTCCAGCCCTTGGGGTCGGGAATCTTGTGCTTGCTGGGGAGGTAGCCGAAGTCGGTACCCTCGAAGTGGTAGATCATGTTCAGCTCGTGGCGATCAGGATCGACAAAGTTGTGAACGTCCACCGAGTCCACGCCCGGACCCTCACCCACACTCATCGAGTCGTACTTGCTAAACACCTGCGCATTCATCTCGCGCACATACTCGTGCAGATGTGGCCCTTTTTCGTAAAGCGCCACAAAGTTGCCGTTGTATTCCGCAGGCAGCGGTGGATAGGTGGTGTCCTTGGAAATAAACGGCAGCACGTCAATACGGAATCCGTCCACGCCCTTGTCGAACCAGAAGCGCATCATGGAATACATGTCCTGACGCAGCTTGGGGTTCTCCCAGTTCAAGTCCGGCTGCTTCACCGAGAAGATGTGCAGGTAGTAGGAATCTGTTGGCTTGTCATAGTGCTAGGCATCGCTGTTCACATCGAAAAAACTGAAGCGCGCCGGTGGCTTGCCTTTTTCGGCGGGCCACCAGTGGTAATAGTCGCGATAAGGATTATCGCGCGAACTCCGCGCCTGCTTGAACCACTCATGTTCGTCGCTGCTGTGGTTGGGGACGAGGTCGAGCACCAGTCTGAGGCCACGCTCGTGCATACCCTTGACCATGGCGTCGAAGTCGTCCATGGTACCGAAGTCCTGCATAATGGCGCGATAGTCGCTCACGTCATAGCCGTTGTCGTCGTTAGGCGAGGCGAAGATGGGGTTCAGCCAGATTACGTCCACGCCGAGGCTCTTCACGTAGTCGAGCTTGCTGATAATGCCCTTGAGGTCGCCGACGCCATCGCCGTTGGTGTCTTTGAACGAGCGCGGGTAAATCTGGTAAACGACGGCTTCCTTCCACCACTTGCGATCGGGCGAACTGGCAGCCTCATTCGACTTTGCGACGGGGTTGGGCTTGCTCCACGCCAGACTACTGAGTGCGAGAGTCGCCGTGAGCAAAATCAGAATTTTCATAGCCGTGCCTCTTTCCGAAGGGAGAGTTGCATACGGAGGCAGTGTACGTGCGGCTGTGGGAGAGGCGCAACCACGGGAGCTGCCTGTCTTGTAAGCGCTTCCCGCCGATTACGCAGGCAAAAGCCTTACAATAGGTGAGTCATGATCCTTCAACCCACTTTCTCTCGAAATTCTGTGCTGGCAGTTCGTCTGCTGGCTTGCAGCTTGTTTGCGACCGCAGCACTGGCGGTTGGTCAGACCGGCACCACACCCACCAAACCGGCCGTGAAAGCGACTGCCCCCGGAGCGGTAGCTAAGAAGGCTGTGACTGGCACTGCAAAGCCCGGCACGGCCACCAAGAAGGCGGCACCCGTCGTGACCCTGAAGACACCCGCCGCAAAGCGAAGCTATGCAGTGGGCGTGAACATGGGCATGAGACTGAAAGGCATACCCATTCCCCTGGATACCAACCTTGTGACGCAAGGCTTTAAGGATGCATTGGGTTCGGGCAAGCTTCTGATGACCGAGGCGGAGATGCGTCAGACCCTTACCGATTTGCAGACCGAATTGACCGCAAAGCAGGAAGAGGCGAAGAAGCAACAGGGAGCGGCCATGAAGGCGATGGGTGACAAGAACCGTGCCGAGGGCGAAGCTTTTCTCGCTGCCAATAAAAGCAAAGACGGTGTGATCACGCTGCCCAGCGGCTTGCAGTACAAGATCCTCACCCCTGGCACCGGCCCCAAGCCAACGGCTGCGGACACCGTGGAGTGCAACTATCGCGGTACGCTGATCAATGGCAAGGAGTTTGACAGCTCTACAGCACAAGGTGGACCGGCAAAATTTCCGGTTGGCGGCGTAATTAAAGGCTGGACCGAAGCGCTGCAACTGATGCCAGTCGGATCCAAGTGGCAACTGGTTGTTCCTGGAAGCCTGGCCTATGGGCCGCAGGGCAACCGGGGGATTGAGCCGGAATCCACTCTCATCTTTGAGGTGGAACTGGTCAGCATCGTCCCCAAGGAAGCAGCCAAGCCGGACGAAAAGAAAATGGAGAAAATGGACGATAAGAAGATGGACGACAAGAAAATGGAAGAACCGAAGAAGCAGTAGCTTTCCGTTTCTTGCCGCTTGCTTCCTGGAGCGCGGCTGCTAACCCAGCCGCGCTAGCCGGAACGTACTCTCCGCAAGTTGATCTTTTTTCACCAGTCCTGCCACCATCTCACCCAAAGCTGGCCCGTGTTTAAAGCCGTGGCCAGAACCACCGCCAACAATCCATAAATTTTCCGCAGTGGGATGCTTGTCCACGATCAAGTCGTGATCGGGTGTGTCTTCGTACTGGCAGACGCGGGATTCGACAACGGGTGCGTCTTTCAATGCAGGGAAGCGCAGCGCCAAGTGCTTGTGCGCTTTTTGAATCGCAGCAGCGCGCACCGTGCGGGCGCCGTTTGTAGGATCGAACTCTTCGCCACGAGCGTCGTCGGCTACTTTAAAGCCACGCCAAGCATTTCCAGGAATTCCGTACATGTTGTAGGCACCGTAGTCGAGCCATACCGGAAGCTGCTGATCGGTGAAGCGGGCGTCGCCAGCTGGCGTACCAAAGAAGATGACGTCCTGCCGGTGAGGAATCAGCTTGCCGCCCAGTACGCCGGGAAAAAGCCGCGGCAGCCATGGGCCACAGGCGAAGACGTAGCGGTCGGCCATCAATTCAGTTTCGTCAGTGAGCTGAATGCCACGGCACTCACCGTCTGCGATATCGCAGCCGGTCACTCCCATTTCGAGGTAGTGTCCACCCTCGGCGAGAAATGCGTCGAGTACGGCAGCGCAAGCCAGCCGGGCATAGAGATACCCACCCTCCGGTTCGTAGATGGCCCACTTCACATCATCCACATTCATCTGCGGATAGCGTTTGGCTAACTCGCGTTGTGTAAGTTTTTCGTAGGGCAATCCGGCATTTCGCAGCATGAGTAGCGAGCCGCGCTCAAAGCCATCGCTTTCCCCGGCCATCCATAAGACGCCAGTCTTTTGGAAGAGCCGTGTGCCCCACAGCTTGTCGTGCTTCTTCCACAGATGCAGGGCTCGGGCGGCCAATGCGGTGTAGGGAGATTTGGGGCCATAGGTGCCGCGAATAATGCGGGTTTCGCCGCCGGAGCTGGCGCGCGAGTTGCCCGGTCCCCAAGCGTCAATCAATGTGACTTGTGCGCCTCGGCGCAGCAGGTGCAGGGCGGTCCATCCGCCAAAAGCACCGGCACCGACGACTGCGATGTGCGGCTGGCGGGGGAGGCGCTCCGCTGGCTTTAGAGCAACACGTGCGTTGGACGTTACTTTGGGCGATTTTTTCGGCAATTTTACCTTTGGCATGGCAGACATGAGCATATTCTTGCGGTGGTAGTTTCTTCAAGCGATTCGTAAACGATTGATAGGATTGTGCTTACGAGGCACGTTGCGAAAAGTTGACTTAAGCATTGTCAAGTTTCTAAAATAGAGTATGGGCTTTCTATGTAACTTTATAAGCCTTTAAGAATCAATCACTTACTTCCATTTGCGCTTGCGCGATGGGCCGAAAAGTTTCTCTGCAACCCCCATTCGCCGCCAAACAGCGTGGGAGATAATGAAGCTGTATGACGCCTGCACCCCAAATCGGCGAACGCGCCCACGAAGTGCTGACGGCGATTGTGGAGACGTTCATCTCGACCGGCGAGCCGGTCGGTTCGCGCACGTTGGCGGTGCGCAGCCGTGAGCACCTGAGTGCGGCCACGATTCGCAACGTGATGTCGGATCTAACCGAAGCGGGATTTCTGGATCAGCCGCACACCTCGGCGGGCCGCGTGCCCACTCCTTCGGCGTATCGCTACTACGTGGAGCAGATCAGCGGTACAGCGCGGTTGACGCCGCAGCGGGCGAATGAGATTCAGGAACAGTTCGTTGGCGTGACTGATCCGCAAGAATTTTTAGAGCGGACGTCGCACGTGCTGTCTCTGATTTCGCAGAACGTTGGCGTAGCGGTGGCGGGCGGTCGGGGTTCGGAGAGCAAGAACGCTCTGGAACACGTTTATTTCTCAAGGCTCGCCGATCAGCGGGTGCTGGCGGTGATGGTAACGCGAGCGGGTGTAGTACGTGACCGCATTCTACGGAATGTATCGTTGACGCAAGGCGATCTCGACGTTGCCGCGCGCTACATGAACGACAACTTTCACGGCTGGACGATGGAGTCGGTGCGGGCGGAGATGGCGCGGCGGTTGCAGCAGGAACGCAGCGAGTATGACCGGCTCATGCAATCGTTGCAGCAATTGGTGCAGCAGGGTGCCCTGACGTCCGATGCGCCCATGCAAGCTGTGTTTGTGGAAGGCGCGTCGAATCTAGTGACGCAGGATTCCGACCGCCAGCGGGTGAGCGAGCTGTTGCGCACGTTGGAAGAGAAGCAGCGAGTAGTGCGGCTGCTGGATGCGTATTTGGACACGCGGCAGGAAGCGGTGCGTGTCGTGATCGGGCTAGATGAGACGCTACCTTCGATGCAGAACTTTGTGCTAATCGGTGCGCCTGCGCGCATGAGCGGCGAAGTGATGGGCTCGCTGGCGGTGATTGGGCCGACGCGCATGGACTATCAGCAGACGATTACGGCGGTGAGTTACATTGCACGATTGTTTGACGAACTATTGAATGAAGTGGAGTAAGCAGCAATATGGGCAGCGGAAATGGCAAGGCAAATGTGGCGGTGGATATAGCGACTGGTCTCGACGTGGAGCAGGAGCTGCCCGCAGGGGAAGAGCTGGGCCGGGATGTTACGGGCGATTCGCCAGCGGTTTCGGATACCTCGGAACTAGAAAAGTTGCAGGCGGAGCGCGACTTGCTGGTGGACCGGCTCGCACGCTTGCAGGCTGAGTTTGAGAATGCGCGAAAACGCACGCAGCGTGAGCAGCAGGAGTTCAAGGGCTATGCTGTTGCGGACGCGCTCAAGTCGCTGCTGCCGATTCTTGACAGCCTGGATCGTGCAGCCAAAACCAGCGCGCCCTCGGTGGAAGAATTTCGTTCGGGCATCGAGTTGATTGACAAACAGTTCCATGACGCGCTCGCGCGGCTGGGTGTGGAGCCCGTGCCTGCGGAAGGGCAGCTCTTTGATCCGAACCTGCATGAAGCGATTCAGATGGTGGAGACCGATGAGGCCAAGGATAACCATGTGCTCGACGAGTTGCAGCGCGGCTACAAGCTGAAAGAACGGTTGCTGCGTCCGGCGATGGTTCGCGTGGCGAAGAACTCGGCGAAATAGTTCGCACCAGGCCTGCGGGCGGAGTGCAAGGAGAAATTTTCTGGCGACAGTGAGTAAGCGAGATTATTACGAGGTACTTGGGGTGCAGCGCGAGGCTTCTGAACAGGAGCTGAAGAGCGCCTATCGCAAGCTGGCGATGGCGAATCATCCTGACCGCAATCCCGGCGACCATGCGGCGGAAGAGCGCTTTAAGGAAGCGAACGAAGCCTACGCTGTGTTGAGCGACGGCGAAAAGCGTTCGCGCTATAACCAGTTTGGCCACGCCGGTGTGAATGGCGGGGGCAGTGGATTCGAGGGTGGCGGCTTTCAGGATATCTCCGATATTTTTGGTGACATATTCGGCTTCAACGACCTGTTCGGACAGCAGGGCGGGGGACGGCGAACTCGCGCGCAGAAAGGGCCGGATCTTCGCGAGGATTTACAGCTCGACTTTGAAGCGGCTGTGTTTGGCAAAACCACGGAAGTCAACATACGCCGCCACGAAAATTGCGAGGGTTGTCGCGGAAGCGGGGTGGCGGCGGGCAAGGCTCCGGTCACCTGCCGCACCTGCGGCGGACGTGGCCAAGTGCGCTATCAGCAGGGATTCTTCTCCATCGCGCGTACGTGTTCAGGCTGCAACGGCGCGGGTCAGGTGATTCAAGACCCCTGCACCAAGTGCCGTGGCGAAGGCAAGGTGGTGAAGCAGCGTAAGGTGACTGTGGAAGTGCCGGCTGGTGTAGAAGATGGCAACCGCATTCGTTTTGCTGGCATGGGTGAAGCGGGCGCGCAGGGCGGGCCGAGCGGCGATTTGTATGTGGTGTTGCATGTAAAGGAACACGCCTTCTTTGCGCGCGAGGGCACCACCCTGCATTGCGTGATTCCGATTTCGTTTGCCCAAGCCGCGCTTGGAACCGAACTGAGTGTGCCCACACTGGAAGGCGACCACGACCTGCGAGTTCCTGAAGGCACGCAGACCGGAGCGCGCTTCAAGCTTAAGAATATGGGTGTGCCCGAACTCAACGGACGCGGACGCGGCGACTTGTTTGTGGAAGTGAAGGTGCAAACTCCGAAGAAGTTGACGGCGCGCCAACGTGAGTTGATGCAGGAGTTCCAGTCGCATACACCGATGGCGAACGAGCCAGTGTCGCGCACCTTGTTCGACAAAGTGAAAGATATGTTCAACTAGCTCGCGCTTCCTCCCCACTTCATGTCTCGCCGCCGCTGGATTGCCGACGAAATCATATCCGAAAACCGGGCTGCGCTGGTTGGCGAGCATGCCGCGCATCTGGCGCGGGTGCTGCGAGCGAAGGTGGGGCAGGAGTTTGACATTGCAACTGGCAGTGAAGTGAGGCGCGGGGTGGTCACCTCGGTTTCTCCTGCTACATCCGCGCCTTCCGCAACCCAAGATGCCCGTGTTGAGTTTGAGCTGTTCGAGACGTTGGTGGCAGCGGATGACTTGCGCCTGGTGCTGGCGATTGCCATTTTCAAGTTTGATCGCATGGAGTGGGCGATTGAAAAGGCGACAGAGCTTGGCGTTGCGCGCATTCAGCCAATCATCGCGCGCCGCACGGACGCTCACCTGGCAACTGCTGCTGCGAAGCGTGTCGAACGTTGGCGACGCATCGCGGGTGAGGCGGCTGAGCAGTCGCGACGGGTAGCACCTCCGGAAGTCAGCGAGCCGATTCGAGTGAAAGAGTTCGTGAAGTCCGCCACTGGACTGCGGGTTTTGCTCGATGAGACCGAAGCTGATATGTCGCTCAGTGCAGCACTGCGTGATGCGGGCGATGCCGAGACGATCCTTGCAATCGGTCCCGAGGGCGGATGGGCTGAGGATGAGATCGCACTCTTCCAAGAGACGAGTTGGCTATCTGCAACACTGGGACCCACCATTCTGCGAGCTGAAACAGCCGCGATTGCAGCGCTGGCGGTGGCAGCATCCGTGATGCGAAACACTACTGCCCGCAGCAAATAAGCGACCCAGTTTTCCACCGTTTCCGCCCATGCGCGCCTCTGCTATGCTCGGGGCATGACGTCGAGTAAGTCCACTAACTCCTCCGCAGGATCAACCTCCTTTCAATTGAATCAACGCCAGCAGCAGGCGGTGGAGCACGAACACGGACCTGTGCTGGTGATCGCGGGCGCGGGCACCGGCAAGACGACGGTGCTCACGCAGCGCATCGTGCGGCTGATTGAAACCGGCCTGGCGCGTCCGGATGAAATTTTGGCCGTGACTTACTCCAATCCGGCGGCGGCGGAGATGCGCAAGCGGGTGCGCGAGGCGCTGGAGAAAGTTGGCGCTGGCGACGCGGCAGGCGAGGTGCAGATTCGTACCTTCCACGACTACGGGCGCAACGTGCTCGACCGCAACGGCAGAAAGTTCCAGCTGATTGAAGATATAGACCTGCGCATCTATCTGCGGCGGCGCATTCATGAGCTGAATCTGAAGCATTTCATCGGCCCGGAAAATCTAGGCAAGTTTCTCTGGGACCTGATGGAGTTCATTCGCCGCTGCCAGGATGATGTGCGCACGCCCGCAGAGTATGCGGATTACGTCGCTCAAATGGATGCAGGCGCGGTTCCGTTGCAGCGCACCTCCAAGGGCAAGAAGCTCGTGGAGCAGAGCCGGGAAGCACAGATTGAGCGCTGTCGCGAGGTGGCGCACGTTTTCACCATGGCGGAGCAATACCTGCGCGAAGAGGGCTGGGGCATGTTTGGGCACATGATCTCGGGCTGCCTGGAGTTATTGCAGCAGGATGCGAAGGTGTTGGCAGCCGAACGAACCCGTGCCCGCTTCATTCTGGCCGATGAGTTCCAGGACGCGAACTATGCGCAGGTATTGCTGCTCAAGCTGCTGGCAGGCGAAGAAGGCAACATCTTTGCCGTGGGCGATCCCGATCAATCCATCTACAAGTTTCGCGGGGCGTCGAGCGAGGCGTTCGATATGTTCCGCCGCGAATTTCCGCGGACCAAGGTGATTCACCTCGACCAGAATCAGCGGTCACGAACGCCGATTTTGCAATGCGCGCATCTGCTGATTCAAGAGAATCCGGATGTGTTCAGCGGAGACGCTGCGAGCCTCTATCAGCGAACGCCGCTGATTTCCGCACGCGATGTCGAAGCTGCGAAATCGGCAGTGCCGTCCGTGGCGGCGGCGGTGGAATTGATTACCTACAAAAAGGATGAGGAGGAGGCGCGTGACGTCGTGCAGCGGATTCAGGAGTTGCGCCGCGCCGAGCGTTGCCAGTATCGCGATATTGCGGTGCTTTACCGGTCACACAGCCATCGCGACGAAGTGATTGAAGCGTTGGAGCGGGAACAGATTCCATTCACGGTTTCTGGGCAGAATATTTTACAGACGGCTGACGTTCGCGATCTGCTGGCAGCCGCCTGGGCGGTGGTTTCGCCAGTCTCGACCACCACCATGTTGCGAGTAGCAGCGTTGCCGCGCTTTGGCATTGACGGCATTGAGTTGCAAGCTGCGTTGGCCACAAGTCGCGACATTTCGTTCACGGCGGTTCTGGCGAAAGTCGCGGGAGGCTCAGCGCTGCTATCCGCGCTGGAGCAGGCACGCGAGCGCCTGCGGCAGAACTCCAAAGCTGCGCCTGCCTTGCGCGCGGTGGCGCTTAGCCTTGGCATGGAGTTGGGCAACGCAGGCGAAAGTTTTCTGCGATTTGCCTGGGAGTGGCAGCGCAAGCCGATGACTGCGGAGGGCACGCTCCGCGAGTTCGTGGAGTATATGGAAGAGTTTGCCGAGGCCGGAGGCGAGATTCCGCTGGTGCGCGTGGATGGGGAAGCGGACGCTAACCAGACGCCGCTGGATGGAATACTCAGCCCTGATGCGGTGCAAGTGATGACAGCTCATGCCTCCAAGGGCCTGGAGTTTCGCCATGTGTTTGTGATTCGGTCCGCCTCGGGATCGTTCCCCTCTAACTACAAAGAACCTGCCGTAGAGTTTCCTGTGGTGCTCTCGCGTGAAGAGTCGGTGAAGACGACGGATGCGAAGACCCTGCATGCGCAGGAGGAGCGCCGGTTGTTCTATGTGGCAATGACGCGGGCCCGCGACACCCTGCGCATCTATGGCCGGCCGGCCGGAGCACCGGAACCTGCGGCGAAATTTCCGCGCAATATTCACGAGGCCGATAAGGGCAGCCAGCATCATCGGTTGCGCCGGATCTTGCCGCCGCAGCCAGTGCAGGCCTCGATCTTTGCGGAAGCGGAGGAAGCCCACCCTGCTGTGCCACGACTGCATCAGTGGATGGAGTTGCCGCCGTATCGCGCGGCAGAGATGCGGCTCAGTGCGAGCGCGATTGATCGCTACGAGCGCTGTCCGTTGCAGTTCAAGCTGCAGCGCGACTGGAAGCTGCCCGCTGAGCCTTCCGCCGCCCTGCAATATGGAGGCAGCATGCACCGGGTGTTGTGCCACTACTATCAGTCGCTGCTGGCGGGACAGCCGATGGCGCTGCCCGAGTTACAGCAGTTTTTTCGTGAAGACCTGGAACGCGCCGGACTCGAAGAGGACTATCAGCGGTCGCTCTATGAGACGCGCGGGTGCCGCGATCTGGAAGCATTCGTCACGCAGGCGGCTGAGCAGCCTGTTCCCGAGGTGTTGCATACCGAAGCGATGGTCAGCTTTCAGTTGGATGACGTGACGATCAATGGAAGGCTGGATCGCGTGGACCGGTTACCGAATGGGCAAGTTCGCATTGTGGACTACAAGACTGGTAAACCCAAGACGGAGGAGTTTGCGGCAGGCAGTTTGCAACTCGCACTATATGCCTTGGCTGCAGCGGCCGAGTGGGGGTACGACGTCGCCGAGTCTGTGCTGCACAATTTACAGGATGGCACCGTGCTGCCGGTTCGCTACACCGAAGCCGAGCTGGAGTTGGCGCGGGCGCGGGTTCGCAAGGCAGCCGAAGGAATTCGTGCAGGCCACTTTGCGCCTATCCCGAAGCCGCAAACCTGCGCCTGGTGCGACTTTTACGCGATTTGCCCAGAGACCGAAAAGCGCGTCTATGGACTGGTGGAAATTGAGCCGATAGATTTAGGCCAACTGGAGTGAGCCAAGTGCGGAGATTGCCAGAGATATTGCAGAGGCAAAAACTAAGGGGGACGCTTGACGCGTCCCCCTGTTTAGGTTTGTGGCGAAGAGTTAGCGCTTCTTCGCGGCGGGCTTCTTTGCGGCCGGCTTCTTTGCGGCTGCCTTCTTCGGTGCTGCCTTCTTTGCTGCGGGCTTCTTAGCTGCGGCCATTGTGTTCTTCTCCCTTGAAGAGTTATTTTTCAGCGATCACTCGCTGCACTGCAATGATTGTATAGGTAGAGTGAATTTTGCTGTCAAGGAAAAAATGGTTTTTTGCACCGCTTTTTTATAGTGACGAAAAGTCTCTGCAACGTTGCGTGAGGCTCGCTCATCAGAGAATCGAGTGTTGCGCGGCGATGAGATTGCAAAGAGTGGACGGATGTTGGTGTTGATTTGCTTTAGCGCTAACGCGGGAACCCCGCGAATTATGCGGCTTTGCGCGGGTTGTGAGTTTACCGCGAGGTTGCGGCGAGGCATATAATCATTTTGGAATTTCATACAGGAGCTGCTCTTATGTCTTCATTCGATGATGTGGTGATCCTCTCTGCGGCACGAACCGCGGTTGGTAAGTTTCAAGGTTCTCTTTCAGAATTTTCTGCCGTGCAACTCGGTTCGTTCGCGGTGCGTGAAGCCGTGAAGCGTGCCGGCATAGATGCCGCGACGGTGGATGAGTGCATCATGGGCAACGTTTTGCCCGCGGGATTAGGACAGAATCCAGCGCGACAGGCTGCGTTGTTCGGCGGACTTCCAGATTCCGTCGGCGCCATGACCATCAACAAAGTATGTGGCTCGGGATTAAAAGCGGTCGCGCTTGCAGCGCAAGCGATTCAAACCGGGAATGCCAGCATGGTCGTGGCGGGTGGCATGGAGTCCATGACCAACGCGCCCTATCTGCTGCCGAATGCGCGGAAGGGCTATCGCCTGGGCAACGGCACGCTGGTGGATTCGATGATCAATGACGGCTTGTGGGACAAGTTCAACGACTATCACATGGGCATCACTGGCGAGAATGTTGCCGAGAAGTACGGCATCACGCGGCAGGAGCAGGACGAGTTTGCGGTGAACTCGCATCGCAAGGCGAGCGCGGCGATCAAGGCGGGCTACTTCGAATCGCAAATCGTTCCCGTGGAACTGCCCGCCAAGAAAAAGGGCGGACCCACGACAGTGTTCGCGGTGGATGAGTCAGTGCGCGAAGATACTTCTGTCGAAATGCTGGCCGCGCTTAAGCCTGCGTTCAAGAAGGATGGCACCGTGACGGCTGGCAACGCGCCAGGCGTGAACGATGGCGCTGGCGCGATTGTGGTGACGTCTGCAACGAAGGCGAAGGAACTTGGCCTGAAGCCGATGGCGCGCGTCGTGGCGCAGGCCACCAGCGGCGTCGAACCCAAGTGGGTAATGATGGCACCCGTCGGCGCGGTGCGCCAGATTTGGGCGAAGACCGGATGGAAGATGGAAGACGTGGACCTCTACGAACTGAACGAAGCGTTCAGCGTGCAGGCGCTCGGCGTGTGTCGCGAACTCGGACTCGACATGAGCCGCGTGAATGTGAACGGCGGCGCAGTCGCCATCGGACATCCCATCGGCGCCAGCGGTGCGCGTGTGCTGACGACGCTGCTGTATGAGATGGAGCGTCGCAATGTGAAGCGCGGGATCGCCGCGCTGTGCCTTGGCGGCGGGAATGCCGTGGCTATGGCGGTGGAGCGGGAGTAGGGGCCAGATCCCATGGGTTGGGCCGAACGGTAGAGCGGGACTTCCAGTCCCGCGTTCACGCGACTAAAGAAGAATTGGGCTTCAGCCCCCGAGGTAAGATTTCGTCGTCGCAGGAAGACTTACCCCAGCGGCTAAAGCCTGCCCTATGAAGTGCGCTTTACGCGGGGCTGGAAGCCCCGCTCTACCGTTTTTGCCGCGGTCAAGAGATAGCCGCGTTCACGGAGAAACGAAGCAGGCCTGCATAGTCGTCCGACCCTAACCGCAAAAATCGCGCGGCGTGGGTGGGCTGAGACGGTGGGGCACCCGGCGCTAGGGCTGTAAGAATATCTTGACGCCATCGCCTGAAATCGCGAGATCAATTGAGCCGTCTGCATTGAAGTCGCCACTTGCGATGTTCGTTACGAATAGCAACTCAGGAAGTGTCGTCACTTGTGCAGGGGCAAAGGTTCCGTTGCCATTGCCCGCCATGTAGCTGACGGCGCCAGGCATCACCTGTACTATGTCGGCCTTACCATCGGCATTGAAATCTCCAATCGCCAACCCGCCCGTAAAGGTATACAGCTGCGCCTTACGGAACGTTCCATCGCCGTTGCCACGAATAACCCAAACATTGACGAAATCACTAAATACAATATCTTCATTGCCATCGCCGTTTACATCGGTGACAAAGAGGTTGCCCGCGATGACTGGACTGGCTACCGTGAGGGCCTTCTGGAAAGTTCCGTCCCCGTTGCCGAGAAGCACTTGCACTTGGACTCCGAAACCATTTCCAAATCCCGCGACTAAATCAAGTTTGCCGTCCCCGTTAATATCTGCCACCACAAGAGGGCCGCCTAGAATATTAAGTACCTGTCCTTGACGAAAAGTTCCATCACCATTGCCTAGGAAAAGACTGTACTTGTAGGTGCTCGCCGTCACGATGTCTGGAATACCATCTTGATTGAAGTCTCCCACTGCAATCTGCGGTGGTGCACCTTGGGCCGTATCAAACTTCTGCCCACCAGAAAAGATTCCGCTCCCTTGCCCCAATGCAACTTCTCCATGCAGTGTTGTGTCACTTTGTTGACCCTCCACGTAGGCAAGATCGAGCTTACCGTTGCCATCGAAGTCGCCGAGCCCGCCGCCGCCGCCGTAGTAGTCACTTGCGAACTGCGCCCCCATTTGAAACGTGCCGTCACCGTTGTTTAACAGCGAAGTAAAGCCGGGGTTGCCATCGTTCGAGTTCACCGTAAGGTCAAGCAAATTTCTGCCGCTGAGATCGCCCGGCAGCATCGCAGCGTCACCGACTACGATGTACCGCGTGGAGGCGCCCAGCGTCAATCCGCTCATCGGCTGATGCACCAGCACCTGGGCGTAAGTAGAACTCTTGATCGCGCCGTTGGGGCTGTTGGTCGTCACCGTGACGAAGCCCGAGGTTGGAGACACTACGTCTGCCGCGTTGACTTGTGCGCGCAGGTGGTGCGCGGAGACGAACGTGGTTATCCGTGCACTGCCGTTCCAGTTCACGGTCGAGCCGTTGATGAAGTTCGCGCCGTAAACATCCAGCGTAAAGTGCAGGCTGCCGGGCACCACGGCGGAAGGATGGGTCGGCCCGATGATCTGGGGGACGGGATATCCCGGCTGGGCGGTGGCGGCGTGGGCAAAAGATGCCATCAGGCAGAAGGCGCAGACGAGGCCGAGAATTTTCACTGCGAATGAGCGTCGAGCGGACATAATTGGACTCCGTGGCTGGCTGCGCCTGAGGCGCAACCGGCAAAGTGACGATCAGGCGCACCCAATCGCGATAGCTCCAGGGGGATGGAGCCGAGTGGAACTGCGAACCTTCCGAGGCTAGCAGCGCGGAGACGGCCGGGTCAAGCGGAACAGAGCGTTGGTGACAAGAGCGTGGCGTCCCTGACGGGACTCGTGCTGCGGGCGGTTTGTCCCGGCACTCACGTGCCGGGCTTTCGCCTGGCGTCGCTGCGCGACTTTTGAAAGAACTGTCATCGCTTTGTGATCCCGGTCACATTCCCATATCACAGCAGACGGTAATCTAGGGGTGCGGAAGTGTGCCCGCCGTCACCTATGCTCTATAAAACCCTCAGTGCGGCGGTGTTTGGCATTGACGCCAACATCATTGAAGTTGAGGTGGATGTTTCCGGCATCAAGCAGGACCAGGAAACCTTCGTCACCGTTGGCCTGCCCGACGCGGCGGTGCGGGAGAGCCGCCAGCGTGTCCGCTCGGCGCTTAAGAACTGCGGCTACGATATTCCGCCGACGAACATCACCGTAAATCTGGCACCGGCAGACGTACGCAAGGAAGGTTCGGGCTTCGACCTGCCGATGGCGCTCGGCATCCTCGGCGCCTATGGCGGGCTTACGCCCAAGCAGATTGACGACTGCCTGTTCGTGGGCGAGCTTTCGCTTGATGGCAGCATTCGCGGCGTGCGCGGAGCGTTGCCCATCGCCGTGGAAGCGCGCGCACGCAAGATCGCCAAGCTGATTGTGCCTGCGATCAACGCGAAAGAAGCGGCGGTGGTGGCGGGAGTGGATGTGTATCCGGTGAAGTCGTTGCTGGATGTGATTCACTTTTTGAACACGGGCAACGGAATCTCGCCGTTGAAAGTGGAAAGCCACGATCTGCTGAATGCGCGGCAGCATTTTTCGGTGGACTTCAAGGATGTGCGCGGCCAACAAACGGCGAAGCGCGCCATGGAAGTGGCCGCGGCAGGCGGACACAACTTGCTGATGATCGGCGCGCCGGGCTCGGGTAAGACGATGCTGGCCAAGCGTATGCCGACGATTCTGCCTCCCATGACGTTTGAGGAGGCGTTGGAGACGACCAAGATTCACAGCGTGGCGGGCGTGCTTGACCCCAGCGCTGGACTGGTGGTGACGCGGTCGTTCCGCTCGCCGCATCATACGATCTCCGACGCGGGGTTGATTGGTGGTGGCATGGTGCCGCGTCCCGGAGAAGTTTCGCTGGCCCACAATGGTGTGCTGTTTCTCGACGAGCTACCGGAATTCCCGCGCAACGTGCTCGAGGTGATGCGGCAGCCGCTGGAAGATGGCACCGTGACGATTGCGCGGGCGGCAATGTCGTTGACGTTTCCGGCGCGGTTCATGCTGGTGGCGGCGATGAATCCGTGCCCGTGTGGATTTTTTAACGACCGCACCCGCGATTGCCGCTGTACCCCGCAAGTGGTGCAGCGCTACCTATCGAAGATCTCGGGCCCGCTGCTCGACCGCATTGACATCCACGTGGACGTGCCAGCGGTGAACTACAAGGAGATGCGCGGGACGAATGAGCCGGAGAACTCCGATGCGATTC
This sequence comes from Terriglobales bacterium, assembly GCA_038229415.1. Classification (GTDB taxonomy): domain Bacteria; phylum Acidobacteriota; class Terriglobia; order Terriglobales; family Acidobacteriaceae; genus JANXUR01. Next base: position 295,691 of record JBBROM010000002.1, read on the forward strand.
GCAAGCGGGTGGAAGCTGCGCGGGCGATTCAACTGGCGCGGCTGCATCAGGCGGGGGAGAAAATCTACTGCAATGCTCAGATGGGGCCGCAGCAGATTCGCAAGTATTGCGCACTGACCGAGGATGGCGAGCGCATCCTGGAACGCGCGATGACGCAGCAGGGACTCAGCGCCCGCGCGCATGACCGCATCCTGAAGGTGGCCCGCACCATTGCCGACCTCGAAGGCACGGGGCCACTCGCCACCAAGCACATCGCCGAAGCGATCCAGTACCGCACGCTCGACCGGACTTACTGGGTGTAAGAGAGTCAGCCTGTGGTCAAAAGGAGACAGCCAGGTTGGACGCCCGGACTTACGCTCGAGTGTAGAGGTATTTCATATGAAGCGACTTAGGGGTGCTAACACAGTACTTCTGCTGTCCGTGCTTGTCGGTCTCGTCTGCGCAACTGCTTTTGCGTTCGCCCAGCAAGGCCAGAAAGACGAAAAGCAGAGTCAACGAAACGAAAACTCCAAGCCGGAGCAGCAGCGCTCTAAACAGCAAGAGCATGGCCAGAACCGGCCACACGCTCAGCGTCAAGCGAACCCGCAACAACAGAATCACAAACGCTCCAGCCAAGCGGACAAACAGCAGGCACAGCGGCCCCAGCAACAGAGGGAGAAGCCGCAAGCGGGGCCAGTCCAGCAACGGAGCGAACGGCAGGACGCGCAGCGACAGCAGCGCCAGAACAGGCAACCACAGCGGGTACAGAAGCCACAGAGTCAGCAGCAGGCTCAGCCGCAGCATCGGCCGGTTCAGTTGCGACCGACCCAGCAACAGCAGCAGGTCTATCAGCAGCAGCAACAGAGTATCTGGCAGCAGCACCGCGCCCGCAACTGGGACTCCGAGCATCGCAACTGGCAGCAGCGTGGCGGATACAACGCCTACCGCATTCCCACGGACTACTATGGCCGCTACTACGGCGAGCGCCATTGGTTCCGCGTTTACAACCAGCCATTTCTGTTCGAGGGGGGCTACCCGCGCTTCCAGTACGGCGGCTATTGGTTCAATGTGCTGGATCCTTACCCGGAATACTGGGGCGACGACTGGTATCGGAATGACGACGTGTACGTCGTCTACCTGAACGACGGCTACTACCTGTTTAACCGCCGCTTCCGCACCCGGCCTGGGATCGCAATCAGCGTCTCATTCTAGGAGGGGTGGAACTTGGAGGGTGTTGTTGTGGTGCGCGGCAAACCCTGGCACACACTCCAAGGCGCGGCGTTCCACATCTTGCGCGACGGATTGACAGTCGGGCCTAACCGGACTGTCCGGTTGAGCTGAGACGCTACGCCTTTTGGTATGCAGGTTTTGGCAACTTGTGCGAATTTTTCTTGACTCGGGTGTGTATTCACTGTAACGTAGGTCAGTTCCCAAGATTTTACGGTTCTTGCCGTAGGGCCCCACCCTAAGGTGTTAGGTGCCCGATGCGGGCCGTTCCCAGTTGAAGTCGTTTCCAAGTTCAAGAAAAATAAAGGAAATGGCAACTTTTTGGGGTTCGGGAGCATCTCAAAATTCGTATCCAGCCAGCTTGACCACTTTCCAGGGAGAACATTCGCTGCTAAGTGGGTGGGGCGAAAGCCTCGCAAGCATACCTCAGGCGTTTGGCTTGGATGAATCCTCCGAAGGAGTTTGGATTATGCGTTCGGACCGCGTTTTCGGTGCAGTGACCAATATGCGCAATCGTTATATGCTGTGTCAGCTGGCTTCCAAGGCGACACGTAAATTTCATCGTCCCAATACCCGCATCCAGGAAACCATGAATGAAGTTCTGGATCGGATCGCGTCTTCGGACGCAATACCCGGCAGTTTTCCCGAGATGGAGAAAGTCCACGAAATGCAGCGGCGGGCGGCTTAACGCCCGCTGCTGTAGTAGTACCCAAAACTTCCTGCCCTCTGAAGTTTCCTTCCGCAAAATTCTGTAGCAAATCTAAGGTGATCCATGACCATCGCTGAACTCAAAGAGAAGAACATCACTGAACTTACCAAGATCGCCCGCACCCTGGAGCTGCCCGGCGCCAGCGGCTTGCGCAAACAGGATTTAATCTTCAAGATTCTGCAGGCCCAAAGCGAAAAAGAGGGCCACATCTTCGCCGAAGGCGTGCTGGAAATTTTGCCTGACGGCTACGGCTTTCTGCGCTCACCGGACTACAACTACCTGCCCGGCCCGGACGATATTTACGTGTCGCCTTCGCAGATTCGCAAGTTCGACCTGAAGACCGGCGACACCATCAGCGGCCAGGTACGCCCGCCGCATGAGGGCGAAAAGTATTTCGCGCTGGTGAAGATTGAGGCGGTAAACTTTGAGTCGCCCGAAGAAGCCCGCAACAAGATTCTGTTCGACAACCTGACGCCGCTATACCCAGCTGAACGCCTGAAGATGGAAACCACCCGCGAGATCCTGACCGGCCGTGTGATGGACCTGCTGACCCCGGTAGGCAAGGGCCAACGCGGCTTGATTGTTTCGCCGCCGCGCGCTGGCAAGACGATGATCTTGCAGTCCATCGCGAATTCCATTACGACGAATCATCCGGAAGTCGTTCTCATTGTTCTGCTAATTGATGAGCGCCCGGAAGAAGTTACGGACATGCAGCGGTCGGTGAAGGGCGAAGTGATCTCCTCCACCTTCGACGAGCCAGCGGCTCGCCACGTACAAGTTGCGGAAATGGTCATCGAGAAGGCCAAGCGCTTGGTGGAGCACAAGCGCGACGTGGTGATTCTGCTCGATTCGATTACCCGTCTGGCGCGTGCCTACAATACGATTGTTCCGCCGTCGGGCAAAGTGCTCTCAGGTGGTGTGGACTCCAACGCCCTGCAGCGGCCCAAACGCTTCTTTGGAGCGGCCCGCAACATTGAAGAGGGCGGCTCACTCACCATCATCGCTACCGCGCTGATTGATACCGGTTCGCGCATGGACGATGTGATCTTTGAAGAGTTCAAGGGCACTGGCAATATGGAAGTCATCCTCGAGCGCAAGCTGGTGGATAAGCGCGTCTTCCCGGCGATTGACATTCAACGTTCGGGCACACGTAAGGAAGAGTTGCTGATTCCGAAGGAAGACTTGCAGCGCGTGTGGGTGCTGCGCAAGGTGCTGAATCCGCTGTCTCCGGTGGAAGCCATGGAACTACTGGTGGACCGCATGAGCAAGACCGGTAGCAACGGCGAGTTTTTGTCGAAGATGAGCTCGCTGTAAGGGTAGGTTAGTGGCAATACTAAGGGCACGGCTCAAGGCTGTGCCCGCTTTTTTGCGTTGCCGAATTGTGTGGATCAGCCTAGAATGTGGGTGCCCCACCCTTGGTTTTTTAAGGGTGGGATGAATACATTCCGTTTGGCGCATGAAGAGTTCTAAGAGTGCCGCTAATCGGCTGAGATCGCCGCCTCCCACCCTTCGAACACCGCGAAGGGTGGGGCACCCGGCTAGCTCTTTTAGGAGGGTCGTATGACGTTTATGGCGAGGGTGCTTTTCCTGCTTATGCTTTCTGCCGCTACAGCAGCGGCCTCGAGTAGTCAGCTCATCCATGCGTTTCAGTTGAGCGAGGGCGAGAGTCCGTACGGACCGCCCTCTCTATATCAGGGCAACTTTTACGGCACAACGGCAGGCGGTGTTAACGGCTACGGAAACGTCTACCGGCTCTACCCAAAAAAGGACGGCAGCTATGCATTTGTCAACCTGCATGAGTTCACGGGTTCAGACGGCACCTCTCCAAGCGGCCTCGTTGCTATTGACCCGAGCGGAAACCTGTTTGGCGCGACCGCCTCGGGCGGCGCAATGGGAGCTGGCACTCTTTGGGAGTTAGTGCGTCCGGTAAATCTCACCGATCAGTGGACTTTCGAGGTGCTGGCGAGTTTCGGCCAACTGGGCGAGGGCGGGGATCCGATTGGCGGCGTTATCTATCATTCCGGCGGAATCTACGGAATCACCAGTAACGGAATATTTTCGTGGGCACCCGACCCCGCCGGGGTCATGCAATTCAGCATTATAGGGTTTAGTCCACCTGCATCCCAACAGTCCATACCGAGCTTTGACGCTGCTGGCAATCTTTACCATCTGTTTTATGGCGGGGCAAGCGGTTCAAAGATCTACCGTTACTCGCCAAACGGCGACGGGACTTGGACTGGGATCGAGATAGCCGCAGTTTCAACGGCCTCTGGGGGGCCTGCCCAGACAACGGGCGGTGTACTTATGAATTCGACCGGTACATTTTACGGCCTTAGTACCGGCGGTGGCTGGTATGGCGGGGGCACGATCTACAAGGTGTACCAGGTCTCATTCGGGAACTGGAATACCCAAGTGTTGCGCTCTTTCAATCCGAGCACAGAGAATTACGCGCCCTTATATTGGCTGCTAGAGGTGAAGAATAAGTACTACGGCGACCTCTCTTCCAGCGGCGGCGAGGCCTTCCAGGCGTATTCGTCGGCAACCAGCAAACAGTGGTCGGTAAATGACCTGCTGGACACCAGCAAAACGACGTTCGGCACCGACTACACGGGTTTGTCGAGCGACGCGGCCGGGAATATCTACGGGGCGTCAACCCGTGGCGGCGATTCCTCGCAGTGTCCGGCAGGCTGCGGCGCGGTGTGGAAGATCACGCCGTAACGCTCGAATAAGTGTCAGTGGGGTAGGTGGCCTTGCGTCGCCTACCGCCACTTCTTCAGCTTGGCCCACACCGCCGGATCGTGTACATCGAGCTTGATGCCTTTGCAAAGATAAACTGGGCCGTTCTCCTCCGTCATGCCCCAATCGTTCTGATGGTCGAATAGCAGATAAACATCGCCGCAAATCTGCTCTAGCCTCTCCGGACTATCTTGGAGGACGATCAAGTCGGTGTAGGTTTCCTTGGGCGGGTTCCAGTAAAAATAGTTCTGATGCGCGCTGATGGGCTGGGGCAGTCCGTGCTGGGGGCCGAACATGGCGAGAGCGCCAGCTTCTCCATAGTTATTAGCGAAGATGCCGGTATGAGCGCGCTGTTCCGGCGGCAGCGAGTAATAAGCAGAAGCTACTTCGCTGACTAACTCCGTCCATCCAAACTGGTCGCCGAATATCTGCGGCAGCGGGCCGTTGTGATTGACCTCAGTCTTGGGGGCTTCCAAGTGCAAGGCTCGCGTGTAGGCAACGTGCTGTTCAATGGGCAGAAGCGGAGTTACCGCTGGCACCAGGAGGAAGCCTGTGCTGGCAAGAATCATCACGGCGGCACGCGGCCACATGGTGGCAGGTTTCCATGCCAGCAGCCACATTTCGATGGCCGCTGCTCCGGCGGCGATCAGCATGGGATAAGCAGGCGCAAGGTAGTAGTTCTTACCCTGCAGAGCAATAAAGATTACAAGCAAGGTCAGATAGATCCAACCTAGGATGCGGTAGCGGCGCAAGCTGCCAAAAAATACTGACGCTAGTCCAATCAGCCAGATCAGTGATAGCAGCGGGTTCATTACCAAAAATTGCTCAAGCATGAACGAGATTGGCGTGTGGGTCACATCCTTGCCGCTGTTCTTCACGTTGCGCAGCAGCTCGAGCGTTGGAAAGTGGTGCTGCACCTGCCAGATCACATTGGGTAGAAAGATCAACGCTGCGATTGCGCCGCCAACATAAATCCACGGCTTGAGCAGTTCACGGCGCAGAGATGTACACAGGATGCCCACCAGTACCGCCAGACCGAAGAGTAGCGTGGAGTGCTTGTTCTCCAGTCCCAGTCCGGCGATCACGCCAAACCACAACCACAGCTTTGAGTTGCCAGTCTGAAGGATGAGAATCAGCACGTAGACGCACCCCATCCAGAACAGCGACTCGAAGCAATTCATGGTGAGGATGGTGTCGGTGCCGAGGTACATGGGCGTGAGGAAGGTAGCGAGGCCAGCGAGAGTCTGTGCAAAGCCAGCACCGCCGAGGCGACGGGCGATGAGCATCGCCAGCGCGATGCGCACCATGCCGGTGAAATACGAAAGGGCATGCAGAGCGTAAAGCGAGCCACCCATCATCAACGCCAGTCGAGAATAAACGGCGATGAGCGGCGCGTGGTCTACGTATCCCCAGTCGAGATGGCGACCGCAATCGAGGAAGTAGAGTTCGTCGCGAAAATAACCGTAGTGATTGCCGCAAAGGATGTAGAGCAGCAAGTTCACGCCACACAACAGGGCCAGCGCGAGCAGGCGCAAGGGGGGCAGAGCGTCCTGCTGGAGACGCGGCACTGGGGCAAGGAACGGACTTGCGGATTGCGCTGTCATGCAGCCTCCACGTATGGGCATGATTCTAAAAATGTGGTTGCGCCATTGTAAAGGCAAGAGGGCTAACGGGCGTATACTACCCGCCTAGAGTGTTGTTTTCGGGAGGAGTCCGATGCGCAACCTACTGCTGTGTTCGTTTCTCATTCTGGCTTCGGCAAGCTGGAGCCTGGCGCAAAGCGTATCCATGCCGACTCCATCACCCCAGCCTCGGGCACGCGATCCGTTTGACGGGATAAACGATCACGGAGAGGACCAGGCTACCCAACGGCTCGAACAGATGCGCATTAAGAAGGCGCAAGAGGAACGCCGCAAGCAGATTGGCAAAGACACGGATCGGTTGACGCAGTTGGTGAGCGACCTCAAGGATCTGCTGGCCAAGGCGGATTCCACAAACGTGTTGTCGCTCGACGCGGTGAAGAAGGCCGAGGAGATTGAGAAATTAGCCAAGCGGCTCAAGAACAACCTGCGCGATCCGGTGCAATAGGCTTCGGCGAGTTAGCTGCCCTCGTTCGCCAGGTAGACGCGCGCGGGGCTTTCGCCAGCCTGAATGTTTGCCTCGACAAAGCGCTCTTTCAGGCGACGGCGCAGTTCGCGCGCCAGTGGAATCTGCCGAGTCGGCCGGGTGCGAAGTAAAACAATGTAATCGGCATTACCGTTGCCAACGCGATCCAGTCCGGCGAAGGTAGGCGGAGCCAGCAAGTCCGCGGAAAATTCGGGATCAGCAGCCATCTCGGCGCCTACGGCAGCGACAATCTCGCGGATGCGCTCGACAGTCTCGCCGTGGCTCACCGTCACTGTAAGCGGAATTTGAGCCCAGTCCCGGCTCAGGTTGCTGACCACGCGAATCTCACTGTTGGGGATGGTGTGGAGCGAGCCATCCTCGTCACGTAACACGGTCCGGCGCAAAGACATATTCTCGACTGTGCCGCGTACCCCGCCCGCCCGCACCACATCGCCGAATCGGTATTGATCATCCAGCAGGATGAAAAATCCGTTGATGACGTCCTTTACTAGAGCTTGTGCGCCAAAGCCGATCGCGAGGCCGACGATGCCAGCGCTGGCCAGCAGAGGCTCCAGATTCAGTCCGAATAGGGCGAGAATTTCCAGTGCCCCCAGCGCTGCAATCACGTAAGTGCCAACATTGCTGATGACGGTGGCCAGAGTGGCCACCTGCTGGGCGCGAACTCCGTTGGGCAGCGGACGCGTCTTCAGCAGAACTGCACGCTTGGCCAGCCAGCGCAACACCAGAATGGAAAGGTAGGTCACTACCAGCACGAACAGAATCTTGGGCGCCTGCTGGCGGACGAACTCCACCGCATCGTCACTCCAGTTGTCGAGCAGGTTTTCCCAGTGGTGCAGATGCGGAATTTGCATGGCGATCAAAACTCGGGCGCTCCAAGAAGCCGATTATAGCAAGCGCAACGAAACGTTTGGCCGCGTCCCTATTGCAGATGGTTGAATTCTGCGGAAGTCGTCATATAATCCGTGTTGAAGGCCGATCCCGTGAGGTGAGCTATGCGCCTGACTTGTGTGCAGTTTGCAGTGACGCTTGCGATTCTACTGGCGACGGTTTCAGGTGCACAGAGTCCGCCCGCCGCAGCTCCGATTCCGAACCGCCCCATCACCAGCCAACAACAACTACAGAGCACAACGCCCAGCGTAGTGACGGTAATGCCTATGCTCGGCTCCAGCAAAGTCTCCAACGATTTTCTGGTGCACGCCGAGATGCAGCGTCAGCAGGGATTCCGCCTGGCGCGGCTGAAGCAGATGCAGGAGGATAGTGATCGGCTCACGTCGCTTGCCGCAGAATTGCAGCGGGAAGTTGCCCTGGTCAGCCGTGAGCCGATCCTGCCAGTCGCCCAGATCAAGAAGGCAGAAGAGATTGAAAAGCTGGCGAAACGGCTGAAACAAAATCTACGTGGTCCGGTGTAGGCTGCCGGGTGCCTCGTGTTGTGATGCCCCAGTTGCGTCCCATAAATCTGTGTGTTTATAATGGAGACTAAATTGGTCGGATATTAAGGCATTACCGATCAGCCCGTGACAAGCGATGCGGCAGCGGTGTGTGCATATATAAGACTATTTTGGTCGGATATGTGTGAGATGTAGATGCAACCAATTGCAAATAGAGGATTTGAATGAAGAGTAGCAGTGTTCTTTTTTGTGTCAGCGCCTTGCTGTGCTTGGTGCATGTCTGTGGGACAAAGGCTCATGCGCAGGAATCGCCATATTTCGTTACTTATGACCATCATCTGGAAGAACCGGGCAACTTGGAGCTGGAATTTAGTACAACTGCCTCACCGGTTGGCCGAACTAGAGGTGACAACGCCTTCATAGCGCCCTATCTGGAAGCCGAATACGGCGTAACTGGCTGGTGGACGACGGAGCTGTATCTGGAAGGGCAGGGCACGGTGGGTGACAGTGCAGTCTTTACCGGATGGCACCTGGAAAATCGCTTTCGTCCCCTGAAGCGTGAGCATTGGATTAACCCCGTACTTTACATTGAGTATGAAAACATCAACGAGGCGACGCGGATATTGAAGGAAGTGCCGGGGGGGCCGCCGGAGTTTGGCACACCAAACTCGGAGTCGAGCAAAATTCGTGCCCACGAGATTGAGACCAAGCTGATTCTTTCCAGTCAGGTACACAACTGGAATATTTCGGAGAACTTTCTTGCGGAAAAAAACCTCAGCCGTAGTGAAGGCTTTGAGTTCGGATACTCGGTGGGTGTGTCACGCCCGTTGAGCACGATTGCCAGCGGTGGCAACTGCCGGTTTTGCCCAGAAAACATGAGTGCAGGTCTGGAGGTCTATGGCAGTCTAGGCAGCACAGTGGATGGCTTTACGGCCCGGGGCAACTCGCACTATCTAGCACCGGTGGTGCAGTGGCAAGTGAGCGCGAACTCGCGTCTCAAACTTTCTCCGGGGTTTGGGCTTAACGACAACAGCTACCCCGTACTGCTTCGTTTCAGCTATACGTACGAAATCCGCAACTTCGGACACAAAGTAGCCGCATTGTTCGGGGGCGGACGATGAGAGTGCAGTCTGCTAAAGCTTGTGAAACTATCGAGGGTGCCGAGGTGGCTTGGGTGGGGGCAGGTGCCCCCGCCTACCCAATTCTTGCAAAGCAAGAAAAGCTCTTTGATGGGGCAGGAAGATTGTCGGGCCTTGCCCTGATTTTGGTTGTCATGCTGACGCCGCTCACGGCGCAGAACCTCAGTTATCAGCAAGACTCTAAGTGGCAGGCGCCGCCGGAAGCGGTGGCAAAAGTGAATCCGCTGGCAGGGAAGACGCAACTGGCGGCGGGGGGCAAGAAGATTTTTCTGCGCGATTGCGCGCAGTGCCATCGCACGGACGGAACCGGTCTGCAAAGTGCCGCGAATCTGACGCTGCCGGTGGTGCAACAGCAAAGCGATGGCGCGCTGTTTTGGAAGATCACACAGGGCAATCCCGGGCGCAAGATGCCGTCAGCCAGTGGCTTACCCGATATGCAGCGGTGGCAGATTGTTCTTTTTCTGCGGACGCTAAACGCTTCCGGCGCTGCCAATAAGTAGGAGACAGCGTCACGAGGAAACCCCGCCCAAGCAGAGCTTGGACGGGGCACCCTGATCCTCACCAGGGTTACTGCTCAGTGTGCACGCTTACTGATCCGCGCCGATCCGCATCCCGTAGAACGACCGGTAAACGAAGAAGGCCGAGACGAGCCAGAAGCCTAACGCCAGAATGTGGCTGAAGGTTTCGCCCTGACTCGCAGTCAGCGAGACCGCGAGTTCCACGGCCAGCAAGCCGAACAGCGTAGTGAACTTGATGACCGGGTTCAACGCAACGGATGACGTGTCCTTGAACGGATCGCCGACCGTGTCGCCGACGACTGTTGCATCGTGCAGCGGAGTGCCCTTTTTCTTGAGCTCCACTTCCACAATCTTCTTGGCGTTATCCCACGCGCCGCCCGCATTAGCCATAAAGATGGCCTGATACAAGCCGAAGATCGCGATGGAGATGAGGTAGCCGATAAAGAAGAACGGCTCAACGAAGGCGAAGGCGAGTGTGCCGAAGAACACGCCAAGGAAGATGTTGAACATTCCCTTTTGCGCATACTTGGTGCAGATCTCCACCACCTTCTTACTGTCGGCGACGGAAGCTTTTTCCACGCCATCCAGCTTGATGTTGGCCTTGATGAACTCAACCGCGCGATAGGCACCTGTGGTTACAGCCTGCATGGAAGCGCCGGTGAACCAATAGATCATCGCGCCGCCGGTGATCAAGCCCAGCAGGAACGGAGCATGAAGCACCGAGAGATTCGCCACTTCGGTAGGTTGCAGTCCGTGGGTCAACGTCATGATGATGGAGAAGATCATCGTCGTGGCGCCGACCACCGCCGTTCCGATGAGCACCGGCTTTGCCGTTGCCTTAAAGGTGTTGCCAGCGCCGTCGTTCGCCTCTAGCAAGTCTTTGGCCAGCTCAAACTTCGCATCAATGCCAAAATCCTTCTTCAGCTCGGCCTTGATGTTCGGAACCTGCTCAATCAGCGACAGTTCGTACACGGATTGCGCGTTGTCCGTGACCGGGCCGTACGAATCCACTGCGATGGTAACCGGACCCATTCCCAGGAAGCCGAACGCCACCAGTCCGAATGCGAATACCGGCGGTGCCAGCATCACCACATCCAGACCGCCCATCGTCGTGAAGTAATACGAGAGGCCCATCAGCGCCACCATGGTAAGGCCCAGCCAATAGGCAGAGAAGTTGCCTGCGATCAGACCCGACAAAATGTTCAGCGACGCCCCACCCTCTTCCGAAGCCGTCACAATTTCCTTCACGTGACGCGACTCAGTTGAAGTAAACGCCTTTACGCCTTCCGGAATCACCGCGCCTGCCAGCGTTCCGCAAGAGATGATGCTCGCCAGTTTCCACCACAACGTGGTGTTCCCCGCAAGATCAGGAATCATGTAGTAGGAAACGACGTAGGTCAGAATGATGGAAACCACCGAGGTGATCCACACCAGATTCGTCAGCGGCGTTTCAAAGTTCATCACATCCACGTTGCTGTACTTCGCCTTGGCCAGAATGGCGTTCAGGAAGTATGCACCCGCTGACGACACCAGCATCATCACGCGCATCACAAAGATCCACACCAGCAACTGCACCTGCACCTTAGGATCATGAACCGCCAGCAAGATAAACGTAATTAGCGCCACGCCGGTAACGCCATAGGTTTCGAATCCGTCAGCAGATGGGCCAACCGAGTCGCCTGCATTGTCACCCGTGCAGTCGGCGATCACGCCGGGGTTGCGCGCGTCGTCTTCCTTGATGCCGAACACGATCTTCATCAAGTCAGAGCCGATATCAGCAATCTTGGTGAAGATGCCGCCCGCAATACGCAGCGCCGCCGCGCCCAGCGATTCGCCAATCGCGAATCCGATGAAGCAGGGGCCCGCGTAGTCACCGGGAATAAACAAGAGAATGAAGAGCATGATCAGCAGCTCGACCGAGATCAGCATCATGCCGATAGACATGCCTGCCTGCAGCGGAATCGCATAGATCGGATAGGGCTTGCCGCGCAGTCCGGCAAACGCCGTGCGCGAGTTGGCAAATGTGTTGACGCGAATGCCGAACCACGCTACCCCATAGCTGCCCGCGATGCCGACCAGGCTAAACAGCAAAACAATCGGCAGCTTCACGGCAACGGGATTCAGCGGAACCAGCCAGCCGTAGTAAGCCGACATGATGACCGCGATAAACACCCACAGCACCATGATGAACTTGCCCTGCGTCACCAGATACGTCTTGCAAGTCTCATAGATCAGTTCGGAGATTTCGAGCATCGTACGATGCACCGGCAAATTCTTGAGCTGCCGATAAATGACGAGTCCAAAGACGAGGCCCGCCGCGCAGAACAGTAATCCGATCATCAGCAGGGTGTGGCCATCAATGCCAAAAAAACTGACGGTGGAGAGGTCGGGCAGCTTGAGGCCGGCTTCGCCAGCAACCTCACCAGGCTGAACACCTTGGGCAAACGCCGAAACGGAAATGAAAAAGGTAGTAAAGAGCAGTGCGGCCAGAGCCTTCGCAGAACGGCCCGCCACCGTGAGACAGGTGCGCATACGGATTCCTCCAAATAGGGTCAACGACAAAATAGCTTTTTGGGTTCCGGGCACGCTTCCGCTGCTGGGAAACAGTGAAGAGCTTGGCCGCGCCGGGAGCGACCGCTCCGGAACACACGGCGACCGTGAGACATACGGTGCCGCCCGGAGCAGGTTTACGAAAGCGATTCTTTATAACAGTTTGCGGGCAGGGAAGCAATGGGGGAGTGCACGATGTAGCCAGCCTTGATCTTCCGGGGTACAATCCTGCTTTCGATTCGGAAGCGGCTTGGCAATCTCATGTACGCTGGACGGCAACGACCGAATCGCATTACGGAGGACACGATGAGTGCAGACGAAATGACTGAATTGCACGAACACGCGGAGCACGCGGCGCACGATCCGAGCTTGGCGCCGGTGTCACTTTCCATGGCGGTGATCGCGGTGCTGGTGGCTACAGTGTCGTTGATGGGGCACCGCTCGCACACCGAAGAGATTCTGTTGCAGAGCAAGGCGACCGATCAGTGGGCTTATTATCAGGCGAAAAACATCCGCCGCAATACCGACGAGATATTTGCCGACCTCTCGACCGTCGTCGCGGCGAAAGACGCCGCCGCGATGGCGAAGTTTCAGGGAAAATACTCCGCCGAAGCTAGTCGCCAGCGCGACGAGCAGAAGAAGCTGGAAGAGGAGGCGCGCAAGCTGGAAGAAGAAGGCCAGCAGGAACGTCGCCGCGCCGACCGCTTCGACCTCGCAGAAGTCTTTCTGGAGATCGCGCTGGTCGTCACTTCCATTACGCTGCTCTCGAAGAAACGTGGGTTCTGGTATGCGGGGCTGGTGCTGAGCGTGGTGGGAGTAGTGGCGGCCGTTTCGGGGTGGGTGCTGTGAAGAGAGGCGAGGACGTCGGTGTGCGCAACGTCGATCGCAATAACTGGTAAGGCAAGCTTCCTGTTGCGCTTGCTCCATCGACAGTAGAAATGGGACTCTACAACAGTGCACCACCGCAAAGCTGCAAGATCGTATTTAGGAAGGATCTTAGCTCGGGGCACTGCGCTGCAGATTCTGCAAGATCCTTGTCCTTCAGTATTCGGTTTGCATCTCTCGTCTTTGAATAGGCTCTACCGTGCGCTCCTGTTCGGAATATTTCCTTGAGATGGTATGAAGGCGGACGGCCATGGTTGACACTTTCTGGCACCCCGGGAGGAGCATTTCGATTGTGCCCGGCGATTTTCCTAATATCACTCCAGTACGGAAGGAGCCAAGCCTCAAAGTCGTGCAGTGCGCAGTGCGGATAGAAGTTCGGATTTGGGCCGACCCATCCCCGCATCTTCGTCTTGGCATCTGCTGCAGTCGCGAAATCAGATGTTCCGGTGTAAATATCTGTGAGAGCAATCACTGCATCCGACGGCGGGTTCCCGACACGGAGCAGATTCTCCACGGTCCTGCGAAGCCTGTCTTCCTTGTAGATTCGTCCGAAGCAGGGATGCATGTCGAGTTTCGGCATGGACCCTCTCAAACGCTTCTGAAGAAATCTCTGCAAATGGGGTTTAAACGCGCGCTCGGTTTCCCCCTCAATCATTATTGTAATCTTCACGCGCGGGCTCCAATACGACCGCTCTGCCACAATTGATCCAGGGAATATTCATGCAACCACTCGGAGATGTCAAGCTTATCGGCCTGCTGGAGGTTCGTTACCCCGTCATCAGTGGAGTCCATAACGACAACTTCTTCGGGGTTGAGAAAGCGGATTAGTCTGTCAGAATGAGTGGCGACGACCAGTTGAGTTCTTGTAGATGCTTCTCGAAGCATATCGGCGAGCATGCTCAACAATTCCGGGTGAAGACTGACCTCTGGTTCGTCCAGTAGGGTCAATGCGGTCAGGCCCGGACTTTGTAAGAGAGTTGTCAGCCATAGAAACCTTAACGTTCCCTCCGAAAGTTGGTGCATATAGAACGGAGTTGACATTCCCGTCTCTCTCCACGCAAGTGCCAAGGTTCCTGCAGCGACAGCCGGAAACTCTAACCTATCAAAACGGGGGAACGCAGCCCTCAGCGAATCCTCGATGGCCTCAAACCTGTCTCGGCTCTTTTGCTGCAAATCGAATAGACAGGAAACTAGAGTTTCGCCGTCCTTTCCCGGAAGGGCCGACGGTTGAAGTGGCTGTGGCAAGCGAACAGGTGATCGGGGTGAAACGTTCAGTGTGTCGTAGAACGTCGACGAGGCCAAACGGTTCCGAAATTTTTCTGGTTCACGGTACATCTTGGGGACTTGGGACAAGGCAGTTTCGAGCGGGTCATAGTCCCACGTTGGCCGCAGCAGCTTCTTTGCGTCTAGGTCTCGATAGCGCACATCGCTCCTGTGCGAATCTACGTAATAGAACGGCGGAGGCTCCGGATTCCTTTTCTGGCTCAGCACTTCCGACTCGATGGCGTAACCCTGACCTTGTGGAACGATTCCAAGCTCGTACCGAATCGGGTCGTGACCAAGAACGTCCATCGAGATGCCAATCTCAAGCGTGCGGGCACGGTCGTAGGTCAGCACCGCCGCTAGCCCTGCAAACTCAGAAATCGAAGAATTGAGGCTGCCGTGCGCTGAGTTGGCGAATAAGGAGAGAACGTTCAGCACCGAGGTTTTTCCGGTGCCATTTGCTCCAATGAGGACGGAAAGTGGGCGAAGTTCAAGTTCGGCATCGAGCAGGCGCCGGAAACCCTTAATTCGAAGATTTCTGAAACGGCCGTCGGACTGCGGATTTTCTCCCATAGCAACACTCTAACCCCATTCTGATAAAAATACTCGACGAACCGTGCCTACTTCACCCCCAGCTGCCAAAACAGGAACGACCAAACGTCCGTGCCTTCCTCTATCTGCTTTGCGACTGGCTTGCCTGCGCCGTGTCCGGCTTTAGGTTCGATTCTTAGCAGGATCGGCCTTTCTTTGCTCGCGCCATTCGCGGCCTGGGCCTGCATCAGCGCGGCCATCTTCTTGGCGTGGATGGGCGATACGCGCGTGTCCGAGTCGGCGGTCATGAACATAATCGCCGGATACTCCGCGCCCGGCTTCACGTGTTGATAGGGCGAGTACTTATATATCCAGTCGAATTGCTCTTTATGTTCGGACGACCCGTACTCCGGCACCCATAGCTTGGCGATCAGGAAGTTCTGGAAGCGCAGCATGTCCAGCAGCGGCACCGCGCAGATCACGGCCTTGAATAAGTCGGGACGCTGCGTAAGTGCCGCACCCATCAGTAAGCCACCATTCGATCCGCCCTGAATGGCGAGGTGCGCGGGGCTGGTGTATTTTTCGCGGACGAGGTACTCGCCCGCTGCGATGAAGTCGTCAAAAACATTCTGCTTATTGCCGAGCATACCTGCGCGATGCCAGTCTTCGCCATACTCAGCCCCGCCACGCAGGTTAGCGAGCGCGTAAACACCACCATGCTCCATCCACAAGTAAGTGCCGCGGCTAAAGGCCGGAGTTTCGCTGATGTTGAAGCCGCCGTATCCGGTAAGTAGCGTGGGGTTGGTGCCGTCGAGCTTTAGCCCCTTCTTGTGGACGATGAACATGGGAATCTTCGTCCCGTCTTTCGAGGGGTAAAACACCTGCTTCACCTCGTAGTCCGAGGAGTTCACATCCGCCTTGACCTGCGCCCACACTTCGCTTTTGTTGGTGTCAACGTCATAGCGATAGACGGTCGGCGGCACGGTGAAGCTGTGGAAGGCGTAGAAAATTTCGTGGCTGTCGTACTTGCTGCCCGAACTGAAAACGGTGCCGATGGTGGGCAGGGGAATATTGCGCTCGGGTTTGCCGTCGAGCGAAAGAATCTTGAGCTCGCTGCTGGCATCGTGTTCGTACTGGGCAAAAATCTTGCCTCCCGCGAATGCTATGCCCTGCAGCACGGCCTCGGTCTGCGGGATCAGCTCCTTCCAGTTGGCTCGCGCCGGATTCGCTGCGTCCACCCGGAAGACGCGATAGCGCGGCGCGTCTTCATTGGTGGTGATGTAAAGCTGGCCCTTGTAGACGCTGCCGCTATAAAGAAAATTCTTGCCGTCGGTGACTTTCACCGGGGAGGTGCCTTGCAAGGCGTCCGCGACGCTCGCTACAAAGAGTTCGGATTTCGTCCAGCCCTGCTCGACGGCAATGCTGAGCCAGCGCCCGTCTTCACTGATGTCAACATTGGGCCAATCCTGCGGATCACGACCCGCGCCAAAGATGAGCTTGTCTTTAGACACATCGTCGCCAAGCTTGTGGTAAAAGACGTGGCGATTGTAGTTCTCCTGCCCCTCGGCCACGTCGCCCCTGTTCGGATACTTCGTATAGAAAAACCCCGAATGATCGGGCCGCCACGCCACGCTGGCAGCGCGGGCGCGTTCGATGGTGTCGGGCAACAGCTTGCCGGTTGCGGTTTCCAGAATGCGCAGGGTGCTGATCTCGTCGCCCGAGTGCGAGGTGCCGTAGGTGACGTACTTGCCGTCGTCGGTCGAATACCACCAGTCGAGCGCGACGGTGCCGTCGGCCGCGAGCGTGTTGGGGTCAACCAGAATGCGATCTTCCCCATGCACGCCCTTGCGGACGTAGAGCACCGGCTGATTCTGTCCGCCGTCACGTTTGGTGTAGAAGTAATATTCGCCGCCAATCTGCGGCGCGTTCACGGTGCCAATGTTGAGCAGTTCGCTGAGCCGCTGGTGGATGGCGTCGCGGCTGGGCAGCGGGTCGAGAATGCTGCGGGTGTAGGCGAGTTGCTGGCGTGCGTACTCCTGCGATTCGGGCGAATCGCCGTTTTCCAGCCAGCGATAGTTGTCCACGACTTTGGTGCCAAAGTAGTCATCGGTCACAGGCTCGACTTTGGCCTTGGGCGGGCCGGTGGGCGCGGCGGAGTCCGCTGCGGACAAATGCAGGGAAAGAAACAGCAAAAAACTGAGCACCACCAGAACAAAGCGTACTTCACCAGCCATCACGCACCTCACACACCCAAAAGTTTGTCCCGAAACACATCAAGGGTAGCAAAACCGAGGTTCCAAACGGGGCTCTTACTTAAGAAGCGTTGCGGAATCGCCGATAGTCACTCTTACGACTGAGATTCAAAGGGAAATCGCGCAAGGAATTGAACGGGGATTTGAGCATGGACTCAAGGCAACTCTTGCACGGCATTCGGTGCGAGGCTGACCGTGTCTGTCTGGGTGTGATGTGGATGCTGGCTGTCGGTTCCATTGCCATCGCGTCATGGCACGACACCTGGAGTGCCGCAGTCTGGGTGGCGCTCCCGACGGCGGCGGCTGCATCGGTGGCGGTTTTCCTAGCCTGTGGTTCGGTAGCATCGCGTCTCGTCACTGCCGCCGGATTTATGGTGATGGCAGGTCTGATTATCCATCAGGGTCACGGCATGATCGAGCTCCACTTCGGCATCTTTTGCCTACTGGCGTTCCTCGTGTATTACCGTGACTGGAAGCCGCTGGCGCTGGCTGCACTGGTGATTGCGGCTCACCACTTTGTTTTTGATCAGTTGCAGACGGCAGGATGGGGCGTTTGGGTCTTTGAGCATCATCACGGAATTGGCATGGTACTGCTACATGCGCTCTACGTGGTGGTGGAAGTTGGCGTGCTGACCTTTATGGCGATCCGTGGCGAGCAAGAGGCGCTGCTAGCAGGCGAGACCATCGCGTTTGGTGAACACCTGCAGATTGTGGATGGATTCATCTCGGTCGAAGTCCCCCAAGCCGAGTGCCAGACCGACTTTGGCCGGGGATTTCGGGACTTCATGCAGGCGATCCGGTCGGCCGTGATGAATACCCAAATGGCGGCCCAGCAGATGGTGAGAACGGCAAACCAGATGCAGGATGCCGCCGAACGCGCCGTGCAGAGTGCCACATCACAGGCCGATGCAGCGGAGGAAATGTCGGCTGCCGTGGAAGCCGTGGTGAACATGGGCGAGCAAGTGACTATGGCGTCGCAAGCGGCGTGCGCTGCGGCGGCTCAAAGCGAAAGCGAGTCGGCGGCGGGCATGTTGGCAGCGACCCAGTCCGGCGTTGTGATGGAGCAGTTGGCCGATTCCGTGCGCGAGGCCAGCCTGGTCATGGCAGAATTAGTAGAAAACTCAGCGCGCATCAACGAAATGGTGGACGTGATTAACGACGTTGCGGACCAGACGAATCTTCTGGCACTAAACGCGGCCATTGAGGCGGCGCGGGCCGGTGAGGCGGGACGCGGATTCAGCGTAGTGGCGGACGAGGTGGCAAAGCTGGCGCACCATACGCGAGCTTCCACGGGCAAGATCGGCGCTGCTGTGGTCGCGGTGCAGAAGGCCAGCACCAGCGCCCGGGTGGCGATGGAGCGGAGCCAGTCTGATGTGGCACAGGGACTGGACTCCAACCGGGAGTTGGCTGCGGTGCTGCAGCGGGTGCGCGCCTCAGTGGCCCGGATCGCGGACTCCAATCGCGAAATCGCCTCCTTCGCGGAGCAGCAGCATATCGCAACGGTCGCCGTGAGCGACGGAATACGGGTGGTACGCGAAGCGGCAGGGGACTCCATGAGCGATGGAAAGGCGACTGCGGAGGCTGCTGCTGCCTTGCATGACGTTTCGCAGACGATGACCGAGACCGTCGGTCACTTTCGCTGTGGAGGCGATCTAGCGTCCGCGAAAGTGCCCCAACCCGAGCCGCGTGGCCTGAATCGCCGGGCGATGGCGGCCCGCAGGTAAAGGGAAACCAGCGTGTAGGCCAGGAATCTTTTCGGAGCACCGTTGAGGATGATATATTTATAAAGTTGATCAACGCGCCTCCCGGCGTGGCAGCACTCCTCAGTAGCTCAATGGCAGAGCATTCGGCTGTTAACCGAAGGGTTGTAGGTTCGAGTCCTACCTGAGGAGCCATTTTTTTCGATTTTTAGATCATTTTTGGAGCAGCGGAAGCGCCCTGCAAACACAACCGCCATTCACAAACGGGTTGGCGAGAGCCGGTTACCCCTACTGACCTTGAGGACTTCATGGCCGCATTGATGGAAGCGATTAGCGTAAAGCGCAAGATGTTTTTCGAGCACGAGAACACCCCCTACCACTGTCTGGAGGCGGAGGTTTCGACCCCCACTGCCCGCGGCGGGCAAACGCTCGTCCGCCTGAAGATGCGCAACCTGATTACACGTGCGGTCTTCGACAAGACATTCAAGGCCGGTGACAGGTTCAAGGAGCCGGATCTGGAGATGGTTGAGGCATCCTACCTCTACAGCGATGGCCAAGGGTCTCACTTTCTTGATCAGACGAGCTTCGAGACACATACGCTCTCCTCAGAGATGCTCGGCAGTGCGCTGGATTTTCTGCTGGATGGCACCATCATCGAACTGCACAAGTACAACGGCAATCCCATCGGCCTGCAGTTGCCGACGCATGTAGAGCTTGCGGTTACCTATGCCGAGCCCGGTGCGCGAGGTGACACGGCCAGTGGCAACGTCACCAAGCCGGCGACTCTCGAAACGGGCATTGAAATCCGCGTGCCCTTGTTCATTCAGGCTGGCGAAAAGGTAAAGGTGAGCACCGAGACGCGCGAGTTCGCAGGAAGAGCATAAGCATGACGACTCGCACCCTGCAAGATTTCGCTCAACGTTACACCGCTGCATGGTGCAGCCAGAACGCAGCAAGCGTGGCGGCATTTTTCTCGCCAGAGGGATCGCTGCAGGTGAATGACGGCCCTGCTGCCATCGGCCGCGACGCCATCACCGCTACCGCACGAGGATTCATGACTACATTCCCCGATTTACAAGTGCTGATGGATGAAGTTTCCGGCGATGGCGCACATGCCGTGTATCGCTGGACGCTGGTCGGCACGAATACCGGCCCCGGAGGAACCGCCGCGCACGTTCGCGTTAGCGGATTTGAGGAGTGGACATTCGGCAGCGACGGCTTGGTCGCGCAGTCGCTCGGCCACTTTGACGCGGCGGAGTACCAGCGGCAGATGGACGAGCCGAATCGGAATCAAGGCTGAACCGCTGCGGCAGGGAAATCCAGAGGAAATGAGAAAGCCCACCGTAGTTTCGGTGGGCTTTCTTGTGCCTAGGGATAAGCACAGCGTCTACTGATGGCGGTTGCCTCCATTCCCACCTCCGTGCGGTGAGTTGCCGCCACTTGATCCGCGGGGTGAGCTGCCACTGCTGCCGCCGGAGTGGGGTGCGCTGTTGCCACCACTGCTGCCTCCGCGAGGCGCAGAAGCCGGGGACGATCCCCGATCGGGAGCCGAGCGCGGAGTGACGACTGGCTGACGCATATCCAGCGTGGGTCGCGGACTCGGGACGGACTCGCGTCCAGCAGAAGGCGCACGGCTCGCTCCTGCACTGGGCCGCTCGCCCGGACTGGGAGAACGATCCCATCCGCTATTGCGGTCGTTGCGGTTGTTCGCCGGGCTTTCATTGGAAGGCGCTGCACCGCGCGGACTGCCTGAGTTGCCTTGACTACTTTGACTACCCTGACCGATAACTTCCGGCAAGCGATTTACCGAGCCGGTCGTGCCTGATGCCGGGAAGCGCTGCCAGCCGTCGTTTCCGCTACGCGGAGAAGAAGATGCGGGCGTGCGCTCACTCGACCGGTCACCGGAGCGCACCGTGGCACCATCGCGTCCTGGTGACGGAGCCACCGGGCTGTGAATGGTGCTGGGTTGCGAGGCCGGACTACCAAAGCGGTGCCAGCCTTCCTGCGTGGGGGCTGTCGGCTTCACGGTTGGAGTACTGGTAGCCGGTGCGCTTACGTGGGCCGGCGGAGCAGCCGGGCTAAAGCTGCCTTCGCGATGCGCACCGATACCACGTTCAGGGGCGGGGGTTACCGTCCCCTTCGCAGGATTCAAACCCGAACCCGCGTTGCTGCCGTTGTGCTCACGTGCAAACTGGCTGCCAGCGGAACTTTGCTGGATGGCCTGCTGCACTTGTGCCGCCTGATGCTCGAAAGACTCCACAGGCGTGGTGCTCTTGCTGCCAAAGAATCTTGGCAGCGGCGTGGTGCGCACGGAGTTCCCGCTGGCGGGCTTGCCAGAAGCGCTCAGGGTTTCGCGAGTCGGCACCACCGGCAAGTTACCCGCGATGAAGTGACCGGCCCGGAAGGATTCCGGATCAATGCCGTGGCCGATGGTCTGTCCACCGCCGAAACGTCCGCCGGGCACCGTGGAAACGCCTTGCCGTACCCGCAGATCTTTTTCTGCGAGCCGCACGTTCGAGAAGGTCGGCCCACGCCCGTTATAGAGCGGGCGAACGCCGTCCTGGTAGTTGTAGATGTTGGTGATGTTGGTGATATTCACCACGTTGATGCGATTGCGGTAACCGCCGGACCATGGATAGTAATAGTCGCCCGGGCCACAAGGCAGCCAGCCGAATGAGCCGAATCCGCCGCCAAAGCCGAATCCACCCCCGAACCCAAAGAACGAGACGTATGCTGGCGCCCAAATCGGACGGTAGTAGTGGCGTCCATAGCCATAACCATAGCCGCCAAGCGGCCCCGGCCACCAAACCCAATTCGCGCCGTAGTAGAACCAGCGGCCGTAGTGATACGGTGCCCAGCCCCACGGCTCGGCGCTGACCCACGTCCAGCCATAGTAAGGCTCATACACCCAGCGACCATCGCGATAAGGAGCCCAGTCAGAGTGCACGGCGGGAATCCACACGTCACCGTAATCGGGAACGTTGCTCCAGTGGCCGTATGCGTCCAAATCCTGCGAGCCGGTGTAATACGGGCCAGTGTGGCTACGCTCGACGTTCTTGACCAGGCTGTCACGTTCATCGTTCCATTTGTCGAAGTCATCGCGACCACCGGCATCGGCGACCTTGAACTGCGAGTCGCTCGAGTTGCCGCGCACCGTGATGACCTGACCCTTTTCCACCATCGTGCTGCCGGAAGGCGTGGAAACTTCCACCTTGCCCTTGCGCACGGTGACCTGGGTCTCATCCTGCGACACGACGAACACGCGGAAGCTCACGTCGCCCTGCGAGGGGCGCACGGAGAGATTCGGCGTGTCAATTTCAGGACGGATTTCACTGGTCTTTAGGGCGGTGTAGCTGGCCTCGCCTTCGCTCACCTGCACTTGAATCTGCTTGTCGGTGAGGCTGGCGACGTTAGCCTGGGAGCGGCTGCCGAGCCGCAGAATGTTGGCGAAGTCGAGCTGAACCTCCACTCGTGAATCATCGCCGGTAGAAATGCGATCGCCAGTCACCAGCGGCCCGTTGAGGGCAGCGGCGGACGTATCGCCAGAGTCAGTGCGCTGGGTGGAAACCGATCCGTGAATCAGGCTGATGCGGCCTACTCCCTGACCGACGGAAACCGGGCCGGAAGCGCCCTCGGGGGCGGACTGCTCCTGCGCCCACGCTCCGGAGATGCCCAGAGCCAGTACGGCGACAGCGGCGAGAGTCTTGAAGATTGTGCTTTTCATGTTTGTACCTCGTTTCGCGGAAGCAGCTTGGTTTTGAGGCTTCCGACGCCGGTATATAGAGCAAGTGCCAGACCAAACCGCCCGTTTCGGGAAGATTTTGGTAAGTGATTGATTGGAAGGGAGATAGCGAGGGGAAGGAACGGGGGCCTGGCGGCCTTTGTGGCGCGACATTGGCTGCATTCCACCACTCCCGCAGCGGGGTGGTGGATTTCAGCCACCCATTGGTTGGCGCCTACTGTACCGTGCCCACCTGTACGCCGCCTACTGGACGGTGCACCCTGTGCGACAAACAGTGTATGCCGCCTAGTGCGGGAGCTTGTGCGGGCACCTCGCGTTGGTATGGCGCGGGGGAGGTAGGTCCCACCCTTGAAAGTGCCAAGGGTGGGGCACCCCGATTCCAGTTTGGGAAGCGAAAGCAACCGAATTGCTGGGCCCCCGCCAGGTGGCTGGTTCGCCAATCAGTAAGTGAACATGCTCCGGCATAACGACGTAACCGGCAATAACAAAATTGCAGCGTTGGCGAACCTGTTCCAGGGTTTGCAGAAAGATGTCGCGGTTGCGTGGGGTGGCCAAAAGGGGCTGGCGGCGATGGCAAATGAAGGTAATGAAATGCAGATGGTCAAAGCCGTAGTAACGGCGCAAGTCTCGCGGCATGAGAATATGGTAGTGCGAACGGTGTACATCCCACCCTTGAAAATGCCAAGGGTGGGGCACCCCCGTTCCAGTTTGGGAAGGGAAAACCGCCCGAATTGGGTGGGCCACCCGCCAAGGAAGTTCGTGTTTCTATTGAAATTCAGTAAGGAGGATCGAAGTGGACCCATATGTACTCGTTCTACCAACTCAGATCTGCACCACATCAGGCCCGCCGCCGTTGCAGGTGTTAATTGATTTTAGCGTAATCGGACTGGATACAGTCGGCGGTACGATAGCCTTCGGTGTGGCCTATATCTATGACAACACGCTCCCGGCGGCATCGAACATTGCCAACATAAAGGCATTGGTCGTGGCGCAGGCAGCGATTTTAAGCAACGTCAAACTACTCACCAACAACGTGACCCTACTTATGACGGTGAACTAATGAAAAATCAACCTGGAATCGGGCGGCGGGAACTTATAGGTAAACTTGCAGGCGCGGCGGCTATGGCTGGCATCGCTGCTGCTATTCCTGCGGCGGCGGAGACTCGTGCCGAAAGTCCTGCTGCCGTCTCGGGCAGCGCGACGGTGCGCACTATTCTCGCCGATGGCATCTCCGTGCAGTGGCTGGCGGTGACCGATGGTGGCCTGACGGTGGGCGGCAAGACCACCATCAGCGGAAGCTCGCGTGGCCTGAACAATGCCATCATAACGGCGGCAGTGGCAGCCATCGTCGCCGCAGGTGGCCCTCAACTGACGCGAAGCCAGGTGACGCTGTTTGGCGGGGCAGTCTAGGGCAATAAACCCACCCTAAGCGCAAAAGGCGCGCTTAGGATGGGGCACCCGGCATCCCTCGGCTAGGGGGTCGTGGCGCGGTAGGGGTCCTTCGCTGCGCTCAGGATGACAACGGTGGAAAGCGAAAACCCCACCCTGTCCGGCAAAGCGCGCCGGACGAGGATGGGACCCCCGAAACGGGGCTAAACAGGGCTATTCGATAGCGACGGGCGTCTCGCCCGCCTCGCCATCGTCCGCGATGCCGATCTTGGAGAGCCGATAGCGCAGGGCATTGCGCGAGAGTCCAAGCAGTCGCGCTGCCTGGCTCTTGTTGCCATGGGCGCGGTGCAGCGCCTCACGAATCATCTCGTCTTCCCATTGCTCAAGAGTAAATCCGGGAGGAAGAAAGTTGTCGGCAGTCGCAACCCCTTTGGCGCGTTCTGCGTCATCCAGCCGGATGTCGTCGGCGGTAAGAACGGGGTGAGTGGCCAACGCGCAGGCCCGCTCCATCACGTTCTGTAGTTCGCGCACGTTGCCCGGCCAGTGGTATTGCACCAGCATGCGCAACGCTTCCGGGGAAACTCCGGTGACCGCATTGCCGGACGAAGCGCTGAATCTGGCGAGGAAAAGCTTGACCAGCTCGGGGATGTCTTCCTTGCGCTCGCGCAGAGGCGCAATGTCAATGGGCACGACGTTCAGCCGGTAGTAAAGATCCTGGCGGAAGGTGCCATTTTCGAGCGCAGCCCGCAGATCGCGGTTGGTGGCGGCGATCAGTCGGACGTCCACCTTCAAGGTGCGAGTTCCGCCGAGGCGTTCAAACTCACGCTCCTGCAAAACCCGCAGCAGCTTGACCTGCGTGGAAAGCGGCACGTCGCCGATCTCGTCGAGAAATAAAGTGCCTTTGTCCGCAAGCTCAAACTTGCCGGGCTTACTGGTGATAGCTCCGGTGAACGCGCCCCGTTCATAGCCGAACAGCTCACTTTCGAGCAAGTTTTCCGGAATTGCGGTGCTGTTGATCTTGATGAATGGGCCTGAGGAGCGTCGCGATTTTTCATGGATGGCGCGGGCCACCAGATCCTTGCCAACGCCGGTTTCTCCGCCCAGCAGCACCGTGGAATTGCCCGGTGCAACGCGTTCGACCACGGCCAGCACTTCCTGCATCTTCGGGCTTTGGGCGACGATGTTGGGGTGGCTGTAGCGGCGGCCCAGCGCCTCGTGGAGCGAGCGATTTTCTTCCCGCAGCTTGGAGACGTCGAGCTCCTTGTGGATCACGATCAGCATCTCCGCCAGTGAAAATGGCTTGAGTACGTAATCGCTGGCACCGGACTTCATGGCCTCGACCGCGGTTTCCACGGTGCCGAAGGCCGTCATCACTACCACTGGCAGCGCATGGTTCAGCTGCTTGGCTGCGTGCAGAAACTCGAGGCCGCCCATGGCAGGCAGCTTCAGGTCGGTGACGACGAGGTCCACCGCATTCTCGCGCAAAAGCTGCAAACCGGACTCTGCGTCGGCCGCCGAAAGCGTGGTGAAGCCATCGTCCGCCAAACTCAGTTCGAGCAGGCGGCGCATTTTCGGTTCGTCTTCAACGATGAGAATAGTGGGCATGATGGGTAAGGACGTGGGCTGTTAAACGGCCTCCGCTATGGGCTCCGCGGGCGCTTCGCTGGCAGGGTCAAGTGGAAAGAACAGGGCAAATCCTGCGCCCAAGCCCTCGGTGTCCAGTAGTCGGATCGACCCGTGATGCTCGTCCATTATTTGCGAGACGATGGAAAGGCCAAGGCCCACGCCAGTAGGTTTGGTGGTTACAAAGGGATTGAAGATTTGCTCGCGCATGGCGAGTGGAATGCCGGGGCCAGAGTCTTGCATAGTCACTTCGATGCCAGCTCTGCCATTCGAGTTAGCCGCTGCCACATGCAGGCGCAGAGTGCCGCCGTTGGACTGCATGGCGTCGAACGCATTTTGCAACAGGTTGACGAACACCTGCTCGCAAAGGGCTGCATCAATCGGCACCAGCGGCAGATCTAGTTGATAGTCGCGTTCCACGGCGATGCTCGCGCCCTGCCACGGATCTTGCACGGCTTTCAGCGAACGTTCGAGCGTGGCAGTTAAATCAGCGGATGCGAGCTCGGGCTGCAAGGGCCGTGCGAAGTTGAGGAACCGGCTCACTAGCGCGCTGAGGCGGTTGACCTCACTGGAAATGTAGCCAGCCAGTTCGGCAGCGAGTGGATTCGTGTTCGCCACCTTTTGGCCGAGCATCTCAGCTGAGCCCTTAATGATGCCGAGGGGATTGCGAATCTCGTGGGCGAGTCCGGCAGTGAGTTGGCCGAGAGCGGCGAGGCGTTCGGAGCGGCGAGTCTCCGCCTGGGCGCGCTCAAGTTGGCGATTGGTCTCCGTGAGTTGTTCGGCCAGCAACTGGTAGCTCTTGCTCTGGCGGCGGGACTCCACGACTACCCGATTCACCACCATCGCGACTAGAAAAATGAAGAAGATGCGGATGGCAAGGATGGTCCACCCCGCGGCATCAATGGCATAATCCTCCAGCGCAGGAATGAGGTACGACAAATATGCGGCGGAGGCCAGCACGGTCCACAACAGTGTGACCAGCGGACTGAAGTACAAAGCCGCCGTGATGATCGGCAAATAGTAGATCGGGTAATAGCTGCTGTTGATGCTCAACTCGCCAGTGTGAGCGATCAGCACCGTGGCCAGTAGCAGTTTGATGGCGACCGCATAGACTGGCCCTCGGCTGGGATAGCGCCGCACTACCTTAGCCTCGACGAGCTGCACTGCTGCCAGCGCTCCTAGTACGAGCTGTTTGTGAACTTCCCAGATCGGCGGCAGAATCGCCAGCCCCGCCAGAAACACCAGCCAAGGGACGTCCAGCCAATTGATGTCGAGGCGGGACGACTTGGGGCCGGAGGTATCAGGGGTTGGCATGGCGGAGGCAGGCGCTTGGAGCACGTATTCCGAGCCTAGCATCTGGGCTGGGTGTTGCCAACCGTTATGCTTCTCTGGGCCAGCTTTGCCCAGCGCTCGTGCTACTGTAATCGAGGGTTTCACGCGGGCCTTTGCCTGCCTGAGCCTGCCGTATTTAAGCGTCATTATTCAGGAAAGCGAAATTTGGGAGCGGTGTTGCAAGCCCTCTTCCTAGGAGTTCACCATGTCATCCCACGACGATTCATTGCGTTCTGATACTCAGGTATTGACCCGGGGGTTTGACCCCGCACTTTCGGTCGGCTCTGCCCGTCCCGCTGTGTTCCGCAGCTCCACCTATGTTTTTTCCAGCCCTGAGTCGGCGGAACACGCCTTCGACATCATGAGCGGTCGCGCCAAACGTGCTCCCGGGGAGGGCGTGGATCTCGTCTATTCACGCTTCAATCATCCGAATGCGGAAATTCTGGAAGAACAACTCGTGCCGCTGGAAGCGGGTGCCAAGTGTGCGCTGGTGTTCAACTCGGGCATGTCGGCGATTATGACCGCGATGTTCACCTTCCTGCATCCCGGTGACACGGTGGTCTATACCGTGCCAATCTATGGCGGCACACAGCACCTGATTGAAGATCTTCTCAGCCTCTACGGGATTCAGGGCGAACGCGTAGTGGCTGGCGACCAGGCGCAGATGCGCGAAGTGCTAACCCGCGCCAAAAACGTGAAGATGGTGCTGATTGAAACGCCTGCGAACCCCACGCTCATCATGAGCGACATCAAGGACGCCTGCGAGGCGGCTGGTCAGTTGGCCAGCAAGCCGTTGGTAATGGTGGACAATACTCTGTTGGGCCCGGCATTCCAGCATCCGCTACTCCATGGCGCGGATATTGTGATGTATTCGGCGACCAAATATCTTTCTGGCTTCAGCGACATGATTGGCGGCGTACTACTGGCCAAGGATGCCGAACTGCTCCGTCAGATTCGCGGCAAACGCAGCTTGTTCGGAACCATCTTACAGCCGGATGAATGCTGGATGCTAAACGGCCGCCTGACCACGGTGAGTCTGCGCATGAAGGCTGCGGGCGACAACGCGCGGCAGATCGCCGAGGCGCTGGTGGGGCATCCCAAGCTGGAGCAGGTGATCTACCCGACGTTGTTCGAGAACGCCGAGCAGAAGCAAGTGTTTGCCGGGCAGTGCGATCATCCCGGGGCGATGTTGTCACTAGTAATCAAGGGAGGCAAGCGGGGTGCGTTCGACTTTTTGCGCACGATTCGCATCGCCCACAATGCAGTATCGCTAGGCGGCGTGGAGTCGCTGGTATGCCATCCTAAAACAACCACGCACTCCGGATTCACCGAAGCCGAGTTCGCACAAGCGGGCGTGGTGGACGGGCTGGTGCGTGTATCAGTTGGAATCGAAGACTGGCGCGATCTGCTGGCCGATTTTGAGCAGGCGCTGGCAGCGGTATAGGCAGCAGCAATCGTGCTTGCTGGGTGCTTGCTGGGAAAGAACAAGGGCGGAGACCAGAGTCTCCGCTCCCGCAGTTGCACAAATTCTTGCAGCCTACTTTACGCTCGCATTCGCTGCTGGATCCCGTTTCAGTACTGCGGTGCTTCGTTCATCGTTGGCAATCGTCCGGTAGAGTTTTTTCAGGTCGTTCATCTGATTCATCTCCACCTTCAGTTCCTTGACTTCAAAGGTGCGCTTGTACTTGAGCACATTGCCTTCCACGGTGGTCTTGCTGTGGTAGCTGGCAAATGGATAATCCGCGTCGGTCGCCGATGGCAGGTCATCTACCTTGAAGCCTGCCGGAATGGTGATATCGAAAGAGTCAATGTCTTGTTCCGGGCCATCGAACACCACTGGCTGCTTGCGTGGCTCGCGATCTTCCAGCAGACCACTGGTTCTGGTCCCTATAACACGTGGCCGTACAAGCAGCAGATCGCCCGCATACTTCGCGTAGGAAGGTGCCACCACGCCGTACCGGTATCCGAAGGGTACGCTGATGTCCTCTACATTGATCGAGGACAGGCTCACCAACTCGTAGGCGGTCAAAGAGTGCGCGAGTACCTGCTCTACCGGTTTCGTACGGTCGGCCTGTTTCGTGGCGGTATCAAGCAACTGCCTCTGCTCGGCAGCGCGGTAACCCACTCGAACCTCTTCAAAGCTTCCTTTGAGGGTGCCTTGGGCGTCGAGAGAAAGTATAGCGGAGCGCCGAATGCCATTGGTGCTGGCGGGTGCGCGGGGTAGTTCGATGAGTTGGCCGCCGTCCGGTCCTGCGAATAAACCGTAGTTGGCTTGCAGGTATTCCGGAATCTGGCCGAATGGCACATAGGTATTCGTCGGATCGAAGAAGAGAATCCGCCCCAGCTTTGGGTCGTTCACCACCGCCTGCAAGGACGGGTCATCCATTCCGACCGGTAAGCGCACCGCGAGAATGGCATGATTGAAGACGCCCAAATGCGCCTGCACTTTGGGTGTCACTGCGCCTCGCGCGGTGAAGATGGGCACGTGGTAGGAGTCAATACCGATTTCATGCAGCATGGCTCGCGTGAGAGTGGCTTTGTCCTTGCAGTCACCGTAATGATTGCGAAACACTTCGGAAGCTGCGTGAGGCTGCCATCCCCCGATGCCGAGTTCGATGGCAACATAGCGCACATCTGTCTGCACGTAGCGCCCAATGGCCTGCATCTTGGCGAGTTGGCTGAGCGAGTTGGCAGTAAGTGCCGCCACCTTTGCCTGCATTTCGGGGGAAGGCTGAATGCGATCCTGTACCAGATCGGCGTACCACAAGCCCATCTGGTGCCAGTCGGAAAACGCCTTGGCGGAGTGTTCCCCTGTAGGGAGAAAACTGACGATCATGTGCGTGGCGACGCTGCGCCACGGCGGCATTTCATATTCCTCAGGCACCGACGCTAGGTCACGCACCGTCCACTCGTACTCGTTGCCTGACGCAGTGGGCTTCACTTCCGGGCCGTTGACCCAGGTGGTCTTGTACTCCCAGTTTGCCGGAAGGGTCAGCTTGTAATGCGACTCGCGCACGGGATGGGTGTGCTGCACAAACCAGAGATCTTGCAGCGCCAGCGGCTTCTCTTCCACTTCCGACTCCCAGCCTATAAGATTGCCGGGGTCCGCCGCTGGTATGTGGATGACCTTATAGTGAACGTCGTTAATCAGCTCTCCGCCTGAAACACCGGGGGCGACCTCAATGGCGTCCTTGTCTTTCACCTCGAAATCAGCGCCTTGGGCGGGGATGCACCAGCCATGCAGGCGCACTACCTTGCGATCCTTGTTGAAGTTCACCGAAGCAAGGCCAAAGACACGGCCATCCGGGCGCAAAATGCGATAAGCATACCTCTCGGTAGTGTGCATCTTGTCCACCGAGTCCACGGTGACGTGTTCCTCGGAGTACATCAAGACTACGTCGTCTTTTTCACTGTGGGTAGGCACCGGCAGAGACGCAAGGGCATGCAGCCAGTCAGGAGCTTGCGCCTGGCCTGCGAACGCTGGCATCGTAGCGAGGCACACTCCCAACAGGAGGAAAGCTACGGACGAGGCGCTCTTAGGTGCCGGGTTGCAAGATAGCTTGTTGCTCATCACCCGTCCTCACAATCTGGAAAAATTGCCGCAAAATCCCATAATTCTTCAGATCCACTGCGATCACATCCATCCGCAGGGTGCGGCTGATGTGAATCGTGCCCTTACCCGCTTCGGCCTTCAGGACGTAAGCGATAGCCTTCCCATCTTGATCGGAGGGCGGGGGCGTGGACGTCACAGCCCAGTGCTCAGGCAGGGTGATGGTGACATCATCTTCATAGCGGTAGGGGTAGTGGAAGTAGATGTTGTTGACGCGGTCGGCGTGTTCAAACATATGCTTCTCGCGGCCCGAAAACAGCCCCATCCCCACCAGAGCGCGACGGCCTGCCGAGGCCGCCCAGCCCGGTACCTTGAGTTTGTACTCCGCCACAAACTGCGGTGACGAGGTCTTCCAGTCCGGCTTGTTGGTAAGCTCGACCTCGATGCCTACGGGCACGATCTCTTTCACTGAATCTTCCAGGAACTCTTTGTGAGCCGTATCATCCTCGTCACGCTGTTCGGTGCGCACGGTAAGCGCTGACAAGCCAACGTATGTGACGGTTAACGTACCCTCCAGCGAGCCTTCATCCGCGAGTTTGAGATTGGCGGTGCGAATAATCCTGTTCTCGGAGCTGATGGGATTATCCGTCCGAATCCAGGTGCCGCCGTCACGATCCAGCGCCAGCCCCGGCGCACTCGTCGCCGACCAGCCAATTACGCCAAACGGCGCAAACTTGTCCGAGGGGTCTACGTAAACATCCTTGCCATCGAGCTTGAGCTTTACCACATCGTCGTTCAGTTGGCGTGAGTTCATCAGTCGCTGATCTATGAAGAACTGACTACGGCCCGATACCAAAACCGAAGTGGCCTCGAGTCCTGCCGCCCTCGCCAGGCCGATATAGAGCCAATTGATCTGACGGGCGTACCCGGAGCCCTGCTTCAGTACGTCGTTTGCATTCTTGTTTTCTTTTTCCTTGTCGCGCTTTTCTTCGGCGGCGGTTTTCTGCCGTTCAAACGAAAGATTCTTTATTTGCTGCACCCGGGCGTATAGTTTGCGCGCTTTCGCCTCTTGTGAGTCAGAGGGGCTGACCACACTGCTTGCCTCTGCTTGCAGGTCGCCGTGATGGCTGATAAAGCCCTCGAAAGCGCTGTTCTCTTTTTTGCCAAAATTCTTCCAGAACTTCACCGGGTCGCTTTCAAGCGCTCCTTGACTGTACGAAAACTCGACCCGCATCTGCAGGGTGTTGAGCGGCGGCATGAACTCTTCAATGGGCAGCGCCGGAATGTTGTGCGTCTCCATGGCAATGACGTGCAATAGGTCATTGCTCTTAGGCGGAGCCGTGCCTTCCGGCAGCCCCGCCGGCCAAGACCAGCGCAAGGCGTAGTCCCCGCTCGGCTTGAGCGAAAACTTGGCGTCTCGCGTCAGCAGCTCCGAACTCAAAATCCACTTGGAATCGAAAAAGTAGCGTTCGTTCAGGTCGAGGTTATATTGATACTCAATAATGTCCCCCGCGTGGACGTCGGGCAGAGTAAAGGTGCGGGCGCGGATCTTGTAGTCACGGGTCTTTTCAATGGTCTTGTCGAAGACTTTGCCATCAAACTCCACCTCCTTGCCATCCGGATGGATGGTGCGGCCCCGCAGTCCGCTCAAGTTGAGCGCCACTTCAAACTCGTTGAAGGGGACTTCCACGTCGGCGTACTTGCGGCCTTCTTCAGTAAGAATCTTGATGCGCTCGTAGTGGAACTCATGCGGTGAATTGCCGGTGTCCACGCGGTCTATCTGGCGGTAGAGCACAATCGCCGCTGCCCCGGGGGCTTTGGCATAGCTCTTCATCGTCAGGTCTTCCGGTGTAATGGGAAGCCAGCCCTCAAATGCAAACGCCGTGGTGGAAAGCGATAGCCATACGAGCGGGCCAAGGAGGAGAAACGACGACAGCTTTAACCAGCGCAAGATAATCTCCCTACAACGAAAAGTTGAGGGGAGGATAGCAGGGAGGGAGGCGTAAGTCTAGTCCACCGAAGTGCTGCCTCCCAATTTGGCATACCATGCCCCCGATTCCATGCGATAGGACTTAAGAGAGAAACGCAAAGGCTGGCCCTGAGTTACTGCAATTTACAAAGACTGATGATGTCGCTGGAAATCTGACTTAACTATGCCAATGGCATGGTGACAAAAATAGTGCGCACTTTGCGAGTGAAACGAGATAATCTTCTCCACAACGACTGCTGCGGGCGAAATTGAGCTTGGCCGCGGTTGGGGAGGGTTTCAGGATGAATGACCTTGAGCGGGTGACCAGTACGTCGGAAGCGAATGATCAGGAACGCAGATTTGGGGTTTCGCGCCGTTCCTTCCTGCAGTGGTCCGGTGCTGCCACGGTGGCGCTGGCGTGTCCGATTCTCACCGAGCCGCTTTTAGCAGCGGCTCATGCAAAGCGTCCACCGGCGGACGCGGTGATGATTGACGCCAACGAGAATCCGCTGGGTCCGGGTGCGGCGGCGCGGCAGGCGATCAGCGATATTATCCCGCAGGGAGGCCGTTACCTGGATCGCCTCACCGACGATCTCATCCACACTCTTGCCGAAACCGAAGGTCTGAAGCCAGAGCAGGTGGCGGTATTCCCGGGTTCGAGCGGGCCTTTGCACTACGCCGTGCTGGCGTTCACGTCGCCACAACGCAGCTACGTCACTGCCGACCCCGGCTATGAGGCGGGGATGCACGCAGCAATGTATAGCGGCGCACGCGTTGTGAAGACGCCACTTACCGTCTCCTTCTCCCACGATATCCCAGCCATGCTCAAGGCTGCGCCCGATGCTGGACTGTTCTACATATGTACCCCAAATAACCCCACCGGCACTCTTACGCCGCTTCACGATATAGAAATGCTGGTTGAGAAGAAGCCGCAGGGAGCCATCGTCGTGGTGGACGAGGCGTATATCCACTTTTCGGGTGCAGGCTCAGCCGTGGATATGGTCAAGGCGGGCAAGGACGTGGTGGTGCTGCGCACCTTCTCCAAGCTTTATGGAATGGCGGGCTTGCGCTGTGGTTCCGCCTTTGGGCGTCCAGAGCTGCTGGAGAAGATCGCTACCTTCGGCGGATGGAATGCCATGCCGATTACGGCGGTGGCGGCAGCGAGCGCCAGCTTGAAGGACGCAAACCTGGTCGCCGAGCGCAAACGAATCAATGCTGCAAATCGCCAAAATACCTTTGACTGGCTGGAGCGCCAAGGCTTTGCTCATACGCCGTCGCAAGCCAACCATTTTATGGTGGAGACCAAGCGTCCAGCGAAGGAAGTCATTGCGGCGATGGCACGACAGAATGTATTTATCGGGCGAGTTTGGCCCGCGGTGCCGACGCAGGTACGTGTTTCCGTGGGGACGGCCACCGAAATGGCGGCGTTTCAGGAGTCCTTTCGCAAGGTGATGGCAGGCACGGTCGCCAGTTTCGGCAACCCCGGCTTGACTCCAGCTTTAGGTCATATGGATGGGCTCCGCTATCGCGGGATTTCAACGTAGGATTGGCTGAATTACGTGCGTCGGTGCTTGCCTAGTGCGCAGGTCCAACGATGCCGTGGTACAGGAACAGGACTCCGATGATGGAAGCCAGAAGGCCGGAGATCGTCGTGAGGGCGCTAATCCAGGGGCGAATGCGATTGATGCGGGCCAGTGACGCAGCCTGTTCGCGGTGTGGGCGCGATTCCGGCTCCTCCAAGAAGACTTGGTCATCCTCGCTCATGGTGATAACGGCTCGATAGATCAAAAGCATGACCAGCAACGCGGTGACCGCGCCCCATGCCACTCCTAGATTGCTGAGAGTCAACACCCTGAGTTCCTCCCTTCAGCAAAGGGCAGCTTGCGCTCTTAAATTATAGGCTTGCCTGGCCTGCCGGTGGAAAACGCAAGGCCATACGTGTAACCCCTGAGGCTCCCGCGCATCCCAATGGTTAATCCTCTGAGGGGATTCGAGGGATAGCGGCAGCCGGAAGCGAACATGGTTCCGGCTGCTTCTCGTTTTGTTATACTGTTATTGGTTCGCAAGGAGAAATTTCAATGGCCACAACTACCGTTCCTGAAGTAAAGGCAGCTCCGGTGGATTTCACCGAGACCGCTATCGCCAAGGTCAAGGAGATCATGGCGCAGCAGAATCCCGTTCCCGCTGGTCTTCGTGTGGGTGTGGTGGGCGGAGGCTGCTCCGGCTTTTCCTATTCCATGCAGTTCGAGAACGCCGCTGGCATGATGGACAAGACCTTCAACTTTGACGGCCTCAAGGTATTTGTGGATGCCACTTCGGTCATGTACCTGAACGGCTGCCGAGTGGATTATCTGGAGACGCTGGAAGGCGCTGGCTTCAAGTTCGACAACCCCAACGTAAAGAGCACCTGCGGTTGCGGCTCCTCGTTTAGCGTTTAAGCGGCGACTACGGTGCGCATCTCGCGTGGCCTGAGGGTCATCGCGCTCATTTGGCGTTGGAGAGTTTGCGCAGATTGCACGAATGAAAACCCCATCCTGCGGATGGGGTTTTCGCTTTATAGCGCAGCGTCGAACCAAACGCCGATTATTTGTTTTCGGATGGCGGCGGGCTTCCGGAACCTGCTGATGGCGCACCACCATTGCCACCCTGATTCCCGGCAGGAGTGCTACCACCCGGCGCTCCTGGTCCGCCCAGAGCCCCACTCTGGGGACCGCCTACCACCGGTGCGTTCAGCAACCCGCCGCGGTCGCGGCTGGGGTCGTAGATGAACTGCCACTCGTTGTAGTGGTTCTTCTTGTTGAACTCGCGAATCGTCACACCTTTGCTCAAGCTGACCACGCCCACGACTGGGCCACCGCCAAACGCGGAATTACCCTGTGAACCAGAACTGCCCGAGTCGCCTGCACCACCAGCACCACCGCTGCCGTCATCCGCACGCGCATTGCCGCTTCCGGGTGGGCTGGCTTGCGACTGTCCGGGTGCGGCGTCCTGGCCTCCAGCGCCGCTGTCCTCGCCACCTGGCGGTGCATCGGTCGGGGGCTGGTTCTCACGCTGACCTTGTGGCTGCTGCACTCCTGGCGGGCTGAAGCTGATGGGGCCCGCGCCAGGCCTCGCGCCGGGCGCAATCGGCCCGCTGCCTTGCGGTCCTCCAAGTCCACCCGCCCCGCCTTGCGGAAACGAGAGCTGCACATCCTGAAAGTGCAGCAGCTTGAACTCCTTGCCCGTGATCGGATCCTTGTACTTCTGCCGCAGAAAGCGCAAATTGTTGGTATTGAGCAGGTCTTCCACGCTATTGGGGTAGCGATTGAATTTCTTATAAAACTTGCGCACTGCGCGTGAGTATTGCACCCCACGATGAATCAGTTCCTCTTCGCGATCCCGCTTCACCTGCTTCACCACGTCCGGATAGATCGCCAAAGCTGCGATGGACAGCGCCGTCACCACCAGCAGCAGCGCCAGAAGGATGTAACCTCGCTGCGGGCGCACCGATGCTTTGCTGGTGGAGCGAGTGCGGAGGAGAAGGGAACTCTTCATACTGCTCACGACTTTCTGCGGCGCACTTTAGGTGATCGTCAGCGGAATGCTCTGCGTGTGCTTGGTCAGTGTGTCTTCAATGTCAACGGAATTGGGGCCAATCTTCACCACACGATAGCGGCGGCTCACGACGTCGCCCTCGCTGGCTATGAAGATATCCTCGCCCTGCGACAAGAAAATCTTCTTCGGCTCACCCGCCTTGCTGGCGAAGCCAAAAAACTTCAGCGTGATCGGCGGCGGTTGCGGAATCGGGGGCGGAGTGTTGCGCGCGATCTCAGCCTGCCGCTCCTGATCTTTCTTGGTGATCCGCGGACTCTTCACCACCTGCGGAATCTCTGCTTCCGCAGCAAAGATATTGCGTCCACTGCCTTCGTAACTCACGCCCTCGGTTCCCTGCAACTGGTCGAGGTGCAGACGAGGGTCCAGCGGATTTGGAATCGGCTTGGGCCGCTTGCCGTGCAGATTTGCGGTGGTCTTTGGTACTGTTGCTGTGGAAGGCGATCCGGCAGCGTTGGCGGTGGCCGCCGCGCCGTTCAATGCTGCAGTGGGGCTGGCAACCGCTACTGGCGCAGGGCCGGAGTCATCTCCGCTGAAAAAAGTGCGGACCAGCAGCACCAGCGCAAGTACGCCCATGCCTGCCAGGATGAACATCTTCTTCTTGTTTTCCGCACCCAGTTTCATAATTCGTAAAGTAGTTCGTGAAAATTTCTTCCTGATGTCACGTTATGTCACGTTGCCACTGCTACGACTTTTCCTTATTGCCCGGCTCGCTCATGGGAACTGCCTTCTCCGGTTTGGCTTCGCCACCCGCGGGCGTCTGTGTCCCAACGCGCCGGAAGGTCTCCATCTTCACCCGCAGCTTGATGTTGCCCCCTTGCGACTCGCCAAGATTCACGCTATCCACCAGAAAGAACATCTTGCTGCGTTCCACCGAGTTGATGAATTTGGCGATGCTCAGATAACTGCCATCGAGGCTGGCTTCAATCGCTACTGGTTGCAGGCCTGCGGCTTCCTCGTCGGATTTTTCGTCGTACTTGGCCTGGCTCAATTTCACCTGATGATCCGCTGCGATCTTGCCCAGTTGCTCCAGAATCGCGGACTGTTCTCCGGGTAGACGGTCGGAGTAGAAAGAGGTGAGCTGCGCGCGCGCTTCAGTCACCTTCTGGTCCATCCCTTGATACGGCCCCATCTGCTGCATCTTAAGCGTGGCTTGCTCGCCGAGCTGCTTGATCTCATCCTGCTTGGTGGCGCTGGCATGGCCCCACGGCGAGAACCATAAGCCCAGCAGCAGCACGTCCAGAACAGCCAGTGCAATGAATACAGTGCGCAATTTTTTTCGGGTCACTCGCAAGTCAGCCATTAGCGCACCTCCTGCGCGGCGGGCGGAACGAACAGGGAACTGATCTCAAACTCCAGCCGGTCGTTCGGATTATTCGGGTTATCCTGCGCCTGCTCACTGGATACCAGGGTGTCGCGAAAGTGTTGCGACTGTTCCATGCGCCGTACCAGTTCGAGCGCACGATCACGCGACTGCCCGGCAACCTTCACGTGAATCGTCACTGCGCCTGCGGGCCCCGTGCTCTTGGCTCGGGTATCCGGCTGAATGGAGACGACGTGAATCTGCGGCGGCATGATCTTTTCCAGGTCGGTGAGCACCTGCGTCCAGGAGAGCGACTTGCGCTGGATCAGGTCGTTAACATAGGCTGCGCGATCGCGCACATCGCGGTTTTCCGTGCGTGCGAGGTAGGCTTCGGCCTTGCTGCGCTCTTCTTCTTCCTTCGCGATCTGTCCCTGGAACACGCCCATCTGCTGCCGCGCCGAGGCTGCTTGTAGCGCGCCATGAATCGTCACTACCAGCACTGCCAGTGTGACGATGCCAGCCACGGCGAGGCCGAGACCCCACTTGCGCCAAAAGAGACCTGCATCTTCATAAGGCGCGCTTGCGAGATTTATGTTGAGCCGCATCGTATGTTTTGGTTTCGCGGTTACGCGCCCAATGCCCCCATCACTCCAGCCAGCCGCCAGCGCTGGGACTTTGCCACCGAACTGGCTGCCGTGCCCATCAAATTCAGCCGCGATTGATCCACTAGTTCGTGCGCCTCGATGCCGGTCTGCGAATGCAGCGCCGCAATCGCATCTGCTGCGTTCGCCAAACCGGAAACATAGATTCGCTCAATGTTCATGTGATAGGTGTCCTGAAAGAACACCACCGAGGGATACACTTCATCTGCCAGCGCTTCGCCATCCAGCGGCTTGCCGCGATTATTCTCCACGGTGCGGAAGAGCATCAACTTGTCGTTATGAAGGATCGCTACGCTCGTGGTGTGCGCATCCACCTTGGCAATCAGCGTCGGCTGTGTCGCTTCCACGCCGCCCAGCAATGCCAGCGTGGAAGGCAGCACCACTCCAGGCGTAAAGCCAGCCGCGCGGAAAGCTTGTTCGTATTCGTCCAGTACCGACGCCACGCCCACCGCTGCCACCACGCGAACACCCTCATCGGACGGCAAACTTTGGTAGGAGACTCGAGCTCGCTCCACATCGAAGGGCAGCGACTTCTTCAGTCGGAACCGCACGACGCCATCGGCTTCTTCCACCTTGGCGGGAAGCTGGTCAAAGTCCAGCAAGACAACACGGCAAGCCGCATCCGGGAGCACGGCAATCACGTCCTTGCCTTTACTGCCTTTACCGCCGATGCCGTTCAGGACTTCGCCGATGGTCCGGGCCAGCAGTTCCGGCTGCAGCACATTGTGCTCAGACAAGTCCGGAGCTACGACACCTTCGCCCAGCTCACGGCCCACCAACATCTCGAAGGTGCGGTCACCTTCAGCGGCACGCGCCGCAACGATGCCGTCCGCAGCAATCTCGCAGGCCAGAAAGGGACGCTGAATTGGGGCGGCTTTACTCATAAGTCTTTGTACAGTCTTCGCACAAGTGATTCGTTTGGTAAAGCGACTGCAACATCAAGTCACAACGCCATTACATAAGATGAAAACGCGAACCTGCCCTAAGCCGCAATAGCTCTTGTGGCACCCCTGCGAACTGCGAACACAAGCCCGAAAGCCGCCTTACCGCGTGGCCTCGATAAATGTGACCTTGTTGATTTCCTTGAGAGTCGAGATGCCAGCCCGCACTTTATCCAACGCCGACTGGCGCAGGAAGCGCATGCCCTCGTCGCGCGCCTGTCGCCGGATTTCCGAAGTCGGCTTACGGGCCAGAATCATCTCGCGAATCGGATCACTCAACTCCAGCAACTCGTGGATCGCCGTCCGACCGTGATAGCCCGTGCCCGAACACTCCATGCAGCCCGGGGCCTCGTAAAAAGTGACGCCCTTCCAGTCTTCCACCTTGAGTCCGCTGGCCCGCATCGTCTCGTCGTCGTACTGCACGGGATGTTTGCAGCTCTCGCAGGTCAAACGTACCAACCGCTGCGCCAGAATGCAGTTCAGCGCCGAAACAAAGTTGTACGGCTCCACACCCATGTTAAGGAAGCGGCCCAGCACGTCCACCACATTGTTGGCGTGGACGGTGGTGAACACCAGGTGGCCAGTGAGCGCCGAGTTGATGGCAATCTGCGCTGTCTCCTGATCGCGGATTTCTCCCACCATGATCTTGTCGGGATCGTGCCGCAGAATCGAGCGCAGTCCGCGGGCGAATGTCAGGCCCTTCTTCTCGTTCACCGGAATCTGCGTGATGCCGCGCAGTTGATATTCCACCGGATCTTCAATGGTGATGATCTTGTCTTCGTCAGTCTTAATTTCGTTGATGGCCGCGTAAAGCGTGGTGGTCTTACCGGAACCGGTGGGGCCGGTGACCAGCACCATGCCGTAGGGTTCTTGAATATAGCGGCGAAAGCGGCGCAAATCATCTTCCGCAAACCCCACCACGTCGAGCGTGAGGGTGCGAAACTTCTCGCTCATGGACTCTTTGTCGAGCACGCGAAGCACTGCGTCCTCGCCGTGAATCGAGGGCATGATCGAGACTCGGAAGTCAATGGCCCGGCCATTGAAGCGCACGCGGAAGCGACCGTCCTGCGGCACCCGCCGTTCGGCGATATCCAGCTCGCTCATCACCTTTATGCGGGAAATGATCGTCTGATGATGCTCCTTGGAAATGGGCGACATCGCTGCTTGCAGCACGCCATCAATGCGGTATTTAATCGCCACCGAGTCGTCCCCGGTTTCAATGTGAATATCACTGGCGCGGCGTTGCAACGCAGTAAAAATGGTGGTATCTACCAGCCGGATGATGGGGCTTTCATTTTGCTGAGTGAGCCGCTCGATGGAGATAGTCTCTTCGCCATCTTCGGTCTCGCGCAGCACGTCGAGCGTAAAGCCGCTACTCGCCTCTTCCAGCACGCGCTGCGACTGCTCGGTCTTCTTGAGGATGTCGGTGATCTGCGCCAGCGTGGCGACTTTGGTCATCACCTGCTGACCCAGCAGCAGACCGATCTCGTCAATCATCATCAACTGGCTGGGGTCGGCGATGGCGATGGCGAGCCGCCCGTCCGCGGTCTCTTCCAGCGGAACGAAGTTGTAACGGAACATCAAATCCACCGGAACCTTCTTGAAAAGGTCATGGTGGAGTTGGAAGTTACGCAGGTCTACGAACTCGCGGCGATAACGGCGCGCGACTTCCTTCGCGCGCTCAACGTCGTCCGGTGTGGCTGCTCCTGCGGTAAATAAAGCTACATTTTCGGCCATTTGATTCCAGTGTACCGTTTCCTACGACTGTCCAGCCGTAACTGCTGCCGCGCTTTGGTGCAGGGGTGCGGCTATTGCGTGCCCCCGGAGCCCAGAGTAAAGATCGGCATATAGAGCGAAATCAGCACCGTGCCCACCACCACGGCCATTACAATCAGCAGGATAGGCTCGATCAGCGACATTGCCGCCCCTAGCGCCGTCTGAACGTCTTCTTCAAAAAATTCGGCGACGGAGTTCAACATTGCGGGCAGCGCGCCAGTGGATTCGCCCACCTCCATCATTTCGACGGCGAGATCGGGAAACAGCTTTTGCCGCTCGATGCTCTCGGAAAGCGGCTGGCCCTGCCGCACCTCGCGACCGGCGGCGCTTACCGACTTCTGCATCAGCTTGCTGCCCATGGACTGCGCCGCAGTCTCCATGCCAGAAACCAGCGGCAAACCGCCTTGTAGCAGTGTGGACATCATCCGCGAAAACGTCGCCACCTGGTACTTCAGCCATATCTGACCAATGATCGGAAAGCGCATGATGATATGGTCCAGCCGTTCGCTGCCGGAGTCAGATCGCCGCCAGCGTTCGAACAAAATGAAAGCCGCTACCATGGCGATAACCACAAACACCGCATACTTCTGTGCGTTGACCCCAACGATCAGCATGAACTGCGTGAGGGCGGGCAAAGGGGCATGCAGATCCTCGAACAACTTGGCGAACTTGGGCACCACATAGGTAATTAGGAACGTCACCATCAGCACGACCGCGCATACCAGCAGCGCCGGATAGGTGAGCGAAACCATCAGCTTCTTGCGGAACGTCATCACCAGCCGCTGATAGCTGATAAACCGGCCCAGCACCTCTTCCAGGTTGCCCGACTTTTCCCCAGCTAGAATCGTAGTGGTGTAGAGCTTGGGGAACGCGTTTTGCGCGGCGAAAGCGTCGGAGAGCAGCGACCCGCCTCTCACCCGGTCGCGCACATCTTCCAGCAGGCCGCGAAAGTATTCACTCTTCTGCCGCTTGGCCAGCAGGTCAAGCGCAGTCAGAATCGGCAGCCCGGCCTTGAATAGTGTGATGAATTGCTGGTTGAAGATCACGAACTCTTCCAGCTTCACCTTCTTACGTCCGAAGGGCAGAATGCCGCTGGCCATCAAGCCTTGCGGCTTCACCGAGTAGACGAGATAACCCTGCCCGGCGAAGTGATCGCGGACTTCCGCGGCAGAAGCGCCATTCTCGGTCTGCTCCAGCACTCGACCGCGCTCATCGGCCATCTTGATGACAAACTCTGCCAAACTTGCTTCCTCGCTAGTGCCGCAGGTGTTTGAAATTGCCCGCCGCAACCCTCAGTCTAACCGAAATATGCTCGAATCACCCCGTCACTCTAGTGGGGGTAACCATATGTTCATCATTCGTTTACAGGCAATCCCGTCAGTTTGGGAATGCGATTTGACACTCTTATGGAGCCAAGCGGCCTTCCACCACTGTCACGCCCGCTGGTGGCACAAACCAGAAGCGGTCTTCAGGAATGGCTATGTTCTCCTGCTGCTTCAAAAAGCGATACTCAGTGGTGCTATCGTCGGCTTCGGCGATCACGATCCGCACCAGCCGGCCTGCAGTGTCCACTTCCAGCAATACATCATGTACCCGGGCTTCCATACCGCGAGGCACGCCCCGCAACACGATGTTCCCAGCCTCCACAGGTTTGACGTCTGAAGCCAGAGAAAGTCCTGCCATCTGCTTTGCGAGGTGCGCTTTGCCCAACAGATACGCCAGCGGGTACTGCAAGTCGTCGAGCTGCTTCATCGGCCCGCGCGTAGCTTGCTTTTCGCCTGCCACGTAGAACCACACCACTTTGCCGTCGCCCACGAACAGCTTGGATTTAGGCTGGCGGTACTCCCAGCGCATCTTTCCCGGACGCTTCAGCCACAGTGTCCCTGACTCCGTGCGCTGCACTCCGACGCCTTGATAGCTTTGGGTGAACTCCGCCGTAAGAGTTTGCAGATGGTTATAGTGCTCGTCCACGCGCTTGGCGATGTTGGCGGCGTCTTGCGCGCAGGCGAATACCACACTCATAGAAAGAGTTGCCATCAGCAACACAACACGCGAAAAGGGAGCTGGATTGAGTCTCATCAGGATACTTAGATGCCTGACTCTACTGTACCGTTTTCGCCGCTTTCGCAGCCTCGGCAACAGGTGAGCTTGCGGAAGTCGTGCTTATGGCAGTCTCATGATCCAGTTCACGCAAGAGCGCCAGAGCATTCGCCCGGATGCGTGGGTCGGTAGCCTCTTCATACGCTTTGGCCCACAAAAAGCGCGCCGTGACCAAGTCACCGCCGTGCTCGGCCATGCGCGCCGCCAACTGCTTCATCCACGGATGCGCCCCCGGCACCTTCGACCCACTCTCGAACGCCTGTCGTGCGGCGGCGTAATCGTGACGATTGAAGTAATGGACAAATCCCAATTCATACCAAAGCCGCCACTCGGCTGGATTCGCGGCAATCCCGCGCTCCAGCAGCGCCACGGCTTCTTCTGGACGCCCGGCTCCACGCGGCGGATCTTCCGCCAGAAACACCGAGCCGAACTCATACGCGGGCATCAGTTGTGGGTCGAGTTGCGTGGCGGTGTCGAGTAGCGGAGCCAGCAGTTCGAAGCGCGCTCCAGCAACGTTCACGCGA
Source organism: Terriglobales bacterium (assembly GCA_038229415.1). GTDB lineage: Bacteria > Acidobacteriota > Terriglobia > Terriglobales > Acidobacteriaceae > JANXUR01. Next base: position 339,197 of record JBBROM010000002.1, read on the forward strand.
CGCCCAAAGTATTGTACCGTCCGCGTCCAGTAGATGTCCGCCATCAGGCCACTGTAACCGAGGCTCATCATCTTCACCGAACCGGCAGTCGGCAGGTAGGTGATGTCGTCACTACCCCCAACGGGTCGCGACGCCTCAATTGCCGGAAGCAGCAGCCCAGCCCCCAGCAGGCACAAGCCAATGACTATTACACCAATGGCCCGCCGCATACGCTTCTGCGTCACTTCATCTCCCGACGCGAGAAAATCAGCGCCGCCGCACCCAGCGCTGCGCCTCCATAGAGCGCGGCATAGAGGGTATTCAGTCCGATCAGCCGCAACGGAATCGCCCGCCCGTGCGCTGCCGCCGCTATCACATTAAACGAAGACAGGTCAGGCAGAACGCCAACCAACCCCACCAGCAGCCATCGCGACGCGCCATTTGCAAGCTGTGCCATGCCGTGCAAGTCCTGAGTAAATGAGCCGATCAGGAACAGCGCCAGCGTAAAAATCGCCGCCAGTAGTGGAGATGAGAACGACGAAAACAACAGCGCTACAGCCACCAGAATCAATGCCTGCAACAGCAGAAAGTACGTGGCCGTGATCACCGGCCATAAGCTCAAATTTGCCGCAGGAGTATGTGTAGCCTGCGTCGCCACCAACAGTAACAGAGCCACTGCCATACACGCCGTATTGACGGTGAGCGTTGCTGCCAAACCGCAAAACTTGCCGCTGAGAAACTCCCACCGCGCAACAGGCCGAGCCAGCACCGCATACAAGGTGCGACGCTCGATCTCTTTTGCCACGAGGCCCACCCCCAGCAGCACCGCCAGCAGCACGCTAGTCAGCGAGATCGCGGTGAGTCCGAGATTCACCAGCAGCTCGCGCTCAATTGCGATGGAAATCTGGCTGAAGACCAGCGCCGCGCCCACCACCAGTGCCGTGAATGAAATCAGGTTGTAGAACACACGGTCGCGCACGGCTTCGCGAAAGTTCTGCCGTGCGATTGCCGCCACGCGCACCACCGACGCGCCTACATCCGTCATCGAATCGCTCCAGCAGCGGCTGCACGAGCCACTTCGCGAGGAAGAATCGCATTGTCCTGCGGATCTGCTTGCTCGGCACTCACCCGCGTCGCCCGCAGGCGCGCCATAAAGTATTCCTCCAACGAAAGCCGCACCGGAGTTAACGACACCAGCCTCATACCCGCCAGTTGCAACGAATCCAGCGCCCGCTCGCTGACTGCTTCCGCAACAATGGCTCGCGCCGATTCGCCAGTGGTGCCGGTTTCAGGAGCCATGGCGGCAACCCCAAACGGAATCTCCGTCGTGCGACCGTTGCCGGTCCACACCAGTTCCACGCGTCCACTTACCTCGCGCGTCAACGCCTCCAGTGAGCTGACTCCGCACAACTCTCCCCGATCCAGAATCGCCACGCGGTCGCATAACGCCTCGGCATCACTCAGAATGTGCGTGGAAAAAAATACCGTGCGTCCGTCGGCCCGTAGTTCGCGGATAATGTCACGCACTTCCATACGCCCCAACGGATCGAGTCCCGACATCGGCTCATCGAGAAACACAACGTCAGGGTCATGCAGAATCGCCTGCGCCAGTCCCACCCGTTGCAACATTCCCTTGGAAAATTTGCGCAGTGGCAGCTTGCCGGTATCCGCCAGCCCCACCCGGCGCAGCATCGCGCCAGCACGTTCACGCCGCACCTGCGCAGGCATACCCGAGAGCGCGGCGAAGTAAATCAGCAGTTCACTCGCGCTCAGGTGATCGTAGAAGTAGGGTTGTTCAGGAAGAAAGCCGATACGTGACTTCACCCGCGGGTCGCGAAAGTCCATGCCAAGTATTCGCGCTGTGCCCGCGCTGGGTGCAATCAGCCCCAACAGCAGTTTGAGAGTCGTTGTTTTGCCCGCGCCGTTGGGCCCCAAAAAACCGAACACTTCGCCGCGCTGCACACTGAGGTGTAACGGGCTCAGGGCCGCGCGGCGGCGGCCCCATAATCCCGACGAATATTCCTTGGCTAGTCCTTCAATCGCGATAGCAGGCTCGGTCATGGTGACGGCTGGGGCGTCTCCTCTTCAAGTCTCTCGCTATTGCAGTACGGTGTAGCCGTTGCAGTTGGCCGAGGTAATGCCCGACGCACCACTGGAGCCCGCGGCTTTGCTCGTGTTGGTGTCGGCGTGAATCACGCCATCTTCCACCGAGCAGAACAGGCGCACGCCCGTGCTGTTGTAGGTGGTGGGCGCGGCTCCAGCCGTGTAGGCCGTGGCGGGCGTGGCTCCGTTATTAGCGGCGGAAAAGTTGTAGCCACTCTTGATCCCGTTGGCCAAAGTCCAATCCAGCAGGCACGCATTGGTCGAGGTCGGCCCCGTGCATCCCGTGGAAGCCTGTGGCCCCAGATTGGTCAGCAGCGCGGCATAGCCAATCGTGGGGTTGGCCGTCTGGTAAGAAATCTCGGCGGTGTTAATGGTGCGCACCGAAGCTACGGCGGAACTTTCATTGGCCGCAACCTTGGCGCGCAGCAGGTTCGGCACGGCAATGGCAGCGATGATTAGAATGATCGCCACCGCAATGAGTAACTCGATCAGCGAAAAGCCCTTTTGATTCCGCATGGCACTCTCTCTCCCGGCCCGCAAGGGGCGCGGCTGAATTTACTGCAATACCGTATACCCGTTACAGTTAGCGGACGTGATGCCCGAAGCGCCACTGGCACCCTCGGACTTACTCGCATTAGGATCGTTGTGAATCACGGCGTCTTCCACCGAGCAAAACAGCCGCACCCCGGTGCTGTTAAAGGCGATAGGCGCTGCGCCCACGGTGTAGGTGGTGGCTGGAGTCGCGCCATTGTTCGCAGCGGAAAAGTTGTAGCCACTCTTGCTGCCGCTGGCCAGCGTCCAGTCAACCAGGCAGGCGTTGGTTGAGGTCGGCCCGCTGCATCCCGTGGCAGCCTGCGGCCCTAAATTGGTGAGAGCTGCGGCATAGCCCACGCTGGGATTTGCGGTCTGATAAGACGCCATTGCCGAGTTCACCGTTCGCACCGAAGCCACGGCCGAACTCTCGTTGGCGGCTACCCTGGCGCGCAGCAGGTTCGGCACAGCGATTGCCGCGATGATCAGAATGATCGCCACCACGATCAGTAACTCAATCAGCGAAAACCCCTTCTGGTCGCTCATAGGCTCGAATCGTCTTTCTGGCGTAAGGCTAGGCTGTACATCCGCATTGTGACCCGCAACACTGGTGCGTTTCGTGGTGCTCCCGCTTTGCTTTGCAAACGCGTAACCAAATCAAATGTTCCGCACAATCCAAAGTGCTTCGATCAGACACTGTATCCATCGGCTTGTTGATTTTTCGCGTGATAAAGCGGCAGAGTTACTTTGGGGAGGGGGCTTGCGTGAGGCCGGCTAGGCGGAGTGAACTCGCGGACTAAGAGCGCGCTAACTGAGTTGCCACGGCGCTCTGATTGTGTGGCGAAATACAGAAGGCGCGAATCCGAGGATCCGCGCCTTTTCTAACACAATTCTTAGAAACGTTGAAAGCTCTACTGCACAAACGCCAGGCACGCCGCCCGCGTAATGCTGGAGGTTCCACTCGGTCCTTGAATCTTCGAGCGGTTGGGGTCGCTATGAATGTTGCCGTCTTCAGTTACACAGTACACAAAGTTGCCTGAAATACCGTAGGTAATTGGTACTGCCACCGCCACAAAGCTATCCGTTGGCGGGCCACCGGTACTGGTGAGCGAGAAGTTATAACCGTCCTTGGCGCCGTTCACCAAACCCCAGTCGGACAACAGGCAGGCTGCGTTCTGGTCGGCCTGCGTGCAGCCGGACTGCGCCTGCGCGCCCAGCGCCTTTAGCGACGGCGCGAATCCCACCGTCGGAAAGTCCGTTGAGTAGGAGATCGCGTCGCGATGAATATTGCGCAGCGAGACCACTGCGGACGTCTGGTGGGTCTTGATCTGGAAGCTGCGGAACTGCGGAACGGCCAGCGAGGCCAGAATCAGAATCATCGCCACCACGATCAGCAGTTCGATCAAGGTGAATCCAGCTTGCGGTTTACCGCTTTGTTGCCTGCGAATTCGCATGAATCATCTCTCTTCGGCGCGGGTTTGGCTCGATTCGGTTCACCCCGAGTCAGTGCGCCGCCATGAACATCGCTCAAACGTGCCGAGCTTACGCCAAATCATACTGAGTTCCTCAACTGGCGGCAAACATCTCCAGTTGCGGAGCCGCTGTCGGAAGCGGCCACTCCGGCCGCGACGCTGATTGCGTGCTGTGACTTTGACGGCGTATCCCGTGTTTCGTTTCCAGGCGGCGCACCAGAAATTGCGTGCGCTCGGCGATGGCGCGGGGCAGAAACGCGCGTCCATCGAAGCGCTTCTTATAGCCCTCCAGCAGGTGAGGATAGTGTTCGGCAATCCACGGCATGAGCACGGCAGCGGCGGAATCCTTTAGAAACAGCACGTTCGCCCACACGTATTGCGCTCCGGCGTTGGCTGCGGCCTTTACCAGTCGGTCGAGATCGCGCGGATCATCGTTGATACCAGGCAGGATTGGGGCACACGATACACCTGCTGGAATGCCTGCAACCCTCAGGCGCTCAAGGGCTTGCAGCCGGAGGTCGGGGCGAGGGGCGCGCGGCTCCAGCTTACGTGCGAGGTCGGCGTCGAGTGTCGTTATGGTGAGGCTGACGTGCAGTCGGTTGCGCTCGCTGATCTGCTTCAGCAGGTCAATGTCGCGGGTGACCAACGTGGATTTGGTGATGATTCCGAGGTCGAGTCCTTCATACAAGCTCAATATTTCCAGCAGCTTGCGGGTAACTTCATAACGCCGCTCGGCGGGCTGATAGGGGTCGGTGGCGGTGCCGATGGCGATGGCTTCGCCATGCTTCACGTGCTTTAATTCCGCGCGCAGAGTGGCGGGAAAATTCTTGACAAAAATCTGCTGCTCGAAGTCGGCCGGTGCCCGTAACTCCATGAATTCATGGGTGTAGCGGGCGTAGCAGTATTTGCAACCGAACTCGCAACCGCGATAGGGATTGATGGCCCACTGGAAGGGAACCCTAGCCGAAGGCGCGACGCGGCTCAGCACCGAACGTGCGGGCAGGGAGAAGTATTCGACGTGATGGCCTTCGCGGAGCGGGTCCGCCTCGGCTGCGAGGCGGGCAATTCCTACAAGTCCATTGGATGCAGTGGTTTGGGAAACATCAAGGATGGAGAGCTGAGCCGCGTCTTTCATATAGATTCGCCTTATGTTCGCTTTTAATCATGCGCTTGGCCGGAGGTTAAGTCAAGCACAAAATAGCGAAAATAAAACGAAAAATAACCGAGCGTTAGTTTGTGTGGGGACGGGCGCCTTCGTCCGTCCGTTCGGGGCAAAGCCCCGAAGTCTTCCGTCAGAACCGCATCGCTGCTTTCCGTTTGACAAGCTCTCCGGCGGAGGCTAGTCTGAGCGGGTTGCCATCCCCCGGTAACTTGGCCGTTGGCTTGTTTTGAGAGCGTCCGCATTCGTTCGCCAAGGAGAAGTCCATGACGTACCCAGCCCCCGCACGAATCCGCGCATACCTGCATCTGCGCCCGTTTGCCATAGCTTGCGCCTTGTCCGCGTGCCTGATCGTTTGCCTGGGAAGCCCGGCGTTTGCGACGAATCGGGTGTTCTTCGGTGCTGCCACCACAAACTTGCCGTTCCAGCCGCAATCGGTCACGACGGGCGACCTGAACGGCGACGGCAAGCTGGACGTGATAATCACCGACTACACCACGAATCAGATCACGGTTCTGTTAGGGAACGGCGATGGAACGTTTCAGACGCACCAGGAATATCCGGCGGGCAGTTCGCCGTGGGCGCTAGCAGTGGGCGACTTCAATGGCGATGGCAAGCTGGATGTGGTAGTGACGAACTACTACGACTCCACCGTTTCGGTTCTTCTAGGCAACGGAGATGGGACTCTACAGGGGCGAGTTGCCTATACGGCGGGGATCATGTCCATCAGTATTGCGGCGGCTGATCTGAATCATGATGGCAAGCTGGATCTGGTGACGGGCGATATAAGCGGAGCGGTTGTGGTCTTACTGGGTATAGGCGACGGTTCGTTTGGTTCGCCCAAGACTTATCCAAGCGGTGGGTTTTCGAGTTCAGTGCTTATCGCTGACTTCAACGGCGACGGCATTCCGGATATAGCTGTCTACGGTGCAGCGGTTATCTTAGGAAACGGTGACGGAACCTTTGGTAGTCCAATTGTTACACCCACCGACGGCTACCTTTTAGCGGCAGCTGACTTGAATCGCGATGGCAAGTTGGATTTGGTAACCGCTGGAACACCAGTCAACCAATACTACGTTCTACTGGGCAGCGGTGACGGCGCCTTCAACGTTCTGCAGAGTCATAGCACTCTGGGCTCTGTCGCCGGGCTGGCTCTTGCCGACTTCGACGGTGACGGCAAGGTTGACATGGTTGGCACAAGTGCCTCGAATTATGAGGCGTTCTACTTGCCGGGCAATGGAGACGGCAACTTCGGCAACGATCAACGGCAACTTTTCCCAGTGACAGACAGGCCCTCTGGCCTCGCCGTTGGTGACTTTAACGGTGATGGCTATCCTGATGTCGTCGTGGTCGCAGGTTTTCAGCGTAAGGCGGGTGAGAGTAAGCTGAATATTCTCTTGAATGCAGCCGGGGTTGTAGTTCCGAAGCTCAGTGTTCCATCAAGCCTCGATTTTGGTTCGCGCCTTATCAATACGAAGACGCAGTTGTATGTGGACTTGAATAACACTGGAACCGGAACGCTTAACCTGAGCAGCATCACATTTACCACGACGAGTAGCGCACTCACGTTCACGAACAACTGTGGCGCGACGATCGCTGCCGGGTCCTTGTGCTTTGTTCAGATCACTTTTTCGCCTGTAGGCCGGGGTACGTACACCGCTTCGCTTACGATTGTGGATGATGCGGCGGGCAGTCCACAAACGGTTTCGATTACTGCGGTAGCGACGGCATTGACGCCGCCGCCGAGTTCGCTGAACTTTGGAACCGTTAGGGTTGGCACGTCGGTGCAGCAATCGTTCACGCTGAGCAATCAGGGTGGGAATCCGATTGCGGTGGGGCCGTTCAGCATTACCGGTGTCAACAAGAACGACTACACCCAGACCAACACCTGCGGGACGAGTATTGTGACGGGGCATCCGTGTAACGTGACGGTGACGTTCACGCCCGCGTTCCCGACGAACCGGAATGCGACGTTGAATATTCCGAATAGCGGGTCGGGGACGAACGTGGTGGCGACGGTGGCGCTGACGGGCAAGGGGTATTAGCCGCACGCGGTGGGCTGAGTGCAATTCCTCGCTCTGGCGGTGGGCGGGGCAGAATTTTTCAGTCGTCCCCCTTCGGGGCTTGGATTTGTGCCGCCGCTAACCCGGCACTCCGCTGCGCTGCGTGCCGGGCTTAATTCGGGTTGTGCCTTCGGCACATGGGCAGGTGAGGCACCTGTCCACACACGATTTGAGGCAACTTCCCGCCCAGGCAGAGCTTGGATGGGGCACCCGAAACCCACGTCTCGAACTACGCGAGACGTGGGGCACCCGAGACTCTCTGGAAAGTTCGGGGCTTTGCCCCGAATGGACGGGCGAGGGCGCCCATCCCCACACAGGCTAAAACCTGCTGGCTCCACACAAGCTGAACGACACCTATTCCTACAAGAGCTACTTCTCGCCGGTGGCTGGTGCGACTTGCCACTTGGGCGGTGTTACCACGACTCGGAGGCGGGTTAGGTCGTCTTGGGGATGGACGGAGCGGAGTGTGACGTGCAGCTGGAAGTCGCGGGCGTCGGGCTGGGAGTGGCGGAGTTTGAGCCACGCGGGGCCGAGATCGAGAACGTAGCGGCCGGGCTGGTCGGGCGGATAGAAGCCGATGGTGGAGATGGCCACGGGCGGATACGAGGGGCGCATCCCCACAGTTTTGACGGAGAGGCCGAACTCGAGGGAAACGCCTGCGTGGGTTGGATTGTGGACGCGGTTTAAGGTGACGATGAGGGGCGTTCGCAGTTCGCGGTCTGGGCACGCGGGCAGGTCGAAGACGGCCTCGGGGGTGTCGGCGGAGAGGATGGCGGGGTTAGGGGTACTGGCGCTGGCCAGCATGGTGGTAAGAAACAGCAGAGCGAGCATGGGGAGTCGGGACATATTGGCCTCCGGCCTAGTGCGTCTTTTCTATTAGACGCCGATGGGAGGGTTTGAGGGTAGGAGTAAAAACCCACCCTAAACGCGAAAAGCACGCGTTTAGGGTGGGGCACCCGGTTGGTTTAAAGGACGCTCGCTATTTGATTTGCGCGATGCCTAGTTCGAGGTTGCCGATGGAGAGCTTTAGGCCCTCGGTTTTGCGTCCCGGATAGCCGACGGGAATGAGGGTGACGTCGAGCGAATTTGCGGACATGCCGCCGCCCTGGTTCAGGCTGCGCAGTGCAGGCGTCAAGTCCACGACGAAGCCAAATTTATGGCCGCTCATGTTGGGCATGTTGGCCATGGATTTGGCGTCGTTAAAGAAGCCGAAGCTGCCCGCGTAGTGAGAGTCACTGGTGGGCGTTTCGGGCGTGGCGTCCGGTTTGCCGACGAAGACGCGGACGAAATAATCGTTCGTGTCGGGGTCGGTGATTTCGTTGACATTCAGCAGAACGGCGCGATTGCCGTTGGGCTGGATGGCGTCTTGCAGGAGCCGCGACTCAATCTTCGCGGTGGAGCGAGCGGGCTTGCCAACCTCGAGGTTGAGTTCGCGCTGTAAGGTGAAGCGCTGGGTGACGTCCAACTTGACAGGCGCACCCTTGCGGAGCAGTGCTTCCAGTTGATCTTTGCCGAGCGCCTTCGCCATGCCTGCGCCTCCGTTGGGGCCTTGATTACAGGGCTCGAACTGGTAGGTGAGCAAGGGGAACAGCGGTGTGATGGCACAGACCACGTCCACGGAAGTGCCGGTCTCATCGAAAAATTCGGTGAAGTGCTGGTCGTTCCAGACGGGATCGTTGGTGTTGGCGTTGCCCATCTCATTCCACTTGTACCAGAGGCAGTCGAGAATGTTGTGGTGGCACCAGAAGATGGGGTCGAGCGGCGAGTGGAAGAAGGTCATGTCGCCCGAGAGGCCGCCTATCCAGGGATGAATCTGGTTGTGCGGGCTCGCTTCCAACAGGCCATACGTGGTTTTGCTGCGGAAGTTGGCGGCGGTTTGCGGATAGCTGGCAAACACATTGAAGTTGGTTTGGCCGAGAATGCCGGTAATGGTGGCGGCATCCACGATGCCGAAGGGCGGCGTGTCGGTAGGGCCGATACCACGGTTGGGATCGAAGAGCGAGCTGCCGTTGCCCCAGAAGGGTGCGGGCACCGAGGGGTTGGTAGTCCAGTTCCAGTAGGGCAACGCAAAGTCGTCGTGCCCCGAGAGCTTGCGAATGATGCGCTCGAAGTAGACGAGAAAAGCGCGGTGCCAAGGCAGCCACCACCAGTTGCCGTGCGGGCAATGGTTGGCGTGGATATCCGCCTGAAAGGCCCAACTGAGGGGATCGGACGCGGGCTTCGCCTTCATGGCGGCGACGCCCGCCTGATACGCCTGAATAATAGGGTCGTTGGCGGGGAGGTTGGAGATATTGCGACGGGTGGGCCGGGCGGCGATCTGCTGTTGGCAAGATTCGCAGCCACCCATCCAAAGGGCGTATTGAAAGACGCTGAAGGCGCCAGCAGTCTTTAGGAAGTCACGGCGGGAAAACCACTGCATCGAACCCATGGAATCACCTCAGAAAGTTGGAATAGGGCACCAACAGGAGACCGGGTTAAGCAAGCGAATTATGTGCCTGTTTGGGGGGCGAGTCAAGAACAAAAATAAGTGAAAAGTTGCCGAGGATATAAGTGTAGGTTGAGTTTGACAGCGCCGGTGAGCCAAACGAAAACCCATCCCTGTCCGCAAAGTGCGCAAACTAAGGATGGGGTACCCGGCGTTGCTAAGTACTAGCGATCTCTATGCTTGACTTCGGGTGGCGGCGGATCTTGGGTTGGGGGTGAGGGTCGCTTCAGACCTGCGACGAGGATCTTTTTGGGGGCTGCGGTCTTCTTTTTGGCAACAGGCTTCTTGGCGGTTGCTTTCTTTGTCGCAGGCATGGGCGCAGCTTTCTTTGCAGACTTGGGCTTCGCTTTCGCTGCGGGCTTTGCCTTGGACTTAGTGGCGGCGCTCTTCGGTGCTTTGCTAGTTCCTGGAACCAGGCGGTTCCCGTTCTCTACTCCTGGCGGTCTAGGCATTCGGTCTCTCTTTCTGGAACTCGAAGCGGTTTGTTATGCTCCGGAGTGCAGATAACCGTATCGCATCGTGGCGGGTTGGGCAACTTAATTTTCGTCGTCATTTGCTATTGGTGGGTTGCGGGATCGGTGCCCTTTACGGATACGGTGGGAGCAATGGTCTGAGGAGCAATGTTAAATCCACCGACCGAGATTCTCGGCGCAGATGAAGTTGTGGGGTTGGGATACTGCACGCTAACGGTGCGGGTTTCGCCAGGCATGAGTGCAAAGTAGTTGTCTTCCCACAGAATGGGCGTAGGGAGAGAGGTAGCAGCGGGTTGGGCTTCGAGTTCTAGCGCGACTTGCAGCGCGAGATTCTTGCTGGGATTATGGATGGTGACGCGAGCTTCGCTGGATGTGTGGTCGCTGCCAGGCATTTCTGCTGCTGAAACTTGCAGCTTTACCTTCGGCAGCTGCTGCAATGCCTGCATATCTTCATACGCCAGCGCAGGGGTGTGCGTGTACTCGGTCTTAGCCCAGTCGTAGTCAGTGTGCTTCGCCGGAATCCAATAAAAATTAGTACTGACGGATTTGCCTTTGGTGGAGCGGAGGTCGAGTTGTACATAGTGGAGGGAGGAGCCGCTGAACGCATCCGGCGAAACTAGGATTACAGGTTGTGAAGTATCGGAGTCTGCTTTGACGGTTTTTGATTGCTGGAAGGTAAGCTTTAAGTTAGAGTCGAAGACTTTGGCGGTGGCGACCAGGCCGCTTACTGCATCTTGCGTTGAGTTGACAAATACGACGGAGTGATCGTCATAGGAATACTGGATGTGCAGCGGCTCGCAAGCTTTCTTGGTGCCGAAGTAACCTCCGGCGGGCTGCTGATAGTAGTCGTATAAATGCCAGATCAGCGAAGGCCAAGCATTATTCAGCATCCACTGGATGACTCCTGTGCTGGCGTATTTATTACGAGCATAGCCCTCGAACATAGCGCGTTCGCCGTCATAGGTCATAAGTTGCGATTTATTCACGTAGTCGTCAAGATTCGCGGGTGCTCCGTAAGTGGCATTGAGTGCACCGTTGAAGACGCCTAGATTCTTGAAGTCCTCGCCCCCAGCATGGAAGTCCCAGACGTCGTCCATGGGCCAGACGTGGTCAGCGGTGAGCATCTTCTTGAGGCAGCGTGCAGTAGGAATGGCAGGGCCTGGACTAGTCTCCGTGTTGAAGCCAAAGGCCCCGCCAAACTTATCGTGATCTATAAGCCAGTAGTTCGGTGAAACGTAATCATAAGGTCCAGTCATTTTGACGCCGGAGTTGCCGGTGACGGTTGTGGGCGTAGCTGATGCAGAAGAAATGTTCGGGTTAGGCCAGTTACTTTGCTTTAGAGCAGAGATATATGCCGATTCTACGTTGGCTGGTGGCGGGCCGTCACTGCCATTGAGCCAGACCAGCAGGCTGGGATGGCTGCGAAGGCGCAGGGCCTGGGTGCGCAGCGATTCGCGTGCGATATCTAAGTCGCCGGGTTGCCATTTATCCCAGTGTTCCCAGTGATCACAGCAGCACCACCCGGCCATGACGAGAATGCCGTTTTGATCCGCGAGATCGAAGAAGTCGTCAGTTTCGAGTTTGCCTTCGAGACGAATGGTATTGAGGTGCATATCTCGGACGTAGCGAAAGTCAGTTTCTAGCCGCTCGTGGTTGTGGCGAAGAAAGATGTCAGAAGACCAACCGCCGCCGCGAATCAAGATTGGCTTTCCGTTGATGTGGAAGAGGCGTGCGCCTTTGTCGTTGATTTCGCTGGTGACCTCGCGGATGCCGAAGTGCGCGGAGGTGTGATCGGAGGGTTTGCCTGCGATGGTGAATTCGGCATGGAGCATTTTGAGAGCTGGAGTGCCCATTTCGGAGGGCCACCACGGGGTGGGATTCTTGATGCGCAAAGCGGGGAATTGCTCTGGCGTGAAGGTAATCGTACGATTTTCATTCGGGCCTAGCGAAACGGGCTGTTCTACGCGGATGCCGTCGAACCAGGCAGTGAGCCTACCTTCTATATGCTTGGCGGTTTGGTTGGCTGCTTCCACGTTGAGAGTGAGGTCCGCTAGCTTAAGCGAAGCGTCCGTGAAGTGAGTTACTGCCTGAGGGTAGCTAAGCGAAATCAGGCCACACGAAGTTAGATACACGTCGCCCCAGAGGCCCATTTCTTTGTCGGCTGGCATGGGATTCCAGTCCACCCAGTTAATGCCGAGGTCGGTTTCGACGGGCGCAGTTACTTCGACGGCCAAGACATTTTCAGCGCCGGGCTTGGCAAGGCTAGTTATATTGAACTCGTAGATGCGATAGGCACCGGCTATGTCTTTGGCGTCAGCGACTCTGTGTCCGTTGAGCCAGATGTTGGCGTGGTAGTTGATGCCCTTGAAGTGCAGTATCATTTCACGATTAGCGTCGGCGACGGGTAAGTGAAACGCTGTTCGGTACCACCAGGAGCAAGCATAGGGACTATCTTTGCTCATGGGTAAGTTAGAGAAGTTGGAGCCGATAGGGTAGTCGGTGCCGGGGATTTTGCGGAGGTTCTTGCCGACTAGAGGATCCGCAAAGTCTTTGGCGAAGATGCCAGCAGCGAGTTGCGCGGCAAGAACAGTGGAAGGAATTTCGGCGGGAACCCAACCCTTGGTGGAAAAATTGGGCACCGAAACTTGTTCGCCAGTTGCAGGAACCTTGCAGGAGGACTGAATTGCCCAGCCCTTGTGCAGGGCAAGGTGTGAGCTGGAAGACTGCGGTTGCAGCGGTTCGGCGGCAAGGGTATTCGATACGGCGAAGGCGGCGATTAGGAGCAGGGCGGCGGCGTAGTGCTTCATCGTGTTCCCCAAGTAAAGGCGTTTTGGAATTTGGACAAGCGTCTAGAAAGACTACGCGCAGACCAGCGCCGGACGCCAGTCTACACGTAGTGGAGCGAGCTAAAAGGTCAGCTTCAGCGCGACCTGCAAAATGCGCGGATCGTGGGTTCCGACCACCTGGCCGAAGGTGGGGCTACCCAGTGTTGCATCAATTGCGCTGTAGTTAACGTGGTTAAAAACGTTGAAGGCCTCGGCACGGAATTGCAGACCGACGCGCTCGGTGAAGTTGAAGTTCTTGAACAGCGAGAGATCCCACTTTTGCGAGCCGGGGCCAAGAATGCTGCTGCGTCGGGCGTTGCCCGATCGAATTTCCCCTGCGGGAACGTCCTGTATGGCCGCAGTATTGAACCATTGGCCGGAGTGACGCGGCGCGCCCGAGTTGGGGTTGCCCACAATGTCGGGACGGTTGCCGCCAGCCAGCCCTACGCCACCGGGATCAAGGGGAGAGGTGGTAGTCGGGGTGAGATAGCCGCCCGAACTAATGTATAAAATGCCCGAGATTTCCCATCCTCCGAGCGCGGTGCGCGTGAAGCCGTGGCTATTGTTGAAGAAGGGCAAGTCGTACACAACGTTGGCGTTGAACACGTGGCGGCGGTCAAAGCGTGAAGGGCCGTATTCATTGTGTAGCAGTGAAGTATCAGGCGGCGTGGCGAAGTTGGGATCGTTTGGTACATCATCCAGCGCCTTAGACCATGTGTAATTCACGGAAATTAGAGAGTTGTCGCCGATATGCTTTTGCAGACTCGCCTGTAGCGAATGATAGAAAAGGTTGAAACGCGGTTGATAGATGTTGATCGCGCTCCATCCCTGATAGGGGCGTACGAGGTTGATTAGATTGGAGTTATTACTGTCAATGACATTGCCTTCGCCGGTGAAGGCGGAGCTGTTGGTTAGGATAGAGTTGTTGAGATATGCGCCGGGCTGTGGCTGGTTGATGTTGACCAGTGCAATGAGGTGCACACCGCGGCTGCCGTAGTAGCCGATGTCACCCAGGAAGCCGTAGGGCAGTTCGCGCTGGAAGTCGAGATTCCATTGCTGCGTATAAGGTTGCTTCCAGTTGGCTTGGGCTCCGGCGATGGTCAGGACGGAGGAGTTATCGGCGGCAACGGCACCGGGATTGTCGAGTGTGGTGTTGTTGATGTTAATGTTGTTGACGAAGGGTGGATTACCGAAGAGATTGTTCTCCACATAACCGACGGCGGGTGCTTCCACAAAGATACCGTAGCCCGCGCGGAGCGAGGCTTTGCCGTTATTCCAGGGGTCCCACGCAATGCCGATACGGGGCGCGAAGAGGTTGTAGTTCTGCGACGAGATGGCGTTGCCGTAGGGCGAATTCTTGCCGCCGGTAATAATGCCATTGAGCGGATCGTAGTTGGGGTTGGGAGTAACTCCGCCGGAGCAGGGGGCATTCTGCACGGTGCAGAGGTTGCCCTGGTCGTCTATAGTAGCGGCGCTTCCGGCTACGAATTTCGTGGGGTCGAAGCTGGTGGCGCGGCCGTTGGCGTCGGTGGGCTGACGAAAGAGCGAGTAACGGATGCCATAGCTCAGAGTGATGTTAGGGCGGAAGCGGAACTCGTCCTGGGCGTAAGCCTCGAACTGCTTCTGGCGAATCTCGGCGTGGAAGTCTGTGGAGAGTTGGGAGAAGTTAGAGACGATGCCGAGCAGGAAGTTGGCCCACTCCTGTTGAATAGGGTCCGCGGTGGAGTTCTGTTGTGCGGCAAAGGAGAAGCTACCAGTATTATTGCCGGCGGCATTTTCAGACTTTTGATACCAGTGCATGGATGCACCGAACTTAAGGCTGTGGCGTCCGGCGATTTTCGTAAGATTGTCGAAGAAGTTGAAGTTACGGTTGAAGTCGCGATAGTCGCCAAAGCCGGAGATGCCGGAAAGTGTGTTGAACCCCAGATTCGGAATACGCTTGAGGCTGTTTTCAAAAGGAAGCGTGATCGCAGCAGCTACATCAGGCGAAGCTGAATAAGGCAGGCGTCCGGTATTGCTACTTACTACGCCTCCGTACGAATAGGCGTAGGCGAACTCGTTGAGCAGGGTAGGAGTAAAGGTCATGGTCGCGCGGGCGATAAAGCTACGGCCCGGAGAGTTAGTCGCAGTTTCCGCGACTTTAGGGATGGCGTTACCGTTGAATAGGCCGCCGGTTTCGATGGTAGGAATGGAATCATTGATATAGCGGGCGGCTATTTGCAGGCGTGAGTTAAAGTTGTGGTCCACGCGGATGATTTCCTGCCGGTAGTTGAAGGTGTTCTTGCCGTTGGCGATGAGAACATGGGGGTCGTTGGGCGAGTTGGGTAAAGGCACCAAGGCCCAAATATCTTTCAGATACGCCGAAGCAGCGGGGTTAATCAGGTTGGTGGGAATCTGAGTTCCTGTGGTGTTGCAAGCGGCGTCCAAACACACGGAGTTGGCAAAGGTGGGTATGCCGCCATTATTCAGGCCGCGTTCATCCGCGGTAGCTACTATGGCTTGGCTGCCCGCGGCTTCAGTTACGCGGCGAAGTTCTTCGGAGAAGAAGAAGAACGTCTTGCTTTTGTCTTTGTTGTAGTGGCCGGGGATGAATAGCGGGCCACCGAAGGTTCCGCCAAAGTCGTTATAGCGGAGCGGCGTGCGCGGCACTGCGGCCTGATTGTTCAACCAGGTGTTGGCGTCGAGGGCGTCATTGCGGAAGAACTCGTAGATGGTGCCATGGAACTTGGATTCGCCGGAGCGGGTAATCACGTTAATCTGGCCACCGGAGCCGCGTCCGTACTCGGCGTTGTAGTTACCGCGCAAAACCTTGAACTCACTGATGGCGTCCACGCTGGGATAGTTGAGCAGGGTAAAGTTGCCTCCACGATCCACATTGTCGGCACCGTCAATCGTCCAGTTATTTTGTGAGCCGAGGCTGCCGTTAAGCGAGAATCCGACTTCGTTGGTGCCTCCGCTGGGCGCGCTTACGCCGACGTAGAGCGTGTCACTAATGTCGGTCGTGACGCCGGGCATGAGGGCGGCAAGCTCTTCATAGTTACGGCTCTTGAGGGCGAGTTCGCGAATCTGGCGTCCGGTGATTAGGCCGGTGGCGGCCACAGTGGTGGTGTCCACCTGCAGGGCGTCGGCGTTTACGGTGACACTTTCTGTGACGTTTCCGGGAGTGAGTTCGGCGCGCACGGAGTGGCGGTCGTTAACGTTCAGGACGATGCCGGTGGCGGTGTAGGTCTTGAACCCCGAGGCCTCGATCTTCAATGAATACTTGCCAACGGGCAGCAGCGGGGCGACGAATTCGCCGATGCTGTTGCTGGTCAGGTTGCGGCGGACGGAGTTGGTTTCGAGATTGGTGAGGGTGACAGTGGCGTTCGGCACGACGGCTCCCGTCGGGTCGGTGACTGTTCCGAGGATGGTGCCGGTAACTTCTTGGGCTTGGGCGGCGGGCGGCAGAGCGAGCGCCAGGAGAGTGGCGAGGATGAAGGTCGAGGTGATACAGCGGCGGGAGAACAATGCGAAAATGAACCGGGCGGACGGCATAAGCACCCCTTAAAAAGTGTGGCAGCGAAGAAGTGCACTGCCGGACAAGAAATGTTGTTCCAAGTATAGTTAAACGTTTCAATACTGGCTGTCAATGCTGAAAATCAGATACCAGCAACTTCTGGCGGGGCGGCGGTGGACTCGCGGACGACGAGTTCGGTGGAAAGTACCCGGTGTTCGGCCTGCGTAACCCGCTTTTCTGCCAGTGCGGTCAGCGCGTCCAGCAGCAGGTGGACGGCGGTGGAACCCATGTTTTCCATCGGTTGACGAATCGTAGTCAGTTTGGGCGTGACGACGGCGGCGGGCATTACATCGTCAAAGCCGATGACTGAGCATTCGCGGGGCACGGAGACGCCCGCGCGCTTGAGGGCGCGGACTGCGCCGAGGGCGGTTAGGTCGTCAAAGGCAAGGATCGCCGTGAACTGGCGGCGGCGCTTGAGCCAGTCTTCCACAATGCGCTGGCTGGCTTCGAAGCCGGAGAAAGGCAGAGCCGATTCGGGGAGTTCGCCGATCAGCTTGGGGTCGAGCGCAAGTTTGTGCGCACGGGCAAAGCTGCGGATGCCGCGCCAGCGTTCGGCGGTGTCTCCGAGGGCAGGCGGGCCGCCAATGATTGCGACTTTGCGATGGCCGAGCGAGTAGAGATGTTCGAGTGCGGCGTAGGCACCGGCCTCGTTGTCGGCGATGACGGAGCTGGTGTTGTCGCTGTTGAGCTGGCGTCCGATGATGACGGTGGCGACGTTGCGGCTTTCGAGGTCGGCGAGCAGGTTCACGTCCACAAAAAGCCAGTTGGCGATGAGGACTATGCCCTCGACGCGACGCTCCAGCAGCATTTCAAGACTGCGCTCGAAGCGGCCGCGGTCGTTCTGGAAGTCGGTGAGGATGGGCATATAGGAGGACTGGAAGAGTGCGCTTTCGATGCCGCGCAAAATGGGCACGCAGTAGGGGTCGAGAATGTCGGACACCATGAGTCCGACGGTTTGACTGCGCATGCTTTGAAGCGAACGGGCCAGCAGGTTGGGGCGATAGCCCATGCGCTTGGCGGTGCGCGTGATGTTCAGCTTTGTGGCGGCCGAGATGTAACGCGCGAGTGGCGCGTTGTTGAGCACGGTGGAGACGGTGGCGATGGAGACGCCCGCTTCGCGGGCGACGTCGCGAATTGTGGGGCCGGATTGCTTGCGAGCAGGCACGGGAAGAGTGTATCGCGAACTGGGAAAGACGTTACCTTGGTGCCTGAAGCCGCGAGTTTTTCAACGGGCATGAGGAAGGGATGGCAGTCTCTTCCACCCCAAAGCTGGGAGCTTGACGGTGCCTTGGTTACTGCCTCTCACCCTCTGCGAAGACCATGCGGACAAGAATGGAACACGCAAGGTCGGTCGACTAGAACTTGACGGATATTTCCGTTTCAACTTCCACGGGCTCGTTGTTGACAAGAGTCGGCTGATACTGCCGCTGGCGTGCGTTTTGCAGAGCGGCCTCCTGCAACGCTAGCGGGCCGCTCAATACGGACTCGCTCTTCACTTTTCCGTCGCTTCCGATCAGGACGCGGAGATGAACTGTGCCTTGCGAGCGTCCCCCTTTGGCATCGGCAGGTGTTTCCATGCGAGGTTCAAAGACTAGTTTGCCCTCCTGCACATTTTCCGGCACGCGAACCGGTTGTCTCGATGTTCCCGGGTTGTGCAACCCGGTCTGGTTGGGTGGAGGCGCCATCTGCGGCGGCTCCCGCCGCTGCGCACCTGCCTGCGGTTGCCGCGCTTTCTCAGCATCCTGCTGGGCTGCCTGTTGCTCCTGCCGCAGCTTTTCGGCCTGCTGCGCCATTTGCTGCTGGTGCATCTTCTCAGCTTCCTGCTGCGGGAGCTTCTGCTGCATCAAGGCTGGCGCGGTAGGCGGCACTACCTGTCCGGGGGCTTGAACCGACAGCTTGGAGTTTGCTGGCGGCACCGATGTCACGGGGGGCTTGGGTTTGAGGGTTACTACCGACGGCATCGAGGTCGCGGGCTTCGGGGTTGCCACCGGAGCCTTGACGACAGCGACGGGCGGCGCTGCCTTAACCACTCGAACGGGTGCCGGCGCGGCGGCTCGCAGACTCTGCTCCATCCTGGGGTCGAGCGGCTTGCCGGGGTTTTCATCCAAGGCCTTTTGCTTTTGCACAAAGGGCACGGGTGGTGGTGGTGGTACCACCTTGGCCACGACCGGACGGGCGACGACGGCGGCCGGTGGCGCGGGGGCCTGAGCCGAGGTATGGGCTGGCGCATTCGCAATGGCACCGAGGTTGCTGGGGCCGGTCACGCTGGTTTTGATGGGGGCAAGCAAGGCCGTCCGGGCAATGGGGACGGCCGAGATGGCAGCAACGGAGACCTTGACGGCCGACTGTGCAACAGGCTGCGCATTCACAAAGACGGCCTTGGGCACGGCGGTTACCGCGCCTGCCACCTTCTGGTTGGCATAGACTGCCGGGCGCGTCGGGTTGTTTACGATGTTTGTAATGTTCGTCTGCTGAATCGTGGTGTTGGTGATGTTGACGTTCGTGATGTAAGTGTTTGACGTCTTGTAAGCTGGTAGATAGGCTTCACCGGGAGCGAGAGGAAACCATGCCATGCCTCCGGAATTGGCGAGGCCGCCGCCAAAGGAGCTGGTGTCTCCGGCGAAGACGACGAGGGCAGGAGAGTACACCGGCCTGCGGTCTTGCGCGTTGTCATTCTGGTCGCGGCGCGGAGGAATCCAAGCCCAGCCTCCGCCGCCATACGGATCGCCGAGATGGGCCCAGCGGCCGTAGTGCGAGGTGACAAACCCAAACGGCTGATCGTCCACCCATGTCCAACCCCACGGCGAAACCCACGCCCAATGGCCTTGGCGGTAGGGAGCCCAATCTTGGGAAACGCTAGTGGGAACCCATACGTTCCCATAATTAGGATCGTTCCGCCAGCTACCATCGCGATCGAGGTCTTCGTAGCCTGTCATCTCCGGAGAAACGTAGCGAACCGCTTGCGAGCGATCTTCGCGTTGATCCCGAGATCCAGCCCATTGGTCAAAGCTGTCGCGGTCGGAAAGATCGTAGACCTCATAGTTAAGCGAATCGGTGCCGGAGACTTGCGCCTGCGAGCCGCCCTCCAGCAGAAAAGCCTGACCGCCTCCGTCAATCTGACCTTCTCCCTCACGCACTGCCACCAGCGTTGTGTAGCCATCGGGCTCTGCCGTGATGCGATAGTTTCCCCGACGCCGGACGGTAAAGGCAAGGTTAGGTGTATCTATCTCGATTACGTCGCTGTCGTAGAGGCTGCGGACGTGGAGATTCATGGATCCGGAGTTCAACTGGATCTGCAGGGTGTTGTCATCCACGTTCAAGAATGTAACGGCAGTTTCCTGTCCGATTCGAATGGCGGTAGACCCAACGTGCAATTCGGCGCGGGAGTTCCGTTCGGTCCAAAGGCTGTCGCCATTGGTGAGAGGACGGTTTAGTCCAGCCCAGACCCAGTCTCCTTCACCACCGGGTTGAAAGGTTACGTCGCCTTGAACGAAGTTCAGGCGTGCTACTCGCGCGGAGGGATCGCCGTAATCCTGCGCCCGGGCTGTGATAGTGAAAACGGCGGATGCACAGATCGTCAGGAGAACCGCAACCGCAAGGGAAAGTTTGGGGAGACTGATTCTGTTTTTCATGGTTTTGTATTCGTTCGTCTTGAGCTCTGTTTCATCGGTTACGAGTTGTACGCGTCGCAATTGGGCGGCGTAGCCTTTCGGTGTTACCTGAGATCTGGGATGCCTGGTCTCACATCCGAAGTTGGGCTCTATGCACTTCTGCGTTGCGGGAAGACGGGAAGGCATGTCCCTGTTCCACGCAAGCCTAATTCTCAAATGGTAGGGGGAATTGGGTGGGGTATCTGGTCAAAAGCGCTCAAGCAGGCGGCGAAGGGGGCGCGTTGGTGCGCTTGACGTGGGGCTGGAAGCCCCGCTTTACCGTGATTGCCTCAGCGAGAAAGTTTATTGCCTGTTCGAGGGGAAAATCGGGTATCAGCATCCTGAATCCCACCCTTCGAAAATCGCGAAGGATCGGGCACCCGGCAAATCCTCGCCCATGGAGCTTAGACGGGGAACCCGGCGTAATGGAAGCTAAGTCCTCTCGTCCTCGTTCCGGAATACCAGAAAGGCAGGTCGCCGCCATATTAAGAAGACAATGATTGCGATCGCTGGAGATACGGCGAGCACGACGCGCAGCCAACTGGGCAATCCGTTGAAGATGGAATTCGACAACGCCCACCTTGATGCAACCCAAGCGGCGGAAAATAGCAAACAGATCGTCAATAATTGCCAAGAAAGAGCTTTCGTCAATGCGTCCAAGAGTTGGAGGCCGTTTCCGCTCATGAGGTGCTCAAGAAGAACCTCGCCGAAGATGAGCAACAGGAGGTATGAAGTAATAACTCCTATCCCTTTCAGGAGTGTGAGATGATCCCAATCTAGGCGATTAAGGAAGGGTGATAACAGCACAGAAATGATCACGAATCCCCAACCTATTCTGTTCTTTTGGATCTTCGGGGCGACACTCAATCTGCTTACCTCCTGAACCTGCGGCGGGTGACAGACATAAGATATCAAAATTCAGTGTCCGAAGAGTCCGACGATTTGTACCCCTACTTCTTCCCCAACTCACGCCGCACACGCGAGGCTTCTCTGTCTACGTCTTCTTCCAAGTTGTAGTTGGTGCTGGTGGAGTTTAGGGATGAGATGGCGTCGTCCACGATGGGGTCGAGGCGGCCGAGGCGGAACAGGGTGAAGCGCAGTTGGACGTCGTTGAGGGCGCGGTCGCGTCCGTTTTCGCTGGCGTCGGTGCTGGGGATGCGGCGTGCGCCGATGGATTCAGGCGAGGTATTGAGGCCGAGTCCGCGATGCAGGGTGACGATCTGCGTCAGCAGAATGTAGTCGCAGTTTTTGTCGCGGGCTTCGGTGCCGGTGTCGGCATCGGGCGCGAGGCGCTGGCGGGACGGGGTGCGCGATTCCATCGCGACCACACTTATCTTTAGGCGTTTGAAATTTGCTATGAGGCGGGTGGCGAGCTGGGGTTCTTGCGCGAATTCGGTGCTCAAGTTGACCAGTTGCGCGACGCAGACTGAGCCTTCGGGCTTGGGCTGGTCAGGCAGATGCTGGGCCATCAAATTTGGCGTAGCGAGAAGTAGTGAGAGAAGTAGAACGCGCATGGGCACCTCGAACGGACAAGAAAAATATACAGCAGAGTGGGGGAGTCATCCCACCCTAGTCCGCAAAATGCACGCGGACGAGGGTGGGGCACCTGGCTGGTCTCGATAGCTCGGCGCTGCTCGCGGATTCCGCCTGTTGCGCTCAGGATGACACGGAATTTAAGGGCTCGAATGTGTGAGCCTCAGTGGTCTCGTGGCTTTGCCCCGACGGGGCAGGTGCGGCACCTGCCCGCACACTTGCTACACCTAACTCTAACTGCGGCCGATGTGTACGCCGCCGTCGCCAGTGTGGATTTCGATCAGCGGGCCTCCGCCATTGAGTTTGCCACGAACGGAATGCTCGCCAATTTTGCCGGCCGTTGTGACTGGTAGATCTACGCTCAGGCGTCCGTCGCCGGTGGAGGTGTCCAGATCCGCCGCCAAACTTTCGGGTAGCGAAAGCGAAACGTGGCCGTCGGAAGTATGGATGCTCCACGGAGAGGTGATGGTTGAGCCAGTAGCAACCTCGGCTTCCACGTGGCCGTCGCCCGAGCGGATGCGCAGTGCGTCGAAGCGGCCATCCACGCGAATGTGGCCGTCGCCGGAGATTGCTTCCAATGCGCCATTTACAGCAGAGGACTCGATGCTGCCATCGCCGGATTCGAGCCGCTGCGCACCTTTGACGCGTTCCACGCGGATGCTGCCGTCGCCGGTGTGCAGGTCGAGATTCGTCTGGCTGGGGACATAGACGACGATCTCAACGTGCTTGTTGCCGAAGGTGAATCCACTGCGCGGGATACGGACGTGGAGCTCGACTTTGTTTCCATTCTGCTGGTCGTCCACTTTGACGCCGTCGGGAGCGCCGACGCCCCAGCCGGTCACGGTGACGTGAGCCTCGATCTGGTTGTGGTCGGAGGCAGAGACGCGCACGCTGGCGTCGTTAGTGTCAATTTTTAGGTCGGCGACGCCGGTGATCGGGAAGGTTTTGTCCCAGGTTTGGGGGGTAGCGGCGCGAGCGGAAAACGAGAACGCTAAAACGGCGAGCATCGTGAACAGGCGAATCGGCATGGTGCAGCCTCCGTGAGTGGCGATGGTAGAGATACGCGGGGAGGAGCGGGGAAGTTCCGTGGGGGCCTGCCCCCACGGAACTCGATTCGCAAGGCGGGTTACCCGGCACTGGCGTCCCCGTCTTCTGTGACTTATGAACATCCCACTCAAGCCAAAAGCGGGCTTGAGTGGGCCACCTGTCCGTCAACCCGTTAACGAATGTGACTATCTACTGGCCTTTTTCGCCTCCCGGTGGCGGGGGGATAGTTATGTCTACATCTTTGACCGGGCCGAGAGTGCTGAGCGGCTTGTCGAAGTCAGCGGAGTTGCCGACGACCAACACTGCCATGCGCTCCTTGTGCAAGTACTTCGCTGCGACGCGAGCTAGGTCGGCGGTGGTGATGGCTTCGACTCCGGCGCGGTAACGTTCCAGTGAATCGAGCGGATAGCCGTAGAACTCATAGGCCATCTTTTCGCGGAGAACTTTGTCGGGCGAATCGAACTGGAAGATGAACGAGTTGAGGATGGAATCCTTGGCGAGGTTGAGTTCAGCGTCGGTAAGTGGATGCGTGGCGAGTCCGTCAATTTCTTCGTAGAGCGCCTGAATGGCCTGCACGGTGGATTCGCTCTTGGTGCCCATGCCGAGGCTTGCGGTGCCGACGTGGTCATAGTTGGCGGAGATGCCTCCGCCGACGCTGTATGCAAGGCCTTTTTCAGAACGGATGTGGGCGAATAGGCGCGAGGAAAATCCGCCCGCGAAAGCTTCATTGAAGACGGTGGCGGCGTAGTAGTCAGGACTGTCGCGGCGGATGCCGAGGTCCACGAGGCGGATGTTGGACTGGTTGACGTCTGACTTATTAATCAGGTAGTAACCTGGGGTGGGCGGTGCGATGGCAATGTCGGCGCGCTTGGCGGCGGGGCCTTTGGCCCATGATTCATAAGCCTGGCGGAGACGCGCTTCCATTTTGGCGGAGTCGAAGTCGCCGGAGATGCCGAGAATGATGTTGTTGGGGTGGACGTACTGCTTGTGCCAGGCCACGAGGTCGGCCTGGGTGACGGCGGCGAGGGTCGCATATTCGGTTTCGCGGGCGTATGGGCTGGTGGCTCCATAGACGAGCTTGCGCGATTCACGGCGAGTAATTGCACCGACATCATCATTGCGGCGGGCGATGCCGCCGAAGGCCTGATTCTTGGCGAGGTCTACTTTGTCGTCGCGGAATGCGGGCGAACGCAGCAGCTTGTCGAAGACATTGAATACTTCGTCGAAGTCACCCTTGAGGCAGGAGAACGAGATGGTGGTGGAGTCGCTGCCGCCACCAGTTTCCACGTTGGCGGCGCGGGCTTCGAGGTAGTCATCGAGGTCGTCGCCGGACTTGGCGTTATCCCCAGAGGTCCCGCCCGTACGCCAAGCTTCGCTGAAGATGTCAACGAGTCCGACTTTGGCGGCGGGCTCTTCGCGCGAGCCGCCGCGGATGCGGGCGCTGCCATCAATCAGCGGGAGTTCGTGATCTTCCTGTAGGAAGATCACCATGCCGTTGGGGAAAACGATGCGCTTGGGCTGCTGCGGCTTGAAGTCGTGCAGCTTGGGAAATTGGATCTGCTCCCAGTCGGCGGCCTGGGTAAATGCTGAAATCGTGAGGCTGAGGACGACGATGAGCAGCGCTAATGTTCGGACGATCTTCATGGTATGGCCGGTGGTCGTGGTCAAGTAGGGGTCCTTCGCTACGCTCAGGATGACAGCGGTTTCAGGAGTTGGTTGCTTCACTGGGCACCTCCAGTGGCGGGCTTGGCGGCAGGTGCTTTCTCCGCAGTTTCGATGATGCCGACGGTGCGATTTCCGGCTGTGAAGGTGGCGTTGGCGATGCGGCGAATGTCGGCCTTGGTCACCTTCTCGATGCGGTCAACTTGGGCGAAGTATTCACGCCAGTCGCCGTAGCGGGCTTGCGACTTGGCGAGCGCAGAAGCGAGGCCTTCGTTGTCGCCGAGGCTGCGGATGAGTGAGGCCTTGGAACGAACCTTTACCATGGCGAGTTCTTCGTCGCTGATGTCGGTCGTCTTGAGGCGCTCGATTTCGGCACGGATGGCGTCGCGGACTTCGGTGGTGGTGTGACCGGGCGCCGTAAATGCGTACAGCAGGAACAGATGAGGATATTTGTCGCCGGGGAATCCGCTGAAGCCAGCGGTGCCGACGGAGATTTGTTTGTCACGCACGAGCGAGCGGTAAAGGCGCGAGGTGCGGCCATTGGAAAGCAGGTCGGTGATGGCGTCGTAAACCGCGTCGTCTTTGTCGCGATAGTCGGGCACGTGGTAGCCCTCGGCGTAAAAGGGTTGCGAACGGTCGCGCATCACTACGGTGCGCTCGGTGATCTGCTTGGGCTCGTCGGTTGAAATGTCAGTCGGCTTGGGCCGGGCGGGCAGGCGCGAAAAATACTTTTCGACGATGGGCATGGCCTCGCTGGCTTTGAGGTCGCCGACCAGCGCGATAGTCATGTTCGCGGGCACGTAATAAGTGTCGTAGAAGTGCTTGGCGTCAGTGGCGGAGAAAGATTGCAGGTCGGGCACCCAGCCTACCGTCGGGCGATGATAGCCGTGGGCGACGAATGCGGTCTCCAGCATCTGCTCGACCATGCGGCCGATCGGGTTGCTGTCAGTCCGCAGTCGGCGCTCTTCCTGTACCACGTCGCGTTCTTTGTAGAACTCGCGCAACACCGGATGCAGAAAGCGCTCGGATTCGAGATAGGCCCAGAGTTCGAGACGGTTCGAGGGCAGGGAATAGAAGTAGACGGTTTCGTCGAGATTGGTGGAGGCGTTGACACCGGTTCCACCATTACGATTGATGATCTCGTCGAACTCACCGCGTTTGACGAACTTGTCAGCGGCTGCGGTGGCGTTCTTGAAGGATTTTTCCAGCGATTTGATTTTTTCAGGGTCGCGACCGACGCGCTTGCGGCCCTCGGCTTCTAGAGTGGCATAGGCGGTTTCTACTTGCTCCAGTGCGACTTTTTCGCCCGCGTAGTCGTTGGAGCCGACGGCGGGGAATCCTTTGAACGCCATGTGCTCGAACATATGCGCCATGCCGGTCTGGCCCATGGGATCTTGCACGGAGCCAGCGTCCACGTGCGTGAAGAAGGAGAAGACTGGCGCTTCAGGGCGCTCGCTGATGATGACGGTGAGGCCGTTATCCAGCTTTTTGACGGTGGTGCGTTTTTCCAGCGAAGCCAAGTCTTGAGCCGATGCCAACGTGGCACAAGTGACGAGAGCAAAAATTAAGGCGGCGCTCAGCTTGAGCGCGGCGCGATGTTGCGACATGGAGCCTCCGGGGAAGAACTGACGGACAGCAATAGTTTAGACGGGATGAGAGGCAAGAAGAAAGCCGACGGCTGGCACCGTCGGCTTTCCTGCATTCCCATTGCGGTTAGCGGCGTTCCACTTCCCAGCGGTCGTCGCGGTCGCCTTCCCAATTGCCGTTCCAGTTACCTCCCCAACCGCCACCGCCCCAGCCGGTGAATTGAGATCCATCCACCCAACTGCCTTCGCGATATTCGAAGATGCGGCCGCGGCCACCGGGGCCGCGAGCGTAGATGCGCAGTTGCTTCACCACACCACGGTCAGGATCCACGCCGAAGGTGCTGTTGCCCATACGGAAGCGGGCGTCGCGGGCGGCAAGTTGGCGCAGGCGCGGGGTGACGTCCACATTGCGGTTGGGACTACCGTAGCGGGCATGCACAATCTGCCATTGACCGCGATCGCCGTTGCCACCACCGCCCCCGTTACCACCACCGCCAGGGTATCCGTTGCCAGGGCCACCGGGACCCCAATTGCCACCGTTCCAGCCCGCGAACCGCGAGCCATCTACCCACGAGCCTTCGCGGTATTGAAAGGTCCGGTTTTGGCGACCGTTACGGGCGATGATGAATAGCGTCTTGACGTTGCCTCGCGAGGGATCCACTCCGAAGGTGCTGTTGCCCATGCGGAAGCGGGCATTCTGCTGCGCGAGTTGTTGAAGTCGCTGGGTAACGTCCACGCGTTGGCGGCCGTAGCCGTATTCTGCGCGAATAATTTGCCACTGCTGGGCTGCGGCGGAGGCGGCAACCAACAGTGAGAATGCTGCAATAGCGAACAACTGCTTCCATACTCGATGCGAATTCATGGGGTCTCCCGATCCATTGTTGTGAAATTTAACTTGCTCTTTAACTACCTCGGTTGTACTTCCCAACTGTCCCCACCGCGGCTATCGCTATTCCAATCTCCATTCCAGCGGTCGCGGCCCCAGTTGTTGTTGTCCCAACCGGAAAACTGCGACCCATCCACGGTGCTGCCTTCACGATATTCAATAATCTGGTTGCGTCCGCTGGAATTGCGGACGTAAATACGCAGGGTCTTGACGACGCCGTGATCCGGATCCACGCCGAAGGTGCTGTTGCCCATGCGGAAGGTGTTTTTGCTGGCGGCGATTCGGCGCAGGCGGCGGGTTACGTCCACGTTGTGGCGCTCGGTGCCATAGCGGGCATGCAGAATCTGGAAGCCTCCATCGTTGTTGCTATTGTTGCCATTGCTCCCATTGTTCCAGTTGCCGTTGTTGTCACCGCTGCCCCAGCCTGGTCCGCCGCCCCATCCGCCGTTCCAGTTGCCATTGCCCCAGTTACCGCCGTTCCAACTGGAGAATTGAGAGCCGTCTACCGTGCTGCCTTCGCGAAATTCGAAGATGCGATTTTGGCCATTGGCGCTGATAGCGTAGATGCGCAGAATCTTGACGGTGCCTGGGTCGGGGTCTACGCCGAAGGTGCTGTTGCCCATGCGGAAGGAGGAGTTGTTCGTGGCCAGTTCACGCAAACGCTGGGTTACGTCAACATTATTGCGTTCGGTGCCATATTTGGCGTGCTGGATTTGATACTGGCCGCTACCGTTATTGTTCCCGTTTCCGCTATTGTTGCCAACATTGTTCCAGTTGCCATTGTTGTTCTCGCCGTTGCCCCAATTGCCGCCGTTCCAGCCGGAAAACTGGGAGCCATCCACGGTCGAGCCTTCGCGATACTCGAAGGTACGGGTGCCGCCGTTTTGACTGCGCGCCAGGATGCGCAGGGTCTTGACGACGCCGGGTGCCGGGTCAACGCCGAAGGTGCTGTTGCCCATGCGGAAGGTGGAGCTGTTGGAGGCAATCTGCCGCAACTTTTGGGTCACGTCCACAAATCGAGAGTCCGCACCGTATTCGGCGCGGACGATCTGGTAATCCTGAGCGAACGCCAGTGTGGTGCAGGCCAGCGCGAAAATGAGCAGCGTGGCGGAGGTAAGGATGTTTCGTACGATTCGCATGGCAATCTCCTTGAGTACATGTTGAGTACGTTTGCGGGGACAAAAACCCGGCGTCGCAGGTATTGTACGTCGAGTGCGCGGGAGTTTCTCGAGCAAAAGCGACCAATTTACGGCAAAACTTGCGGTATCCTCGACCTGTGTCCCAGTCCACCATAGAGATCCAAGGCAGATCGTTGCGGGTGACGAATCTGGATAAAGTGCTGTATCCGGCCACCGGTTTCACCAAAGGGCAGGTGCTGGACTACTACGTTCGCATCGCTCCGTTCTTGCTGCCGCATTTGCAAGGTCGTCCGGTGACGATGAAGCGGTATCCCGATGGGGTGGGTGGCGAATATTTTTATGAAAAAAATGCACCTGCGCATCGCCCGGAATGGGTGAAGACGACGCCCGTTTACAGTCGCCATAATCAGCGCGACATTCAATTTCTGCTGATCGAGGATTTGCCGACGCTGGTTTGGGTGGCGAATCTGGCGTCGTTGGAGATTCATCCGCAACTGGCGAAGGCTGAAGATATTACTCGGCCGACGATGATGGTGTTTGACCTTGATCCGGGGCCTCCGGCAGGGATGCTGGAGTGCGTGGAAGTGGCGCTGAAGCTACGCAAGATATTTGACCACTATGGGTTAGTAAGTTGCGCCAAGAGTTCGGGGTCGAAGGGGATGCAGGTGTATGTACCGCTGAATACTCCAGTAACTTACGCGCAGACCAAGCTGTTTGCCCACGCGCTGGCGCAGTTGCTGGAGCACGAGCATCCTGAGTTAGTAGTGAGTGATATGAAGAAGAGTATTCGCGAGGGGCGCGTGCTAGTGGATTGGAGTCAGAATGATGAGCACAAGACGACGGTAAGTGTGTATTCACTGCGGGCAAGAGAAGCGCCGACGGTGTCGGCTCCGGTGACTTGGGCTGAAGTGGAGAAGGCGAAGAAGAAGAAAGATGCGGGGCTGCTGCGGTTTGAGGCGGGCGATGTGATCAAGCGGGCGGAAAAGTTTGGGGACTTGTTTGGGGACGTGCAGACGGTGGAGCAGGGGTTGCCGAAGCTCTCTTGAGCACCGTCGTGAATCATGATCCTTGGATTAGGCAGGAACGGTAGAGCGGGGCTTCCAGCCCCGCGTCGCAGCAGGCCGTAACAGATTTGGGCTTTAGCCCCAGGGGTAAAATTTTCGCCAACGTGGCAGGAAGACTTACCTCAGCGGCTGAAGCCGTAGTTCATTCGGCGTGCTTGACGCGGGGCTGGAAGCCCCGCTCTACCGTGTGCCTCGGCAGAGTCAAAGGCTTGTTCACGGAAGACACGAGCCGCCGATATCGTGGTGCGCCACCCTATGAAAAGCACAAAGGGTGGCGCACCCGGCTCACTCTTCGCAGAGGGGGCCTTTAGTTTTCAGCCGCTGATAACCCGACCGCGACAGACGGAGCCTGGCTCGAATTTGCGCCTGGAGAGCTTCAAGCCGATGGTTCTTATATTCGTAGCAGCCTATGGTCGCGCTAAAGACATCCCCGGTGTGAGAGTCAACCTCATAGATGCCAACCACTACGCTGCCGCTTGGCGTACCTTCCCAAACAACAGTGAAGGACAGGAAGTACGATGAGTCTTGAGCCTGGAAATCCGTCCCTACCTTCGGCAGTCTACTCTGCTCTGCCGTGAGAGACGCCATGACAAGTGCGCTGGCTTGCTCAGTGGTGATTTTGTGCTTGGGATGGTTAGCGGCCCCGACTGCTGTTGCATAAAGACAGGCAAGCAGAATTACGGCAACTCTCTCTATAGACGTCTGCATTGTTGACTCCGAGCCGGACGATTAGATGGTGACTCGATCAATATCTAGCGGTTACGCACGCTCTTTCGACCGCTACCCCAAATCATAACCCGGCGGCGCAGTCGATATGCAACCGAGTGGAGGATACCCGGATGGAGAGGCTATAATCCCCGGCATGGCGAAGATTTACGTAGGGACGTCGGGGTGGGCGTATGCGGGGTGGAAGCCGGAGTTTTATCCGGCGAAGCTGGCGGCGAAGAAATTTTTAGGCTACTACGCGACGCAGCTGAACACGGTGGAAGTCAACTTTACCTTTCGTCAACTGGTGAAGGAGACGGCGCTGGCGAGCTGGGTGGCGGAGACTCCGGCGGAGTTCCGGTTCGGCATCAAGGCGCATCAGCGGATTACTCACATGAAGCGGCTGCGCGATCTGGGCGAGTTTACCGACCTGTTTGTGCGTACGATCGAGCCGCTGGCGGCGGCGGGGAAGTTGGGGTCGGTGCTGTTCCAACTGCCTCCGAATATGAAGTGTGATGGCGAGCGGCTGAGCGAATTTTTGGCGACGCTGCCCGCGAGTTTGCCGGTGGCGTTTGAATTTCGTCATGCAAGCTGGTTTTGCGACGAGGTGTATGAGAGGCTGCGGGCACGTGGTGCTGCGCTGTGTTTGGCCGAGAGCGAAGAGCGCGAGACGCCCGAGGTGGTGACCGGGCCGCTCGTGTATTACCGCTGGCGCAAGCCGAGTTATTCGGCTGAAGAGCGGGCGGGGATGGTGGAAAAGATTCGCGCGCACACGGCGGCGGGTCGCGACGTGTATGCATACTTCAAGCATGAAGAGACTCCGGAAGGCGCGCTGTACGCGGTGGAGATGCGCAAGGCGCTGGAGGCCGTCTGAAGCTCGCGTCCGTGCGAGGCAGCACCTCAGTGATTATTCCCGCAACGTCTGATAACGCGCATAATCTCAACATGGCCGTTGCAGGAAAAGATTTCCTTCCAGTTGAAGTGTCTGCGGACGCTGTGGCCCTTGTGCGGGCGAACTCGCGGACTCTGGCGCGGTTTAACGACTATCTACGAGTAGAAAAGGGACTGGCGCAGCTGAGCGTCAGTGCCTATCTGCGCGACATGGGGCAGTTCGCGGAGTTTCTGAGCAAACGCAAGCTGGACTTAAAGGCAGCGGATAAGGCGTCGGTGGGCGGGTTTGTGCAGTATATGCAGACGTCGGGGCTGGATGGGCGTTCGATAGGACGCAAGCTTTCGGCGATGCGGCAGTTGTACCGGCACTTACTGCTCGATCGCATGATTACGGCAGATCCAACGCTAAATCTCGAAACACCGAAACAGTGGAAGGTGTTGCCCAAGGCGTTGGCGTCATCGGAAGTAGATCGTCTGTTAGGCGGGGACACGGAGTCTACAGCACGGAAGGACAGAACTAGGCGAGAAGTTACAACTCGAAGTTCACTAACTGGAAAGTCGCCAAGCGGTGATGTGAGCGTTGGAGAAACTTCCGCCGGGCGAGTGCGTACAGAGAGACTTGCAGCAGCGATGTTACTACGCGACCAGACGATGCTGGAAGTACTTTACGCGGGAGCATTGCGGGTGACGGAGTTAGTAACCTGCCGTCTTGAAGATCTGAAGTTAGATGCGGGCTGCGTGTTGGTGCGGGGCAAGGGCGACAAGGAACGGCTTGTGCCATTGGGCCGCGCTGCGCAGGAGTCGTTGGAACAATATTTGCGGGACGCACGTCCGGTGCTGGCGCGCGGTAAGTCGTCGCCCCATATTTTCCTGGGACGGAGTGGGCATCGGCTAACTCGACAGAGGGTGTGGCAGCGGGTGGCGCAGCAAAGCGAAGCCGTGGGGAAACATGCGAGCCCGCATATGCTACGACATAGTGCCGCGACGCACATGGTAGGCAACGGGGCCGACCTGCGCACGGTGCAGACGATTCTAGGCCACGCCGACATCGGCACCACGCAGATTTACACGCACGTGGCACTAGATCGGCTGAAGAATGTGCATCAGGCCTGCCATCCGCGAGGAAAAAGGATCATGTTGACGGTGAAGTCTTGACGAATACTGCGCAGCAGGCGGCGGTTGCGAGCGGCGTCGAGAACTTTCTGGTCTATTTGCGGCAGAAGGGCTCATCTACACACACGATCCGCGCCTATTCGGGAGACTTAGCGGAGTTCTCTGCATTTATCGGCGAGTTGGATTGGGTAGAGATTGACCACGTGACGATCCGGTCGTTTCTGTCACACCTATTTGATAAGGGTAATGGTAAGGCCACGGTAGCGCGGGCGCTGGCCGCGGTACGGTCGCTGTATAAATGGCTGGCGCGGGAGGGAGTGGTGGAGCAGAATCCGGCGCGATTGGTCGCTACTCCCAAGCTGCCCAAGAAACTGCCGCGTGTGCCCACGATTGAGGAGATGAATTCGGTATTGGATGGTGATGCGGCGAAGTTAGCGAGCTTCCCGGAGCGCGACCGGCTGATGCTGGAGTTACTCTATGGGTGCGGCATACGTAACTCGGAGTTAGTCGGAATTGATCTAGAGGACATCAGTCCAGCGAATGAGGCTATTCTGATCCGTGGCAAGGGCAAAAAGGAACGCATGGTGCCGTTTGGCGACGCGGTGATCGCCGCGATGCGTGAGTATCTGCCACGGCGTCTGCAGGTGATCGAGGATTCGCGTCACGGCAAATTGAGTTCGACGCCAACGCCCGCGCTGCTGACTAACTTGCGCGGCGGACGGCTGACGACGCGCAGTGTAGGCCGGATTGTAAAGCGGCTTGCCGTGACGGCGGGATTGCCAAGCGATGTGCATCCACATACGCTGCGCCATGCGTTTGGAACACACTTACTGGAAGAAGGCGCGGATTTGCGGGCGATTCAAGAGATGCTGGGCCACGAGCGGCTCTCGACCACGCAGCGTTATACGCAGCTTACGACTAAATATGTGATGGAAGTGTATGACCGGACGCACCCGCGGGCGAAGTAAGGGGATCGGATGCGAATGGACGTGGCTAAGGTGCCGCCATGCGGCTCGCTAATTTAACTCGAGGTTAAGGAAACTATGACTCAAGAGCCTTGGACACTACGGAGAGTGTTGTTGGTGGTGGCGCTTGTGTGCGGAGCGACATCGTATGGCCTGATGCTGCACTACCCACCGCCCGGCATGAATGTCGAAGCTATCAGCACAGTGGGGCTGGTGCCACCAATCGCGCTGCTGGCGCTGGTAGCCTTTTCAGGGTCGCGACTTAAATCCGCGCTCTATGGTTGTCTGGTTGGAGGTGCCGCAGGCTGGGGCTTCCGCTTGTTCTACCAAATCGACGCTGGCGACTCCTGGCGAATCATTTCCTTGTCTTTCGTGGTCTTGGTTCCGGCTGTCCTTGGGTTTGTGACGGTATTTGTTGCAGAGCGAAAGGGGGCGGATATCAAGGTGGGGCTGGATCGTGCTTCCTTGGATCCCCATCGGTACATGTATTGCGACGGTAGCTCTGTTCGCCCTCGAAGGCACAATTTGCGCGATCATGCTTCTGCCCGCTGCGCTGGTTGTCGGCTCGATTGGGGGCGCACTGGGTGGTCTAATCGGCTCCTGGAGACGAAGTCGAAGTGAATCAAAGTGAATACTCGCGGGTGCGCTTCTATTGCCGTTTCTGATTTCTCCCTGGGAAGCGAAGGTGTTTCAGCAGAATCAGATCCGGACGGTGGAGAACAGGATTGATGTTTCCGCGTCTCCCGCAGTAGTGTGGCAGAACATCAAAAGGGTTTCGGCGATTCAGCCGAATGAGCTTAGTCATTCGTGGGTGAGGGATATTGGGTTTCCGGCACCGGTGGCAGCGACGCTCTCGTACGAGGGCTTGGGTGGGGTGCGGAATGCGTCATTTACCGGGAATGTTGTGTTTATTGAGACCGTGGATGTATGGGAGCCGGAGCAGCGGCTGGCGTTTTCGATCAAGGCAGATGCGGAGCATATCCCGGACACGAGTTTAGATGAGCATGTGAAGGTCGGCGGGCGCTATTTCGATGTGCTGCGAGGGGAGTATCGGCTTGAGCCGCTATCTGACGATCGAGTCAGGTTGCACTTATCGAGTCAGCATCGGATTACAACTGATTTCAATTGGTATTCCAGGTGGTGGACGGACGGCATCATGAGTGAGATGCAGAGGAACATTTTGGAGGTAGTGAAGGCACGGTGTGAGCGCGAAGCCAAGCTAAACTAGCGCCCTTGTTTCGCCCACCTTACTTTGCTCTCTTCGTTCAGCGGAGTCCACATCTCCACAATCGTTTGCTTCAGATGTGCGGTTAGTTTGGCGTATTCTGCGTCGAGCGCGGTCGGGTCTTGGGGTAAGTCTTCCAGCTTTGGCGGATAGATCGGTTTGCCGAAGACTACGCGCAGTGGGGCGAACTTGGCGAAGCCGGAGTTGCGCGGCCAGCTTTCCCAGAATCCTTCCAGCGCAATTGGCACGATCGGTTTCTGGGTATGGATGGAAAGAATCGCAGCGCCTTTCTTGAATAGCTTGGGCGATCCGTCAATGCTGCGCTCCCCTTCGGGGTAGAGAATCAGGTTACGCCCGTTACGGAGGCCGAAAGCGCCCGCGCGCATGGCGGGAACAAGCTTGGCGTCAGGGTCTACCGAGATGACGCGCATGGACTGGCCTAGCTTGCTCATAATGCCCATGCCGAAGATTTCGCTGGTACCGACGGCGAAGGTATCTTTACCCACACGCCAAGGTAGGCGACACACCATACCAATGGGGTCGAAATAACTTTGGTGATTTGGAGAAAGAATGAAGGTAGTGCCACTGGGTAGATTCTCCAATCCGCGTATGCGTATGCGGAATAGAAGTAAGAACAGAACAAACACTACACGGAAGATGCAATACCAGACAAAGCGTTGTACATAGTGGGGCTCACGCAGAGCCAGCACCTCAGGTTCGGTAGGCTCTGACTTAAGCACAAAGTCCCATCCCGCGAATTGCGTGCGGTTGGCGTCGCCGGGTGCCCCGGTGCTGGAGGCAATCACGGCGTCCAGTAAATCACGTACGGTAAATAACTCGGCGATGCGCGACTCTTCCACGTGACCGCCGAGGTTCTGCTCCACGGCGACGAGTAACTCGATGCGTTGCATGGAGTCGAGGCCAAGATCTAATTCGAGATTGTGCCTGGGTAATATCTGTGACGGCTGAATCTTGGCTGCCTGGCGAATAACATTGATGCCGCGCTCGATGCCCGGTTTTGCCAGCCACAGCGCGTCTTGGTCGGATAGTGCGGCTGGAGCGGCATTTGCGCTGCTCTCGGCCGTTGCTCCGCTGGCCTGCATTGCCTTCACGCGTTTCTCGATTTCGAAGCGGCGCAGCTTGCGCGTGGTGGTGCGGGGCAGATCTTCGTTCCAGATGTCGTAGCTCTGAATGCGTTTGGTGCTGGGGATCTGCGCAGAGATACTCTCGACGTCGAAGCGTATGACTTCGCGCGAGTTCACGACTCTGCGTTCGCGGAGCACTTCAAAATTTGGCACGATGACGGCATGTAGGCGTTCGAGGGTGGGGTCTCGGGGATCAGTTAGGCCCATAACGCATAGTTCCTTGATAGCTGGGGAGCGCAGATAATAAGTCTCGATCTCTTCGGGATACAAGTTCTTGCCATTACTTAGTACGATCACTTCTTTACGGCGTCCGGTGATAAAAAGGTTGCCTTTTGCATCGAGGTAGCCTAAGTCTCCGGAGTAGAACCAGGGGCGTTCGGTCAGTATGCCTTCCTTAAAGACTTCAGCATTGGCGTCCGGGCGGTTCCAGTAACCCTTCATAATATGGCTACCGCGAATGGCGATTTCGCCAATAGTGTGACCATGTTCTTCGGAGAAATCGCCGCCGACGATTTTCACCTCGAAGCCCTGCAGTGGCTTGCCGACGGAGCCGAGTACGTTGTCTTTGGGCGGCGTCGCAGTGCTGCATCCGGAAGTTTCAGTAAGTCCGTAGGCTTGCAGGATGTCAAAGCCAAGAGCGTGGAAGTCTTGCGCGATGGAGAGGTCGAAGCGGGAGCCCCCGGTGACAAAGTAACGCATCTTTTCGCCGAGTAACTTGTGTACGGGCTTGAAGAAGACTTTGCCGAGGTTCAAGCCGAGGGAGCGGGTAAAGCCGTTGATCTTCATCAAGGTTTGGAATATTGCCTTGGTGATCTGGCCTTTGTTCGTGACTTCGCGGAAGATACGTTCGTGAATCAGATAGAAAAATTGCGGCACACACACGAAGATCGTGATGTTGCGTTCGCGTAAGGCACGCATAAGTTCGGTAGTGTTCAGAGTTTCCAGATAGACAACACGTGAGCCGCGCAGCAGGGGCAGAAGCAGGTTCGCCATTTGGGCGAGCACGTGGAAGAGCGGCAACACGCCGAGCAATGCGTCGGTAGGCTGCACCGCGATGAACGAAAAAACAGCAGTGCCTTCGGCTGAGAGGTTGCCATGCGTCAGTTGCACACCCTTGGGGTCGCTGGTGGTGCCGGAGGTGTAGCCGAGCGAGGCGACCATGTCGGGCGAAACGTCCACGGGGCGAAAGGTTTGGGTGCCGACGGCGAACATGGCATCGAGATTGCCAGAAGTGCCGTCGCTGGAGGTTGCGCCATGTAGCAAGGCGATGCCGCAGACGTTGTCGTCGAGTCCGGTGACGGCGGCCTGGGCCGTCGGCAAGTGCTTAGGATCGGTAAAGATGAGCGAAGCGCCAGCATCCCTCAGGAGCTTGGCGACCTGGTCGGGGCGAAAGGCGGTGTCGAGGGGGATGACGGTGCATCCGGCGGCGAGAATGCCCAGGTAGGCCATGACCCAGCGCGGCTGGTTTTCGGCAAGGATGGCACAGCGGGCTCCGCCGGGCATGGCACCAGCGGCGATGCGCTGGCTGATACAGTTGCCGACACATTCGGCGAGGTGCGCAGTTTCCGCATAGCTGTGGCTTTCGAGGCTGTTGGCGCGCTGCATTTCAAGCGCAATGTGGCTGGGATACTGTTCAGCGGCGCGAGCGAAGAGGTGATAGAAGCCGGGCATGGGTTGAGGTTCTGAGTCAGTCGTGAACACGTACAACAACGCAATGCAACGTCCGGGTGAACTATATCAAGTTTCGAGCCCCACCGGGGCCGCAGAGCCACTTAACCAGTATTGCGTGCATCCAAAGATCAGGGCACCCAAGTGATAAACTCAATACTATTATGGGCGAAACTATGCCCCGAATGAGGTTTGCCAGTTTTGATTAACGTCCTTCTTTCTAAAGTGTTTGGCACGCGCCATGAGCGCGAAATGAAGCGTCTGGCACCGATGGTGCAGCGCATCAATGCGCTTGAGCCGGTAACTGAACGGCTCACTGACGACGAATTGCGGGGCAAGACGGTCGCCTTCCGGCAGCGCATTGCTGAGCGTCTAGCCGCCGTCGCGGACGATTCCGAGGGTGATACAGACCGGCTGAAGGCGGTGGAAGCGGCGCGTGCTGCTGTGCTGAAGGAAGCGCTGGACGAGATTCTGCCCGAGGCATTTGCAGTGTGCCGCGAGGCAGGCAAGCGAGTGCTGGGGATGCGGCACTATGACGTCCAGTTGATCGGCGGCATGGTGTTGCACGAAGGCAAGATCGCCGAGATGAAAACCGGCGAAGGCAAAACTTTGGTGGCGACGCTGCCGGTGTACCTGAATGCGCTTTCGGGGCGCGGGGTTCACGTAATTACGGTGAACGACTACCTGGCCAAGCGCGACTCGGAGTGGATGGGCAAGCTGTACCGCTTTCTGGGGTTGACGACGGGCGTGATCGTGCACGACTTGGATGACCAGGAGCGCCGCGACAGCTACGCTGCCGATGTGACCTACGGTACGAACAACGAGTTCGGGTTCGATTACCTACGCGACAATATGAAGTTTGATGTGACGGATTGCGTCCAGCGCAGCCACAACTTCGCGATTGTGGACGAAGTGGACTCGATCCTGATTGACGAGGCGCGGACGCCGCTGATTATTAGCGGATCGAGCAACGAGACGACCGATAAGTATGCGCGCGCGAATGTGCTTGTACCCAAGCTGGAAAAGGGCGAAGAGATCCAAAAGTCGGTGGACGAAAAGATTCTGACCGGCGATTACGTGGTGGATGAGAAGCATCGCAACATTTCTGTCACCGATGAGGGCTGGATCAAAGTTGAAAAGCTGCTGGGGATTGAGAATATTGCCGATCCGCAGAACTGGGACATGAAGCACCACATCGAGACCGCGATCAAGGCGCATGCGCTGTATCACCGAGATGTGGAGTATGTGCTGAAGGAGGGCGAAGTCGTCATCGTGGATGAGTTCACGGGCCGCATGATGCCGGGGCGCCGCTGGTCGGATGGACTGCACCAGGCGATTGAAGCGAAGGAAGGCGTGGAGGTGGAGCGCGAGTCGCAGACGCTGGCGACGATCACGTTCCAGAATTACTTCCGCATGTACAAGAAGCTGGGCGGCATGACGGGAACCGCCGAGACCGAAGCAGCTGAGTTCGACAAAATTTACAAGCTGGAAGTGATTGTGATTCCGACCAACCGGCCGATGTTGCGGCTGGAAAATCCTGATATTGTGTATCGCACCGAGCGCGAAAAGTATCACGCGGTGGCGGACGACATCAAGACGATTCACGAAGCGGGGCAGCCGGTGTTGGTGGGCACGACTTCGATTGAAAAATCGGAGCGGCTAAGTGAGTTGCTGAAGAAGAAAGGCATTCCGCACGTGGTGCTGAATGCGAAGTATCACGAGCGCGAAGCCGAGATTGTGGCGCAGGCGGGGCAGAAGGGAAAAGTCTCGATTGCCACGAACATGGCAGGCCGCGGCACGGATATTTTATTAGGCGGCAATCCTGAGTTCATGGCCAAGCAGGAGTGCGTGAAGAAGGGCTTGGCGCAGCAGATTCCGATGGGGCAGATTACCGTCGAAGGCAGCCAAGGCGAAGTGCATTACTTCTATTACTCGGGCAGCGAATACAAGATTCCGACGCAGCAGTGGGTGGAGACGCTGGCCAAGTACAAGCGCACTACGGATGACGACCATGCGGCGGTGGTGGCGGCTGGGGGCTTGCACATTTTAGGCACCGAGCGGCACGAGGCGCGCCGCATTGACAATCAGTTGCGCGGACGCGCGGGTCGGCAGGGTGATCCGGGGTCGTCGCGATTTTATCTGTCGCTGGAAGATGACCTGATGCGCATCTTCGCGAAGGATTGGGTTTCGACGCTGCTGCAGCGGCTGGGCATGGAAGAAGGCGTGCCAATTGAGTCAGGCATGATCAGCAAGCGGATTGAAGCGGCGCAGAAGGCGGTGGAAGCGCAGAACTTCGAGGCCCGCAAGCACCTGATCGAGTACGACGATGTGATGAACAAGCAGCGGACGGCGGTCTATGGCTTGCGCCGCAACCTGCTCGAAGGCGTGGACCAAAAAGATCTAATCGTCAACGAATATGTTTCGACGATCTTCAGTGATCTAATGCAGGAATTTATTCCGGCGGACGCGCATCCTTCCAATTGGGACGTGAAGGGGCTGAAAGATGCGATCTTCACGCGCTTTGGTGTGGATATGGAGGCCGAAGGGATTCAGGCACGTGAGATGGCTCGCGGAGACTTGGGTGATGCGATCTTTGAGAAGCTCAAGCAGCGTTACGACGCCAAGGAAGAGATGGTCGGCCCGGAAGCGATGCGCTACCACGAACGCATGATTATGCTGAGCGTGATTGATGGGCAGTGGAAAGATCACCTGCTGAACATGGATCACCTGAAGGACGGCATCAACCTGCGCGGCTATGCGCAGCACGATCCGCTGGTGGAGTACAAAAAAGAGTCGTTCGAGATGTTCGAGGCGATGATGCTGCGCTTCCAGGAAGAGGCGGTGCGATATCTCTATCTGATGCAGGTGGTGGGAGGGGAGCAGGCGGCGCCCGCAGGTGCGCAGAGTATGGTGACGGCTGGCGGCGGAGAGCTGACTTCAGACGGAACGCAGAACGCGGCGGCTGAGCGTCGGGCGCGGCATCGTGCCACGACGACGATTGACGAAATCGAGGCGGAGTTCCAGCGCAAGAAAAAGCGTGAGCTGGAAGAGGCTCGCATGGCTGGCGCAGGCGAAGTGGAAAAGGTTCAAACCGTTGTGCGCGGCGACAAGGTCGGGCGCAATGATCCTTGCCCCTGCGGCTCAGGTAAAAAGTATAAGAAGTGCCACGGGGCGTAGGGGGGCTACCGGATATGACGCAACCTCGAGCAGAAACTGTGCCCATCAAGCTGACGTTGCCTCTGAAATCCGCCACAGATTTGTATGAAAAATTAGAACGTGATGCATTTTTACTTGAGAACGACGGGGTGACGACTGATCGGTTTTCAACTTTGCGATTACGAGCTACTCACTAATTGACTGGATTAAGCCGGACCACAACTTCTCAGGCTTGGACGTGAACATCCCGTTTGCCGATCATTGGCTGAAAATCTGTGGTGATATTGCAACCGCTGGCAAGCATTTCCAACTCACAACACGACGGCCGATCACCGAGTCTGTCAGCTCCGAACAGGGGTTTGGAGTCGGTCGCTTTGGCATGGGAGGTTTTGGGGTTGGTAAGGAAGGCGTACACATTCAGCTAAACGATGGCACAGTCCTGAACTGTTTCGATTTTGTTCGCGAGGTCGTCGCTAGCTGGGAGCGCGTCTTTGTCCCCACAAGCCACTAGGTTTTGGCGCTAGCGCAGGGAACCTTTGGGTATTTCTACCGAAGGCCCGGCCCGCCCTCGGGCTAGGACAAAACTCGGAGCGTTGCCCCGACTGGACGGGCGATAGCTACCGTTTCCACACGATTCTTGATCCGACTCAGCGCCGAAAAGTACGCCGAGCCTCATGCCGCCCGACGTTCTGCCGTCAGCGAAGAACCCCATCTTGTTCGGATCGAACGCACGAGAATGGGGGATTCGGCTCAGAATGACCGCTGGGGCTCAGATTCCTACGTAGACTTTTAGCATCCACCACACTAGAAAAAGGGCGATTCCGGCGACTACGATGTAGCGAATCCACTGTCTGGGCGTCTGGGGATTGGTTTGTTCTTGCACGAATGCCATTGTAGCACCGTGCGACCATCGAAAATCGCCTTGACGCTTCCCTTAGGAATTCGGTTACGACTTCGTGCGCATTCTTACTTCCGTCGGAATGATTTTGCTGGCTTTGCGGGCGCGGTTCACGGCGGTAAAGGTCATCTGTTCGGCCAAGCTGCCGGTGTGCTGCTTCCAAGCGAAGAACAGGCCAGCGTAGCTATCGGTGATGTAGTCTGCGGAGGTAAGGCCGAGCAACTTCGCGGTGCGATCAATCCAGCGGGCGGGGCCTTCGATCTCTCCGAAGTTGCCGATCGGGGTTTCGTCGAGCACGACGTGGCCTTTGCCGTCGGCGGTGGCGAATTCGGTGCGGTACTTTTCATAGCGGAAGCTGGGCTGGAAGCCGAGGGCACGAAGAATCGCATCCATGTTGCGGCCGTTCTCCACCACCGTTTCCAGCTCTTCGCGCGTTTTATGGCGTGCGGCGGTGCCTTTGGCTTTGTGGGTAAGTGTCCAGATCTTGCCGTATTGGCGGAGGCGCAAGAGTTCGCTTCGTGAACGCAAAACCATGCCGGGCACGTCGTACAGTGTGTTGACCTCAAAGCTACGGGCGGTGCGGAGAAGCAAACCCGCGGCGCGGAGTTGGCGGGCCACGCGCTTGATGTCAGTCACTGCAAACTTGATTTCTACTTCTTTGGGCATAGGGACAGGGTAAATGCGCGGGGCGGTTGCCGCATCATGTAGTGACCCGGGCTGCCCTCCGGGCTGCGAATTCTTTTCGCGGCCTAACCAGCGCTTGCGCGCCTGGGCTAACGGTGGAGCATCGCCCTTCGGGCTAAGACGACAATCTGGGTCTGCGGGGCTGATTTTGGCGTGCGGGCACTAGCCAGAGATCTTCGGGCTTGTCCCGATGGGTTAGGGCGCGATCCCCACACAAGCTGCTTACTGGAAGCTGGGCAGCATCACCAGGTCATCTTCAGGGACGCCTTCGG
This sequence comes from Terriglobales bacterium, assembly GCA_038229415.1. Lineage (GTDB taxonomy): Bacteria > Acidobacteriota > Terriglobia > Terriglobales > Acidobacteriaceae > JANXUR01. The sequence continues at coordinate 381,132 of JBBROM010000002.1, forward strand.
TCGGGTAGCCGAGCTTCTTCCAGGCGCGCAGTCCGCCGACTACTACGAATGCGTTGAATCCTCGTTCACGAACGATATGCGCCACACGGGCGCTGGTGGCTTCGTTCAGTCAAGTGCAGTAGAGGTAGATGTCCACGCCCTTGGGCGTGCGGTCGAAGAACTGATCGAGATTGTTCGGTTCGAGCCGAATCGCGCCGCGAATCCGCTGAGCCTCGCGGTCGTAGTACCCGTGGCTGCGGACGTCGGCTACTATGACTTCGGATTCGCCAGCGGCGAGCCGCTCGGCAAGCTGGTCGACTTGCACGCGGGGCACGACGCGATACATGCGGTGCTTCCAATAGATGCTGAAGCGGTAGGCGAGAAAGCCCACAAAACCGATGACGAGTAGCCACTCCATCACGGTGCCGAATGCGCTGATGCCGCGCAGCATGGAGCTGAGGAACTGGCTGAACAGGTAGCCTGCGCCAGTGTAGGCGAGGCTGTACATGAGGACGCCAGCGGAGTCGAAGCGCAGAAATTGCGAGACTGGCATCTTCATGCTGCCAGCTAGCGGCGGGGCCATGGTGGCTACGCCGGGCACAAACTTGGCAAAGAGCAACGTCATTTTGCCGCGTTTGTAAAAACTTTCGGCGGAGCGCAGTATGCAGGTCTCAGGATTGAGCGACACGCGGCAGAGCAACGAAAGCAATGCCCAGCCGGATTCGCGTCCGGCCCAGTAGTAGAGGACATCGGTGAGCAGGAACGGGATGGCCGCAGAGGCGACGGCCATGGGGAATGAAAGTTTGCCCCAGGCGCTGGCGGCTCCGGCCACCAGCATCGCAATCGCCGCAGGCACGGGCAGGCCGAGACCCTCGGCGAGAGCGATGCCAAAGATCAAGACGTAGCCGTGTTTCGCGATGAGTTCTGTGATTTGATCCATGAGTCAGGCTGGCAGCGACATGCTTCCATTGGATGTTACACCAGCGAATCCGTTACATTGACTGGGGGCAGCGAACTTTTGTTGAGAACGCTCCAAGTGAGAGGACTGAATATGACGAAATCATTCGTAAATTTGCCGGAGCATAATTCGGCGTGGCCGTTTAGCGATGCGGTGAACGTGAACGGGACGCTCTATCTTTCGGGGCGCATCGGGACTGATCCGGCGACCGGAAAGGTGCCGGAGAAGCCCGAGGATGAAGCGCGCTTTATGTTGGATCAGTTCGTGGCGGTGCTGGCGGCTGCAGGCATGGCTATGGACGATTTGGTATACGTGACGATTTATTGTCCGGATGTTTCGCACTGGCCTGCGTTTAATGCTGTTTACAAGGAGTATTTCAAAAGTCCGGATATGCCAGCGCGGGCGTTTATCGGCTCGGGACCGCTGCTGTTTGGGGCCCGGTTTGAAATGCAGGGGATTGCGGCGAAGGGGTGAGGAGAAATTCCAGTGCGGCTTACTTGTCGCGGGAAGTGACAAACTCCGGTGCCCACAGCAGGGCGCGTTTGGTTTCCGAGTCGGGGAATTCATCGAGAGCGCGGACGGCGGCGTCGGCATAGTCATGTGCACTGGCGGAGGCGGATTCCAGCGAGCCATAGCGATGCAGAATCGCGAGAATTTGTGCGTGGGTCACGCCGTTAAAGGCGCGTTCGTGCAACACTTTTTCGATCATCGCGCGTTCGGCAGGTTCACAGCGATCAAGCGCGTGGATCACGGCCATGGTAGCTTTGCCTTCGCGCAGGTCACTCGCCACTGGTTTGCCTAGCACAGTTTCGGATGCGGTGAGATCGAGTACGTCGTCCACAATTTGGAACGCCATGCCGAGATTATGGCCGTAGGCGGCCATCGTCTCTTCCTGCTCGCGCGTTGCCCCACCGAGAATTGCGCCGAGCCGCATACACACCGAAAATAGACACGCCGTCTTGCGGAAGATCAGGTCGAAGTGCTCGTCGAGCGAGATGGCTTTGCCAAGCTTTTCCATCTGGAGGAGTTCGCCTTCCACCATCTGCTGCGTCAGGCCGATCAGCACGTCGAGAATGCGCAGGTTGCGCTCTTCCAGCGCGATCTTGAACGCCTGCATGTACAGCCAGTCGCCAGCCAGCACGCACTTGGAGTTGCCCCATGTGGTGTTAGCGGAAGGGCGACCGCGACGGGTCTCAGCTTCGTCAATGATGTCGTCATGGACCAGCGTGGCAGTGTGGATAATCTCTACGACTGAGCCAAGACGAACCGCGCCATCGCCGCGATAGTCGAACAGCTTGGCCCCGAGCAGCAGCAGCACCGGGCGAATTCGCTTGCCCCCGCCGTTACGCAGGTATTCGCCAATATCGGAGATCACCTGCACGTTGGAAACAGTGTCGCGCCCGATTGCGACCTCGATTGCGGCGAGGTCGTCCCGTAGCATTTCGAAGATGGCCGGAGTCGAGATGGTGGTGGTTGACACTCGTTTATTTGGGTCTTGCTGGCCTAAAGCGACGGCTCAATTCGTCCGGTAATTGGTGAACTGCATGTCAATGCCGAAGTCTTTGGCCCTGAGCGCAGCGATGACCTGCTGCAAAATGTCGCGATCTTTACCGCTGATACGCACGGTGTCGCCCTGAATGGAAGCCTGCACCTTGAGCTTGGAATCCTTGATGAACTTGACGATATCCTTGGCTTTTTCAATGGCGAGGCCTTGGGCCAGCGTGATTTTCTGGCGCGCGCTGCCGTGGGAACCCGTCTCAATCGTGCCGTATTCGAGCGACTTGAGCGAGATGCCCCGCTTGACGAGCTTGTTCTGCAATATCTCCGTGACGGCCTGGAGCTTGTACTCGTCGGCGGATTGCAGTTGGATGACTTCTTTTTCCAGCTTGATCTCAGACTTGGAGTCCTTGAGGTCGAAGCGTGCGATGACTTCTTTCAGAGCTTGCTGGATGGCGTTAGCCGCCTCAGCCAGGTCTACTTTGCTTACGATGTCGAAACTATTGTTGTCGGCCATGGTTGGGTGAGAGAGAACGGTAGAAGCTAGCTATTAGATTATCTCGAATCGCGCTGGATGCGAAGGGGCGGGATGATCAGGCGGGGAAGGATTCCTCATTAGGCGATTCGGGCGGGGGAATTTTCCTGCGGCTCACTGGTACTTTCCCTCCGGTTCGTGGGTGGCGTCCCTTCAGGGAGCGCACATCCCCGCAAACCACCCCGTGCACGGTTATTGCGTGCGGGGGAAGAGTCTGCGGAAGTTGGCGGCGGTGATTTGGCCGATCTCTTCGGCGGTGGTGCCGCGGAGTTCGGCGATTTTGGCGGCTGTGTTGACGACGAAAGCTGGTTCATTGCGCTTGCCGCGAAAGGGAATCGGCGCGAGGAATGGCGAATCAGTTTCGATGAGCATGTGCTCCAGAGGGATGGCAAGCGCGGCGTCGCGAATGGGTTGCGCCTTAGGGAAGGTGACATTTCCCGCGAACGAGATCAGGAAGCCCATTTCGATGCCTTGCCGGGCGTGATCCACCGTACCAGCGAAACAATGCAGAATGCCGCCGAGGCCAGTGGGGGCCCAGTGTTCGCGGAGCAGGGCCAGGCAATCATCCCACGCGTCATAGTTGTTTGAATCCCCTCCGGTGGTGTTCGGGCCTGGAGTCACGGGATTCGCACTGGGGCGGCAATGGATGATGATGGGCAGGCGAGCCGCCTGTGCGAGTTTCATCTGGCGGGTGAAGACGGCATATTGTACGTCGCGCGGCGAGTGGTCGTAGTAGTAGTCAATGCCGATCTCGCCCCAGGCGATGACATGCGGATTTCTTGCAAGCGCGGCGAGTTGGGCGAAGTCAGCGTCGGTGGCGCGGGTGGCCTCGTGCGGGTGGACGCCGACGGTGGCGAAGATGCGTGGATGTGGAGTGGTGCTGGCCGCGACGGCGTCAGCGAGATTGATGGCACAGTCGAGGGTGCCGGGGCCGTCGCCGGTGCCGATAGCGAGCACGGTTTCCACACCTGCCGCCGCCGCGCGCGCGAGCATGTCGGCCCGGTCGGCGTCGAAGTGGGGCGGTTCGAGATGGGCATGCGAGTCGAGGAACATGCGCCCTACTTCAGCCTTGCGCCCAGCGGCACTTCGTCGAGGAAGGCGACCAGCGACGGCGGGCCGTCGGGCAGTGATGCGGCGACGATCATGCCGTTCGATTCAAGGCCGCGCATTTTGCGCGGTGCTAAATTGGCGACAATCGCCACGCGGCGGCCAACGAGCGTCGCGGGGTCGAAGTGCTCAGCGATTCCGGCGAGCACTTGCCGGACTTCGAGGCCGATATCCACTTCGAGGCGCAGCAGTTTGTCTGAACCCTTGATGCGCTCGGCAACTTTGATCTGACCGACGCGCAGGTCAATTTTGAGGAAGTCGTCAATCGTGATCTGCTGTGCGAGCGCGGGGATGGCGTTGGGCGCGGCTGTGTCAGCAGCAGCTAGTTCTGCGCTGGTGGCATCGCTGGGTGCTGCGACCGGATTGTCTGCTACCGTTGTTTCGCCGACGGCATTTGTGACAGCCGCTGCTACTTTTTCCGCCTCAATTGCCTGGCGCTTTTCTTCTTCAATGTGCTGCATCTTATGAATCGCCTCTTTGCCCGCGCGGGGGAATACACCTTCGATGGTGCCAATCCTTTTTCCGGAAATACTGCCCGGCTCAAGCTGGCCCCATGCCAGCGACGTGAGGTCAAATTTTGTGATCTCGCCGAGTCCGAGTTGTGCCCAGATTTTTTCGCACGCAGTCGGCACCGCGGCATACAACAGCGCGGTGACAATGCGCAGCGTCTCGGCGCTGGTGTAAAGAATCGTAGCGAGGCGATGGCGTGACTCGGGATCGGTCTTCTCTCCAAGCGCCCAAGGTTCGTTGTCCACGATGTACTTATTGATGGCGGCCACCAGCGCCCACAGCGCTTCCAGCGCGCGCGAAAAGTGGAACTGGTCGAACAGTTCACTGAATTGGGCAATCGTCTGCCGCGCCGTTTCCGCAATCGCAGCTTCTTCCAGATGCGGCGCGGTATTCGCAGGGATTTCGCCCTGAAAATACCGTCCGATCATGGTCAGCGTGCGGCTAGCGAGATTACCCACGCCGTTGGCGAGATCGGAGTTATAGCGCTGCACCAATGCGTCGAAGCTGAAGGAGCCGTCTTGCCCGAAGACAACTTCGCGCAACAGAAAGTAGCGCAGAGCGTCGGCACCCATCACGTCCGAAACAGTATCGGCGCGCACAATATTGCCGCGCGACTTCGACATCTTGCTCTCTTCAAACAGCAGCCAACCGTGCGCGATGATGCTCTTGGGCAGCGGCAGTCCGGCGGCCATCAGGAACGCGGGCCAATAGACGCAGTGGAAGCGAACGATTTCTTTGCCGATCACCTGCACGTCGGCAGGCCAGAACTTTTCGAAGCGGGCTTTGTCGGCCGGATCGTCGGTGCCGAAGCCGAGCGCGGTGATGTAGTTGGAAAGTGCGTCGAGCCAGACGTAGATGACGTGATCAGGATCGTCGGGAACGGGCACACCCCACTTGAAGGTGCTGCGGCTGATGGAAAGATCACGCAAGCCGGTACGCACGAATGCAGCCACTTCATTGCGGCGCGATTCAGGGCGAATGAAGTCGGGATGATCGGCATAGAGCTTGAGCAGCTTGTCTTCAAACGCCGAAAGTTTGAAGAAATAATTTTCTTCCTTCACCGTTTCAGTGGGGCGTCCGCACTCGGGACAGGGCGCGCCGGGCTCAGTAACGTCTACAAAAAGATTGTCGAAGACGCAGTATTGGCCGCTGTAGCTGCCTTTGTAGATGTAACCGTTGTCGCGAATGCGACGAAAAAGTTCCTGCACGCCCTTGCGGTGACGGGGCTCGGTGGTGCGGATGAAGTCGTTGTATGTGAGGCCCAGCTTATCGAACAACGCACGGAAGGTGGCAGAGACTTCGTCGGACCAAACCTGCGGGTCTTTGCCAGCGGCGACGGCGGAGCGCTCGACGTTGACGCCATATTCGTCGGTGCCGGTGAGGAAAAACGTCTCACGGCCGAGCATGCGTTGGCGGCGCGCCACCGCATCGCACACGATGGTGGTGTAGGCGTGGCCAATGTGCGGCCGGGCGTTGACGTAGTAAATCGGCGTGGTGATGTAGAACTTGTTGTGGTTTTCGGGGCTCATGGTGAATCTTTATCGTAGCGCAACAAGGCCTTAACCGCAGAGAGCGCAGAGGAACGCTGAGAGAGAACAAAAGAGGCGAGTTTCAGATTCCAATTTTCAGGATGAATTCCGCACCCAGTGGAATCGGCACCGTGAGCTTTGCCTTATCGCATTTTCCTTCGCGTTGCTCCGCGTGCTCTGCGGTTAAGTCTTTTGGATTTCCCAGGCCGCGAGCGCGGCTTGCATTACCTGCTTGAGCGGCACGTTGTGCTGTTCGGCGAGTTTGCGACAATCTTCGAACTCGGGGGCGGCGTTGACGATTCTGCCGTCGAGTTCGGCGATTTTGATGCGGATGGTGCCCCACGGTGTGCTGACTTCTTGCCAGCGGCGGGGGAGTACGTAGCGCTGTTCGTCGCGGCGGCGCACGCCCAGGGTTGAGGTTTCCGCAAGGAGCAGGGTTGCGAAGCGTTCCGCATCTTCAGGTTTGGTGATGAGCGTGAACAGAACGGCAGGGCGCGATTTTTTCATTTGAATCGGCAAGGCGAATGCGTCGAGAGCGCCCTGTTCCAGAGCTTTTTCGATGACGTAGCCGATGATCTGCGGGCTGAGGTCGTCGAGGTTGGCTTCGAGAATCGTTACTTGATCTTGCGGGAATGTCGAGTTGGTAAGCCCTGAAGAAGTTGCCTCGCCCACAGTGATCCGTAACACATTCGGATGGCCGGGCAGGTCGCGCGATCCGGCACCATAGCCAGCGCGTTCGACTTGCATGGCGGGCATCGCGCTGAACTCGTGGACGAGTACGCGGACGATAGCCGCGCCGGTAGGAGTGACGAGTTCCTTTGGAGGCCCAGCGGAATAGATGGGAACTCCACGCAGGATTTCGACGGTGGCAGGCGCGGGCAGGGGCAGTGTTCCATGAGCGCATTGCACGGTGCCTCCGCCGACGTTCAGCGGCGAGCAGTAGAACTCGTCCACGCCGAGAGCCTCGGAGCCGACGGCCGCGCACACGATATCTGCTAGCGCATCTACCGCGCCAACTTCGTGGAAGTGCACCTGCTCGATGGGCTGATTATGAATCTTGGCTTCGGCAGCGCCAAGGGTTTCGAAGATGCGAATCGCAGTAGCCTTGGCGGATTCACTAATCGCAGCGCGGGCGATGATCGCCCGAATTTGTGCGAGTCCGCGGCCATGCGAATGCGAATGAATCTGGGGATGATCGTGCCTTCCGGCTTCGTCGGTTGCATTTTCGTGATGCGTGTGCGAATGTTCGTGTGGCCGTGCGCCGGGCTGTTTGAGGAATTCTTCAATGGGCAGGTCGGGCCCGTCGGGGCCGATCACGTCCGACTTGGTGGCCGAAATGCCGCTGCGCATCACCGGGCGAATCTCCAGTCGCGCTTCAAGATCCAGCGATGCGATCGCGTCGTGAAAGATTTGTGGTGACACTCCAGCGTCGAGTATTGCGCCCAAAAACATGTCGCCACTGATGCCGGAAAAACAGTCGAGGTAGGCGATCCGCATGTTCCCTAGTGTAATTGCGGAGAGCATCAGGACGACCCGAGCCTAGTCGCTCTGTTAAAATCACTAGATAATTCAATGGTTTAGGGAGTTTTCTTGTACCGACATTTGCAAGGCCGGCTCGCCGAACGTGTCCGCAGTTTTCTGAAGGAAAACTACCAGATTGAGCTGGAAAATCTTGTGATCGAGCAGCCTCCGAAGGTGGAGATGGGCGAGTATGCCCTGCCGCTGGCGTTTGAACTGGCCCGCAAGCTGCGTAAGGCTCCGAAAAAAATTGCGGAAGAAATTGTAGCCGGGCTGAGCGCAACTGGCGTGGATGGATTCGAAAGCTTCGAGGTTGCGGGTGCGGGGTACATCAACGCGAAGTTGAATCGGACGACGATGGCAACCGCCATTGCGATGGGCGAACATCCGGCTGCGGAAATTCCTCCGGGAAAAATTTTGGTAGAGCATTCGAGTATCAATCCGAATAAGGCGGCGCACATCGGCCACCTGCGCAACGCGATTCTGGGCGACACTTTTGTTCGCCTGCTGCGGGCCTCGGGCCGTCAGGTGGACGTGCAGAACTACATTGACAACACGGGCGTGCAAGTTGCCGATGTGGTCGTCGGATTTCAGCATCTGGAGCAGAAGTCATTTGCGGAAGTGGAGGCGCTCACCAAGCTACCGCGATTCGACTACTTCTGCTGGGATCTTTATGCGCGGACTTCGCTATGGTATGCACCGGAGGGTGTGAAGAACGCAGCGAACCTGGCGGTGCGCGCGGCGGTGCTGGCTGATTTGGAACACGGTGGCAATCCGACATCCGACCTGGCAGAACTCATCGCGACGGCGGTCTTGCGTCGGCACTTGGAGACCATGGATCGGCTCGACATTGAGTACGACTTTTTGCCGCGCGAGAGTGAAATTCTGCGGCTGAAGTTTTGGGATGCGGCGTTTGCACAACTCAAAGAAAAAGGTGTGCTGACGTTCGAGGACGCAGGCAAGAACAAAGGCTGCTGGGTCATGAAGCGCGTGGGCGCTACAGAGTCTGCGCCGCTCGCCGAGGGCGAGGATGCGGCGAAGCTGGCCGAAGACGACCAGAAGGTGATCGTGCGCTCGAACGGCACGGTGGGTTACGTCGGCAAGGACATCGCCTACCACATGTGGAAGTTTGGGTTGTTGGGCAAGGACTTCGGCTATGTGCGGTTTTATCAATATCCGCACGGTAAACAGTGCTGGATTTCAGCTGAGGTAGGCGAAGCCGAGCATCCGCAATTTGGCGATGTGTCGGAAATTTTCAACGTAATTGATGCGCGGCAGAGCGATCCGCAGAATACGGTGATTGAGGCGTTGCGCGGGCTGGGTCATGACGAAATGGCGGATCGCTATACGCATTTTTCATACGAGATGGTGGCGCTGACACCGCGCTGCGCAGCGGAGTTGGGCTATCAGCTGTCCGACGAAGATAAGTTGCGTTCGTACATCGAGGTCAGTGGCCGCAAGGGCTTTGGCGTCAAGGCCGACGATCTACTGAATAAGTTGATCGCATCGGCGCATGTAGAGGTGGACAAGCGGCATCCCGAGCTGAGCGACGCCGAGCGCGAGGTGATCGCGCAGCAGATTGCGGTAGGCGCGCTGCGCTACTTCATGCTGAAGGTGACGAAGAATTCGGTGATCGCATTCGACTTTGCCGATGCGCTGAGTTTTGAAGGCGAGACCGGGCCGTATGCGCAATATGCGGTCGTGCGCGCCGCGAATATCTTTCGCAAGGCGGGGCTCAATCCCGATTGCTTCGACGCTTCCGCGGTGGACTTTGCCCAGCACTTGCAGGGGGAAGAGGGCAGCGCGATCTGGGAGTTGTGGCTGGCTGCGTCGCAGACGTCTGCCGTGGTGGAGCAGTGCATTGCCACGCGCGAGCCAGCGAATGCAGCGAAGCACGCGTTCAAACTAGGGCAGATGTTCAATAGCTTTTACCATGGGCATCATATTCTGACCGAAGAAGATGCGGGCAAAAAGCAGTTTCTGCTGGCAACGGCGTTTGTGGTGCGGCGCGAGCTGATCCGTGTACTGGGAACTATGGGGATCGCAGTTCCGGCGGTAATGTAGGTCGGCTGCCAAGACTTGGAAAGCGTCTTACTTGCAACTGTGCGTATCGCCGATGCATCCAAAGATGTAAGGCCAATAGGAGTTTCGAATGAAGAAATTATTTGTAATGTTAGGGATTGTGGCAATGCTGGGAGTTTCGGCGTTCGCGCAGCCTAGGACAGACAGGGCGGTGAATCCGCCATTCCCGGGAATTCTGAAGAATGCACGCTACGTCTACGTGATGGCGATGGATGGTCCCGAGACGTCCGCAGATCTTTATACTGAGGATCGGCAGGCGATCAGCGAAGTGCAGACTGCGCTGAAGGAGTGGGGCAAGTACATCGTCGTCTACAACCCGGGTGAAGCCGACATGATTCTGCGAGTGCAGCGTCGCGGGAATGAAGATGTGCTGGCGGTGTATCAGCCGGGCAACTCAATCTATCTGTGGCGCGTGATGGGGCGCGGCGGTCTCGATCACAACGAGCTGCCATTTTTTGCGCAAATGCGCGATGCAGTGGAGAAGCTGGGAAGTAGATTCCTCGTTAGGTAGAGAACTTCGGAGACTGGAACTGCAAGCAGCTTTGGCGGGAATGGCGTAGTACGGGTCTTTCGACTCTACAGGGTGAATCGCGCGGTGCGCGATTCACCCTGTTCCGCTCAAAATGACACGCGTGAAGTGGTTAGCCCTGCAGTCTGTTTCGCCATACCCCGCACCAGTTCCACCAGCGAACGCAGCGGTAAGCCTGTTGGCGACTTCGCCGCGATCCATGGCTTGGTCTCTTCCATCCATGCAGTGCCTGCGATGTCGAGGTGGGCCCACGGCGTGTCACCGACAAACTCTTTCAGGAACATAGCGGCGGTCACCGATCCGCCCCAGCGTCCGCCGCTGTTGATGATGTCGGCGATGCTGGACTTGATGGACTCGCGATATTCCTCGTCAATCGGCATACGCCAGAATTTTTCGCCAGCGCGCTGGGTGGCGGCGAGGAAGTTGTTTGCCAACGTGTCGTCGTTCGAGAAAACGCCCCCGTTGACGAAGCCGAGCGCGACAACGACAGCCCCGGTGAGGGTAGCAGCGTCCACCAGATGGGTGCAGCCTTGCTCCTTGGCGTAGTGCAGTCCGTCGGCTAGGACGAGGCGGCCCTCAGCATCGGTATTGATGATCTCGATGGACTTGCCGCTCATGGCAATTTGCACGTCGCCGGGTTTTTGTGCGGTGCCGCTCGGCATATTTTCGGTGGCACAAACGACAGCCATCACACTGAGCTTGGGCTTGAGTCGCGCGATGGCGCGCATGGTGCCGATCATCGTTGCGCCGCCCGCCATGTCGTACTTCATCTTTTCCATACCATCGGCAGGCTTGATCGAGATGCCACCGGTGTCAAAGGTGACGGCCTTGCCAACGAGTCCGAGTTTCACGCTGGCGTCCGCGCCTTCCGGCGAGTACCGAATTACGATAAGTGCGGGCGGCTCAGCCGAGCCTTGTGAAACGCTCCAGAACGCCCCCATTTTCATAGCCTGAATCTCGTCTCCGCCCATGATTTCAATGGAGAGGCCAGGCGTTTCGTGCACCATGGCTCTGGCGCGCTCGGCTAGAATCGTGGGCGTCATGCGGTTCGACGGTTCGTTGACCAGATCACGCGTAAAGTTTTGCGATTCGCCGATGATGACGCCTTCGGCAACGCTGCGGGTGACTTCGCTTTCTGTAGCGGCGGGCGCGAGAATCGCGACGTCTTCGAGGCTCTGATCTTTGCGATCCGTCTGGTAGACGTTGGGGTCGAAATCGGCGACAAAGATGCCTTCGACGGAGGCCTTCGCGGATTCGGCGAAACCTGCATCCAAGGTAGGAGCGGCGAACGCGAAGTTGCGTATGCCCTTGCTCTTCAGGAAGCGGGCCGCGCTGCCTGCGGCGCGGCGTAGTTCGAACCCGGCAAAGCTGGAGGCATTGCCTCCACCGACAAAGAGGATGCGTTTGGCAGCGACGCCCGCAGGCGCGTGCAACAGCGTCGTCTCGTTAGCCTTGCCGCTGACTTCTTTGGCGGCGATAAGATTCGCAGCGGCAGCTTGCAAGGAGGCGTCGGTGGGCGAAACCTGAGGGTTCGGGTTTTCCTTGTCACCGTGATCGAGCACAACGACGACGAGGCATTCGGTGGCAAGAGAAGCGGATGGGGCGAAAGAAGTTGTAATTTTCATGGCGTAATTGAAGATAGCAGTTGCCGGTTGGTGGGTGCCAGTTGGGGACGGGCAAAATAAAATCCACCACGGAGGCACCGAGACACGGAGGGTCACGGAGACTGCTAGGAGAGAGACCCCAACCTGTCCGCAGAGTGGATGGCCTGGGGACTGAGGATGGGTTCACGGCTCATGAGGTGGTCGGGCCCGTAGGGGTTCTTCGCTGCGCTCAGAATGACACGACAAGACTATCCCGCAAATTTCCTTTTGCTGGCGGCGATGGCTTGTTTGGCTTCCTGATCGGCGGTCTTGCGGCGCTCAGTTTCGCGCTTGTCCCACAGCTGTTTGCCTTTGGCGACGGCGATTTCAACCTTAACTTTGCCACCCTTGAAGTACATGCGGGTGGGGACGAGAGTGATGCCTTTGGTTTGCAGCTTGGTTTGCAGCTTTTCAATTTCCAGCTTGTGCATCAGCAGCCGACGGGAGCGCAGCGGCTCGTGATTGTTGATGCTGCCGTGGTTGTAGGCACCGATGTGGACGCCCAGCAGCGAGGCTTCGCCGTTCTTGACCATGGCGTAGCCTTCGCGGAGCTGCACCTGCCCGGCCCTAACAGATTTCACTTCCGTGCCGCGCAATGCTATCCCTGCCTCTACCTTGTCCGTCAAATGGTAGTGAAAGCCAGCGGAGCGATTTTGGGCGGCGTCATGCTTGCCGACGGCGACAGGGTCGCGTTTGGCGTTGCTGGGGGGCGGAGAATTCGTGGGTTTGGTGCCGGGACGGGCCATCAGAAAAGGCTACTACTAAAGCGTAATGCTACCACACTGGTTAACCCTTAAATGGCGGCTCTGGGTGCTACAATCCAGCTTTAGATACGTGTTTTTTCAACGCTTTGGCGGTAAACGAGCGGCAATACTGTGAGTTTGACCGGGCAATTGCCAGAGCCATGGCAAGCTAGGACAGGGAGCTTTGATGAGATTGCTGATGTGTGCGGCGGCACTGCTGGCCGTGCTGGCGGTGACATGGCCTGCGGTGGCGGGAGAGGACGCGGTTTCGCTTGCGGCCACCAAGAATGCGGGTTCGCTTTATAGCAAGGGCCGGGACGCCGAGGCGCAGCAGGACTATGTGGCCGCGTACGAAGCCTACAAGGCGGCTTATGCTCTGAAGCCAAAGGACTTACGCTTTCGAGCGTCGGCCGAGCGCACCAAGTTTTATGCGGCCGCGGCGCTGGTGCATAAGGGGCAGCAACTTCGCGACGAGGGCAAGCTGGAAGAAGCGCTTGAGCAGTTCCAGAAGGCGCGCGATATTGACAGCTCGAACTTTCTGGCAGGTCAGGAGTTGCGCCGCACCCAGGCAGCGTTGGAGGCCCAGAGAAATGGCGGTTCGCCGCAAACTGTACTCAGGCCAGCGTCGCCTTCCGCCCAACGCTTAAGCGACGCTCTAGGGCCAGCGGATTTGGCTCCGGTGTCGAACACTCCGGTATCGCTGCAAGTCACCGAAGACACCAAAGTAATCTACGAGACAGTTGGCAAGCTGGCGGGCATCAACGTTCTGTTCGACCCTGACTATACCGCCCGCCGCATCAAAGTTAGCCTGAATGGGGTAACTCTTCGCGAGGCGCTTGAGATCATCGCACTCGAGTCGAAGACCTTCTGGCGTCCGGTGACGTCGAATACGATTTATGTGGCTTCTGATACCCAGGCCAAGCGCAAGGAAGTGGAACAGAACGTCATCAAGACGTTTTACCTATCGAATATTTCCACCCAGACGGAACTGCAAGATATCGTCAACGCGCTGCGCACGGTGTTGGAAATTGGCCGGGTGATTCAACTGGTGTCGCAGAATGCGATCATCGTTCGCGGAACGCCCGATCAAGTGGCGCTGGCGGAAAAAATTATTGGCGATGTGGACAAAGCTAAGTCGGAAGTGGTGGTGGATATTGCGGTGATGCAGGTGTCGAAGGACAAGATGCGAAACCTGGGCATCAGTCCGCCGACCAAGGCGACGGTTACGCTGGAACCGAACCTGAGCAGCACTTCGAGTTCGACAACGGGAACAGGGACAGGCACGACGGGATCCACGTCCACCACGGGTGGCCTCAACCTGAATCGGCTGGCGAACCTGAATGCCACGGATTTTACGGTGAATATTGACCCCGCGACGGTGCAGGCGTTGTTCAGTGACAGTGCGACCAAGATCATCCAGAAGCCGCAGATTCGTGCACTCGATGGCCAAAAAGCGACGCTGAAGATCGGTGACCGGATTCCGGTGGCGACCGGTTCATTCCAGCCCGGCATTGGTAGCGTGGGTACCAACTCATTGGTAAACACGCAATTCAACTATCAGGATGTCGGCGTGAACGTGGACATTACGCCCACGGTGCATTCGGCGGCGCATGAGGTGACGTTGAAGCTGGTGCTGGAGGTCTCGTCGGTTACACAAACGACCAACCTCGGCGGCATTAACCAACCGGTCATCGGGCAGCGCAAGATTGAACACACGATTCGATTGAAAGATGGGGAAGTCAATTTATTGGGCGGCATTCTGGAAGAGACCGACACCAAGGCCCTCACCGGGTTCCCGTTGCTTTCGCAGATTCCGATTCTGAAGTATCTCTTTTCCAGCACCAATACGGAGCATCGCGAGAATGAGATTGTGATCGCCATCGTGCCGCACATTGTGCGCGGCCTGGAGTTGACTTCGGCCAACGATCGCATGGTGGATATGGGCACATCCAACCAGATTTATTTGCGTTCGGGTGGCAAACAACTGAAGGTCGAGCCGCCCGCGCCAACCAAAGCGCCGACGTCGGCGCCGCCTGCGCAGCCACAGGCTACTACGACGCCACAGGGTGGGCCTTCGGCCAACGCGGCAACTCCGGCGAATGGCGGGAAGCCGAATGCGGCGAATCCGTTGTTCTCGTTTGACCCGCTGAATGTGACGCAGGCGGCGGGCACAACGTTTGTGGTGAATCTGAACATTACTGGCGCCCAAGGAGTCCACTCCGTGCCGGTGCAGTTAGCCTACGATCCCAAGGTGCTGCATTTAGTTACGGTTTCTAACGGCGGCTTTTTGGCGAAGGATGGCCAGATCGTGACGCTGACGAATCGTGATGATGGCAATGGACTGGTGCAGATGGCGGCGATGCGACCGGCTGGCGCCGAGGGAATTTCGGGCAACGGCTCGGTGTTCGCGGTGACATTCCAGGCGGTGGCTCCCGGGAACGCCGTGGTTTCGATTGCGCGGGGTGGCGTCCGCGACGCCAGCCAGCAGATGACGCCGGTGCCAGGTGCGCAGGCGATGATCACGGTGCGATAAATGTCAGTTGCCAGTGACCAATTGCCAGTTGTAAGTTGCCCCAGAGCGCGGGGTCGGATGACGCGTTCGTTGGCATTACGCAGGAATGCTTTCGCGAAAAATCAAAGCGATGGGTTCACGCTCATCGAGATGATCGTGGCCATCGCGATTCTGCTGATTCTGACCGCGCTGGCGATTCCATCCGTGCGGGTGGGCATTGTGCGGCAGCGTGAACATGACCTGCGGCACGATTTGTGGGAGATGCGCGACGCCATTGATCGCTATAAGGATGCTGCCGATCGCGGCGGTTTTCAGATCAAGCTGGGGTCGGAGGGCTATCCGCCCGACCTCGACGAGATGGTGAAGGGCGTAGACGCGAATGGCAAGAAGATACGCTTTCTGCGCCGGGTTCCGGTGGATCCGATGACCGGTAAAAAAGAGTGGGGCATGCGTTCCATGCAGGACGATCCGGATTCCGATAGCTGGGGCGGGCAGAACGTGTTCGACGTATTTAGTAAGTCACAAGGCACGGCGCTGGACGGGACGAAGTATAAGGACTGGTAGGGAACTTGTGGCTTTGCGAGGCATCTACTTAGTGTCAGTTGTCAACTTTCGGAATGTTGCGGTGCTTTGAGGTGCGTAGCTTGAACGGGATTTTGAGAGCGGCGAAGATCAGGAATCGGCGGCCAGGCTCAGGCGGCTTCACGCTCGGCTTTACGTTGATCGAGCTGATGATCGTACTGGCGATGGTGCTGATTCTGGTTTCGATGGCCGTGGCCAACTACCAGCTTTCCATCCGGCGCTCGCGCGAGGCCGTGCTGCGCGAAAATCTGTTCACTCTGCGCAAGGAAATTAACGAGTACACGCTCGACAAGCAGAAAGCCCCGCAGGCGCTCGACGACTTAGTGAGCTCGGGCTATCTGAAGAAGATTCCGATTGACCCCATGACCAACGCCCCCGATTGGGTGGTAGAGCAGGAGGACGTGCTGCTCAGCGTGGATCAGCAGAATCCCGGCATCACAGACGTACACAGCGCCTCGGCCGCGAGTGCTGGCGATGGGACTGGGTACAGCACCTGGTGAAGCTGCTGCCATAAGTCCTTTCGAGTAAGTCTGTCCGCGGGAATTGCCAATTTTTCGAAATGTTTAGTGTGCCTGCTTTGTGCACCCGTGCTATTCTCAGCCGACGATAGGCTACTCCCCAGCCCTCGCGAATCGCAAATCTGTGTTATCAGAAGCAGGAGAAGTCTATGAAACTCATTCGTAACGTGATGGTGACTGTACTGGTTTTGGCAGCGGTGGTTGCGACGGGCGCAAGTGCGGCCGCGCAGACAGAGAGCATCCTCTACACATTCGGCGGGTCGCCCGACGCCACGGAACCGCGTGGTGGCCTGGTGGCGGACGCGGCTGGCAACTTTTATGGGAGCGCCTACAGTGGCGGCGTCTACGGGGCCGGCGCCGTTTACAAGCTCAGTCCGTCCGCCGTGGCTGGCGGCACGTGGATCGAGACAGTGATTTACAGCTTCAACAACGTAACCGGAGACTTTCCGCTGGGGAATCTGGCGGTTGACCGGCAAGGTAACCTCTTCGGAACGACCTCCTATGGCGGCGACCCCACCTGTCTGTGCGGCACTGTGTTCAAGCTGAAGGCGCCCGCAGTGGCTGGCGGAACCTCGAGCTTTAGGAATCTGCACAGCTTTACGAAGACTTCGGGTGATGGTGCATATCCTCAGGTGGGTGTTGTGTTGGATAGCAAGGGTTCGGTGTACGGTACGGCCACCCAAGGTGGAGCGAACGGAATGGGTATGGCTTACAAGATCGCTTCGGCTGGCAATGGGTTCGTTGAGACCATTCTGCTGTCCTTTGATCTCACCACCAGGGGTTACAGCGGTCCGCTGATCTTTGACGCGACAGGAAACTTGTATGGTGCCGCTCTGAACGGAGGAACTTACGGCAGGGGGAGTGTGATCGAGCTGTCGCCCCCGGCCAGCGGGACTGGAAGCTGGAGCGTGACTGTGCTGACGACATTTCGTGCGGGAACATCCACGGGCTATTACCCGGACGGCCCGCTAATACAAGATGCCCAGGGCCAGCTTTACGGCACAAATATGAGTGGCGGTCGTCTAAATGGGGGGCAAGCGGGAGCTGGCACGATCTTTCGTCTTACACCTCCGGTGAGCGCCGGTGGCCCGTGGACGGTGAGTACCCTGTACTCCTTTACGGGCGGCAGCGACGCGGCAACGCCGTTTTCGGGCCTGACTCTGAGCCGCCAGACTGGCGTTTTTTATGGCATAACGGGGAACGGAGCCAATTACACCGGCTGCGGCGTTATTTTTCAGCTGGTTCCACCCGCGATTGCGGGCGGGCAATGGACGGAGTCCACATTCCACACGTTCGTCCAGAGTCCGGACGGGTGTTACCCCAGTTCCTCTCCGACACTAGATGCGGCGGGCAATCTGTTTGGAGCGACCTTCGAAGGCGGTGGCATCGCCAACTCCGGTGTGGTGTACGAGGTGGTTCCGTAGCAGGCCGCGCTGTATTCCGCTGGGTAGCCGTAACTGCCCAGCGGAATCCCATCTTGGCGCAACTCTCGGGCACCATCTCACCGAAGCAAGAATCAGCCGACAACTCTCCCCCTTTCCTTCGCCACCTCCTGCGACTAGCATAGAAGCATCATGTCTTCTTCAACTCTTATTCCTCCTCATACCTACGCTCCGCAGCGTGCTCCGCGCGGCACCCAGCTTTCCTGCAAGGGATGGCAGCAGGAAGCCGCCCTGCGCATGTTGATGAACAACCTCGATCCCGACGTGGCCGAGCGTCCGCAGGATTTGGTGGTGTACGGCGGCACCGGGCGCGCGGCGCGCAACTGGGAAGCGTACTTCGCGATTGTGCGCTCGTTGCAGTCGCTGGAAAATGACGAAACGCTGCTGGTGCAGTCCGGCAAACCAGTGGGCATTTTTCGCACGCACGAATATGCGCCGCGGGTACTGATCGCGAACTCGAATCTGGTGGGGCACTGGTCGAACTGGGAAAAGTTCAACGAACTGGAGCGCGCCGGACTGATGATGTATGGCCAGATGACGGCGGGCTCGTGGATCTACATCGGCTCGCAGGGCATTGTGCAGGGTACGTTTGAGACGTTTTCGGCATGCGCGGAAAAACACTTTGGCGGCACGCTCGAAGGCAAGCTGGTGGTGAGCGGCGGCATGGGCGGCATGGGCGGCGCGCAGCCGCTGGCCGCGACGATGGCGGGCGCGAGTTTTCTGGGCATTGACGTGGACCCGGAGCGCATCAAGAAGCGGCTGAAGACCGGATATTGCGACTTCATGGTGAACAATCTGGATGAAGCGCTGCGCATTTTGAAGAATGCCGTGCGGCAGAAGGAAGCGGTGTCGGTTGGCCTGGTGGGGAACTGCGCAGACATTATTCCGGAACTCGCCGAGCGCGGCGTTGTGCCGGATATTTTGACCGACCAGACGTCGGCGCACGATCCGCTGAACGGGTATGTGCCGAACGGGATGTCGCTGGAAGAGGCAGTTTCGCTGCGCAAGAGCGATCCTAAGGCGTATCAGGAAAAGTCGCTGGATGCGATTGCGCGCCATGTGCAAGGCATGTTGACGTTGCAAAAAATGGGCTCGGTGACGTTCGATTACGGAAATAATATTCGCACGTTTGCGCATCAGCGAGGAGTGACGAACGCGTATGACTTTCCGGGGTTTGTGCCCGAGTACATTCGCCCGCTATTTTGTGAAGGGCGCGGGCCGTTCCGTTGGGTCGCGCTTTCCGGCGATCCGGCTGACATTGCGGTGACGGATGAGCTGGTGTTGCAGATGTATCCGCAGAACAAGATTTTGAGCCGGTGGATTGCGCTGGCGAAAAAGCGCATCAAGTTCCAGGGCCTGCCCGCGCGCATTTGCTGGCTCGGCTATGGCGAGCGTGCCGAGTTCGGCCTCGCGATGAACGACCTGGTGAAGCAGGGCAAGCTCAAAGCGCCGATTGTGATTGGACGCGATCATCTGGATTGCGGCAGTGTAGCGTCGCCGTATCGCGAGACGGAAGCTATGAAGGACGGCTCGGACGCGATTGCCGACTGGCCGCTGCTGAATGCGCTGCTGAACACGGCGAGCGGCGCGAGCTGGGTGTCACTGCACAATGGCGGAGGCGTGGGCATCGGCTACTCGCAGCATTCGGGGCAGGTGACGGTGGCCGATGGCACCGAGATGATGGCCAAGCGCATCGAGCGCGTATTGACGTGCGATCCCGGCATGGGCGTAATTCGCCACGTGGATGCGGGGTATGACGAGGCGAAGACGTTTGCGAAGCAGGCGGGAGTCAAGATTCCTATGGAGGGGTAAGAGCGCAACAAAATTAAAATCTGACACAGAGGCACAGAGACGCAGAGGAAGCCTAGCGAATGAAGGTCCATTCACGACCAAAAAATTTGTCTTGTTTTCTCAGTGCCTCAGTGCCTCTGTGTCGGATTTTGACTTTCTCATGACGAAACCCACTGCACTCTTACTTACCCACGTGACGCAACTGCTTACGCTGCGCGGAATTGCTTCCGCGCGGCGTGGGGCGGAGCTGCGCGAGCTCGGCATCATCGAAGATGGGGCAGTGCTGTGCCTCGGCGGGAAGATTGTTTCCGTCGGGACGACGAAAGAAGCGCTGCGTGATCCGTGGATCAGGAAGAATCGCAAGACGCTGACCGAGGTTGACTGCAAAGGCAAGGTGGTGCTGCCCGGGTTTGTGGATTCACATACGCATCCGGCGTTCATCCAGCCGCGGCTGGTGGATTTTGAAAAGCGAACATCGGGCGCGAGCTACGAGGAGATTGCGAAGGCGGGCGGCGGCATCCGGTCGAGCGTGGACGCAGTGCGCGAGGCGGCGAAGTCTGCGCTGGCTGCAAAGATTCTTGCCGCGTTCGAGCAGATGGCCGCGCAGGGCACAACGACGATTGAAGCGAAGTCGGGCTACGGGCTGAGCCACGAGTCGGAGATGAAGTCGCTGGAGGCGATTCGCGACGCGGCGAAGCGCTGGCCGGGCACGGTGGTGCCAACATTTCTTGGAGCGCACGTGGTTCCCCGCGAATTTGCTGGGCATTCGCGCGAGTATGTGGATGTGGTGTGCAATCAGATGCTGCCGGAAGTGGCGCGGCGCAAGCTGGCGGCGTTTGCCGATGTATTTTGCGATCGTGGCGCATTCACCGCGAAAGAGACAGCGCGAATTTTCGCCGCCGCAGAGACGCATGGCATCGCGGTGCGCGCGCATCTTGGGCAGTTGAACGAAACGAGAATCGCTAAGCTGCTGAAGTTTCGCCCAGCGTCGCTCGATCACATGGATCACGTCCACGACGACGATCTGCCGCTGCTGGCTAAGTCCGACACCATTGCGTCGCTGGTGCCGGGGGCAAATTACTTTCTGGGGCTCGAACGCTATCCCAACGCGCGCAAGTTAATTGACGCCGGCGTAGCGGTTGCGCTCGCCACGGACTACAATCCCGGCAGTTCGCCGACGCCAAGCATGAGCTTTGTGCTGTCGCTGGCATGCACGCACATGAAGATGACGCCCGCCGAAGCGATTGCGGCAGCGACGATCAACGGTGCACACGCGCTGCGACTGGGCGCGTGCAAGGGCAGCATCGAGCCCGGGAAGGACGCGGACTTCGCCATCTTCGACGTGAAGGATTATCGCGAGATCGCGTACTGGTTTGGGGTGAATTTGTGTGCGACGAGGGTGATGGGCGGAGTGGTGCGTCCCACACTAACGCGGATAGGTGCTGCGGGATGATCGGCACCGAGTCTTCGCTTCGCGCGGGATGACATGCCGATTTGTTATACTGTTTTTTCGCCACAAGATTGTGACGTGCGGCGGGTTTAGGCGCGTTCGATCATGAATCCGCAGCGCCCGCTGCCTGGATTCGTGCAATGTGGCCAGATAGCTCAGTTGGTAGAGCGCGGCCCTGAAAAGGCCGGCGTCGGCGGTTCAAGTCCGTCTCTGGCCACCACATTTCAAAGCAC
Organism: Terriglobales bacterium; assembly: GCA_038229415.1. GTDB lineage: Bacteria > Acidobacteriota > Terriglobia > Terriglobales > Acidobacteriaceae > JANXUR01. The sequence goes on from JBBROM010000002.1 coordinate 402,290, forward strand.
TTAACTCCACTCGGCAAATTGTTCTCAGTCCGCACTTAGTCCGTTTTCAACGGTCTTGCCGCCGAGAATCGCCTCCAACACTTGTCCCTGCGCCAGCATTCGGTCCGAACTTATGCTGTGCGCGTAGATTTGCAGCGTGGTCTTCACATCCGAATGCCTCAGGAGCGCCTGCACGGTCTTGGGGTCCGTCTTGGATCGGACTAGGAACGATGCGAGCGAATGCCGAAGGTTGTGAAAACCGAAACGGCAAGGGTCGTTCGGGCCTAGGATTCCAACCTTGACGGCTGCGGGTCGCAGATAATCCTCGACGAGCATATTGGCGGAGCGTGGCTTCGTGCCTTTCAGCTTCAGGCTTGGGAAGACCCAATCCTGCGGCTGTGAATAGGGCGTGCGGCATCGCCACGCCTGCATGAATTCCGCAAGCAAAGCGTGCATGGGGACGGGTGCTTGGGAGGCTTTACTCTTGGGCAGCCCTTCCTTGCCGGATGTCCACGTCCTTCGTACCGTGATGATGGAATGCTCGAATTGAACATCCTGCCAGCGGAGTCCCAAAGATTCGGAGATACGCAGGCCGGTCGCTGCCGCGAGCAGGGTGAGTGTTCGCTCGGGGTCGGGGAGCTCGACCAGAATTGCAAACGCCTGCGCGGGCGTGAGGATAATCGCTTCGTAGCTGCTCGTGGTCTTGCAGCGCACGAAGCGAAGAGGATTGGAGTCATCACTGCGGGAAATGAGCCCGTGCCGCTGGCCGTGTTTGTAAACCAGCGACATGACCCGCCTCATCTTGTCGAGGGTAGGGTTTTGGAGCTTGTCGCGATGTTTTACGGTGGAGAGCCACTCTTCGATTTCAAGCGGCTCAATGCCGAGCGCGACGCGCTTGCCCCACCGAGGCAGCAGGCGGTTGCGCAGCACCCGTTTATATCCCGCGATGGTCGTGTGGGCTTTCGGATCGACAACTCCGCTGTTGCGTTCGCCCAACTCGTGCTGCTCGTAATGGTAAGCCAGGTCTGCAAACATCACTCGTTTCCGAAAGTCGGGTTTGTTGATTTGGATGTGCTGCCGCTGGACCTCAGCCCAAGCCGATGCCTTACTCGGAAAGGTTTGGACCAGACAGATGGCAATCTTCTGCTCGACGCGCTTGCCATCCGATTCGCGCGTCGTGCGGAAGTACAGCATCCATGTGTCGCCGTTCTTACGTCTTTCTTTCTTTAGCCAACCGCGTTGATTTCGCTGTGCCATGTCAGATTTCTCCTCTAGGCACGCGAGACTGCCGATCTCATTCTAGCTTGATTGGCGTAGGCTGGCTGGGTGTGACCTGCAGCGCCGGGGGGTTTGCGGGCTTCGATGGCAGCGGCGAGCTCGGTTAGTCGAAAGATCCACGTCCTGCGCTCGCATTCCGGATCGAGGGCATAGGCACCGGCAATACCGGCGCGCGCAAGGGCAAGTAGATGACGGCGCGCAATTCCAAGGAATGCAGCTGCTTTTTCCGCTGAAACAAAGGGCTCGGCGTTCATGGGAAACCTCGTAAGCTCCACCACGACGTGGCCGTCGCTTCCCGCGTCTTCCGAATCGGCTCCCGGGTGACCATCGATCACGGAGTTGACGCCCTTGGTGATGGGGTTGCCACTCAAGACTTTGGATGGGGGATTGACCCGCTGCCCTGTCCCGTTGGGCGTCGCTGGCGTGACCATTCCCCACGTTGCATCTCGTTCGGTTTGAGTGCCGGGTCTGCCAGATACAAGAAGTTCGTTTTCTTGACCCGGCTCTATCGCCAGTGGCAAAGGGTGTGGCGAGCGGTCGCGTAGCGTTGCAACTAGGGGCGAGCCTCTCCCGAAATTGCGTGCATCAACTTCCGCGGAGGCACGTGAATCTGTTGACCAGCTTGGCAACGTTTCGGGAACCAAACCATCGGAAGTGGAAAGGCGTTTGGATGCTGAGTGGGCGCGGCGCAGACTCTTGGTGCTGGGAGCCATCCTGACCTCTGTTGGCGAATTTGCAGTGCAAAGCCTCCTGCGCGTTCGACGGATTCGCCAATCTCCAATGATGATAGATGTATATAATGGTCAAAGAAGAGGAGCAGCTATGTCTAGTAATTTTACAATTTGTTCTGAACGAGCAATCTGCCGCACGATGGTGTTGTCTGTCATCGGGCTTGTCTTCGGAGCAGTATCCGCCAGCGTGGCCCAGACTATAACTGTCATCAAAAGCTTCAGTGCCACGAGCGCGATCGCTTATCCGGTCGGCGTGCCGACCCAGGGTCGCGATGGTCTGCTGTATGGGCAGGCCGTGGACAGCTCACTGAGCAATCTCGATTTCCGGCTGAATACGAGTGGATCCGGTGTCGTGCTGCATAATTTCAATTTCACGACTACTAATGTAATATCGGGCCTCACGCTGGCGGCAGACGGTAACTTCTATGGCACTCTCCCAAGTGATGGCGCTAGCAATAACGGCTTGCTGTTCAAATTGTCGAGGGGCGGGGTTTTTATGTCCTTGCACGAGTTTACTGGCGGAACTGATGGCTACGCGCCGCTCTACCCGCCGGTTCAGGCAGCGAATGGCACGCTGTATGGCACCACCCGAACCACGATGTACAGCTACAACCCGGCGGGGGTGTATCAGGTGCTTTACTCATTTTCCACAGATCAGGCATTCAGCCTCGACCAGTTGGTGCAAGACGCCCAAGGTAATCTGGACGCTGTGTCCATTGAAGGCGGAGCAAACAACTGTGGCTCGATCGTCAAACTCAGCACACAGGGAAAGCTTCTGAGCGTCTTGAGTTTCGACTGCCTTGGCCAAGGAATGGATCCTGTCGGCATTCTGGCCGCAAGCGACGGCAACCTCTACGGCACAACCTCTCTAGGAGGAAACACAAGGGGCAGCGGCATGGGGACGATCTTTAGAATCGACGCGGCGGGCACGCTCACGACCTTGTATACATTCACCGGCAAGCAAGGCGACGGCGCCGAGCCGGTGTTTCTAACGCAAGGTACTGACGGATTGATCTACGGCATCACGGTGTCAGGAGGCGCGCACGGCTACGGCGCCATCTTCTCCCTGCCGCTGAGCGGCGTTCCCACCATTCTATACAGCTTTCGTCAGGGGGACGGCACCCTCTCGGCAGGCCTTGTCCAAGATACGAACGGTAAGTTCTACGGGTTCGCGGAGCAAGGTGGCGCGTTCGGCTTCGGAAGCTTCTACAGTTTTGACACGGGCCTCGGCCCCTTCGTCGCGCTGCAGAAGTATCAAGGCAAGGTCGGAAGCACGGTGCAGATTCTGGGCCAGGGATTCACCGGGACGAAGAGCGTGTCGTTCAACGGTGTCGCGGCGTCCAGCCTCACCGTCTCCTCCGACACCTACATGACCGCGATCGTGCCCACCGGCGCGTCGACCGGCAGTGTGGTGGTCGTAACCCCGACCGCCACGCTCACCAGCAACAAGTTGTTTACGGTCAATCAATAGTTGTGCCTCGCCAATGTAAAGAATGGGCGGTTTGAGTCGATAGCGTGGCAGGTGTTGTGTCTCCCTCCACAACTCAGTTTACGTACACGCCCAGCGGCTCATGCCCAACGACAATGACCCCATCAAGCGTAGGTTTATAAGTGCGGCGCAATCATCGGCTGTTCCGTATGAGCTACCTTATAGATCTGCCTTGAAGGCGCTATGGGCGGCTACTTTTGCCCACTACGGTGCGGGCTTTTCGATCAGTGGCACAAATGTTAGCTCTCAACTCGGATATAAACGCGGCGGTGAGTCGGTTGGCGGCGAGGCTTATCCCTACTGCATTGGGGATGGCACGTTTGGGATGACACACCTTTCGTCCCCGTACACCTACACCAAGGCTGGCTGGATATCATATTTTAGCGAGATGCTGCAATGGGCCGGGTCGCAACATCCGTTTATGAAGGTGTTTGCCCCGATCAACGAGGCAGGCAGCCCCACTGACCGCAACTACGGCACACAGGAAGCTGCAGCTGCCGTCGTGAATGGCAACGGGCATGGCTTCGTAGATGGTTTCGGCAGCCAGGGCCTTTCTGCGTCAGACCAAGTGAACGGCTGCTCTTCATCTACTTCGGATTGGTGCAGCAGTTTCGGACTCTGGTGGAAAACCGGAGCGCCGCTAGAGTTGCAGCAGCTCTCGCTATCCGATGAGACTGACGCTGATTGCATGCACGGCCACGGAACCAATGGCCCGAACTGCGGCACACCGCCCCAGGATTCGGGCGATCTTCGAGTTTGGCTGCCCTTTGCGCAACAAAATCACATGACAATACTTGAGTTGTATTACCACGATGCCGGCTTGGCATTTGACCCACTGTATTGCACGAATATCAACGGTTCCCCCCGCTCTTCTGTGTAAAAGTGGCTATCCAACCCGAGATTTTCTCACGTTGGCGCTGCAGGCGGCTTTCATGAACGACGTAGGTCAGGGCTCGGGATGTGGCGGCGGAGCGAACGGCGACAGTACTGGAAGTTGTGCCTATGCAAACGCGTTGGATGCAGCCCACGGGCGTCACCCGAGGCAGTAGTTGGAGAAAGAAACCAGCAAGAGCGAAAGGAAAGGTCATGAAGCCAAAGGAATTGCGCACGTTATTTAGCCCGTGCTGTGTGAGTTTTATAGCTTGTTTAGTTAGTACTTTGATTTGTATTGTTTCCCTCGCGGCACAGTCGTTACCTCTATCAGCACAAACCTACGGGGTCATTTACAAATTTGCAGGAGGTGCAGAAGCTTACCCAACATACGTACCAACACAGGGGCGCGATGGCCGAATTTACGGTGCGACAGGCGGTGCATCGCCAGCCTTGGGGGCAGTCTTTTCAATGACGATCAAGGGAGCCTTTACAGAGCTATTCGCTTTTCAAGGTACAACCGGTTCTGCGCCAAACGCTGGAGTAACCTTGGGGTCGGATGGCTCGTTTTACGGGACGACATCTGGTGGCGGCGCAAGCGGCGATGGAGTGCTCTTCAGTATCACACGAGACGGCAAGTATACAGATTTGCACGACTTTTCTGGCGATTTAGATGGAAAAACACCGGGCCCACAACCGATTGCTGGGGCTGACGGTGCTTTCTATGGGACCACTTATGGCGACACCAAGACTAGTTCCACGGTCTACGAGTACAGTTCCAAGGCTGGTTTCTCGACCATATTTGTTCTCGACCAGGCTGTAGGTGCTCAGGTGTTTACTCCTTTGATTCAGGCGACGGACGGCACCCTTTACGGAACAGCTTATTTGGGTGGCGCAAGCAACTGTGGCAGCCTCTTTCAGATATCGACCGGGGGCAAATTGCTCTGGTCTTACAGCTTCTCGTGTGGTGCGACCGGCGTGAACCCTGCGGGCCCGTTGATGCAGGCCTCGGATGGCAATTTTTATGGTACTACTTATCTCGGGGGCGTAAATGGCGTAAGCACTATATTCAAAGTGGATCAAAAACATATCGTGACTGTGGTTCACAATTTTGCCTTCGGAGCAAGTGACGGGCGCTTCCCCTTTGCAGGCTTAGCGCAGGGCAGCGACGGCAAGCTATATGGCACGACGCAAGCGGGAGGTACGGCTGATTCTGGCGGCGTAATATATCAGATGTCTCTCGATGGAAGCTACCAAGTGCTGTATTCGTTTCTCCAGTCCAGCGGTTGGCAGCCAGACGCAGCACCCATGCAATACACGAACGGCCTTCTTTATGGAACCACGGCAGACGGGTCACAATCTGAGGCTTTTGGCGGGGTATATAGCTTCGACATGGGCCTGGCACCGTTTTGTACCTTTGTACGGTCGCTTGGCAGAGTCGGTAGCACCGTGCAAATTCTTGGTCAGGGCTTCAAGGGTGCCACGGCAGTTAGCTTCAATGGGGTCAGGGCGACGAATTTCATGGTCCGCTCCGACACTTACATGACTGCGATTGTGCCCGTCGGTGCCACAACCGGTCCCGTAGTAGTGACAACAGCAGCCGGAACGCTGCCGAGCAACAAGAACTATACAGTGCAGGGTACGATTGGGACAGTGACGCGAGCCGCGTCGCGCGCGTCTCGAAAAGATTGATAATGCAGCGTTTTCCAGACTTGTGCCTGGCCAAAATGAAAAACGAGCGGTGTGAAGCTGACGGTGGACCGCCGCCAACGCGGTTTCTAACGACTCGGAGTGCCTCGATCTATGCTTTCGCTTCCCGTCAACGACAAACTGGAGTAGGCAGAAGCGGTCTCGATGCACGGGTGTCCGCACAAGAATCTCGCAGTTTCAATCCCAAGGATGCCCACCCAGTTTCGGTTAGGCCGCGATTTCGTAACGATGATGCAATCCGCCGAGTCGAGGCAGAGCGACGACCTTGGCCGAGACCGACACCTGTGGCGCAGCAGTTCGCGTGGCGGGCGTCTGCTTCCCCAGGGTGATTGCGTCCGGTCTCCGTTGTAATAACGGACGTAGTCGCGAACTAGATGGCGGAGATGTCGCTCGTTCATCACGATCACATGGTCGAGTAGTTCTCTTCGGATACTTCCCACCCAACGCTCTGCAACCCCGTTTTGCCAGGGACTGCGGAAGGCCGTACGAACTGAAGTCACGCCTAGCTGTGCCTCGCCAAAATGAAGAATGCCGCGCTTTCTAGACTAGCAAGAACCACTGAGCATCCTCGCGGGTAGCATCCTTTCAAGCCCCGGCAGTTTATTCAGGTGTAGTCGATTTTGTGTCGGTCAAAGCCTCCCAAATCCCCAAAGTTCAACAGGCGGCGACTGGCTGCCCGCAATAGATTTAATCCAAAGCCCTTAGAATCTACCAAGATCAATAGATTTCAATATGGCCTGAAATCTGCTTTGGGAGCAGGATGTCGGAGGTTCGAATCCTCTCGCCCCGACCAATGTTTTCAATGGTTTACGGGTGCTGATCGCCTTAGGAACCCGTACACCTGCTCTTGCAGCAGGCGTGCTACCCGTCAAAGGTGCTTGAACACTGGACAATCACGCGCCGAGCCGATGCGCAACCGTCTCAGAATCGCCTACAGGCAAACGAGGCATCCACGTCGCCGCAGTCTAGAGTTTAGCTAACTGATTGATTCCATTGCGTGCGTCAATTTTGGCAAGGCACAGCAAGACAATCGTCGGAAGATTAGAGGATGCGCAAGGAAAACCGCTCGATCATTCGTCGCTTAACGTGTATCCACGTCGAGACCAAAAAGCTCTTGGGCGACCGTATTCCGAAAGAATAAAGGTGCGTCATCAAGATCAAGCCCCAGCCAGTTGGCAGCTTGCCCGTTGATCTGGCCTAATCCGGCTAAACTCGCCAATCGCTCGATTTTCTTGTCCGCTACACGGACACGGATCACCGAAGCGTCATTTGTCCACCTCGTGAACGTGTAGAGGTATTTGCTATCCCGCGACCAGATCACATCGTCTCCGCTTACAGGTTGTGCTACCCGTGTCCACTTTTGAGTTGCGAAATCGTACACGAGCAACTCCATTGTTTGTTCTCGCAACGCAGCTACAAGGTGTCCGTCTGGCGACCACCGTGCGGTCCGCAGCCCCTCCGAGCCCGGAAGGGTAGTGACGGCGCGGGTTTGCAAGTCAACCTGATGTACACCACATTGGACAGATGTTTGACAAAGTACGTCACCGAAAATGATGTACCGACCATCGGGTGACCAAGTTGGTGCGCCCTCGCCGACTTCTGTTTCCGAGGCGGTCAATCGCTGAGAACTTCCTCCCTCTGCTGGAATCGTCGATACTCGCCAAGGTGCGCCGGGTATGTGCGCAGTGTAGGCAATTTGCTTGCCATCCCGAGACCACCGGGGCAGCATAGCTTGGACAGGTGGAAAGGTTAACTGTAAGGGCTCGCTGCCATCGGCTCTTGACTTCCACAAGGTTGAGTCCGGATAGCGTACATAGCAGATCCACCGACCGTCGATTGACCAAGCGAGATCTAACGCGGAGTGCCCGGGCATGAATGGCAAGAACTGGTGCGTCTTAGCTTCAAGTCGAAATAGCTCCCCAGTAGTAGAAGCATCAGCCACTGCGAAGAGTCGTTTGCTGTCGGCTGAAAACGTAAAATCGGACACGCCGCTTAGCCCGGTGTCAATTTTGTGGAAGCCCACAGGATCCAGGTGAAGCCAAGGCGCCCTAATCGGAAAATAATAGAGCCCTGCGGATAGAGTGAGGTCTGAGCGTGCCGCCACCACCAAATTCTTGGCATCAGGAGTTGTCTTAAATATCGAAAACTTATCGAGTCGATCAGCCAGCAAAATGCGTGCATTGCCACCGTCCGGGTCCATCTCCCAGACTGATACTTGCTGGGTACCGGGACGGCTGACGAAGAACAGCAATTTCCTCGGGATAGACCTCCACGACAGGTTGAATGGCACGCCTGGAGCTTCAAAGAGTTTGCGGGTGGTCGTTCCATTCGCATTTGTCCACCATATCGCTGTATTGGCGGTGTATATGATCCCGCTTCCGTCGGGGATCCACACCCCAGACCGTGCCTTCACCTGAGTCAAAGGCCGCGCTATACCTCCCAAAGATGGCAAAACGTACATCTGTACTTCGTCGTCGTTTCCGCGAAAGACCGGGCTGCGCACGAGCAATTCAGATCCATCAGGTGAAATGTCTTCCAAGGCGACATTGCGCAGGGAGGTGGGTACGGTCTGGGTTTCTCCGCCGTTGACTGGAGCGACACCAATGAAATGCTCACCATTAACGACCTCCGTGAAATAGACATGCATCCCATCTGTGCGAAGCTGGGCCTCTTTCGTTCGTCCATCGTGGGTAATCTGCGCAGAGCCGTCAACCTTGACTGGCGGTCGCGGTTCGTGTACATAGAACACCACAGCAAAAGCCGTAATGGTCAAGGTGACCAGAATAAATGTTCCGAAAGCTACGAGGGCGACCCGTCTGTGACGCCAAGGCCGAACCACACTGTCGTTCGCTTGACCTTCGCTTTCAGAGGGTGGATCTGGAGTCAGAACGGAAGAACTGGCCACCGCTGCGGAACCGTCGCTGCTGTGGTCCAAGCCAAGTCTCTCCTCTCGGAAGCGCTCGCGGTGAGGGTCCGCCACCACTGAGAACTCTTCGTTCACCAGCCAAGCGTCGACTTCGTGAGTGTAGGCGAAGACGGCTTTGCGCTGCCCGCCCGGGACACGATGGATTGGCAGACCTTTCTCGTGCTCCCACCGAATCGCTGTGCGCACATCTCGCCCAAGGTAGACAGCAATCTCCTTCCAAGAATCCAACCGCCGTCCGGAGGCGATATTCGTCGAGGTCGGGTTGTATTTTGAATCACTTGCAGACAATCGGAACTCCCGAACCGAAACCGTAGGACAGCCATGTCACTAATTGTCACCTTCAGCCACGTACCACCACTCGACAGAAGTCTAGTCCAAGGGGTCTGATGACGCAAGGTGCTTTCGAGATGGCAAAACGAAGCGATTGTGGCGCTCTTTCGCGCGCGGTTCCGACTACTGTCACGGACCCAAATCGACGAGGTAGCCCTCCAATTGCGGCCCACGGTGGCGGGACAGCCGAAAAGGCCTGATTGGCGATAAAACTGAATCAACCCTGGCAACGAGCCAAGAGGAGTCCATCATGAGATTCACGAACCCAATCCGCACTTTACCAAACCGAATCTTCCTGCTGACTCTCCTCGTCACGATAGCGGCTGCTACCTGCGCTGCTCAGGCCACTAGCCCTGCGAGTCGCCCCGTCCTCTTTGTTCATGGCCTCTGCGGAGACTCACAGAAATGGACATCGCTGCGAAGCTCTCTCGCCTCTGCCCTAAACGCGGACTCGTCGACGCTCTATCCCAACTTGCAGAACTTCGATGTCTACTACGACGCAAGCACTGGGCAAGTCCATTTTCTCAGCAACGGCGTCGCAATCGACGAAAGCGCAATTCCGAACAACGCTCGCTTCTTTTCCATCCTGTTCTTCGACATATATAGCGGCACGTACTCTCCAAACTATGTTGCGCAGGTATCCATTCTTAACAAGGCTGACGAGCTGGCACATGTTCTACACGAGATTACGCGCGTTACGCAGATCAGGGATGTGCTCGTAATCGGGCACAGCATGGGCGGACTCGTCGCGCGTGCGTACCTCGAGGGCATGGCTTCCGTCGGAGAATGCTACAACAACATCCATGGAGGCATTGCGGGAACGCCTACATATTCGAATGGTCTTTGCTCTCCGAACTCTACGCCCTACGCCGGAGAAATCGCATCGCTGACAACAATCGACACCCCGCACGGTGGCAGTGACCTTGCGGAAGACTTTACGTTTGACTACGGGGAGCTCTTCAACTGCGCCCTTGGAGAGAACACAGATACGACGGAATTAACGCCCGGAAGCGATCTTTTAAACAATCTCAACTACTACTCCACCTCGATAGCGTCTGCTGCACCGATTCCAAGCCAAGTCACCGTAAACTCAATAGAAAGCTATCTGTCCGGAACGCCCGCGTGGAATTTCTTATCTGGTGGAATAAATGACACGGTAATTACTTATGATAACCAGTCTCTGCAGCTCTCCATCCCTACATCGCGCCGAAACGGGATTCAGTTCCCGGACTGGGCAAACGTATTTGATCTCGGCACCATACTTCCTCAGGCGGCGTGCCAGCTATCCACAAATCTTACATATGTTGCAATATTGCATTACATTGAGTGCGTCGGAGGGCAAGCAAGCACTCAGGGGCTAGTACATTCACTTATTAAGCCCGTGGAAAATGGGGCCGTTAGTAGCGTGGCAGTAAACGCTACGCTTGATAGCGGCAGTGGCCCTCAACCGTGGTCAGGGCTGGTCAATTATTATCTAGAGTCATCGAATGCAATCGGCGCCACCGCCAACATTTACGGAACATCTGTGCCCTTCACGTTTCCTGATGTCCCAATCGGAACATATTCGATCGTCTATCAAAATGGAGGTCCGAGCAACGCGTCAACGCTTCCGGCCGTGACCCCACCTTTATCGGCCTTGACAAGTAGTAATTGGAATCCGACGTTCACGCTTGGTTTCACCAGTAATGTAGTAACGGCCCCAGTTCCAACGACGACCACGGCCTCCGGTATTAGCGGGGATGGTGCGACGCTGAACGGCAATGTAAATCCTGGCGGGGCTGTAACAAGCGTTTGGTTTGAATGGGGAACAAGCAATACGCTGCAAACGTACAACGTAACGCCCACGCAGACGATATCATCTGGAACCACCACGCAGTTCACCAGCTATTCCCAGGGGGGGCTGTCGTCCGGGGTGACGTACTATTACAGGCTGGCGGCAACCAACGGCGGGGCAACGATGCGGGGCAACATCCTCCAGTTTACGACCTTGAATACTCTGCCAGCGCCTACGCTCAGCACACCGACAAATGGCTCGTCGGGGGTATCAACGACGCCCGCGATGGCGTGGACAGCAGTGAGTGGTGCGACGTCTTACCGGCTGATGATTGCTACGAACTCTACTGCTCTTCCTATCGACTCGACGTCTTCAACCTGTGGAGCCGGATGCGTTTTGAACGTCACGCCTCCCGCCAATTCGTACACTCCAGACGCGGGCATCTTGTCGCCAGGCGCGACCTACTACTGGGAAGTTCATGCGCGCAGTACTCTTCAATATGGCTCATGGTCACAGGTGGGTACATTCACGACGGTTGGCCCTTCCGTGACGGGGGTGTCCCTAAGCCCGACTGCGTTGGTGAGCGGAGGAACTGCGACGATGACCGTGACGATTAGCGGTCCGGCACCGATCTCTGGGTCGCAAGTGGCAATTTCCTCAAGCGCGAATAGCACTCTTCCGGTGCCGGCAACAATTTTTATCGCCGGAGGTGCTTTGGTTGGCAGCGCTACTGTCCAAGCCGGGACGGTGACTGCGAGCACAAGCGTGCTCGTGACGGCTACGTATGGCGCTTCGACTGCTAGTACCACCGTAAATGTGTCTCCAGCGACTGGCTCCGTGGGGGTGAGTTCATTGGTGATTAGCCCATCTTCGATTGTGGGCGGAGTGCCTTCACTTGGAATCGTGAATTTGACGGGGCCGGCCCCAAACAGCGCGGTGATTTCGCTGGGCAGCAATACGCAGTCGGTCGCACAAGTACCTGCGACGGTTATAGCTATACCGGGTTATAGCAATGTGACTTTCCCAATCACGACGTTTTTCACGAGTGGAACGGTCTCTTCCACGATCACTGCTAGCTACAACGGCACACTCACGGGAGCGGCAGTAACCGTGCTGCCAGTCGGAGTGAGCGGCCTTACATTCTATCCGTCATCCTTGACGGCAGGCGGCGCAGCGTCGTTCACAGTTTTCCTGACAGGTCCGCCTCCCGCCGGAGCAGTTGTGAGTCTTACAAACTCAAATGCTTCTGCTCTACAGATTCCGTCTACTATTGCGGTACCAACCGGGGCAAACAATGTAACGGTCACGGGAACGACATCGTCGACAGCAACACAGACACTTGTCAACGTGACAGCTTCCTATAACGGAAGCACGGGAAGTGGCACGCTGACGCTCGCGCCATCAGTTCCAGTGTTGATTACTTCCATGGGGTTCAGTCCTCAGACCGTAACCGGCGGACAGTCGGGCACTGGGTATGTGTACCTGAATCAGAACGCCCCGGCGGGCGGCGTGGCCGTAACGCTCACGACATCAGATAGCGGCCTGCTGCAGGTGGTACCTGCGGTAGTGACCGTTCCTTCAGGGATATGGTACACGTCGTTTCCGGTTTCTTCGTCCGCTGTATCGGCGATTAGCAACGTGACCATGACGGGCACTTATGCGGGGGCGTCGTCAAGCGTCAATGTAACACTTGTGCCACCGCTGCCTTACCTTGCGTCGTTGACATTCAGTAGCAGCACTATCACCGCCGGAGTGACAACCACAGGAACGGTAACGCTGACGGCACCTTCGCCACTTGGCGGAATGTTGGTCAATCTTAGCAGCAGCTTCTACGCCATCTGTCCGGTCCAGAACTCGCTATACATCCCCCAAGGCCAAACGAGCGCGACGTTTAGCGTGACCCCGCCAACATATGCGTCTATCAACCCGGTGACGATCACGGCGTCTTACAGCGGCACGTCTCAAGTCGCGAACCTGATTATCGTGTCCCCCGGAACTCCCATTGCCCCCAGTTCTCTGACATTCAGTCCCAGCGCGGTCATTGGCGGCGGCACCACTACTGGCACGGTGATGCTCAGCGGCCAAGCGCCCAGCGGAGGCGCGATTCTGAGCCTCACCAGCGACAACAGTGCACTTCAGGTTCCGCCCACGATCGTAGTTCCAAGCGGGGCTAGCACCACGACATTTATCGTAAGCAGCTCAACAGTAAGCGTCATCGAGACTGCGACGATTACGCTGTCCTATAACGGACTGTCGAAAAGCCAACTGGTGACGCTGAAGCCGCTCACAAACCCGCCACTAGGCACCGTTCCTTTCGTCGTATTTCCCCTGATGCCGTTGGGCCACACGCCCGGGAGTGCAGGGTACAGTCTCACTCTTGATGGGAGTGGATTTGTTTCGGGCGCTCAAGTGTTGTGGAACGGCACCATCCTGCCAACCACCTACCTGAACGCATCGCAATTGCAAGCGACCGTGCCGGCGGGTGACGTTCAGAGCAACGGAACGGCGAATCTCAGCGTTTTGAATCCTGGCCTGGGAATGATTGTGTCTAACCAGTTGCCGGAGCATCTGACATATTCGTCTTCCGTACCGTCGTTCCAAACTTCTTCGACAACGATCACCAACTCTCCAACGTCCGTTGCGGTCGCGGACTTCAATAGGGACGGAAAGCCGGACATGGTGGTGGTGACTGCGAATGGTACGCTATCCGTCCTGATGGGCAACGGAGACGGCACGTTCGGACCAGAGCTCCTGCAGCCTGGACCATTTGCGGCATCGGCGGTGTTCGCCGGCGACTTCAACGGCGACGGCAAGATGGACATTGCGACTACCGTTAACTCTTCTCTCCGGGTGTTCCTTGGACACGGCGATGGAACGTTCACACAGCAACCCGATACGCCGTTGCCCGCCAGTACCTCCAACTACCTGTCTATAGCGGGCGGTGATTTGAACGGAGACGGTGCTCTGGATCTCGTCGTGCCAAACAATACTCAAGCCTATGTTCTTCTTGGAAATGGCGACGGGACGTTTCGCCCTGCCACGAGCGTAGGATCCGTCACCAATGCGCTCAGTGCAGCGGTAGCCGATCTAAACGGCGATGGAAAATTGGACGTCATTCTAAATGATTCCTTGAACCAAGCTGTCGCAGTCTTGCTCGGTAACGGGGATGGCACGTTTCAGCCACAGAAGGAGTATTCAACAAATGGCTATGCCCAGAGCTTTATTGTTGCTGATCTAAACGGAGACGGACATCCCGACGTAGCGGTGGCGAATCTGGGGTCTGCCGGGACTTCGGGTTCAGGCATTGCTGTGCTGTTAGGCAAAGGCGACGGGACATTTTCGGCTGCAACAAACTATGGCGCCGGTCAAAACTACTACTACGTTGCAGAGGATGATGTAAACGGCGATGGCAAACTTGATCTACTCATCGTTCAAGGCCTGAATCAAAGCCCATACTTGCTCTACTTGGGGAATGGAGATGGAACGTTTTCGACGACTCCGATCAGTGTTGGGCCGCCGCAAGCTGTCTTACCCATAGCTATCGCTGATCTCAACAGCGACGGTGCTCCTGACGTCATAATCCCAACGGGCGGGGGCACTATCTCGTTCTTACTTCAGTCCATTGCGCCAATTCTTCAAGCGAACCCTTCGAGCTTGGCATTCGTCGGCACACAGGGTGCCGGAAGTCCGCCCCCGTCGACTGTGGCGTTAGCGAATACAGGGGGCGGAGCTGCGATGTGGACGGCTTCCAGTTCGCAGGCATGGGCTACACTCGGCGATACCTCCGGAACCGCCCCTTCCACCCTCACCGTCAGCATCAACCCATCTGGCCTCAGTGCCGGGACGTACAACGGCATGGTGACTCTCACCGTCCCGGGTGCTTCCAACTCGCCGGTGTTGGTGCCGGTGACACTGACCTTGAACAATCCTCTGCCGCTCGTGACGTCGCTTTCTCCTGCGTCTGCGCCGGCGGGCGGAGCGAGCTTTTCCTTGACGGTGAACGGGTTCAACTTCGTTAGCGGAGCCACTGTGCAGTGGAATGGCTCAGCGCGCACCACAACCCTGGTGAGTTCAAATCAGCTGACTGCGACAATTAATGCCTCAGACATCAGTTCTGCGGGTGCGGCTTCCGTCACGGTCCTAAATTTCGCCCCTGGAGGCGGAGTCTCGTCAGCTTTGAGCTTTAGTGTTAGCAGTCCGGCGCCCACCCTGACATCGTTGTTGCCATCCAGTGCGATGGCGGGGGCGACCTCATTCACGCTGACGGCGACCGGAGCTAATTTTGTTTCGGGTGCGACTGTGAACTGGAATGGAGTTTCACGCCCGACGGTGTACGTGAGCAGCACCAAGCTCACTGCAACAATCAATGCGTCTGATGTAGCCTCCGCCGGCACGTTCCCAGTGACTGTTACGAACTCCGATGGTAGCGGCATTTCGAACCCCGTGAATTTCACCGTCAACAATCCTGTGCCGACCGTTGGCTCCTTGTCTCCCACAAGCGCGATAGCTGGTGGTTCGTCCTTCACCCTGACGGTGACGGGCACCAACTACTTATCGTCCTCGGTGGTGAATTGGGCAGGCTCGGCGCGAGCGATTATATACGTCAGTGGCACCAAGCTAACGTGCACCATCAACGCTGCGGACATCGCCGTCGCAGGTACGTTCAAGGTGACGGTGACCAATCCATCGCCAGGTGGTGGCACGTCGGCTCCAAAGAATTTCACGGTTAACAACCCAGTGCCAACACTAGCGAGCATCTCTCCCCCGTCTGCCACTGCGGGCGGAACAGGCTTTACCCTCACCGTGACCGGTACAAACTTCATCTCCGGTTCAAAA
The DNA here is from genome assembly GCA_038229415.1 of Terriglobales bacterium. Taxonomy (GTDB): domain Bacteria; phylum Acidobacteriota; class Terriglobia; order Terriglobales; family Acidobacteriaceae; genus JANXUR01. Next base: position 418,213 of record JBBROM010000002.1, read on the forward strand.
GTCCGATGGAACGGCGTCAACCTAACCACCACATTCGTAAACAGCACTTCCTTGAAGGGTTCGGTCCCAGCATCTGATGTCAAGACTGCTGGAACTGCATCCGTGACGGTCTTCAGCCCGACGCCCGGTGGAGGAACATCCGTTGCCCAGACGTTCACCATCAACAATCCCGTTCCTTCGATTGCGTCTCTATCTCCTAGTAGCGCGACGCACGGAACAGTTGCCTTCACTTTGACGGTAAGTGGTTCAGGCTTCGTCAACGGCTCTCAGGTGAAGTGGAACGGATCCGCAAGAACAACCACATATGTGAGTGCGACGAAGCTCACGGCGTCGATCACGGCCTCGGACATTGCTGTAGCGGGCAGTGCGAGCATAACTGTGACAAACATTTCACCAGGTGGAGGGACCTCGAATTCCAAGACGTTCACCATCAAATGACCAGAACAAGCTAATGCGCCACCTGTGCCTAGCCAAAACTGAGAACATTGAGTTTAGAGCCGATTTTGGCAGCTATGGGCCGGGTTTCTGAGGGCCAGGAATATCCGACTGAGGCTCTCAATCTCCGGCCGATGAAACGTTTGGCAGGCGCGGAAGCATGTCAGGGCATGGGAATCCATGCCAGTTTTCCCGGCAGTACAAAATTCGGCTGCGAGTTTGAGTCGCGAGAACTAGGCTGCAATCTCGTAGCGAAGACACTGTGCCTCGCCAAAATAAAAAATGGGAAAAATCTGGAGCCGATGTTGGGGCCCCGACCGGGCCGGGAACGCTTCGAGGCTTTGATGAGAATAATTCGGGTGAAGTGCGCCGAGGGAAATGGTTCAGTCCATCAATGTGTAGGCGATTCTGTGTCGGTCAAAGCCTCCGAAATGCTCAACGTTCAATAGGCTGGAGATGGAATTCCGCAACAGATTCATTCTAAAGCACTTGTAATCTACCAAGATCAATAGATTTCAATAAGGCATGAAATCTGCTTTGGGAGCAGGATGTCGGGTGCGAATCCCTCTGCCCCGACCAAGATGATTCGCACTAACGAGCAACAGCCCAACCTCTTCAAGAGCATTTGGTCCCGGCGGCCTGCATCTCACCCTTCAGGGATCGCGAAGGATTGGGCACCCACGGGTGTAGACTGTGGCAGAGAAAACTGGAAGGGTGGGCCACCCGCCGCATTCGTTGACGAGCATCGGAGAGAGATTGGGGTGATAGATGTATAGGTGGTTTCAGCTCACGTCGAGCGCTGACCTGGACGCTCTCGTCTCCGAGATCTCAACGGAATATGGCCCGACCAGGGTGATAGAGAAACTGAAGAACGGACTGTCTAGTGCCGTGAAGGCGATCCTGATTGAGAAAAATTACATTGACAAAGACTACCGAAGTACGTACTACAACTTTTATGCCAAGAAGGGACAGTCATATCGGGCCGACTGCATTCGGCTCCACTTTTTCGACGAGGCAGTTACGTTTGACGCGCAATCACTGAAGCTCCTAGGCCATTCAGAGCGTGCGCTGGGTGACCATTACTTCGGATATATGATTTTGCGCCCAACGGGTATCGCCACAATTGGACGGAGCGTGGTCTCGCCTGATGTACGGACTGGGACGAGCGGGTCAATTATTACGGCCAATCATAAGGTGCATCTTCTCGGGTACAAATTGGGCGTGCAGGGTTTTCCGTCGATGGATCAGCATATCGATATTTCAGTTTGTGCACATGCCGCCTGTTGGTCGGTCCTCCGGCACTACAGTGAGAAGTACACGATATATCGCGAATTTCTCACCCATGACATTACTCTCATGGCGCAGCAGTTCGACCCTGGGGGTCTCGTTCCCTCAAAAGGACTGCAAATGTCACATGCAGAACGGGTTTTCCAGGAAGCCGGAACATTTCCTTTGCACGTTGTCCGCACGGATCCCCAAGATGAAGCGTTCTATCGACAGCTTCATGCATACGTCGAGTCCGGTTTCCCGCTGTTCGCAGCTAATCACGATGTCGGGCATGCAATGGCGATAGTCGGATACGAGTGGGAAGCCTCGAATCCAAATCCGATAACGTCGATGCGGTATGCCTGGGATGAGGTGAAGTCGATTGTTGTAGTCGATGACAACTATCTTCCCTACCAGACCATCAATAAACATGGGGGCTCACCATATTTGGCTGGCAGCATCGACTCTTTCATAGTGGCGCTCCCAGAGAAGATATTTTACCCGGCTGACGCGGTCGACAGGTTGGCACCAACTCTCTTCAAGCTCGCGCCCCTTCTCGGAGGGTTGCCTTCGAGGGACGAAGTCACGCTTCGCTATTTCATCACCACCGGATCAGCACTTCGCCGGTTCACTAGGAGCCGCGAATCTGAGTTCGATCCCAAGCTGATCGCAACAATAATGACGCTTCCTCTGGCCCAATTCATCTGGATAGTAGAGATTGCGACCGGCGAAGACTGGGCGAAGGGTCAGATTTCTGCTAGGGCAGTTCTTGACGCAACTGCCAGTTTGAGGGAGATTACGCCATTCTGGCTGTTTCACAATCGAACGAATGCCTTGGTATTTGACCGGAGCAGAGTAGGCGCGGGTATCAACGGGATAGGGTCGCTCGGGCTTTCAGGGATGCAAAACACGGCGTTCACTCGTTGGGATCAGAACCTGCGGCCGACCCAAAGAAAATGACGATTGCTTTTTACCCACAGCTTGCCATCAGCGTTTAGTATTTACGGGAGCAGACAATGGATCAAAAGGAAACCAAAAGCGTGTTCGAACTCATCGACGGCTTAACGTCAGTTGATCCTCAAGAATTTAAGGAGTTCGAGAAGGCGATGATTGAGAAGGTCATCCCAGAGATTGTCGAGATCATCGACAAGCGCCGACTCAAGGCTACCGAGAGTAGGCATTGGCAGCTAAAAAGGGTAAATATATACTTGACACACGCGAACAAACGGCGTACAGTTGAAGAATGAACTACCCGGAAACACTTCAAGAAGCCATCGTTTACTTCGCGGATGCTGACCGCACCCTTGAGTATGTAGTCAAGCTCCGCTGGCCGAACGGCAAAGTCACTTGCCCGCGCTGCAACGACGGACGGAACTACTTCATCAAGACGCGCCGCCTCTGGCTTTGCCGGGGCTGCAACAAGCAGTTTACCGCGAAGGTGGGCACCATCTTTGAGGATTCTCCGCTGGGCCTTGACAAGTGGATGACGGCATACTGGATGCTGGTGAACTGCAAGAATGGGGTTAGCTCCTGCGAGATTGCCCGCTCTCTGGGCGTGACTCAGAAGTCGGCATGGTTCATGCTTCAACGGCTCCGCTTGGGTATTCAGGACGACTTCTACGGCTCCAAGCTGGGCGGCAACGGTGGTGAAGTCGAAGTGGACGAAACCTTCATCGGCGGCAAGGCTCGCAACATGCACGTCAGCGAACGCAAGCGCCGCATCACTGGCACTGGCGGCAAGGATAAGACTGCGGTCATGGGTATCCTTGAGCGCGGCGGCAAAATTCGCACCAAGGTCGTGCCGAGCCGCAAGCGGGGCGTTCTGCAATCCGAAGTGCGGAGCCATGTTGCAGCCGGAGCCGCGCTCTACAGCGACGCGCTGGCGTCCTACGACGGGCTGGCGGTGGACTACGCGCATCAGGTCGTTGACCATGCTGAAAAGTACGTGGACGGGCGAGTGCATACGAACGGCCTTGAGAACTTCTGGAGCCTGTTGAAGCGCGGCCTGTCGGGAACCTACGTGAGCGTCGAACCGTTCCATCTCTTCCGTTACCTCGATGAGCAAATGTTCCGCTACAACAATCGCAAAGGCTTGAACGACCGTCAGCGCTTCGCGTTGGCAATGTCGCAGATCAATGGCAAACGCCTGACCTACGCCCAGCTTACCGGGAAGGATTGCGACGCGCTCCACGCATAAACGGCAGGGGCGCGGCAAACGCAAGCCTAACCCTTGCCCGGCTTCGCCTTCTTGCGTGAAGGCTTCGCGGGCTGCTTGACCACTACAGACTTCGGCGTGGCGAACAGCACAGCCATTCCCTTCTCGAAATTGTTCCTGGCCTTGGGGCCTTCGATGTATTCCGCTGTTTTCATTGGGTAAACGTCCCGAGCGTGATCTCTGCAGCTTTCGGAAGGTGGGGGCCGAAAGCACACTCCCAGCTAAAGTCTTTTTTATACAGCACTTCATCCCCGTTTCCAATTAAGCACAAGTGCATGGTTCCTGAATCCGGCAGGTCATTACAGAGCCTCGTGGTTGGAGGCTTTCCTACTTCAGTGGTGGAATTGGCATAACCCATCCACATATTGTCCGCATCGCGGGCACCGATTAACAGTCGCTTGGTTACGCCAACAGGTATATCCACCGCCCCAAGTGGCTCATCCATCCAACACGCTGGCGAGAGGCGTGGCCCGGAAACGCCATTTTCATGTGTCCAAGAAACTTGTGCTCTAACTCCTAAAGCTGGCATACCCGTTTTACCATCGCGCAGATCGTTGCTGAAGTGGAGAAGAAACACCGTACGCCATCCTCCTTCCCGCCACACGCCATCGGTTCCGCAGGACGCTATCGGAGTCTGCTGCCCGTGCAAGACAAGATTTGGCTTCTTACGCTCAGGCGGCGCTTTCTCCGAACTCAGTGGGCCGTCAAGAAGGCAAAACGGTTCGTTCCCCGACTCGTCTCGCACTGTTTGCATCCACCACACAGCGATAAGCACCAAGCCAACGAAGAGCGCGATCACAGCACCGATCGTTCCCATGAGAAAATAGGTACCCGCGATGCCTAACAAGACCAACGCCCCTTGCAGGAAGAGAGTTCTCTGCGTTGTCGTTTCAGCCATAGGCCTTCATTGTCAGCCCCGGCTGGAACGTGTGTCAAGTATATATTTACCCTAAAAAGCTAGGCCAAGTTGTTGAGGCCGTGTTCTTCAATCCTTTCGCATGCGCTCGTAAGCAGCCTTCACGATTGCTTCTACCGCTTCAGCCGATTCAACATCCAGATTCGGATCGGTTCGCAGTAGCGCAGAGATTCGCGTGAGGGACTCAGTTCGTTCAGCTTTGTAGGGTGCATCCACGAAGTCAGACGGGTTGATGCCTGCCCAAGCGGAGAGTGCCGCGAGGCTGGCGGCATCTGGCCTTCTGCCTTGAGCCATGCGTGTCAGCGTCGAGGCGCTGACGCCTGTGAGCTGAGATACCTGTTTCCACGTCATGCCACGTGTCGTTACCGCTGTTTCAAGCGAGCGGTAGAATGCATCCCCATCGAACCCTTTATTTTCTTCCGACATCCGATCCTTTCAAAATTGCTAAAAAGCAATTGACTTCCTGTTTAGGTTGTCCTATAGTTAATTGCAGATTAGCAATTCACTTCGATTTTAGCAAGGAGAATCTCGATGACTACTGAATCGCACGAACACCACGAGGATGTAGTGACGCTCTTGGTGAACGAGAAACACGTCAGAATTCAGGGCCTGAAGGCGACCGGCGCCGAGATCAAGACAGCCGCAATAGAGCAGGGGGTGCTGATCCAGCAAAACTTCATTTTGCAGGAAGAGCTTCCCAATGGAACCAGCCGGGTCGTTGGAGACAACGATGTCGTTCACTTGCGGGAGCATCTCCGCTTCACCGCTATTGCACCGGATGACAACTCTTAGGGGGCCAGCCAATGAAGGTGGAGGTCTCAAACGCGATTGAAGAGTTGAAGAAGCAGTTCAACTCTTCGTCTCTTAATGTCCGTGAAGATGGACAAGGCGGGGCTTATGTGGTCATGGAGCCGCTGTCTCTCGGACGGCGTTACTTGCCCGAGACAACCTGGATGGGGTTTCAAATTCCTCCGCAATACCCCTACGCGGACATTTACCCCGTCTTTATCGGAGCCAACACAGCCCGTGTCGATGGCGTCGCATTTGTACCGCCCGTAACTCCAGGTCACAATTTCGAGGGACGCCCGGCAATACAGGTATCGCGAAGAAGTGGGGCGGCACAAAACGGTCTGCAAAAAGCCACTGCGAGGGTCCTCAAAATTCTGGACTTTCTTGAGAGAATGCCATGACCAAAGAATGTCGGTTGCGAATTGCCCGTGATCATTTCAACACGCTGATAAGCCATCTTTTTCCGGGAGACGGAGACGAGCACGGCGCTGTATTGCTCGCCGGTACGTCTCACTCAAATGCACAGCTTGTCCTACATGTCAGAGAAGTGCATATCGCCGAAGAAGGCACTGATTATGTAGAAGGAAAAATTGGGTACCGGGCTTTGAGTCCCACATTTATTCACAAGATGATCACGCGGGCTCGTGATGAGAAGCTGGTCTATCTTGCTGTCCATAATCATGCATCGGATCGCAGCGTGGGCTTCAGCCAAATTGATCTCGATTCTCATGAACGGGGCTATCCGGCATTACTCCAGATCTCTCGTGGCGTTCCGGTGGGTGCGCTCGTATTTGGCCGTCGATCAATTGCAGCCGACCTCTGGCTGGCTGATGGGACGAGGCTTGGGCTCGATCAGGCCACTGTCATCGGCAAGACAATCCAGCGCCTGACTCCATCGCCGCGCCGGAACCACAGTGAAGTCTCTGCAGCTTTCGAGCGTCAGACACGAATGTTTGGCAAGGAAGGGCAAGTGGAGCTTTCAGAATGTCATGTAGCCGTTCTCGGTCTCGGCGGAATTGGCAGTATCGTGACTGAATACCTGGCTCGTCTAGGCGTCGGACACTTCTCGCTGGTTGACGACGATATTGTGGAAGAATCAAACCTGTCACGCATCGTCGGCGCTCATGCCTCCGATGCAGCGGCCAAGAACTCCAAAGTCGCCGTTGCGAGGCGGTTGATCTTCGACGCCAATCCGACGGCTCAGGTCCGGCTCATCACCGGAGACATCGCGCGAGAATCCGTTACGAAGGTATTGCACGGCGTGGATTACCTTTTTCTCGCGGCAGATTCAATGAGGGCTCGCCTGGTATTCAACGCGCTAGTCCATCAATACCTCATTCCGGGAGTGCAACTCGGTTCCAAGATAAGATCCGGTTCGGGGGGGTCGCTGATCGATGTCATGAGCGCAAATCGTCCGGTGCGTCCTGGTCACGGTTGTTTGTGGTGCAACCAACTGATTGACACAAACATTCTTGCGAAAGAAGCCAAGACAGACGACGAAAGGAAGTCACAGGCATATGGTACGGATGAAGCGAATCCCAGCGTAATCAGCCTGAACGCAGTTTCTGCGGCACACGCGGTCAACGACTTTCTCCTTGACTACCTTAACCTACGCCCTGAAAGCGCGCCGATCTACTACGAGCATTTTCACTTTCTAAACGGAAAGCAAAGTCTCGTTGAACCTCGAAGAGATGCGGACTGCTCGGAATGTTCCACCATCGGGCTACGCTTCGGTCGCGGCGACGCTATCCCGCTGCCCTGCACAGAAGGATAGATGGCGGCGCTGGCCCAACTCAAGCGCGAAGTTTGTCTAGCCCCGGGGACATACTTTATCAACGTCCTTAGACATCCTTTACAGTTTATCGGTGCGGGAGTGAGTCAGGGAGCCAGCGTTCGACGATGGTCGAGTTCCGCATGAGAGTCGTATAATATAATAAGACACCGCATCCGCTGGGCCAACGGCACGACCTGCACCCAGTCTCCCGCCAACGCTCGACTGACTTGCCACTTTTGTCCCTGTAGATACAATTTGCCCCGGCAATCCACCTTCAACACCCAGGCGCCTGCGGAATACTCGTAGCGCTGTGGATCGGCTCACCGCTGCTTGCCAGCCAGTTGTTCGAGCAAGATGCCTGTGCCCGCAAGCGCCTCATCATCCTGTCCGACATGCGCCAGCACACGTCCGAACTTGACCTCGAAACGCCCGCCATCATCTCTCATAGGCAGCTCGCCATGCTGAAGACTCTCGGCGAGTTGCCTGACCTGCGGGGCCTTGAAGTTGAGAAGCTCGGCGTGGACTGGCAGTCAAGACGAGAGAATACTGGCTGAGCCTGCGGAAATTCTGGCTTACGCTCCTGCGCTTAACCGGTGCGACGGTGGATGCCTTTTCGCCTCTACGCGGCATCAGAACTGTCGCGCTAAATGCGAGCTGCTGAGAGGATTCCTCCAGCGCTAACCCATTGATTCCATTACCGGCGTTAATTTTGGCGTGCCACAGAGAGGTCCAGAGCGAGAATAAGCAGGCTAAGGCAATGTTGCATGGCGCATACCACGAAGGGGCCATTGACGCCCGGCGTGCGCCGGTGCTCCACTTGCTAAAAGGGTCGCCTTGTGAAACTCCCCAGTCGGAACGTGTCGTGGGGTAACGAAATCCGCTTCCAAGGGATTCAGCGCGTTTGCCGTCGTTGGTTTATGAGGCATATTGATCTCGTCTGTGCTTTTAGGCGCAGCGCAACACATAACGTCTACTTGTTAGCTAAATCGGCTGTTTATTTGCCAGTTACGGCCACTTATGGGAAGTCGATCCGGAGGAGTCTATGAGATCTCGTGTTGAACTAGATTCTCACCGCAAACCGTCAAGCTCTCGCTGCGGATTGGTCGCCGCTGCCTTAGTTATGGCGGGAGCACTCTCGCCCGCACAAGCGCAGGTCTCTGGAAATGGAACCGTGGGCACTATTCCCGTTTGGAACGGCGCAAACTCACTCGGCAGCACGTCGCCAGTAGATGCGACAGCGTCTCAGAATCTGTTCGTCACTGGTCCTAGCCCTTGGCTCGATGTGAAGGCGGCCGGCGCGCTGGGCGACACGCAAACTGTTGCGGATGGGGCTACGTCAGGTACGGGACCACCCTATACTCATATCACCTCAGCAACTGCGAATTGGGTTTCGGGTGACCTGCACAAGGCGATCTCGATCGATAGCAGCCCCTTTCCCGCTCCATTAGTGCCAGCTATTGCGGCCATGACATCGGGCTGCATGGGCACCGCTGCGATTGATACGTCAGCAGGCGCGCTCGGGTTGTACTACCGAGTCGCCTATGCTCCGAACACCGGGGCCTCGGGCAAACCGTCATTGGAGGGGTTTGTCTTTTTGCCACAGAGCACCGCAAAATACTGCGTTTCGATAGCGAGTCCAGGTAGTTTGGTAGGAGCGTCGAAATACCAAGTCTACGTTTCGCTCGATTCAACAGGTTCAGCCGCAGGCCTTGCTAGCGGAACGGAAGTGTTACAAAATCCTGCGGCTCATTGTAGCAACGGAGCGCCGATGCTCGCTAATACGTGTGAAATAGACTCGGTCGTGCTGCCCGCGCCGACAACGGTGATTGGTGCCTCGCGGTCGTTGGGTGTTGCAACAGTCACGGTTGCGGCCTCAGGCAGCTATGGAACAGGAACCTGGGTTCGGATCGCCAGCGTATTCCCAAATAATAGCTTTAACGGAACTTGGCAAATCCTGTCAGGTGGAAATCCTGTGTCGTCATTTACCATCAAGCAGCCAAATTTGCCCGACGATACAGGTTCTTCATTCACTGGATCGAGTGCCACAGCTACTACGACTGTGCCGCATGGAGCTCCAGTCGTGTTGGGAACTATTAGCAGTGTAAATAATTCCTCTGACGTAACAATCAGCGTTAATATCCCGAATACTGCTGCGAATGCTACCGTCAGCTGGGGGACTGACGACACCACAGCCATTAACAGTGCAATAGCGTCAACAACTTGCGCAGGACCCGCGACAACCGGCTGCAAACTATATTTTCCACCCGGTCGTTATTGGATACAGGGACAAGGTGTCTTGATCGCTAAGAATCAAGCCTTTTTTTATCTGATCGGTGCAGGGGCTTCGAGCTCGCGCGCTGTCGGGCCAGGTAACCCCGGTAATACCGCGGCGACCAGCGAACTGGTAGTTGCCGATCAATCCTACGCACTCACCGTGGGATCATCCGGAGGCGTCGCTGCAAATGGCGGCCCGCGTATTTCCAACCTCGGGTTTCGGGATGACAGCGGTGCGGGTAATGCGTTGGGGGGAATCCACCTCCTCACCGTGGCGCACGCCTATCTTGATAATCTTGCATTTGCTGATTTTACCCTCGGCACAGGAGTCTTTTTTGACGCTGGCGGTACCGGCGCAACGCCGCCACCATTCAGCCAATACAATTTTGTTATTAATCCGACAGCTGTCAATGTCCGGGCTCCATTCCTGTTCAGTGGAGGCGGAAGCGCGAGCAATTGGTTTATAGGGGGCAATCTTGCGGGTGCAGAAACTGGCGGTGGTGCTTGTTTCGACCTTCAGGGCTATAATGGCAATCCAGCTGGTGGACACAATTATTTTTTTTACCCGCAGTGCAATTTTTTTCCGGTCGCACTGCATCTTTTCGACCAAAACTCGGATGCCATTTTTGTTCATGCCGAGCAGACTGATGCCTCCACGCCCTCAGTAGTTGGTTCCCCGAACAGCGGCACCGGTATTCTCGTTGACGGGACCTCGTCGATCAATTGCTTGGACAACCAGATTTCGAGCACTTCGCTTACTAGTTTCGCCGACGCCATCTATGTGGGAGCGAATTGTACGCATACCATAATTACGTCACCTACATATCCAAACACGGCCAAAGCGCCTCTAACTGATTTGGGCACTAATACCCAGACGATCGGGGCGCCCCCGTCGGCCCAGAATCTAGCCCTCGCCGGGCCGGGGAGTTCCTTGCTGCAATACTTTGCGGTCGCGAGTGGTTCAATAAGTGCGGGTGACCTCCTGTGCATGAGTGGAACGACGTTGCAAGTTCAAAGGTGCACGGCAACGAGCGCTGGGAATGCGCTTGGAGTGGCGGCAGCCTCGGCTACGGGTGGCGGCGGAGTAATAGTAGGCGTCCAATTTGCCGGAGTGGCTAACGTGAGCATCGACGCTGCAACGGTGGCGCCTGGCAATTTCGTGTGCGTTTCCTCGACGAACGCGGGTAAAGGCTCTATATCAGCAACTGCGTGTACGACCAAACAGATTGGCATCGCAATTCAAAGTTCGGGTGGGGTATCCGTTACTTCTACTGCCGTTTTTCTGCAGAAGTACTAAACTTGGCTGACCCGCAGCCGAAACGTTCGCAGGAGGGATTCTTATGGCTGGGCGAGAATACATGGCCTTTGGGCGCTTGTTGATCGGATCCTTTTGTTGCATTGTCGCCGCGGCGCAAGCTCAGGTGCCATTCATCAATCAACCTATCATGCCAAGTGTAGCGACGCCTGGAAGTCCGGCGGTCTCAATCACGATAACAGGAGCGGGGTTTGCCCCCGGAGTGAAGGCAAGTTGGAATGGTCAAGTTCTTGCCACGCAATTCGCAACAAAAGAGCAGATTGCTGCGACAATACCCGCCTCAGACTTATTAGCGTCTGGAAGTGCGAGAGTTTGGGCCACCAACGTGAACGGGCCTTCATCGAATATTGCTCTCTTCAGCGTGACAGTTCCGACGAACGCGACTGCATTTGGCGCACTCCCTGGGTATGTGACTGGTGCGAGTCCGGTGGGGGCTGTTGTCGCTGATTTCAATCGGGACGGCCATGAGGACATAGCGGTGGCGAATGAAGATGTGAATGCTGGGAACACCATCTCAATTTTCCTTGGGAACGGCAATGGTACCTTCACAGTCGCGGCCTCGTTGAAAGTTAATACGCCAATTGCTCTGGCAGTGGGCGATTTCAACAATGACGGTCGAATTGATTTGGCCGTGGCCGATGTGGGCGACAATGTTGTAGACGTCTTTCTGGGTAATGGCGACGGGACTTTTGAGACACCCCAAACATTTGCCACGGGGCAAGAGCCGGCCGCATTAGAGATCGGAGATTTTAACGGAGATGGCGCGCTCGATCTGGCAACGACCGCCGTTGGGGACAGCGCCGTCTCGATTTTGATCGGCAACGGGGATGGTACATTTGAGGCCTACCAGAATTACGCGGCCATCTCGCCGTCAGGGCCACTCGCTCTTGGGGATTTCAATGGGGACGGTTTCCTCGATCTTGCAGTACTTGGTGGCCAGGACATTAGTGTGCTCTTAGGGCGCGGTGACGGCACCTTTGGACCACCCTCAGCCATGTTAGGAGAGGCTTTCCCGAATGCATTGATATCGGCTGACATGAACGGAGATGGGATCTTGGACTTGGTTTCAGCTGAGCAGCCGACTGGCACGAGTAGTACGCTGGCGGTATTTCTGGGCAGGGGCGATGGCACGTTTCAAAGCCCTGTTGAGTACACTACGTCATCCAGTCCCCTCGGACTAATTGCCCAGGACGTCAACGGTGACGGGAAGATTGATCTGATTAACTCCAGCGGCGGTTCTGGTGTCGTATCGGTCTTGCTCGGCAACGGTGACGGGACGTTTGAAGCACATTCTGATACCACCGTCTCCCAGTTCAGCCTTCTTGCGGTGGCGGCTGGCGACTTCAACGAGGATGGCCGGATTGATCTCGCGGTCACCACCGGGAGTAGTACGATGTTGCCAGTAATTCAGGCTTCAGTCGCAGTCGCACCGACAGCACTGAGCTTCGCAACACAGCCGTTTGGTACCAGCAGCGCTCCGCAGACTCTAACCTTAAGCAATCTCACCGTAAGCCCGATAAATCTGAACAGTTTTACGTTTACTGGAGCAGATGGGACTGACTTCTCCCAGACCAACACTTGCGGTGCAATACTGTCCAGCAATGCCAGCTGCGCGATAAACGTCATTTTCACTCCCACGGAGACCAATACGCGCACGGCCCTCTTGAATGTGGCCTTTGAAGGGCCTGGTAGCCCGCTCTTGGTGAACCTCGCTGGGGTTGGCGATGGTCCTGGAGTAAGTCTGTCCGCAAGTGCTATCGTCTTTCCTACCCAGCCCGTTGAGTCGGTCAGCCCGACGCAGCGGGTGACCCTCACCAACATCGGCGACCTTCCCCTCACGATAATATCAGTGAGCGTTACTGGAGATTTTCTTCTCCGGAATAACTGTAACGGGACGCTACAGCCGCAGGTGACATGTACTTTCGCCGTCGCATTTAAGCCTACGGCCAAAGGTGTACGAACAGGCGCTGTCACGATAGCTGATAACGCACCGCAGAGCCCCCAAAGCATCTCTCTAACAGGCACGGGCACACTTGTTGCTTTTACTCCGACGAGCTTGGAGTTCGGTAGCGTGACAGTGGGGACGACGAGCGCGCCCCAGGTTCTGACCTTAACCAATAAGGGCACCTCGGACTTAACCGGTGTACACGTGAGCTTTTTCGGTTCCAGTGCAGGCTATTTTTCTCAGACGAACAACTGTGGCAACCGTGTGTCTGGGCGGGGCACATGCACTATTAGCGTTACTTTCAGCCCTAAGTCTACGGGTGTACATACTAGTAACGTTGCAGTTTACGACAGCGGAGGAGGGAGTCCCCAGCTAACGCAAATTGCCGGCACAGGCAAGTGAGCACCTGTGCTTCGCCAAAGTGAAAAACAGGTGTTTGGATCGGACCGGCTCGGGGGTTCCTGCGGGCCGCGTACCGCAAATTCGATACCTGGTTCACTGGAGCTTCGGGGGAGTAGTCGAGTCCCGTGCAAGCGATCGCGTCTGCAAACAGAGTCAAGACTTCGGTCATGACACTCTCGCATATTAAAGCCCGGCTTTCTGGATTGGGAACATTCGACGGACGTTGTTCTGTATCAAGACTCCCAAAACCGGAAAGCGGGAAAACAAAACAAGAAACTCCGTTGATAACCGCGCCACCACCGAGTAGCATCGTGCTCTGCCCGATCTTTCAACCGCGTGGGCAGAACGAGTTTTCGCCAAGGATTTTGACAAGTGGCGAGCCGCTGAACGCGAAGGACCAAAGAGGTCGCGATAGACCAAGAGTTTCATCTGGTAAGCACACAGTAAAAGCGGCGACCGATTAGGTCGCCGCTCTCTTATCTTGGTGCGTCGGGGGCTACGCCGCTTCGGCATCGTAGAGACGCTCTTGTGGGCCGGGAACCGGGTCAGTCTCGGGGTCGCGCTTGGCCGCGCGATCGAGCTTGAGGATGCTCGCCAGGTGAATCTCGGCCAGCGAGTGCATCACCTCCGGCTGGTTCTTGTCGGGCACTTCGCGATACCGGAGTTCGCCCTCCAGGTGCAGATGCGCGCCCTTCTTCAGAGACTTGGCAAACTTGGACAGATTCGTCCAGGCGACGCAACGATGCCATTCGGTGCGCTTCTCGTACTTGCCGTCCTCCTGCTTCCAGGAAGACTGGGTGGCCAGCGACAGAACAACATATTCGCGGCCGTTCTTGGTAGTGCGGGTGGCGGCATCCTTGCCGAGGAAGCCGATGAGCTGAACTTTGTTGGAATACATGGTGTTTCTCCTTTTCTGCCCTTCCCACTCAAGGCACTCTCCCGCAAGGGCGCGAGGGGAAGCCGGCTCCCAAGTGCCAAGGTACGCTTTCTTGGAGGGGCCAGCGCGCTTTTCGCTGGAGGAACCGAGACCCGCAGGGCGCCAATCGGCGAAGCAGAGGACCGCCGCGCCGCCGGGCGCAGGCTTGTTTCCCCCTCGCGGTGCTTGAGTGGGAAGGGAAGAGAAGGAGAATTGGCAAATGACGGCAATAGCTCATCGCTGGAATGATCTCGGACTTCGGCGCCACCGGACTACCGAACCGGACTTGTCATGTGACGTGAGGGTGGCACTCAATTGGCCACGAGCGGTCGAGTTGAGGGAAGCACCGATCCGGCAGACTGCTGTCACGCCATTGAGCCTGGAAGCGCTTCAGTTCCGTCCCGTGTTCAGGTAGCGAGCCACTTCGCATAGTCACGGATATTGATCATAGGAACGGTTGCCGTGTTCTGGAGTCTCGCGATCAACTCGAACAAGAAGGCTGTTGCGGGTTTGCCCTGCGGCGAAATTGCGTAGCAGTCGTCGGCATCGCATACGAAAGTGCCGTGAGCGGCAACGCACCCAAGATCGAGGCGGCTATTGGTTTCGCCCTTTGCGAGCGCTTCAGTTAGTGGCACGCCCAAAGGAGGACTCCAATCGCTCTCAAATGTTAACAATCCGCCCAAGATGTGCACTGGTGTCTTCGGCGGATACGTTCCTCCTGCAAAGGAGAGGGGGGCAATACATCGGCTTGATCTTACTGGCTTATTTCAGGCCGTTTTTGCCTGTCGAGGACTTGTCGAGGAAAATCGACACCGAAGGACCCGCAGAAGCCCAATTTTAGCGAATTCGCCATGCGGCGCAAGCTGGCAGGGAAGCTGGATATCAAAAACGCTGACGAGCGCCGTCCGATCCCGACGCGAAAGGCGATTCTGCACAGCCTTGAATTCCAAGCGCTCTGGGACCGCATCAAGCACAAGACTACCTATCGCGTACAGTTCGATAACGAA
The DNA here is from genome assembly GCA_038229415.1 of Terriglobales bacterium. Taxonomy (GTDB): domain Bacteria; phylum Acidobacteriota; class Terriglobia; order Terriglobales; family Acidobacteriaceae; genus JANXUR01. Next base: position 433,467 of record JBBROM010000002.1, read on the forward strand.
AAGCTGGTCACGGATTGCGCCGAGGCCATCCGCAAGGGGCCGCCGGTGACAAAAACGCGCGTCCAGATCCGCAAGGCCGACCTCGCCATCGGGCGCGGCGGCGTAAGGGCGGAAGAAACTGCATCGGCTGCGCCGATTGTAATTGAGGAGAGCGATATCGAATTGCCGGATGTCTTGACCGACCTTCAGGACAAGACCTAACTGACGCGCCGGAGCCTGGCGCGCATCCTTACCGGGAGTCAGCGGCTTGACGACTTCAAGCGTAATCCCCAGCAGTTCATCGAAATCGCCACCGAGGTGATCACCCGGACAAAGCGGCTCGCCCTCGTGGACGGCATCCGCTACCTGCGGCTCGGCGACGAGGTTTACTACGCGCAAGAACTGTTCGAGCAGGAAGAGCTGACGGGATACCTCAAGAACATGCTGGCGGCAACGAAGTCCGTTTATGAGCAGGTGGTCTATGACTCGGCGGGCGCGGAACGCACCTTCGCTGAACAGCTCGAAAAGAACGAGGCAGTGAAGGTTTACGCCAAGCTGCCGGATGGTTCAAGGTGCCGACGCCTCTTGGCAGCTATAACCCGGATTGGGCGGTGCTTATCGAAGAGGACGGCATGGAGCGCCTGTACTTCGTGGTCGAAACCAAGAGCAGCCTGTTCACTGACGACCTGCGCGACAAAGAAGGCGCGAAAATCGAGTGCGGCAAGGCGCATTTCAAGGCTCTGGCAGTAGGCGAGAGCCCGGCCCAGTTCGTTCAGGCCCGGAATCTGGATGACGTGATGGCAAAATGTTGAACATACTTTTACATCATTTGAGCCCAGTCAACACATAGTCGCGTATCGATGGGCCATTGTCGTCAGAGTTTCGTGCAAGCGAACCATCGCGAAAGTATCCAGCTTGCAATACTCCAAAAGCTGCTGCCGGGTCGCTTCGATGTCGTGGCCAGTGATTTCTCCACGGGCCATGCGCGCGAAACGGGTGATTGCGGTATCGCCGACACCGACTGCAAGCTCTTCATAGGACAGGTCCGGCACTAAAGCGGGAAGGACTTTCTTGATCGAAAAGCTCCCTTTGAAGTCGGGGTGATAAACGTAATCGGCGATAAACGGGTGGAGGTCCACGAGGCGGCCGAGGATCGCCTGTAACGGCCCGGCTAGGTCGGAGAATGCCGCGCGGAGTGCCTTGATGCGGGTCTGCTCGAAGCTGCTGTAGACGATGATTGATCCGTGTTCCCCCAACGCCGCAATCAACGCCTCGGCGAGTTCTCTTTCGCAGCCCTTCGCGGCATCCGCCAGATATTCGCTGTGGCGCGCTTCGGCTCCGACGCCGTCGCGGTGGTGGATACTAAATTGCGTGAGCACCTGCTGATGGCAAGCGTGCCCGTGGTAGAGCGGAAGCACTGCCGCAACCGTCTCGAAATCCAAATAGTGGCATGGCCAGGCAATCGCTTTTAGGGCCGTGCTGAGACCGACACCGACAACCGTTTTACCGGATAGTGCGGCGTTTTTGGCCCGCTCTTGGCGGTCGCTGAGGTTCAAGTCGTCCGGGACGAGAGACAAGTTGATGATGCCCTCGCCTGACAAGCGCTTCAGCTTTTTATGATGCAGGCCAGGGAGTTCTAGGACGGTATGAGCAATTCCCACTCCGAGGCAGTTGCCCTCGAAAAAAGAGCAGTCACGGCAGGCTGACACTAGCGCCGGTGCTGGTGGTGTGTCGTGTAAAAGGGCTTTGGCAAGAGAGTCGGCGACGCCTTCAAACTCCGCAACGCGCGCAAGTACGTCGCCGGTCTGATCGACGACATCAAATAGCCGGTCTGGCCCGTCCCCGAAGCGATATTCCCGCGATAGAAGGACCAGGGAGGCTTGGGCCACGGGAAAGCCGGCTCGCTTGAAGACCATGACGGTGTAGGCAAGATCATCGGCCAGTTCATTGATCCTGTCCGTGTCCGAGAAGCTGGATTTCACTTCCATGACATGCCACGCCCCGTTCAGGCGCCGGAGAATGTCTGCCTTGGCCACAAACGGAGCGGCAACGGCCGTCGCCTCAAAGAAGGTCTGTTTGGCGCTGTCCGCAATATAGTCTTGGGTTGTCTGGGCCGGTGTTTTCGCCTCGGTCCTTGAGATGAGAACACCTTCGGGGAACAGCTTGCGGGCAAGCTCCCCCACTTCCTGTCCCTGCTGCATGCGGAACAGCCCGGCTTCGCTCGGAGCTGCGGAAACGGCGCGTAGTCCGTTCCACGCCATCGCGGAGCATTGCTGAGCCGTAAGCCAATCAGATTTTGCGATGGTGTCTTTCATGCGAAGGCCCCGACAGGAAGGCTAAGCTTAGCAGGCCCCCAAAAGCTACTGAGGGCGATTATAGTCGTTATTTCTTCCGGGAATCTTCCGCCAGCGCAAATCCCGCCATTATGGGAACCCGGAGCGTCGAAGTACTCTTTCCCTGGCACTGGCGACACGTTCAAAAGTTCGATAAACTTAGCGCATTCGCGATTTTCGATAAACATTTATAAATGTGCGGGTTAGCTGGAGAGTTCCAGCGTTAGCCGCGAAGTCTTCTGACGATACTCCTGGCGTCGAAGTGCAGGGAGCGCCGAAGGTGATCACTGCTGCACGGCAATTTGGTGAGTGACATGTCCATGATTCTTTTAGACAACGAAGACGACAGCAGCCGCACTCGCGTTCTTCTCGATGCCATCCGGAAACTCCCTATCCATTTCAAAAGGGAGGCCTGACGATGGCTTCTCACGACGCTCGTAAGACTATCGCCGATTTGCGGGACCATTTGGCGCGGCACGACAAGCCCATAGCGTTTCTCTTCGGTGCTGGTACGTCATGCTGCGTAAAGGCCGTTGTCGCGGAGGGTGGCGGACCGGGAAAACCGCTGATACCGGCAGTAGCGGGCCTAACCGAGCTTTGCGCTGCGGAAGTGCTGAAGCTTGGCAAGGATTACGCGGAGGCATGGACCAACGTCCAGTCACAATGTGGCCGCGATGGAAAACCCGGAAATATTGAAGACATCCTATCGCGACTCCGAATGATGCTCGCGGCGATCGGCGAACATGACAAGCTTCTGGGACTTGACCGAACGGGAATCGGCAAGTTCGAAGAGACTGTGCGGCGCACAATAGCACAGATTGCAACTCCCGCCCTAAAGGAGATTCCCGAAGAAACGCCACATCGCTCGATGGCGCGCTGGTTGGCTAAGACGTCCAGACTTCAACCCGTCGAGGTATTCACTCTCAATTACGACGTGCTTATCGAGATGGCCTTCGAAGCCGAGCGAATACCGTTGTTCGATGGTTTTGTTGGCAGTCATCGGCCGTTCTTTCTGGCCGAAAGCCTGCGGAGGCCGGAAGTAGCTCCTGGCTTGAATTGGGTCCGCCTGTGGAAGATGCACGGATCGGTGACATGGCGCCGTGAAAACGAAGATGGGCGGGAACGAATCGTACGCGGCGAGCCGGATGCTTCCGGCGAAATGATCCTCCCGTCGTTTCACAAATACGATGAATCCCGCCGGCAGCCTTATGCTGCATTTATCGACCGGCTCACCAGATTTCTGGATCAAGACGACGCGCTTCTCGTCACCAGCGGATTTAGCTTTGGGGATGAGCACATCAACAGCGTGATTTTCTCAGTGATCGAGAACAGGCCGCGAACGCATGTTTATGCTCTGCAGTTTAGTGACGTTGCCGAGGAACACGACCTGTTCAAACGCGCGCTGAGGCAGAAAAACCTTATCGTCGTCGGCCCGAATGCCGGCATTATAGGGGGCCGACGGGCCGAGTGGAGCCTCGACGAGCCCGCGCCGTTCGTGGATGTCGTATTTGAACCAACTCCAAAAACAGATGAAACCCCTCAGCCGAAGACAGGGCAATTGCGGCTTGGTGATTTCGTAAAATTCTGCGAGTTTTTGCGCTCCATGGGCCAGCGTTGAGGAGAGACAGTTGACCCTATCCGATCCAACATTTATCGGTCAGGTCGCTTCCGTTACCGGGGGTGTCGTCCGCGTCCGCCTGCGGGAAGACATGCCGACAACTCTTGTCATGATTCAGGGTGAGTCTTACCGCGTCGGTCAGATTGGAGCCTTCTTTCGTATCCCGCTGGGCTATACCCATCTTTATGCCGTATGCACCCAAGTAGGCGCCGATGCGGCCCCTCCCAACGCCTTGGAACAGGATCGGGGAAGCGCTCTTGAAACTCCGACCACTGAACGTCTCGCGGGATATCGATGGATGACTGTCACGCTTTTCGGCGAATCTATCGGCTCTCAATTTGAGCGGGGAGTTGGGCAGTATCCGACCGTTGGCGACGAAGTTCATATCGTGACAAACGATGATCTCCAGGTTATCTACGGGTGCACTCGAAACAAGAGAGGAACCGTGCCGGTCGGCACAATTGCTGCAGCGTCCGGAATTTCCGCGGACCTCAATGTCGGTGGGCTTGTCAGTCGGCATTGTTCCATTGTCGGATCGACGGGGTCAGGAAAATCGAATCTTGTAACCGTTCTTCTCGAAACGATCGCCAGCAGCGAGTTTCCTTCCGCTCGTGTTATCGTGATCGATCCGCATGGAGAATATGCCAGCGCTCTCGGTGACAAGGCACGTGTATTCCGCATAAGACCTAACGAGGCGATAGGCGAGCGACCTCTGCGCGTTCCATTCTGGGCGCTCCCGTTTGACGAGCTGCAGTTGATGACGCTAGGGGGCTTACAGCCAAATCACGAAGCTGCAATCAGGGAACAGGTTCTCGATCTTAAATCCGCGTCCGCCGTGAATTTGCGAACTCCGCCGCCGATTGAAACTTTGACGGCAGATATGCCCGTGCCATTCAGTATCAAGCGGCTCTGGTATGAACTGGATCAACTCGAACGTAAGACCTTCACTACGACCGGCACCGGTCAGAGGGAGCAGGATGCTTGCCCACGTGATCTGACTGGCAATCCCGCGACCCTGACGCCGGACCGGTACCCCGTGGCAAGTCCTTATAACCAGGCTCCATATAAAAACCAGCGCAAGAGAAATATCGAGCGGCACTTGGACCTCATGAGGAGCCGATTGCGTGACGGCCGCTTCGCTTTCCTCTTCAGTCCCGGAGGAGGTTACGAACCGGATCTCGACGGCCGGATAACGTCCGATCTCGACAATCTAGTTCGTGAGTGGGTTGGAGACGAACGCCAAATTACGATCTTCGATGTATCTGGGCTCCCATCCGAGATATTGTCGACAATTGTCGGTACGATGCTACGGATCGTTTACGACACTCTTTTCTGGGCTCAGGATCTTCCTGTCGGGGGTCGTCAACAGCCTCTTCTCATCGTCATAGACGAAGCTCATCGCTTTCTTCCCGAAGGCGGGAATACGCCAGCTCACCGTACGCTTTCAACAATCGCAAAGGAAGGGAGAAAATATGGAGTGGGGCTCACCCTAGTAACCCAGCGACCGTCCGAGATTGATAGTTCGGTCTTGAGCCAATGTGGATCGATGATCGCACTACGTCTCACAAACACCGCCGATCGTGCAAAAGTGGCGGCCGCATTGCCGGATGATCTTGGAGGGTTGGCGGACCTCCTGCCTTCCCTTCGCACGGGCGAAGGACTGTTCCTTGGGGAAGCGATGGCCATTCCATCGCGCGTCCGTGTGCGCAAGGCTCTGAAGAAACCCATTGGCGACGATCCCAGGCTTCCCGAGACTTGGCAGAGCGCGCAGCGTCCATCGGGGGTACTCTATACACAAGCGCTTGCAAATTGGCGCGCTCAGTCGACTTCTGCTGTCATTCAGGAGCCCGCTGAAGAGGACCCGGAGGGTTAAGAATGCCAGAGATGATCTCCGTCGATTCGAGCAATGTCGAGGCGATAGGATACGATGCCACGACGCGAGAACTGCACGTGCGGTTCGCGAAATCCGGCGAGACCTACGTCTACTATGAAGTCGAAGAGTGGGTATTCGAGGACTTCAAGAGGTCGGATTCAAAGGGGACTTTTCTCAATACGATCGTCAAAGTCAAATATACCTTTGGCAAACTTTGACCTTCGCGACGGACTGCGGCTGAGCCGGCGCAGAATAGCCTTTCAAATCGTTTGCGGCTAACGCTAACTTAGTTTTGTACCAATTTTGTACCACTGCATTGTTTTTGGTGCTTTTGGCGATGTTGATAGCTTCTTATAATCAGTAAGTTATGCAGGTACAAAATCCTGTCAAGTTCGTGGTTCGAATCCATGCCCAGGGCCTTTAAAACTCAGGGGGAGAGCATGGCGGGCGCGATGCAGATTACCACAGAAGAGAAGAAGCTCCCGCAGTCGTCATGCCGCGAAAGCTGCACATATTGTGACCGACATTTGTTCTGATTCTGGAATAGGAATCGCAAGGAGGACGCTCGCGACGACGCAAAAGGTGCCGGTGGGCCTCGGTGTCTCAAAGTAGCCAGCTTTTGCATGCAAACGAAAAAGCTAGTCCGCACCTGCAGTCCGCAATGAGCATTTCTTAGGGGCCTTGCAAGTACTTGGCAGTCTCGCGCGACCTTGTAAGTTGTTAGAAACACTAGCAATATAAGCTCTGAAAAGGCCGGCGTCGGCGGTTCAAGTCCGTCTCTGGCCACCATACTTTCCTCCGCGAGATTTTACATTCAAGTCGCACTTTCGGCGAGGCGGCGGCCCGCCATTTTCGTGATGCGCAAGCTCATACCTAGGGAGTACACTCTTCTGCAATCAAGGAGGCTTCTATGCTTGGCAATCGCACTTGGGACGAATGGATTGCGCAGTACGCTACAAGTCATCAGAATCCAGTGAACCGATTCTGCCACACCATTGGGATTCCGATGATTGTGCTATCGCTGTTTGTGGGCGTGGCGGCGCTCGTTTTAGCGTTGATCTCCGCGCCGCTTATCGCCGCGCAGCTCGGCTGGATAGCTCTCGCGCTGTTTGTAGTCGGCTGGCTATTTCAGTTCGTCGGCCACGCGTTTGAAGGCAAACCCCCAGAGTTTTTATCCGACTGGCGGTTTCTACTGGTAGGCACGCGCTGGTGGGCGGCGAAGATCCGGGGCAAGGCGTAAGGCCAACGGTTTCCCCACGTCTTGAATCCAACGAGACGCGCGCACCCGGCGCTACTTGTACTTTTCGACGGTCGCGCCTGCCCTCACAGTCAGCATAACCACGCCGAACCCGATGGCTCCCATCGACAGGTACATCGCTGCCATCATTCCCTTTAAGCTGCGACTCCAGGATTCGTTTGGAAAGCTCTTAGAGCCGAAGATGCTCACAGTGACTTTGGGCATTAGTACGCCGACCGAGCCGATGACTGCGAACGATCCTCCAGTTAGCAACAGCACCCAGTCATCTTTCAACCAAGTTGATACACTGCCAATTTGTCCGAGCCATCGAACTCCAATGCTCGTTAGTTCGAGAACGATGAACAAAGCGCCCACAAAATACATTGCGCTTTGCCCAACCCTGCTGCTCATGGGTCGATCCTCCATGTCTCCAAGCAAGGCCGCTCGCAACGAACCCCGCTTTATCACCTGCAAGCCAATTTTGGTCAGACCTAGGGCTAAACCAGCATGGAATGCCAGCACAACCGCAACGTTCATCTGTCACCCCCTTGCTACCTCTCCCTATTTCACTCGACTGAACTTACCATGCGTTACTTAGTCCGTTTCTTGTGGACGCTACGCCTCCACCGCTTGCCCCTCGCCCACCTGCTGACGCCACATGGCGTAGTACAGGCCCTTATGTGAAAGCAGGTCGTCGTGGGTGCCTTGTTCGGCGATCTTGCCACGTTCCAATACTAGAATTCGGTCGGCGTGCATGATCGTCGAAAGGCGGTGCGCGATCAGTATTGTGATGCCTTCCTGCGCACGCGCGATGTCGCGAATCGTCCGGCTGACCTCTTCTTCCGTGAGCGAATCAAGCGAGGAAGTCGCCTCGTCGAACACCAGCAATTGTGGCTTGCGCAGAAGCGCGCGGGCAATGGAAAGGCGCTGCTTTTCTCCGCCGGAAAGCTTCATGCCGCCCTCTCCGATCACCGTGTCAAGCCCGTTGCTCGCCCGCGTGAGCAGGGAATCCACCGCAGCTTTGCGCATCACGTCCATGCACTCAGCATCCGTGGCGCCCGGCTTAACGAACTGCAGGTTCTCACGCAGCGATCCGGAGAAAAGCTGCGCATCCTGCGTTACGAATCCGATGCTCTCGCGGAAGGTGTCGAGATCAATACGCGAACTATCTACATTGTTGTAAAGGATGTGCCCGCTTTGCGGCGGATACAGCCCGACCAGCAGCTTCACCAGCGTCGTCTTGCCCGAGCCCGAAGGTCCAACAAAAGCGATCGTGTCTCCGCGAGCGGCGCTGAAGTTGATGCTGCAGAGTGCGGGCCGTTTCGCTGTGGGATGCGTGAACACCACATCCTCGAACTGCAAGGTCATCAGGTGATCCACGGCCACGGGATTGGCGGGTTTGGGGTCTCGGGGCGTGTCGAGAATCTTCTGGAAGTTGCCCAGTGAGACTTCCGTCTCGCGATAGGTGTTGATGATGTTCCCGAGTTCCTGCAGCGGAGTGAAAATGAAGAATGAATAAAACATCAGCGAAATAAACTGGCCGACGGAGATCTGCTGCTTGAAGATGAGAAACAGCATCAGGAACAGAAGCGAAGTGCGCAGAAAATTAACCGACGTACCCTGAATAAAGCTGAGGCTGCGCAGATAGCGTACTTTTTTCAGCTCCAGCTTAAGAATCTTGCCGGTGGTGGAGTTGAGGCGGCTGATCTCCTGATGCGCCAGGCCGAGGCTCTTTACCAATTCAATGTTGCGCAGCGATTCGGTGGTTGATCCAGCGAGCGCGGTGGTTTCGCTGACGATTTCTTTCTGCATCGTCTTGATGCGGCGGCTGAGGATGGAACTGATCCAGCCCAGCAGCGGTACGGTGAGCGCAAAAGCCGGAACGATGGCCCAATGGACGCTGAACGAGTAAATGATGACGAAGATGATGCCGACCAGTGATGTGAACAACACGCTGATGCCAGCATTGATGAACTTCTCTACGTCGGTTCGCACCTTCTGTATCTTGCCCAACGTTTCGCCGCTGCGCTGATCTTCAAAAACGGAATACGGCAATTCGAGCGAATGGCGGATGCCGTCCGAATACATCTGGGCGCCGACGCGCTGGGTGATGACGTTGACGAAGTAGTCCTGGAAGTTCTTGGCGACGCGCGAGATGAAAGCGACGCTCACTGCGGCTGCCAGCAGCAGTCCTACGCCGCGCACAAACTCAGCCGCAGTCTTCCCCATGGGGTGAGTCGCGTAGTCGTCCACGATGTGGCGGAATATCCAGGGATCGAGCAGAGAAAAAATCTGATTGATGGCAGCCAGCACCAGCGCTACAACAACCAGTTGCCAGTAGCGGCGTAAGTAGGAGTAGAGCAAGTTCATCAGCGTCCTCAGATTCCAGTGGCAATTCGGCGCAAACCCTTAGTGAAAGGATATACGAGGGTTGGATGAAGGGGAGGCGATGTCGGATGCGAGATTGTGGACGTTGGGTCTGGTCCAATTCAGTCTATTCATGCCGGGGTGCGTGTATACTGGGGCGGAAAACAACCCCTTGGAGCCGGAGAAGCGGCTGCATCCAAGGCCTCAGTCCGGCGGAATCGATTCGACTCCGAATCAAATTGAATTACGTGAAACGGAAAGTGGAAATTTAACTGAGATCGTTGGCGCTGCGTTCGATCTGGTTGGCGCCTCTGAAAAACAAAAGGGAGGACTACATGGGCAACACTTTGGGGAAGAAGAAGGACATACGAACTGTATCTTGCAGGTTCTGCAAACATAGTTGGACCGTGGATGTGACCGGCGAAACCGGTGGTCTCCAGTTCAAGTGTCCAGAATGCGGAAAGCAAAAAGCCGCTGCTGTCGTCATGATGAACAAAATCGGCAAATAACGGACTGGATGGGTCGTTGGTAGTGGCTCAAATGAGCCACTACCGATTTGTAAAGGGCTGCTCGAGATAAGGGCCTCGTTAGTCCGTCTCCAAGTTCATGGCCCGGCACAAACCGTCGCTGCCGAGCAGCCCCACTCAAGCCAACCCGGGCTTGAATGGGCCGCCCGTCCGTATGCTTTCTAGTGCTTAAACGCGAAGTTCAGGCCGGTAGTAAAGATCACGTCGTTCTTCTTGACGCCGACTGGCGGTGCGCTGGAGTAGCGTTCGCTGAAGCCCATCTGCCAGCCCAGCCACTTGTTGATCTTGGTGACCGAGCCGAAGTCGAAGGTGCCGCGATAGCTGCCGTCGGAGAAATCAGGATAGAAGAAGAAGTCTTGCGTGAGCACAGTGGAGGCGCCGAGTTTGTGCGTCCAGTTGTCGCCAATGGTGGCAGCAGGGAAGCTGTTAGTTATGCTAGAAGCGGCAGTCGTTGTCGTTGCGGGAATGCTGTAGTGCTCGCGCGTGTAGTTGATGCCGCCAAGCAAGTCGAGCGTGGTGGTCTTAGTCTTGACGGCATGCACGCCGAGGCCCCCGCCGAGGATGGAGCGCAGGTCGAGGTTTTGTAGCGCGTCGTGCTGAAAGTCGCCACTGCCGTATGCGAATATGCGCTCGTTCAGGTTGTGATCGTAGCGCGCGCCACCCAGAATCGCATTGGCAATCGTCGAAGGCGTAGCTCCAGTCGCGTCGTTGGTGGAGTAGATGGAAGTCGCGTAAAGCGTCGTCTGATCGTGTAGCGTAACCCGCGCGTCGTTGAAGGCGAGGTTCAGGTTGGTGGTCTGGCTATTACCCCGCGCCAGCGAGAAGCCGACGTTCACGCCACCCGCCCAATTCTTCTTCCAACTAGGGTGCAGGCTGGCTTCGTAAGCAGCTTCGGCTGCTTCATCGCGGATGGCGGCAACGTTGGCGACCGGGAGAGTAACCGAGCCAGTGGTCTTGGTAGCGACGACCACGTCGGTGACCTGCAGAGTTGCGGTGCCGCTAACGGTCTTCTTGTCCGCGCCTACTACGTACAGCGTCTTGTCGCTGGTCATGCTCTGGATGGCGGAGATTTGGACCTTGACCTCACCAGCGTAGTCGGTCTTGAACACGATCTCTTTGCCGTCGGAACTAACGACGGTGCCGGTGAGATGGTCTCCATTTTTCAGGGTGATGGTATCCGCGAGAGCAACGGAGGAGAGCAAAACAGCTAGGAAAGCGGCAAAATAAGGCTTGAAAGTCATAAAAAGACCGTCCTGACAATGGAATGCGAACTGCCCATAGTATAGCAATCGCACGGCGGGTCAATCGCACGATTTAGCCATTAAGTGCTTATGCTGCTATCAGATGCGTGCTACACTGCGGGGCGCGAAAGACGGCTTACGGAAGGCGTGCCCGAGGGGCAGCAGGGCGGGCCGGGTAGGTAGTAGCACCGAATCTGATCCGGCTGGCAGCGGATTTCGTTGTAGCTGATGGTTCCCACTTCAGGGCGATGGACACAGATGCTGAACGGGCCGGGTTCCGTTGCCGGAGCAGCCCCGTGGGCGCGATGCAGGCGGCGGAGCCAAGCAGCGCCGAGCGCAGCTCGCGAATTGCTAGTATGGCCTACCAAGGCTGATTTGACGATCTCGGCTCGTTGCGCTTGCGCGCGGTCGTCGCCCAGCGAGGACGAGAACCAGTGGCGGTTTTTCCACGGCAGTTTCAGTGACACCAAGGCCGCTCCGTCCCAGTTCCACTCGCGGACCAGGCGTTCACCCGGGAAAACGCCAATCAGACGGAAGGCTGGAGTACGCGAGAGATCCATCTGCCTAAGGCAAAGACTGGCAGCGCGGTCGGTCAAACAGGGCAGCAGTTGAGGAATGACTTGACCTCGACTGGTGGGCTTGGGGCTCGCGGTGGATGATCGCCGGGGCTTGGAGTGGGTCAGGTTACGATTCAGCAGCGCGAAGGTGATTCCAGCAGCATTGGCGGCAATCCAGGTTCCGCCGCTGGCTTCGCGCGGATAAACGCAGCGGACGCCATCAATTTCTGTGATTTTTGGCGCTAGAGCGACAGGGCGCGAAAGCTGTTCATCGCGGTTCATCCCCAGCAGGTAGCCGGGCTGATCCTCTTGCACCAGTAGGGATAAAGTACACAAGGGCTACTGTGACGCCAGAACGCCATCCAAGGCAAGGTGATTGAGTGTGGAAGGGGCCACGCCGAAGTCGGCAGGCAGCTTGGTGCCAAAGGTCTCAGCGATCAGCCGGACGATGGCAAAGTGATGCACGGCATGGCTTACCGAGAAGGCGATCTCCCGCCCAACCGTGGAAGTCATAGTGTCGGGGCCGTTGGTGCCGTAGCCCACGGAGTAGGTCACGCGCAGAGGCTCAGCCAGCACATCGTTGGAGCCCCGGCTAAAATCGTCCATCTGTCCCAGTAGCGACTCCGTCATCCAGGCAGCGAATTCGAGGTCTTCGGCGATGCGGGTGTCACGCTCACGGGCGTCATAATCCACACTGCGCTCGGGTAAACCAGCCAGCAGGCACGAAAAATGGTCCAGAATATGACGGTAATGGTCGCCGATGGAAGAGCGTTCCGGCGCAGCCTTCCGGCGATAGGTCTCGGAGTCCAGCGCAGCCAGCAGCTCGCGGCCCTGCATTAAGACTTGGCGGGCGGCCAGAACCAGCGAATTTTCCGCACTTATCACAGCTTATCCCCAATCACCGGAATTTCGCGGCGATGCAGGTAGAGTACCACCAACGACGCCAAAAATACGACGACAGCCAAGCCAAAAAGTTCACCGCCGTCGCCCTGAACCTCAATGCCCAACACGGTTAGATGCGACATGATGGCACCAGAGATGACTCCCAAGGCCAGCAAGGCACCGAGCCAGGCGTAGGGCGTGAGCAGAAGAAGGGCTGCAATCAGTTCCGCAACGCCGCTGCCGATGCGGCCCGGAGCGCCAAGTCCAACCTTGTCAAAGATATAAACAGATTCGGGCGCAGCCGAGAATTTAAAGAAAAGAGTCTGTCCGAGAATCGCAACTGCCGTAAGCCGAGCTACCCAATCGAGAATCTTCATGTGTACCGTTCCAAGGAAGTCTATTGCGAAGTGTCTTGACTCATTTTGCAACACAAACGCGCCCGCCGTCTCTGTGAATTTGCAGGAGCGGGCGCAAACTCTAGTGGTGGCCTTCTTTTTCCACAATCTGCGGCCAGTTGGCATCAGCCTGCTTCAACAAGCCGTTGCGATCTTTATTGAATAGGCCCTGTACGTCCTTGTCATAGTTCAGGATGAGACGGTCGTTCAAAATCTGGAAGGCGTCCGTCGAAATGGGAGCAGCGTGTCCCTGCGAGGCTCCGTAAGCGCAGTAGCCGCCGAAGGCGGGGGCGTACTTGGCCGGGTTGGCGTCAAACGCAGTCTTATGATCGGCGGAGGCGAACTGGTAGCGGGCACCGTTGTAGTTGCTGGTGAAGGAGCTGTTGCCCTTTACGGGCTTGCTATCAGTAAAGTAAGCGACCGGGTCGTAACCCTTGAGGGCGAGGCCGGAGCGATCCACGTTGATTAGGGTCTTATCGGCAGCCGCCGCGGGCAGTGCAGATGCCAGCGCGAGAGCCAGAATGAGTGAGAATAGTACGAGTGCTTTCTTCATCTGTTTCCCCATGATGATGGGAGTCCTCGGTGGAGCAAAGGTTTCAGGCGCACAGGGCGCGTAGTTTCAGCTTGTTCCATCAGCGCCGTACCAAGCCGCTGGGGAACGCCCGTAACCCATGTAGATCGGCCTGTAAGGTTAGCGTTTGGCCAGTCCGTCGCAGCTCCCCGCTTAGTTGAACCGGCTCGCCAACATAGTGCAATATCCGGTCACGATCCTGGCCTGTGGGGGCGTGTCCCGTCGCGTCAGTGAGTAAGACGACCTCGGGCTGGCTGCTGATGGAGCTGGTCAACAGTGCGGGTGGAATCCCGCCGCTGATGCAGCGGGCGGCGCAGTCGCGGTGCACCTTCCCTTGGCCGGGGTTCATCACGCCGAGATAGCACTTGCTGTCTACAATTTCGCCGGTGAGGGTGACGTGGCCGAGGGAGATCGACAGTTGAATGTGCGATTCGGGCTCGTCCGTCGGTGCACCTGGCTCTAGGTGTGAAATGATCGCAATCGCTGAATCTAAAGGCTCGGAGACTTCGATCATGCTCTGGCCGTCGCGATGGATCAGGGTGCCCCGAACGAACGCCGTACGGTTATCCCATCCCGCGACCAACGATTCTGCCCCGTGCTTGCCCGGCGCGACCAGAAGGTAACGGTCGTACCCCGTCAAGTGCCCGACGGGGTCGAAGTGACCCTGAAAAAGCGATGGATAAGGCGTGGTCGAAACCTCCCCTAAGAAAATACCCTTATGCCCAAAGTCAAAATAAGCTGCCGGGAAGGGCTGCTGTACCAGTACGAACAATATGGCGAGGGCCACGCCAAGCGCGATCACTCCGACTACCACGCGCCGCACAAAGCGCATTAACCGAGCTGGCGGCTTGGGATCGTAGCCGACGTAAAAATCGCTCACGCTCCACCTCCTTTGGGCAGCTGAATCTCGCTGGCTGGAATCCGTGCTGGCTCGCAATAGGTGCCGGGCGGCAATGGTTCAGGATGCACCAGCACGCGGCCTCCGACTATTGCGGTGCGGAAGGTCGAGACTTTCTCCTGGAACGGCGGCGGCGATGCGCCATCCTGCGGCTGGTATTGGTAGCCATGCCACGGGCAGGTAATGCATCCGTCGATGATGCGGCCTTCGCCGAGTGGGCCATTCTGATGCTGGCACACGTTGGAAACCGCTGAGACTTTGCCGTCATAACGGAAGAGCGCGATGCGCTCGCCATTCAGCGAAACCACGCGGGCGCACTTTTCGGGAATGGAGGCGACTTCTCCGGCGTCGAGAAAGCCGGAGCCAGCAATGATCGAGCTGGCCGCTGGCAATTGCGTCTGATCCACGCGCGCTTCTTTTCGGGCAGCAGCCAGGTGCAGCGTGATGACCGTAGCAGCGCCGACGGCCATTGCGGTGGCAAGCAGCGGACTGTGCTCCGACTGCAACGCCCCGAGAGCAACGTGCGCGACTAGCAGTGCGTAGGCCCAGTAGATGAGCATGTGCAGCCGCTTCCACACCGGCGGCGTCAGGTGGCGTAACCAGAAGTCGTGGCTGGTCGCTGCCATCAGAAACAGAATGATCAGCGCGAAAAATCCCAGCATCTGGAAAGGGAACTGGCTGATACTGGCGAAGCGCTGGTTGCTGATAAAGAGGCTGACGAATGGATTGACGTCGCCGAGGCTGTGAAACTGAACCAGCGAAAAAGCGGCGTGCGTCAGCGCCAGCACAAACATAGTGACGCCAAGATGCCGTCGGTTGTAGAGCAGTGGCAGAAAGCGGTCGTCAAGGCGAGCCAGCGGGCCGATGCAGAGGATGACGTGCAGCAACAGAAAGGCGGCGGTACCGAGTCCGCGAATCAGCAGCGTCTCGGCGGTGGCGTTGGGATGCACCAGCATGCCTATTCCGAGGAAGATGCCGAGATAGAGTGCAACTCCGACGGCGATGGCGGAGTCGGAGGCACGCTTGGCCGGGCTCCAGCCGATGGCGCGATATTGCTCACTCATGGCTTGGCTCCATCGGTGCTGTGGGGATGGCCAGACACCGGGACACTCGAACTGTCTGCGGGGAGAGCAGACGGGCGGTCGAGCAGGGCCAGCACCAGCAGTAAAGGAAGCAGCACCGCGAGAATGATCCAGGTTCGCCGGTGAGAGGTACGCAAGGGCTGAATCATGCTTGCGCTCCCCGCCCGGCTGATCTCGCCGGGTCTGTGTGTGGGTTCGGAGCGATGGGCGGATCGCTAGCCTTATCACCGGACGCATTCATCCAACGCCGCAGCAGCAGGGGCCAGAAAGCTGCGACGCCGGGCAGAATCAGCAAGCGAAAGCCCCAGCCAGCCCCCTTGGCTTGCGAGTCAATGCGTGCTAGCCCAGCTGAAATAAAGACGAGGCCAAATATCAGTCCGATGGCGGCATAGGCTGCCATCACTGTGAGCACTACTCGCACGAAATTTTCATACCCAGCCATACTGATGACGTCTGCTCCGCAAGAAAAGGACTACCACGCATATGATACTTCGGGCGGCGGATTGTTACGGTGCCGAGAGCGGTTGCGATGGGGAGAATTTTATTTCCGCAGCTTGCGATTGCTGGGCGTCGCGTGTAGAGTCACATTCGCTCCGCAAGAGTCACTCTGCTCCCGGCAACTCAACTCCTCATGGTGGATTACTACGCAATTCTCGCTTCCTGCGCCGCTATTCGTACGGCGTATAACGGCCACGACATTCCACTTCTGCTGGCGCAATTTGCCCCGGAATTCACGCTGATCCCCGCTGGGGGAGCGACAACAGAGGGCGCGGCTGCGGCAGTCGCTTTGCAGGAACAAGCCCGTGCTCTGTTCGGACGCTACGAGGTGTATTGCGCCGAGTCTGTTCCCTACGTGACGCAACTACAAGGCACGGCGTGGGTGTGGGGACAGGAAAGATTCCAGCTGGTGGAGCGGGATACTGGAAGGCGATTCTGCGAGTGCTATCGCGTCACCAGGGTTTGGAAGCAGCGACCGGATGGAGGTTGGAGGATTACGTTTCAGATGCATGAGCCGGATCCGCTGGGCACGGGGCAGTGGCAAGAGTCGGGACTGGAACAGGATGCAGGAATCGCGTAGAGTCGGCGCGGCCACCCAGTGGCGGCCGCATTCAGTGTTATGCCTTTTGCAGGTCAGCCTGCAGGCGCTTTTGCAGACGTTCGCTGAAGCCGACGGGCAATTCAAAGGTCTGTCCGTTGCTCACCAGCCGAATCAGGTTACGCGTTCCGTCGAAGATCGCGGTGCAATGGGCGCACTTGGCAAGATGCGCCTCGATGCTAAGCCGCAACGCCGGGTTGATCTCATTCTCGATGTAGTCGGAGATCTCCTGGATCACGTCCAAACAGTTAATCTCGAAGATTTCGTTATTTTCGACCATGCTACCAGGGCCTCACTTTCTTCCAGTGTCCTTCGCCAAAGTTCCAGCCTCCGTCCAAACCCGGGGCCAGTGCGTCCCGCAACTGCAGCCTGGCGCGCAGCAGACGCGTCTTCACGGAAGCTTCCGTAATGCCCAGCGCATTAGCAGTTTCGGCGATGCTCATGTTCTGCACGTCGCGCAACACAAACACTTCGCGGTAAATCGCCCCTAGAGAATCTAGCGCCTTTTGGATAGCCTCCCGCAGCTGCTTGCGGTTTAGCTGCTCCGAAGGAATCTCGCGCCAGTCGGCAAAGTCCCGGGGGATGTACTCGCCTTCGTTGCTCTGCTTGCCTTCGTCAATCGATTCGTACAAATGCGGGCGATTCTTGCGCAGCTTCATGCGTGCTTCGTTGATGGCAATCTGAATCAGCCAGGTGCTGAACTTGGACTCACGCCGAAAGCCCGCCAGATGCTGGAACGCCTTGACCATGGCTTCTTGTGCCGCATCTTCCGCGTCCGCTTCATTGCGCAGCACAGCGTAAGCTGCGCTGTATACGGCCCTCTCATAAGGGCGCACCAACGAATAGAAGAGATCCTTCTCACCGGCTACGATGCGCTCGATGATGGAACTCTCGGCTTGATTGGCGATGTTTGCGGCAGTTTCCAAAAGATCATCCTTCGCGGCGCAAGCAACTAGGTCATCCCCATCGTACACTGGCTCGACCTTTGCTTAAAACAATCGCCGTTGTGCGAATCCGCGGTCCGAAACCCTCCTCAACGGTACGATGCGGCTGGGCCAGATATGTTACTTCGGGTCGAAAACCGCAGTTTCCACTCAAGGGTCAACGGCTGTGGACGATGAGCCATCAGAGTAGTAAATCAGAGGGCTGAATCAGGAACATGGCTATCGTCTCCATCATTGCACGCCCCGCTTTCAACACACTGGGGCTGGCATCGGCCCCAGCCCCAGAACGCCCTTCTTTAGCAAGATATGGTTTGGCGTTGAAATGGCGGAGGCTCGAGTTCCTGATTTTCTTCGCCGGGATACCGGGGGCGATCCACCTGGGCTGGCTTCCTAACTGGCCAGTTCCCCTCCTGCTGATTCTCAGTGGCGTAGCGTGGATGGTGTTGCGGCGAGACCCGACCTTCGATCACGGTCAGCTTTGGAATATAGCCGGGATGCGGAGTGGGCTGGTGCCCGTGGTGGCACGGGCGCTGGCCCTGATAGCACTGCTCGGTTTGATCGTTTTTCTTTTCATGCCGAATCTGCTGTTCGTGCTGGTTAGACGTACGCCGTTGCTTTGGGCGTCGGTGATGGTCTTTTACCCAATCCTTTCGGTGTATCCGCAGGAATTCTTGTTCCGCGCGCTGTTATTCCACCGTTATCGTGCATTATTTTCCTCGGAAACCACGCTGATTCTTGCCAGCGCCTCCGTCTTTGGTTTGGCGCACATCATTTTTGGTGCGTGGATCTCCGTTGCGCTTACTTTTGTGGGAGGGTTGCTGTTTGCGCTGACTTACGCACGTACCCGGTCATTGCTACTGGTCGCGATTGAGCATGCAGTGCTGGGCAATGCCATCTTCACGCTCGGGTTAGGCCAGTACTTTTCCCAGACGGGGCCGCACCTGTTTCGCTGAGTACGCTACTTGAGGAACTTATCGCGGCGCTGCCAAGCGACGAATGAGGTCACCAGAAGCAGAACAATAGCGGCGGCGGGGTTGCCCCCCTCAAGATGCATTGTCATGTGGGCAATCACGGCGCCCACCATCACCACCGCCAACATGCCTGCTCCTGCCGTGGCGAAGGAGGGCACCAGCATGAGTACCGCTCCGGCGACCTCCAGCATCCCTGCGAGATAGCGGAACCACTGGCCCATGCCGATCTCGCCGAACATGCGCACCGCGTTGTCGAAGCCGACCAGTTTCTCTGCTCCAGTAATCAGGAAGACCAAGGCGGCGATGATCTGGAGTGCCCAGACCACGATATTCAATAATCGTGAAGCGGGCCGGAGTGGCCTCACCGGGTTGATCATGGTTGCCATGGGCTGATTTTTCAAGGCTGGTACAAATTGTATCGTGAAGAAATCAAACAGGTGGTTACCGCTTTGAGACCCACCGTTGCCACTCTTCGGTGAGCTGAGCCGCCATCTGGCTGGCGCCATCGTACAGCCATTTCGCGGGCCGTTTCGCCAAGTCGTTGCGGATGTCCTTGGCCGCGGCGCGGCTCCCCAGATGAATGTTTGCCGTCTCCCATCCCATGGAATAGAGAATCTTGTACGCGTCGCTATCTCGTGGCAACTGAGCCAGATCAATACGCGAATTGCTCGGCGAAAGTCGGCGCACCACCCATTGGCTGCCGATTTGCAGGAAGGGATCGGGGCACCGCACCGCTTCATTAACGATCTGGGAGTAGAAGCAAGAGCCATCTTTGAGGCCCTCTGCCCAAACATGAGCCGAAGGCAGAATCGCCTTGGCTTCGCGAGCCACCCGGCCACCGCACCAGTCTGCCACCCCCACCCAGCGCTCGCGTCCCAGGCTACCGACGCCCGCGATGCGGGGAGCAAAGCGCACCTTTAGCTCCTCCGAGGGCATGGCTTGCAGGATCGCGTTTTTGGCGGTGCCGCACTTTCGACCGGGAAACTTCGCATCCAGCACCTTGTCCATGTTGCGCCAGAACACTACAGGATCACGTTGGCCGCTTTCCGCGAGTTGGCGTAGGGAAGCATGATGTTCCCCCAGCACGAACGGCTCACCGCCATTTTGTAATGCGTCGCGATAGCCTTCCAGGATAGCCTCGGTGCTTTGGCTGGCTCGAATTGCTAGATGATCTTCACGCTCGGCGACTAGGGCACTGGTCGCCAGCCGCAGCAGGTCTGAGGTATAGGGTAGCCGCCACGCTTCGTCAAAATCATTGATGCCCCAGATCAACCGACCGTCAGAGTCGCGCCAGGTGCCAAAATTTTCCACGTGCAGGTCACCCACCGCCAGCACAAGGGGAGCCTTGGCAGCGGTTGGTGCCCAAGTTTTCCAGTGGTAGGCCCAGAGATAGTAGGACCCGCGGAAAAAAGGAAACAGACCGCCCTTCATACAGGTGTGCTTACTGCGCAGATCCTTTTCGACGGGACGTATATGGGAACTCATCCACGTATCGTAGCTGCGGGTTGCCTGTTGCATATGCATGGGTGCCTGCCCAGGCCAGCGCGGTTATGCCTGTGACTGTAGGTATGCTGGCGCAACACCTAACCGCGAAAAGGTAGAACAATCGGGGGCTGGCGTCAAGTGTGTATTTCTTGACCACGCCGGGATTCAACTGCCGTGGCGGTTAATGCCGAGCTTTCGAATCTTGTATTGCAGCGTAGTTCGTTTGAGGCCAAGCTTCTTCGCGGCACCGTGCGGGCCAGCGATCACGCCCTGAGTCTCGCGGAGCACCCGCTCAATATGCTCGCGTTCGGCTTCCTCCAGGGTGGCCGAAGCAGCTTCCATGTCACCCTGACCCAAATCGTTGGAGGACAACTCCAGTACATCGCCCGTGGAGAGAATGACGGCGCGCTCGATGAGGTTTTCCAGTTCGCGAACGTTGCCGGGCCAATGCCACGCCCGGAGTGCCTGGAGCGTGGAGGCAGCGATGCGTGTGACGCTCTTGCCCATCTCGCGCCGATAGCGCTCCATGAACCGGTAAGCCAGGGGCTCAATGCTCTCCAGGCGCTCACGTAAAGGAGGCACGCGAATTGGGAATACATTCAGGCGATAGAACAGATCGCTGCGGAACTCCCGGTTCTCCACCATGGTGGAGAGATCGCGGTTGGTGGCAGCGATGAGCCGGATGTCCACGTGTTGTGTGCGGACGCTGCCCAGTCGCTCAAACTCATTCTCCTGCAGGGCGCGCAGCAACTTGGGCTGAATTTCGAGGGGAATGTCGCCGACTTCGTCCAGGAACAAGGTGCCTTCGTGCGCCAATTCCATGCGACCGACCTTGCGGTTGACGGCACCGGTGAACGACCCCTTTTCATGGCCGAAAAGATCGCTTTCCAGCAACCCGGTGGGAATGGCCGCGCAGTTCAGTTTTACCAAGGTGTGGTTTGCCCGCCGGCTTAACCGATGGATAAGCCGCGCGATCAGTTCCTTGCCCGTGCCCGTTTCGCCGAGGATGAGAACAGTCGCGTTGGTAGCGGCCACGATGGAGGCCTGTTCGATTGTCCGGGTGAACTCTCGGCTGGTTACTACCATGTCATCCGGCGGAGTTTGGGAGAGTTCCCGCTCTTCTTCCAGGTAGCGTTTTTCAGCGAGGAGCCGCTGGCTGGAGGCGCGCAACTCATCATAGGCGAGGCCGTTACGAAGGCTGACGGCGATTTGGTGAGCGGCGCGACGAAACCAGGAAAGATCGGCGTCGCGAAAGGCGGCCAGTTTACGGCTCGCCACACCGATTGCTCCCAGACACTCGTCCTCGTAGAGCATCGGCAGGTAACAGACAGACTGGATTCCCATCTGCTCCCGCATCATCTCGGTCCGGTGGCCCACTGGCGGACCATTGCGGATGTCGTCCAGCAGCAGGGGAGCTCGGTGCTCAATTACCCAACCGTGGTACGACTCACGGAGCTGTACCTCCTCGCTGGTCACCAGCCGCTTTTCTGGTTTTGGCGACGTGTACATGCGGACGTGAACGGTCGGCTCGTCGCGGCGGCGCATGCCAAGGCTGTAATAGTCCGACTCGGGCAAGATCTGGTGCAAGTGATCCGCCACGATCGGGCCATACTCCGCAAGTCTCCGGCTCGCCACCAGCCGGTTGTTCAGTTCCAGCAGCGACTCCAAGCCATTGGCAAAAGATCCGCGATTATCGGTGAGCGCTGCTATCAGTTGGGCGACCAGATCGGAAACATTGGATGCGATGGATTCAAGCCGCTGCCCCTCCTCGTCCTGGTAGGGAACCGGACTGGCGCTGCTCACCACTAAACGGGCGATTTGCTGACCTTCACGGTAAATCGGCGTGCTCATGATGGAGGCCGCCCCTACCAGCCTCATCATCTCAAGGATGGGAGGAAACGCATGGGCTTCTTGCCGGGCCATCACGCGTGTGACTGGCATCGCGTAGATATCGGGTTCCTTTAATTCATTCAGGAGCAGAGCCGGAACCTTGCCTACTGTGGAGCCACCGAGCTGGTATGCCACCTGTAGAAAGCTGGGCCGGGAAGGGTCGCGGAACAGGATGCCCAGTCCGTCGTAAGCGATTACGTTATCCACGTGCGCGGCCAAGCGCGCCAAGACCGATTTGACGCGAAAGGCACTTGCCGGGTGAGCGTTAAGCTCTTTGGGCCGCGGCAACAAGAACGGTTCGGGAGTCAGGTGACGCGACTCTAGACTGCTTTCCATATCCCTCTCATCGGTTGTCAGGTAAACCTGTTGGGAGCTAGTGATACCTTAAGTTGCGGATTTCCATTCAGAAGTTTCCAAATGTTCTAGAATCAGAACAAGAGATGCAATCCGGGCTGTAGTAAAAGTTCATTTAAATGCAATAGGAAGTTCGGCTTACAAGACTTCCCAAAACAGGAATCGCCGTTTTGCCCGTACTTACTTGCAAGTAAGTATCTTCGTATGCTTTTAGCGATGGCTTCCAGATCCGGTCAATTTAGGTTTTATGGTTTCTTTGACAGATATTCGTCTCGCTGCTACCCGCATAACTCCTGTGGTAATGCAGACACAACTAGTGCCGTTCCCTGGGTCAGGCAACTACGCGCGAGTTCCGGGCGCGTCGTTATTACTGAAAGCGGAGAATCAGCAACCGATCGGGTCGTTTAAGCTGCGTGGAGCGTATAACAAGCTGGCATCCCTTACTGCGGAACAAAGGCGCGCAGGGGTAATTGCCTACTCCAGCGGCAACCATGCGCAGGGTGTGGCTTATGCGGCGCGTGCGCTAGGCATCCGCGCCATCATTGTTATGCCCGACAATGCCCCGACCGTGAAGTTACGGGGTACGGCGGCGCTGGGTGCGGAGGTTATTACAGTCAGTACAGGCAGCGAAGAGCGTCGGCTGAAAGCGGAGGCCATGGCGCGGGAGTTCGGATATGTGCTGGTGCCACCTTATAACGACGAGCAGATTGTGGCTGGGGCGGGCACGGTGGGGCTGGAGATTGTGGAGCAACTACCCACAGTGGAGACGATTCTGGTTCCCGTGGGTGGAGGAGGTTTGTTGAGCGGCGTCGCAGTTGCGGCGAAACAGCGCGCGGCAGAATTGGGGCGCACCATCCATGTGATTGGCGTGGAACCGGAGCTGGCGGCCGATGCCCAGGCTTCATTTAGGGCAGGCAAGATCGTCAAGCTATCGGGCACCGACACGTCACGCACCATTGCCGATGGGCTGCGGACCCAGAGTGTTGGCGATATTACCTTCCCGCATATTCGCGCCTATGTGGACGACATAATTACGGTGAGCGAAGAGGAGATTCGCGAGGCGGTGCGACGAGTGGCGGCCAGCACCACGATTGTGCCGGAGCCGAGCGGCGCGGTCGCCGTGGCAGGCTATCTGTTCCATCAGAAGGAGCTGCCGCCGACGCAGTGGAATGTGGCCGTGGTGACTGGCGCCAATGTTGAGCCCGGGCTTTTAGCCGAAATATTGGCGGGTAGTGCGGCTGTGCACTCCTAAAAGAACGTGGTGGACGCGCATTTCTGGCGCGGGCATTACAATTTTCAAATAGTCAGAATGTTTACGGATGAAATGCATTTCTTGCCCTGCATGCATTCCCGTCACAATTCAGAGGTGTGCCTTGTTCTCCAGACTCTTGCCCAACCGAGCTTCTTTCCAGAGACTCAGCTTTCCGTTCATGCTTCTGCTCATAGGCGTTGCGATGTTCGCTACGGTACCGTGCGCTGCCGCCGCGGCTCTGCCGAGTGTGGATCGCGGCATTACGATTCGCGAAGCGCTGATCTATGTTGCTCCGGACGCGACTTCCACTCAGCTCGGGTTTCTGGATCGTGGACGCGAAGTGGTGGTGCTGGAAAGCTCCAAGGGATTTCTGCATGTGAGCGCGGATGTGACCGAAGAGCGCACTCTCACAGGCTGGGTTTTGGAGAAGGGTGTGATTCGCACCAGTACTCCCGACGGCGACAAGATTGTGTTCGGCGAAGCGGTGGATTCGGAAGCGGAAGCGTCGCGTACACATGGGCGCAAGGGTGCAGACAAGGATTGTCTGCGCTTGTATGCACTGATGGCGGAGTACTTTCCGCAGTCTTCGCTGGCCGGAGAGGCATTGTACCGGTCAGCGGATATTCGCTGGCAGCTCGACAAGTTCGACGTGCAATCGCGGCCTTCCGCCAAGGAGCGTGACGCTTACTTGCGTGGCGAGATTGATGAAGAGCATATGCGGCAGGTGATGAAGAAGTTTCCCGGCACCAAGTGGGCCGACAAAGCTGCCTTCCACCTGATTGACAACAAAATTTGCGGCGACTGGGTGGGAGCATCGAAGTGTCCGGAAAAGGAAGCGGCACTGTACGAGCACTATGTGGAGGATCGGCCACAGTCGCCGGATGCGCCAGAAGCGCTCTATAACGCGGCATGGCGACGCTCGGCCCTGATTGAGATTTACAAGACGGAAGCCAATCAGAAGAAGTCGGCGGACGCGCGGGCGGATGCACTAGTTCTCTGCAGGAAGATCACGACCAGCTTTCCGGTCAGCGACTTCGCCCCGCGCGCGACTCGGCTCGCCTACATGGTGGAGCATGGAATCCCGACGTGGGGGAATACGCGGGAATAGTTGGTGCTCATTTCACGGGGTTCGGCCTCCTGTTCTTGATGCGTGTTCACAGTTCGTAAACCTTGGCGGCGTCCGCGGCTGCTAAACTCAACTTTTACAGAGTATGGTTCGCGTGATTGAGCACTGCGCCGGTGAGACGCGGTACAAGGGGAGACACCATGAACGACTTTATTCTTTCGTTTTTATTGGGTATTGTGGAAGGCCTCACGGAGTTTTTGCCGGTGAGTTCCACAGCACATCTGCGGCTGGCCGAGCAGTTGATGCACATCAGCCTCAGCGACGGCTTCTGGAAGATGTACACCATCGTGATTCAATTGGGCGCGATTTTGTGCCTGCCTGTGTATTTCTGGAAGCGCATTATGGGCTTTCTTTCCACCTTCCCCAAGGGGGAGCGCGGCGACCGCACTTGGCTGACTCATCCCTTGTCGCTGGTGATGATCGCGTTTGTCTGCACGGCGGGCCCAGCATTTCTCATGACGAAGATCATCGGAAAGCACCTGGAGAGCCTGAGTATTATCGGTCTCTCGCTGCTGATCGGCGGCATTGTGATGTATCTGGTGGATACGTATTTTTCGCAGCCCGCGCCAACCCAGCACATGGAAGAGATGTCAGTGTTTCAGGCAGTGTGGATAGGGTTCTGTCAGGTTTTGTCGGCAGTGTTTCCGGGAACATCGCGTTCGATGTCCACGATAGCGGCTGGGCAGCTTGCCGGGATGACGCGTGAATCTGCTTTGGAGTTCAGCTTCTTTCTTTCGATTCCAACGATGACAGCGGCAACGATTTACGACCTGTACAAATCGCTGAAGCCGGGTGCGGAAGCGGGCCTGGGTGCCGTTACCATGGACCCTCACAACTGGACGACTCTGGGTATCGGCTTTGTGGTGAGTTTCGTGGTTGCGTACGCTGCCGTGAAGTGGTTTATGGGCTGGGTCCGGGAACATGGACTGGCTCCCTTCGCGGCGTATCGCATCGTGCTTGGGCTGGCCGTGCTGGCCTGGATGGTGACCCACCCCTCGCCGCCGCCGGTGCAGTAGATCGGCGGGGCTGGCCGTGTCGATCTGCTGGACTGAACCCAGTTGGTCACCCAACGGCTGGGTTTAAATGCGCCATCGCGCTTGCTTTCCTGCGATACTAGTCTTGCTCTGGATGATTGAACTGCCTGACCGCTGAATTGCGGCGGGTTGCCTCCGCTCCTGTCATGGAGCTAGTCGAACGCCTTTTTGTGCCCTCGGCCAACAAGCGGCTGAATGAACTGGCTGGAGTGTTGCTGTTTTTCTGCGCGATTCTCCTCCTCCTCGCCCTAGTTTCTTACTCTCCCAGCGATCCCTCGCTGAACACGGCTGCTTCGGTGGACATAGGCCGCACCGCGCATAACTGGACGGGCATCTTCGGCTCGTACGCTGCTGATATTTTGCTGCAGTTGCTGGGATTTACTGCGTTTCTGTTGCCGGTGATGATCGGCCTTGCGGGCTGGCGGTGGTTCCACTCGCGAGCCTTTGGCGCGCCGCTGGTGCGTTTGGCTGGGGCTGCTGGCATTCTCTTCGCTGTGCCCACACTGCTGGCGCTGTTGCCGTGGAACGTACGGTTGCATCAGGCGATTCCGCAGGAGGGATTGCTCGGCCGCCTTTTCGGAGACACGCTGGTTCACTACTTCAATCGTCCGGGATCGTACGTACTGTGTGCGGCGGTGTTGGTGGCGGCGCTATACATGACGACAACGTTCAGTGCGAGCGGCTATCGCACCTGGGGCAAAACTCGTTTCGCCTTTGTGGATGCACGCTGGCAGCGCTTTCAGGACTGGCGTACGGAACGTTGCCGTATGCGTGAAGAAAAGGCGCTGGAGAAGCGTCGCGCAGAGTCTGAAAAGCCGTTAGTGGCAACGCAGTTGGTGCAGCAAACCAGCAAGAGCGAGCCTTCCGCCGGAGGCTTTCTGCGGCGGGGTCGGCCCACTTCACCATCACGGGACGGTGTTGAAGATGTTGCGTCGGCGAATCTACTGCTGCGCGAAGCCGCTATGGCGAATAGTATCGAAGCGCCGCGCGAGGCCGTGCGCGAAGTCGAGCGTCCGCTGACGGGCATTGACCGCATGGTGGCGGATGGAGCCGCGTCATCCATGCCAGCGAGCATTACTCCCATGGCGTTCGTGGAACCTGCGGTGACGCAGCGGGCCGACGCGTCGCAGAAGGCGAAGACGATGCTGGCGAAGTCGGCAGGGAGCTACCAGATTCCGCCGAGCAGCTTGTTGCAGCGCCCCGACGAGCGCCAGCAGGTGGATGAAGATGATCTGAAGGACTTGGCGCGGCAGCTTACCGAAAAATACGCAGAATTCTCCGTGCTGGGCCAGGTGGTACAGATCAATCCGGGGCCAGTGGTGACGACGTTTGAGTTCAAGCCCGAACCGGGCGTGAAGTACAGCCGCGTGGTGGGACTGAGCGATGATCTATGCCTGGCGTTACGCGCCGAGAGCATTCTGATCGAGCGCATGCCCGGCAAGAGCACCGTAGGTCTGCAAGTACCAAACCACAAGCGCGAGACGATCTTCTTGCGTGAAGTGATTGAGGCACCGGAGTTCCAAAGTTCGCGGGCGAAGCTGCCACTAGCGATGGGCAAGGACATTAACGGCCGCATCGCGACGGCAGATTTAGCCACTATGCCACACTTGCTGATTGCGGGTTCGACGGGCGCGGGCAAGAGCGTGGCGCTAAACGCCATGATCATGTCGCTGCTATATCGCACTACGCCGGATCAAGTGCGCTTGATCATGGTGGATCCCAAGCGGCTGGAGCTTGGCGTCTACGAAGGCATTCCGCATCTGTATACACCGATTATCACCGAGCCCAAGTTGGCGGCGAATGCGCTGCGTAATGCGGTGCGTGAGATGGAGCGCCGGCTAAAGCTGCTGGCGGAAAAAGGCGTCCGCAACATTGATCAGTACAACCGTCTGTTTGATGAGGGTGATACGCCCAGCCTGTTCAGCGGTGTGGATGAAGACGGAGTTGCAGTCGAAGAGCAGCGACCGCTGCCTTACATCGTGGTGATCATTGACGAGCTGGCCGACCTGATGATGCTCGACAAGGCCAACGTGGAAGAGTCAGTGACGCGGCTGGCGCAGATGGCTCGCGCCGTGGGCATTCACTTGGTGCTGGCGACGCAACGGCCGTCGGTGGACGTGATTACTGGACTTATCAAGGCAAACTTTCCGGCACGGGTTTCGTTCCGCGTGGCCACCAAGGTGGATTCGCGCACGATTCTGGATGCGAATGGCGCTGAGGCACTGCTGGGTCGCGGCGACATGCTTTATCTGCCGTCAGGATCGTCACGCGTAAACCGCTTACATGCGCCGTTCGTCACCGAAAAAGAAATCGCGGGTGTCGTCGAGTTCTGGCGTTCGCAAGGGCAGGCGCAATATGTGGAAGGCTTCCTCAAGGCGAGCGACGACGATGCCAAGAGTGACGCTGGGTCTTCGGCTGAAGGTGGCGCGGAAGCCAGCGACGATCCCATGTACGATGACGCGGTGCGGGTCGTGGTCGAGTCGGGTAAGGCATCCACGTCGTTGCTACAGCGGCGACTGCGTATTGGTTACGGTCGAGCGGCGCACCTGATTGACCTGATGGAGGAAGACGGACTGGTTGGCGCGGCAGACGGCCCGCGTCCGCGCGAAGTCCTGAAGCGCCCCAGTTGGCTCAGTGAAGTCGAATCCACCCTATAACCTGAACCCTTAACCCATAAGCAAATAGAGTAGGCAGACTATCTGAATAGATAGTCTGCCTATCTTTGTTGCGTGTTGTCGCGGGTCGTTCCGTGTCAGGTTGTGCGTCCGCTCTTCTTCTTGTGGGCGGCTCGGTCTAGTGCCCCGTCGGCTCGATCATGATGATCGGGTCGAGCAGCAGGCCGTTGGATTCGATGGAATACTTATGGGCGCCAAAGTCGGCGCTGGGCAGAACTGTGCCCGATTCGAACTCGCCGCAATGGAACACGTGATTGCGGAAAGGGCTGCGTCCCGCAGCAAAAAAGATGCTGACGCGGTCTCCGCCTTCGACTTCCCAGCGTATGGTCTCGCCGCGCAGCCGGTTAATGTGGGCAACAGGCGGATCCACGGAAATGTGGCAATGACTCACTTGTACCTTCACAACCTTCACAGAACAGTCAGACATGGTGTCTCCTCAAGATTCGTTTCTGCAAGCGTTCCTTGTCGCGAAAGTATAATCCCACGCGATCAGCGGGGCGCCGATGCTATATTACTTTGCAATTGAGGGGCCAGCACAGAAATTGCTGGATCATTCCGCACCGAGCTCATGGGGTAGCCCTGTTGGATCGCCACCTTCAGAAGCTCCAGCGCTTGCTTCGGATCGCCGCTCAAAGCGCTCGCCTTGGCCAACCGCACGCTATATTCCGGATCCCACTTATCGGACGGAAGTGCGCGAGTTCTCCGGACCAAATCGAGTGCGGCGGCCGTATGACCGAGAAACGCCTGATAAGTAGCGGCAGCCGATATAGGATCAGGATCGCTTGCGTTGACACGCATGAGTGCTTGAGAGTGCTCCAAAGCGCTCTGCAAGAACGGAATGGATTCAGCTCGGCGGTCGGGAATCCAGTAGAGCGCTTCGCCAATGTTGCCAGGATACTGAAACTTGGGGCTTATGGCACTTGCCTTTTGATAAGCCTGTGCGGCCTCGGCGAACTTGCCTTGATAGAAGTAAGCGACACCCAGATTGGAAAACGCATTGGGGCTGGGGCGTATGGCAATCGAGTGGTTCGCAGCCTCAATCGCGGCCTCGTACAGGCCTTGTTGAATACGAATGCCAGCCAGGCTGTTGTAGGCGCTAGTGTTTCTCCTGTCCAGCTCGTTGACCCGGTTGTATTCGCGGGCCGCATCTTCATAGCGCGCTTGCTTGTAGTAAAAGCCCCCCAGCCAGGCGTGTGCCAGCGGATCCTGCGGATGCATCTCAATGGTTCGAAGGTAGCTAGCCTCTGCATCCTTGAGGTCGCCCGTTCGAGTGTAGGCCAGGGCTAATTGAGTCAGCGCGTCGCTGTTGGCCGGTTCGATTTCGAGCGCGCGGCGAAGCATCTCGATGGCCTCCTTCGATTTGCCCGTCCCGTTATAAACGGTGGCGAGGCACACCAGTCCACTGGAAAACTGGGGGCCTAGGGCTACAGCGCGCTTGCAGGCATCCAGGGCCTTGCCCGCCATTACCGAATCCTGCCGCTGCTGAAATTGCAGCCAGAAGGCACGACCCAGACCCGCATAGGCCAGAGCAAAGTTAGGGTCACTGTCCAGCGCACTATTGAACGCAAGAGCGGCGTTCGTAGCCTTGTCCGGATTGTCGAACTGATTCAGAAAGCCAATGCCGCGCAGATAGAATTCATAAGCTTGGGGCTGGTTCGTGCCGTAGGAGATTTGCGCAGAGGCCGGGGCCGGTTGGCTCAGATCGAGCAGCTTCAACACGCTGGCAACCACCTGATCCTGCACTGCAAACGTGTCGCTCGAAGACTCCGTAATGGTGCCGCTGCGAATCTGGGTGCGCGTGTTCGCGTCCACCAGGCTCCAGTTGATGCGCACCGTGTTGCCCGAGCGTTGCAGGCTGCCCTGGAGTACGTGCGATACGCCGAACTGACTTTGCGCCTGCTCGAGCGTGGCGACCTTGCTGCTCACAATTTCACTGGCCGGCACCACGTCCAGCTTCTCCGCATTGCCGATCTGTGTGACCTTGGCATTCAACGTTGCGGTGATGCCGTCGCAGAAAGCGCGAGAACCGCCATCGTCGGCGCAGGGCGAGAGCGGAAGAATCGCCAGGTGCATAACAGGCTGCGCGTGAGTGGGCCAAAATCGCCATGCGGCTACCCCAGCCACCAGCAAGGCAGCGACGGCGCCCAGCTTCCAGAAGCTCGAAATGCGCCTTGAAGCCTGGAGGCCCGTCGCTTCCTCTTGCGTGAATGCAATTTGTGCAGGCAGGGGCCGCAAGCCGTCCATGGACGCCAGTTGCAACGAATGCAAATCACGCAGCAAATCTTGCGCACCGTGATAGCGCTGTTGCGAATCCTTCGCCAGCATGCGATCCACAACGGTCACAAGGGCTGACGGTACTTGCGGATTGTGCGCGCTGATCGCAGGCGGCGTTACCTGCAGGATGTTGTGGCTGGTCTTGAAGAAATTGCTGGCGCGGAACGGATGCGTTCCAGTCAGCGCTTCGTAGAAGACCACGCCAAGAGAAAATACATCCGAAGCGCTGGTGGCCTCGCCCTCCTGTAAAACCTCTGGCGCCATGTAAGCAGGCGTGCCGCCGCTCAGTTTGCTCAGATCCTGCGTGCTCTCGGAATCTGCACGAGGCAGTCGCTTGGCCACCCCGAAGTCAAGAATTTTCACCTGCCCCGAGCGGGTCAGCATGATGTTCTCGGGCTTGATGTCGCAGTGCACAATGCTGTGCTGCTCGGCGGCGGAAAGCCCTTCCGCGCACTGCGAGGCGATGCTCAGGAACTCGGCCAGCGGCAGCGGACGCTCCATGCGGCGGCGCAACGTCTCGCCGTCAATGAACTCCATGACGAGGAAGATGTCGTCGCCCTGCTCGATCAGGTCATAGATGGCGGCGATGTGGCCGTCGGAAAAGCGCGAAGTCTGTTCGGCTTCACGCAGAAAGCGCTTGCGAAAGGTGGGGTCAGCACGCAAGGCGGGCGCGAGCCTCTTAATCGCGACATTGCGTTTGAGCTTGCCGTCAAAGCCGAGATAGACCTCGCCCTGACTGCCCTTGCCAATGCTCTCCCGCACCTCATAGCGGCCGACGGCGCTCCCAATCAGGGCATCGGCTTCGGCAACTGCGTCGGCAATGGGGAGAGGTTTGACCATCGGGGAATGCGCGTTACACCTACACGGCATGTTAGAACAGGATGCGGCGAGGGAACAATGCCAAAGTGGCGGGATGGTGATCAGTTTTGTGTAAATCTCCAAACCATCCTCGCGGATTCACACGGCTCGCCCCGTGCGGAAGGCACAGGATGGAGTAGGCACCCCAAATGAAAACCCCGCCCAAGCGAAGCTTGGGCGGGGTACCCGATCGCGTCGCTTACGCTCAGATCTCCAGAATCACCGGCATAATCAGCGGACGGCGCGCCGTCTGCTTGGAGATGTAGCGCTTCAAATCCTGACGAATCTTCTCTTTGATGACGCCGTAGTCGCGCTTCTCTTCGTCACTCGATTGATCGAGCGTCTGCGAGACGACTTTCTTCGCACCAGCCGAGAAGTTGTCTTCACCCGGAGCAAATCCGCGCGTCACAATCTCGGGCGTGGATTCCATCGCGCCCGTGTGCTTGTTGATGGCGATGATGGGTAGCACGATGCCGTCTTCACTGATGTGACGGCGGTCGCGGATCACGATGTCTTCCACCACATCGGTGCGCGAGCCCGAGTCAATGCAAATGCGGCCCACGGCCACTTTGCCTGACTTGCGCGCGCCGTGCTCGTCAATCTCCAGCACGTCGCCACTCTCGATGAGCAGCACCTTGCCAACGGAGCCGACCATCGAACCAGCGAGTTCGGCGTGCAGTTTAAGCTGGCGATATTCGCCATGCACCGGAATGAAATACTTGGGCTTGACTAGATTGATGATCAAGCGAAGCTCTTCCTGACTGGCGTGTCCGCTAACGTGAACCGGCGGGGATGAGCCGTCATCGTAAATCACGTGCGCCTCGCGACGGAATAGGTGATCCACCATGCGGTAGATGCCCTTTTCGTTGCCGGGAATGATGCGCGACGAGAGCACAACGGTGTCGCCCTTTTCGATTTTCGCATGACGATGATTGTCCACCGCTGCGCGCGAAAGGCCTGACATGGGCTCGCCTTGCGTGCCGCTGATCATCACGCAGACGCGATCGGCAGGATAATTCTTCAACTCGCCCGGATGAATCGTAGCTGAATCCGGCAGGCTTATGTAGTCAAGGTCCTGCGCAATCTCGGTCGAAGTCGTCATGGAGCGGCCGATGATGCAGACTTTGCGGCCATAAGACGCGGCCATTTCCGTGGCCATTTTGATGCGATGAATCGAAGACGAAAAGCACGAGATAAACAGCCGCTTTTCCGCCTGCGCAAAGATCTCTTCAAACTTCGCTTTGACCGCGCGCTCGCTAGGCGTATAGCCGCGGCGCTCCACGTTGGTCGAGTCCTGCAGCAAGGCCAACACGCCATTCTTGCCGTACTCGGCAAAGCCGTGCAGATCGAAGAGCTTGTTGTCCGTCGGAGTCGGGTCAACCTTGAAGTCGCCGGTGTGGATCACAACGCCGAGTGGTGTGTGAATCGCCAAGGCGACGCAATCCACCAGACTGTGCGTCACCGCCAGCGGATGAATGGTGAATGGGCCCAGCTTAAAGCGCTCGCCCGCCACCATTTCATGCAAGTCGGCATCGTCGAGCAAACCGTGCTCGTCGAGTTTTTCTTCCACGTAAGCGAGGGTGAACTCGGTGGCATACACCGGCACGTTCAGCTCGCTAAGAATCCACGGCAGTCCGCCGATGTGATCTTCGTGGCCGTGGGTCAGGATGATCGCGCGAACTTTCTCGCGATTTTGCAGCAGGTAGGTGATGTCGGGGACAACGATGTCAACGCCGAGCAACTCAGCTTCAGGGAACATAAGGCCGGCGTCCACCACAATGATGTCGTCAGCCCAACGGAAGGCCATGCAGTTCATACCGAACTCGCCAAGGCCCCCAAGGGGGATTATTTGCAATTTTCCGGATGCCATTAGATATCTTGATGCTAGCACAGTGCGGAAAGCGAAGTTGTCGCGAAGTGGTTCGGAATCAAGCGGTTTGCTCAGGGTGTGGGCCTTTTGCGTTGGTATTTCGTACCGTGCTGGATTAACTTAAAGCCAGATGGAACGAAGCGGCGCGGCAGGCCATTGCCGCATCGAATAGGTAGATATGCCAAACCAATTGCAACATTCGTGGCTGCGTCGGAAGGTGGAACAACGCTTTCAGCAAGCGTTTCTGGGTGCGTATCGTGCGGTGGGCGTCACGCCGTCGCTGTTTCTTGAACACCTGCAGAAGGCGCATCACTTGCCAGTGCGCGACTTCCGCGACATGTTCCTGTTCGAGCAAGAAGTTCTAGACGACTTGGCCGACGAAACGCTGCGTGGCGGCATGAAGCTGGCTGCGGCCGAAGGCGCGGGCTTTGGCCTCGGCGGCATGATGACGATGATCCCCGACATGGGCGTGCTCGCGATTGTGACTATGCGCACCATTCAGAAGCTCAGTTTGGTGTACGGATTTGAGTACACGACCGATGAAGAGGTCGCTGACTTATGGATCGCAGCAGCAACGGCGGCGGGCGTTGACATCAGCAAGGATCTGATTGAGCGCAAAGTCGTAAGCGAGTTTGTGCCGCGTGTAATCTCGCGCATCGCAGCGAAGGCCAGCACCGAAGCGGTAGAGAAGTGGGCCGGGCGAATCATTCCGCTGGTCAGCTCAATCGTGGGCGCGGGGATGAATTATTACTTCGTCCGCGCCTGGGGACGCCGCGCGCAGAAGCACTTCCGCGCCAAGCATCTGGCGAAGCGCGCGGAGATGCAACAGCGGGTGATCGAAGGGCGAGTGTCTCCAGCGCGCGCTCAACTCACCGCGAGCAACTCTCTGCTTTCGCAGTAGTGGTGGTGTGCGAAAAAATCCCAGCCCAAGCGGAACTTGGACGGGGCACCCCGCGAATTTGCGAACCATTTATTGTTTCCACCTCCTCGTGATATCAATAATTCATGCGCAAATTCTTGTGTTCGGCCATTCTTTTTGACCTTGATGGCGTACTGATTGATTCCACCAAGAGCGTGACCCGCGTCTGGCGTAAGTGGGCGACCGATTGCGGACTCGACCCTGACTTCGTGATTGCCAATATCCACGGACGCCCTACTTCCGCGTCGGTGCAATTTGTCGCGCCGCATCTGGATATCGCCGTCGAAACGCCGCTCATCGAAGAGCTGGAAATTAACGACACCGAAGGTGTGGACGCGATCCCCGGAGCCAAGGCGCTGCTGGCGCAGATTCCGCATGGATCGTGGTGCATCGTGACCTCTGGCACGCGCAAACTGGCGACGTCGCGCATCGCGGTGGGCGGGCTGCCCACACCCGATGTATTCGTGACGTTTGATGACATCACAAATGGCAAGCCGCATCCTGAGCCGTATCTGCTGGGCGCATCGAAGCTCGGAGTGAATCCGGCCGAGTGCCTGGTGTTTGAAGACGCGCCTGCGGGCATTGAGGCAGGGAAGGCTGCGGGGATGAAAGTGATCGGCGTGCCGACCACCTACACCGCTGACCGCCTCACCGCAGCCGACGCCGTCGCCAAGAGTCTGGAGTTCGTGACGGTGCGTCTCATCGCGGGGCGAGATCATGCAAGTCCGGCACTCGAAGTAACGGTGAGCGAAGAAGAGTAATTATTTTTTGTTGAAGTTTTCCGTGATACGCCGCGGAGCCTGTGTCACCACACACGTGTCATCCTGAGCGGAGCGGACGGAGCGCAACAGCGATCCGCCCGCGAAGTCGAAGGACCCCTACCTCGCTCGCGTCACCAGCAGGCCAGTGAGCTTCCAGCCGCCGAACCCACACTCTTCTGAAAGAACTTTGCGCACCTACCGCAGCAAATCTTCCAGCTCAATAGATTTCTCAGTCTTCTCGTCGCGATACTTCACAATCACCGGCGTGTAGAGCGAAAGCCCCCACTCCAATCCCTTGCCCTTCTGCACCGGGCGAGATCCGCACACGACGACTGCATTTTCTGGAATGGTGAGCGGCGATTCGGGCGACGAGCGATAGACTTCGCCGCGCACCAAATCGTACACCGGCGTCGAGCGTGTCAGGATGACTCCAGAGCCCAGCACAGCGCGGCTCTGCACCACGGTGCCTTCGTAAATGCCGCAGTTGCCGCCAACCAGCACGTCGTCTTCGATGATCACGGGCGACGCGTTGATCGGCTCCAGCACTCCGCCGACCTGCGCAGCTGCGCTCAGGTGAACGCGCTTGCCCACCTGCGCGCATGAGCCCACCAACGCGTGCGAATCTACCATGGTGCCTTCGTCCACGTACGCGCCCACGTTGATGTACATCGGCGGCATGCAGACGACCGAGGGCGCGATATACGCGCCCTCGCGCACCGACGATCCGCCGGGCACCACGCGCACACGATCGGCTACGGCGAAGCGGCGCGCAGGGTACGTGTCTTTGTCAATATAGGTAAAACTTGATCCAAGGTCGGTCGCGCCAGAACCAGCGAGTTCGCCAATGCGGAAGCCCAGCAGAATCCCCTGTTTCACCCAGGCATTGACAACCCACTTGCCGCCCACTTTTTCGGCAGCGCGAATTTCGCCGCGGTTCAGCAGAGTGCGGAATTCGATGAAGGCGGCAAGAGTTTCGTCGCTGCGGGATGCGCCGGAGGCGAACATCTGCTCGATGGTGGTTTGCATGTCATGCATCAATCTAGTGTAGCGAAAGGAAGAAATTTGGTGTTACGCACAGGCGACACTTTTCCCTACTCTATCCATTCCAGCCGCGGATCGAATTTCAGGCGCGGAGAAAGCACCTCATCCTTCCCTACAACGACCTTAACCCTTACGGCGACTGGTACGAAGAGTGCCGCAGAAATGATGACATCGTAGACTCCGGCCTGAATGGCAAAGGAGTATTTGCCGCTACTATCCGTATAGGTTGACTCTCGAGCCGCAACCTGTTTTCCGGTTTCGCGATCCGCCGACCATCGCACGACCTCAACGAGTGCTCCTTGAAAGACCGCTCCGCTAGGATCCTTAATGATCCCGCGCAGAGTTCCGGTCGTTTGGGAATTAGCCGAGGTGGCTAGGCAACATAATGCAATTACCACATAGAGAATGCAACGGCCTGTTAGCAAATTGAGTATTTGTGCTGACTGGGAAGCCAAGAATTCCACTTTCTATATGCACTTATCGTCGCTGCGAATCAGCACGCCTGCCAGCGCTTCAGATGCCGCCCGCGCTTCGTTGAGATTCGCATACGGCCCGTGCCAGCGTGCCTGCTCAGGACGATGGCCTGCCGGGCGTCCCTTCCCGTTGCTGCATTGCGGGCAAGCCGCGCGATGGATCACCGCCTTGTGCGGCCCCGACGCCCAATTTTCGTAGACGAAGAAGTCATGTACTTCCGCAGTTTTCGCCGATTCAGCCCGAATCGGCAGCCCTGCCTCGATAGCGATCTTTTGCAGCTTGGCGCGCAGGTCGCGCTTCATGGGTAGCATCGGCAGGCGGTACGCCTCTTCGATGTAGCCCATCATGGCGAGCAGGGCTTTCACCGGCATGGGGTTCGACTCGATGAAGTTAGCCTGCATCAGCGGCAAAAATTTGCGCTGCAGGGTGCGTGCTGATTCCCAGTCATTATCGCGGGCGGATTGCACCAGCGCCGCCATCTCAGCCGGAATCGCATTCGACGCCACGGAGATCAGCCCCACACCGCCGAGCGCGATAATCGGCAGCGTGATCGCATCATCGCCGGAAAGCACGGCGAAGTCTGGCGGCACCGCATGGATTACTTCGGCGATCTGCGAAATGTTGCCGCTGGCTTCTTTTACCGCAACAATGTTAGGAATTTCCGCCAGCCGTGCCAGCGTGTGCGGCTCAATGTTCACCGCTGTGCGTCCGGGCACGTTGTAAAGTACGATGGGCTTGCCGGTCTCCGCAATCGCCTCGGCAACGGCCTTGAAGTGGCGATACTGACCCTCCTGCGTGGGCTTGTTGTAGTAGGGCGACGCGGAAAGAATTGCGTCCACGCCCGGGCGAGCTGTGATTTCTTTCGCCTTGGCGACAGCATCCTGCGTGGAGTTCGAGGTCGCGCCAGCAACGATCGGCACGCGTCCGGCGGCGGCTTCGATGGTAGCGTCAATCACCGCGAGCCATTCGTCGTGCGAAAGCGTGGGCGTTTCACCGGTAGTGCCACAGGGCACAAGAAAATCAATCCCAGATTCAACCTGCCAGACCACCAGCCGGCGTAATGCGTCGAAGTCCACCGCGCCATCGGCGTGGAAGGGTGTGACCAACGCGGTTCCGCAGCCTGCAATCCTCATATGCAAAATATAGCCCTAAACGCCGCCGGAATATAGGGTAGAAATGTAAAGAATTGTGCAGGGCGCGAAAAGCTGCAACTATCGCGTTTTCGCCAGCGAGCAAAGCTAGGGGCACTTCAAGTCAACGCGCAGCTTTAAGCTGCAAACCACTGATACAGCATGAAATAGATGATGACGCCCGTTACCGAAACGTAAAGCCAGATGGGATAAGTCCACTTGGCGATTGCGCGGTGCGCGGCATAGCGTGCACTCAGTCCTCGCCGCAGGGTGATGATCACGAGCGGCACCAGCACCACGGCCAGAACCGTATGGGTGAACAGCAGTGTGAGGTAAAAGGGCCGGACAAGGCCTTGCCCCTGAAAGTGAAATGATTCCAGATGATCGCGCGCCAGCAGCACATGATAGGTAAGGTAGAACGCCAGGAAGAGCGAAGAGGTGGCGAAGGCGGCGATCATGGTAATGCGATGCTCATCGCGCTGTTGGCGCGCGATGAAGCGACGGCCCAGCAGCAGCAAAATCGCGGCGAGACCATTCAGAGTGGCGTTGATCACGGGGAAGATGGCGTAAGGCTGACTTGCAATCGTCATAAGTATTTTCCTCGCCTAGGCCGCAGGCTTGGTGCTCCGTCGTGCTGCCATCAGAAAGGCCAGGCCGAACATGACCGCCGTGAAAATCCCAAGTATTGCGAACGAATAGCCAATCGGAAACTGAGACGGCGACGCCGGATACAGCAGACTGTGCAGGGCGTCAGTACCATAAGTCAGGGGATTCAGCTGCATCAGAATGCGGATCCACGGGGACGCGCCGGATACCGGAAACAGCGCGCCGGAGAGCAGCCACATCGGCATCAGGAAAAGATTGATGATGCCATGGAACGCGGCGGTGGAATCCATGGGCCAGGCGATGGCGAAGCCCAGCGCCGTCAGCGAAAACGCCACCAGAAACACGACCGTCGTGATCAGCAAGAGACTGGCTAATGTGTAGTGAACTCCAACGAACGGACCCAGCGCCAGACAGATGAGGCCTTGCGCAGCAGCGAGGGTGGTGCCGCCTAATAGCTTGCCCAGCACAATCGCCGACCGCGATACCGGCGCCACCATCACCGAAAGCAGAAAACCTTCCTTACGATCCTCGATCACGCTCATCATGGCGAAGATGGAAGTGAACAGCACGATCATGGTGAGCATGCCGGGGAACAGGTAGTCGAGATAATGCTGGTTGCCAGTCGTTGGGCCAGCCGGGCCGCGGAACGAGCTACCAAAGCCCGAGCCGAGGACAATCCAGAACAGCAGTGGAGAGGCGATGACGCCCACCATGCGCGCCTTCTGGCGATAGAAGCGAACCAGCTCACGCAGCCACAGGGTGTAGGCAGGCAAAAGAATGCCACCGTCGGCGCGGCTTACCAACGAAAATGCTGCAGTCCGCGTTGCCATCAGTGCGTCCTCTTCTTCTTTGCCGATTTTGCCGCGAGTTCAGCTCCGGCCGCATCCTGCTCAGTCCAAAACCGGTGTCCGGTGCGATGGATGAACACATCTTCCAGCGTCGGCTTGCTGACCGAAACCGAATCCACTTCGCCGGGGAAGGCTTCGACCACGTCAGTGACGAAACGGTGACCCTGCTCATGTTCCATACGAATTTTCCCATCGAGGACGTTGGCAATCACGCCGAAGCGGGCGGTGATCTTTTGCGCCAGCGGCTCAGGGGTAGAAGACTCGAGCACGATAACGTCGCCACCGATCTCGCTGCGAAGTTCGAGCGGCGTTCCCAGCGCGACGCGGTTCCCTTCACTAAAGATCGCAAGCTGGTCGCAACGCTCGGCCTCTTCCATCAAATGGGTTGTCACCAGCACACTCACGCGCTCTTCGTCGCGAAGGATCGCAAGATACTGCCACAGATCGCGGCGTGCGCCCGGGTCGAGTCCGGTGGTGGGCTCATCCAGCAGCAGCACCGTGGGGTGATGTAGCAGTCCTTTGGCGAGTTCAACCCGGCGCTGCATGCCGCCAGAAAATGTTTCCACCAGATCCTTCGCACGATCCGCAAGGCCGACGCGCTCCAGCACTTCCTGAATCCGTTTCTTCAGGTTCGCTCCGCTCAGTCCGTAGAGATGCCCTTGATGCGTCAGATTCTCGAACGCAGTGAGTTTACCGTCCACACTCTGCGCCTGAAACACCACGCCGATGTGGCGACGCACCTCTGGAGCCTGCTTGGCGGCGTCCATACCAAGAATCATGGTGTGGCCGCTGGAGGGCAGCATCAGCGTGGAAAGAATGCGGAACAGCGTCGTCTTGCCGCTTCCGTTGGGGCCAAGCAGTCCAAAAATTTCGGCTTCGCGCACCTCGAACGAAACGCCGTTAAGCGCCGTACGGTCGCCGTAGCGATGAACAATATTTTCAACCTGAATCACTGCAGGAGCTAGATCCGGGGCAACGCTAGTCGAATCCGG
This sequence comes from Terriglobales bacterium, assembly GCA_038229415.1. Classification (GTDB taxonomy): domain Bacteria; phylum Acidobacteriota; class Terriglobia; order Terriglobales; family Acidobacteriaceae; genus JANXUR01. Next base: position 473,627 of record JBBROM010000002.1, read on the forward strand.
CGGAGTAGTTTCGATAGCAGCGGGCGTAGTCACAACTTCCAAGTCGTTCAGCTCCAAACTTGCTCGCACATGCTGCGGCGGCGAATCGAAAACGCGCGTAAATTAGGGGCGCGCGGTGTTGATCATCATCAGTGCGAACAACAGCGGCAGGTAAATCACCGTTGCCTGCAACAGTTGCCGCGCAAGGCGCTTGCTGGTGCCGGACGTCAACTGCTGCCCAGTTCCAGCCAGCCGCCAACTGGCGTAGAGCAGCGCAATACTCAATAACGGTGCGCCCACCAGATACACCGAGCCCGACATATTCACGAAGAAGGGAAGAGTGCTGACAGGTATCAGCAGTAGCGAATACGCCAGAATGCGCGCCGAAGTGCGGCGTCCGGTGGTTTCCACTACCGGCAGCATCTTGATGCCGCCGTCTGCATAATCCTCTCGGTAGAGCCACGCGATGGCGAAAAAGTGCGGGAACTGCCACACGAATACGATGGCGAATAGCACCAGCGCTTCGAGGTCGAGCTTGCCGCGCGCGGCCGTCCAGCCCAGCACGCCGGGCATGGCTCCAGGAAACGCGCCAATAAAAGTACAGACCGGCGAAACCTGTTTGAGGGGCGTGTAAAGTGCCAGGTAGATTGCCGCAGTCAACAGCGCCAGTCCGCCAGTGAGCCAGTTGGTGGCTAAGCCGAGGTACACCGCGCCGCCCAACGTGAGCAGCAGGCCGACAGCCGTGCCATGCCACAAGCTCATGCGTCCCGAAGGCAGCGGACGGTTCGCGGTGCGGCGCATGCGTGCGTCTACACGGCGTTCCATCACTTCATTCAGCGCAGCCGTGCCGCCAGAGACCAGGCCCACGCCGACCAGCGCCGCAAGCATTTGCCAGGACAGGGCAGAGAAGCCGCCCTTGTGCGCGCCGAGGAAAAATCCGCAAGCGCTGGTGACGACGACAAGCGTGGTGACGCGCGCCTTGATCAGTTCAGAGTAGTCGCGCAGCATTTGCCGCGCACTGCCAGGCTGTGTGCCCGGTACCGGCAAACTCGTGGCTAGACTCATGCCGCCACCGCCGGACTGCTGGAACGTGCTTCACGCGCGTCTGGTACCGCCAGATGCCGCCACGCTTGAATAGCCAGTACCGCGGTAGCAGCCAGTAGCAACGCGCCACCCGCCGTGTGTGCCACCGTGGAAGAAATCATGTCCAGCGTGGGCTGCGGCGCGTCTTTCCCAAGAATCACTTTGGTGATCAGCGCGAGGAATCCGAGGGCAACCTGCACAAATTCGAGCGCGAGAATCAGAATCGCGGGCCGGCGAATCGCTTCAATCCGAGAATAACGCACGAGTGCGACGACGGCGGTCCACGTCAGCACCAGAACGACAAGCATGGCGTTGAGCACGTGCGGCTGCCAATCCATCCCCTTGTGGCGAAACATGCCGCCGAGAAAAAGCTGCAAGTAGAGCACAGCGAGCGAAAGCAGAGTGAACGTCCGCAGCGATAGCGAATATTCCTGCGTGGGCTGCGGCGCTTGCGAAACCCACTGTTCTCCGGTGAAGACGGCGATTGCAACCGCAATGCAGAAAAATGTCTGACCCACAATCGCGTGAGCTGTAGAAACTAGCGGTGGCAGAAACTTGAGTACGGTGATGCCCCCCAAAATGCCTTGCACGATGATGGTGGCCAGCGCTGCCCACGCCAGCTTCTTGAGCCAGGGTCGGCGGTCGGCCCGCATCGTCCACAATGCAATGGTGATGGTAAGCACGCCGAGGAACTCCGCGATCATGCGATGAGTGTGCTCGTACTTCACGCCGCCCACCAGTGCTGGCAGCCGCCACATCGAGCCGAAGGAGGTCGGCCAGTCTGGCACCGAAAGCCCAGCTTCATTACTGGTGACGAGCGCGCCCGCTACGATCAGCAAAAACGTTGCCAATGCAGTAAAAACAGCGAACCGGTGATGCGCGCGATTGTAAGGCGTGGTGACTGCGTTCAGGGCCGGCTCCTTGCAACTGCTGGGCAAGTTCGAAGAGTCCATGGGCCACGGCGAACCGGGGCCGCGAATCCGGAAGAGTGGGCGATCTGGAACCACTCCCTACATGTGAGCGAACTAGTGATTCTAGCAGAATCGGGCGGCACAGTTTTCGCTAAAACCGGGTCAGCTTCCGGTGATTTGAGCGCCCGGCCCAGTTTGGTACTGGGATTTTACTGGGCTGAGTTGGCTCTTTATCTCGCAGCGCTCACTGCGCCTTAAACGTAAAGTCGCCGGTCTTCGCTTCCTTGCCAGTGATCGTCACCTGCATCGTCTGCTCGCCCAGCTTTTCGTGCACGGCGGCAATGGTATAAGTCCCCGGGGGCAGGCCCTTCAGTGAGAACTTGCCGTCCTTGCCCGTCACCGCGTAAAACGGGCTGTTCGTCACGTTCATAAACATCTTCATCCACGGGTGCTGATTGCACACGACCGGAAACATGACGTCAACATTGCCAAACGTCTTAACGATGGGGTCGCCCTTGGGCTGCTGCGACTCGTTCCAGTCCTGATTATTGCGCGGGCGAGGATGCACGTTGTGCATGGCCGCGTCGCTGTTGTTGAACCGCACCGGCTGGCCCGCCATCGCCGCAGCCACATGTGGCAGGTAGCGACATCCGTTCTGGTCAATCACCACCGGGGATTTCGGAGCAGGGAAGGTCTTGCCGTTGAACCCGTCCTTCACATAAACGAACACGTTTTCCAGCGCGCCGTTTTCGCTGGCGATGCTTTCGGAAAAGTTCTGGCCCTTGCAGGCGGGGTCGCCGCTCATGTCAATCTTGCGCGGAGCAGGTACCTTGCCATCGAACTTGACGACGCCGCTAATGCTGGGGCCTGAGGCCACGCCTTGCACAGCCTTCTTAGCCTGCGCTCCAGCGACGATGGTGACGGTGAGAACGTCCAGAACCAGCAGTGTGATGCAGAGAATACGAACCAATTGCTTCATGGTAGTAGAGCCTTTCTATGAGTGCAGTAGCAGGCCCGCTCCGGGGGAATCTATGAGTGCAAGTTGTTGCATTCCGGACGCAAAGGCTAACACTCTATTTTACTGCGGTGGCCAAACGTTTGTCGCGCGGCAAGAGGGGTGGGTGCCGATTATTCGCTTTTGTTCACTGCGGCGCGCTTGGACAGCAGATCGATGTGTTTAGCTCTGTCTCAGGTCTGGCTTACCTCGCCGGTCCACTCCCGATGATAGCTGTATTGGCTCGACCCGTCTTCATTCTCGCCAACAGACTCGCTTTGCTCCTCCCAAACATAATGGAACGTGGTCGTTCGCCTCGATATGCCATAAATGTCGTTGTAGGAAATCTCCCCCTGAAGAGTGAAGACATAATCGCTGCCCACGGTTAAGGCTTTAACCTCAATGGACATTGGAACCTCAAACCGAATTCGCGTCACCTTGTTCTCGGGGCGGATGCTGCTTGGGACACTTGCATACTCAAAGGACGGATGACCTCTGCTTTCGGCAGAGTAGAAAGCGCATCCCCGAACCCTAACGTCATAGGCGTCCGTTAGGCCAAAATGCAAAACGTTCAGCCAAATATGATGCCCCCCAAGCAAGTCTCCATCGATAGTGTCTCTCTCTATGACTGGGTCGCCCGACGGCCTTTCCATGGTTAGCCGTGCTCGTTCCTTGGCAATCATTGCTTCCAATGTATCGCTCGCTATTTTGGCCTGTTTCTCAACGGCACCAAGCGTCTTGACCGCAGCGCGAACACCCAATGTAGTAATGACAACGATCACAATGGATAAGAGCAGGGTCACGTAGTCAGTCCATCCCGGTTCTATCCCGACGGTGACTTTTCTAAGGGGCCACTCCAGGACGTAAGTTAGGATTGTGAATGCTGTTATTTGCATAATGTCGAAAGTGAGTGATGGAAAACGATTCTGAACTTGCTCAAGATTCTCCGGCTGCGCTCAGGATGACACACCAGCAAATTGACACGACGCCCCTACCCCAGCGCCGCAATAATCGCATCACTAAACTGCGTCGTACTGGCCGTCCCGCCCACATCCTTCGTCAACGACGTTTTCTCGCTGTACACCTTCTCAATCGCTTTCTGGATCCTTGCAGCCGCCGCGTGTTCGTTCAGGTATTCCAGCATAAGCAGCGAGGACCGCAGCAGCGCCGTCGGATTCGCAATACCCTTTCCTGCGATGTCCGGGGCCGAGCCGTGGACGGCTTCGAAGATCGCCACGCTCTCGCCGTAGTTCGCTCCGGGGACGAGTCCCAACCCGCCTTCAAAGCCTGAACACAGGTCGCTGAGAATGTCGCCGTACAAATTTTCCATCAGCAGCACGTCGTACTGATACGGATTCGTCACCAACTGCATGCAGGTGTTGTCCACAATATGCTCGGCGTAAATAATCTCGGGATATTCCTTCGCCACCTTGCGCGCGCAGTCCAGAAACAGGCCATCCGACAGCTTCATGATGTTGGCCTTGTGTACGCTGTGAATCTTTTTTCGGCCGTGCTTGCGGGCATATTCAAAGGCAAAACGCGAGATGCGCGTCGAAGCTTTTTCAGTGATGACCTTGATGCTCTCCACCACACCAGGGATCACTTCATGCTCGATGCCCGAGTACAGTCCCTCCGTGTTCTCGCGCATCACGATCAGATTTACATCGGGATAGTGCGTCGGAACATTGGGCAGCGGACGGATCGGCCGGAAGTTCGCGTACAGTTCAAACTTCTTGCGCAGCGCCACGTTGATGCTTGAAAACCCCGTGCCAATCGGCGTGCTCACCGGCCCCTTCAGGCCGATCTTATTGCGCTCGATGGAATCCAGTAGCGCGCGCGGAATCGTCTCGCCATATTTGGCGAACGCCGTGGCGCCGGCTTCGTAAGGCTCCCAATCGAACTTGAGGCCAGCCGCCTCTAAAATGCGCAGCACGGCAGCAGTCACTTCCGGCCCGATGCCATCCCCGGGGATCAGCGTAATGCGATAACTCATGGGAAAACTCTCCGCTTACTCGAAAAATCCTGTCGAAAATCTAGTGGACGTTCTTGCCTTTGGGCGAGATGCTGACCGCTTCCTTGCCTGCGTCCCTACCCGATTCTTTGGACTTCAGCAAATCATTCAGCTCATTCATGAACTCGCTGACGTCCTTGAAGTCGAGATAGACCGAGGCGAACCGCACATACGCCACCTTGTCCAGCTTGCGCAGGCGGTGCATGATCAACTCACCGATTTCGCTGGTAGTGCGTTCGCGCTCGGCTGAATCAATCACAAAGGCTTCGGCATCGTTCACAATCTGTTCCAGCTTGGAGCTGGGTACGGGGCGCTTTTCGCAGGCGTGTAGCAGGCCGTTCAGCACCTTGTGCCGCTCAAACTTCTCGCGGCGGCCGTCCTTTTTCACCACCATGTAGGGAATTTCATCAATCCGCTCGTAGGTGGTAAAGCGCTTGCCGCACTCCAGACACTCGCGGCGACGCCGGATCGCGTCCGCTTCCTTGCTCTCGCGGGAGTCTACGACCTTGTCATTCTGGGCGGTACAGAAAGGGCATTTCATGAGGATTTAACGGCTCAGGGAGGCTCAACTACGCGAAAACACTCGCCCATCCACCTCGGTAATTGTAGCAGGACGCGGTGGCGCGAAACTGGAGCGAGAAAGATGCATGTTGCGCGGCTTCAACGAGTTAAGCCGACTTAAGCCGGAAATCTAAGCCGCCGGTTTGGCGTCCGTCTGGTGCGTCTCTTCCGAAAGTTTCCGCAGCGATAGATGTTCGAGACGCGCCAGCACTAACCCAAAGGGAATCACAGCCATGAACGTCACTAGCCACAGTAGAATGCCGCAACTGGTGGCCGTCTCCGGCTGTACATGGAAGATATTGTTGAGAGCGCTGATGGTGGCGAGTTGCGATCCGCCGCCTACGCCAGGCAATTGCAGAATTGATCCCACCATGCTGGATCCCATCAGCAGCAGCACGCGCGGTACGTTGATGAACGACATCGCTTCGCCGTAGGAGAGTGCCACTTCCTTGTAGGCCAACGCGATCACCCACCACATCAGCACTGAGGTGACCGCCGAACCGAGAAACGACACCGGCCCGTGGATGGTGTGCAGTCCGGTGCCGAAGTCACGAACTTTCACGCTAAGCTTCTGCCCAAAGTCGCCCGGAAAAATTTTCGCCACCCATTGCGCCACCCGTTCGCCTTGCGTGCTCACGAGAAACGCTCCCAGCGCCAGTGCAGCGACAAAAACTACCAGCAGCAGTCCGCCGCGGTGCAGGGAGGTGGACATGGCGGCGCTCTTTTCGCCGCCAAACTCGGCAATATCAAGGCTCGGGGAAAAGAAGATCGCCCACAGCATCAACGCAGCGAAGGCCCCGAGATCGAAAATGCGCTCCACCGTCCACACCGCAATCTGCGAAGCAAAAGTTTGTCCGGTGCGGCGCGCGATCAAATAAGGACGCACGAACTCGCCTGGCCTTCCCAGTAGGGCCAACCCAGTGAAGCCAATAATCGTCGGCGCATAAATGGCCCAGATGCTGGCTTTGACCTTGGGGCCAAGCAGAATCCGCCAGCGAATCGCCCGTAGCAAATAGGCCACATAGATGAGGGCCACGCCGAGCAGCACACGGTACAGTAGAACCTGGTCGGTCTGCCGCCAGAACTCGGCCCAGTCAAAGGTGCGCCATTCCTTGGCCTGTACGTAAATCAGAGCCGCCAAGGCCAGTATCACCACTACAGAAATCAGAATCCGCTTGCGACTCATTTAGCTCCATGCGTCCGCGCGGCAGCACCAAGAACGGTGGCGACTGGTTGCGGGCACGCCTAGCCAAAGTAAATGAGCCGACCCCGATGGTCAAACGGCGTGAGCTGCGAAAGCGCATCTTTGGACGCAACTTCGCACACAACCCGAAGCCCGCCCTTTACAATCAAATGAATACAATCAACCTTAGAAGATCGTCTTTTGGAGGCAGTGGGTGCTCAATCTGCTCAATCAGAAATTATTGGCTCTTGCTTTTTGTGGTGTCATGGCGGTTTCCATCACGTCGCGTCCGGTTTCAGCACAAACCATCGTTCCGCCGTCTGAGAAGAAGAACGAAGCCGCGTTCCTCGTAGGCGTGAATCAGATTGCCGACCGCAGCACCTCGCTCGGCAAGCTCTCCTTCGATCGCGGCCTGCATTATCAGGCCGTTTATGCTCGCGATATCTGGGGCGTTCGCTGGCTCCACTTTTTCCTGGAGGCCCCGGTCATCTATACGCCGCAGGTCAAGATCAACAAGAGCAGCCCCGGCGACCCGGCCGCTTCCTACAGCAACTTCCTGTTCATCCCCGGAGTCCGCGCCAAGTTCTTTCCGCGGCGCTGGTATTCGCCCTGGCTCAGCGCGGGCTATGGCTACTCCACCTCCAGCGCCAGCGGCCACTTGCTGGATGGCGCAGTGAACAACCAGACGCGAACCGCCAGCGGCAAAGCTTGGCAGTACGGGGGCGGCATTGACTTCAAGGTCACGTCGCGATTCTCCGTACGCGCCGAGACGCGTGATTTTTACACGGTAGTGCCAGCGCTGGCGTTGCCGCAAAACGACTCTCGCAATCGCAACCTGCTGTACTCGGCGGGCATTGTCTTCCACTTTTGAGGCTGCAGATTCCAGCAACGCGAATTTGGTGCCGAAGATTGGGCTGATCCGCATGGGGCTTCGGCCCCGTTTGCTGGCCAGCGAAGTTGTCCTTTCTGGTTCCTCCGGAAATATGGTTGTCAGCCAACCTGCACGCGAGCCACAGAATCAAAGTAGGTAGTCTGCGCACGTTTATTCGGAGGTATCACTGTGCTTAAGTTCCGCCTGATTGCCGGAGTCCTCGTTCTGTTCGTCGCCAGCTGTGCATTCGCTCAAAAGGACGAAATTGCCGTGCTCGGCGGTACCACGTTTACCAGTTCGCGTGGCTTCTTCAATCCGGTCACCTGTTTGCCGGGCGTAAGCTGCAATTCGGGGGCGCTTTCCTTCGGGCACAACTTTACCGTGGAGGGAGCTTACGCGCACCGCATCTTCAATGGTCACCTGTTCAATGTGAAGATCGAGGCTCCGTTTGTGGGGGGCAACTCGATCTCGGTGGCCAGCAATAACCCTTCGGCGGCTTCGCCGCCGAAGGATTATTCCGCTCTTTACTTCACGCCAGGACTACGGGTTACGGCGATTCCGTTCGCGGGCATCTCCCCGTGGGTGAGCGCAGGGGGCGGGTTGGCTCGTTTCGGGCCCAACGGCAAGCTGTTGAACGGCACTGTCAACCCCAGCAGTAACGCCAACACGACCAGCGCATTTCAGTTCGGGGGCGGGCTGGATTTCAAGATCCTGCCCTTTGTCGCGGTGCGCGGCGAAGTTCGCGACTTCTATACGAGCCTCCCGAATCTGGACGAAATCACCTTCGGGGGCAGATCTCACAACGTAATCGTCTCGGGCGGACTAGTGTTCCACTTCTAGTTGTCGAGCACGCTGGGCGCGAGCAGTGAGATACCAGGGCCGAGCCGCACTGCACCATTGGAGGTCGGGGCGAGTTCGGCCTTCGCCCGCGCACTTTCGCAGAGGCGACGGTACAATTTCAAAGTGAGGTGTTCTGCTTGATGAAATTTTCAAAACGAGTGGGGAAGTTTGCCCTGAAACCGGCCCGGTTTGCGTTCGCTGCGATTCTGCCGGCGCTTTTTTTTACCACGTTTGCCTTGGCCCAGCAGCCTGCGGCAGCTCCCGCCGCTACCACGCCGGCTCCTTACGCTGCCAGGAACGAAGTCTTCCTAGTGGTCGGCCAGGTGCTGGTACCAGACCACAACATTTCGCCGAACGGCGGATTCAGCACCAACGCGCTGACGTTCAAAGGTGGTGCGGCGTTTGAGATTGGCCTCGCCCGGCGCATCGCGACCATGGATCACTTTACGGTTACGGCGGAACTGCCATTCGCCATCTTGCCGCAGGTAAAGCTCGGCAGGTCCAGCGGAGGCAATGCCGCCACCAACTATTCAGCAGCCTTTGCCACGCCGAGCTTGCGGCTTAGCTTTCGGCCCGGCAGCCGTCTGCAGCCTTGGGCGAGCGGAGGCGCGGGCTATGCTCGCGAAGAGGGGGGCAATACCCTGGTGGATGGTTCCATCAACGCCCAGTCGCGCATCTCGAACACCTATGCCATTCAGTTTGGCGCGGGTGTGGACTATCGGTTTAGCAAGTACATTTCATTCCGCGCGGACGGGCGAGATTTTTTTGCTCCCTTACCCAAGCTCGGCGTAACCCAGACCGACAGCCGCGGCCACAACGTGATTTACGGCGGTGGTGTGGTGCTGCACTTCTAGAGCTTCTAGCGCTGGCGCGTGCCCGGACAAGACTACGTGCGACATGCGCCGCGTGCGATCCGATGCTAAAATCGTTGAGCAGGCATCGGTCCTACGCGACGTAATCCCGCCAACCCCGCCAGGTCCGGAAGGAAGCAACGGTAACGGGCTAGTACGTGTGCAGTGGGCTCCCGATGCTTGTTATTTTTTGGAGCTTGCCGTGAAGCGCTAAGGGTGTTTCCGACTCTCAGCGATGCCCTCTGCCGTATAGCCTTCCCATTCCCACGGCGTCACCGAGTCCCCCAAAATCGTCTCCAGCAGCGGACGAAATGCAGCCTCACCGTTGTCGCTGTTGGTCAGTACGATCATGCAAGTCTGCCGCCGCTCAAAGCAAATCATGTAGTTCTGCGCGCCGTCGCCGTGGCCCTCTTTAAAGAACGCACGACCGAATTTCGTGTGCATCAGCAGTCCCCACCCCATGCCGTAAGCCAGTCCCACGGCGTCAGCTTCTTTGCCCGACGCATCGTCCGGACGGCTGCCGAACTGATGAGGCGTATGGATGCGAATGAACGGAGTCAAGGCTATCTTGCGCGTCGGCTTTTTCAAAACTGTTCCAGCAAACCATGCGCTCGCGAAGCGGGCCAAGTCTTCCGCGCTGGCGGTCATGGAGCCAGCTGCGCGCGGCTGCATTCTCCGCGTCTGCGCCACAAATTGCCATTCCGCGTCGTAGCGATCCGCGATATTTGCTGCAAATTCTTCACGGTAGGTAAGGCTGGTACGGGCCATGCCGAGCGGACCGAAGATCGCTGCCTGCATCAGCTCATCGAGTGGCTTTTGCTTCTGTTGTTCAATAATGTACTGCACCAGATTGATGCCCTCGCCGGAATATTGAAACTGTGTCCCCGGTGTGAAGTGGAGGTGCATCTTTTTGTCCGGTTCAAGGGAGGCAAAGTTCGCCAGTCCGCCGGTATGGGCGAGCAGCATGCGCGGCGTCACCGCGGGCCACGCCGGGTCGCGCACCAGAGCGGATGCGGTCTGGCGGTAAGGCTCGTACTGATCTAGCGCCTTCGGAAGTTGTTTCGCGACCGGCTGATCCAGATTAAATTCGCCGCGTTCCACCAGTTGCATCACGTAGGTGGCGAAAATTCCCTTGGTGATGGATGCAGCCCAAGTGGTGGTGTCCCGCTCCATCGGCGCTGGCGGTTCGGTATGACGCAGGCCGTAAGCCATGCTCCATACCAGCCGTCCGCGATCCATCACCGCAATTTGCGCGCCTGTAACTTTGGCGGCGGATAACGTCTTACGGGCAAAGGCTTCCGCTTCGGCGACCGATATATGCGACCCATCCAGGCGCCGAAGGGACGCCGATTTCGGACCCTCCGCAAACAGCGATCCAGAAAGAGCAAGAAGTAATATCGAGGCAATCGTCAGGCGCATCAGTTGATGCTACAGCTTCGCACAAGCCTCATGCGAAGCCTGAACTCGTGTCGCCATGGCACCGTAAAAGCCTACTCCGGAGTCTTGCGTGCCACTTCAGACGAATGCTGCACTCTCGCAAGACTCTTCCTCCGACGGCAGCAATCGAATTCAGCCGCCCGCAATAGCCCATTCGAGCCATCAGCTTGTGAGCCGCATTGGACACATCCCCTACCCCTGCCGCACAATAATTGTTTACTCAAAATCAAACGTTCGATCACATTTAGATATCAATTGGAGCCAGCCGTTTTGTCTTCCCCGCGAAGTACCTTGCACGGTGTAAAGATCACTGCCCTCGGCACCTACGTTCCGCCCCGCCTGCTCACCAACGCCGACCTTGAAAAACTCGTCGAGACCACCGACGAATGGATCATGTCGCGCGTCGGCATCAGGGAGCGCCACATCGTGGATAAAGGTGTGGCCACCAGCGATCTCGCAGTAGAGGCCGCCAAGCGCGCTCTGGCCGAACGCGGCCTCACGCCCGATGATATTGACCTGATCATCGTGGGCACGGTCACGCCGGACATGATGTTCCCCTCGACGGCGTGTCTGGTGCAGCACAAACTCGGTGCGAAAAAAGTTTGGGGATTCGACATTCTTGCCGCCTGCTCGTCCTTCGTATATTCGCTGCAAATGGGCGCACAGTTCGTCGCCACGGGCGCGCACAAGCGGGTGATGGTCATCGGCGCCGACGTGATGTCCTCGATCATTGACTACACCGACCGCGCGACCTGCGTGATCTTCGGTGACGGCGCAGGTGCGGTGATTTTGGAACGCACCGAGCCGGAAGAAACCGGCATGATTGACTTTGAGCACTCGATTGATGGTTCGGGCGGGGTTTCGTTGTATATGCCCGGCGGCGGCAGCCTGCACCCCTCGACGCACGAAACCGTGGACCAGAAGATGCACTTCGTTCACCAGGATGGCGGAGCCGTGTTCAAGTTTGCGGTGCGCAACATGGCGGACGTTTGCGAGACCCTGCTCAGCCGCAACAACCTAAAGGGCGAAGATATTGACGTTTTCATCCCCCATCAGGCGAACCTGCGCATCATCAAAGCGACGGGCGACCGCATCGGCCTGCGCGATGGCGCGACGATTATCAACATTGAAAAATACGGCAACACCACCGCTGGCACAATTCCTCTAGGCATGCACACCGCGCGCGAGGACGGAAAGTTAAAGAAGGGAAGTCTAGTGATGCTGGCCGCCGTAGGCGCAGGATTCACCGTAGGCGGAACGCTGCTCCGGTGGGAGTGCTAATCCGCTAGTTTTGTCTCAACTGTGTCATCCCGACCGGAGTGAACCGGACGCAGTCAGGCTCACGGAGTGGAGGGACCTTGTGTTTGCGTTCGTAGCCAAGCGGCTAAAACCCGAAACCGTGTCCATGGTAGATTCTGCATTTCCCGTTCCGGCACTCCCCCAAAACATCCACTGCCCGCCTTCTGCTATAGTGGCGCTTCGGAAGGCAAGGAGCCTGTTATGTCGAAGAGCGTGAACAAAGTTACCCTGCTTGGCCATGTCGGCAAGGAGCCCGAGATTCGTACCACTCCGGGCGGCATGAATGTGGCCAGCTTCAGCATCGCCACCAATGACCGCTTCAAAGACAAAGACGGCAACTGGCAGGATCGCACGGAATGGCACAACGTGGTTGCCTTTCAGCGCACCGCCGAGATCGTCCGCGACTATGTGAAAAAGGGCAATCAGCTTTACATTGAAGGCAAACTGCAAACCCGTTCATGGGACGACAAGGAGTCTGGCCAGAAGAAGTATCGGACGGAGATTCTGGTGAATGAGTTGGTGCTGATCGGCGGCCGCAGCGGCGGCGACGAAGGCAGCGGAAGCGGCTACACCCGCAAGAGCAGCGGAGGGTCGTCCTCGTCATCAGGCAGCAGCAGCAACTACGACCAGCGTGCCCCCGATGATCTGCCAACAGCTCCGATCACCGACGATGACGTGCCGTTCTAGTTCAGCGATGGGGAAAATCTAGTCGTGCGGAACGTGCCGCGACAAGTCCCGCGAGTCGTGGAGGATGCGCAACACATTGATGACTCCATTCGAGAACCGGTAGACAACCATATGTCGGGGGTGTTTCACAACGCCGGAGGCGGTGGGCGCGCGATCCCGACTGAATCGCAGGTGATAAGTCCACACACCGGGAGAGATGGCGGCTCGTTGTTGGGCACCGGGGCGCTGAGGATCGTTAGAAAGATCTTTTGTTCCTTGCTTCAAAAGAGTTTCATACCGTCCGGTGGCGGCTTCTCCGAAGTGCTTTCGACTCCAGACGGTGATGTCGCGAATATCCTGCCGAGCTAGATCGGTGTAGCGAATCCTAAAGGGCGTGGTCATGCCCGGCGGCGGGCCGGGCGCACTGGCACCTTCGCAGCTGGGGCAGACTCTTCGAATATCTGTTGGAAGAACTCGTCAATATCCCCCTCTGATCTCAAGTCGGTGTACTCGCCACGCTCAATGGCGTCATCCGCCTCCTGCACCGCCGCCCGCAGCCACTCAACCTTCGCCGCGTCTTCAGACTGCCGCTGCTCCAGCAGGCGCAGCCCCTCTCGAACTACCTCGCTCGCGTTGCTGAAGCGGCCCGAGGTAACGCCGTCTTCCACGAAGTTGTCCCAATGATTCGTAAGATTGACGTTGCGGGTGGGCATGGCGTAGACCTCCAATCCCAAAATATCATGATTGGCAATTATTGCCAATCACCGGATTACGCGACGCTCGTTCTGCAACATTTCTGCTAACGTTAGCTTTATGACCGATCTAGCCAGCAAAACCTGTGTTCCGTGCCGTGGTGCTTCCGCGCTGAAGGGCGAGGCGCTCACCGCGCTCGCCGCGCAAGTGCCGCAATGGAGCGTAGTGAACGAGCATCACCTAACCCGCACCTTCAAGTTCCCTGATTTCTTGCAGACACTCGCCTTCGTCAACAAGGCGGGAGCAGTCGCCGAGCAGCAGGGGCACCATCCCAACATCAACTTCACCTGGGGGCGCGCCGAGTTCACCATCTACACCCACGACGCTGGTGACGCAGGCGGACTCACCGAAAACGACTTCATTCTCGCGGCGAAGATTGATGCGCTAAGCTAATCAAGTGTTGTGTTGATCGGCGTAGCCTCATCCCGCCACAACCGTTGCGCCAGCACCCAAGCCGTCAGCGGAATCACCATCAGCCCGCCAGTCGCCAATGCCACGTCACGCGTCGTCCAGCCATGATCTAGCGCGTAGCCTGAAAGATACGCCGTCACCGCAATCGTAAACATGCACAGCCCCAGATCGGCGGAAAACACGCGTCCGCTGAACTTGTTGTCGGTATTCAGTTGCAGCAGCGTCGTCGAAAACACCCAAATAATCGCGCCACCAATGTGGCCGACCACGATCCACGCCACCGCCGCCCAAATATTGTGCGAAAGCCCAATGCAGAAATAGCCGAGCGCCTCTGCGGCGAAGCCGAACAAAACCATGCGGCGCAGGCGTTTCTGATTTTGCCCCGCCCATGCAGCGCTTGCCAGCGGCCCGATCAACGCGCCTAGTCCGCGCGCGAACATTAACACGCTCATGCCCAGCATCGCACTCTGCTCCACACTCAGGCCGGGCCGCTGAATCGGATAATCCTGCCGCCCCATCACGGTAAAGATCACCCAACTCGGCCCAATGCAAAGGTGGCCCGTCTTCAACAGAATCAGCGCCACCCGCCGCGAGTCCGCCGCGATGTAAGCCCAGCCCTCGCGCATACCTTTAAAGTTCACAAAGTCAGCCGCCCGTAGCGACTCGCCGTGGTCGGCGTGCTTCTCGAAGAACTTCATCCGCGAAAGCAAAAGCGCTGACAGCAAAAACGACGCAGCATTCAGCCCGAATACAGCGTTCCGGCCAAGCAGCGCCGCGACCAGGCCTCCCACCGCTGCTCCCAGCACCAAGTTGAGCGACCATGTGGTAGAAGCCAGCGTGTTCGCCACCACAATATCTTCTGGCTCAACAATGTTCGGCACCACGGCGGTGCGTGCGGGCTCAAAGAATCCCCACATCAGCGTTTCCAGAAACAGCAGCACATACGCCAACCACACCATGCTCGCCGACCGCACTAGCAGCATCGCCAGCACAATGCCGCAGCGTAGCAAGTCGCTGACGATCATCACACTCTTGCGCGAAAACCGGTCGTTGATAATGCCCGCCATGGGGGCGATAAAAGTTTGCGGCAGCACCTGCACAATCAGCGCCAGCGCCACCGACTGCGCCTTGCCCGTATATTGCAGCAGCAAACTGTAGATGGTAAGCGTGTAAAACCAGTCGCCCAGCTCGCTGATGATCTGCGCGCCCCACAGACGCCGAAAGTTGGCGTTGCCGCGCACCAAACGCACATACGCGGCAATGTTCACACGCTGAGTTTCAGTTGTATTGGCTTGCGACATGCGGAAAGGTAAACGAAGCTCCATCTAAAGAATAACCCACCTCTCAACGGGGTTATGTTGGACACGCTCACTTCCAAGAAGTGTCATCTTGAGCGGAGCGGTTGGAAGACCGCGAATGCGGGCTGCCAACCGTGCAGTCGAAAGACCCCTACCCAGTCGGGGCTGTCTCCGCTGTCTGCAGTTCTGGTCACCGAACGCTCGAATGCAGTGCTCACGTCAGGATGATGATGCAGCCGCAAGTCCTCGCGGCGACTCATCTTAGTAGAGTGTCATCTTGAACGGAGCCAGTGGAATCCCGCGAATGCGGGTTTCACTGGTGCAGTCGAAAGACCCCTACCGAGTCGGGACTGTCTCCGCAGTTCGCGGTTCTGGCCATCCAACGCTTGAACGCTGTGCGCGCGGTAGAATGACTATGCAGCCGCAAGCCCTCGCGGCAACCCTTTATGACCGATATCGAATTTCGTGACCACGCTGAAAAATCGCTGGAATCGTTGAAGCAACTGCTCATCGCCGCCGAAGACGACGCCGACATCGAAGTAGAAGACCAGTCAGGCGCGCTGCACATTTCGTTTGACGACCCACCGGGCAAGTTCATCATTTCGCCCAACGCCGCCGTACACCAGATATGGATCTCCGCCCTCTCCACCAGTTTCAAACTCGATTGGGTCGGAGCAGAAGAGCAGTTCGTGCTGGCCAAGAGTGGCGAAGGCTTGCAGCGCCTGGTGGAGCGGTTGGTGAACGAGCAATTGGGCGACGAGCTTGTGAAGCTGGGGTAGGTGTCCACAATGGCAGAAATCGCTTTACCGGCCAGACATAGCGACGATTTTGTCATCAGCGAAGACAGATTCGAGGACTTGTCGATCTCGGCGGTCTCGGGGACGAGTTTCTACTATTTCGCTTTGAGCAAGCCGCATCGCTTGATAAAGCAGTTCGTCTTGATGCGCACTGCGCGGACAACCTACCTTTGTCACGTCACCTTAATAAAGAATGCCGATGGGAAGTTCGATCCTCGGATGGAGTTCTCCATACGTGACGTGAAGCGGAAGATTGCCGATGCTGTAGAGACGCTCGAGGCGGATGCAAAGCCGCCCAAGGCTCGGGTCGATCTTTCAAAGTGCAGCGATACATTTTGGAAGCTCATCTCATACCTCAGGAACTTCGAAGAAATCGAGACGCAATCGAAGAAATTCTGGCTCACTTCCGAGAAAGAGCAGCCCATTGTGGCGGCGCTTCGGCTGCGGGGCTCCGCGAGTGTGGTGAGCATCATAAGACAGTTGTCTTCAACCGAAGGGCTTAAGCTTTCTGATTCCGATATTAGCGAATTGCTTCGGATGAAGGAAAAGCTCGACGCCTACGAGGCCGCATTGCCCTGCTCCCATGATGAGGGGTGGTGGCAGCGATTCTTTGAAGACAACAAATGGATCTTTGGATATGGACTGAACTATCAGATTCTTAGGCAGGAAGCGGATCAGCCGCATTATGGGGGAACTAATTTGCAGGGGCGCGGTGCGCAGAGAGGGGACTTCCTTACCGCGACCCTTGGCGACATCGGATTCACTGTGCTGGTCGAGATCAAGACACCTAAGACGACGCTTCTTGCTGGGACCAGGGAGATTCGAAGCGGGCCTGGAGCCTGTCTTTGAACTTGACGGACGCCATCGCCCAGATTCAGGCAAACATCCAAGCGTGGGACAAAGAGGGCGCACAGAAACCCGAAAATCGGGACATACTCGAAGGTAAGGGAGTCTTTACAGTTCAGCCGAAAGGAATAATCGTAATAGGTTCCCTGAGCGAACTGAAAGGGTCTCGCACCAAGCACGAGACCTTTCAGCGCTTCCGGAAGAGTATTCATGGCGTCGACATATTGACCTTTGACGAACTCCACCAGCGCGCTAAGTTCATAGTCAACCGAAAATCATAGTCGTGTGACCAGACCGCCCCCTACCCCAACTTTCCCTTCAAGTCCGCCGCAATCTGCCCGCCGTGGAACCGTCCGTTCTCAATAAAAATTTCACTCGTCCGCGAACCCGCCACAATCACGCCCGCCACATAAATCCCCGGCACATTACTTTCCAGCGTCTGCGGATCGCACACCGGGCGCTTCTGCTCTTCCGACAGTTCTACGCCCATGCTGCGCAAAAAATCGTAGTCAGGATGGTACCCCGTCAGTGCGAACACAAAATCATTCCGCAACTCAACCGCCCCCTCCGGCGTTTGCAGTAGTACCGAATCCTCGTGAATCTCCGTCACGCTGCTGTTGAAGTACGCGTGAATTTCCCCATTCGCAATGCGATTCTCAATATCCGGACGAATCCAATACTTTATGTGGTCATGCAGCTTCGCCTGACGATGCACCAGCGTCACCCGCGCGCCGTGCCGCCACAAATCCAGCGCGGAAATTGCCGCCGAATTCTTGCCGCCAATCACCAGCACGTCGGCGTTGTAATACGGATGCGGCTCACGATAATAATGCGTCACCTTCGCCAACTGCTCGCCCGGAATCCCCAGCGGATTCCAGAGATCGTAATATCCCGTCGCCAGCACAATTTTCTTCGCGCGATAATCGTGAATGCGTCCATGCTGATCCGTGGCCGTCACGCGAAAATCGCCATCGTGCCCGTTCACCGCTTCCACCGTCTGATACTGCACCACCTGCAACTGATAACGCTGCGCCACCTTGCGGTAATACTCCAGCGCCTCGTCGCGATTCGGCTTTTGATTCGCGCTGCTGAACGGAATGTCGCCAATTTCCAGCAGGTCAGGCGTGGTGAAAAAAGTCATGTTTGACGGATAGTGGAACAGCGAATTCACCACGCAGCCCTTGTCAATCACCAGCGCGTGCCGCCCGATCTTCTCAATCTCAATCGCGCAAGCCAGCCCGGTTGGCCCCGCTCCAATGATGATCACGTCCGCCGATTGCGCAGCCTGAGGAATCGCCTGCGCGCGAGTCAGCAACTTGGGTCCGCGCTCTGTTTGTAAGACGTCAGCCATAACCTCAAGTCTAGCAGCGCCCATTCTCTCCTCCCAGCCCTGTCATCCTGAGCGGAGCGGAAAGATTCGCCATGCGAATCTCTCCGCGCAGTCGAAGGACCCCTACTGCGCCCACGCTCCTCGGCCCACGGAGCGACCGTCGCCTCAAGCCGACCCGCTAACCGAGCTGCACTCCGCTCAAACGTAGCCACTCCAGTTGCTATACTTTTCTGTTCCGCCATTCTGAGCGGCAAGCACAATTTTCCGCCATCATTCGCTATCAGGAGCAAGCATGAGCAACGCCCCCGTCGCCACCCGCACCGAAAAAGATTCGCTCGGCACCCGCGAAATCCCCGCTAACGTTTATTACGGCATCCAGACGCTCCGCGCGATGGAGAACTATCCCATCTCTGGCATGCGCGCGCACCCCACGCTCATCCGCGCCATCGGAATGGTGAAGCAGGCCGCCGCCGAAGCCAATCAGTCGCTCGGTTTAGTGGACGACAAGCGCGCCGACGCAATCATCGCCGCCGCAGGTGAAGTGGCAGCGGGCAAGTGGAACGACCAGTTCATGGTGGACGTCTTCCAGGCGGGCGCGGGTGTCAGCTTCCACATGAACTCCAATGAGGTCATCGCCAATCGCGCCACTGAAATTCTCGGCGGCCAGCTCGGCGACTACTCCGTCGTCCATCCCAACGACCACGTAAACTACGGCCAGTCCACCAACGACGTTTTCCCCACCAGCATGCGCGTGGCCACGCTGCTCGCGCTCGAAAGCCTCTACCCAGTCATGGAGTCGCTCGTCGCCGCACTCGATGCCAAGGGCAAAGAATTTCACGATGTGATGAAGTCTGGCCGCACCCACATGCAGGATGCGGTGCCCATGCGCCTCGGCCAGGAGTTCGCCGCCTACGCAGGCGCGATTCGCCGCTCGTTCACCGACATCCGAACCTCGAGCGAATCCCTGCGCGAACTCGGACTCGGCGGGTCGGCTGTCGGCACCGGCATCAACACCCATCCCGATTATCGCGAGCGCGCCGTCGCCAACCTCGCGCGCATCAGCGGCCTGCCACTTACTCCGGTGGACGACATGCGCTACGCCATGCAGTCGAACTTCTGCATGTCGCGCATCTCGGGCACGCTGCGCAATCTCGCGCTCGAAGTTATCCGCATCTCAACCGACTTACGTCTGCTGGCGTCCGGGCCAAATACTGGCTTCGCCGAAATCTATCTACCCGCGCTGCAGCCGGGCTCCTCCATCATGCCGGGCAAGATCAATCCCGTCATTCCCGAACTCGCCGCGATGGTCGCCTTCCAGGTCATCGGCAACGATCAGGCGGTGGCGATGGCAGTGCAGGCGGGCCAACTTGAACTCAACGTAATGATGCCGACCATGACTTACAGCGTCCTGCAATCCATCACCATTCTCACTAACATGCTGCGCCAGTTCACCGATAAGTGCGTCGCCGGCCTTACCGCAAACGCCGCACGCTGCGACTTCTACGCACAAAGCACGGTTAGTTTGGCCACAGCGCTGAATCCGTACATCGGCTACGCCAAGGCGGCAGAGATCGTGAAAGAAAGCGTTGCAACCGGCGACTCGATCATCAAGATAGCCCGCGCCAAGAAGCTCCTGAGTGAAGAAGAAATCGCCGAAATCCTCGACCCAGTCAGCATGACCGAGCCACAGTATCCAAAAGAAGCCGCAAAGCGCAGAGAAGAGATTAAGGGGAAGTAGAAACTGAGATCGGGCTAAGGTTTACCTTTAAGCCGAGCGCGGCGATCATCCACGATCCGTAAGAGATGGCTGGCTAAAATCAGCATTTCGCCAGCCTCAGTTGCGTCATCTATCGGAACATTTCGGTGACTATGCGGGTTCTTGTAGGAACCGATTGCGCCGGCAAAAAGATGCGCCAATGCTTGGCGCTCTCCATCTTGCTGCACTGGATCAGTAAGCGGTCCTTTAACTGGGTCGAAAGCCTTGCGCATGAGATCGGCACCATAAGTCGAGTCATCGTAGCCCGCTGCCTCGCGGACCGCCACTTCTACTTCCTTAAAAGCCTCGAAAACTGATGTGTCAAACTTGTCTCGCCCACGAAGAAAGGTCAGCCATGCTTTCCCCGCAATTGAAGAATGAAGTAGTTTGCTCGGGAGCAACGACTCTTGAACAAATTCGCGAAACCGACCAGAATTAGTCAGCTCTAGACCGCGACGGGTGATGAATACTACTAATGAACCGCCTTGCTGCTCGGGTGCTGGAGCGAGAAGACCGTTGTTCAGCATCCAGCCAGCAGCCTCCATGATCGCCTTATTTATCGCCTTCTGGCTCGCAAGTGGGTAGGACGTAAAATCGTGCATCTGCCACAATTCGAGGACGTAGTTTGTGATAAAAAAGTCGTCCCTTTGTCCTTGAAATGTCTTGAAGATCGGGAGTAGCACTTCCGCGAGCTCTGGCGGGGCCAGTCGTAGAAGATCTTCGGCAGTTGGAAGTCGTTGAGTTAGGCCATAGCTTGACATACTGCGATGCTCCCCTCGAGACTTAGCGTCTCGTAGGCATTTACCGCTCCTACACTTCCCGCCAAACCTCGCGGAAGTCGTGGAACCCCTTCTTGCCAGCAATCCACTCGGCGGCCCGTACTGCACCCTCCGCAAAGCCTCGGCGCGACTTCGCGTTGTGCGCCAGCGTAATCGTGTCAGCTGCGGAGTCGAGCGTCAGTTCGTGCCAGCCGAACACGTCACCCTCGCGATAAGAAATAATGTCCGGTGCAATGCCCGCGCTGCCATCGAGGCCGCGCAAGCCCTGAGTCGCGCTCGCTTCCTGCACCACCTGCTGCAGCGCAATCGCCGTTCCCGACGGCGCGTCCTTTTTGTGAATGTGATGCCGCTCGGCGATGGTGGCGTCGTATCCGTGAGCGAGCGCCGCGGCGGCAGTCCGAGCAATCTCGAAAAACAAATTCACGCCGATAGAAAAGTTTGCGCCGTACAGGACGGCGGCAGAACTTCCTTCCAGGTTGGCAACGTCCACCATCTCCCGCAGGCGGGGAATTTCGCCATACCAGCCGGTGGTACCCACGACGACGGGCTTTCCTCCACGCACACAAGCTTCAATATTGGCGACGACGGCATGTGGCGTAGTGAACTCAATCACCGCATCGACATCGCGCAACGCCTCAGCAGTAAGTGCCGCCCCGCCCGCATTGTCGCTGGCACCAACCACGCGCACAGAGTGTCCGCGCGCGCGCGCAACGTCCGCCACCAGCGAACCCGTCTTCCCGCGACCCAGAATCAGCAGGTTCATGCCATCCTATTTAAGCATCTATGCGAACACGCTGTGGTCAATCTCTTCCGGCTTAAAAAACTCGGCGTGCAGTAGTTGAATCGCGTGGTTCACCGCATCCTCTTCAATCACGAACGTAATATTGATCTCCGACGGCCCCTGCGAGATCATACGTACATTAATGTTGCCCGCAGCCAGCGCGGTAAACACACGGGCCGCCACGCCGGGCTTTTCGCGAATACTCTCACCCACCAGACAGATAATCGCTTTGCGGCCTTCGTAACGCACGTCGGCGAACTTACTCAGATCCTCCGCCAGCGCAGGGATGCCCTCATTCGAATCCACAGTAAGTGCCACGCTGACTTCCGAGGTAGAAACGACATCCACAGGAATCTTGTGCTTGTCAAATATCTCGAAGATAGCCCGCAGATAACCATGAGCCATCAACATACGCGTCGCCACCACTTCGATGATGGTGATGCGCTTTTTCGCCGCAATCGCCTTAAACAGCGACTGGCATGGCGGCGCAATATTGGTAATCTTCGTCCCGTCGCACGTAGGGTTCTTAGAGTTAAGAATGAAGACCGGAATATTCTGCTGAATCGCGGGTTGCACCGTCGCGGGGTGCAACACCTTCGCCCCGAAGTAAGCAAGCTCTGCCGCTTCTTCAAAGCTAATCACGCGAATCCGCTTGGCATCTGGACAGATGCGCGGATCGGTCGTCATCATGCCGTCCACATCGGTCCAAATCTCGATGCGTTTGGCTCCGAGTCCAGCCCCGAAGATAGCTGCGGAAAAATCCGAACCGCCGCGGCCAATCGTAGTGGTGATGCCATTGATGGTCGCGCCAATGAAACCGCCCATCACTGGCACTTGACCTTCAGCCAAAAGGGGCGCGACGATAGCTTTAAGTTTCGCGTTCGTCTCGGGGAATTGCGGAATCGCCTTGGTGTGCTGCGCGTCGGTAACCAGCACCTGCCGCGAATCCACATGTGCCGCATTCAATCCGCGCGAGGCAAACGCCGCCGCCACCAACTTACTGTTCAGCGCCTCGCCATACGCGCCAAGGCGATCATTGCTGCGCGGAGAAAGTTCGTGCAGCGCCGCGATGCCGCGGAGTAAGTCGTCAAGCGCGTCGAAGTCGGTGTCAAGTTCAAGTAGCAGCGCGGGGCGACGCTCGTCATTTACAAGTTCCTGTGCAGCCTTGTGATGGCGTTCGCGTAACTCACGTGCCAGTTTCAGCGCCCCTTCGCGGTCGCCAGCGTCCGCCGCACGACCCATGGCGAGTAACTGGTCAGTCGCCCTCGCCATGGCGCTGACTACCACCACTGGCTGTTCGGGCAGTCGCGCACTTACTATGTCAAATACTCGCTGAATGGCGTCCGGATCTTTTACCGAGGTGCCGCCAAATTTCATAACAATCATGCGGCTTGCCTCATCCCAGGTATCCTTGCGCTTTTAGTAACTCGGCGTTCAGCAATGCCGCGCCAGCCGCGCCGCGAATCGTATTGTGCGAAAGCACCGTAAACTTCCAGTCCAGCACAGAACACTCGCGCAAGCGGCCTACGGACGTCGTCATCCCGTTGCCCAGGTCGCGATCCATATTAGGCTGCGGACGGTCGGCCTGCTCAAGATACACAATCGGCCGCGCAGGCGCGGTGGGCAGTCCCAGCTTCTGCGGCTCGGCCGAAAACCCACGCCACGCCGCCAAAATCTCTTCTTTAGTCGCTTTCTTGCTCAGTTTCAGATACACCGACTCAGTATGCCCATCCTCCACCGCAACGCGATTGCACTGCGCGCTCACCGCGAACGCGCCCGGAACGACATGCGTACCCTCCGCTGCCAGCGCGCCCAGCAGCTTCTGCGTCTCTTCCTGCATCTTTTCTTCTTCGTTCTTGATGTACGGCACCACGTTGCCCAAAATATCCAGCGACGCCACACCCGGATAGCCCGCCCCACTGATCGCCTGCATCGTGGTGACCATCACCGTCTCAATCCCAAACGCATCCTGCAGCGGCTTCAAGGCAATCACCAGTCCAATCGTAGAGCAGTTCGGGTTGGTCACAATGTATCCGCCAAACTGCTTGCGCCACGCCTGCTTCTCGATCATCGCAATGTGCCCGGGATTCACCTCTGGAATCACCAACGGCACGTCGCTCTGCATTCGAAACGCGCTCGAATTCGACACGACATAGCAGCCCGTCGCCGCGAACTTCGGTTCCATATCTTGCGCAATCGCGGAATCGAGCGCGGCAAAAATCACCTTGGGCGCACCATCGGATGTCGCGGGCGACACCGTCATCTTCGCCACATTCTCGGGAATCGGCGTCTTCAGCTTCCAGCGCGCGGCCTCGCCGTAAGCGCGGCCTTCCGACCGGTCAGACGCGGCCAGCCACGCCACTTCAAACCAAGGATGATGTTCGAGCATCTGCACAACGCGCTGACCGACCACGCCAGTCGCGCCCAGAATGCCCACAGGGATTTTTTGCATGGGTTGCATCTATAGATTTTACAACAGGGAAACGCGAGGACTCGAAGAACTCACTCTGCTTTGGATTGGCAAGAGACGATCTTGCGCTCAATCTGTTCACCAAGCGATGCCCCAGTTCTTTCCAAGACCGTCATCAGAAAAAGAGCCTTGCCATCACTCTTATGCTCCCATAACAGCCCTACATTTAATTTTTCCTTGGAGTCATCATTGGTCGCATAGATCTCTCCCTTGTGCTCCACCACGAGCAAGCGGCCATCTTGAAGCTCCGCTACAAAATCAGGATAGAACTTACGATTGGCCAAAGGTAGGAAGAACCCCCGCCGCTCCAGATTCCGAACCCAATGCTTGACCTCTGGGGTTACATCGAGCGCGCACGCGCAGTCGTATTCTTGGCCCTTGTTTTTCAGTTCGCCAACCAGCGGGTAAAAATGCTTCTGAAAACGATGGGGTTGTCCTTCGTAGTTCCAGTTTGGTGCATACGCGTCTGCCTTGAAATCGAAAGTGTAGTCAAAGCTGGTTTCGGTTGTGGCCGTCGGACCGAATAGCGTCTCCTGATAGCAGCTCTGACTCGCGCTCTCGCGATGCCGGGCGATCTTCTGCAACAGAGCCTTTAGCAGAACAAACCGCCAGCGCACTAGTGCGCTCAGTGGAATGTCGCGTTGTTCAATCAAGAAAGATATCGCTCGTCTCGTAAACTCCAAAAGCTTTGGTTGCGAAATGTCGGGTTGACGGCAACGGCCGTCGAGCCAGCCACACAACTCGCTCTGCGACCAGTCTGTCTCTACCAAATCCAAGTCAATCTGTTCCGCCCGGCCAACTGCCGTATGCGTCAATCTGCCAGCGATATTCAGATCAATTTCCCATTCGACCCCGGATTCGGTAAGCCGAAAGTCATGCTCAGTCAGTTCCGGGGAGTAGTCAAGCAAGTTCCAGCCACGTGCATCCAGGAATGCTGCTGGCTCGGCCAGCTCGAGTATCCCTTCAAAGGCAAAGCACAACTGGGGAACCGCAAAATGCACGCCACGGTTAGCGGGTGCAACCTGCCTGTGCCACACTGCCTGGTGGCGCTGCGATTCCGCGAAGAGGCGGCTCCGAGCATCTTCCGAGCGCGCTGATTGCACCACGCGTGCCATCACTTGTGCGGGTATGTCGCCGGTCAAAATCACGCGGCTTCCTTCAATCGTTTTTTCGATTGCGACCGACGTCTGCTCCACTACCGACAGTTCAACCCCGGTTAGATCCTCTTCCAGTTCGATCACGGTTCGGATCGGCGCAGCCGTAAACAGGTTCTCTTCCGAATCCCCAAAATCAAGACCCGCACTTTGTTCAATGAATGCATCGGCTTCCTGCTTCTCGAAGCCCATCTCCACCAATCGGTCGTGCAACTGCTGCACTGCATTCGGCCAGGAGGCCTTCGAAACGTGCGCATACGCGCGATTCAAGTCCGGCTCCTTGCGCCTCTTGGCGTATGGCATACGCAGCACACGCCCCAGCAACTGCTCCACGTCCTTCTTCGAATGCACTGTCGCCACGGAGCAGAATACATAAGCGAACGAGCAGTCCCAGCCCTCTTTCAACGCCTCCACAGTAATCACAAAATCAATCTTGCAATCGCGCGAAAACAGGTTGATGCCATCCAGTTCCTTCTGGTCGCCCGTCACCACCGCAATTTTTTCGCGAGGAATGTGTTCTTGTTCTAAGAGGTGCTTTAGCAGCACTTCCTTTGTTACATCCCGATCCTTCGCTTCGGCTTGTAGCAGCACAATCGGGCGGATATAATCGCCGTCCGTCGCTGCCACACTTTCCAGCCGTTTGCGAGTCAAAATACTATCGCGCACTGCCTCCTCCCAGTTCTTATGCTCGCTGAGCCGGATGGGCAGTTTGATCATCTCCTCCGCCTTCAACTCAGTGGCTGAGACGTTGTGCAAGATATTGCTGTCGTCCGCCGGGGTGGCGGTGAATTCCACCACGCATGCGGCGCGAATACGGTTCAGCACCTCGACACTCAGTGGCGAGGCGTGATTATGCGCCTCATCCACAATCACCAACGGACGGTGCAGCGCCAGTAAGTTGCGGAATGAGAACTTGACCTGCCCCTTATCCTCACCCTCTTCAATCCGGTCGAGCCCGGGAGTTTGCAGCGCTGCCGATGTGAAGTGCGGTTCCAGATTCTCGTTGTGGGCATAAACCTTACGGGCTACCGTATTTTTCTCGTTAACCCGTAGTGTTTGCATGGTCGCCACGATTACGCACGCGTTGCCCTGCACGTCGGCGGGTGTCAGGTCGGCAAAGTCGGCAATGTCGAGCACCCGGAGCCGCCGTGGAAGGCCTCTCGCAACGTCTCGTGATTAGGGTGTCCGGGGCGTTGCAGTGTCTCCAAAGTCTGACTGCGGATGGTATTGCTGGGCACTAGCCACAACACCATTGGGTGTTCCCGCTCCAGGTAAGCTTCCGCCGCTATCTTCGCGGTGTGTGCTGCCAGCAGCGTCTTGCCGCCGCCCGTGGGCAGGCGCAAACACACTGAGGGCACCGTGGGCAGCCCGTCCAGCGCACGGTAGGGGCGCTCATCACGCACGCCGGGTTTCTCCATCTGCTCAAATGCCCGCTGCGGGCCGATCAAGCGCGCCGCCTCCAAATAGGCACGCAGAACTTCCAGTGTTTGGGTTTGGTACCGCTTGAGAGCAAACAGGGCCATGGTCACCGTGCCTTTACGTCATAGGGCGTCTGCTTAAACACGATGCCCAGTTGGTTGAGCCGCTCCGGACTCAGGCGGCAGGCTTCGCCGTAGATGACCCTCGATCCTGGATGCTTCGGCAACTCCGCCAGAATCCGGGCTGTCAGTACATTGCCGCCGTCGGGTCGCTTGTCGCCCAGAATGCCGTTATAGAGCAGGTAATAGCCTGTGCCGTTATGTGCGCCCAGAAACGGGCTGCGCGGCCTCTTGTGCAGCGCGGTATGGGTTTCGCAAAACCAGACGTGGGCAGCCAAGTGCACAAAGCGAATCTTGGGGTTGATCTCGCCCTCTTCATCAAAAATGGGCGCGCCCAGCCGGTAAAAACAGAAACCGCCGCCGCCCTTCCACTCCACAGCCTCAGAGATGCCACCGGGGTCCTCGCCATCAATCACCTTCTTCATCCGGGGGATAATGTGAGTGTGGCTGTGCTCGCCAAGTTCAACCATGATCCATCGGCGGTCCATCTTGTGCGCGACTGCGCCTGTCGTGCCAGAGCCTGCGAAGGAATCGAGAACCAAGTCCCCTGGATTCGACGCGATCTCTATGACCCTGCTAATCAGTCCTTCGGGCTTAGGGGTCTCGAATGGTGGGATGTCCTTCAAAAGCTTGTTGAGATGATCTCGCTTTGCTCCCTGATTTGTTCCAACGTCATCGGCTGGCCACCAAGTTCTAGGTGCAACTCCCTCGCGCACCTCGCTCAGATAGCGCTTAATTATGGGTAAGCGGTCGCCGTCCACGCCGAAGTACGTCCGGCCTTCAGCTCTAGCAGTTTCAAGGGTGGACCCCGAGAACGCCCAATACCTCCCTGGAGGCGGGGTGGTCGCTCGCCCAGACGGTAGGATTACCGAAAATCTTTGCTTCTCGGTGCCACTCTTGGCCGTACCGTCATCTCCCTGACGCCAAGGCCCACGCGGATCATTGTCGGGGTTCTTGAATCTCCCAAGTTGGGTCTTTGTACGCGGTAGAAGGTTGCGAGAACTCGCCCATGCATATCGTGCTTTCGCAAATACAAGTATGTTGTCATGCGAGAGGGAAATATCCGCATCACCACGACCGCCTTTGTCCTTCTCCCAAACACAGGTCGCGACGAAATTACCACGCCCAAACACTTCGTCCATGATGACCTTAAGGTAGTGGGCCTCATTGTCATCAATCGTCACCCAGATGCTGCCGTCCTCGGCAAGAAGTTCGCGCAATAGTTGCAGACGTGGAAACATCAAAGCCAACCACTGGCTGTGTTCCAAGTTGTCGTTGTAGTGCTCGAAGGCGCTGCGGGTGTTATAGGGCGGGTCAATAAAGATGCACTTCACGCGTCCGGCGTAGTAGGGCAACAGCGACTTGAGGGCTTCGAGGTTGTCGCCCTGTATCAGCATATTGGGCGATTCGGGGTCGCCCGCGCTCAGGGTGTCGTCGGCTTCCAGCAGGCGATAGGGGACAGCCTCAGCAGCTTTGACATGCTTTTCGCGGTCCAACCAATGCAGGATGGGCATTAGCGGTGGCTCCGCCAAACCGCAACGTCGCGATGTGGGGATGCAAGTAAGAACTCGGGGGCGATCCAATCACGAAGTCGCATCGGTGAAAGTGTATAACGTGTCCATTCCAAATAGTCGCTCTACTCGCCCATCATCACCGAATCGAATGCGCGCGAGGCGGCCAGCCGGCCGTCGCTATACAGCCGCCAGCGTCGCCACACGATGCGCAGGCTTGCCATCACCGGCACGGAGAGGAACACGCCCAGCACCCCCGCGATTTCGCCGCCAGCCAGCAGGCCGAACAGCAATGCCAGAGGATGCAGTTGCAGCCGCTGGCCCATGACTTTGGGCATGACCACATAGTCCATAATCAGCCGCCAGGCTGCGAGGAAGGGAATCAGCAAGCCAAGTGACGGTTCACCGGTGAGGTATGCCACCACCAGAATGGTCAGGATCGTCGCCCACGGTCCAATGATCGGCACAAACTCGAGCACGCCACCAGCGACGCCGAGTACCAGCGCATACGGCATCCCCATTAGCGAAAGCCCTGCTGTGTAAACAATCAGCGAGAGCAGCGCCATCAGCAGTTGCGAACGCATAAAGTGCGCCAGCATCTCATCCATGTCGCGGATCACGCCTTCCACCAGCATCCGGGTGGAGTCCTGACGGATATTTCGCAACAGCGCCGTCGCGAATCCGCCTCCGTCATAGAGCATGAAGATGGCGAGAATGGGAACCAGCAGAATCCAGCCAATGTTTTGCGCTGCTTCGGCCACGCGCAGGCCCACCCGATTTAGGATGTTCTGAATGTCGGCCTGATGATCGTGCAGATAGTTTTGCACCACTTGTTGCGTCTTGTGGCTCCAGCCGCGTTCGGCGCCAATCTGCTTGACGATGGTGCCAGAGCTTACCTGGTCAATCAGCCCCGGCAGGGTACTACCCAGCCGCGCGGCTTCGCGGCCTACCTGCGGCCCCACAAAGACGAAAAATGTGACCAACAGCGAGACGAGCAGAATGTAAAGCGCGACGATCGCGCGACCACGCCCAAACAGCAGCATGTCCAAACGCGCCACCAAGGGTTCCATGAGATAAGCAAAGAATATGGCGAACAGAAAGACGAGCAGGGACTGGCGCAAAACATAGATCAGCCCGAGAATCACCACGAACGCAGTCGCAGTGAATAAAATCTTTGCCGTCTTGGAATCAAACAAGGTCACGAGTCAATGTTCACTCGCGGAGTGCCCGCAGCGCAAGTCGCAAGTGCGGTTCTGCAAGCTCGCAAGTACAGCGTTTGCGCTTAATGCGGTTGCGCATAATGCGCGGCGAGGGGCTCCCGCAGAATCTCCACCGGCTCGCCAGAGTGGGTGAGCCGAACCAACCTGTATTCATGGTCGAGCCACAAGGACCACTCCCCGGTGTCATCTTCGAGTGTGAAGCGCAGCAGGTCTGCCTCCTGATTGCCCAGCTTCACCTTTTCCGACCCCAGAAAGCGCAGACTCACCTGCATGGAATAGCGGTGTAGCGGCACCAGCGCAGGCAGTCTTGCAGGGACGGCAGGCTTTACCGGGCACGCCAGTGTCCCGTTTTCCGCCTTGCAATAATCCTGCAGGTAGCGCCACAGCAACAGCTCGCGCAGTACGAAGAAGTTATTATCCAGCACCAACGCCGAGGGGGTAAGAGCATAACGCTGGGTCAGGTTTTCATCCGGTGCGCTCCCGGATTGCTGCGCCAGAAAGTCGCCATCAGGTGCCAAGCTGAGGTGCCCCTTGCCCGGAGCTACTTCATGCCACTCATACCGCCTAAGCAGCCCGGCGGGCGTCAATTCCAGTTGCGCCTTCTGCTCGGCCTTGCTGCCATCCAGAATCTTGATGCTGCTTTCAGTGACGCTGCCATTTTCCAACTGGGTTACAGAAAAAGTCTCGCGTGCAATGGCGGTTCCGCCAGACAGCACGGTAAAGCTGCCCGCATCAATTACCCGGCCACTGTGGGGCGTTTCACCGCGGGCCAGCAGCGGAATCAAGGCCGCGAGCAAGAAAAATATCCAGGAAAGTATTTGGTACGGTCGGTGCCTCATTGCGCCCCCAAGGCGCAATCATTGTCAGGACGGTTGGCTCGACCGCAGCCAATCCTGAATCACGCCTGCAATCTCCTTAGGCAATTTTCCTGCCGTTGCCACGCGCAGGTGGGACATTTCGTAAATTGGCAGCCGCTCCCGGTAAAGCCTTTGGAATGAGTCATAATCGCTAGCAAGGGGACGCTCGGTTACTGCCTCGCGGCAGCGCTTCCACATCAGGTCGAGCGGGTGATCGAGGAATACGGTTAGAGCTTTCCCATTTTGAAGCATCGCCCGGTTCCATTCTGGGACGAATCCGCCACCGCCCAAGGCCAGCACCAGCGGCTCCAGCTCGGCTTGCGCCAGCGTGGTCGCCAGTGCATCGGACTCACGCGCACGGAACGCTTGCTCGCCCTCTTCCTTGAAAAGCTGGGGGATGCTCTTGCCTGCGGCTGTTGCGATAACAGCGTCCAGATCCTGAAAGCCCCAGCCTAGGCTGGCCGCCAAGCTGTAGCCCACTGTACTCTTGCCGCTGCCCATAAAGCCGACAAGCACAATCGCACGAGGACGTTCGGGTCTGGGATGGGAAGGAGCGGGAAGGGGAGGGAGGTCAGGCATACAGTCAAAGCTGGTTGCGGGGCCAAGCTGGTTTGCCAGCCCCGCAAAAATCTACTAGGGATGATTGATGCTGATGAAGCCAAGATGCGTATGCAAATCCACCAAGGCAAATCCTGGGCCACGACCAAACAGCCCAGAAAGCCCATTCTTCGCGCCAGGCAGAAAGCCTATGTGTGCATTGGGACGCACCGGGCGATCCGAGTTTACGTGGCCCGTATTGGAAACAGCAGTAAGGTTCGCGGAAGCGTCCAGCGGCAGCATCAGTTCAATGTTGCCGGAATAGGTGTGCAACTCGTAGCTGCCCGTTGGGCCAAACTGGCCGGCGTAGCGAATCAAGCCACTGGTAGTTTCCACCTTCACCAGCGGGCCGCCGACCGAACGCAGGAACACGCTGCCACCAACCGTCATCACTTCTACGTGACCTTGCTGGATGTCAGTCAGCGTTACGTCGCCATCGAGCGTGCGCACATGCACATGTGCTCCAACAATGTCCCTCACATACACCGAGGCGGAATCGCCTTCCAGCGTCACATCCGCTCCGAGCTTTTCCACCTTGAGCGGGCCCGTGGAAGAGCGCAGATTCAGCTCGGTCCCGTAAGGCACGGTCAGTTCGTAGGAGACTTGGGCATTAGCAGCGGTCGCGCCCGGAAGCATGTGCGAACGCAGTTCCACATGGCTGCCACTCTGCAGCGGATCAACCTCTACTTTGTCGGAACCCAGGGTCGCCTTTACCGTGATTACATTAGTGTTGGCCGAATGCACGGTAATGGGGCCGTACTGGTTGTACACCGAGACACTGGCGTCCGCGCCCACGTCGTAGCGCAACTGTTTGACCAGCTTTGAGTCTGCCCCATGTACGGCGACACTCGCCGCCAGAATAAGCCCAAGCAGGCTCAAGGGTGCACCGGATTGCAGTTTCTTCGTCATCGTTTTGCCGACCCGCGATACCGTCATTCTCACACAAAACCTCGGCTTGCAAGAAATCTCACTACACTTACCGGAACTACTGCCCGGAGTCCGAATACGCAACCTCGTACACCATCGTCTTCTGGTTGTAGGCATCCCGCAGAGCCTCGTCGGCTCCCGCGTCATTAGGATTTACATCCACGGTACGCTTGGCATCGGCTATGTAAGCGTTCACCTGATCCAGATGTTTGCCGTAGCGCGCTGCCTTTTCCTGCGATTGCGCCGCTACCTGCTTCAGCAGGGCCTCATCTTCCACCGTTCGGGGCACCAGGTTGATCTGGTTGATCTGTGCTACCGGCGGGGGGGCAATAGTGCCATTCAGCACTGCCAGATACGTTCCCGTGCCTAGCACCAGCATCGCCGCCAGCGGCATCAGCCACTTCGCCGAAAATCCCGCGCGCGGCTCAGGCCGCACAAACGGAATCACGGTCGTCTCAGACTTACCTTGCTCCCGAATCACGCCTTCGCTTTTCAATTGCAGTGCAATGCCGGGCCACAGGTCGTTCGCCGGCTCGTAGTCTGCAGGCAGCGCAGCCGCTTCGGCAGCGATGTAGTGCAAGTCCGCCCACAGCGTGGCGCAATCGTCGCAACTGGCCAAGTGCGCCATCTGTTGCGGAGTGCCCCCACCATCAATGATCTTTGGCAGAATCTCTCCAAATTGTTCGCACGTCATATTCTGGTCATTCATGGTCATTCTCTTTCTCACCCCGCGTCCGCTGACTGCTCCTGCGTTCGCTTCGCCCTTCACTCGCCGTGTGCCTTACTTGTCAGGCCCGGCTGTTTTGCTGATGCAGCAGTTCGCGCAACTTCATACGCGCTTTATGCAACTGCGACTTGCTGTTGCCAATCGAACATCCGATCATGGTCGCAATCTCGTTATGTTCGTAGCCATCCACATCGTGGAGCACGAAAATGTTGCGATACCCGGCGGGCAATTCGGCGATCACTCGCTCCAGCGTTACCCGGTCAATCGAGCCGGTCAGCCGCTCATCCCGCTTGCCGATGTCGCGCTTGGGCCCATCTTCCTGCGCCGGGTCCAGAGCCTCATCCAGAGAAACCTCTGGCAGGCTCTTCTTGCGCAACTTCATCAGCACCACGTTTACAGACATGCGATGCAGCCACGTCGTAAACGCCGACTCTCCGCGGAAGGTGGCGATCTTGCGGAAGAGTTGCAGGAACGCTTCCTGCGTCAAATCCTCGGCCTCGGCGGTGTTGTTCACCATCCGCAGGCAGATCGAGTACACCCGCCGCTTGTGCGCCTCATAGAGCGTTTGGAAGGCCGCTGCGTCACCCTGTTGGGCCCGCGCGATCACTGCTGCTTCCGCTTGCTTGGCGCTTTCTGTTTGCTTTGCCGGTGCCAAATTGTCTTCCGGCCGCACTCTGATAGATGCGGCCTAAGTCCTTTTACGTTGTATGGCTTGCAAGGTGACGGCGATGCAGGGCCTTGGGTACTTTGGTGATTCCATTAGCAGTGTACAAGAATTGGAATCCCGAATGAAATTCGGGAGGGAGTAAGGGACGCACCCCGGTGGGCAGAGTGTGCTGGGATGTTGGAACGCGCTGCCGAAATTCGCTATGGTTCTGGGCGCGAATGCGATGTTCGTTTCTGGTGCTGCAACCCGTGCGCGTTGCCTATCGGCGAAACGGCGGGATTCACGAACTTCGGATTCGTTATTTCTCCGAAAAATGCTGCAAAAATTCTTCAAGGAATGCTCCCGCAGACACCCCCATGTCTCCGTACATTTTGTGCTGAAAAGCTATGATGGCGCGGTGGTTAAGGGGATGGGATGGTAACCCTTTCGGCAGCGGAAGCGGAGAGGGCAGCCGGAAATTTTGAGCGCAGTTCGGGTGAGGAAATGGGCCGCTATTCGGGGCAAAAATCGCGCGATGTTTCGTGAATTTTGGGTTCATGCGCGACTTGCAGAAAGCCTCGCGCGAAATTGGGTCCGTGGAAGAGGTGAAATTGCCGCGGCATTTTAGTCTAAGCGGTTGATGATCAATGATTTACAACGAGGGTGATGCGATGGGATTTCAATAGGAGAGCGCGAGGAAATTGCGCGAGAGTTTGCGAGAATCTGAAAAAACATATGTATGGTTTGCGATGTGAAGGATTTTCGCGAAAATCGCGTCGGGTTTTTCGAGCGGCGAAAGAAATAACAGCCCTGCAATGAGCAGCTTGCGGCGATATGTCAGCGCGATTTTGTATGGGATTTTTGGTGCCGCTTTTATATCGTTGCAATTTGCGATGTTTTGAAAATTCTCGCGAGAATCTCTCGCGATTTTTCGTTGGATTTTGTGAAGATTTTGGCGCGTCCGTGGCGTCCCGCTAGCGGGACTCGGGTGAGCCGCCGGGCCGAACCCGGCACTCCGCTGCGCTGCGTGCCGGGCTGTCGCCTTCCGTCCTGCGGACTGGAGTCGTGGCGGCGCTACCGCGTCTCGAAAGGCACGAACCTCTGGTTGCGGGTGCCCAGCCATGGAACTCCCCCACACAAGCCAAAGGCGGGCTTGAATGGGCCACCCGCGATGTGAAGAGTTTTGTGAGGTTTTGCGGGGAAAGCAAGGGCGCACACAGAGGCACAGTGACACAGAGGAACACAGAGATTTTTACGGCGGGCGGGCCGGAGAGTTGTGCGTCCATCTTGGCGCCGGGATGCACGGTCGGACAGCCCCACTCAAGCCAAAGGCGGGCTTGAATGGGCCACCTGCTGGTTTATTGTTGCTGCGGCGCTGGCAGCGAGAAGGTGCAGACGCCGTCCCCGCAGCCGACATAGACCACACCATTGGCCACGGCGGGCGAGGAATTCACAACGTTGCCCGTGGCGTAGCTCCACAGCTTCGCGCCGGTTAAGGCGTTCAGCGCGTAGACGTTGTTGTCCCCGGAGCCGACATAGACCACGCCATTGGCCACGGCAGGCGAGGAAAACACACCGCTTCCCGTGCCGTAGTTCCACAGCTTCGCCCCGGTTCTGGCGTTCAGCGCGTAGACGCTGTAGTCCTGGGTGCCGATATAGACCACGCCATTGGCCACGGCAGGCGAGGATCCCACAGAGGCACCAATGAAATAGATCCACAGCTGCGCGCCGGTTTTGGCGTTCAGCGCATAGATATTGCAGTCATAGGAGCCGACGTAGACCACGCCATTGGCCACGGCGGGCGAGGATCCCACAATGTAGCCCGTGTCGATACTCCATACTTTCGCGCCGGTGGCTGCGTTCAGCGCGTAGACGCTGAAGCCACCGCCGACATAAACTACCCCGTCGGCCACGGCGGGCGAGGATCCCAGAACGCCGCCTAGGGCGTAGCTCCAAAGCTTCGCGCCGGTGGCGGCGCTTAGGGCGTAGAGGTTCCCGTCCTGAGAGCCAGCGTACACCACACCGTTGGCCACAGTAGGCGAAGACACCGCGTTGCCCGTGGCGTAGCTCCAAAGCTTCGCGCCGGTGGCGGCGTTCAGCGCGTAGACATTGAAGTCATTGGAGCCGACATAGACCACACCATTGACCACTGCGGGCGAGGTATACACCGGGCCCAGCGTGGCGTAGCTCCACAACTTCGCGCCGGTGGTGGCATTCAGCGCGTAGACGTTCTTGTCGTCGGAGCCGACATAGACCATGCCATTGGCCACGACAGGCGAGGAAAACACGGTGCCCCCCGTGGCGTGGCTCCACTTGAACTGGAGGCTTGGAACATTGTGGATGTTGAGCGCCACCTCATACGGGTTAAAGCGCTCCATGTTGGTGCGGTGGAACTCGCTCCAGTTGTTGAGCGCATTGCCCGCAGGCTGCTGCGCCCAAGCCCTGGGTATGAGGCACGCACAAAGAATCAAAGCCGAGATGCGGATGCACTTCATGACCAGCCTCCGGAAGCGTATTTCGCGGTCTGAAATACACCGCTGAGTATACTCCGTCGGATCTCGGGTCTGGGAATTTGGAGGTTGGCGGCGGGTAGTCAGTCGTCCCTTCGGGACTCGAACGATTTGAGGCTGCGTACCCGGCACGCCGCTTCGCTTTGTGCCGGGCTTACATCAGGGCGTCCCTTCGGGACTCGCGATTGTGGGCTGCGGCGACATTCCCACTCAAGCCAAAGGCGGGCTTGAATGGGCCACCTGCGGTTTTTATATCGTTGCAAATTGGGATATTTTGAAAATTCTTGTGCGAATCTCTCGCGATTTTTCGTTGGATTTTGTGAAGACTTTGGCCGTCTGTGGCGTCCCGCTTGGCGGGACTCGGGTGAGTCGC
>JBBROM010000003.1:0-398871 GCA_038229415.1 Terriglobales bacterium
CTTCAAGGGTTATCGGCCGCAGTTCTACTTCCGGACGACGGATGTAACTGGCGTGGCCGAGTTACCCGAAGGCACGGAGATGGTGATGCCGGGCGACAACGTTCCGCTGACGATTGAGCTGATTACTCCGGTGGCGATGGAAAAGGGTCTGCGCTTCGCGATTCGCGAAGGCGGCCACACCGTGGGCGCAGGTACGATCGCAGAAGTGATTAAGTAGGTAGGGATTCGCAGGCGGGCGCTTAGTGCGCTCGCCGCGGTTACGTTTTAAGTGAGGGTTTTATGCCACGTGAAATTGTGACTTTGCAGTGTACGGATTGCAAGGAACGGAATTATTCGACCACCAAGAACCGCAAGACGACCACGGAGCGACTGGAGTTCAAGAAGTTCTGTGGACGTTGCCGCAAGCACACGCCGCACAAGGAAACCAAGTAGGCGTAAGCAGGTGGATTGGGCGGCATAAGTGCAGCGCGGTTAGGTGGAAACCAACAGGGGCGTAAGCTCAGCGGCTAAACTGCCGGTCTCCAAAACCGGACTCGGGGGTTCGAATCCCTCCGCCCCTGCCAGATTGAGCAGTAAGTTGCGGCGCGGAGCGTTCGCGACAGGAAGCGTTAACGTAAATGGGCAAGTCGGCGCAGTTGGAAGCACAGCAACAGGGTCTGGTGGCGCAGGTTAAGTCCTGGCCGGAAGCGATCGGGAATTTTTACGGCGAAGTCCGCAATGAAATGCGGAAGGTCACTACGCCTCCGTTGAAGGAAGTGCAGGCGACGACGCTGGTGGTCATTGTCACCGTGTTCCTGTTCGGACTTTATTTTTACGTAGTGGATGCCGCCATTGGCGGAGCGCTGGAGTGGGTGCTTAGGCACGGGGCTAAGTAACACTTGTAGAGTATGCAGGCATAACGCAGCACTTCTAAGGTAGCAGGATCTTTAATAGCGGCAGGGCGACAGGAACCGCAAGGAAAGGTGTCACGGTACACGATGACAGCCGACGAAAAAGTCGAGGGCTTGACGCAGGACGGCGCGGAGCCCGAAGTAGCTCCAGAAGCCGCCGAAGCCCCGCGCAATCCGAATATGAAGTGGTACATCATCCACGCTTATTCCGGGTTTGAGCGCAAGGTGAGGGAATCGCTGGAGTCGCGGGTGCAGGCCTTTGGCTTGCAGGATCAGATTGGCCGGGTCATGGTTCCGACTGAGCCAGTCACCGAGATTCGCAACAACAAGAAGTACACCGTGGAGCGCATGGTGTTTCCGGGCTACGTGCTGGTGGAGATGGCCATCAACGACGACGTGTGGCATGTGGTGAAGTCCACGCCGCGCGTAACTGGATTTGTAGGTACAGGGCAGCAGCCGACGCCGCTTTCGGAAGAAGAAGTTGCCAACATCTTCCATCGCACGGCAGAAGCGAAAGAGAAGCCCAAGCTCAAGGTCAAGTTTGAAAAGAACGAGACGGTACGAATTACCGAAGGGCCGTTTGCCAACTTTACCGGAGTGGTGGATGAGGTCAATGATGACCGCGCCACGCTCAAGGTGATGGTAACGATCTTCGGACGCTCGACTCCGGTGGAGTTGGAGTTCGCGCAGGTGGAAAAGATTCTCAGCTAATTCAGAAACGGATTCAGGTCTTAAGTCATGGCAAAGAAAATTACTGGTTACGTGAAGTTGCAGATTGCGGCGGGCAAGGCTACGCCAGCTCCGCCGGTAGGTCCGGCGCTGGGTCAGGCGCAGGTCAACATCATGGAATTTTGCAAGCAGTTCAACGCCCGCACGGGCGCCAAGGAGATGGAGGGTCTGGTCATCCCGGTGGTCATCACCGTGTTCAACGACCGCTCGTTCACTTTCATCACCAAGACGCCTCCAGCGCCGATTCTGTTGAAGCGGGCGTCGGCAGTGGCCAAGGGGTCCGGCACTCCGAATAAGGAGAAGGTCGGCACAGTTACAGCGAAACAGGTGGAAGAGATTGCCAAACAGAAGATGCCCGACCTAAATACGCTTTCGTTGGAGTCCGCGATGAAGAGCATTCGGGGCACGGCACGTTCTATGGGCATTGAAGTCACTGGCTAAGTTTGTAAGTTATAAACGGCAGTTAGTCGAAAATACTACGGCCCGTTTCAGTAAGTTGCAGCAAGCGGCGCGGTAGGAGACGGAGAAGAGCATGGCTAAGGTAGGAAAGAAGATCGAAGCGGCCCGGAAGCAGGTCGAAGACCGGCCGTACACGCTGGAGGATGCGGTTCCCCTCCTCCAAAAGGTGAAGTACACCAAGTTTGATGAAACCGTGGAAATCACGCTGCGTCTGGGTGTGGATCCCAAGCATGCCGACCAGATGGTACGCGGCACGGTAGTTTTGCCGCACGGACTGGGTAAGACGAAGAAGGTGCTGGTGATCGCGACGGGCGAGAAGCAGCGCGAAGCCGAAGCGGCGGGCGCGGACTATGTTGGTGGCGAAGAGATGGTGGAGAAGATCCAGAAGGAAAACTGGACCGACTTCGACGCCCTGATCTCGACTCCTGACATGATGCGCTCGGTGGGTAAGTTGGGCAAGATTCTCGGGCCGAAGGGCCTGATGCCGAATCCGAAGACCGGTTCGGTGACGACCGATGTGGCCAAGGCCGTGCTGGAAGTGAAGGCGGGCAAAATCGAGTTCCGCACGGATAAGACGGCTCTGGTGCATTGCCCGGTTGGCAAGATTTCGTTCCCGGTAGAGAAGCTGGTTGAAAATGCGACCGTGCTGATCTCCAACGTAATCAAGGCGAAGCCGGTGGCAGCCAAGGGCAAGTATCTGCGCGCGGTGTATATCAGCTCGACGATGGGTCCTGGCATCGCGCTGGATACGACTGCGGTGGAACTGGCGTCCAAGGGCTAACGGGCGCGGGGCTTTGACCTTGTGGGATATCGGGTAATTGCGTGGCCGCGAGAGGCCAGAAAAGGATTGGGCGAAGATCATGGCGGTTAGCAGAGCGAAAAAAGTAGCAGTTGGCGAAAAGCTGGGCGCGGAGTTGCAAGACTCCTCCAGCATTATTGTGGGTACGTTCTCCAAGTTGACCGTGGCGCAGGACTTTGAACTGCGCAAGACGGTACGGAGCGCGGGCGCGAAGTATCAGGTGGTAAAGAATTCCATCGCCGAGCTGGTTTCCAAGGGCACGCCGGTGGAAGCGGCGCTACAGAATTTGAGTGGCGTGAATTCGATTGCCTACACCTCGGGCGACCCGGTGGCCTTGGCGAAGGCTCTGGCGAAGTATGCCAAGGCTAATCCGGAGTATCAGGTGAAGCACGGTGGCTTCGAAGGTCGCCTGATTACCTCGAAAGAGGTGGAAGCACTTTCCAGCATGCCGCCTAAGGAAGAGATTCAGGCGAAGCTGTTGTTCCTGATCAACGCCCCGGCGCAGCAGTTGGTGACGGTGATGAACGCGGTGGGCCGCGACCTGGCGGTGGTGGTGGACCAGGGCGTGAAGGAGAACAAGTTCAAGGCATCGCCTGGGGATGTAGCGGCGGCGAAGCCGGTAGTAGCGGAGACGGCAGAAGTGACGCCGATCGAAACTGCGCCCGCAGCTGAAGTTGTGGAAGAAGTGAAGGCGGCGGAGCCGGTGGAAGCAGTTGCCGAAGTCGCCGAGGTCGCTGCGGTCAAGGAAGAAGTCAACGAAGAAGTTAAGCCAGAGGAAGCACCGGCCGCTGAGTAATCTTGCAGCAGCGCGAGTTGCTCACCGGGATTGGTAAGAGGTTTTAGACACAAGTTCAGTTGTCCATAGTCAGGGGTTGCGCAGCTTGCAACCGGCACGCAAGTCTGGCGTTGCCGGGTGAGGCTGGGTCACTGGAAACCTGCCGAGCGATAACGAAAGCAACACACGGAATACAAAACAGATTATCTAACGAAGGCGGAAACGAACATGGCGGATTTACAGCAGTTGGAAGATTCAATCGTTAACCTGTCGCTGCTTGATGCAGCGGCGCTGGTCAAGAGCCTCGAAGGTCGTTTGGGCGTGTCGGCAGCAGCGGCAGCTCCGGTGATGATGGCCGGTGGCGGTGCAGCAGCAGCAGCGGCTCCGGTGGAAGAGCAGACCGAGTTCAGCGTCATTCTGAAGGAAGTCGGCGCCAACAAGATCAACGTGATTAAGGCCGTCCGCGAAGTCACCAGCCTGGGCTTGAAGGAAGCCAAGGATCTGGTGGATGGCGCGCCCAAGGCGATCAAGGAAGGCGTCTCCAAGGAAGAAGCGGAGACCATCAAGAAGAAGTTCACCGACGCAGGCGCGACGATCGAAGTCAAGTAGTCGCTGCCAGCGATGCGGCTTCTGTAGGCGTCCCTTCGGGCGCTGCTGGGGGTCACATAGTTCAGCACCAGATTCGGCTTACAGGCGGTGAGTACCGGCGTCGCCTGAGCATGCTCAGTATGGGATTTCCCTAACGGCGTGCCGCTCCTAAAGGGAGCGGAGGCAGGCCTTAAAGCACTGGCGCGCAACGAGCACAATCAGGCAAGCGCAAGCGCTCTCGCAGGCGCTCCGGGGGAGTTTTGCCCCAGGAGCGCCCGCATGTTTTTCCCGTTTCTTTTTCTGGGGAACGTCACGAAGGAAGCTTTTAGCGACTGCCGCCTGGCAGCGCAGGGCTTGACGCAAAGGTGCGGCGTGGATACGCACTGGCGAGGAGTGTTCCAAACATGGCAGAAAAGAATCATATCTTCCGTAAGCGTTTTGACTTCGCAAAGATTCCGGCCACCATTCAGATTCCGAACCTGATCGAGGTGCAGAAGCGCTCCTACGAGCGGTTCCTGCAAATGGATCGTTTGCCGGCGGAGCGCGAAGATGGCGGATTGCAGGCGGTGTTCCAGTCTGTATTTCCGATCACCGACTTCCGCAACGTGTCGCAATTGGACTTTGTGGATTACTCGATTGGCAACTGGGAGTGCAAGTGCGGCCACTTGAAGGGCCTGCACCACCTCCGCACCACGTGCCGCAATTGCGGCAACACGGTGATTACCGATCCGTTCCATCCCGGGGAAGTGCTGTGCTCGAATTGCGGCACCTTCAACGCAAATACGCCCGACTTCTGTAACAAGTGCGGCGACCCGGTGGGCTTGCAGCTGAAGTATGACGTGGCCGAGTGCGAAGAGCGCGGCATGACGTACTCCGCCCCGCTCAAGGTCACCATGCGGCTGACCATCTACGACAAAGATGCGGAGACGGGCAACCGTACGATTCGCGACATCAAAGAACAGGAAGTGTTCTTTGGCGACGTGCCCTTGATGACGGCGAACGGCACATTCGTCATCAATGGCACAGAGCGCGTGATCGTGAGCCAGTTGCACCGTTCGCCCGGCGTGTTTTTTGAGACGGCGGAGAACCGCACCTACTTCCTAGGCAAGATTATTCCCTACCGCGGCAGCTGGGTGGAGTTTGAGTACGACACCAAGAATCTGCTGTACGTCCGCATTGACCGTAAGCGCAAATTTCTGGGCACCATCTTTTTGCGCGCGCTGGGCCTGCTGACGGCAGAGGACATTCTGCGCAAGTTCTACACCGTGGATAAGCTCGCGGTGCGTGGCGGCAAATTGTTCTGGCAGATGGCGGAAGATGACCAGCCGACCAATCTGGGCGGCCTCAAAGTGAGCCACGCCATCAAGACGGCGTCTGGCGACGAACTGGTGCCAGCCGGACACAAGATCACGGCTTCGCGTTTGAAAGAAGTTCGCAAGTCGAAGATCAAGGAGTTCGCGGTCGAGATGGCCGATCTCGAAGGCATGTTTGCGGCCGCCGACATCGTGGACACCACCACGGGCGACGTGCTGCTCGAAGCCAATAACGAGATCACGCACGAAGTACTGGCGAAGGTGCTGGAGTCGGGCGCAACGGAAGTGCATGTCTTCTTCCCCGAGCGCGACGAAGTAGGTACGGTCATCAGCCAGACGTTGCGCCGCGATTCGATCAAGACGCCGCAAGAGGCGCTGATCGAAATCTACCGCAAGCTGCGTCCAGGCGATCCGCCGACGCTGGATACGGCGACTTCGCTGTTCCACGGCATGTTCTTCGATCCGCGCAAGTATGACTTTTCGCGGGTGGGCCGGCTCAAGTTCAACATCAAGCTGTTTGATTCGGAAGACGGCACCAAGCTGGAGCGGCGGACGCTGGATGAGCATGACTTCTATGCCACCATCCGTTATCTGCTCAAGCTGCGCAAGAACATCGGTGCGGTGGACGACATTGATCATCTGGGCAACCGCCGCGTGCGCGCGGTAGGCGAGTTGATGGAGAACCAGTTCCGCATCGGACTTGTCCGTATGGAGCGCGCCATCAAGGAAAAGATGAGCGTGTACCAGGAGATGGCGACGGCGATGCCGCACGACTTGGTCAACGCCAAGCCCGTGATGGCCGCGATCCGCGAATTTTTCGGATCGTCGCAGTTGTCGCAGTTTATGGATCAGACCAATCCGTTGTCGGAGATTACGCACAAGCGCCGCCTGTCGGCCCTTGGGCCGGGTGGTCTTTCGCGCGAACGTGCGGGTTTTGAAGTCCGCGACGTTCATCCGACGCACTATGGCCGCATCTGTCCGATTGAAACGCCGGAAGGTCCGAACATCGGACTGATTTCGTCGCTCAGCTGTTTTGCGCGCATCAATGATTACGGCTTCATCGAGTCTCCGTATCGCCGCATCAAGCACGGCCGGATTGTGGACTTTGTGACCGTGACCAATGCGGGCGACAGCGATTACAAGGTTGGCGACCATATCGAGATCACCGAGATGGCGAAGACCAATGCTGCGCTGAAGGATAAGAAAAAGCGTCCGGCAGAGATTGAGCCGTTCAGCTTTTATCTTTCCGCGTGGGAAGAAGATCGCCACGTGGTGGCGCAGGCCAACGTGGCGTTTGACGAAACCGGACGCATTGCCAGCGAGTTGGTGGATGCCCGTAAGTCAGGCAACTTTGTCTTGGTCAATCGCGAAGACGTGGACTATGTGGACGTCAGCCCCAAACAGCTGGTGTCAGTGGCAGCATCGCTGGTGCCGTTCCTGGAGCATGACGATGCGAACCGCGCACTGATGGGCGCGAACATGCAACGGCAGTCGGTTCCGCTGCTTCGTGCTGCGGCTCCGTTTGTGGGCACGGGCATGGAAGGCGTCACCGCGCGCGACTCTGGCGCTGTGATTCTGGCGCGTCGTAATGGTGTGATTGACTCAGTGGACTCCGAGCGCATTATTGTGCGCGTAGAAGGCGAGCATCACCCGACACAGCTCTCGCGTGAAGTGGGCAGCGACATTTATCAGCTGACCAAGTTCAAGCGCTCGAACCAGAACACCTGCATCAACCAGAAGCCGGTGGTGAAGAAGGGGCAGCGCGTATTGAAGGGTCAGGTGATTGCGGACGGTCCTTGCACCGAACGCGGTGAACTGGCGCTGGGACGCAACGTGCTGGTGGCCTTCATGCCGTGGCGCGGCTACAACTTTGAGGACGCGATTCTGGTCTCGGAAAAGATGGTGAAGGAGGACTACTACACCTCCGTCCACATCGAAGAGTTCGAGATTGAGGCGCGTGACACCAAGCTGGGGCCGGAGGAGATCACGCGCGACATCCCGAACGTCAGCGAGAACATGCTGCGCAATCTGGATGAAGCGGGCGTGATTCGCATCGGTGCCGGCATTCGGCAGGGCGACATCATTGTGGGCAAGGTAACGCCCAAGGGTGAGACGCAGCTTACGCCGGAAGAAAAATTGTTGCGTGCCATCTTCGGCGAAAAGGCAGGAGACGTGCGCGACGCTTCGCTCTACTGCCCGCCCGGCATCGAAGGCGTGGTAGTGGATGTGAAGATCTTCTCGCGCAAGGGGCAGGACAAGGATGAGCGTGCGCTTTCGATTGAAGCCACGCAGATCACCAAGCTGGAAAAGAACCTGGCGGATGAAATCCGAATCCTGACTGACGAGCGGTTGAAGCGCTTGAGCAATCTACTGGGCAACAAGGAAGTGCTGGCCGACTTGCATGACGAGCGCACCAACAAGCGTCTGCTGACCAAGGGCATGATTCTGGACCTCGACACCATCGAGCGAATCTCGACCCGTAACCTGAAGCGCATCCGTTTCGCGGACAAGGATCCGCGGGTGGATGAGCAGATCAATGAGATCGAAGAGATGACCTCGCGTCAGATTGACGTTCTCAAGAAGATCGAAAAGGAACGCGAAGAGAAGCTGAAGCGTGGCGACGAACTGCCGCCAGGCGTCATCAAGCTGGTAAAGGTGTACGTCGCGATGAAGCGCAAGCTCAGCGTGGGCGACAAGATGGCTGGCCGTCACGGCAACAAGGGCGTGATTGCCCGCATTCTGCCGGAAGAGGATATGCCGTACCTCGCCGACGGAACGCCGGTGGAGATTGTACTGAATCCGCTGGGTGTGCCTTCGCGTATGAACGTGGGTCAGATCATGGAGACTCACCTGGGATGGGCTGCCGCGGCGGTGGGGCAGAAGGTAAGCCGCATCCTCGAGAAGTTTAATCGTACCGAAGTGATTCGGGCTGAAGTCAAGGCGCTGTTCGCCG
Source organism: Terriglobales bacterium (assembly GCA_038229415.1). Taxonomy (GTDB): domain Bacteria; phylum Acidobacteriota; class Terriglobia; order Terriglobales; family Acidobacteriaceae; genus JANXUR01. Next base: position 8,507 of record JBBROM010000003.1, read on the forward strand.
AGACTTCGCTGGCCAAGCAGTTTGACGACATGGACGACGAAGAGCTGGAGAACGTAGCCAAGGGCATGACCGAAGGCGTCATCTTCGGCACGGCTGTGTTCGATGGCGCGCTGGAAACTGAAATCAAGGCCCTGCTGAGGGCAGGCGGATTGCCGGAGTCTGGCAAGACGCGTCTGCGCGATGGCATGACTGGTGATTTCTTCGAGCAGCCCGTTACGGTGGGCTACATCTACATGCTCAAGCTTTCGCATCTGGTGGACGACAAGATTCACGCTCGTTCTATTGGGCCGTACTCGCTCATCACTCAGCAGCCGCTGGGTGGCAAGGCGCAGTTCGGTGGTCAGCGTTTCGGCGAAATGGAAGTGTGGGCGCTGGAAGCATATGGCGCTGCCTACATCTTGCAGGAGCTGCTGACGGCGAAGTCGGACGACGTGTATGGCCGTACCAAGATTTACGAGGCCATCGTGAAGGGCGAAGCGGCCATGGAGCCGGGTGTGCCTGAGTCGTTCAATGTGCTGATCCGCGAGTTGCAGTCGCTGTGTCTCGATGTCGAACTGATCAAGACGATCGAGCGCAAGCCTGCACTGCCGGTGGCCGCCGACTAAGGACGAATGAATCGCGGGGAGGTTGTTTCGGCAGCCTCCGCGCCGAATGCGTTTCAAAAAGATTTGCGGTAAGCGCCACTGCTCGAAGCTCCCCGGCAGTGGCTAGTAAGACAAGAGATTTCGCCGGAACCCCGCAAGCGGGGTTGGCCGGCGGTTTTCGGGAGCCGCAAGCGGCAGCGTAATCAGCCGCAGGAAGCGGAGGGAACCTTGTATCGTTCAAGCCCGTTTGACATGGCCAATCCGGTTGCCGATTTTGATGCGATTCGCATCAGCCTGGCCTCGCCAGAAAAAATTCGCAGCTGGTCGCATGGGGAAGTCACCAAGCCCGAGACCATTAACTACCGTACCTTCAAGCCCGAGCGCGACGGCCTGTTTTGCGCGCGCATCTTTGGCCCGGTAACCGACTGGGAGTGCTTGTGCGGCAAGTACAAGCGCATGAAGCATCGCGGCGTGATCTGCGACAAATGCGGTGTGGAAGTCACCTTGAGCAAGGTGCGCCGCGAACGGCTCGGCCATATCGAGCTGGCGTCGCCATGTTCGCATGTGTGGTTCTTCAAGGGACTGCCCAGCCGTATCGGCCACTTGCTCGACATCTCGCTGCGTGACCTGGAAGCCGTGCTGTACTTCGAAGCTTATGTAGTGGTTGAGCCAGGCGATGCGCCGGTGAAAGAGCGCGAAGTCATCAAGGACGAAGCCAAGTTCCGCGAACTCGACCAGCAGTTCCGGCCGGGCGGCTTCAAGGCCATGATGGGTGCGGAAGCCATCAAGGAACTGCTGAAGCGCATCAACGTCAATGAAGTGACCGAAGAGCTGCGCGAAAAGATCAAGATTGAGTCTTCGCTGCAAAAGCGGCTTAAGTACTCCAAGCGCCTCAAGGTGGCCGATGCGTTCCGTAAGAGCGGCAATCAGCCGCAGTGGATGATTCTGGATGTAATTCCGGTGATTCCGCCGGAGTTGCGCCCCTTGGTGCCGCTGGATGGCGGACGTTTTGCTACATCGGATTTGAATGATCTTTATCGCCGCGTCATCAACCGCAACAACCGGTTGAAGAAGCTGATGGATCTGCACGCGCCAGAAGTGATCGTCCGTAATGAAAAGCGCATGTTGCAGGAGGCTGTGGACGCACTGTTTGATAACGGCCGCCGTGGCCGCGTACTGCGTGGCGCGAATAACCGTCCGCTGAAGTCGCTGAGCGATGCCCTCAAGGGCAAGCAGGGCCGCTTCCGGCAGAATCTGCTGGGCAAGCGCGTGGACTACTCGGGCCGTTCGGTGATTGTGGTCGGGCCGGAGCTCAAGCTGCACCAGTGCGGCTTGCCGAAGAAGATGGCTCTGGAACTGTTCAAGCCGTTTATTTATCACCGGCTGGAGCAGAAGGGCGCCTGCACGACGATCAAACAGGCCAAGGAAATGGTGGAGCGGCAGGAGCCGATCGTTTGGGACGTGCTGGAAGAGGTCATCAAGGATCATCCGGTACTGCTGAACCGCGCGCCAACGCTGCATCGCCTCGGCATTCAGGCGTTTGAGCCGGTGCTGGTGGAAGGCAAGGCGATCAAGATTCATCCGCTGGTCTGCACCGCGTTCAACGCGGACTTTGACGGCGATCAGATGGCGGTACATATTCCGTTGTCGCCCGAGGCGCAGGTGGAAGCCAGTGTCCTGATGCTTTCGGCGCACAACATTCTTTCGCCAGCATCGGGTCAGCCGATCACCGTCCCCACGCAGGACATGGTTCTTGGTCTTTACTACCTGACCAAGGGCAAGCCCGGCGCGAAGGGGGAAGGCCGTGCTTTCGCCAACATTGAAGAAGTGCTGCTGGCGCTGGAAGCGGGCGCGGTAGAAACATTGAGCCACATCCGTTTGCGCTACACCGGTGAAGTGCTCGACCTGACTGCCGCTTATGACAACCAGGATATGATGCACTGCGAATCCACCCAACTGGAACGCGGCTTCCTGAACACGACGGTGGGCCGCGCCATTCTGAATGACCACTTGCCCAAGGGCATGCCGTACATCAACGGGTTGCTCAAGAAGAAGGGCACCGGGCAACTGGTCAACTACACGTATCTACGCTTTGGCCTTGAAACCACGGTGAAGATGCTGGACGAGATCAAGCAGCTGGGCTTCGACTTTGCTACCCGCGCCGCGCTTTCCATCGGACTGGACGACATGGTCATCCCGGAGAGCAAGCGTTCACTGGTAGCAAAGGGCGAGCAGGACGTGATCGCGGTGCAGCAGCAGTATCTGGATGGTGCGATCACCAACGGCGAGCGTTACAACAAGGTCATTGAAATCTGGTCGAACATTACCGAGAGCGTGGCCAACGAAATGTTCAGCCAGATGCAGCGCAATGATAAAGAGGGGATCATCAATCCCATCTACATCATGGCGGACTCGGGCGCTCGCGGATCGAAGCAACAGATTCGCCAGCTTTCGGGCATGCGTGGACTGATGGCCAAGCCGTCGGGCGAGATCATTGAAAGCCCGATCACGGCGAACTTCCGTGAAGGCTTGACGGTGTTGCAGTACTTCATTTCGACGCACGGCGCCCGCAAGGGTCTGGCGGATACGGCGCTCAAGACGGCCGACTCCGGTTACCTGACGCGGCGTCTGGTGGACGTGGCGCAGGATGTGATCGTCAGCGAAATGGATTGCGGCACGGTGGACGGCATCTACGTGGAAGGCATCGTGGAAGCGGGCGAGATCATCGAGCCGTTGCGCGACCGCATTGTGGGCCGCGTTTCGCTAGAGAAGATCAAGGGCTACGAAGGCAACACGGTGGTGGAGATCAATCAAGAGATCACCGAAGAGCTGGCGAATGACATACAGGGGGCGGGCATCGAGCGGGTCAAGATTCGCTCCGTACTCACCTGCGAATGCAAGCGCGGCGTTTGCGTACTCTGCTATGGCCGCAACCTGGCTTCTGGCCGCATGGTCGAACTGGGCGAAGCTGTGGGCGTGATCGCGGCGCAGTCCATCGGTGAACCGGGCACGCAGCTAACGATGCGTACCTTCCACATCGGCGGAACCGCTTCGCGAATCTCCGAGCAGTCGCGGCTGGAGGCGAAGAACAACGGCAACATCCGCTTCGTCGGCTTGAGCACGGTGCAGTCGAAGGAAGGTGATCTCGTAGCCATGAACCGCAACGGCTTTATCGCCATTGTGGACGAGAAGGGCCGCGAAAAAGAGCGCTACGCCGTGGTCTACGGTGCGCGTTTGAAGGTAAAGGAAGGCGATGGAGTGAAGCTCGGCCAGGAACTGGTCGCCTGGGATCCTTACACCTTCTCGATCCTCACCGAAATCGGCGGCACGGTGCAGTTCAAGGACTTGCAAGAAGGCCTCACCATGCAAGAAGAAGTGGACGAGGTCACGGGTCTGTCGCGTCTGGTGGTGGTTGACTCATCGGACGAAAAGCGTCAGCCGGCTGTCATCATCAAGGCGACGAAGGGCAACAAGCGTTACCTGATGCCTTCACGGGCTCACTTGATGGTGCAGGATGGCGACAGTGTTCATCCGGGCGATGTGCTGGCGAAGATTCCTCGCGAGAGCACCAAGACCAAGGACATCACGGGCGGTCTGCCGCGCGTGGTGGAACTGTTCGAAGCCCGCAAGCCGCGTGAAACGGCCATCATCAGCGAAATTGATGGCACCGTGAAGTTCGGCGAAGTGAGCAAGGGACAACGCAAGGTTCTGGTGATTGGCGACGACGGCACAGAGAAGGAATACCTGGTACCGCGTGGCGTTCACGTGACGGTGCAGGAAGGCGAGCGTCTGCGGGCGGGTGAGCAGTTGATGGATGGCCCGCTGAATCCGCACGACATCCTGAACGTGCTGGGTGAAAAGGCGCTGCAAGGCTACCTGGTGGATGAAATCCAGGAAGTCTATCGGTTGCAGGGTGTAACCATCTCTGACAAGCACATCGAGACGATTACTCGCCAGATGATGCGCTGGATGAAGGTGGAAGACACCGGCGACACGCAGTTCCTGCTGGAGCAGCAGATTGACAAGTTCCGCTTCCGCGAGGAAAACGAGCGCGTCATCCGTGAAGGTGGGCGTCCTGCAACTGGCCGTCCGCTGCTACTGGGCATCACCAAGGCGTCGCTCTCCACCGAGTCGTTCATCTCGGCGGCTTCGTTCCAGGAGACGACCCGCGTGCTTACCGAAGCTGCGATTCAGGGCTCGCTCGATCACTTGCGTGGCCTGAAGGAAAACGTCATCGTCGGCCGTCTAATTCCGGCTGGCACTGGCATGGAGTACTACCGCAACGTCCGCCTCTCGCAAGAGATGGAAGATGCGGCCAACCAGGTGCAGGACGAGATTCAATCCGCCTACGAAGAAGCCGAGCGCGCCATTGAGCTATTGCGGCGCGAAGGCGAAAACGAAGGCGACGAACTGCTCGCAGAGTAGTAGAGCTGAGTAATGGAACAGACCAACCGGGAGGCGCACACACCGCGCCTCCTGATTCTTCTGGCATCCGATGGCGCCCAAAGCACAATCTCCCCGACGCGGCCCCGCTAACCTCCGTCTGGAGCGAGCACGGGCCTTGCGCGACGCTCACCCCTCGCGGCGCTGGATGCGGCTTATCCGGCTCGCCTTCTGGCGGGCGTTTGAGCATGACGCCTTTTCGATTGCCAAGGCGTCGGCATTTTCGCTGATCTTCACTTTGTTTCCATTGTTCCTCGTGCTCGGCAGCTTTCTTGCCGCCTCCAAGAATACCGAAATTTATCTGCGCGAAATTTCTCACACGCTTGGCGCGCTCATGCCCGCGGGTAGTCAGGTCGCGCTTAGTTTTCTGAAGGGATCTACCCAGCGGCCTGTGCGCTGGCTGGTGTTTACGTCCATCCTGACCATCTGGACTGCCTCGGGAGTAATCATTTCCTGGATGCAAGGCTTCCGGCTTGCCTACGGCCTTCCCGGAACGTGGGGCGTTCTCAAGGAACATCTGGTCGCCGCCTCGCTGGTAATTCTGGCAGGCGTTCCGTTGACTCTGGCTACCATTCTGGGCGTCTTCGGCAACAGCATTGAATCGGACGTTTTGCTGCATACCGGGCGTGCTTACAGCCGTTACGTATTTCTGCTTTGGACAATGATTCGCTGGTTGCTGACCAGCGTGACTTGCATGGCAGTGATGGCGCTGATTTACCATAACGCGATACCCAGAACGCAACGATGGCACTCCGTTTTGCCCGGCGCGCTGCTTTCCACCGCATTGTGGTTTGGCGCGACGGTCGGGTTTGGCTGGTATCTTCGAACCTTTGCCAACTTCAGCCTTCTCTATGGCTCGGTGGGTACCGCCATGGGTTTGTTGTTGTGGCTGTATATTCTCTCCGTAATTGTCCTGGTGGGCGCGGAGTTCAACGCATTGATCTATCCCCGCGAGCTTAGCTAGGCGGGCATTTGCTCAGCAGCAGTTTTTGAAAGATTCAGAAAAGAGGCAGCATTGAGCACAGTAGATTCACGTTCGCAGGCCGAAGCAGCGATGGCAATTGGCTCCGACCCGCAGTCGCGGAAGGCGCGCCGTGCCAAGATTATTTGCACCATCGGCCCCTCCTCGAATACCGAAGCCCAACTACGCGGCTTGATGCGCATGGGCATGGACGTGGCGCGCCTGAATTTTTCGCACGGCACGCACGAGGATCATGCCAAGGTGATTGACCGGTTGCGGCGCGTGGCGGAAAAGGAAGGCCGCAGCGTTTGCATTCTGCAAGATCTGCAGGGTCCTAAGATTCGCACTGGGAAGTTGAAGGATCGCACGCCCGTGACGTTGAAGGCGGGAGGGCGCGTCACCATTACGCCGCAAGAGATCATGGGCACCGCTACAGTGCTCTCGACGACGTACAAGACGCTGGCGAAAGACTTGAGTGTAGGTGGCCGGGTTCTGCTGGCGGATGGCTTGATCGAATTGCGCGTCCGTGCGATACACGGCGACGACGTGGAATGCGACATCATCAATGGCGGGCTGCTCGGCGAGAATAAGGGCATTAATCTACCTGGTGCTGCCCTGAGCACGCCCTCGCTCACCGAAAAAGATTACAAGGACCTTGAGTTCGGGCTGAAGCATGGCGTGGATATGGTTGCGATCTCGTTTGTGCGCACGGCGGACGACATTCGCGTAGCCAAGCGGTGCATCGCGGAGTGGGGGGCGTCTGTGCCAGTGGTGGCCAAGCTGGAGAAGCCGCAGGCGATTGAACATCTGGAAGAGATTCTGGATGTGGCCGACGTGGTGATGGTGGCGCGCGGCGACCTCGGCGTGGAACTGCCGCCGGAGCGCGTACCGGTGATCCAGAAGCACGTGATTCGCCGTGCGGCGCATTGGCGCAAGCCGGTGATCATTGCCACGCAAATGCTGGAGTCCATGATTGAAAATCCACGGCCTACGCGCGCCGAGGCCAGCGACGTCGCGAATGCGGTGTTCGATGGCGCGGACGCGGTGATGCTCTCGGCGGAATCAGCCAGCGGCAAGTATCCGCAGGAAGCGGTTTGCATGATGGACAAGATCGTGCGCGAAGCTGAGGCCAGTGGGCTCGACCTGCTACAGCCGCATCGCCATCGCCCGGGCCGTAAGCTGAGTATTGCCGAGACCATCTGCGAGTCCATCGCGATCGCGGCATCCGACCTTCAGATGGCGGCGATTGCCACCTTTACAGAGACAGGCCACAGCGCCCGGCTCATGTCCAAGTACCGCCCGGCGGTGGAGATCTATGCTTTCGCCCATACGGCGACGACCTGCAATCGTATGAATTTGTTGTGGGGGGTGAGACCGCTGCTGCGGGACAAGGCGCGCAGTTCGGACGAGATGGTGGTGCAGGCGGAAACGGAGTTGCTGCGTCTGGGAAGGGTGAGGGCGGGCGACATCATTGGCGTGGTGGCAGGGACGCGGCTGGCCAGCGGCGGCACCAATTTTATGCGGCTGCATGTGGTGAGTCCGGAGGCGGTGACGGAGTTGGAACGCAAGGGGCGGCAAAAGCTCGCGGCTTCCGAGAAGCACAGCAAGTAGGCTGCGTAGACAAGTTAGGCGCGGAGGCATCGCATGACGCCGATGGGATCCATAGGTTCAACAGAAATGCCCGACGAAGTGCTTTCGATGGCGGTATTTCGTGCCCAGGCAGGCCATGAGGAAGAGTGCCTGTCGCTGACGCTAGAGCTGGCCGCGTTGCTGGGTGCCAAGGGGCTGGCTAACGACACGTTGTGGCAGCAAGCCAACGGCACAGGCGGCGAGGACTACGTGCTGCTTCGTCGCTGGACCAGCGATCAGACCCGTCTGCTGGCGCATGACGACCCGGATGTTCATCGCATCTGGGCCCGCATGGGGTTGATTATGGAGACGATCCGCGTCTACGAGCGGCTAGAGGGCATAGAAGTGCCACCCCATCCGAATCGCATCGCTTAGCCCCGGTTAAAAGCACGAAGAGCTACTGGACGCTACTGGACGCGCCTGGGGCCTCCGCCGGATCCCTTTCGATCAGAGTCGGAATCCGAATCGCTGGGGCCGCGGTAGTTGCCGTGCTGGTCGAAGTAGTCATCCATGCGGAAGTCTTTGCCTTGGTCGCGCATATAGACCACGAACTTGCTGGCGGCCCGGCGGCGCTTCCAGCGGTAGTAGCGATTCCGCAACCCAAAATATTGCTCAGAGGCAGCGAACTGCATGCCCCGGCGCGGCAGAAAGCGGAGGTAGAGCCAGGCCACGAGGGCCCCGCCCAGGTGCGCCACGTTGGCAACACCCTCGGCACGCCCTGCCGCAGCCTGTAGCGCCCCGTAGAGCGCGATTCCGATGAGGATCAGCACCATGTAGCGAGCCTTGATGGAGATGGGCAGCGGGAAGAGGAATATCTCGCGGTCACCAAACAGAATGCCGAAGGCTGCCAGCAGGCCGTAAACGGCCCCAGAAGCGCCTACCGTGGGAACGTAAGGCGAGATGCCCATGATTCCGGTGTACGACACTGCTACGGTTACCAGCCCGGCGCCTGCCAGGCAGATGCCATAAAATTCCAGAAAGCGCCTTGAGCCCCAGTTGCTCTCCAGTTGCGAGCCGAACATCCACAGCGTCAACATATTGAACAGCACGTGCCAGAAGTTGGCGTGCAAAAAGCCATAGGTGAACAATTGCCAAACGTAGCCGCTGCCCACCACCTCATTGGGGATGAGCTTCAGGTGATTCACATAGTGCAGCAGTTCATAATGGTTCGCGGGAAAAAACGCATCAAAGATAGCAACGAGGAAAAATACGCCCGCATTGGCGAGAATGATTCGCTTGACCCAAGGGGTAAAGGGCGGAAAGCTGAGCGTCATGGTACCTTGCGGAGGCATCGGTGCATCTCCAACGTACGGTCGGGCAAAACCTAAAATCGCCGCGTTTTTGCTGCGACAGCAGTGCAAGCTATACCAAAGGCGTATTTCTTTTGCCAATAGGCTTGACGCGGGCACCCCAAGAATCTAAATATTAGCAGGGAAGCTAAAGTTTCCAGACCCCGGAAGGAGGAACGAATGGTCTATTGTCCCGAATGTGAGAGCGATCTCGATGTGGAGCAGGACGAAATCGAAGAAGGCGAGGTGGTGTCGTGCCCGGAGTGCGGCACTGACTTTGAGGTGATCACTGCTGATCCGCTTGAGCTTCGTCGGGTGGGTGAAGAGGATGATGACGACGACGAGGATGACGACGAAGCTACGAAAGACGATGACGACGACGAGGATGATGACGACGACGAGTAGCAGCCAACCGTCGCCCCAAGTGCCGTCACTCTGCGTTCGTAGCGCAGCGGTGGTGCTTTGCCTGCTGCTAGGCGTAACGTCGTCCGGTTGGGCGGGCCAAAGTAAAGACCCAGCCAAGAATCCGGCAGCCCTCTATGCACTCATTGAAGGCACGGTGTGGGACGCCAACAATCAGCCGTTCTATGGTGCCAAGGTGAGCATTCGCCTCGCGGGCCAGAAGAAAGCCCACTGGGATCGGATTTCGGATCATCGCGGTGAGTTCGCGCAGCGGGTTCCGGCGGGCAAGGCAGACTACATTGTGACGGCGGAAATTCCAGCGGAGGGCGGCAAGTCCAAGAAGGGAAAGGGCCCCGCCGTTGAGGTTGCGGTTCACGTGGAGGCCGAGGAGCGCGTAGACGCTTCTTTGCATCTAAAATAAGTGTAGGCGGAGCAAGGAAACAGCTTTCCGCCCGAAGGCAGGTACAACGCGTGACGCAGGTCAACAAAATTCGCTTAATGGTGATGGCAGCGGTTGTGGTTTTGGCTGTGCTCTTGTCGGTTCCGGCTTCCGCCAAGGATAAAGGGCCTACCACTCGCACCCTGATGGGGCACGTGGCCAACGCGGGCGAAACGCCGTTGGCGGACGCGGTCGTCTACCTGACCAACACCAAGTCGGCGGATATTCGCACTTATATTGCCGACAAAGAGGGGGCGTTTCATTTTTCCGCACTTGCTCCCAATGTGGACTACCAGATTTACGCCAAGTTCAAGGACCACAAGAGCGACGTGAAGACGCTCAGCCAGTTCGATAACCGCCCGCAGGTCATCGTGAATCTGCGCATTGACGTGCAGTAGGCTATGTCGTAGTTAGCGCGGTAACGCTGGTTCGTACCTTGGCCGGAACTAAGGCCGCCGTTTTTTTGTTCCCCTTTCTTGCCACATCTCTTCGACCCGCAATCCGCAATCACTTCGTTCACGTTTCCCGGTGCGGGAACCACTCCGGGACATGTACCCTCATTTTTTTCACTTTGATAGCTCGGAATTCCGCATGGGTGCGCCATAATCCTCGCGAGGCTTGGGGAATTCCAGGAGAGGGAGGCCGCGCGAGGATCACGCGCCAGGAGTGCGACTATGATGCATCAGCGGCTGAAAGATATCTGCTTTGAGGCGATCTCGGCGGCTACGCTGCCGGGCTACTATCTGCGCAAGACGTTTGGTGTTCCCCGGCGGGGATTCGACGAGGAGCGGCACCTGCACATCGGGTGCGGCGGAAAATATCTGCCCGGCTTTGTGAACATTGATGCCAATCCGCGACTACGCCTGGATATGTGGCTGGACGTGCGCAATGGCCTGCCCTTCCGCGACAACAGCGTGGATTCCATCTACAGCACGCACATGATGGAGCATTTCTATCCTGACGAGTTGCAGCATGTGCTGCGCGAATGCCACAGGGTGCTGCGGCCGGAGGGCGGCATGAGGATCATTGTGCCCAGCCTGGCGAGTGCCTCCAAGGCCTATGCCCAAGGGCGCCTGGAGTGGTTCCCAGCACAGTTTCCGCGCAGCTTCGATTCGCTGGGTGGACGCTTTGCCAACTTCATCTTCTGTGACGGCCAGCACCGCACTGCCTTTGACTTCGACCACATCGCGGAACTGCTATGCCGCGCAGGCTTCGCCGCCGTGGAGGAGTGCACCGAAGGCCATAGCGAACTCTACGGCGAACGAGTACCGGTGTACGATCCTCGTGACTTGCACGATTTGCCACATTCTCTCTACGTGGAGGCGTTCAAGGACGCAGAGCGTGGGCGTGGCGAGTTCGACCTGCCGCGTGCGGCGTAAAGGTACTCCCTGGCCCGGAACCCTCCTGAGTCCACCGCCAAGCGCGGTGCACTTAGGTGGGCGGTTCCCCCCAATGGGCAATTGACCGCAAGCCAGCCGAAGTGAAACACTAAATGCGTCCCCCCGGAACGTATTCTGCATACGGAGGCGGTATGTATTCCCCGCTACGAATTGCTTCTCTTGCTATTGTTGTCTTTCTCATAGCCGCCCTGCCGGTATCCGGCCAGAGGTCCGATCCCTTTAACCCTTATAACCCGCCCGGAAGTTCCGCCGGTGGCCAGCTTTACGGAGCGGGGGCTGTGGTTCATGTGATCGTGCTGAACGAGAAGCACAAGCATTTGGATCAGCAGGCGGTGGTGCGCTTGATCGGCAAGACCGAAAAGTCAACCTATTACGGAACCACCACCGATCACTCCGAAGTGGATATCGTCGGGATCGAACTGGTGGGCACGTACGACGTGGAAGTCAGTTCTTTTGGCTATAGCACGGCGCATCAGCCGCTGATGGTGGGTTCCGTTATTGGTACGTTCCAAGTGAATATTACCCTTCAGCCTGATCCGGCTGCCGTGAACCTGAACGCGGCGCTCGGTTCGCAGTTGCCCGCAAAGGTGCGTAAGCAGACTCAGCGCGGGGTCACCTATCTTAAGTCTGGCGACCTGAAGCACGCGGAAAAAGAACTGGAAGGCGCCGAGCGGCAGGAACCCTCGAGCCCGGAAATCGCATTCTTGCTTGGCTACCTCCAGCTGCAGCGCAAGGAAGATGCCAGCGCGCAAACCTACCTTGAAAAAGCCGCTACCCTAGATCCAAAGAATGTGCAGGCACTCACTATGCTGGGCAAGCTGCACATTGCCCATAAGGAATACGCTATCGCCCGCACCTCACTGGAGCAGGCGGTCGCCGCTGATCCTGATTTCTGGAATGCACACTATCTTCTAGCCAACGACTGCTTATGGTTGAAGGACTATGCGCCCTCCCGCGACCACGCCCAGTTGGCGATTGACAAGGGAAAGGGTGCCGCCAGTGAGGCCTATCTCGTACTAGGACAGGCTGAAGCGAACCTAGGCCACTTTAAGGAAGCCATTGCAGCACTGTACAGCTACCTACAGCACAATCCCAGCAGTCCGGCATTGGCACAGGTACAGAAATACCTTGGGGATCTCGAGCGCCATGCCGAGGAGGTAAAAGCTGGTAAAGCAGTTCCGACCTCCACCTTCGCCGTCACCTCGGTGATTCAGGTGGAGGACAACATCGATGATCTACGCCTGGCGGCCAAGGGATGGGCACCACCTGGTGTAGACGACGTCAAGCCGCAGGTTGCCGCCGATGTGGTGTGCCCCACCACCGGCGTGCTGGATCTGTCTGGCAAGCGGGTGAAGGAGCTGGTGGACAATGTTGCCAAGTTCGCCGCTGTCGAGGAAGTGCTGCACGAGAACGTCGATGAGTCGGGCCACCCGGTGTCGCATGAGACACGCAGCTTTGACTATTCGGTTGAAATTGCCGAGTCGCACGGCGCGCTCGGAGTGGATGAATACCGTATCGCTCACGGCGACCTCTCCGACTTTCCCGACCAGATCGCTTCGCGCGGTTTTCCGGCGCTGGCCATGGTATTCCATCCCAGTATGCGCGACAATTTCCAGATGACGTGCGAAGGTCTAGGACAGTGGAAGAACCAGGCGACTTGGCTGGTCTACTTCCGCCAGCGCGATGACCGTCCCAATAAGATGCATGACTATCAGGTCGGCACTCAGACTTATGCTGCTGACCTGAAAGGACGGGCATGGATTTCTGCGGATGACTTCCAGATCGTGCACATGGAATCGGAACTAGTGGCACCGATCCGCAAGATCCATCTGCTGACGGAGCATCAGGCCGTGGACTACGGCCCAGTGCTGTTCGCAGCAAAAAAGGAACAACTGTGGCTCCCCAAGAGCGCGGACCTGTATGTGGACTTTCAGCGGCACCGCTTCCACCGCCGCCACAGCTACGATCGATTCCTGCTGTTTGCGGTGGACTCCAGCTCAAAGGACAAGGTGCCAGTGGCACCACCTGTAGACAAGCCCGCTGCGCCCGGGGAGAAGGGCCCGCAGCAGTAAACGGTGAAGTTACTAATGGAAGGGCGCTTACTGAAGCGCTTTCATAGCAAATCGCGATACGCTTTCACGAACGAATTCTTTGCGGTCGAGGATCTCCCTAATCGGCATGACGCACTGAGAAAGCACTTTCGCGGTTTTTGTGGAAGTAGGAGGCAGTATGGTTTTGCGCCCGTGGTTAGCGCTGGCGATTTTCGTTACTTTAGCTTTCTCCGGAACGTTCACGTTTGCACAGGGTCTTGGGCCAGATATAGATCGCCAGCGGGCCATGAATGGAATCCAGGACTACCGGACCACTGGCTCGGTAATTCAAGTTAGAGTGCGAGGCGAGGATCACAAGCTGTTCACACAGCAAGCGCTTGTAACTGTCGCCAACACTAGCGACAAGACGAACTATTACGAAACGACTCGCGATAATTCCGAGGCTGTGGTGCCGGGTGTCACCAAAGGCAACTGCGAGATTGAGGTGAGTGCAGTCGGATTTATTTCAGTGCACCTTACGCAGGCCATTGCGCCGATCTACAGGACGTACGAACTGGAAGTAGTACTCAAGCCAGATCCCTCCTCCATCAACCTAAACGCCGCGCTTGACGCACCGCTTCCGCCAAAAATTCGCAAGCAGGTGCAGCGCGCCGTCACCTACATGAAGGCTACCGACCTGAAGCACGCGCAGAAGGAGCTAGAAGCGGCTGCGAAAATCGAGCCGGAGAATCCAGAGACAAATTTTTTGCTTGGCTTTGTCTTCCTACAGCGGAAGGACAGCGAGAACGCACGAAAATATCTGGAAAAGTCGGTAGCGGGCGATCCCCATAATGTGCGGGCGCTGACCATGCTGGGCAAGGTGCGCTGGCAGGAAAAAGACTTTGCCAATGCGAAGAGCCTTCTGCAGCAGGCGCTCACGGTGGATCCTGATTTTTGGAATGCACATTATTTGCTGGCGGACTCCTTGCTGCGGCTGAAGGAATATCCAGCGGCGCGGGAGCATGCGCAACTGGCGATTGACAAAGGCAAGGGCGCGGCGGGCAAGGCGTACCTGGTGCTGGGCGAGGCAGATGCGCACCTGAATCAGGATGAGTTCGCAGTAGAAGCACTGCGAACGTATTTGCGGGTGAATCCGGAAAGCCCTTTCGTGGGAGAAGTGAAGTCGTTTATCGCATGGCTGGAGCAGCGGGCGCAAGACCGCAAAAAGGATCCGAATGCGGTTTCGACCACCGTGCTTTCGCGCGACGACATTGAAGCAGCGGACGAGACGGACGCGAACCGCTTGGCGATGCGCGGCTGGGCTCCGCCAGGGGTGGATGATCTAAGACCCGTGGTTTCGCAGGATACGCCCTGTCCGGCGGAGCGGGTGATCACCCAGGCGGGCGAGCGGGTGAAGGAACTGGCAACCAACGTTTCCAAGTTCGCAGCGGTGGAAGAGGTGCTGCACGAAGATCTCGATGCCACAGGACATCCCACGAAGCGTGAGAACCGGCGCTTTGACTACTCGGTGGAGATCACCGAAAACAATGGGAACATAGGCGTGGGCGAATATCGTTCCACCAAGGGTGAGCTTTCGGAGTTCCCCGAGCATATCGAGACGCGCGGTTTTCCGGCACTGGCTATGGTGTTTCATCCCGCCAAGCGCGACGGATTCACGATGACTTGCGAAGGTCTGGGGCAATGGAAGAATCAGGCGACATGGCTGGTGTACTTCCGGCAGCGGGCGGACCGGCCAAACCGCATGCACGAGTACGTGGTGTACAGGAAGAACTTTCCCGCAGACTTAAAGGGAAGGGCGTGGATCAGCGCGCAGACGTTCCAGATCGTGCATATAGAGTCGGAGCTGGTGGCTCCGGTGAAGACGATCAACCTGCTGACCGAGCACCAGATCGTGGATTACGGGCCGGTGCTGTTCGCGGCGCGCAAGGAAGAGTTATGGCTGCCCAAGAATGCCGACATCTATATGGATTTTCAGCGGCATAGGTTCCACCGCAGCCATAGCTTCGACCACTTTCTGTTGTTTGCGGTGGATTCGGACGCGAAGGACAAGGTGCCGGTTGTGCCAGCACCGGACAAGCCTGCTACTCCGGCCAGCAAGGGGCCTGTGCAGTAGGGGCCAGTGTCTCGAGAACGAAATGTTTCTTATTTGAGGCTTTGCAGATAGGCAATCAAAGCTTTCATCTCGTCGTCCTTCAACGCCACGGGGGGCATGCCACCAGCGACCATCTTGGTGGTCGGTTGCTTCAGGATCGCTTCCATTTGGAGACTGCTGAACTTGGTCGCGGCACCAGTTAGCTTTGGTGCTGCTGCGGTGCCCTCGCCGTTGTCACCGTGGCAGGCGTTGCAGCTCTGCTGCTCGTAGAGACTCTTTCCCCGAGCGACCAGCGGATCGGCGGCGGCTACGGTCGCTGCCGCGAGGGAGGATCCCGCCAACTCCGGCTGGAACGGCTCTTTCATGAAGCTGGCAACATCCTTGTTCTGCTTGTCGAGCTGCGCGGCAAGGGCAGGGTCTTTCAGATCGTTGCGGTGGCTCAAAGCTCCCAGGATTCCTAGTCCGATGAAGATGACGAAGTAGATGGAAACTGCCGCTGGGCGCTTCCAGGGGCGGCGCTCGGGGCGGCGGTCGAGAAACGGCAGGGCGACGAACAGTAGGCCCAAGAAACCTGGAATCACCAAGATGCCGATGATAGCGAAGGCCCCCGCCCAATACTTTAACCACTGGAAAACTGGGATGTAGTACCACTCGGGGCGCGGCACATATTGAGTGTCGGCGGGATTGGCCTTGGGGCCGAGTTCCGTGGGGAGGAAGTGCGCCAACAGGGCGAGCCCAGCCATGATTACAATGGCAAAGCCGATATCGAGCAGCACTTGCTTCGGATAAAAGGGTTCAGATTTTTTCTGCAACACAACCGGGTCGCCTTGCACCGGGCCAGCGGCACCTGCGCGCCGAAAGAGAAACACGTGCAGAGCCACAAACGCAAAGATGAGGGCTGGGATCATGAACACGTGCAGCACAAAGAAACGGGACAGGGTCAAAGTCCCCATGTCGGTACCGCCGCGCAGCAGGCTCTTTAACGCATTTCCGACGAGTGGAATCTCGCTGAGAATGTTGGTGCCCACGGTGGTGGCGAAGAAGGCTTTTTGATCCCAGGGCAGCAAGTAGCCGGTGAAAAACATTCCTAGCATTAGTGCAAATAGAATGCAGCCCGCGATCCATAGCAGTTCGCGACGGCCTTTGTAGGATCCCCACAAAAAAGTCTGGGTGATGTGCAGCAACAGCACAATTACAATCGCACTCGATCCGTAGGCGTGAATGCTACGAAGGAACGAGCCAGCGGTCACTTCCTTGGTGATATAGGCAATTGTGGTGTGGGCGTGGTCCGCGGATGGAACGTAATATAAAGCGAGAAAAACACCAGTAATTACCTGCGACAGAAAGAGAAACAGCAATCCCGATCCGAAGACGTAGGCCAGACTTGCGCCTCCGGGGATCGGCTCATCCAACGCAGCGCGCATCAGGGAATCGATGCCGGTGCGGCGGTCGAGCCAGCGGAAAAATCCTGATCGCGGCCGCTGGGCAGAATTTTCGAGCGGCTTTGGCTGAGATGCGGGTGGAGGATCGGCGATAGGATTCGGGGGATTCAGGCGATCACTTCCTTATGAGGGACTAACTGCCTGAAATACTGGTAATGCACCTTCAATTTGCCGTCCTCAACCCGGCTCTCCAGTAGATCCAACCCTCGCGGGGGTGGGCCGCTTAACAGCTTGCCATCTCCGGCGAAGTGCCCGTTGTGGCAGGGACACACAAACTCCTGATTCTCGGTGCGCCAAGTGACCGAGCAGCCCAAGTGAGGACAGACTGCGGACAGCACCGCTAGCTGTCCCGTGGAATCTTTGGTGATGTATACGGCGCGTTCTGAGATGGTCTTCCGCCAGCCGTCGCGCTGCTCGACCTCAATCAACTTCTTTACCGGCTGGGTAGCGGACGCGAATTCATCGGCGCTGCCGATTTCCGACCACGCGGTGGGGGTGGTCATCTGGAGAAGTGGATGGAGCGCAAAGCGAACCAGCGGTACTGCCAAGACTGCGCCTACGCCAGCGCCGCCCACTGCCAGCAGAACTCCGAGGAAGGACCGGCGACCATGGTTGGGCGCGATGCGCTCCGCGCAGGCTTGCGCCGTTCCGAGGGACTCACCACTCACGGGTTCTGGCTGCATCTGCGTTCAGCTCCTAAGTGCGCAATCATCATTCCGCTACTTCTTTGCCAATTCCCGAATGTAGGCGACCAGCGCCTTTGTAACTTCAGGAGATACTTTTGCCCCAAAGGCGGGCATCTTGCCCTTGCCCTTGGTGATGGCTTCAGCCAGATCCTCATCTGACTTCTTCTGTACTTCTTCGGAGCGCAGATCCTTGGACTTCAGCGCCTTCCCGGTAGCGGAATCGCCGCTGCCGTTAGCCGAATGGCACAATGCACAGTTCTTCTGAAACACCTTCGCTGCATCCACTTGTGCCAGCAGGCACACAGGCGTAGTTAGAATCACGCAGCAGGTCAGAGTTCTGGACAGACGACTTAGAGTAACGGATCGCATTGGTTATCCTTCTATATTTCTCGCGCGGATAGGTGAAGTTGTCAGAATACAAATATCACGGCAGCATATACGGAGTTGTTCGATGACGCATCCCGTCCCGCGCCGTCATAGTTCGTAGATGCTCCGTTGAACTTGGTATAGCCAGTGTATTGCACGGTCAGATCTACGTTTTGCTGCGGCCACCAGGAGAAGTTGAGCAGGTAGCCGGTGCTTGCGGGGCTTCCGTTGGCGCTCCCGGAAATGGGTGCCTGAGCATACAACAGAGGGTCTTGGGTGCCGGTGATCTTAAACAAGCCGCCCGTGCCCGAGAAACGCGTTCCAAAGTGATATACAACGTTTCCCTGCAAGGTGTTGAGATTGTGGTGTGCACTTGCGGCCCCGCCTCCGGCCGCAGTCGCGGTCAAAGAAGAGTTTTCTCGAATGTAGTTTCCGTGGAACGACAGTACGTCGTTCTTGAGTTGCGGAAGAGTGCGGTCGTACTGAAAATCGGCGGCCCAGTCGGTGTAGCCATCTTCCAGTCCTGTGATGGCTCCGGGGGAACTTTTCACATGCATTCCGTAAGTGCCGATTTCGAGGTTGCTGTTGGCGGTTGCAGTTTCGTAGGCTACACGCCAGTAGGGCGCAATGCCGCGTATGTTGTAGGAGAAGTCGGTGCCCGGATTTGGTTGCGGTCCACCCACGTGCTGCGAACGGTAGAGTGTGCCCGCCACGTAGAGGTGCTCATTCCACATGGCATATCCGCCAAGTCCGGCCACATCCTGGGCCAGGGATCCGTTGACGAGCGCTGCAGCGGATGGAGTGGGCGCGACGTTGTTGGAGAAGTAGGGGAAACCCCAAGCCGGGGTGCTGTTCCACAAATCTTCCACGGTTGGGTTGTTGTTGAAGGTTGCGCCGTAGGTCAGCGACTTGCCAAACAGCTTGCCGCCGCTGCTGGCAAAGCGTATGTCCGTGTTGTCCCAACTAAAATGGTCGTCTTGCGTGCTGTAGGTGACCTGAACAAAGCTGCCTACGTGGCTACCCCAGCTGCCAGCTAAAAAGAGCGACGCGGCTTGCGGGAATTCAAAATTTCCGTTTTGCGTAGTGGGTTGTGGACTCTTAACCGAGGTAAACGAGGTGGTGAAGATGGCGGAAACGGGCAGGATTTCCAGGAGGTGGAGAGTGGAATTGTGATCACTTTTGCTCTTCTTATCCTTCTTGTCTTTGTCTTCGCCGTCGGTCACCTCAGGCTTGGTGCTGAAGGTGTAGCCTTCCAGCTTGAACTTGCGGCCAAAGGCGTTGAGTTCCGGAGGATTGTAGTGGCAGGAAGCACAGGGCAATCCCGTCTGGCGCGAATAGCTGGGAACCGCATGGAGGCTGGGCGCAACTATCATCGCGGTGAGTGCGATCGAGAAACCCCTCAAATTGACTCCTCTGAACAAGCGGCTGGATTCTATGCGCAACATCGGTTCCCCCTAAGGTGTAGACTCTTTGGCTAATGTCCATTCTGGGGCACAAGCGCTTTTGCTTGTGGTGAGATAAGTCACGCATATCTGTGACGAGAATCACACATGTGCGAGATTCCAGAATGTTAGCTCTGTGGTCTTCCAACTCTCTCTTTCAGGAACAGTACAGCGTCAGAGAACAGCCATACTGTGTCGAATTGACCAGTCTTGTAATAACTTGTTGAACGCAGGTGGGCGGTTCGAGGCCAAATCGTCGCGCCAGGACTAGCTTGAGCGGAACGGGATCGCCGTGGCGATGCTAGGATCATGGTGTGGTGAACTAAGCCTATGCGCGCTCCCTACGGTTTGCCGATCCTCGACAACTGCCTCAGCTGCCCGGTGCGTGAGGATTATTTATTTTGCAATCTGCCGCCCGCAGCGGTGCAGCGCCTCCAGGAGATAAAGTCCACAGCGATGTATCCGAAATCGGCCCTGTTATTTGTGGAGGGCCAGGAGTCGCGTGGCGTCTTTGTGTTGTGCGCTGGCAGGGTTAAGCTTTCGACATCTTCCAGCGAAGGCAAGACGATCATCACTAAACTCTCTGACGCGGGAGAAGTTTTGGGGTTGAGCGCGACGATTTCAAACCGTCCTTATGAAGTGACGGCGGAGATGATTGAGCCGGGGCAGGCCAACTTCATCGCGCGGGACGCTTTGCTGGAGTTTCTGCGGGAATACGGCGACGTTGCGCTGCGGGTGGCGGAGCAGCTCAGCCGGAATTACTACGCCGCGTATGAGGGGGTCCGTACTCTAGGGCTGACTACCTCTCCAGCAGAGAAGCTGGCAAAATTGCTGCTTTCGTGGGACACCGGGCCTGGGCCAGCAAATGGGTCCAGCGGTTCGATGCCGATCAAACTTACGCTGACCCACTCCGAGATCGCGGAGATGATCGGAACGACTCGGGAAACGGTGAGCCGCCTGTTTTCTGATTTCAAGAAGAAGGAACTGGTGCAGGTGAAGGGTGCCACGCTGGTCATCCGCGATAAGGCGGCATTGCTCAGAATGGTGCATTTGTAGGATTGGCGCTGCGGCGCTGGCATGAGCGCAATGCCAAGCATTTGAATAAGAAGAGGCCCCGGATTTCGGGGCCTCTTCTTTTACGCTCGCATCGGCAGCTAGTTGCCGTCGTTGCTGGCTTGCTTCCACTTGATCAAGTCGCCGATGGTGGAGCCGCCGCTGTTGCTGCTAGCGGAGGACACTGGCTGCTTGTGGGACTCGCTCTTCTTGTAGGATTCAACTTCCGCACGCGAGGCTTCTTCGCCTACAGCGCGGATGGAGAGGCCCACCTTCTTTTCTTCGGTGCTCATCTTGATGATCTTGAAGTCGTGCTCCTGACCGGACTCCAGTGCAATGGGCTGACCGTGGTCGCCCGCAGCTTCGGAGTTGTGGCAGAGCCCTTCGACGCCCTCGGCGAGTTCCACGAATGCGCCGAATGCGGCCACCCGCAGCACCTTGCCGTGAACCACGTCGCCCACGCGATGAGTCTCAAAGAAGCTGTCCCAAACATCGGGCTGAAGCTGCTTAATGCCCAGCGAGAGGCGGCGCTTGTCGGACTCAATCGCCAGCACGATGGCCTTGACCTTGTCACCCTTCTTGAGCACTTCGGAAGGATGCTTGATACGCTTGGTCCAGCTCATGTTGCTGACGTGGACCAGGCCGTCAATGCCGTCTTCGATTTCGATGAAGGCGCCGAACTCGGTGAGGTTGCGGACGCGGCCTTCTACGGATGCTCCGACGGGGAACTTGTCAATCAGGGCGTCCCACGGATTCTGCATCAACTGGCGCATGCCCAGCGAGATGCGGCGTTCCGTCGGATTGACCTGGAGGACTTCGCAATCCACTTCGTCGCCGACATTGACCAGCTTGGAGGGATGCTTCATGCGCTTGGACCACGTCATTTCGCTGACGTGGACGAGGCCTTCAATGCCCTGTTCCAGTTCGATGAACGCGCCGTAGTCGGTGACGCTGATGACCTTGCCGCGGACGTGCGCGCCGATCGGATAGCGCTCGGTGGCGTCGAGCCAGGGGTCGGGCGTGAGCTGCTTAAAGCCCAGCGAAACCCGCTGCTTGTCGGGATCGAACTTGAGAATCTTGACTTGAATGTGATCGCCGACGTGGACTAGATCCTTGGGGTGAGTGAGGCGTCCCCAGGACATATCGGTAACGTGGAGCAGGCCATCGAGGCCGCCCATATCCACGAACGCGCCGTAGTCGGTCAGATTCTTGACGACGCCCGTGATGATCGAGCCCTCTTCCAGGGTCTTCACCGTCTCGGCGCGCTTCTCGCTGACTTCGGCTTCTACGATTTCTTTGCGGGAGACGACGATATTGCCACGCTTCTTGTTCAGCTTGATGACTCGGACGTCAATCGTCTGGCCCTTCATGCTGTCCAGATTGCGGACGGGGCGAACGTCCACCTGCGAACCGGGCAGGAAGGCGCGGGCACCGTGGATATCCACTGCGAGGCCGCCCTTGATGCGGTCAATCACGACTGCAGGAATGTTGGTCTTATCGTTGTAGGCTTTTTCGATGTCGTCCCAAACGCGGATGCGCTGCGCCTTCTGGTAGGAGAGGCCGATGTAGCCTTCCTCGCCTTCGCTGCGGTCGCGCATCACGTCAATCGCGTCGCCTGGAGCGAACTTGGGCAGGCCATCGGGGCCAAGGACTTCCGCCAGCGGCAACATGCCTTCCTGCTTGGCGTTGATGTCCACGAAAACGTGGGTGGCGCTCAGCTTGATGACCACGCCCTTGATGACGTTGTCGTCATCGGGCTCGCTGGTCTCAGCTTCTTGTTTTTCAAAATTTTCCAGCAGCTTGGCGAAGTCCTGCTCGCCTTCGTGCTCTTCATGCTCCTGTGCGGCAAGCGCGGCGGCATCTAGTTCCGCTTCTGCAAGCACGGGCTCGGCAGCGGCAACGGCAACGGAAGTCGCGGCGGGGGCAACATGCGCCTCTATAGGGTGTGCAGCGGGGGTCGCAACTGCTTCCTGCGCGGGTTCGGCCTGGGGTTCGGGCGCAGGGGCTGGGGCCGCAGCAGCGGCGGTGGCTGGAGTCGAATCAACCGCGACGGCTTCGGGCGCTTCCGTCGTGGGCTGTTCAGTAAGGGTAGAGGTTTCGGCGTTATTTTCGTCGAGCACGTTCATTGTGGGCTCAGTATCCTGTTGAGAGAGAGGTGAACACGGAAAACGGCAAAGCACGTACAGCTGGAAAATTCACAGGTGTCACTCGGTAGAAGCGAGCAGGAAAACCCAGCGGTCGGACCTTTTAACGCCTTTCGCGTCCAAAAGGGAACACTTCGACTATAGCAACCGCTTTCCGGCAAAGTCAAACCAACAGACGATTAAAATGCGGGTTTTCGCCATCAGAAAAATTACGGCTAGCCTTTGGCATAAGCTTTTGATGAACAGTAGGTTACAGGCGATCCGCACCGTTTCATTCGTGGCGGGCTGCGGGCCGCCGTACTTTCGGTCGCAGCGGCCAGTTTGATACCCTTCGCAGATGGATTACCTATGGACTCCGTGGCGGTATGCCTATGTGAAATCAGCGGATAGTGCACCGGGCTGTGTATTTTGCCAACTGCTGGAGGTGTCGGCATCGAGCGGCGATGATCGTGCAGCTTTCATTGTGCACCGTGGCGAGCACTGCTTCGTCGTCCTTAACACGTTTCCTTACACTGCCGGGCACGTCATGGTGGTGCCGTATGCTCATCTGGACGAGCTGCGCAAACTGCCAGCTGAAGCGGCCACCGAAATGATGGCGCTGTCGCAGGAGATGGAGTCGGTACTGCGCGATCTCTACCGCCCGGATGGCGTGAATCTGGGGATGAATATTGGCAAAGCTGCGGGAGCGGGCGTCGCCGGACACATTCACATGCACATTCTGCCGCGCTGGGTGGCGGATGCGAATTTTATGACGGTGGTCGGCGAGACGCGTGTGCTACCGGAGACGCTAGAGACGACGTTTGATCGCATGAAAGAAGCGATGGAGGGGTGACGAGCGCGCTTCAAGGCGACGGCCAGCATCGAGTTGGTGTAACAACTTCCACAGCGGTTGTTTGAAATCGTCAAGCGTTACAGACTGCTTGTAGTAGGAAGAAATTCGCTGAATCAATTCCTCTGCAGTTGACGACATGCAGACGTCCCAAGCTGTCGCCTCGTCGCTGATGAAAAAAGACTCCTCGTCGTTAATGAGCACATTCGTGAAGAACTCATCGGCTAGACGCTTTATCTTCTCCATTTCCACCGATGGTGCAAATTTTAGGACCACTGGGCCTCCTTAGGTTCGGGCAGGGTGTGAAGCACAGGGTCTCTCCACTCACTCCGGTCGAGATGACACTGCTTCGGCTTAGCCCAGCATCTCTCTCAACTCTTCTTCTCCAATCACGGCCACGCCCAACTCCTTCGCCTTGTCGAGCTTCGAGCCTGCTTCTGTGCCTGCCACCACGTAGTTCGTCTTCTTGCTGACCGAGCCGCTGACTTTGCCGCCCGCATCTTCGATCAGCTTCTTGGCTTCGTCGCGCGTGTATTGGACGAGTGTGCCGGTGAGGACGAACGTCAGTCCGGAGAGCTTCGTCCCCTTTTGCTTTTTCTGTCCGGTGAACTGCAATTCGGCGGCGCGCAGGCGTTCGACGAGTTCGCGATTGCGCGGTTCGGCGAAGTAGTTCACGATGCTGGTGGCGATGCGCGGGCCGACTTCGTCTACTTCTTGTAACTGTTCGGCTGAGGCGGCCATGAGGTCGTCCATGGAACCGAAGTGTTCGGCCAAAAATTGCGCGGTGCGTTCGCCGACCATGCGAATGCCCAGCGCAAGGATGACCCGCTCTAGCGGACGTTGCTTGCTGGCCTCGATTTCGTCCATGATGCGCTGCGCCGTCTTTTCACCCAGGCGGCGTTTGGTGCCGCCTTCTTTCTGCGCATCGAGCATTAGAGTAGCGAGTTGGTCGTGCTTCAGCGAATACATATCGGCGACGCTCTTCAGTAGCCCATCTTTTATCAGCTGAACGACGATTGCCTCGCCCATGCCGTCAATGTTCATTACGTAGCGCGAGCTGAAGAACAGTAGACTTTCGCGCAGTTTGGCGGGGCAACTGGTATTGACACAGAAGTGGGCGACTTCGCCCTCGGCGCGGACGATATGCCCGCCACACTCGGGGCAATGCTCAGGCATCACGAACGGAACGGTGCCGCGCAGATATTTCTTGCCGTCGATTTCGCCCTCGGTGATGACGCGCGAGACTTTGGGAATCACGTCGCCGCCGCGCTCGACGACGACCCAATCGCCGATGAGTAAGCCGAGCCGCTCGATCTCGTCGAGATTATGCAGCGTGGCGCGGCTCACGGTGGTGCCGCCGATGAAGACGGGTTCGAGTTCAGCAGTAGGGGTAAGTTTGCCAGTGCGGCCCACATTCACTTCGATATTGATGACGCGAGTAATGCCCGCACGCGCCGCGTATTTATAGGCAATGGCCCAGCGCGGGGCTTTGCCGGTGAATCCTAGTTCGAGTTGCAACGCGGTGCGGTCCACTTTGATGACGATGCCGTCAATCTCATAGGGCAACGCGTCGCGCTTGTCTTCCCACTGCTGAATGAACTCCCAGACTTCGTCGAGCGAATGCGCGAGCTTGCGCTTGGGATTCACCTTGAAACCCGCTGCTTCCAGCGCGTCGAGTGTCTGCCAATGGCGATCGAAGTAAGTGCGGCCCTCGAGGGTGAGCGCGTAAGCAAAATAATCCAGCCGCCGCTCCGCCGTGAGGCTGGGGTCAAGCTGCCGCACCCCGCCTGCCGCAGCATTGCGCGGATTGGCGAATCGCGGCAACTCGTTGCGCTCACGCTCTTCATTCAGGCGCTCAAAGCTGGCGCGTGGCATAAGAATTTCGCCTCGCACCTCGAAGTTCGGCGGAAGTCCGGCCTGTTTCAGTTGGGCGGCAGAGATTGATAGCGGTACGCTGCGCACGGTGCGAACGTTTGCGGTGACCTCTTCGCCGACCGAGCCGTCGCCGCGTGTGATGGCGCGCGCCAACTCGCCAGCTTCGTAGCGAATGGCCATGGAGAGCCCGTCGAGTTTCAGCTCGCAGACGTAGGCGATGTCGTCGCGTCCGGCGAGATCACGCACGCGGCGATCCCAGTCGCGCAGCTCATCTTCGCTGTAGGCGTTGTCGAGCGAAAGCATGAGCGATGAATGCGCGACCTTGACGAAGCCCTCGCGCGGTTGCCCGCCGACGCGTTGTGTGGGCGAATCTGGCGTGATCAGTTCGGGGTGTGCAGCCTCCAGCGCTTTCAGTTCGTTTACGAGGCGGTCATACTCGGCGTCGGAGACTTCCGGGTCGTCGAGCACGTAGTAGCGATGTTCGTGATGGCGAATCTGCTGGCGTAGCGACTCAATCTGCGACTCGGCCTGGGCGCGCGGGGGCATGGGCAGAATTATAGGGCGGAAGGGGGATTAACCGCAGAGAACGCAGAGAGACGCGGAGAAAAGAAGGCCGGTTGCATGGCAGATTGTTATTCCGTGTGGGGACAGACGAGGGCGCCCGCCCCACACGAGCGATCCGCTACAGATCTTCGGCGCTCAAAGAAACGTCAGCGGTCTTCCACGCCTCCTCAAACTGTGCGTTCACCAGTCCGGCGTCGTAGTCCCGCTTTTGGGCTTTCAGGGCTTCGCGTAGACCGAACAGGGAGCGTCCATTGCGAGGGTTGATCTCCAGGTCGGCCCGAAACACTTTCTCCGCTCCGGCTGCATCGCCGGTCGCCAGCAGCACTCCGCCGAGCGCCTCGCGGACGGGAAAATACCAGTCCGGTGGCTCGTCGTAGATGAGCGAATCCTGCGTTGCTACCGCCTGCTGTAGCAGCGTCATCGCCTTCGCTGCATCGTGTTGTGCCATGGCAATCTTCGCGCCCAGCACATCGCGCGCGATGGAAAGCACGGCTTTGGCCTTGTTGTTTACCGGCATGGCAAAAATCATGTCTGCTGGTGTTGCGTCCACGGTGGCCGCGACGGCGGCGTACTCTCTTTGTGCATCGGTGAGCTTGCCTTTGGCGGCAAACGCCAGCCCGCGATCATAGTGCCAGAACGTCGTCACCGACTTTAGTGACGCGTCGGGCTGTGGCATCGCCAAAATATCGTCCCACTTCTGGAAGCGTGCAAGAACGCCCAGCGGCACGGTCATAAATCCTTCCAGCGGAGGCACGTCCTTCACAATGGGAGCCACGTGTGCTGAGAGCTTGTCGGCGGCCTCCTTCGCCTGCTGGTAGCGTCCTGCCATTGCTCCGGCGGTGGCGATGAAGTGCAGATTGTGGCTGTAATACATCGCGCCGTACATACCTTGCGAACCGCTCGCCGCCAGATATTTCTCATCCGCAGCGGCTGCGCTTACGTTGGTTGCCACAGCGGCGTCAAAGTCGCCGGTGCGCACATAGATGTGCGCGGGCATGTGTACCAGGTGTCCGGCAGCGGGAGCGAGCGCCGCCAACCGATTTGCCGCTGCTAGCGCGCGCTCCGGATTTTGCGACGCTTCCACGGTGTGAATGTAATAGTGGATCGCGCCAATGTGATTCGGGCTGCGCTTCAGTACCGACTCCAGCGTCGTTACGATTTCCAGTGTTCCCGCTTCTGGCGTGCCGTCGTGGTGCCACAAGCCCCAGGGATGCAGGTTCATCGCGGCTTCCGCGAACAGCACGGCAGCGTCCAGGTCGTCGGGAAAGCGCTTGGCTAAATCACGCATAGAGTCGCGATACATTTCGGCATGTTGATGCATGTCGGCCTTCGGATCCGCCGGAAAGCGAAGAGCGAGAGCCGCGATATAGCCGCGTTCGTTTTCGGTGATTGCGCTATTTGCGCTCGCTGCGAGGTCTACGGCTTTTTGCACGTCGTCATGCGCGGCGCGGAAACGGTCTTCGCTGGCCGGGTCGTTGTAGTTGGGGCCGGTACACTCGGCGATGCCCCACCACGCCATCGCCAGCTTGGGGTCGAGTTCGGCGGCATGTTTGAAGGCTGCGGTCGCCTCGTCGTGGTTAAAGGCGTAGATGAGTCGCAGGCCCTGATCGAAATACTTCTGTGCTTCGGGGTTCGCGGTGGAAACCGGATGGTGAAGGTTGCTGACGCCCTCCATCATGGTGGGCATGGCAGGCTTGGCGGGCATGGACATATCTTGTTGGGCGATCGCGAGCGACGGCGCGACAAGAACACAAAGAGCGAAAACGATCACAGGAGAAATACCGATAGGGATTCGCACAGAAACCTCCTCAACCGGGGTTACGGGGGTCAGTCGGTGGCCGAATTGGCGACGGCGCAAGAGTAATCCTGAAAAATGAGCGATGCAAGCACTATTTGTGGGATTACGACTCCAGTGTTGACCCGCCTGTCGCTGGCTGATGT
Source organism: Terriglobales bacterium (assembly GCA_038229415.1). GTDB lineage: Bacteria > Acidobacteriota > Terriglobia > Terriglobales > Acidobacteriaceae > JANXUR01. Next base: position 36,139 of record JBBROM010000003.1, read on the forward strand.
AGCCTTGACGGTATCCGTGCGACGATGACAGAGATGCGGAGCCACCCAGTGCGAAAAGTCACGATTCTGTTCAATCCGATGTCGGGGCAACGGAACCGAGGCGCGGATCGCCTTAAGGATGTCGAAGTAGCTTTGGCGGTCTTGCGAAGTGCCGGAGTGGATGCGGATGCCTCTGCAACACGCGGGCAGGGGCTTGCCGCCGAGCAAGTGGGCGATGCCATTCGTGCTGGTTGCGATGTGATTCTTGCAGCGGGAGGCGATGGTACTGTCCACGATGTGCTGCAAGGCTTTGCAGAAGCGCCAGAAAACGTCGCGTTGGGAGTGCTGCCTTTCGGGACTGCCAATTCGCTGGGCAATGAACTGCGCATTCCTCGTGATGCAGCCAGGGCCGCGCAACTGGCGCTTACTGCCACGCGCCGCAGGGTGTCTGTTGGTGAAATTCAGTATCGCTCATGCTCAGGTGAGATGAGCATGCGGCTCTTCTCCGTGGTCTTTGGTGCAGGTCTAGATGCAGCCGTGTTTCGCACTCTGAGGGCGGAGGATAAGCGTTGGTTGGGCAAGTATGCCTATTATGCGATTGCCGCCAAGGTGTGGCTCACGCATCCGTATTCGCGGTTTGCCGTGGAATGGACCGATCCGTTCGGCAACACACGGCAGGAAGAGGTCACGCAAGTGCTGGTAGCGCGCATCGGCAACTTTGGCGGAATGCTGGGACGGCTAGTTCCAGGAGTTTCACTAGGTGGTGAGATGTTGCGGGCGGTGCTGTTCAAAACAAAGAGCCGGGTACGTTATGCGCAATACGTGCTGAATGCCACATGGTTTCATCACGGCTTGAAAATCCCCGGTATTGAAGTGGTGGACACGACCCACCTGCGGTGCCAACGGATCGCTGGGCAAAGTGGCGAGGATGGCCACAGTGGAGTGTGGATGGAAGCGGATGGCGAGTTACTTGGAACCCTGCCAGCCGAGGTTTGCATCGCGGCGCAGCGGGTAACGCTACTGGTGCCAAGCCGCACGCGCTAGACTCTTATTTCATGGAACCTGTTACCCACTTTTTAACTGGCGCATGCATGGGCCGGGCCGGACTGAACCGCACTACGGCTTACGCTACGCTCACTCTCACGCTGGCAGCCGAGGCGCCTGATATTGATATTGCGGGCTACTTTCGCGGGTCGGTGTTCGGATTCGCTCATCATCGTGGATTTACGCACTCGTTTCTGGGCGGACTGCTGGTGGCCGCAGCCGTAGTTGCGGCGGTGTGGCTGTTTTCGCGATGGCCGTGGGGGCAGCGACACTTGCGGCGCAAGCCTAAAGCGGGTGATCCGCCGCCGCGTTGGGGGCTGTTGTTTGCGTATGCGTATCTGGGCGTTGTAATTCATATTCTGCTCGACTTCACCAACAACTACGGCGTGCGCCCGTTCTGGCCGTTTTCGGAGCGCTGGTATTCGTGGGACATCGTATTCATTCTCGAGCCCGTGCTCTATTTCTTCTTGATTGTCGGGTTGGTGTTGCCCTTCTTGTTTGGCCTGATTAACGAAGAAGTGGGGGTGCGGCGGGATCGCTTTCCGGGCCGCATTGGCGCGATCTTCGCACTGGTGGGGGTGCTGGCGGTGTGGGGCGTCCGCGACTATGAACATCGCCGCGCGCTGGCCGCGATGCATGCCCGCACCTATCAGGGCGACGACGCCTCGCGCTACGCGGCTTATCCGGTCTGGGTGAAGCCTTTCTTTTGGGATGGTGTGGTGGAAACGCCGGCTGCCCTGGTTTCGATGAACGTGGACTCGCGCACCGTGGACGTGGACTACGACGGGCAGATGCGCGTGCATCTGAAGCCGGAAGAGACGCCGGTGACGCTGGCCGCCAAACGCTCCGAACTCGGGAGGGTTTACCTCGACTGGGCGAAGTATCCGGTAACCGAAGTGGAAACGCGGGCAGATGGCAAGGGCTATGTTGTGCACTTTCGCGATCTGCGGTTTAGTTTCGGGGAAGCGGGCAAGCGGGATGCTCTGCACGGCTGGGTGGAACTGGATTCGGAATTGCGCCCGGTAGCGGAGGGCATGGGGGCACGACCGTAAGCTCTTGGCTTGACTACGCCCGCCACACGCGCAACAATCGAGTGTTAGCCTTTCGGGTCACAAGAGTGCCTTGCGCCAATTTTCTTGCGGAAACCGCGCAAGTTGCGAAGCCGCCTTGTCCCGGAGCACGGAGAGTCTATGCTCGCTTATCTGTTTGTTTTGTTGGCCGTCGCGTTTCGTCTGGTTCCCCATACCGAGTGGGCGTTCACCCCGGTTGCGGCCTCGCTGCTGTTCTTTGGCGCCCGTGGCCAGCGTCGCCAGTGGTTTGTGCCGCTTGCGCTATTCATGGGCGTGGATCTCTATTTGACGCTCGTTCGCTACGCCTATCCGCTATCAGCGGATCACTTTGTGACGTGGGCGTGGTATGCCGGAGTGCTGTGGCTCGGCACGCAGTTGGCGGAAAACGCTCGTCCGCTGCGGCTGGCTGGCGCGGCGCTGGCAGCCTCGATCTCATTCTTTGTTCTGAGCAACTTTGCGGTTTGGATGAGCTGGGATATGTATCCGAAAACTTTGGCTGGGCTGGGGATGTGCTACGACGCGGCGATTCCGTTCTTCCGCAATCAGCCGGTGGCCGACCTGTTGTTCACATTTGGGTTCTTCGGCGTAGCCGCCATGCTCGCTTCACACGCGAGTTACCGGGGGCTGCGGCAGAAGGTGTAGTCCGCAGACGTATTGCAACCTGCACTAAGAGGCCCGCTCAAGCGGGCCTTTTACATTTGTCGAGTCTTTCGCAATTATTCCTGTGGAGTTTCCGCTGCAACGGCTTCGGTCGGGGCAGCTTCAATCCGCGCCGCTCTTGCCTTGGTGCGCTTGCGCAGGATGACCCATAGCAGTCCGCCGAGCGGGATGCCGATCTCCAGCGTCACAGTAATCCATGCCACGTGCGTCACCAGGAACGTGCCAAACATCTTGATGGCATTGGGCCCGAAGCGCAGCACCAGAAAGCCGACCAGCAGGTAGCGTAAAAACCGGCCGAGCGCGATGGCCACGGCATAGCGCAGCGGCTTCATCTCAAACACTGCGGCCGCCAGCGCCACCAGCTTAAAGGGAAAAGGCGGCGGCAGCATTGCCGGCAGCATCAGTGTCCAGAATTCATGCTCATCAAATTGCCGCTTAATCTTGTCGAAGCGCTCCTGCGACATTTTTTTGAGCAGCACCACCTCGCCGCCCTTGTATCCGATGGCGTAGATGACCATGCTGCCCAGCGCCGAGCCCAAGGCCGCCATGGCCGCATACAGCAGCAGGCGCGGCGGGTCGCTGAATACGTAGCCTGCGATGGCGGCGTCCACGGGCAGGGCAATCGCCGCCGAATCTTCGGCTGCGATGAGGAAAACGCCCCATACGCCCAGAGGCTTCAGGATCGCCCACAATACGAGCGTCCAATGGCCCAGCTTGTCTTTGAGAGATTTCACGCGAAGGTTAAGAATACGTTAGTGGGCGCGGGCGATGCAGCCGCGGAGCGTGAATTTTTCGGCAAAAGCAGCAACTTGCAGCTGCTCTCAGTCGTGGCGCGTTTCGCCTGCAATCAGGTTGATGCAGTGGGGTAGCAGATGTTGCACTGCGGTGAGTGACTCCACCGCGCCCTTCGGACTGCCCGGAAGGTTCAACACTAAAGAGGTGCCGATGACGCCGCAGACGCCGCGGGTCAGCACGGCGAACGGGGTCTCCTTCAGGCCTTCCGCGCGCATCAGCTCTGGGATGCCCTCGACGAGCCGTGTGCAAATGCTACGTGTAGCTTCAGGTGTAACGTCGCGCGGCGCGATGCCGGTGCCGCCGGTGGTGACCACCAGTCGCGCCATTCCCGCCAGTTGCAAGATTGCTGCTGCAATTTGCCCCAACTCATCCGGTACGATCTCCTGCGCCACCATGGTGAATCCAGCGGCGACGAGCGCCTGTGCTACGGCTGGGCCTGAGGCATCCGCCCGCTCGCCAGTGAACGAGGAATCGCTTACGGTGAGTACGGCTGCGGTGAGGGGCGGGGGCACTATTTCTTCCCCGCGGTCGGCTTCTTCGTAATGCGCTTCGTCATACGTGCGGGCTTCGTACTTGGTACGGCACCTCGCCGATAATCGCCACTCTTGCCGCCGGTCTTTTCTTGCAGCATAATCTCGCGAATCGCAATGCCCTTGTCGAGCGCCTTGCACATGTCGTAGATGGTGAGCGCTGCCACGCTCGCGGCGACCAGCGCTTCCATTTCCACCCCGGTTTCGGCCTTCGTTTTGGCACGCGCGGTGATGGCAATGCCACCCGCCTGCTGCACCAGATCCACATCCACGAGCGTAAGCGGGAGCGGATGGCACAGCGGAATCAGGTCGCTGGTGCGCTTGGCGGCGAGCACTCCGGCTAGCCGCGCCACCTCCAGCGCGTCGCCCTTGGGATTTTTCGGCAGTGCCCGCAGCACTTCTGGTGACAGTGCAACGAATGCACTCGCTGTGGCCGTGCGCTCTGTCGCGGGCTTGGCCGACACATCCACCATGCGGGCGCGTCCACTGGCATCGTAATGAGAGAGCTTCTTGGGCAAGATCGTTTCTTCCGGTGCTGAGATGACTTCGACTATTTTAACGAATCAGCACACCCACCCACTCCCCCGCCGGAATCACTTCGCGATCTGGCGAAATCACCAGATAGCAGTTGGCGCGCGCGGTGGATGCTATGTCACCGGAGCCTTGCCAGCGCACGATTTCGACTCGTGCGTCATCGGCAAAGCCAGACAGCATCGCAGGCAGAAATCGCGTGAGTCCAGTCTTGATGCGCACGTCGGCTTTCAGTTGTGCTCGCAGAAATACCAGCGGCGTTGGTGCCGCCGCGCGCAGCGCGTCGAGAATCGGCGTGACGAATAGCGCAAACGTCACCATGGTGGAAACAGGATTTCCGGGCAACCCAAAGAAGTACGTGCGCGCGGATTGTGTGCTGCCCTCGGCCTCGCCAGTCGCACTTACTGGTTTTGGCGCGCGACCGAACACGACTGGCTTTCCAGGCTGAATCTTCGCCCCAGTGAAGAAGAATTCCGCGCCCAACTCGAGCAGACAGGGCTCGACGAGGTCGTACTGCCCCATGGAGACGCCGCCGCTTACCAGCAGCAGGTCGGCTCGCAATCCTTCTTCGAGCAACTCGCGCAGTCGTGCTGGCTCATCCGGAGCAATCGGCAGAATGATTGCCTCGCCGCCCGCAGCCGTCACTTGCGACGCCAGCGAGTAGCTGTTGGAGTTCCGCACCTGATGCGCTTCTGGTGAGGAACCGAGCCCAACGATCTCATCCCCGGTGGAAAGAATCGCCACGCGCGGCTTGCGGAATACCGAAACGCGGTCCGCGCCCACCGCAGCTGCCACTGAGATTGCTGCTTGATCCATGCGGGTTCCAATGGGTAACAGCAGATTCCCCGCGAGGCTCTCGCTGCCAGTCGGAACGATGTTCTCCCCGCTCGCCACACTGCGCTCAAAGATGACGCCAGCGCCTTCGCGCCGCGTGTATTCGACCATCACGATACTATCCGCTCCATTCGGAGCCGGTGCCCCGGTCATGATCGCGGCGCATTCGCCCTGATGCAATTCTGGCAATGCTTCCAAGGCGTCACCCGCGCGAATCTCGCCCACCAAACGCAAAGTTGCTGGAAGCATCGCTACGTCTGCGGCTCGAACTGCGTATCCATCACGCGCCGCGCGTGGAAAGGGAGGGAAGTCGCGATCAGCATAAATCGGCTGAGCCAGCGCGCGCCCCAGAGAATCGAGCAGGGCCACTGCCTCTCTCGTGGTCGCGGTGACCGCAGCGGCGTGAGCCTCCACAACCCGGCGCGCCTCCTCGAACGAGAGCAGCGCGTTTGCAGCCGCGGTTGGCATAGTAGATTGCATCCTGCAAAATCATAGCGCCAAAGCAAAATAAAAGGGGCCGCACAACAGTGCGGCCCCTTGGTATCGCGCAGATATCAGCCAATTTACTTCTTCACAGCCTTCTTCTTGCTGAAGCTGGTGTCAATCGTTTCTCCAAAGCTAGCAATCATCTGCTTTGCGGTTTCAGCATTGGGGCCGGTCGGGGCCAGTTCCAGGTACTTCTGGAAGGCCTCCACCGTGCCTTCCGCTGCAACTGGATGTCCAGCCTTGTCAATCGTGGCCTTGCCCAATAATCCAACACCCAGCTGATAGTAGGCCTCCGCCTTCGTCGGGTCGGCGGCAATGCACTTTTTGAAGGCATCAATCGCTTCATCAATCTTGCCGGAGTTGGTGAGCACCGCGCCCATGTTGAAGTAGTAGGAGCCAGCATTCGTCGGGTCCAGCGTAGCTGCCTGGGTGTATGCCTTAATGCCCTCTGCGGTTTGACCCGAACGCGAATAAACTTCGGCGAGATTGTTGTAGTAGGCCGCCACCGGCTTAATCGCAATGGCCTTGGTGTAAGCGTCCACAGCTTTGGCATAGATCTCATTCGCACCGGCATGGTCAGTTTTTTCCGTGGCCCGGCCCTTGCCACGATAACCCTCTGCCAGCTCGTACCAAAGAATATCCTTGCTGCCGTCGAGCTGGGTGGCGTCGCCCATTTGCTGGATCGCAGTGTCAAAGTCGCCAGCCTTGCGCGCATCGCGAGCTGCGTTGAGTTTCGTGTTCAGCGTTTTGATGTTGGCGTTTTCCTTCTGCGCTTTTTCGCGAGCGGCCTTCTGTTCTTCGGTCATCTGAGCCTGACCCGTGACCTGTGCAGCGGCCAGTTCCTTCTTCAGGTCAAAGTCCACCGTCAGCTCTTCGGTGGCCACCGGGACGCCGTTGAAGTTGAACTGCGCTACGCCCGCCTGCAATAGGGTCACCTTGTACTTGCCGGGCGTGATGCCCAGCGAAAAATATTCACCTTTGGCGTTCGTCTTAATCTCATACTTGTGGCCGGAGTCGTTGCTGAGCCACTCCACCACGCCATCCGAGATCGGCTTGCCGTCTCTGTCTTTGCAGGTGCCCTTTACCGTGCCCGTGGCCTGGGCCAGCGCGGCCGGAACTGCCAGCGCGGCGACCAGGGCAAAAAGCACCATCATCTTCATTGTTTTCTTCATGTTAGCCTCCCGGCTCCCTACTCATCTCAAAGATCGTAAATCTAAAATTTCTGTTACGCACTGACTGCAAATTTCTTTCGCCACTCGGCACAATTCTTTTATGGACGATCACTAACTCCGGCAGCCGTCGCATACGGAATCGGATCCACTGCTCCGGCCTCGGCAAACGCGCGCAACCGCAGCACACAGCTGTCACAAACCCCACACGCTCGATCCCCGTGACTGTAGCATGACCAAGTTAAATCCAGCGGGGCACCCAGTTCAAGGCCAAGGCGCACAATTTGCGATTTTCGCATGGCGATCAGTGGCGTCACCACCTGGATTGTGCCTTCCTTCGTACCAGCCTGAATCACCCGGTTGAACGCCTCATAATACGTTGGACGGCAGTCCGGATACCCGGAACTATCCTGCTCCACCGCTCCAATATAGATGAGGCTGGCGCCCAATACCTCGGCCCAACTCACCGCTATGGCCAAAAAATGCGCGTTGCGGAAGGGCACATACGTCACCGGAACCTCTTCGCCAATGTGCTGACTCTCGGGCACGGCAATGCTCTCATCCGTCAACGCTGAGCCGCCAATCGCCCGCAAAGCTTCGTTGCGGACGATTAGCCGCTGGCGAATGCCCAGCTGGTCGCAGATTGTTACGAACGATTGCCGCTCCCGTGCCTCCGTCCTCTGGCCGTAGCTCACGTGGAGCGCTGCAACCTCCGAGTGAGATTCAAGCGCTTCGGCCAGTGCCAAAGCCGCGCACACGCAGGAGTCCATGCCTCCGCTCAACAGCACCACGGATTGTACTTGTCCCTGCCCGGATTCGGATGCCACTTTACTCACTTTCGTCCGCCCGCCGTATTGCCCACATCTCATCCGATGCTGTCCGTGCATCAAGCGATGTATGGGCAAATGGTTGCCCCGAAAACCCCTACACGCCCTTTTTTGCCGGATCCCAGATGTATTTGTGCAGTTGCAGCCCCAGACGCACCGGCAATTCGTCGGCTAGAATCCAGTTGGCCAAGTCCATCGGATCCACCATGCAGTTCGCGGAGGAACGCGTCACAGCTGCGTCCTTGCGAAATGCAGGGGAGAACAGAATCTCCGCTACCTTGGCGGCAAGCTCATGCTCACGGGTAAAGTCGCGGGCAAACTCGTAGTCTGTGCGGCTGGCGATGACGAACTTTACTTCATCCCACGGTGCCAGTACGGCGAGATTCGGCAGGTGGAACTTGCCACCTTCGCCTGAGTCTGGACACTTCACATCCACGATCTTGTTCACGTCACGCGGCACGTTCGTCAGTGGACGTTCACCGCTGGTTTCCAGCAGGACGGTACATCCGGCGTCGAGCAACCGCTGCATCAGCGGTACGACTTCCTTTTCTTGCAACAGCGGCTCGCCTCCGGTGATCTCTACGAGCTTGATTTGGGGCGATTTAGGCGGATACAGCGCCATCGCGGCGTCGAACACTTCGTCGGGCGTCATTCGCGTACCGCCGGTGAAGGTGTACTCCGAATCGCACCATTTGCAGCGCAGATTACATCCGGTGAGGCGCACAAACACGCACGGCAGCCCTGCCCATGAGGACTCGCCTTGCAGCGACTTGTAGATTTCGGTAATCAGCATAGAAGGGTGTGGCGAAGAGAGCCGCTACTCCCAGTAGGAAGCGGCGGTGGTATCAGTCTCATACATGACGACGCGGCTGATGCGCACGCGGCCAGCGGTCATATCCTTTAGCCGAGCGTTCGTTTCCTGATAGAAATACCGCGCTAGATTCTCCGCCGAGGGATTGATCTCGGTGAAAGGAGGCACCTCGTTGATCATCTGGTGGTCGAGCCGGTCAATCACGTGCTTCATCACCAGCTTCAGGTCCTTGAAGTCGAGCAGCAGCCCGGCGTGGTCGAGCTCGGCCGCCTGCAGCGTCACCTGCACCTTGTAGTTGTGCCCGTGCGGATTCTCGCACTTGCCCTTGTAGTTGCGCAGGTAGTGACCCGCCGCGAATGTGTCTTCCACTGTGACTTCAAACATAGATGTGATCCTGCGCGGCGAGGCCAGTCCGGGCCTTGCGCCAAACTTCATTGTAAATGCCCAAATGAATCCGCAGGATCGAACCGCTCCGCCCAATGTCTCTCAACGGGTGGAATTTGTTCTGGCCTGTCGGCTCTACTTGCGCTACAATCCCGCGCATGGTTCGCCTTCGCTTCGCACTCGTGCTATTGCTCCTGACGGTCATGTTGGGCTGTTCGAGACCATCGGAATCGAAGGGCAACCGCTCCCCGGTTGGCGAGACAGCTGGCAGTGCAACCCAGCCCAGCACGAGTCCGCCCGGTCATTCCATTGCGCGACGCCATAAACGCGAACATGGGGCAGCTCTGGCAGAAAAGCCTGATCCGCTGCAGACCGAACTGAAGAAGCTTGAAGCGGGCAAAATTGGCTATTTCGTGCCGGATACCATGAAGGCGTGGCAGTACACCCGTGTGCGCGCCAGCGTTGGCAAGGGCCAGGTGTCAGACGCCACGATCCAACAGCAGACCGGCGGCGGCACGATCGAGCCGGTGCAGGTTAGCCCTAAAATGAAGGTGACGTTGGAAGGCCCAGACTTCGAGATCAAGCCACTCAGTCCCGACGAGCAGCTGGTGGACGACTCCACTCCAACCACTTGGGAATGGGACGTGCGCTCGAATACAGCTGGCAAGCACCCACTGCGTCTGGCCGCTGTGGTCGTCCTCGGCGACTCTGAAAAAGAGTTCCGTGTTTTGGAGCGTGACATCATCGTGCAAGTCAGCACCACGGACGCGATCACCCATTTTCTCTCCACAAACTGGCAGTGGCTTGCGGGCTTTCTGGTTAGCTCCGGCGTGTTGGGCGCAATTATCAAGCGATTTACCGGAAAGAAAGACAAGCCGAGTTCTAGCTAGACTCAAAAAACTCTTCGACATCCGCCATATCACTTGTCCGGCGATAGGGCGGCAGGCTATCTAGAAACGTCTTGCCATACTGCTTCTTCGTGATGCGGTTATCGAGGAGCACCAGCAGGCCGCGATCGTTCAGTGAGCGGATGAGGCGGCCGAATCCTTGCTTGAGCGAAATCACCGCTGACGGAACCTGATAGTCGAAGAAGGCCTTGCCGCCCGCGTCGTCAATGGCGCGAACGCGGGCTGCGACCACCGGGTCGCTCGGCACCGCGAACGGCAGACGGTCAATGATCACGCAACTCAACTGGTCGCCCTGCACGTCCACGCCCTGCCAGAACGAAGACGTTGCGAACAACACCGCGCCCGGGGTTTCGCGAAACTCGGTGAGCAGCGCCGAACGCGGCGCGTCGCCCTGCCGGAGCATGGGATGCTCGAGTTCGCCCAACAGCCGGTCATGAATATCGTGCATCAGCGCATAGCTGGTGAACAGGCAAAACGCACGACCTCGCGTTACCTCCAGAATGCGCCGAATGCGATCCGCCGCGCGTCGCGCGAATAATTGTTCGCGCGGATCGGGCAAGTCTGGTGGCAGATACAGCAACGCCTGCTTGGCGTAATCGAAGTGCGAAGGCACGACAAGTTCGCGCGCGTGTTCGAGGCCGAGACGCTGCTGAATATAGTTGTAATTGCCGCTGACCGATAGCGTCGCCGAAGTGAGGATCGCGCACTCCAGCCGCTCAAACAGCGACTGCCGCAGAATCGCCGAGACATCAATCGGCGTGGCTTGCAAGAACACTTGATGATGCCCGCGCCGTTGCGCAGGCCTTCCGCGCGGCTGTCGCGAGGCTTCTCTAAGTGCTGAAGTATCGTCCGGCGCGGCGAGATTTGCGGGTGCTTTCTCTTCGCGCAATCCGCCGCGGCGCTCAATCCAAAACACGGTGTTGCGATCTTCATTTTCCAGTAGAAAACTCAACTGCACCTTCAACTCACCCGCTCGCCGAATTAACTGATGAACTTCTTCGGGCTTTTCGCAGATGCCTTCGAGCTCCGAGCCCAGCCCCGACAACGCCTGCCGCAGCGCCGTAAACTCATCGCCATTTTCTTCCAAAAAGTCGCGCCGATTCTGGAACGCGAAACGTCCTTCGCCCGGCGGCAGCACGCTGAAGAAAAAGTTGGACCGCTCGCGCAAACGAGTAATCGCCTGCGTCAAAGGTCCCGTCACCAGACGGTTGCGAATCAGCGCATTCTCCGCGTCGCGGGCAATTTCATCCACGCGCAGATTGCTCACAGTGACGCCAAAGTAGCTGCTGGCCACATCTTCCAGCTCATGCGCTTCGTCGAAAATCACAGCGCCAAACTCGGGTAGGATGCCCACATCGGGCGCTCCGTCGGTCTCCTGCCGAATCGCCAGGTCGGCGAAAAACAGATGATGGTTCACGATCACAATGTCGCTCTCCATCGCCTTACGCCGCATTTCGGTGATAAAGCAGCGGTCAAACTGATTGCACTTTTGCCCGATACATTTTTCTGTGCGCGCATCGAGCTTGGGCCACAGCAAACTATTTTCCGGCAACGTGCCCAGTTCGGCGCGATCACCGGTGGTAGTAATCGCCTCCCATTGTTCAATGGCGCTGAACTGCTCCATCTCGTCGAGTCCGTTAAGAATCGGCTGGCTGCGTAGGTCATACAACTTTTGTCGGCATAGGTAATTTTGCCGTCCCTTCATGTAACAGACGCGCAGACGATCTTCACCCTTGGGGAAGAAAACCTGATCGAGAAAGGGAACATCCTTGTAGAAGATCTGCTCCTGCAAATTCTTGGTGCCCGTGGAAATGATGATGCGCTTGCCGGAAAGAATTGCAGGGACGAGATACGCCAGAGTTTTGCCGGTGCCGGTGCCCGCTTCGGCGATCAAGTGTCGCTTTTCCTTCAGTGCCTGTTCGACTGCCTGCGCCATTTGCAGTTGTCCACGACGGAATTCGTAGGCGGGATGGGTTTGCGCCAGCAGTCCGCCCGGCGAGAAAAAATGATGCAGCGATAGCTCACGTCGCGGGCGCGGCCCAGCCGTCGCGCCGATATCATGCGCCGCCGGAGTTACGGGATTCAATGGAGAGGCCACGGAATCCTTATAATAGAGGAGTCGCAGGTAATCAGCCGCCAGTCTTCGATTGCGCATCCGCCGCGAGTAAGTCCGGCCACGAAAGCATCTTTGAAAAAATCACAAAAAACTCGTCCTGCTGCCAAAATTTATCCCGGAACCGGTATGCGCCGGGGCAAGGCTAATACCGCCGCAGAGTCTAAGCGCGTCAAAACGCATGTGGAGGAACCGCCCGAGCCAGAAGTCGGCTCCTACGCCGCGACGGCGGTTTCCGCGCAGGCCCCGCTGATCGCCATCTGTGGTCGCCCGAATGTGGGCAAGTCAACGCTGTTTAACCGGCTGGTGGGCTCACGCCGCGCCATTGTGGGCGACGAACCCGGAATTACGCGCGACCGCCTGTACGGCGAGGCGAACTGGCGCGGACGCAACTTCCGCATCGTGGACACGGGCGGCGTTCTGCCTGGTGTGGAAGAGACCATTCCGCAGGAAATTTTCCGCCAGGCGCAGGTCGCACTCAAGGAAGCTGACGCCATCGTGATGGTGGTGGATGGCCGCACCGAGCTCGCGCAGCCTGACATGGAACTCGCGCGTCTGCTGCTGCGTTCCGGCAAGCCACTGTTTCTCGCCGTCAACAAAATTGATTCGGTAAAGCTCGAGCCACAGGCGGAAGAATATCGCAGCCTGGGCATTCAGAATCTAATTCCCATCGCCGCCGAGCATGGCAACGGCATCGCCGACCTGCTCGATGCCGTGATTGATGCGCTGCATCTTGAGCCCGCCGCCGTCGCGCCAGAAGCGCCAAGCGCAGACCGTGCTGACAGCAAACGTAAGACCGCGCGCGGCAGGGTTATCGCGGAAGATGCAGCGAAAGCATCGGGTGCCGCAGCCCGCGCAGAGGAAGACGGCGAAGGTGACGAAGATTCAGACGATGAGATCGACTCCGCTGCACACAAGGCCAAGCAAGGTGAAGGCGAAGAGATTCGGGTGGCGATCATCGGCCATCCCAACGTGGGCAAGTCCACCTTGCTCAACCGCATCACCGGCACCTCGCGAGCCATCGTTTCGCCCATCGCAGGCACCACACGCGATGCTGTGGATGAGGTGATCGAGCACGACGGCCAGCGCTACCGCATCATTGACACGGCGGGCATCCGCCGCAAGAGCAAGACGAATTTGATGGCGGAAAAGATGAGCGTCGTGATGGCGCGCAAGCATTTGGAAGCCGCCGATATCGCACTGATGGTAATTGACGCCACCGAAGGCGTGAACGCGCTCGACGCAAATATTGCCGGTTACGCGCACGAGTCCGGCCGCTCCGTGATTATCGTCGTCAACAAGTGGGATTTAATCGCGGGCAAAGCGGCCAAGGCCATGAATAATGATTCGCGGGCCTCGCGCATCCAGAACAACAAGAAGCCCAACGACCAAAACGAATACGCGCAGCAGGTGCGCGACCAGCTCAAGTTTCTGAACTATGCGCCCGTCGTGTTCATCTCCGCTGAAACCGGCCGCAATATGGACGTGCTCTTTAAGCAACTCACGCTGGTCGCAGCCGAACGGCAGAAGCGCATCTCTACCAGCCAGATGAATCGCTTTATCGAGCGCGTGGACTTTGAAAAGGCAGCCGTACCAGGCAAGCACAAGCTGCGCGTCTATTACTTGACGCAGGCTGCGGTTGCGCCGCCGACGTTCATCCTGTTCACCGACCGGGATGTGAAGCTGCACTTTTCCTACAGCCGCTATCTGGAAAATCAGATTCGCGAACACTTCGGCTTCGTCGGAACACCCATCTGGTTCAAGATTCGTCCCAAGAGCAAGACGCCGCGACCCGGCGGCCCCAGGCAGAAGGAAGAGAAAGAGAAGGACTGAACTGGGGATCAGAAAAGAAATCAGAAAAGAGAAAGAGGGCCGAAGCTTCGGCCCTCTTTTATTGGCTAGATTGTCCCAGCGCCACCATCTTCTGGTGGCGTACCCGCATAAGGAACCGGCGGTTCTGGCACTGAGGGTTCGGCAGCCACTTCCGCAGGTGACGCAGATACGGGAGGCAACGGCTGTACCACCGGTGGCGGTGGCGGATACAGAATCATTCCCAGCGGCTCATAACAGCCCGCGAAAAAGTGCATGGCATAGGCGGGGAAGAAGACGGTTCCCGGCGTCTTTACGAACGACAGCACATACATCAGCGGCAGGAATAGCAGAACCCCGGCGACTACCGCCAACGTGATGGTAAATGGCGTCCAACTGAGCCCGGCTGCTCCGCCGCCTAATATTGCGGCCACTGCGATGCCAATGACTGGCGCAAGAAGAATGAGCGACACGATAACGCCAATAATCCCGAAGATCACTGCCGCCGCAATTACCAGCACAAAGCGCATGAACAGATAAAAGGCTATCGCGCCTTTTTCAGCCCGCGCCAACTGCCAGGCTCGTCCTAGCGATGCCCACGCGCCCGCACCTTCCAGCGCCATGATCGGCACCGCAAAGTCGCCCACCAGCACGCTCACCAGCCAGATTGCAAGAAATAACAGAATGGCGACGGGTATCAAGAACAAAACCAGCAGTATCACGCCCGCGCCCAAACCGGCGCCCGAGTGCCCGCCACGCGCGGCGACGGCGATGGCCACAACCGGCACGCCGATCAGGAAGCTCGCACCAGTCAGCATGATCAGGCCGATTCCTAATTGCAGGCCGAATAGCCGCAGACCCTGTGCCTGCCAGCGGCTCCAACCTTCGCGCAGGCGGCAAGCGCCGCGCAGTACCGAGTCGAAAAGGATAAAGCGGCAAACGCTGCTGATGTATCCATGCACCAAAATTAGCAAGACAAACAAGATGATCAGGGTCGCGATGAGCCCGGCCGTCCATGCCATGTTATGGAAGATATCCGGCAGGGAGGGCGACGCCGCGAATGGGCTGGACTCCGGCTGCTTGCCAAGTTTGCCCAGATTGCTGAAGCTATTGAAGTTGGCATTGCAGCCAAACTGCTGCACAAACAGCCCCAGCACCGCATAGCGCAGCCACACGCCCCAGCGGAAAGGTTCGAGCAGAATCCGGCGAGTCTGTTCCATCGCGGGCGAAATCGCGTCACTAGCAGATAGCTTGAGCACGGCAACTCCTTACCGGCGCGTAAGTAAGCCGGATGAGGAACGGTACCGCGAAGTGGAAGTTAGGTCAAGGAAAAGTGAGAAGAAGAGGGAAACCCGAGCCACCAATCCGCCACAGCTACAAGAGACTGAAGACTAGGACAACGCGCTACTCATACCGCAGCGCCTCGACTGGATCGAGCTTCGAGGCCTTTAGCGCGGGTACCAGGCCGCTTGCGACACCAACGATCAGCAGCACTACGGCCGAAACCATCACAGTTATGAACGAGATATGCAGGTGGATATCTGCCTTGCCAGAATCATCTTCAAAGAGCGGCCCCATCAGCGGAACTGTGCCCACCGCCGCAGCCACCAGGTAAGAAACTATTATTCCGAGCAACCCGCCCAGCAACATAATCATCAGTGTTTCGGCCAGGAATTGCAGCATGATGTGCCGCTTGCGCGCACCCAAGGCGCGACGCAGGCCGATCTCGCGAATGCGCTCATCTACCGAAACCAGCATGATGTTCATTACGCCAACGCCACCGATTCCTAAGGTCAACGCACCGATAAACAGCAGCAAACCTTGGAGACCCAGCGTGATTCCATCAATGATCGGTTTCTCTTCCGCGCGTCCGTAAATCTGAAAAGCTTGCGGATCGGTTGCGGAAAACTGCTGCCGCGTGGCGATCGCGTTGCGCACCTGGTCGGTCGCCTGCTTCTCAAACTGCGGAGCCACGGGCTCGAATACCAGCACCTGCGCGTAGCGGGCATCCCACATATCCGCCGCCGCGCTGTAGGGAATCCATACTGACTCGTCATCGCTCGTAAAATAATTGCTCAACTGAATCTTGCGATCCATCGAGCCGATCACAGTGAACCGTACGCCCTTGATCAGCACGGTTTCACCCACAGCGGGCCGTCCGCTGAAAAGTTTCTCGCGCATCTTGCCGCCGATAAACGCCACCCTCCGACGATCCACTATGTCGCCAGCATTGATCCAGCGACCATCGCTCGGGATTTCATTCCGCATTTCGCCGTATTCCGGACACACGCCGCGAATCGCGGTGCTGGCTTGACGATCGCCGTAGGCGATGGAAAGAAATTGGGTGGACTCCAGGCAGACGTGCTTCACCAGGCTCGCGTTCGCCTTGATGAGATCCACGTCCGCCTCTTCCAGATGCACTACGCGCCCGGCGCGCTGGCCGCCCGGTTGTTCACTGGTTTGCTGGGGCCACACAATCACCGCACCCCTGCCAAACGCTGCAAACCCGCCTGCAAGAATTTCGCGGAACGATGTGCCGTAAGCGATCAGCAAAGTCACCGTGGCAATGCCCCACACAATGCCCAGCATCGTCAGGAACGTACGCGTGCGGTTCCGCAGCAGCGCCGCCCAAGCCTGCTTGGTGATTTCGCTGAGCATTAGCCCCCCGCCTCGTAGCGCAAGGCTTCAATGGGATCAATGCTGGCGGCCTGCCGCGCTGGATACATTGCCGCCAAAATTGCAATCGTGCCCAGCAGCGCCAACGCCAGCGCTCCCGATTGCCAGGTTGCGATCAAGCCTGCGAAGAAGGGCGGCATCGGGATCAGATTCACCAGCGCACAGAGTCCGTATGCCACGCTCAATCCCATGGCTCCGCTGACAAACGCAATCACCAGAGCCTCTAAAAAGAACTGCCGCAGAATCGTGCTCGACGGAGCGCCCAGTGCTTTGCGAACGCCAATTTCTCGCGTGCGTTCCCGCACCGCCACCAGCATTACGTTCATCACGCCAATGCCGCCCAGGAGCAACGTAACGATGCCCACGCCGCCCAGAAAGTACTTCATGCCATCCGTCATCTGCTGGAACGCTTTTGCCCCTTCGACCGTGTCCCAAATAAAGCAGGCTTCCTTGTCGCGGGGATCGAATCCGTGCAGCCGTCCCAGCACTGCTCGCAACTCCTGCTTGCACGCGAGGTGCTGCTGCAATGATTTCGGCGTCGCCAGCAGGCGATCCACGGTATACGGCGTGCCCGGCGGCTTGTCGGGGAAATCCTGACGAATCGCTGCGAAGGGAATGAAAATCTTCCGCACGTCGGGTCCGTCGTAACTCGAATTCTGATCCTTTTTCTGCATGACCCCGACGACCGTGTAGGGGATGGAGTTCATGTAGATCGTCTTGCCCAGGGCGTCGGTATTCGGGAAGAGTTGCGGCTTCACTTCGCTGCCCAAGATGGCAACGCGCCGCCGTTCGTGTTCGTCGTTCCAATCGAAGTAGCGGCCCTCCGCCACCGTGATGGCGCGCATCTGGCCGAACTCCGGGTAAGATCCGCTGATTCCGAACGACGCATTATTGAACGCGCTGTGCGTCTTCACGTCACCTTGGCCCAACTCCGGAATTACGTTCTGGCAATCAGGCGTCTCCGCTTGCGTCGGCGCAATGTCCTGATCCACAAAGTGAACCACCCGCCCGGCCCGCTGCCCGCCGACTTGCATGCTGCTGCGGCCACCGAACAGGATCAAGATGTCTTTACCAAAGTTTGCGGCCTGTTTGGCTTGGCCAGCCCTCAGACCTTCGCCCGCTGCCACCATCACCACAATGGAAACAATGCCCCAGCCGATGCCGAACATGGTCAGCATCGTCCGCAGCTTGTGCGACCACAGGGTGTGGAAAACATCGCGGATAAGGTCAACAGTGCGCATGTGCGGCTCGATGATTGGACGAACGAGTACGAGAAAGGTACGAGAGGAAGGGAAGAATAGTTCCCGGGCGAAGTCTACGGTGCAAGCCCCTAGCTTTCGGTACTGAAAACCGCGCACTGGAGACTGGAGCGTGGCAACTAAACACTGGCAACCGGCAACTGGGAACTGGCCACAAACCAGCCATCAAACTCCCGCAGCGCCCGCTCACACCGCAGCCGTCCGCGGTCCTTCTTGTCGCGAATCTTCTTGCCCGCAATGTCGTCGACAGCGGGTAGCAGGTCAAACGTGATGTTCGCCGGCTGAAAGTGCTTGGGATCGGCACCGGTGATATAGTTCACCAGCGAGCCATGCGCCGTGGCGCGAGGCACGGGCTGCGGGTCTTCGCCCCGCACCAGTGCGGCAACGTAAGTCCCCGCCAGCAGCCCAGTTGCCACGGACTCTACGTAGCCTTCCACGCCGCAAATCTGCCCCGCAAACATCACGCGCGGATGCTCGCGCATCTGCAACGTCGGCGTGAGCAAGGTCGGGGCGTTGATATATGTGTTGCGATGAATCTGCCCGTAGCGCAGAAACTTCGCGTTCTCCAGCCCCGGAATCAGCCGCAACACCTGCGCCTGTTCGCCGAACTTCAGGTGATTCTGGAAGCCCACGAGGTTGTACGAATCCGCGCGCAGATTTTCCTGCCGCAACTGCACCACCGCATACGGACGTTTGCCTGACCGCGGATCGATCAGTCCCACAGGTTTCATCGGACCGAAACGCAGCGTGTCGCGCCCGCGCCGCGCGATCTCTTCAATCGGCAGGCATCCCTCAAAATAATTCAACTTTTCGCCGAACTTCTCCCAGTCATGCCCCACGACCGGCTGCGCCGCAATCAGCGCGTCCAGAAAGCGCTCGTACTCCTCGCGCGTCATCGGGCAATTGATGTAATCCGCCGTGCCCTTGTCATACCGCGCGGCCATGTACACGCGCGACATGTCAATCGAATCCGCTTCCACAATGGGGCTGATCGAATCATAAAAATAAAGATGCTCGCTACCGCTCAGCCGCGCGACTTCGGCTGAAAGCGCATCGGAGGTCAGCGGCCCACTTGCGATGATCGTGTAGCCATCGTGCTCGTTCACCAGCGTGAACTCTTCGCGACGAATCGTAATCAGCGGCTCAGCCCCAATCACCTCCGTCACTCGCTTGGCGAACACTTCGCGATCCACCGCCAGCGCATGACCCGCCGGAACCGCAGTCTCGCGGGCAATCTGCATCAGTAGCGACCCGGCGCGACGCATCTCTTCCTTCAGCAGCCACGGCGCCGTGTTTTCGCTATTCGACTTCAGCGAGTTGGAGCACACGAGCTCCGCAAAATCGCCAGTTTGGTGCGCATGTGTGGAGCGACCCGGACGCATCTCCCAGAGTTCGACAGCAAGCCCGCGCCGTGCACACTGCCAAGCTGCTTCGCAGCCTGCGAGGCCCGCGCCGATGATGCGAATGGATTGTGAGGGATGAGTAGACACTGCTTGTAGATTACAGGAGAGAGTTTCTTCGGCTGGTGTGGGGACAGGTGAGGCACCTGTCCATTTGGGCTGAAAGTCCAAAACGTTTTCGGCCGGATCAGCCAAGAGCTTCGAAGCTTTGCTC
Source organism: Terriglobales bacterium (assembly GCA_038229415.1). Classification (GTDB taxonomy): domain Bacteria; phylum Acidobacteriota; class Terriglobia; order Terriglobales; family Acidobacteriaceae; genus JANXUR01. The sequence continues at coordinate 55,638 of JBBROM010000003.1, forward strand.
TGAACGGACAGGTGAGGCAACTGTCCCTACACCTTACAAAATCACCCGCTCATCGCCCACTCTTCGCGTCACTCGCTCGCGGTCAAGCCACTCAAGCAACGGAATCGCGTACTTCCGTGACACGCCTGTCATGTCCTTGAACTTCGTTACATCCATCTTCGTCACTGCATTCGCAGACGCGCCCGGCTTCAACGCTCGTACCTTTTCCCGTAACTCCTCCAGCGACTTGCCATAAAAGACCAGGTCATCCGTCACCTTGACCAGCGTCTTCTCGCGCAGCATCAGCGTGACGATCTTCTGCGCGCGAACCTTATCTACCTTCAATCCCGCCAGTACTTCCTTCAACGCGGGAACCTGCAATCCCGCGGACGCAAACGCTCTTTCTATCACTGTGCGTGCTTCGGCCTCGTCGTCCTTCATCTGCACGCCGCGACCGGCCACGTGCACTACTTCGCCCGACTGCGCCAGTTTGCCTGCGCGAACTAGCGCCGCCAACGTAAACGTGAACACCGCCGCAGGCGCACCCAACTTTTCTTCCAGCTCGCCGCGTCCCATCCCCGCCACCAGAGGATTCGACTCGTGGAATGCTCGCACTGCTTTCAACATGGTTTCCGCGAGCTGCTTGAAAGCCGCAGCGTCGAGCCACAACTCGCCCGCCTGCACCGCCGTGCGCGCTTCCAGCAGCGCCGCCGCCAGCGATTCGACCTGCTCGCCCCGCCATCCAGTCTCGGCGACCGCCTGCGCCGCACTCAGGCCACCCGCGCCCCGTCGCGCAATTCGCGCCGCCAGCTTTTGCTCCGGAGTTCCATCCGCCAACGCACTCAACCACGCCGCGCGTTCCGTTTTCGAGCCCGACGATTTCGTCGTGGAAGGCAGCGGGTGCGCGTCCACTACCTCGCCGCCACCGATCGTAACCACAGGAGAAAACTGCCGCAGAATAAACCGGTCACCCGGCAGCAGTAAAACGGGTTCGGAAAGCCGCAACTGTACCAGCGCGTCGTTCCCCGGAGCCACTGTCTTCCCTTCGCCGCTGGAAGAAGAAATCACATGCACCTCGGCCATCTGCTCGCCTGCATACGCATGGAAGTGAACCTTGGCGCGATGCTTTAGCGGTTTGGCTGACGCCAGCAGGTGCAGCTTCACGTCGAGTCTTTGCGACGCGATGAAAGTATCGGGCGTCGCCAGCATCATGCCGCGCGCCAGCTCGTCCACGCTGACTCCGGCCAGGTTTAGCGCTGTGCGTTCACCCGCTCGCGCTCTATCGGACGCCGCGCTATGCACCTGCACTCCGCGCACTCGCACTCGCCGCGATGCCCCCGGTGACGGGAATATTTCCAGCTCACTTTCTTTCGCAACCGTGCCGGCGATCAGCGTTCCGGTGACAACAGTGCCGAAGCCCTTCATCGTGAAGACGCGGTCAACCGGCAGTCGGGCGAAGGCCGCCGCATCTTTCGCGGAGGCTTCGCTCGCTATCCGGGCCAGCGCCTGCTTCAACTCTGCGATGCCCAATCCGTCCGCGCCCGCAATTGTGCTGACGGGAATGATTGGCGCGCGCGGTAGTCCGTCTTTCGCGTCAAGCACAGTCGCATCCAGAAACGTGCCGCGCACAAACTCTTCCACCTCCAACCGCACTACGTCGAGCGACTCGGCGTCCACCAAATCGGCCTTGGTCAGCACCGTGATTCCGCGCGCAATTCCCAGCAGGCGGCAGATGTCGAAGTGTTCGCGCGTCTGCGGCATCACGCCCTCGTCCGCTGCGATGACGAATAGCACAAGGTCAATCCCGCCAATGCCAGCCAGCATGTTGCGCACAAAGCGCTCGTGTCCGGGGACGTCCACAAACCCCAGCCGCAACGCCTCGCCACTCGGGGTCGCCAGCTCCAGGTTGGCGAATCCCAGGTCAATGGTGATGCCGCGCCGCTTCTCTTCTTCCAGCCGGTCGGCATCCATCCCGGTCAGCGCCTTCACCAGCGACGTCTTCCCGTGATCAATATGCCCAGCCGTGCCCACAATGACGGATTTCATCGTGCCTAGTGTAGCGCGAGGGCCAGCTTCCTAAGCGGAGGCCGAATGGGCCGCTACTCCCGGCACTTGACAGCCCTCGCGCTACAGGACTATTACTTTCGGTTAGCATTAGAGCAAGGGGAGAGTTGCGCTTGTCAATCAGTCGTTCACGGATTTTGGAAATACCCGAGCCGTATCGGCCCGGTCTTGCAATTCTGGCGAACCTCTCCAGCACATCATTTGCAGAAGTTCGAGAGGCACTCCAGCGCGCTCCGGATCGACGAATGGCAAAGAACTGGGCGCTTGGATCACACCTGAGATCAAGAGCCTGGATTCGGATGGTGTCTCCAAGGTTGTTGACGCACTGACGTCGCTGTACCGTCTTCGTGTCAAGATGGGTATGTCGTCGGTGGGCGTAGCGAAAGACGTGGTAACAACGATGCGCGAGAGTGGGCGTCCGGAGCTCCACGTCTCGCCGGAAATTGAATCGTCCGTCGTGGAGCGGTTGTCGGAGCTGCTTGAACTCAAAGCGCTTAACATTCTTGAGACAAAGGCTGAGGAGTTAAAGTCGGAGTACGAGCATACCTTCTGCGACTGCAGAATATTCACGGACTTAAGACCAGTTTTCGGGGGTAACCCACAAGAGTCTCCATCCGCAATGCTGCTCGTTCATATGCTAAGGATGGGTTATCACGATTCGAACGAGAATCGGCACAAGGAGTTCCATATTGCCCTCGACTCTAGCGATTTGTTTGCGCTGAAAGAGGCGATCGAACGTGCGGAAACAAAAGCGAAGAGCCTGAAGGCTTCTCTTGAAGCTGCTGGAATAAAGTCTTTGGATTTGACCTAAGCCTATGGTTATTGCATATCAGCCTGATGTAGATATTGTGTCGAGAAAGATGGACGGGTGGGTTGTTTTGCCGTCCCTTCCAGCGAAAAACCTGCCTCCGAGTTCGTGTGATGTCGAGTTGGCCGCCTGGTTGGCGTCTGATCAGACTCGCGAGTATTTGAGAGTTACGCTGCCGAAGCGAGTTTTCGTTCGAGCAGAACCTCACTCCGCCACTTTGACCGATCGCTTCCTCACCCAAGCAAGAAAGTGGGACGATGAAACGAGCCACCTCTCATCTCCGATGCAGCGGATGATGCATCCGAGCTATCAGGCAATCCTTGGGATGGCAAATGAGAATCCCAGCGAGATGGTTTTCCTGCTAATCAAGGATATGAAAGAGAATCGAAGGGAATGGTTTTGGGCTCTGAGTTATTTGACGCAGGAGAACCCTATCAAACCTGAAGATGCCGGGCGGATGGACAAGATGATCGATGAGTGGGTGCGCTGGGGGAAAGCGAGGCATCGACCCTAAGTGGCACTTGTTTATCGACCGACCCGCACTGTCTGTGCTCATATTCTCCCGCACTTTCCAAACCTGCGAAAAGCTGATTGGCGAATTAGGAGCCCTTGGAACGACGCGTATCAGTGCATCGCTTGGGCAGCATTCTACGACGACCGCCACATGTGGCCAAACCGTTTCTATACGTGGTTCCCGGGCTGTCCATTGTTCAAAATCGACACGATGACTCCGCTGGAATACTTTATCCGAGGATTTGCTGTAGTTTGGGTATCGGCCCTGTGCAAGCCGCGGGTTTGAGTTTGGTGTCCAAAAAGTCGCGATCTATGCCAACGCAGATGGGATAACCCACATGGCACGGCAGTATTATCTCGGTCGAGGATGGCTCAGCAAGCTCGGGAAAAACGAAGATATTTTCCATAGAAGGCTCGAGGATATTGAGGGAGACATGTCCCCGCTTAGTGGACAATACGGCCGAGTTGTCCAAGTGCTAAGGCGAAACTGGCTGGATGCCGTCCGACATGGTTGTGTGTTTCGGACTCTGAAGATTGCCGCTAGGTTGCGGGCCTACCGGCGCCAGAATCGCTGGGAACAGCCGTGATGCCGGGTCTTCCGCAAAAGAAGCGAATCCTCGAACCGCCAACCCGCTACAATAGTATTTCCAGCCCACAATTCCTATGCCCAACGCGACCATTGCCGCTCCCGCTGCCATTACCCCGCAACTGCTCAAGGACCACGGCATCACGCCCGACGAGTACGCCCGCATCGAAGCCGCGCTGGGGCGTGTGCCCACGCTCACCGAACTCGGCATCTACAGCGTGATGTGGAGCGAGCACTGCTCCTACAAATCGTCGCGCGTCCACCTGAAACGGCTGCCCACCAAGAGCGCGCGCGTGGTGCAGGGGCCGGGCGAAAACGCCGGCATCATTGACATTGGCGACGGCTGGGCCTGCGCCTTCAAGATCGAGTCGCACAATCATCCATCGTTCATCGAGCCGTTTCAGGGCGCGGCCACCGGCGTTGGCGGCATTTTGCGCGACATCTTCACCATGGGCGCGCGGCCTGTCGCGGTGATGGATTCGCTGCGCTTCGGCCCCGTCTCCGCCGAGAGCGTCGGCCATCGCAAGGTGGACTCCGCGACGATCCATCGCAACCACTCGATTCTCGATGGCGTGGTGCGCGGCGTAGCCAGCTACGGCAATTGCTTTGGCGTGCCCAACGTCGGCGGTGAGGTCAAGTTTGAGTACTGCTACTCGGGCAATCCGCTAGTGAACGCGTTTGCGCTCGGTCTGGTGAAGATTGACGAGATCTTTTACGCCAAGGCCGCGGGCGTGGGTAATCCCGTGATTTATGTCGGTTCGAAGACGGGCCGCGACGGCATCCACGGCGCGACGATGGCCAGCGAAGAGTTCAGTGAAGGCAGCGAAGCGAAGCGTCCCAACGTGCAGGTTGGCGACCCCTTCATGGAAAAGCTGCTGCTCGAGGCCTGCCTTGAAGCGATGCAGACGGGCGCGATCGTCGGCATTCAGGACATGGGCGCGGCGGGCCTCACCTGCTCCACCTGCGAGATGGGCGCGCGCGGCGAAGTCGGCATTGAGATTGAGCTTGACTGCGTGCCGCAACGCGAAACCGGCATGAACTCGTACGAGATCATGCTCAGCGAGTCGCAGGAGCGGATGCTGCTGGTGGCCGAAAAAGGCCGCGAGGAAGAAGTCTTCGCCGTCTTCCGCAAGTGGGGGCTCGATGCGGTCACCGTCGGCGTCGTCGTCGCCGAAAATCGCCTGCGGGTGTTTGAGCACGGCCAGCTCGTCGCTGATATCCCTAACACTTCGCTTACGGACGATGCGCCGCTCTATCATCGCCCGATTGCGGCTTGGCAACCGCCAGTGCCGCGCGAAAAGCCGGACCACATTCAGCTCAACGGCAGCGGCGACCAGACCGCTGCGCTCAAGCGCATGCTCGCCGCGTCGAACATCAGCAGCAAGCGGCTGGTGTGGCAGCAGTATGACTCCATGGTGCAGACGAACACTGCCGAAGGCCCCGGTGGCGGCGATGCGGGCGTGATCCGCATCAAGGGCACCAATCGCGGGCTGGCCATGGCGCTCGACGGCAACGGGCGCTGGTGCTATCTCGACCCGAGGCTGGGTGCAATGCACGCCGTAGCAGAGGCTTGTCGCAACGTGGTTTGCTCGGGTGCGCTGCCGGTAGCCGCGACCAACTGCCTGAACTTTGCGAATCCGGAGAAGCCCGAAATCATGGGCCAGCTTTCGGCCGCGATTGATGGCATGTCTGAAGCTTGCGTGGCGCTGGAAACGCCGATTACCGGAGGCAACGTCAGCCTGTATAACGAAACCCTCGGCGAGGGGATTTATCCCACTCCGGTGATGGGGATTGTGGGCATTATCGAAGACGTGAGCCAACTGACCCACATGCACTTCACCAAGCCGGGCCAGGCAGTGGTGCTGCTGAGTACCGGCACCGCATCTAACCCTACAGATGCAGAACGCGAGTTCGGCTCCTCGGACTACGCCAAAGAAGTCCTCGGTGCACTTTGGGGTACCCCGCCCGCGCTCGATCTCGCAGCGGAAGTCCGCCTGCAACGCTGCCTGCTGGCCCTGATCGCCGAACGCGACCCCGATGGCGCGCAACTCATTGATTCTGCACACGATTGCACCGAGGGCGGCATTGCTGTGGCGTTAGCTGAATGCGGGTTCCGTAACGATGTCGGCGCGCGTGTCGAGCTAGCGGGGAACGGACTGCCGCTGGCAGTCGTGCTTTTCGGCGAAACCGCCAGCCGAATTTTGCTAACTTGCGACTTATCTGGGGTGAAGCGAATCGAACAAGTAGCGGTAAAATACTCGCTCGCCGTTACCACGCTCGGCGAAACCGTGGCGGATCGTCTGGAAATTTCCGTGGATGGCAAGACGGTGGTCTCGGCAGTAATTGCATTGCTGCGCGATTCGTTTGAAACGGCTCTGCCTGCGGCGATGGCTGCCGATGGTGCTCTTGTAGGCGCGGACTAGCTTCCGTGTGAGTTGGTTCCTCCGCTGTGGTCGTTGGCAGCGGTACACTTCCTTTTTGGCGTGCCGGTGCGTCCGCAAGTCCGGCAGAAGGTGGATTCGAACTATGACGATGCCCACGGATTTTCCGAGCCTTGCTGCCGACGAGATTGTTGAAACCGGGGAAGCGGTATACGTCGGGGACGACAAACTCCACGAAGAGTGCGGCGTCGTAGCCATCTTCAACCATCCTGACGCCGCGACCCTCGCCTACCTCGGGCTGCACGCATTACAGCATCGTGGGCAGGAGTCCGCAGGCATCGTCACCTCGCATCGGGGACAACTGCGCCAGCACAAGCAAATGGGCCACGTGGCAGAAATTTTCGGCGGCGACGTGCTGAAAAAAATTCAGGGCACACTCTCCATCGGCCACACCCGCTATTCCACAGCCGGCGACTCTGCCCTGCTGAACGCCCAGCCGATCATGGTGCAGTCGAACAAAGGCATGATCGCCGTGGCACACAACGGCAATCTGGTGAATGCCGCGTCCATGCGGAGGAGGCTGGAAAAAAACGGCTCGATCTTCCAGACCAATAGCGACACCGAGGTGATCGTTCACCTCATCGCGCTGTCGCGCGAAACGAATTTGCCTAACGCCATTTGCGATGCATTGCGGCGCGTGGAAGGCGCATTTTCATTGGTTATTGTGACGCCTGATCGCATCTTTGCGGCGCGCGATCCCCGCGGCTTCCGGCCGCTCGCCATGGGCTACATTCCGCACGGCGGCGAAAATATGAAGGATTCCGTCGTCTTCGCTTCCGAAACTTGCGCTTTTGACCTGATCGATGCGATTTATGTGCGTGACGTGAAGCCCGGCGAAATTGTAGAAGTGAGTGCCGACGGTGCGCAATCGCACTTCTTCGAGCCCGCGAAAGAACAGTCGGCTTGCATCTTTGAGCACGTCTACTTTTCGCGGCCCGACAGCATCGTCTTCGGTCGCAGCGTGCATGCCAGCCGAGAAGCGATGGGGCGCCAACTGGCACGCGAAGCCGGTGTGGATGCCGATTTGGTGGTGCCCGTGCCGGATTCGGGAGTCACCGCAGCCATGGGCTATGCCGAGGAAAGTGGCATCCCCTTCCGCTTCGGCCTGATCCGCAACCACTATGTGGGCCGCACGTTTATTGAGCCGGAACAGCGGGTGCGTGACTTCGGCGTGCGGCTCAAGCTGAACCCGGTGCGCAGCTTGCTGGAAGGTAAGCGTGTGATTTTGATTGACGATTCCCTGGTGCGCGGTACTACCAGCGAAAAGATTGTACGACTGATGCGTAACGCCGGAGCCACTGAGGTGCATATGCGCATCTCGTGCCCGCCGACTGTTTCGCCTTGTTATTACGGTGTGGATACGCCGTCGAAAGATCAGTTAATTGCGGCCAACCACTCGGTGGAAGAGATTCGCAAGAAGATTGGCGCTGACACATTAGCGTATCTTTCGCTCGAAGGTTTGCGCATCTCCTGTGCCGAGGGCGACAAGACGGCTTACTGCACGTCATGTTACACGGGGAACTACCCCACCGATTGGGTGGATGTGGAGAGCATCGCGACGGCCGGCGCAAGCCGGTAACGGAACTGCTAAGTTTTTCTCGCCACCGCGACCCGCGGAATTCCCTGTAAGTCGGGGACAATCCGCATCTGGACCCAGCGACCGTCCGAGGCAATTAGCTTTCGCATCGGTTCTTCTTGGGTGTAGCCCATCTCCAGCGCGAACCAGCCGTGCTCTTTGAGTACAAAATGCATTTGTGGCAGTAAGCGCTCGAATACTTCCATGCCGCTTTCACCGCCGAACAGGGCAACATCGGGTTCATGCTCACGCACTTGGCGTTGCACTCCCAGCGTCTCCTTGCGGCCGATATATGGGGGATTTCCCGCCACAATGTCTATTGAATCTAAAGCAACGCCGGTAAGTAAGTCGGCCTGCTGAAAGCTAACGTGATCAGTTAGCCCAAGGCGTTCGCTGTTCTTTCGAGCTACGTCTAATGCTGGTTCAGAAATCTCAGTGGCTAATACTCTCGCCTGTGGCAAAGTGTGCGCCAGTGCCAACGCAATCGTCCCGGCACCCGTACCTACATCGAGTAACTGTAACTCGCCATCTCTACGATTTGCGTAATGCTCGCGCACAATCTCTAGCGTTGCTTCCACAACATGCTCGGTTTGCGGCCGGGGGATGAGCACCGCCGGAGTCACTAGAAAATCCAAACCCCAAAACTCCTGATGGCCCGTGATGTATTGCAGAGGAACGCCACGTGCCCGCTTGACCACGATATCCTCGTAGTCTTCCAACTCCAGCGCTGTAAGTTGGCGCTCCGGATGCGCGATGACGTGCGTCCGGTCGCAGCCCAGCACGTGCATCAGCAACGTCTGCGCGTCGAGCTTCTTGTCGCTCTCGCGGTTTTGGGCAAGATACTCAACGGCCATCGCAAGGGCATCTTGAATAGTCATAGCTTTGTGCGCCTGCTCCGCATTACTTCCGCAACGGCCTTCGCCGACGAGTCATTCGATCCCTCAAGCTCTTCGACCACATTTTGGTAACTCTCGGGATCCCGATTCTGGCTCAACTTGAAGCTTGCCTCGAGCCGTGTAATCGTAATCTCAAAGACGACGATTCCTTTCAGATGAGACTGCAAGTATTCCTCCGGCAGCTCTTCCATCCGGTAGGGAGACGCAATGCCTGATTCTGCCTCGTATTGATCCACAAGCGCCTTCATTGTTGTGCGAAGTTCTGCGTCATCCGTCAATATTCGTGGCCTGCCGTAGGCGTGGACTGTAATGTAATTCCACGTGGGAACGTTGACATGGTTGTACCAGCGCGGGGATACGTAGCTATGTGGCCCCGAGAAGATCGCAAGTACGTCTACATCGTCTCGAAATCTTTTCCAGATCGGGTTAGCAACGGAAACATGACCATGCAGCCGCTTCGTCCCGTCGTCATCCACCCGCACGGTAAGTGGCAGATGCACAGCCATCATCTCACCATCCGAGTGGCTCACCAGCGCAGCGAAGCCGTGTTCGCGGATGACGCTGAGCATCTCTGCTTCATCGGCTGCGCGAAAATGTGGTGGAACATACATTGCCTAGTCTCCAGTGCTTGATCTCTTACGCCGAGACCTCGGCGTCATGCTTCAGCTTTTCCGCTTGATAATGTGTTACTAGTGCATCCACCATAGGTTGCAGGCGGCCTTCCATAAACTCCGAAAGCTGATGCATGGTGAAGCCAATACGATGGTCACTTACGCGATTCTGCGGGAAGTTATAAGTTCGTATCTTCTCGCTCCGGTCACCCGTTCCCACTTGTTGCCTACGCTCTTTGGCTAGCGCATCCTGCTGCTTCTGCTGTTCCACTTCGTAAAGCCGCGATCGCAACACTCGCATACCCTTTTCACGGTTCTTAATCTGCGATTTTTCGTCCTGGCAGCTTACAATCGTGCCAGTCGGAATATGGGTAAGTCGCACCGCCGAGTAAGTCGTGTTCACCGATTGTCCGCCAGGCCCTGACGAGCAGAACGTGTCAATGCGGATGTCCTTCATCTCGAGCTTGATGTCTACTTCTTCCGCCTCGGGCAGGACAGCCACAGTTATGGCTGAAGTATGCACGCGTCCCTGTTGTTCGGTCGCCGGGACGCGCTGCACCCGATGCACTCCGCTTTCGTACTTTAAGCTCGAATAAACGCGATCACCTTCAATCAGCGCGATTACTTCCTTCATCCCGCCCACGCCGCTGTCTGACGACGACAGCACTTCGACCTTCCACCTGCGCGTTTCCGCGAAGCGCGTGTACATGCGAAACATCTCCGCTACAAAGAGCGTGGATTCATCTCCGCCCGTACCTGCGCGAATTTCCAGAATCACGTTCTTCTCGTCGTTGGGATCCTTGGGCAGTAGCAGCACCTTCAGCTCTTCTTCCACCTTGAGGATGCGCTCTTCCAGTTGCGCAAGCTCCTGCTCGGCATAAGTGCGCATTTCGACGTCAGTCTCTTCCGCCACCATTTTGCGACTATCCTCGATGCCGTGCTTAAGGTCTTTATACTCACGAAACCGACCAACCATCTCCCTGAGTTCCGAGTGCGATTTCGCCGCTTTCTGGTAGCGTGCCTGGTCACTTACTACTTCGGGCAGAGCGAGCGTCTGCTCGAGTTCCTCGTATCGAATCTCGGCTTGCCTTAAACGTTCAAACATAGCGGGCTCCAACGATCAGCGGTAAGTTGCCAGAAGTTTCTGGCAACTTACCCGGTGTTATTGCTTAAAGTTACTTTTCGTGGAATGAGGAGGAGGGAATATGGGCGGCGGGGGCCGCTAGGCAATCACGAGTTCGCCGCCGCGCTGCGCTTCCAATACCATAGCTTCGTCCAGCGCAACAATCGCGCATTGCACCTGTTCATCGGATGGGGGCTGTGTCGTGATCCGCTGCAGCCATAGGCCCGGAGCGGTCATCAGAGCAAACAGCGACCCCTGATGCTTCGCCGCAAAGCGGATAATTTCGTAAGAAACTCCGGCGATCACGGGAAGCAACACAATGCGTAATGCAAACTTCATCCAAAAGGTTGGAACCGGCAACAAAATGTAAAAGACCATGGAGATCAGCATCACGGTCATCAAAAAGCTGGTGCCACACCGCGGATGCCAAGTTACAAAGCTCTGGGCCGTCGGAATATCCACCGGCTTACCCTCACTGGCTTCAAACGCGAACACCGTCTTATGCTCGGCTCCGTGATATTGGTACACCCGCTTGATGTCTGGGAACAGCGACACGCCCCAGATGAAGAGCAGGAAGATGCCAATCCGCACGGCACTATCAACTACATTAAATACAATCCAGTTAGTAAATGCCGGATGAACGTGCGTCATGCCCGTGGCAATCGCCAGTGGCACAAACTTGTACATAAAGATGAAGAATGCCAGCGACATGATGATGTTCAACGTCGCCAGCCATCCGCTGATTTCCAGTTTTTTTGCAGGCTTGTCAGAGTCAGTGGAAGTTGTTTCGGTACCCGATAACTCTTCCAACGCAACATTTGCGGAGAACCGCAGCGCCTTATAGCCGAGGGTCATGGCGAGGCCCAGCGTCATCACGCCACGCAGAATCGGCCAACCCATCCATTTGTGTTTCTCGCTCGGACGCTCCAGTGGCTCGGAGTGCCGCACCACCTCGCCCGACGCCTTGCGTACGGCAATGCCCCACGCGTGCGGCGAGCGCATCATTACGCCCTCCAGTACGGCCTGCCCACCGACGAGAATCTCCTCACCTGCTTCCAAGGCCGGAAGCAGTTGCAGGGCAACCTGAAAACGCGCGTTGGTTCGCCAAAATCCCATATCGTTTGGATGCAGATCGCGCCGGAATGGCGCAAACCGGACAAATCCTTGCTCTAATTAAGGTTAGCCGCGTGGTTTCCTTAAGTCAAACGGCTCGGCAGGTGGCTAATGCGAGTGGTGGGCTTCCACTTCGGGCATGACGCAACCATCCACGGCGGCACAGGCGCCGAATTCAAACTGAATCGTGGTATGCCCAATCCTAAAATCGCGCTGCAACCGCTGATTGATGCCCTGCAAAATCTGCTGACTCGCCGACAGCGTGATGTCCTCCACTGCCACATGGCAACTCAGCGTGTGCGTCTGCGAGCCAATGCTCCACACGTGCAGATCATGGACGCCGCACACGCCTTCGACCTGGGCAATCGCCGCCACAATGGCGTCGGTCTCCATGCCGCGGGGAGTGCCTTCCAGCAGAATATTCAGCGTCTCGCGGATGATCCCAAACGCCGACCACAAAATCATCGCGGCAATCGCAATCGAAAGCGCCGGGTCAATCCAGGTCTTTCCGGTCATGGCAATCGCCCACCCGCCGACGATTACCGCTGCGGTGGAAAGCGTATCGCCCAGCATGTGGATGAACGAACTGCGAATGTTCACGTCGTTACTGGACTTCCACAACAGCAGCGCGATCACGCCATTCATGACCACGCCCGCTGCCGCGACTTCCATCATCAGCCTTGGCTGCACTGCGACGGGAGCGCCCAGCCGTTGCACGGCTTCGTAAACGATATAAAACGACAGCGCCACCAGCGTGGACGCATTGAACAGCGCCGCCAACACTCCGGCGCGCTGATAGCCGAAAGTTTTGGTCGCGCTGGGCGGACGCGACTGCCAGTACACGGCAATCAGCGAAAGCAGCAGCGCCAAAAAGTCGGAGACGTTGTGCCCAGCCTCTGACAGCAGGGCCAGACTGTGCGACCGCACTCCCGCCCATGCCAGCAGCACAATGTACGCTGCGGTGACGACGAGCGAAACCCGCAACACGCGCGCCGGCGCGCCATGGGAATGCGAATGTGAGTGGTCGTGGCCGGAACCCATGTCTTTAGGATAGAGCCGCAAACGGGGTGCGGCAAGCGAGCCCGTCGCGAACAACCCCCAATGATGCTGGAGAGATGCCTCGATTTAGAATAGCTGCCATGGATGCTCAGGCTCGATCAAAGGCAGAGCAGTATGCCCGCAACAAATACGCAGCCGCAGTTGAGAAATTCTCAAGAAAACTTGAGGATGACATCGCCACAAGCAGAAGAGAGATCATCGCCGCCAGAAAAATGGCGATTGGCGGTGCGGTTTGGGCCGTCACGGCGCGTCACCACGCAAACTTCATCACTAGCTTGGTGCAGGCGAAGGTTGATGCACTGCTCGATGGATACGACCTCTACTTTGTCACAATCAATGACGAGTTTGAAGTTGTACGCGTGCTACACGGGGCACAGCGCTGGCCCTAGACTCGGTGACTCGGTACCCCACACTCGTCCGGCGTTCTTTGCCAGACTAGGGTGGGTTGCACTCCTCCCGCTAAAATCAATTCATGCCCCTGTTCCCTGTCGCTTCCGTTCTCGGACTCTCCGCCGCCTTTGCATGGGGCTGTGCCGACTTTTGCGGCGGACTTGCGGCGAAGCGCTTGCCCGCGCTCGCGTCTACCTGCGTGACTCACGCTACGGCGCTGGCTATTGCACTCTCGCTGGCGCTGGCCACGCACGCGGTGGTGCCGCCGATGCCGGCCATCCTTTGGGGATTCGCCGCCGGGGCGAGCGGGGCCACCGCGCTCGCGCTCTTCTACCACATCCTTTCGCAAGGACACATGGGCCTCAAAACCGCCATCTCCGCGCTGGTGGGTGCGGCCATTCCTGCGCTGTTCGACGTGGCCATTGAAGGCTGGCCGCATCCCGTACAAGCCGCCGGATTCGCGCTTGCGGCGTTGGCGATTGTGCTGTTCACCTGGGAAGACGGTGGCATCGTCTGGGATCGGGGCATGGCGTTGGCCGCCGTGTGCGGCGTGGCGTTTGCCGGATTTTTTCTCTTTACCCGGCAGGCTGGCCCGGTGTCGCCGTTCTGGCTGGCCAGCTGCACTCGCGCCGCCGCGCTCGCGCTGCTGGGCCCGGCACTGCTCATCGTGCGGCCCAAACTGCCTAGGCAGGCTGAGGGTTCGCTCATCGCCACCGCGCCCGAACCGCGCACTGCGCAGATCAAGCGCGGACTCGCTATCGCCCTCCTCTGCGGCGTGTGCGATGTAGGTGGCACCCTGCTCTACATTTTCTCCACCCGCTACGGGCGCATGGACGTCGCGGTCATCCTGTCGTCGCTCTATCCGGGGATCACGGTGATTCTGGCGTGGCTGGTACTGCGGGAGAGCTTCACCCGGCAACGCGCCTGGGCCATGCTGGCCGCGCTGGCTGCCGTGCCGCTGATTGCATCGGGGTAACAGAGCCGGCCATGTTCTGCCAAACCGCAATTGTCGGCGCAAAAAATGCGCCCCGAAGAGGGACTCTTCGGGGCGCTTCCGCAAGCTAATTAAGTGTTCGGTTATGTATTACTGGGCCACACTTGCGCTCGTCTTCGTCATGCCAGCTTCTTGCGCACTGCGCAGCAGGCTTATCTCGACGTGAGCGGCGGCGCGGCGATTGGCTGCGTCGGCTTCGGCAGGCTTGGGAGCGTTACCCATGCCCACCATGAAGATGCGGTACACAGGAATCTCGTGATTCAGCACCAAGTAGCGGACGACGGCCTCAGCCATCTTCTGCGAACTGGCGATGGCGGTCTGGCCGCGTCCCGTGGAAAAGCCTTGCACTTCAATCACATAGCCGCGCTGCTTGGCCAGCGGAGTCGCCATTTCGTCGAGCGCGTCTTTCGCGGCTTTGCTCAGCGTGATCTGTCCGGGACGGAAGCGAATCTCGGTCTGCGCCACCGGCTTGTATTGGTCAAGATTGCCAATCTGCTGCTCCACGCTGGCCACGTGCTGGTCGGCCTGCTTGGCCGCCATCTGCGCGGCGTCGGCCTTGTGTTGCGCGTCCAGGGCGTGCTGATCGGCCATGGTGGCTTGCTGCGACGCCTGCTGAATGCCCGCCTGTGCGCGCGAGTCAACATCCTTCATCATCTTGGTGTTGGCGGCGGTTAACTGGTCGAGCTCGTTGACGCGGTCTTTCACCGGAGTCACTTCGCGCGCCACCCACTTTTTGCGGGCAAAGGGATTTACGCGTCCCCAGAAGCCCTCGCGCTTATCGGCGCCGAGCGGCTGCTTGCCGGTGGCGTTGTCCATTGGGGCTGGCTGCGCCGCCGGAACGACGGTGTCTTGCGCGGTAGCGGGAGTGCTGGGGGTGGGTTTGGTGGCGTCCTGCGCAAAGCCGGGCAGGGCGGCAGAGAGAGTAAGGGTCGCGGCTAGCGCAACGCGGGACAAAAACAAGTAGCGGGTCGTTGTAGTCGTCGTGGTCGTCATATAAGAGTCTTTCCTCACGGATCCTGAAAACTGCAAACACGTTATACACCTGTTTGCTAGTACACGCCGAGGGCCAAACTTGCTCGGTTTACCGTTTGCTACAAAAAAGGATAAGTTGTTGATTCTGTTAGCTATTATATGCCCGAGCGAAAAATGGTGAAGGTGCTGCGGGCGGCTCTGCAGCATTGTGGCAGGAAAAGCTGCCCGAACCTGATATAAAAATTGCTCACTTGCTCCGCTTAGTCTGCGGGGCACTCAAAGCTTCGGAGGCAATCACGATGCGTTACATCATCCGTAAATTTTCTGCTTTTCTTCTATTGACGATGCTGGCAGGCGCGGCATGGGCACAAGCCGGCAAGTTCGCCTCTGACGCGATTCCGCACGAACGCATGGAGGCATACAGTGATTTGGCGGTGAAATGGATGCAGGAATACCTGCGCATTGACACTACGAATCCTCCGGGAAACGAGGCGCGGGCGACGGTTTGGTTCAAGCAGATTTTCGACGCGGAAGGCATTGAAAACAAGACGTTTGAGTATCTTCCTGGGCGGGGCGACTTGTGGGCCAGAGTGCCGCATACGGTGCCCGATGGCGAGGCCAAGCGGCCCATCGTGCTGCTGAATCATATGGACGTGGTGACGAGTGACGCTGCGCGCTGGAAGCATTCTCCGTTTAGCGGAGTGGTTGTGGATGAAGCGGGCGGGCCGACGATTTATGGACGCGGCGCGCAAGACATGAAATGCGACGGGCTAGCCCAGCTAATGGTGATGGTGATGGCCAAGCGCGAAAAGGTGAAGCTCGACCGCGACATCATCTTTTTGGCCGTGAGCGACGAGGAGGCTGACGGCACTGGCACCGACTGGTTCATCGCGAATCAGCGGCCTCTGTTGGGCAATGCCGAGTTTCTGATCAACGAGGGCGGCGAGAACGTTCAAGTGGGCGGATACGAAGGTAAGGTGAATCAAGTGGCTGTGGACACGGCAGAAAAGTCTCCGTTTTGGCTGCGAGTGGAGGCGCATGGGCGTCCGGGACACGGTTCGAGGCCCAATGTGGAGTCTGCGCCGAATCGGCTGATTGCAGCATTGGACAAGATTCGCGCCTGGCATACTCCGCTGAAGATGCTACCGGTGACGGAGGAGTTCATGAAAGCGCTGGCTCCGACGGAGCCTGTCGAACGAAGAAAGTGGTTTGAAAATCCGAAGGCGGCGATTGGCGATCCGGCGTTTGCAACGTGGGTGGAAACCGACGAGCTGATCAACTACATGGTGCGGAACACGATTTCTCCAACGATGTTTGGCGGATCGGAACAGACGAATGTGATTCCTCCGATTGCTTGGGCGAACCTCGACGTTCGCCTGCTGCCGGGCGAGGATCAGAACGCGTTTCTGGCAGAGATCAAGAAGGTGGTGAACGACCCCAACGTGGAGATCACGCCGCAGCAGAGCGAGTTCCGCGTCGCGAACTCGGCGCCGGTGAATACGGTGCTGTATGTCAGCATCAAGCACGCAGCGGCACGCTACTGGCCCGACGCTATCGTTGCCACTAAGATGACCAGCGGTTATACGGAGAATCAGCGGTACCGTCCGCTGGGCATCGCGGCCTATGGATTTTCTGCCTACGGAAACACAGAAGAAGAAGCCGCGACCGAGCATGGGAATAACGAGCGGATTCGCGTGAGCGAAGTTAGGCGCGGAGCGCGAGTGCTGTTTGATGTGGTGATGGGCGTGGAGTAGGGAGATGGAGGCAACAGGTGTTACTCCGCAGCAACTCGCAGCAAAGTATCCGCGGCTGTATCACATGGCGGAGATGGACTCATTGGAGAGCATCTTTCGATATGGTCTTCTGGGAACAGAAGCACTGCTGGATTTGTTCGAGGTGCAGAGCGAAGAGCGCGCGGCAATCCTGACGCGGCGTCGCGGTCAATCTGTCGATATCCAGCATCCCGAATACGGCAAGGCTGTGATCCGCGATCAGAAGCCATTGATCCAGTCGAAGTTGGAGAAGAGTCTTATTGACTGCTCGTTTCAAGAGTGGCTGCGGATGCTGAATTCACGGGTGTTTTTTTGGCTTTGCGAGAGGCGGCTCAGGACGCTCATGTGTGCTAGCGAATACCGCGCAAAATCGCACCTGGTTCTTGAGCTCGACACGCTGAAGCTAGCGACAGACCTTTAGACGAAAATCACCCTCGCGCCTATGAACACAGGGAATACGCGACCTTTTGCCCATCCGCGCAGCCTGGCTACATTTAGTCACTTGAGCGAGTACCCTTT
The DNA here is from genome assembly GCA_038229415.1 of Terriglobales bacterium. GTDB lineage: Bacteria > Acidobacteriota > Terriglobia > Terriglobales > Acidobacteriaceae > JANXUR01. The sequence continues at coordinate 73,054 of JBBROM010000003.1, forward strand.
CGAGGATCGTCTTCGGCTGGGTTCGTACTACACTATTGTCGAGCTCGCAGTTGAGGGTGGAGTGAAGAACGTCGAGGAATATTTGATTCGAGCGTCAGAGATGAAGTGTTCTGCCTGTGAAAAATTTGGCGAGCACCAGATCACGACGACAAAGCTCCTCTATGACGATGGTGGTGATTCCACGCTCGCTCGGGGCGGGACAGATCCCATCAACTAAGATCCTGATAGGAGAGACTATGCCATTGGATTGGACACAATGTCCTGAGGTGGAAAGCGTCACGGGGAAGGTCAGTGGTGCATGGGTGTTTCGCGGTACCCGCATTCCCGTGGCAACTATCTTCGAGAATCTTGAAGCAGGCCTTACGATTGCTGAGCTGGTCGAGCAATTCGACGTCACGCCCGAGCAGATCAAGGCAGTGCTGGAGTTTGCGGCGAGAAGTCTGGCGGCGCCGGCACTCGCCAGCTAATGCGAATCCTTTTCGATCAGGGTGTACCCCGTGGTCTGGCGAGCCCTCTTGTGGCGCACACAGTAGAGTTTTGCAGTGACCACGGCTGGTCGAAGCTTGCGAATGGCGAACTCCTCTCTGCCGCTCAAGGGGCGGGCTTCCAGATATTCCTCACTACCGACAAGAATCTCCGTTACCAGCAAAATCTTGCTGAGCGGCAAATTGCAGTCATTGTCCTGGGGAATGCCCGGTGGCCTGTCTTGGTGCAGCATACCGAGCGCGTTGTTGCCGCTGTGGAACGGGCGAGACCAAGTAGTTTTGAAGAAGTCGAAATTCCGCTCTCTTAGGCTTTCGCCATAGCCTTACTACCCAAAAAACTTCTCATATTGCGCGAGGATGTAGCCATCGGTCATGCCGGCGAGGTAGTCGCAGACGATGCGCGGAACGGGTTCTGCGCCCTCTTCTGCTTTGGCGGAATGGTTGCGGGGCATAGCGTCGGGATAGTGGAGGAAGTGGTCGAATAGGCTGCTGACTACACGGGTAGCTAGTTCCTTCTCTGGTTCGAGGGTGGCGGAGTTGTAGAGATTCGCGGTGAGGAACTGCTTAAGGCTGCGGCGGTCGGCTTCACCTTCGGGGCTAAATCCGGCTAGACGCGCGGAGTGATGACGCACTTCTTCAAGTGAAGTAACTCCCGCCGCTATCACGCTGGCGCGTGTGCTCTCGATCAAGTCAGTTACCAGCCGGTTTAGCACGCACTTCAGCGCCTCGTTGAACTTGAGCTTCTTCTCTGCGAACGGATACTTCGCTTCTACTTCCTCAAAGTAGCGATTGAAGACGGGCGCACCTGCGCGAATCTCTTCCAGCGAAACCAGCTTTGACTCGTAGCCGTCGTCTAAGTCGGCGGTGGAGTAGCTTATCTCGTCAGTTAGGTCTATTAGTTGTGCTTCGAGCGGCGGGCGCTGTTCTAGAAGATACTCAGCGAGTTCGGAATGGTCGCGGGAAGAGTAGTCGCGCGAGTGTTTGACGATGCCTTCGCGCACTTCAAAGGTGAGATTGAGTCCGGGGAAAGCAGGGTAGCGCTGCTCGAAATCTTCGACGATGCGCAGAGCGTGCAGATTGTGGTCGAAGCGTAGTCCGTGGGCTTGCATGGCGATGTCGAGGGCGCGTTCGCCAGCGTGGCCGAAGGGCGGGTGGCCGATGTCGTGGACCAAGGCGAGCGCTTCGACTAAGTCAGCATTCAGGCCGAGCGCATGCGCGACGGTGCGCGAAATCTGTGTTACTTCAAGGGTGTGGGTAAGCCGGGTGCGAAAGTGGTCGGAGAGGCGGCGGGTGAAGACCTGCGTTTTATTTTCCAAGCGGCGAAAGGCGCGGGCGTGGATGACGCGGTCGCGATCGCGCACGAACGGATTGCGATAGGCGTGATCGGGCTCGGGATAGCGGCGTCCGCGCGAGTCTTCAACACGAACGGCGTAGGGGGCGAGCATGGATTGATTCTAGCTGAAGCGACTCTCTACCTGGTGACACAGAGAGAAGGCGGATGGGATGCTTGCCGCTAAAACACAAGATCCCTCCGCTACATTGCTTCCCCGCTTTTAGCGGGAAAGCAATTCCGGTCGGGATGACATAGCTTTATTGGGTTTGCCGGATGTGGCTTAGTACGTCCGCAGCGGTTTCGGTATGGAGCGTGTTGGTGCTGGCGCGACGCCACTTCATGTTGCCGTTTTCATCCACCAGTAAAGTGGTGCGAATGGCAATGTCGGCACCATCCACGCGACCGCCGCCGTGGACAAGCCCATAGGCGTGAATCGCGATGCGATCAGGATCACTGAGGATGGAAAACTGCTTTTGCGCGGCGGTGGAGTAGGCGGTTTGCGCGCCGGATTGATCGTCCACGCTAATGCCTAGGATGCGCGTGTTGAGCTGGTCGAAGTCTGCCTTGTGCTGCGCGAACTCGCGCAGTTCCTTCATGCAGAAGGGTCACCAATAGCCGCGATAAAAGTAGAGCAGCACCTTTTGCCCATGCAGAGCAGAAAGCGTAACGGGATTACCATCCTGATCTTTTAGCGTGAAGTCAGGTGCGGCGGCGCCGGCGACAAACGCACCTTGTGGCGGCGGTGTGGGAATCTTGGGCAGCATCCACGCCAAGCCGAGGGCGAGTACTACGCCGAAAGCGATAAGCGGGACGCGGAATTTTCTTAGGAGAGTCATCGCTGGTTGATTATAGCGGCGGGCCTCTATTCGCGGGATCGCCGCTGTCGGGATTAACTGGACAGCTTAGTGTTTCGCGGGGCTCATCTGCGCCAGCTTTACCTTGGCGGATTCGAGCTTCTTCTCGACTTTGGCGATGTCGTCGGGGTCGCGTTCGGCGGCGACGGTCTTGTTCCACTCGGTGAGCGAGCGTTCCCACTGCGCGGCGGCTTCCTTCAGGCGTCCGGTTTTCTGGTAGAGATCGCCGAGATGTTCGTGGATGGTGGGGTCGGAGCCTATCTGCATCTGGGCCTTGCTGAGCTGGTCTTCCGCGAGGTCGAACTTGCCCTGCTTGAAGTAAACCCAGCCGAGTGAATCGAGAAACGCGCCGTTGGCGGGTTCCAGTTCCAGCGCTTTCCTGACGTAGCCAAGCGCTTCTTCGAGGCGCATGCCACGGTCCGCGAGCATATAGCCAAGATAGTTGAGTGCGGAAGCGTTGCGCGGATCATCCTCTACGACTTTGCGGAACATGGCTTCAGCCTGGTCGTACTTCTTCTGGCGCTCGAAGAAGGAGCCGCGAAGGAAGGTGAGGTTCTGCTTGTCGTCGCCCTTGGCGGTAAGAGCGTCAGCCTTGTCGAGCGACTCTTCGGCGTCGTGCCAGCGGCGCAGGCGCGAGTTCATTTGCGCAATGGCGATGAGTACTTCACGGTCATCTGGCGAGCCGTTGAGCATGGCGTGCGCGGTCTTCAGCGCTTCTTCGGGCTGGCCCGTGTCAGCGAGTTGCGACGCTAGAACCAGCTTCAGCCCGCGCTCCTTCGGCAATTTGGTGACGCCTTCGCGCGCAATCTCGGTGGCCTTGTTCCACTCCTTGGCTTCGCGATAGGTGTCAATCAACTCCTGGTAGGCGCGCAAGGCAAACTCGTCGCCGAGCGGAATCATCTTGCGGAAGGTGGCATCGGCCTCCGCGTTCTTGCCGTTATCGCGATAGACCCCGCCGAGCCGTTCGAGAAAGAGCGCGCGATTGCTGCGGTCGCTGGCGGCGTATTCGCCATCCGCGCGTTCATTTTTGGTGAGCAGATCCTCCAGCACACTGGCTGCTTCTTTGTAATGGCCGAGCGCGGACTGCACCAGGCTGATGTTGTAGGCGGTTTCAACCGAATCTGGCACCAGAGTCTGTGCTTTAGTGAGCTGCTCCAGTGCTTCTTTGTACTTGCCGTTTTTGCGCAGAATTTCTGCGATGCGGACAAGCGTCTGCGCGTCTTCCGGATTGTCGGTGGCGATGACGTTGAACTGTTCGAGCGCGGCGTCGGTTTGGCCGTCATTCAGCAGATTCTGGGCTAGGCCGCGCACGGCGTCGAGATTATCTTTGTCTAGGGCTACTGCTTTGCGATAGGCGTCAATCGCCTGCTTGTAGTTTTTTTGCTGTTCATAGGCAAAGCCGAGTGCGGCGTAGAGTTTGCCGGTACGTGCAGCTTCGGGGAAGCCGTTCAGCACTGCCGTCGAGCGCTTCAGGTCGCCTTCCTCGCTGTAGAGGTAGGCAAGCGAGATCACCGCTTCTTCTGAGGTCGGTTGCATCTGGACGGACGACTTGAACTGATCTTCCGCCTTCAGGAAATCGTTGTTCATGCGGTAGAGGCGGCCGAGCAGCAGGTGATTGTCCAGCGCAGTGGGCTCGAGGCGGACGATTTCTACATACTGCTCAATGGCCAGCTTCAGCACGTTCTGCGACTGGCTGCTCTGCTGCAGGTCTCCGATGGAGCGCAGGTAGATGCGGCCCAGCAGCTTGCGGGCCTCTAGATTCTTGGGGTCGCGCTGAATCAGGTCCTGGGCTTCGAGCACGGCCTCTTTAATGCGGCCCGTCTTGGCGTAAAGTTCGGCCAAGCCTGAGTTCAGGAACTCGGAGTCGGGGTCGGCCACGGTGGCGGCGCGATACTCTTCGATGGCCTTGTTGGCGTATTCGGTCTGGCCGTAGGTGGTGGCAAGGTCTTCATAAATATGGGCCAGCGAGTAGTGGTAATAGGCCTCGCCCTTGTTCGGTTTGCCGGGCTTGTCGGGATCGGCGGTGCTGGAACTGGCCGGGGCAGCAGCCTTCGGCGGCACGTTTGCAGGCACGCTGGGGCTGGCATTTGGCGGCGCGCTTTGGGCAGAGCTGGCGGCGGAGACGACGGCGGCAAGCAAAAAGCTGGAAACAAAAAGACGGTTCATGTACGTCCTTTACAGGAGGGCTACTCGCGGTTAGATGCGGGAGAGGCCCTGCCGGTGACCTGATTTATTGTACCGCCCCGGCGAGGGCAGAGCTGGGGCGTTCTGACCGGGCTTTGGGAAGCAAAAATTGCGATATCGCCGGGCGAAAACCGTGCTACCATCCAGTTTTAAGGCATCATCCCCCGATGCCGTGGCACCCCGAGGTGATTCGATGAAATTCTTTGGCGACTTTGTGTCTGTGCGACGGTTTCTGAGCGTTTTGCTGATGGCGGCGACTGTGGCTGGAGGTTCGCTTGTTTTCTTGGCGTTCACTTCTTTGCCCGCGACTGCGCAAACTGAGATTGTCCTCTATTCCTTTACTGGAAAGACGGATGGTTGCGGTCCGTCCTCCGGCTTAGTTGCTGACAACGCTGGCATTCTCTACGGTGTCTCAGGGGGGTGCGGCAAGTACGGCTGGGGCATAGTGTTCAAGCTCATCCCGCCGACCGTCTCTGGCGGAGCGTGGACGGAGAAGACAATCTACCAATTTACTGGCGGAGCGGATGGCGGACAGCCGATCTCTCGCTTGGTATTGCACGCTGGCTCCTTGTTTGGGGTCACTGATCTTGGCGGCTCGTGCACTGTGCAGACCATCGGCTGCGGTGTGGTGTTCCGGCTCACGCCACCAGACAAGGGGGCGAATACTGGATGGACTCAGACCGTGTTGCATACGTTTTCAGGTGGTGCCGACGGACTCTATCCCTTGGGAGCAGTCACCTTTGACAGCTTGGGCAATCTTTACGGAACCACGATTGTCGGGGGAGGGTTCGGAGGCTGTGGGCCAGATGGCTGCGGTGTTGCATATGAGTTGACGGCCCCAACCTCAGGAATGGGCGAATGGTCGGAAACCATACTTTATGCCTTCGGAAGCGCAGAGAGTACGGGTGTGCAGGAGGCGCGCTTTCCACAAGGGAGTCTAGTGTTCGACCAGAATGGCGCGCTCTATGGCGCAGCTGAATTTACCAGCATCAATGGCTTTGGCGCGTCTTTCAAACTGTCGCCCCCGGGTTCGCCGGGAGGGCTGTGGAAGGAAACGGTTCTGTATGCTTTTCAAGGCGGAAGCGACGGTGTCTATCCTCTTGGCGGGCTAGTGTTTGATCATGCGGGCGCGTTGTATGGAGTTACGGAAAACGGCGGTTCTTGCACAGTAAACATCAACGGCTGTGGACTTGCGTACAAGCTGACTCCACCCACGGGGCCAGACGGCACTTGGACGAAACGAACGATCTATACATTTGGCAAATCGTCTTCAACTGACGGTCAATATCCGGCTGGTACCCTCACGCTGGATTCAACTGGAAATTTGTACGGGACCACATACAACGGTGGGAACAGCACCGCGCAGTGTGTGTATTTAGGTGGCTGTGGCACGGTTTACAAATTGACTCGTCCAGCGGTCGGTAGTGGGACGTGGACCGAAGCTATATTGCATAACTTTACAGACGGCGCGGATGGAGGCATTCCATACAACGGCGGCCTTCTGCTGGACTCAGCAGGGAATGTTTATGGCACTGCATCCCAAGGTGGGATCACCGGTGGAGTTTGCTATACCACAGGCTGCGGAGTCATTTTCGAGATCACCCCATAGCCTCCACGACCTAGTGGCGGAAGTGCCTTACCCCGGTAAAGACCATGGCCAAGCCCAGCCGATTGGCGGCGGCTAGAACTTCTTCGTCGCGTACCGAGCCACCGGGGGAGATGATGGCTGTTGCGCCGGCCTTCGCGATCTCCTCGACGCCGTCGGGGAAGGGGAAGAAGGCGTCGGAGGCGGCGACGGAGCCGGCGATGCCGAGCACGGATTTCGAGGCGCCTATCTTGGCCGAGTCCACGCGGCTCATCTGGCCCGCGCCCACACCCACCGAGCGCCCATCTCTTGCATACAAAATAGCGTTTGACTTGACGTGTTTGCAGACCTTCCAGGCGAAGAGCAGGTCGCGCATTTCGTCGTCAGTGGGCTTGCGCGCGCTCACGATTTTCAAGTCGGCTTCGGTCAGCGGACGTTGGTCTGAGGTTTGCATTAGCATGCCGCCGGAGACGTGCTTAAGCACGTAGGGAACGCGCACGTCTTCGATTTCGACGAGGCGAAGGTTCTTTTTGGCCGCGAAGATTTCGAGCGCGGCAGGTTCAAAGTGCGATGCGGCGATGGCCTCGACAAATAGTTTGGCCATCTCGGTGGCGGTGGCCGCGTCAATGGGGCGGTTCACGCCGATCACGCCTCCGAAGGCGGAGACGGGATCGCACTCGACGGCGCGCTTGTAGGCTTCAACGAGGGTCGGAGCGAGGGCGGTTCCGCAAGGATTGGTGTGTTTGATGATGGCGCACGCCGGAACGGCGGGGTCGAACTCCTGGGCCAGTTCCCACGCGGCTTCGAGGTCCACGATGTTGTTGTAGGAAAGCTCCTTGCCCTGCAACTGGCGTCCGTTGGCGACGCCTTTTCCGGTTCCGTCGGAGTACATGGCCGCGCTTTGGTGCGGATTCTCGCCGTAGCGCAGATCCATCACCTTGCCAAAGCGCAGGCGCAAGTTTTTTGGGAATCCTGCGTCGGACTTTGGCAACGCGAACGCCGGGGGCGTAGCTTCTGCGTCGAGAGTAATGCCTTCGAGTGTGGAAGCGATGGCGGAATCGTAGGCTGAGGTTGTGGCGAATGCCTTCTGCGCGAGACGCCAGTGGGTGGCCAGCGAAAGACTCCCGCCAGAAGCTTGCAACTCCGCGGTGATGGAAGCATAGTCGGCGGGCGAGGTGACGACCGCGACGTCCTGAAAATTCTTGGCGGCGGAGCGCAGCATGGAGGGCCCGCCGATGTCTATGTTTTCGATGATCTCCTCAAAGTGAATGCCGGGCTTGGCGGCGGTAGCCTCGAAGGCATAGAGATTCACCACCACCATGTCGATCGGTGCGATATCGTGCTCGGCGACTGAGGCGAGATGAGAAGCGTCCGAGCGCTTGTGCAACAGGCCGCCGTGGACTTTGGGATGCAGCGTCTTTACCCGACCGTCCATCATCTCGGGAAATCCGGTGAGATCGGAGATGTCACGGACAGCGACGCCGTTCTCGCGCAGCAGTTTAGCGGTGCCTCCGGTGGAGATCAAATCCACCCCGAGAGCGGCCAGCGCGCGGGCGAAGTCCACCAGTCCGGACTTGTCGGTGACACTAAGAATGGCGCGGCAAATCTTTGCCCTTGGGGCCATGGAGCCTCCTGTTAAATTTTTGCGTGGGAACGCTAAGGTCAACCCATTTATTGTAAACAACGGAGGGCACGCGACTGCTGCGAAGGCTACTTGGAGCCGCTGGAGGCGAACTTCTTGACCATGGCCAGCACCAGCTTGCGGTCGCTTTCGTGCAGATTGGCGGTGTAGCGGCGCACTTGCGAAAGGAAGCGCATCTCGTCTTCGCTTAACTGGGGCAGGTGCTTGGCGCCGTTGGGCGCGGCGGTGTCTGAAAAGAAGCGGGCCAGCGGCATTTCCATGGCACCCGCGATTTTGGCCAGCGTGTCGAGCGAAGGGATGGTGTGGCCATTTTCCACGCGAGAGAGATAGCAACGCAAAAGTCCAGTGCGCTTTTCGATGTCGCCCTGCGAGAGACCCTTTTGCAGGCGGAAGTTGCGTATGGTTTGACCGATGTCCATTAATATGCCGGTTGCAGAAAAGACGGAAACGAGAAAGTATGTTAACCAGCGCGCCAACATCTGGCAAGCAGAAAATTCTAGGGGCTATTCGACGGCCCATATCTGTGAAATTCGCAGAGTCTCAGGAATGGGATCCCAGGTCGAGTTCCATGTAGAGCGCACCCGGAACAGGATTCTCGCGATAGGGGGCGATTTCGTGGAAACCCAGTGCGCGGTACATGGCAATGGCTTCCTGCATCATCGGTTCCACGGTATCGAGCCGGAGCTGGCGGTAGCCGATGCTGCGCGCGGCGTTGATCACCGCGCTCATGAGTGCGCCCCCGGCACCGACGCCACGAAATGCCGGTTGCACATACATGCGCTTGAGCTCGCAGAGTTGGGGGTTGAGCGGATGGAACGCCGCACAGCCGATGTACTCTTCGCCAATCTGCGCCAGAAATAGCCGACCTAGCGGCGGCGCATAAGCCCCCGGCAGGTTTTGTAATTCTTCTTCAAAATGCTGAAAGGCGAGGCTAAATCCGAGCGACTCCGCATACTCCTGAAACAGGCGGCGCACGGCCACAAGCTGCTTCTCGGAATCAGCAGACACTATTTCGAAATGGGATGCTAATTCCCATACCGCCCCAGGGACTGATGTGTGATCAAAACAAACGACTACAGCAGTCTAGCGTATTTCGACCGTGCTTGGCTGCGACGGAGCCAAGCACGTCAACGGCTAGCCCATCAACATGCCGCCGTTTACGTTGAGCACATGGCCGGTGATGTAGCCAGCCTCTTCACTGGCGAGGAAAGCTGTCGCGGCAGCGATTTCGGCGTCGGTACCGGTGCGTCCGAGCGGAATCATTTTAAGAGCGGTTTCTTTGAACTCGGCGTTGAGGTCGGCCGTCATGGCGGTTTCGATGAACCCGGGTGCGATCGCGTTGACGGTAATGCTGCGGGAGGCGACTTCGCGCGCCATGGCCATGGTCAGGCCGATGACGCCCGCTTTCGACGCAGCATAGTTCGCCTGCCCCGCCTGGCCCATCTGGCCGAAGACGCTGGTGATGTTGATGATGCGTCCCCAGCGCTGCTTGAGCATGGAGCTGATCACCGCTTGAATGCACAGAAATGATCCGGTGAGGTTGGTGTTGAGAACATCGTCCCAATCGGCGCGCTTCATGCGCATTACGAGCGTGTCCCGTGTAATGCCCGCGTTGTTGACGAGAATATCCACTTTGCCGAAACGGGCGATGGCGTCTTTTACCGACTGCTTGATCTGGTCTTCGTTCGCCACATCCATGGCGAAGGTGGCGGCGGTGCCGCCGGCGGCGGTGATCTCGGCAGCAACTTCATCGAGTTTGGCCTGATTGCGGGCGGCAAGCGCGACGGCTGCGCCTTCTTTGGCAAGGCGCAGGGCGACGGCGCGTCCGATGCCCTGTGAGGCTCCGGTGACAAAGGCGACATGATTGGCGAGGGACATGGTGAGGCTCCTGAAGCGAACCCATGATTATAGCGAGGCGGGACGCAAGGCTCTTTGCGAGACTGCGTCGAGGCAGGTATAGCCATTCGGGCAGTCATTGCTTAAAATTACGCATTGTGCGTAACGCATGATGCGTAATATAATCGGTTTGTGAGAAACCCCTTTGAATTCGGCAGCGTGGTGGGAGCAACCGCCTTCTGCAATCGGAAGCGTGAGCTGGCTGACCTGACCCATGCGATGGAGAGCAGCCAGAAACTGTTTCTGTATTCCGAACGACGCGTGGGCAAGACCTCGCTGGTGCAGTTTGCGTTATCCAAGCTGCCGAAAAAGCATTACGCGACGGTCTACGTGGATCTCTGGCCAACCGATGGCGAGGCGTCGTTCATCATGGCGACTGCCAAGGCCATCACGGAATCGCTAGGCACGAATGCTGGCCAAATGCTGGACGCGGCCAAGCGCCTGTTTGGGCGGCTAGTGGCCAGTGTCTCGGTAGATGATCAAGGGCATCCACGCGTCAACTTCTCGTTGGGATCGGGCCTGCCTACTGCTCCTACCCTGGAGGAGGTGCTACAGGCGCCAGCGCGCATTGCCGCGGAAGGGACACGCCGGGTGGTGATTGTGTTTGATGAATTCCAGCGGATTATGGAATATGACGATGATCGCGTGGAGCGGCAATTGCGCAGTCTGATTCAGAAGCAGCAGAACGTCTGCTACCTGTTTCTGGGGAGCCGCAAGCATGTGATCCAGAAGATGTTTCTGGATCGCTCGCGGCCGCTGTATCGCGCTGCCGCGCATTACCCTTTGGGGCCGATTGAGCCTGCAGCGTGGGTGCCGTTCATCTCCACCCGCTTTCGTGCCGCGCGCAAGCAGGTGGAGGAAGCTACGATTCGCGAAATCTGTAAACAGACGGAGGGACATCCGTTTTACACACAGCACTTGTGCAGCTTGTTGTGGGAGCGCTGTGAGCCGGGCGGCAAAGTTGGGCCAGCCGAGCTGGAACAAGGCTTGCGTCTTCTGCTCGATCGCGAGAGCTACGCCTATTCCACGCTGTGGGATTCGCTGGCGTTGAACCAGCGGCGGCTACTGCAGGGCTTGGCGCTGGAGCAAAACGGGGTAAGAGTCTTCTCCGCCGATTTCGTCTCCCGCTATGGTTTGGGATCGCCCTCCAGTGCCCAGCGGGCGGCGCAAAGCTTGCTTAACAAGGATCTGATTGACCGCGATCAGGGAACCTTTCTGATCACCGACCGGTTTTTCCGTTTGTGGGTGGCGCGGGTGCAGGCAGCCTAGAGTTATAAATTACGCATGATGCGTTACGCATGATGCGTAATTGAGTGGCTGAAGATTCCCCTAGCTGCACAACGTTGCAGCGGCCAAATTAGCACATTAAGCCGCCGCGCAAATAGTAGATGTGGAGAAGACTCGGGCAGAACAATGCCGGTTGCAGCGGCCATGGAGTTCACTTTGAAGTCCGCTTGGGCGGGCTGTAGCGGCCACGGGCGGTGGTGTATGTCTCCGCGATAAAAGCGGCTGCCATTGGCGGTGTACAGGCAATAGCGTTCAGTCAGCCAATGCTCCAGTGATCCGGCGCGCGCACCTAACGGGTCGCCTGTTGGCTGATATTGTGCGCGAAATTCGGCTGCGGGTTTCTGCAGCCTCGCCGAGCGGCATGCAACAGCATCGCCCATGGGCACACACTCCATGCGGGCGTGCATATAAGGTAGACGGAAGAAGGTGCGTGCAGCCCAGACGGCAAGAGGATTCGCAGCATCGAGGCTGAAGAAGTAGACGCCTGGTTTTCCGTCCAGAGTGACGTAGGTGCGGACGTTCAATTCCGGGAAGGCCGAGAGACCGGGAATCGAAGGCATGCCGCGAGGGCTAATGCCGCTCATGCGGAACGGAACCACACCCACCCAGCACTTGCCTTCGTATGTATCGAGCGGGAGTCCGGCTGGAACCAAGGGCCGCAGAGCCTCCGGTTCCACCGGCCAGTGCGCAAATAGCAGATCATGCCAAGTTTGCTGCATGATCCACGGGCCCGGGGGTAACGGCCACGGCCGGTGGGCAACAGATTCAAGGAGCGGGTGCATTCCGCCATTTTAGGCGCACGTTGCTCCAACGGTTCAGCCATACTAAGATTCACATTCACGACTGACCTATGCCAAACGATTCCATCCCGCCCCCGACCGTGCAAGATTCTGCTGTAGGACCCTCCGCTGCGAACCCTGCCACTGACGTTTACGCCGTGTTCGGCGCAGAGCCTGAGGTGCTTGCCTATGCCATGGCGAAGTATTCGCGCTCGGCGCTTTCCATGAAGGAGTCGCTCGCCGAACTCAGCCAGCAGAAGGCGGAAAAATTCCTCAACACGTTTTATTTTGCCTACGGGCACCGCTCGATCGCCGACTTGGCGCACATCGCGCTCGCAGTGGAGCGGCTTTCCATGCTGGCTGCGATCGCTGTGGTAGACGAGACGCGTTGGGACGGGCAGGAGCGCTCCACGCGCTATCAGGACTTTAAGAAGAGCGGCTGGTACACGCCGGACTTTGCGTTGACGGCGGAAGCGGCTGAGCAGGCTGAGGCCGCGCGCTCTCTTTACACCGAAACGATTCATGCGCTGTATGCCGCGTATGAATCGCTGGGCGAGAGCGCATTCCAGTATCTGCGGTCGAAGACTCCCAAGCCTGATGAGATGAAGCCCGACGCCTATGAGCGCACCTTGCGAGCGCGGGCGTTCGATATTTCGCGCTACCTGCTGCCGCTTGCGGCGAATACTTCGCTGGGCGAGATTGTGAATGCGCGCACGTTGGAGACGCAGGTTTCGCACCTGCTGTCGCACACTCATGCGGAAGTTCGCGAGTTGGGCGCAAAGATGAAGTCAGCGGCGCTGGAGCCAGCGCACAACACTTACACAGAGAAGTATCGCGAACTGGTGGAAGCCGTCCGTGCGCAGGACGCCGAACTCGGAGCCAAGGCTGAGGAGTTACTGCTGAAGCCGGTGCGGGTGTCGCCCACGCTGGTAAAGTATGCCGACCCAAATCAATATGAGATCGCCACGCGGCGCGAGTTACAGCAAGCTGCGGCAGAGATGATGCGCGGTGCAGCGATTGAGCCTGTCGAACGGGTCGAGTTACTTGACGATGATCCTTTGGAAATTGAGTTAGCCACGTCGTTGCTGTATGAGCACTGTCACTATTCCTATCGGCAGATTCGCGCCGTGGTGGAAACTGCGGACACGGCGCGACGCGACGAGATTATTGGGTTGGGCATGAAGCATCGCGGGCCGCATGACGAGCTACTGCGCAACTTCCAGTCCGGGCAACGCTTCCGTTTCGACATTTTGATGGATATTGGCGGCTTCCGCGACATGCATCGGCATCGCCGCTGTGTGCAGATCATGCAGGGCTTCACCACGCTGCACGGATACGAGGAGCCGGACGAAGTTGCGCTCGCTGGCTGGGCGGATGCTTATCACGCAATCATGCAGCGTGTGGCGGATGAGTATGCGAAGCTTGCCGCGATGTCAGCAGGAGGTGCGCAGGGTGACGAGGCCGAGGCCAGCGCGCAGTATGTCATTCCGCTGGGCTTCCGCAAGCGCACGCTGTTCAAGATGGACTTTGCCGAAGCGCTTTACATCAGCGAGCTGCGCTCCGGCCCGGCGGGACACATCTCCTACCGTCGCGTGGCTTACGCAATGTACGAAGCGGTGGCGAAGAGGTATCCCAGCCTCGCACAATACTTCCGCGTGACTGACGTGAATCAGCCGGTGGATCTTTTGCAGCGGTAAGACTGATGCGAACTCTTATTCGAGCTCAAAGGTGAAGGTAACCTCGGTGTTCACCCGCTCGGTTCTGCCTTTGTACACGTAGGGTTGAAACTTCCACTGCTTCGCAGCCGTCACGCACACATCGTAAAACGCTGCGGGGCCTGAGACCGGCTTGGCCTCCAGCACACTGCCATCCACGCCTACGACAACCGCAATGGTCACCGTGCCGTGATTCTTCTTTACGTCCACTCCGGCGGGCACTTCTGGCTGCACTTGGTGGATGGGCATGACTTGCACGCCGGAGATGATCTTGTCTTCCTCTTTCGCCTGCACGCTTGTAGGTGTTGCTGGCGCGGTTTCTTCGCTGGAGGGCGAGCCGGTAAGGTGTACGCCAGGCTGCGGGTAAGTAATCTGGTCAGGCGGAGCATAGTGAATTGGAATCTGCACCGTCGCCGCAACCGGCTGGCCGTTCAGCATCGGCGGCTTGAACTTCCACTTGCGGGTGAGTTCGGGTAGTCCATTGGCTAGCATAGGATGTCCGCGGACGATGCGGGACCCGGTCACGTTGCCTAACGCCGAGACCGTCAATTCGATGACGACGTCGCCCTGAATGCGAGCTTGGCTCGCCGTGGGGTCATAGTATGGCTTCCGGGTGGCTACTACTTCGAGGTCCACCGTGGCTGGCGCCACGCTGGTTGTTGTGGGCGTGGTGGGGCGGATGAGGCCTCCGCCGGTGAGGTCGCCCACCTTCACCAGTTGGGTTGTGTTCACGTTCACTGCGCGGCCATTGCGATAGTAGGGCGCAAACGTCCATTGCTTGACGGCCTCCAGCGCAGCGGCGGCAACGCGCGGATTTGTGGGCGGGCCTGCGCCGGGTATAACCTCGGCGCTTTCCACCAGGCCTGCTGTACTCACGTGCAGCTTAACCTTTACTACTCCCGGTACGACGCTGCCGTCAGGATTCACCGGGAGAACCGGTTCGACGCGAGTCAGCTGCACGAGATGGGTGGAGTCTGGCTCGGGCGTGGCGGGCAGACTATCGCCCGCCTTCGGTGCATCAATCGTCCAGTCGTTCGCAGGGGTTTGGATAAATCCAAAACTAACTCTCGCGACGACCGAGAGCGGCTCACCGTCCCGCAGTGGCGGCTCGAAGGTCAACCTTTTCACCACGTCCAACAGGCCCGACCCGACCAGAATCGGATGGCCACTTTCGACCGTTATGTTCGCGACGGCGCCAGACTCGTCGACATGTAGCAGCAAGATGACCTGGCCCACCATCTTGGACTCAATGGCCAACGCCGGATAGACGGGGGGGGGCCGCCTTCGTAAGCCTTACGCGGATCTCCGCACCCGGCTGTAGCGGCGCGGCTTGCACAGGGACGGAGGCGGCAAGGGTGAGAGCGAGCACAACGACAAATAGACGCATGGCGATGGCAGTTTAGCACGGCTTGGTGACAGTGGACGGAAGAAAGCAGCCTCTCTCTCCGTGGTGGCTTGGATGCTCGCTTTCAGCCCGGAGTCCTCGCCCCGGCCTTTGGTCTGATGATGACGCGAACCAGTCGGGCCACGTCGAAAATGTCACCCTTGGCTGCCCCTCAGCGTTAATTCGCTATTTGTTCGCCTTCGTGGTATTCTTCCCAAAACCGAACGTGTGGAAAAGAATCCCGCATTGGGCGGCTGATTTGGGCCGCTTGCGGTGTAGGCTAGGCAAGTTGAGAAGCTAGCAGCTCGCGGCCAGATTCGATTCCAGTTGAATCGGGTTCGATTTTCGGCACGTTTGGCGCAGGCCATTCAAGGGAACGACCATTTTTTAGGGATCAAAAGATCAACGATCACAGATCGAAAAGATCAAAAGATCAAGGGAGCAGACATGGCAAACGATGAGCGCTTGAAAGCGGTAGAACTGGCGATGGCGCAGATTGACAAGCAGTTTGGCAAGGGTTCGATCATGCGGCTTGGCGGCAAAGAAATCGTGCCGATTGCGGTGATCCCCACCGGGGCGCTTTCGTTTGACGCAGCGCTGGGCGTGGGCGGCTTTCCGCGCGGGCGCGTGATTGAGATTTTTGGCCCGGAATCGTCGGGCAAAACGACGATTGCGCTGCAGGTAGTGGCGTCGGCGCAGGCGATGGGCGGCATGGCCGCGTTTGTGGACGCCGAGCACGCGCTGGATCCGCTGTACGCGAAAAAACTGGGAGTGGATACGGACAACCTGTTGGTTTCGCAGCCCGACTACGGCGAGCAGGCGCTGGAGATTACCGAGGCGCTGGTGCGCTCGAACGCGATTGACGTGCTGGTGGTGGATTCGGTGGCGGCGTTGGTGCCCAAGGCCGAACTCGACGGCGAAATGGGCGACAGCCACATGGGATTGCAGGCGCGGCTGATGTCGCAGGCGCTGCGCAAGCTGACCGGCACGGTCTCCAAGTCGCGGACGTGCCTGATTTTCATCAACCAGATTCGCGAAAAAATTGGCGTGATGTTCGGCAATCCGGAGACGACTACGGGCGGACGCGCGCTGAAGTTTTACTCGTCGGTGCGTATTGATATTCGGCGCATTGCGGCGATCAAAGAAGGCGACGTGGTGATCGGCTCGCGAACCAAGGTGAAGGTGGTGAAGAACAAGGTGGCGGCGCCGTTCCGCGAGGCCGAGTTCGACATTCTGTATGGCGAGGGCATCAGCAAAGAAGGCGACTTGCTCGACTTGGCGGTGAACGCGAACATTGTAGAGAAGTCGGGGTCGTGGTTCAGCTATCAGGGTGAGCGGCTGGGTCAGGGTCGGGAGAATTCGCGAAACTTCCTGAAGGAAAACCGCGACGTGATGGCGAAGATCGAAGTGGCCGTACGCAAACAGTTGGGATTGCCGGACTCGAAGCTGGCGATGGCGGCAGTGCCCGACGCAGCGGAGGCGGCAGTCGCGGCTTCGGGCGGCCGGGTGACGACGATGCCAGAGGCTAAGGTGGCAAGAAAGTAAGGGGGCGGGCTCGGGTTTCGGGTTTCAGGTTTCGGGAAAAGAAAAATCCCCACTCGGCTGGTGCCGGGCGGGGATTTGTTTTTGTTCACTGCGGATCGGAAGTAATCTTAAGCGCTAAAGACGCTCACTCAACTCGCGACGGAAGGCTCGCTGAGGTTCGCTTGTGCAGGTGCGCTATGGCCAGCGCACCGCTGCACACCCAGATAAACGCTCCACGGGCCGACGGCGTCGCCATACTGATGAGCCATCACGCGAGACAGTTGATGCAGGTGAGTGAGGTCGTGAACCACCCAGGCCGCCAGAAGTTGTGACAGCGTCACCACTCCCAGCTCTGGATATCTTCCTCGTCTGTGCAAGTCGTCGGAATTCAAATTTAGGGCCGTCAGCGCGGCTAAATTCTCCGTCCGCATACGGGCGAAATCGTCCAAGAGTTGCGCGAGCGATTTTTCTTGGCTCTCAAACGACTGCGCCAAGCGGTCAAACGGAAAGAAGGGCTGCGCTTCGCCGTTCTCCAGGATGATCCGCACTCGAGGCATCCAGTCTGTGCGCTCCCCGACTATCAGGTGGCCTATGATGTCGAATGCGTTCCAAGTATCGTCTCCTTCGTTGCCGCGCACCCAAGCGTTGGGCAGGCCGCGCAATAGGGCGTCTAGTGTTGCAGGAGTGCGGGCGAGAAATGCGATCGCGTCGTTGAGGTTGAAGTCCGGTGAGCTTGCCATGGTCACGTAGATGCATTTCCTGCGTTTCTGGACTCAGGCAGCGATGCGAGGCTGCGCCAGTGTCTATGGCGATGACGTGGGGTCGGATGCGCTGCCCGCATTGTCAGAGCCGCCCCAGACGCATAAAATCATAAGCATTGCATTTGTTGTCCGGAGCGGGTTCGTCGCTCCCAACGTCCCACTGGCCCGAGGAATCTTGAAACAGATGATTGCGGTGTATCCCGGTTCGTTTGATCCGGTGACCAATGGCCACCTGGACTTGGAGCGGTGAAATTCACAGTGCCAATCGTTGCTGGGGGTATGGTGTTTGTTGGCGGGGGTGCTGCAAACCCTGTCTACTACTCTCCAGGAAAGACGACAACTGCGGGCGCAAACTGCACCCCTTCTGCCTCGGGTGGTAGCTGTCTAGGTGGCCTCTATATTTATGGTATCAAGCCGTAATGCGCGAATTCTGGAGCCGATTATGAAGTGCTTGTCAACTACGTTATTGTGCGTATTGTCGCTTTTATCGCTAGCGCCAGCTGCTGCGAGTGCTCAGATTGTGGCGGCAGTTACCAGCCTAAGCGGTGGCTATGCTGGATCCATTCAGACGCAGGGCCGCGACGCGCAGATCTACGGAGTCGTGTCTCAGGGGGGCGGGCTCGGTTCCGTCTATAAAGTAACCCCTGCGGGTGCGTTCAGTACTGTGTTCTCTTTTTCAGACGCGACAACTGGCTGGATTCCAGAAGGAACGGTCACCCTCGGCACAGACGGAAATTACTATGGCGTTACTAGCTTTGGGGGTGGCACGGCCGTTAATGGTGTGCTTTTTAAACTCACTCCAAAGGGAGTCTACACGGTACTCCACGTCTTTCAAGGTGGCTCTGATGGCGAGGGTCCTTTAGCCGCCCCGATTGAAGGCATTGACGGGGCTCTCTACGGTACCACTAGCGGCAACAATGGGATATTTTCATCCACAGTCTACAAGTACACGCACAGCGGCGTTTTCAGCACAATTTATGACTTTAGTTCAACCACTGGCTTTAGGCCGACGCTGGACGAGCAACTTCTGCAAGGCACGGACGGCAACCTCTACGCGATCGCACGAACTGGTGGAACGGTGGACGATGGGGAAATCATCAAGCTCTCCATCAGCGGCAAGCTCCTGAGCACATATAGCTTCGCTGGCGGCGTGACCGGTGGTGCCGTGCCGATCGGTACACTGATTCAGGCTTCCGATGGCAATTACTACGGCACTACGGAATTCGGCGGAACCTCGGGGAACGGTACGGTTTACAAGATGGACACCAAAGGCAACGTCACGTTAGTTCACAGCTTCGCCAAGGCTAACGGCGGTGGCTACTGCCCGCTCGGCGGGCTGGTGCAGGGTACGGACGGATATCTGTACGGCACCACGGCAAGCGGCGGTGCGAATGGGCTCGGAGCAATTTTCCGCACTACGACCGGCGGTGCTTTCAAACAGCTGTACAGTTTCACAACCGTCATCGGCAGCGTCCCTGTAGGGTCTTTGCTACAGCATACAAACGGGCTCTTCTACGGGTACGCGAACTTCGGCGGGGCGTATACATTTGGCGCAATTTATTCCTTGGACATGAGCCTCGGGCAATTCGTGACGTTCGTCCGGCCGGTGGGCAAGGCGGGGCAGACGGCTGAAATTCTGGGCCAGGGTTTGACGGGCGTAAGCAGTGTCACTTTCAATGGAGTTTCGGCGTCGAGCTTCAAGGTGGTGTCGGATACCTATATGACGGCAGTGATCCCGTCCGGCGCGACGACTGGGCCGATGGTGGTCACCACGCCGACGCAAGTGCTCACCAGCAACGTGAACTTCCGTATTCGCTAAAGGCTGTCTGACCGAAATCTGTTTGAAAGCCTCGCCTCGCTGAGGGGCGAGGTTTGGCCTTGCGTAGCCTGCATCCCGCTGCCACATTGTCACAGCCGCCCCAGACGCATAAAATCATAAGCATTGCTTTTGCTGTCCGGAGCGCGTTGCTCGCTCCAACGTCCCACTGGCCCGAGGACTCTTGAAACAGATGATTGCGGTGTATCCCGGTTCGTTCGATCCGGTGACCAATGGCCACCTGGACCTGATTGAGCGCGGCAGCAAAATGTTCCACCATCTGATTGTGGCGATTCTGCGCAATCGGGAAAAAGAGCCCCTGTTTAGCGTGGCCGAGCGGCGCACCATGCTGGAAGAGATGGTGCAACCATTTAAGAACGTGAAGGTGGAGACGTTTGACGGCATGATGGTGGACTATGCCATGAGCGTGAATGCGACGGCGGTGCTGCGCGGCATCCGGGCCATTAGCGATTATGAGTATGAGTTCCAGATGGCGATGATGAACCGCAAGCTGCAGCCGGCGCTGGAAACGATTTTTATGATGCCGTCGGTGCGGTATTCGTTTTTGAGTTCGCGGCTGGTGCGCGAGATTGCGAAAGCTGGTGGCTCGGTGAAGGAACTGGTGCCGGACATTGTGGAAGAGCGGCTGCGGGCGAAGTTTGATCCGGCAGCGCGGTTTGAGGGCGGAGTGGCGGCGCGGACCGGGCGGCAGCATCGCAAGCGGACGCCAGCGAAGCCGTAACGCTTTTTGACAAAGATTTGGCGGTAACCCTACGAAGGAAGTGAGTACGGCGATGGCAACCACCGAAGTGACGCGGGCAGTAACGCTAACGGAAAGAATCAACCGCATTGAAGTTTCTGCAACCATGGCGGTGAGTGCCGAGGCCGAGCGGCTGCGTAGTTCCGGTGTGGACGTGGTGGATTTTGGCGCGGGCGAGCCGCACTATGCCACGCCGCAACATATTAAGGACGCGGCGATTGCGGCGATCCACGCGAACTTCAGTAAGTACACTGCGGCGGGCGGCACGGCGGAGTTACGCGACGCCATTGCCAAGCGCCATGCTGAAGACTTTGCTTCGACTTACAAGCGTGAAGAAGTGATTGCCTGCGTTGGCGGCAAGCATGCGCTGTTCAATGCGATTTCCGTGCTGGTGGATCATGGCGACGAGGTTATTATCCCGGTGCCGTACTGGGTTTCGTTCAAGGATATGGTTCGCTACGTAGGTGGCGTGCCGGTGATGGTGCAGACGGATGAGTTGCAGGGCTTCCGGCTGACGGCTGCGATGGTGGAGGCAGCGATTACTCCGCGCACTAAGATGATTATTTTGAACTCGCCTTCGAACCCCTCGGGCGCAGTAATGAATCCCGACGACATGACTGCGATTGCGCGGCTGGCAACGGAGCGCGATATCTGGCTGATTTCAGATGAATGCTATGTGTACCTGAACTATACGGGCAAGAATTTCTCGCTAGGTTCGGTGATTGACGCAAAGAACAGGCTGCTGGTTGCGGGGTCGCTCTCTAAGACGTATGCAATGACGGGTTGGCGGCTCGGCTTTATGCTGGGGCCCGCGCCGGTAATTAGCGCGATGGCTAAGTTACAAAGTCAAAGTACCTCGAATCCTACTTCGATTGTGCAGAAGGCCGCTGTGGCGGCACTATCGAGTTCGCAGGAGTGCGTCGCCGAGATGCGCGAAGGCTATATCATTCTGCGCGATCATGTGGTGGCGGGACTGCGGGCGATTCCAGGAATAACTTGTAACATGCCGGGTGGGGCATTTTATGCGTTTCCGAATGTGTCGTCGTTCTTCACGCGAAATGGCGGCAAAAGCGGAATGAATTCGGCTTCGGAAGTGGCTAGCCGACTGCTACGCGAGGCGCACGTGGCCGTCGTGCCTGGTGAGGCGTTTGGTACGGAGCAGCATATACGCATCTCTTATGCGACTTCCAAGGCGGAGATTGATCACGGCTTGGAGCGCATGGCAAAGTTCTTCGCGGCCCTGTAGCTCATGAATAACTGGCAAATAGTTTTGTAATTCATATGGAGAAACTCTACCCACTATTAATGGCTCCTGAATTCAGTCCCCGGCCCTGGGGTGGCTTGGACTTGGCGCCGCTTTATTCTGACCGGAAGTTTAGTGAAAAAATTGGCGAAGCATGGCTCACCGGCGACGACTGTAGGGTAGTTAACGGGCCGCTCGCGGGTCAGAGGCTTGACGATCTGTGTAAGAAGTACGGGCGCGAGTTAGTCGGAGATACTGCGCGTGAAGCCCACCGCTTTCCCCTGCTCATTAAGTTTCTGTTCCCGCACGAAAAGCTTTCGGTGCAAGTGCATCCCGATGATACCCTGGCGAATAAAGTCGGGCAGCCCTACGGAAAAACGGAGTGCTGGTATGTCGCCGCGGCGACGCCCGAGGCGAGGGTTGCCATTGGACTGAAGCCGGGGGTGACAAAAACAGATTTGGCCCGCGCGATTGCGGATGGCACAGCGGAAGACTGCTTGCATTGGGTGCAGGTAAAAAAAGGCGAGATGATCTATGTTTCGCCGGGCACAGTGCATACGATGGATGCGGGGTCGGTGCTGCTGGAAACGCAGCAGCAATCTGATATTACTTATCGCTTATATGACTATGGCCGCCCGCGCCCCCTGCATCTGGAGCTGGGACTGGAAGCAGTACGCACACCGACCGATGCTGGTAAGGTGAAAGCGCAAGCTAAGTCGGATGCTGAGTCGGGTTCACGGCTTGAGTTAGTGAGAGCGCCGTATTTCCAAGTGGATAAATTTGAACTGATCGAGCCGCGCACGTTTTTCACCGGTGAATCTGGTGCGAAAGCGGTGCAGATACTGACTGCTTTTTCTGGCGCTGGCGAGGTCCGCAGCGATAGCGCTGAACCAGTACAGTTCGTGCGAGGGGAGTCAATCGTGGTTCCTGCATGTCTGGATGGCTTCTCCGTGGTGCCCAAGGGTGCGCTGGAGATGCTGCGGTCGATTGTGCCGACTGGAGTTACCGCGGAACCGATTACTTATATCTAGCTATCTAGCACATTCATATTTGGGGGCGAGTGATTATGGCGAAATCAAATAAGATTAATTTCCATCCTGTAATTCTCGCTGGCGGCCGTGGAACGCGGTTCTGGCCGCTAAGTCGTAAGAAGAAGGCAAAGCAACTGCTTGCACTGGATGGCAAGCAGACCATGCTGCAGCAGACGGTGGGTCGCCTGCGCAAGCTGGCTCCGGCAAAATCGTTCTGGATCATTGGCAATGAAGACGTGCGCCCGGCGATATTGAAGCAGCTCGCGGATCTCGACAAGAAGAAGATACTGGCCGAACCTTGCGGCCGGAACACCGCCCCGGCGATAGGTTTGGCGGCGTTTCTGCTGATGCGGAGCGATCCGGATGCGGTTATAGGTCTTTTCCCCTCTGACCATGTAATCGGTAATGAGCCGCGCTATCGCGACATTATCGGGCAAGCGGTAGAAATTGCCTCGGCTGGCGAAAATATTGTAGTGCTGGGAATCCAGCCGACGGGGCCGGTGACGGGATACGGTTACATCGAGACCGGTGCGGATTCGGGCGATGGCGTGAAGCTGGTGCGGCGATTCACCGAGAAGCCTGAATTAGAGCGCGCCAAAGAGATGGTGGCGGCGGGTAACTACTACTGGAACAGTGGCATGTTCCTGTGGAGCGCGCGTACCCTAGCGAATGCACTGCACGAGTATCTTCCAAAGACTGCGGATATTCTGAGCAAGATTGCTGGGACCTATGGCACGGCTAAGTTCGCCGTCACTTTCAAGAAGCTATATCCGAAGTGCGAAAATATCAGCATTGACTATGCCGTGCTGGAGCCGCGCTCGTTGCGCGGAGAAGGTAAGTCAAACCTGTTCTGTATTCCATCGGAGTTTGGCTGGAACGATTTGGGCTCGTGGACTGCCCTGCATGAGCACCACGAGGCCAAGCGAAAGCCAGAAGATGGGAACGTGATCAACGGTGATGCAAAGTTCGTGCTGAATGCAAATGGGAACTACGTCCATGCGCCCGGCAAGTTCGTGGCGCTGGTGGGCGTAGAAGGATTGGTCGTGGTGGAAACTGCGGACGCTTTACTCATCACTACGCGGGAACACGCGCAGGACGTAGGAAAAGTTGTGAAACATCTGGATGCAATGAAGCTTACTAAATTGGTGTAGCTGGACAAGATACAGTGTAAGTTATAAGTTGATTCGCTAAGACGGGGAACATGGGACAAGTTAAATTTGGCACGGACGGCTGGCGCGGCATTATTGCCGACGACTTTACTTATGACAACGTTCGTAGCGTCGCGGAGGCGATTGCTTCCTATGTGCTGAAGCATGAAGACTATGCCAAGGGTGTGGTTGTGGGCTGCGATACGCGATTCGTGTCACCAGCGGCGGCCGAGATCGTGGCGGAAATTCTCGCCCAGGCTGGTATCCCTGTCACTTTGACGAATGAAGCTTGCCCTACACCTGCGGTTTCTTACGCGGTGAAGCATCATGGAGCGGCCGGTGGTGTGGTGGTGACTTCCAGCCACAATCCTTGGAACTGGAACGGTGTGAAGTTCAAGGGCCGCTTTGGCGGGTCGGCCACACCCGCGATCATGAGGCAGATCGAAGTAGAGATGAACGCGGAGGCGATGCCAAAGGCAAGTACTGCGGCAACGATTACTACCCGTGATTTGAAGCCTGAATATGTGCAGGCGATTTGCGAATTCGCCGATATGGAGAAGATTGCCAAGGCGGACTTTCGTTTCGTGATTGATACGATGTATGGCGCGGGCCGCGGTGTGCTTGCCGGCATATTCACAGCGCACGGCATTGACTTTGTGCCCATTCGCGCGGAATTGAATCCGCTATTCCCTGGTATTAATCCCGAGCCGATTGAACTGAACCTGGCAATGTTGCAGGAGACTGTAGTTCGGGAAAAGTGCCACGCTGGCTTTGCGACAGACGGTGATGCCGACCGGATTGGAGCGGTAGCGGAAGATGGCAGCTATGTGGATCCCCACAAGATTTTTTGTGTTCTGCTCCGCTGGCTGCTGGTGCGCAAGAAGTGGCCCGGCGATGTGGTGCGAGCCTTCAACACGACCCTGATGCTGGATCGAATCTGCGCCAAGTATGGCCGCAAGTTGATCGAGTGTCCCATCGGATTCAAGTACATCGCAGACTTGATGATGGAAGGCGACGTGCTGATTGGTGGAGAAGAGTCTGGCGGCATAGGCTATTCGCGATTTCTGCCCGAACGTGACGGCGTGCTGAATTCGTTGCTACTGGCGAATGTGATGGCGGATGAAGGCAAGCCGCTGGGAGTTCTGGTCGAAGACCTGCAACGCGAATTCGGCCCGCACTATTATGGCCGCCGCGACTTTCATATTGCGGAAGAGCTCAAGCAGGATGCGATCCGGCGCGCCAAGTCGGACGATACGAAGAAGCTGGGACGGTTCAACATACAACGGAAAGCGACGCTGGACGGCATCAAGTTCTTTCTTGATGCGCCCAAGGAAAACAATGGAGCCGATGCATGGGTGTTGTTCCGGGCTTCAGGCACAGAGCCGCTGCTGCGCGTTTATTCGGAGGCGGCATCGCCAGAGTTGGTGAAGGAAATACTAACTTTAGCGCAGGAGTTTGCAGGAGTCTAAGTTACTAACTCGAACACGCTCGTAGCATGGCTTCCACGTGTTCAAAGTCTTCCTGTGTATCTACTCCTATGGAGTCATATGGAGTTTCCGCAGCAAAGATAGAAACACCGTTTTGCAGAAAGCGCAGTTGCTCCAGCCGCTCGGCGCGTTCCAGGGAAGATTCTGGCCAAGTGACAAAGCGGTCAAGCGCACTCTTGCGGTAGGCGTAGAAGCCTAGATGTTTGTAGTAATGCGGGTTGGTACTGTCGCGATCATAGGGAATGGCGGCTCGCGAAAAATACAGCGCCTGACGGGCATCACTGCAAACCACTTTCACCGCGTTCGGATTCGTGATATCGTGCAAAGCACAGGGAGTCATCAGCGTTCCCACCTGCACTGAGTCAGTTTGCATCAATCCCAGCAGCGTGTCTATCTGTTCACGGCACGCCAGCGGTTCGTCACCTTGCACATTCACGTAGACGTCGGCAGCGATCTGGTTTGAGATTTCGTGTATCCGTTCGGTGCCGCTGCGATGCTTGCTTGAAGTGAGGCGCGCGTGGAAGCCGAGATCTTCGGCGGCCCGCAAAATCTCCTCTGAGTCCGTGGCCAAAATGACGTCTTCAAGCAGAGGCGATGCTTTGGCAGCAAGATACGAGTAGGCAAACAGCGGCTTGCCTGCGAGCTCCCGCAGCATTTTGCGGGGCAGGCGAGTGGAGCCGAGTCGGGCAGGGATGACGGCGATGGCACGCATGATGCTGTTCAGTGTGTAGCTTTTGCCCGCTCAAAGCAAGCAGCAGGACGATTTTGGAACGAATGATTCAACTTTCCACAACAATGTGCAATTTGGCTCTTGTATCGCACGTCGTGGAGCGCGACAATGAGCGCATCCCCGATTGTCTTCCTGACAGTCGTTCTCACCTCATCAGCAGCCGCAGGGCTGCGGCGCAACACAGCAAAGAGGAATAGTGAAATATCGTCAACCTGGTTATCAGGGCAAGCGTGAAGAGCCGCAGCAGAAGGCTGCACGGCCTAAACCGCAAGATACGTACGGTCCGCGCGTGCTGAATATGCCCGCCAAGCATGATGTGTCCCGCTGCGCCCAGTGCGGCACCATTCTGGCCGACTTGGCCAAGCCTTTGGGCAAATGTCCCAAGTGCAGCTTTGAGCTGCATTCCTGCAAGCAGTGCAACTTCTTCGACCCGGGCAGCCGGTTCGAGTGCATGCAGCCAGTGCCCGAGCGCGTGGCGCAAAAGGACGCAGTGAACCAGTGCCGCTACTATCAGATTCGTGTGATGGTGGAGCGCGAGACGACCAGTGGGCGTCCGGCGCCTGCGGAAGGTCCGGGGGGCTCGAGCCGCAACGGCGGGTCGCGAGGTAGTTCGGCGCTTGATACCGCCAAACGCGCTCTCGACAAACTCTTCAGGACCTAGCTAACTTTTTTTCGCAACGGTTTGCTTTGCTGGCATTTGCAGCGGATTCAGTTGCCGATGTTCCTGCCGCGCAAAACCATCTTTTAACGCAACAGTGCGATTCAGCACCAGCCGCCCGGCAGTGCTTTCCGCATCCGTGCAAAAATAACCGAGGCGTTCCAGTTGATAGCGAGTGCCAATAACCGAGCCCGCCAAGGACGGCTCAACCTGGGCATGCGCAATCACCTCCAGCGAACTGGGATTCAGGTTCGCGGTGAAGTCAACGCCATCCGCGGTTTGATTCGGGTCTTCGCAAGAAAACAGAGTGTCGTAAAGCCGCACCTCGGCCTCCACTGCATGAGTGGCGGAAACCCAGTGGATCGTTGCTTTCACTCTGCGTCCGTCCGGCGTGTTGCCGCCACGAGTAGCGGGGTCGTAGGTGCAGTGCACCTCCAGAATTTCGCCCGTCTTTTCGTCTTTCACGACGCTGGTGCAGGTAATCAGATATCCGTAGCGCAGGCGTACTTCTTTGCCCGGCGACAAACGGTAGAACTTGCTCGAAGGCACTTCGCGGAAGTCATCCTGCTCGATATAGAGCTCACGTGAGAACGACACGGTACGGCTTCCCGCGCTGGAGTCTTCGGGATGGTTTGCCGCTTCCATCTGCTCCACCAGCCCCTCGGGGTAGTTGTCAATCACAACTTTAAGGGGCCGCAACACGGCCATCGCGCGTGGCGCGGTCCGGTTCAGATGTTCGCGCACATGATGTTCGAGCATGGCCAGCTCGATGGTGCCGTTGGTCTTGGAAAGTCCGATGGCATTGCAGAAGTTGCGCAGCGCTTGCGGCGGATAGCCACGACGGCGTACGCCGGAAAGCGTGGGCATGCGAGGATCGTCCCAGCCGCGCACGTGGCCGTCGTTCACCAATTGCAGCAGCTTGCGCTTGCTCAGCACCGTAAACGTCAGGTTCAGGCGGTCAAACTCGATTTGCTGGGGATGATAGATGCCCAGCGTATCAATGAACCAGTCGTAAAGCGGGCGATGATCCTCAAACTCCAGGGTGCAGATGGAGTGCGTAATGTGCTCGATGGAATCGCACTGGCCGTGTGCAAAGTCGTACATCGGGTAGATGCACCAGGCGTCGCCGGTGCGGTGGTGCTCGGCGTGCAAAATGCGATAGAGCACCGGATCGCGCATGTTCAGGTTCGGCGAGGCCATATCCACCTTGGCACGCAGAGTGCGTGAGCCATCGGGGAATTCGCCTTGCTTCATGCGGGCAAACAGGTCGAGGCTTTCTTCCGCGGAACGGTTGCGATAGGGACTTTCCTTGCCGGGCGTGGTCAGGGTGCCGCGATATTCGCGAATCTGTTCGGCCGTCAAGTCGCAGACGAAGGCCTTGTCCGCACGAATCAGTTGCACCGCCCAATCGTAGAGTTGCTGAAAGTAATCCGAGGCATAGAACAGGCGATCTTCCCAGTCAAAGCCCAGCCAATGCACGTCGGTGATGATGGACTCGACGTATTCGGTCTCTTCCTTGCAGGGATTGGTGTCGTCAAATCGCAGATTGGTCTTGCCACCGAACTCATCCGCCAGGCCGAAGTTCAGGCAGATGGATTTAGCGTGGCCGAGGTGCAGATAGCCGTTGGGCTCAGGGGGGAATCGGGTGTGGACGCGGCCTTCGTACTTGTTGGTCTTCAGATCGTCGAGAACAATCTGCCGTACAAAATTGTTGGGGCGTGGCGCGGCCTCGGGTGTTGCCAGCACAGGTGTGTCGTGGTGCGAATCAGACATCGGCATCCATTTCAAACCGCAAAAGTCGGTCTCTATAGTTTAGTGGGGAGGGAGCCTTGGGGCAATTTTCCAGACGGAATCGCAGCGGATTTATTGCGCGGAGCAAATAATGCATTTGCAGTATTGTGCGGAATTTCGCGGGATTCTACATTGAGTTTGCCTCTGAGCTCCGACGCAGTGATGCGTTGTGCCTCTTATCCGCAGTTTGCATGGGTCGTTTGCGCACTTCGGCGTCCCAGCCAATACATCGGGTTTGGCTGGGACGATTTTTTGCTGAAGTGTAGAGGCGTGCCACATAGTGTGCGCTATTGGCAAGAATTTCTTGAGGGAGAAAAATTTTGAAGATACGACTGGTAAAGCTGGCGATCTTAATGCTGCTGGCTATGGGGATGGCGTGGGCCCAGGAACTTGGCACGGCAGTGCTGAATGGGGATATCACCGATCCCAGTGATGCCGTAGTGAGCGGAGCGAAGATTTTGCTGGTGAATACGGCAACTGGCGCGCAGCGTGATGGCAGCTCCAACGGGCGCGGGTTTTTCTCGTTCGACCGGGTGACACCGGGCGACTATCAGGTGACGGTCACGGGCAAGGGTTTCGCAGCCGAGACAATCAAAGTGCGGGTGGAGGTTGGGCAGCAGGCTGACCTGAAAGTTAAGCTCACGGTTGCGAAGCAGCAGACCGTTATCGAGATTGACGACTCAGGAGCAGTTCCATCTGTCAGCACTACCTCGTCGGTGGTGGATGGTGTGGTGGACTCGCATCAGATTGACAACCTGCCACTGAACGGGCGGAATTTTCTGGAACTGGCGCTGCTGTTGCCGGGCAACACACCCGCTCCTAACTTCGATCCCACCAAGGCCAACACGTTTGTGGTCTCTTCCGCGGGCCAGCTTGGTCGCGGCGGCAGCGTCACCATTGATGGCAACGACGACAATGACGACGCTGTAGGTGGCATGTTGCTCAATCTGCCGCAGGATGCGGTGCAAGAGTTCCAGATTGCGACCAATCGCTTTTCGGCGGAGACAGGACGCTCCGGTTCGGGTGTCGCCAACGTGGTCACCAAGAGCGGCACCAATACGCTGCACGGCTCGGCATCCATCTATGAACGTGACCACAGTCTGCAAGCGCTGCCTGCGACGTTTTCGCCGACTGCGACCGGAGGGGCGACTCCACCCTTCCGTCGCCAGCAATACTCAGGAACGATTGGCGGGCCTGTCAAAGCGGACAAGGCCTGGCTGTTTGCAGCATTTGAATATCGTGACCAACTGGGCGGTATTTTAGCCGGGACACGCGATGCCGCCACCGACACGATCAGCAAGAGTTTTGTCTCCGCGCCTCTAACGGATACGCTGGGCACGGTGCGCGGCGACTATAGCTTCAATGCAGAAAATCAGATGACGGTGCGCTTTAGCGCGCAGCATGCAGATGGCATCAACGGCAGCACAGTGAACACGGCGATTGCCGGTGCAAGACAGCGGCAAAATCTGACGAATGACTTTCAAGATTTGCAAGTGTCATGGACGCGCATTCTACGACCGACACTGCTGAACCGCGCCAGCTTTGGCTTCAACCACTTCTATAACACCACCGATCCGGTTACGCCGGGGCCGCAACTGGACTTCCCCAGCATCACGGACGGAGCTTCGTTCCGCGTGCCGCAAGCGACGCGGCAGAACCGCTTCCAGTTTGACGACAGTCTCGATTGGACGCGCGGCAACCACAACATCCGCGCGGGCGCGCAGGTGCAGGCGATCCGCGCCTATTTTGGCCTGGGTGTATTCCAAGGTGGGCGTGTTGAATTTGTGCAGGACTTTGCCAACTTCGACCACAGCAATGATGGAGTGATCAACGATCAGGATCTGCTGTTTGCGGCCACGATTCGCAGCGATCATCCTGATCTGGCATTGAACATCCCTGACTCGAACAACAATCATGTGGCCGCATACATTCAGGATGACTGGCATGTTGCTCCTCGGCTTACGCTGAATCTGGGCTTGCGCTACGAAATTGATACCGACGTGAACAACGTTGGGCATTACAGCGAGATTAATCCGATTCTGTTGCCGTTCCTGAGCGGATCGCGGCACAAAGACACCAACAACTGGGGGCCGCGTATCGGCTTCAACTGGGCGAATGCCGCAGGCAAGGTCAGCGTGCATGGCGGCTATGGAATCTACTATGACCGCATCACGCTGGAAGTACTTTCGCTGGAACGCGGCCTTGATGGCCGGGCGCTGCCGATTGATGTGCGCGCGGGCAACGCAGTGAGCGCACCGGACGGTAGCCCAGTGTATTTGGACGCGGACGGCCACTTCCAGCCGTTTGCACCGACGCTGGCGAATCCCTTTATCGGGTTCATTTTCCCCGGAGCGGGCGCAGCTGAGGGGATTGACGTAATTGACGATCACTTGCAAAATCCCGAGGTGCAGCAGTTCAACTTGGGCGTGCAGTGGGAGTTCGCCCCGAACTGGGTGCTCAAGGCCGACGGTGTGCATAACCTTGGCACACATTTCATCATCGGACGACCTGTCGGTGCAGTGTTCAATCCGGTGGTGGGCGGTGAAGAAGGAGTGACGAAGCTGGAGTCGAGCGTGGGTACGCACTATGACGCGCTATGGCTCACCGTGGACAAGCGCTTTTCGCGGAGCTACCAGTTCCACACTGCGTACACATTTTCCAAGTCGCTGAACTATGCCAACGATGACCAGATTCCGTTTGCGTATCCGCCAGTGGATCCCAACAACCTGCGTCGCGAATACGGGCCGACGCCGAACGATCAGCGGCACCGGCTGGTGGTGCAGGCGGTGGCGGAGTTGCCTTACGGTTTCCGGCTGTCGCCAATCTGGACCTATGCTTCGGGCGTGCCGCAGGATATTGTGCTGGGCGATGGCAGCGGATCGCGGGTGCCGGAGTTCGGGCGCAATGCAGGTGGGTGCCAGTTCCACAATGCGGCGGCGTTGAATGCGGCGATTACGGCGCTGAATGCGGCGGGCGCGGTCAACGGATCGTTGGGAACGCCGCTGCCCACGGTGGACAGCAACGCCCGCTTCAACGACACCTTCAACACCTTCGACCTGCGGCTTTCCAAGGATTTCCGCTTCCGCGAGCGCTTCACCTTGCAGTTGCTGGGCGAGGCGTTCAACCTGTTTAACAAGACGAATATTCTGGGCGTCTCCACCACTAACTATTCGGGCTTTTTCAACGCGCTGGTGCCGGACCGGAATGATCCAACGCACTCCTCGGCGTTTGGCAAGCCCGTGAGTACGGCGGGTGGCGTGTTTGGCTCAGGTGGCGCGCGCGCGTTTCAGTTGGGAGCGAAGTTTAGCTTCTAGACGGTGGCATAAGATTTTCGTTGTGATAGCGCCGGGGAGCGATTCTGATTCCCGGCGCTTTCGTTTTACGCCACCGCCGGACTTGCGACTGGCAGTAGTGCATCGCGCAGAGCCGCCTGCTTTTCTTCACTCAGCTTCTGGCCATCCGACGTCAGGTAGAACACGTCAATCGCCATCCTGCCTTCGGTGTCAATCAGCGCGATTTCAATATTGCAATCCTGCACGGCGATGGCTGAGCTGAGACCGTAAAGCAGTCTCGGCTGATCCTGCGTAATGACTTGCAACAGCGTGCTGTGCGAGGACGACTGCTGGTCAAAGTCAAGTTGCGTGGTGACGTTGATACCCGCAGGAGTCGCAACCTGTGGACGTTGGCGCTGATGCAGTAGCTTCTCCAGATCCACGCTACCGGAGACGACTCCTGAAACACTCTGACAGAGGCGATCCCATTCGCCTGCGTTCAACTCCAGCGTGCGATGTGGATCGAGAAAGCAGAACGAATCCACGACCACGCCAGCGTCGTTGGAAAACGCGCCTGCCTTGGTGATGTCCATGCCCCAGGCGGCGAGCGCACCAGAGATGCGCGCGAAGAGCCGTGGCCGATCCGTGGTGACGACGGTGAGTTCGAACCAGTGCCGCGAGCGATGCAGATTAAGTTGCACGCCGCTCGATCCGGCAGCGCTGGACATCTCAAAATGCTTCAGTATCTCTGGCGCGGAATGGGCGCGAATGTAACGCTGCGGTAAACCTTCCAGAAATTGCTTCAGTTTCTTTCCCGCATTGGGAGCCAGTAAGCGCAGGCGCTCACGGCTCTGCTCGTCTTCATCCGCGCGGAAGCGATCTTCGTCTACGGTGCGGTTCAGGTCGTTGGCTGCGGCAATGTAAGCGCGCCACAAATCTTCCGCCTTCCACGGCGTGAGCGCGCCCGGAAAGACGGCGCTGATGTCTGCATACGTGAGCAGGCAGAGCATCTTAAGATGCTCTGGAGTGCCGATTTTGTTGGCGAGTGCGTGGATGGTTCGCGGGTCGAAGAGGTCGCGATGCAGAGCAGCAGACATTTCCAGATGATTCGC
Organism: Terriglobales bacterium; assembly: GCA_038229415.1. Lineage (GTDB taxonomy): Bacteria > Acidobacteriota > Terriglobia > Terriglobales > Acidobacteriaceae > JANXUR01. The sequence continues at coordinate 105,531 of JBBROM010000003.1, forward strand.
GATCAGGAAGAGCACCGTTTCCTGTTCAGCCTCATTCAGTCCGAGTCGCTGGATGCAAGTGGCCGCCTTCTCCATTCCGACAGGAATATGCAGTTCGCCGGGGACGCTCTTGCCCACGTCATGCAGTAGAAGCGCCAGAAACAGCAGTTCGGGGGCTTCCACTTCGTCGAACAATTCGGCATAGCGCTTGTCGCTATCTTGTTTCGAGTTGCGCAGATGGTGGAGCGTCTCGATCGCCAGAATGGAATGTTCGTCCACGGTGTAGCGATGGTAAAAGTCGCGAACCACGAGTGCATCAATCGCAGCGAATTCGGGCAGCAGAATGGTCAGCAGGCCTAGATGATGCATGGCGCGCAAAGCATCAGCTGCTTCCGGTTCGTAGAGAATCTCCGAGAGCCGCTGCCAGGCGTCACGACCTGCCGGCGGGGTGGCAGTGAGTGCGGGACGAGCCTGTTCGATTGCCTGCTCGGCTGCGGCACTTAGACGAAGGCCCTCATGCGCGGCGAGCTGAAAGGCGCGAAACACTGTGGGCCAGTCCGGAGACGAAGAAGAGCGGAAATCAATCGCTCCTTTGGCGACGGCGAATTCCCCGTTACCGGAACCTTGGCGCCAAGCCGCAAGGCGTCCGAGCATACTTGGCGAGGGCTGGCAAACTTCTTCGATCAGGCCTGTGGTGGCGCGAAAGACGGTGCGGGCGTGGCGAAAGTATTCGCGCATCCAATCCGCAGTGGGAACTTTGGCGTAGCCGGGCAGGCCGACCGCCTTGGCCGCCGCAAGATCCTGTGCATCCCATGAGAGGCTATTGTCGTCACGATTGGCGCGGTAGTGCAGAAAGCAGCGCACCGAGGAGAAAAAGTCCTCTGCCACATCCATTGCGGCGTTGGCTTCAGGGAGGCTTCCCAGCGAAGTGGTGGGTTGCAATTCGCTGGCTGCGATCATCCTGAGCCAGTCCATTACGTTCTGGTCGCGCAGACCTCCAGGTACCTCCTTGATGTTCGGCTCCAGATGGAACACGGTGTTACCCGCCTTGGCGTGGCGTGAGCGGGTAATCTCCGCTAAACGCTGGGAGAGAACTGCTTTGTTCCGCATCAGCAATTGCGGCAGCAGCTTTTCGCGCAGTTGCGCGAAGATTTTGGGGTCGCCAGCGAGATAGCGGCAATCGAACAGCGAAATGGTGAATTCAATGTTCAGGGGATCCACGCGTTCGCATTCCGCGAGGGTGCGGCGGGTGGGGCTCAGTCGCAGGTGCAAGTCCCAGAACTGTTGCGAGAAGCGGCGGATGGTGTCGGCGAACTGCTGCTCCTTGGATGCGCTGGGATACACGAAGAGCAGATCCACGTCGGAGAAGGGAAACAGCGCTCCGCGGCCATATCCTCCAATAGCGATTAGCGCCAGGTCGGCTGGTTCACTGCGGCTTCCGGCAACGGCTTCCTGCCACAGTGCCAGGGCGACCTCATCCACCAGCTGGCTGCGCGAACGAGCAGCCTTGCGGCCATTGCTGTCGGCCTCAAATGCCGCCCGGATGCGAGCGGATCTTTCCACATAGAAGTTGCTGGGCCGGCTGCTGGTCATAAGTCATCACCTTTGCCCGGGCTGGTCTCCGGCAGTGCGAGGGCGGAGTAAACTGGGGGCGAACCATGGCGTACCCCTGTGCCCCCATTACGAACTCTATCGAATGGAAAATCGCAGGGGAAGCGAAAAGAATTTATCGTTGCAATTAACCAGTCTTATGGCTACGGGGCGCACTGGGATTGTAGGATGACCCCGCGTCCCCGGCGGCGTGCACGTTTGGTTGGTTCCCAGTGGACTTTGCTCAGGCAGGAAGGATTATTCATGTGTGATTCGCGTTTTTACCAACGTATCGCTCGGTGTCTCGTTGCCGTGGCGGTGCTTTCCGACACAAGCCATGGGGCTAGCCCACCGGCGCAAGTGTATGTCTTGGTCTGGAGCGACGAGTTTGACGGGCCGAATGGCAGTTCACTCGACGCGAAGAAATGGGTCCACGAGACCGGTGGCGATGGCTGGGGCAATCAGGAACTGGAAACGTATACAGCGCGGTCGGAAAACTCGCAGATCAAAGACGGCAACCTGGTCATCACCGCGCGGAAAGAGGACTTCACCGGAGCAGATGGAACCGCACGCCACTACACCTCGGCGCGCATTAAGACGCAAGGACTTTTCGAGCAGGTGTATGGTCGCATGGAAGCGCGCATCAAGATTCCCGCCGGGCAAGGCATGTGGCCCGCCTTCTGGATGCTCGGCAATGACATCACCTCTACGGGCTGGCCGGGCAGCGGCGAGATTGACATCATGGAAAACATCGGCAAGGAACCGGCGACAATCCATGGAACGATCCACGGGCCGGGTTTCTCGGGTGCCGGCGGGCTGAATCAGGGCTTTAGCGTGGATCACAGCAAAGTCGAGGACGACTTTGCTGTCTTCGCCGTTGAATGGGAGCCGAACAAGATTCGCTTCTATTGTGATTCCGTGCTTTACGTGACGCGTACGCCCGCTGCATTGCCGGCAGGCGGAAAATGGGTGTTCGATCATCCGTTTTTTCTGATTCTGAATTTGGCCGTGGGTGGTGGTTGGCCAGGCAACCCAGATTCTTCGACGAATTTCCCGCAATCCATGCTGGTGGATTATGTGCGGGTCTATGCCAAGTCTGGTGCGAGTGCTCCTCAAAAATAAAAATAAGGATCAATCGCGAAACGGCTCGTCGGGTTTACTGATGCGAATCTTGTGGTCGGTAAAGCGATTCTTCATCTCGGGCAATTCATACTTCCGCATGTGGCAGGTTACGCACTTGCTAGTCGCGACCGGGCAGGCTGCGCCGGGGTGTGTTGCGTCCGGCTTGGCGGAGGTGGAAGCAACGTGACATGCCAGACAAGTCTGGTCGTACGAAGCGGCATCACGGTTGCGGGATTGATGCGGGTCATGGCAGGCGACGCAGGTCAGCCGCCGGTCGCCGTTCTCTCCCCAGCATCGGCTGCCTTGCAGGCGGTAAGGCTGAAACAGCACGGTCGAGACGCCGCTGCTGCCGTTTAGTTCTACGTCCCACCAGGCGCGGTGGCAGGAGCCGCAGAAATCATTAGCCACGCCGGGGCTTAGCTTCGCTGGGTTGAAGATAAGATCGCGACCCTGCTGCTCGAGTCCAGACTGCATGGCGGCGGTATGGCTGGCTCCTGGGCCATGACAACTCTCACAGTGGATGCCAGCGGTGACCCGCTCCGGGGTTGGATTTTCCGTCAAGCCCGTGGCGTGACACCCCAAACACTTGCCGACTTCAATCGCGGAAATTGGCCGCCCCAATCCGCTTTCAATGTCATGTTCCTTGGCCTGTGAGCGCCCCGGCGTGAAGTCGAAACCGTCAGTAGAGCCAAAGTAGTTAAAGCGGCTCTCGAGCGTTTGACCCTGGCGCTGATAGAGAAAGCTTTGTCCGATGGTGCCAAACCCGAACGCCCAGTCGAGCGGCGCGTTCAAGGTTTGCCCCGCGCTGCTGATGGAGAGATTTGGCCCGCTAGTGCTTTGCGTCAGTTGGTAGGTGTACGGCCCGACGGAGAATGGTTTGCCAGCGTGATTAGTGACGATCGCGGAATCGCGAGCAGGCATCATGGTGCGCGCCATGGGAGTGGAGGCTTGCTCCGCGATTGAGGTGTGACACTTCTGGCAAGCCCCCGCACCTACAAACCCCTGGTTCGATGGCAAGCGCTTGGTGGGCCACCAGCCCGGCTGCCGAACTCGTTCCTCCGTGCTGGTCTGGTCAAGCGGCAGGGAATGCTGTTGCGCTGTCAGCGAAGACGACATCAAGAATACAAAGCCCACCGCGCTCAGCGACCGCAGCAGGAAACCCAAGCGCCTGCGATGCGGATCCCGGAAGATGCGCGGGCAGACCATGGGGCTCACGGACGACTCGTAAGCTGATGCGCCCGGCTGGTAGACTCGCGAATCACCAGCAGAGGCTCGATGGCAATTTGCGGCGTAAACGGGGCACGATCTTCGATTCGGTCCAGCAAGGTCTGCGCCGCGATCTCGCCCATCTTTCCGAGAGGTTGCCGTACCGTAGTCAGACTCGGATTGTGGTAGGCGGCGTCGCGAATATCGTCAAAGCCGACAACCGAGACATCCTCGGGTACGCGTTTGCCAAGCTCACGGAGCGCGCGAATCGCGCCTACTGCCGCGATGTCGTTGTACGCGAATATGGCGGTCAGATTTTTGGCCTTCGCCATCAGCTGTTTGGTGAAGTCATAGCCCATTTCAGGCGAGGCATCGTCGCGATCCATTTCCACCACCGAGCTTGCCGGCACGGTGATGCCCAGTTCGGCGCAGGTGGCGAGAATCGCTTCCCAGCGATCCTTTGAGTCGGAACTGAACTTTTGGCCGCGCAAGAACCCGATCTGACGATGCCCCAAATCCACCAGGTGCTGGAGCGCCAGCCGCGCCGCGTGCATGTGGTCGAGAACAATATTGGTAACCCCTTCAAGACGGCGATGACCCGCTACTGCAACCGTTGGAATGCCAGGAGGCTCATGCAGGAGCGTATCCACCGCAATGAAGCCTTCCACGCCGCGTTCTATCAACATTTGGGAGTACTTGATGACTAAGGCCGGGTCATGGCGATGAATCACAGTGAGGAAAAAATAATTTTGTGAGCGGAGATAGCGCTCGACGCCGCTGATCACCATCGAACCATAGGCATCGCCGATCTCTTCCGCGATCACGCCGATGGTAAAGGTGCGCTTGTTGCGGAGCGTGCGGGCAAAGAAATTGGGCCGATAGTTGAGCTCCCGAGCGGCCGATAGAATACGGGTCTTGGTGGCGTCGGGGATGGACTTCGCGGCAGGGGAATCATTCAACACCGCAGAGACAGTTCCCGCGGTAAGGCCCACGTGAGAGGCGACCGACTTTAGTGTGACGGTGCCGTTAAGTTTGACGCGCTTCGGCTTTTTTGGTGCCATTTCTCCCACTAGGTCTACCTCGAATTGTAGCGCAAGCCAGAACGAAGCCGGAGGCCTCGACAACTATGGCTTTTTACAGATTTCGCCAGCCGCTTCTATTACTTTTGGAATATCCACTTCACAATTTAACTGATGATGACTTTGGGCAGCGCCAATCTTTCGATACGGCAAATTTTTTTCTTGACAAGCCCCCCCATGTGTTTGTTAATACTCCCCGATACCATAACAGCAAAATCGTTATTCTGAACCAAGAAAATCGATATTGCATGGAGGCACTTTCCCGATGCGAGTGAGGGTAATAACGCTATTGCTGTGCGTACTGGCGGCACTGCCGCTGGCAGCACAAAAATCCACGGGCACCATACAAGGCACAGTCACGGATCAAACCGGCGCTGTGGTTCCTGGGGCCAAAATCACGGCGATCAACAACTCCACTGGTGCGACTCGCGACGCAGTGGCTGGCGGGCAAGGCGAATTTGTACTTCCCGAACTGGATCCTGCGACCTATGACCTGAAGGTCACGTCGGCAGGATTCCGCGAATCGCTGGTGAAAAACGTGGAGCTACACGTCGCCAGCATTGCTGTAGTGAACACCAAGATGCAGCCCGGCGCGGCCACGGAAATCATGACTGTGGAAGCCAATCCGATTCAGGTGGAAACCACGAGCGGCACCGTTGGTAACGTAGTAGAAGGCCAGCAGGTACGCGAACTACCGCTCAATGGACGTAGCTTTGTGCAGTTGACGCAGTTGATGCCCGGTGTCTCGGCCGCTTCCAACTTCGACTCCAAGCACAAGGGCTTGGAAGCAGGCGTGGACTTCTCGGTGAACGGCAACAACACCACGAACAACCTGTTCCTGGTGGATGGCGCCAACAACAATGATGTGGGCTCGAACCGTACGATTCTGATTTATCCGTCGGTGGATGCGATCGCTGAATTTAAGATTCTGCGCAACAGCTACGGTCCGGAATACGGCCAGGCAGCGGGCGGCGTAGTTAGCATCGTTACCCGGGGCGGCGGCAACCAGTTCCACGGAACGGCCTACTACTTTGGCCGTAACGATGCGTTAAATGCGAGCGAATTTTTTGCCGCGCGGAATGGCAAGAAAGACGTGCTGCGCCGCAACGACTTCGGATATAACCTTAGCGGACCCATTAAGAAGGACAAGATTTTCTTCTTCTGGAACGAAGAGTGGAACCGCGAAAAGCGCGGCCAAACCCGTCGCGCCAGTGTACCCACGGCGGCGATCCGCGCGGGCGACTTCAGCAACCTGCGCGCGAATGGATGCGATGGCAGTTCGCCCTCCTTCCCCACTTTGGCAGCTGGTACCAAAGTGATTCCTACTGGGAATATTTCTGCAGCAGGCGCGCTGATTGCCCAGGAATTCCCTGACCCCAACGTTGCCAACCCCACTGACTGCAACAACTGGGCGCAATCGCTGGCTAGCACAGTGAATTGGCGCCAAGAGAATGCCCGTGTTGACTTCAAGCTCAACCACGCTAACAGCCTGCTGGTGCGCTACACCCAAGACTCCTGGGTCAACCCGGCTCCTAACAGCCTTGGTCTCTGGGGCGATGATGTGTACCCAGCGATCGAATCGAGCTGGACGCAGCCTTCGCGCAACATGGCGATCAAGCTGAGCACACAGATTGGCTCCACGGCAGTGAACGACTTCCAATTCTCTTACGGTTACAACAAGATCACCGCAGTCCGCGGCGGTTCCAATCCGGGCCTTGGCGCGCAGATCACTGCGGCCGTGCCTACCTACTTCCCCACCTCGGATAAGACCGGTGGGGCAGGTGCTGCACCGCCAGTCTTCTGGGGCGGCGTACAGCCCTACCAGAGCGATAGCTTGTGGACCTTGGCCCCTTGGCATAACAACGAAGCGCTTTATAGCTTCCGCGATGATTTCTCCAAGGTGAAGGGCAAACACACCTTCAAGCTCGGTTTCCTATTCGCCGCCAACCAGAAGAACGAGTTGTCCGGTGGTACGTCTGAAGCGGAAGCTCCGGCGTTCTGGGGAAGTTCGGGCGGTCCGGGCAATACGAGCGCAAATCCGATCGCCACTTCTGGCAACCGCTTCGCCGACTTGCTACTGGCGGGGACGCAGTGGGGCTTCGGTGAGACGCAGCGCGAACCACCGGCGCAGGTTCGCTGGAAGGACGCCGAACTCTACTTCGGTGACAACTTCAAGGTGCGGCGCAACCTGACCGTCGAATACGGCATCCGCTACTCGCTGCTGTATCAACCTACGGACGCTTCCAACAAGATTGCATCGTTCTATCCAGGTGCTTACGATCCGACGCGTACTGATTCCTGCAACGGCCTGTTGGTTGTTCCAGGAGCAACGTTCTGCCAGGCAGCTGGCTTTGGAGCGGGTACGAACGGGCCCAACAGCGCGCTTAAGAAGAATGACTACAAAGCCTTCGCACCCCGCTTCGGCATCGCGTGGGATCCGTTTGGCAAAGGCACCACCTCGATCCGCGCTGGCGTAGGCGAATTCTTCCAGCGGGAGCGCTTAAATGGTCCTTTGAACCGCGTTACCAACCCTCCTTTCGCGCTGAGCGTAGGCGGTAGCCGCACCTTGGACGCAGCACCCGGCAATGGGACTCTACAGTCTTCTGGAGCGCCCGGCCGTGGCATTGACCCGAGTGACGATCTGCCAGCTTCCTGGCAGTACAACTTCACTGTGGAGCGCGAGATTGCGAAAGACACCAAGCTGGAACTTGCCTACGTTGGCGGATATGGCTACGACTTAGTGCGCTTTGGAGACATCAATGAAGTACCTACCGCGAATCGGGTTGCATTCGCTCAAACAGGGTCCAACGCCAATCGGCCTTTCGGGGCCGGCAACTGGAGTCAAATCACTTACGAAGTCTGGAACGGTAAGTCGCGTTACGATTCGCTACAAGCATTGTTCCGGACCAAGGTACGGAAGGTTGACGCACAGTTTGCCTATACCTTCTCCAAGTCACTATCGAACTCGGACATTACCAATTCGGGCGACATCAGCGCGGATTCAGCAATCTCCGATCTACAAAACCCGAACCTGGACTACGGCCCGACACTCATCAACCGGCCGCATGTCTTCTCGTCGAACATCGTTTACAACGCTCCTGAACTTAAAGGTTCAAGCCGTGGTGTGCGTGCCCTGTTCGGAGGTTGGGAAGCAGCTGGCATCCTAAGCTATGCCAGCGGTCCTAACGCCACAGTTTTTTCGGGTACGAATCCGGGCGGCCTTACGATACCCAACCCGGCTGATGCTAACAAGCCCTTCGTTCTCTCTGGCTTGAGCGGTGGCTACAACGGGACCGGCTATGGGAACAATTCTCGGCCTAACCTGGTCACAGGGGTTTCGTGCCAAGCCAGCGGCACTGTTGCTAAAGAGCAGATATTCAACGCTGCCGCTTTTACGTTGAATGGGTTTAACATCGGCACGCAAGGCAGCGAGGGACGCGGCAATTGCCGTGGACCGGGAATTGCCCAGACGGATGGTTCGCTCTACAAGAATTTCAAGGTAAGTGAGCGCGTCAAAGCTCAGTTCCGCTTGGAATTCTTCAACCTGTTCAACAAGACGCAGTTCCGTGCGGATAAGATTAATAACAATCTGTCCAATGGAACTGGTGGGGTGTGCGCTGGTGCTGCTGCCGCGGCTCCAGGCTGTACCGGAAATAACACGATACTGTGGAATCCTGCAACGGGCGTCCAAAACAACTTTGGGCAATCGAGCCTGACGCGTGGGCCGCGTGAAATTCAGTATGCGTTAAAGATTTCCTTCTAACCGGACGTACCTGGCGTCTCGGCTCCTGTGAGGCTTGGCTTGTCCAAGCCTCACTTTTTTTCGCACAAAACCCAAGCCTGCGACTGGCTTGACTTGCAGTGTCACCAGCATCGAGCATTAAACCCATGCAGCATCGTTACGGATATGTTTCGACTCACGATTGGAAACTGGCAATTCGTGCCGGTTGCTGCCTGCTGTGGCTCACGGTGAGCGCTGCCGCTGTGGCGTTCGCGCCCCCTGCCGATCCTGTGCCATTGCACTATCAAGCTGCCCAGACTTATCAACTCACCGGAGACTTTGCCAAGGCCGAGTCCGAGTACCACGCTATGCTTGGCGAAGCACTGGATCGAGTCGGGAACATCCACCTGAATCAGGGCGATCTTGCCGCAGCTGACGAGGCTCTGACCGAATCCATTCGTATGCAGCCAGAGAATGCGGCATCGCATTCGGACCGCGCGATTCTTCTGTTGCGGCGCGAGCAATTCGAAGCAGCCAAGACAGAGGCGGAAGCCGCGCTCAAGGCTGATCCGAACAGTGGCCGGGCTCATCATGTTCTGGGCAAAGCCCTGTTCGCTCTGGGGGACCTGCCTGGCGCGGTGCAGCATCTGGAGCAGGCTGCGGTGCTCCTTCCTGATTTTGACGCAGCCTACACCTTGGGCGTGGCTTACCTGAAGAGCAAGGAGACTGGCAAGGCGCAGGCGGTGTTTGATGCCCTGCTGGCCAGTGCTGGGGCAGTGCCGCAGCTTTACACCATGTTTGGCTTTGCCTACTATTCGTCCGGCTATCCCGACGAAGCGGTTCATCAGTTTCAGAAGGCGCTGACGCTCGATCTCAAGCTGCCCAAGGCGCACTATTTTCTGGGATTGATTGCGCTCAACCGGCTTGATGAGGCAGGCTTTCCAGCCGCCAAGCTGGAGCTGGAACTAGAACTCACGGTGAATCCCACGGATTTTCAGAGTCAGTTTCTGCTGGGGTACATCAACTCGCAGGAGAAGAACACCGAGGCAGCGGAGGGGCATCTGAAGGCGGCGGCGGAACTCGACCGCAAGAGCCCCGATCCGTTGATCTATCTGGGGCAGCTTTACGTGGATGCTGGCAGGGCGTCGGACGCCGAGCAGGCGCTAAGGGAGGCGATCCGGCTGACGCCTGACCCAGCCCGCAACAACTACCAGATCAGCCGTGCTCACTACCTACTGGGACGCCTGATGGTGGCTAAGGGTGATCGTGAGGCGGGAACCACCGAGCTGAAGGAATACGAACGTCTGCGTAACCTCGCGGTCAAGACAGTGAGCGATGCGCGCGAGCATCCGGGGTTGAAGATTGCGGCTCCACCAGTGGTGGTAGCGGGCGGGGTAGACGCGAGACAGATCAACACCGCGCCGTCCGCTCGGACAGAAGCGGACACCGCCGTAGCGCAGCAGTACTTGCAGCAGGTGGGAGGCATGATCGCCGAGGCCTACAACAATCTCGGAGTGATTGCTGCCCAGCGGAGCGACTTCAGTGCAGCGCTGGCGGAGTTCCGCCGGGCCTCGAAGTGGACTCCAGAGCCGGAAACTCTGCCTCGCAACTGGGGCACCGCTGCATTTTTGGCGGAGAACTACGAAGAAGCGATTCCAGCACTGGCGAAATACCTGCAGCAGAATCCGGGGGACTCGCGCGCGCAGAGCCGCCTCGCGACCAGCTACTTTGTTACCGAAAAGTATGCTGACGCTGTGCGGGCGTTCCAGCCGATTGCCTCGACTTTGGAGTCTGATCCGGCGCAACTCTATGCGTACGGAGTTTCTCTGATCAAAACTGGGGAAGTGCCGAAAGGGGTGGAGTTGCTGCAACGCGCAGCGGCGGTGAGTCCGAACTCGGCCGGAATCCATCTGCTGCTGGGGCAGGCGTATGCCGACCAAGGTGATGTGGAGTCGGCTGCCCAAGAGTTCCAGAAGACGTCTGCGATTGATCCGCAAAGAAAACAGGCACACTTTCAGTACGGCTTGCTGCTGCTGCGCAAGGGGAGGCTAGCGGAGGCGGAGGAGCAGTTCCGCGCCGAGTTGCAACTTGATCCGCAAAGTGTTTCCGCGCGCTACCACTTAGGGCTGGCACTGCTCGATGACCAGAAAAAGGAAGAAGCTACACGCTTGTTGAACGAAGTGATTCAGGCGGCGCCGCGTTACGCGGACGCCTATTACCAGTTGGGTAAGCTGCAACTGGAACAGGAGAATCTTCCCGATGCCTTGAAGAATCTGGAGACGGCGGCCAAGCTCTCTCCAGAGGAGAGCCACGTGCACTACCAGTTGGGGCTGGCGTATCGCCGGGCGGGCAGGCAGGACGATGCGGTGGTGGAACTCAAGCTGTATGAGGCTCTAAAGGCCAAGAGCCGGGGGCGGACGGATGATGCAGCGAAGTAGATTGCGCGCACTCACCCGCCTCTGCCTGAGCTTGGCGCTGCTCAGCGGCGTGCCCATCTCAGCACAACCACCGCACCCTGCCGCAGACTCGCCATATGCCAAAGCTCGCCGCCTGCTCACCGCCGGTAACGTAGATGCAGCCGAGCCAGAGTTGTGGCAAGCGCTCAAAGCGAATCAAAACGACGCCGAAGCATTGCTGCTGTTGGGCGAAGTGCGCTTGCGGCAACAGCGTTTCGCAGAAGCAGAATCGCTCTTCCTGGGAATTACCAGCTTTGCTGCAGGGCATTCCGCTGTTACGCCAGACATTGCCGCGGAGACTCATGCAGGTCTAGCGCAGGCGAGGATGGCCCAAGGCAAGGGTGCTGATGCAATAACAGAGTGGGCTTTCGCAGTTCAACTGGATCCCGCGAATCCGGGCTATTCTGTGGCCCTCGCCGCACTCTATCGTGAGCAAGGCAGGTGTACGGAAGCGTTGGCAACACTCGTGGCACTTTCGGCGCATTCGCCAAAAGCACAACTTCCAGTATCGGCCATCCCGATTCAGGCAGCCTGCCTGCTTGCGTCCGGGAAATCGGACGAAGCCAAGAAGTTGGTTACATTGGTTCAGGCGGCTCCGAATCAGGTGTCCGCGCTGGATCTAGCACAAGTGTTCCTCGATGCGCATCAGCCAGTGCTGGCAGAGGCTGCATTGGCGGGGACCCTGCGACGTGCCCACACACCCGGGCGGGGCTGGTTCTTAGCGGGGCTGGCTGCGGAACAGCAGAATCATCTCGCGGTCGCCTTGCGAGACTATCGTCGTGCGGCAGCGCTGAGTCCTGATGATGCAGAGGTGCTGGCGTCGCTCGGTGGGCTGCTGCTGCGGCAGGGTGACACCGCACAGGCAATGCTACTACTGGAGCGTGCAGCTACGCTTGCGCCGGACTCAGTAGCTGTGTTGCGGCAAACAGTGGCTGCCGCGCTGCGTACCCAACGGGCTGACTTGGCGCGAAAGTCGGCGAGCCGCCTGTATCAACTCAGTCCCGATAATGCGGACGACGTTTATCTTGCAGGGGCAGCATTTTTGTCGGTTGGCAGCTTTCAGGCTGCGATTAAGGTCTTCACTCATTACCTCGAAACCAAGCCTGATGATGCGCGGGCAGAGCTCGCGCTAGGCACTGCCTACCGGGAGACAAGGAATTTTGGCAATGCAGAGACACACTTGTCACGCAGCGTGGCTTTGGATGGGGTGCAAACCGAAGCAGTCTATCAACTGGCGGAAGTGTACCTTGCGCAGAATAAGCCAGATGCAGCCCGCGTGTTGCTACAGAAGAATGCGGTTGCACCAGAGCCTCACGCGCCGTCGCTGATCGCGCTGGGCAAGCTCGACTTGGAGTCTGGCGACAACGCCTCCGCAGCCGTACTGCTGGAACGTGCGGCTGCTCTGGTGCCCAAGAATCCGGAAGTTCACTATCAACTCAGCTTGGTTTACAAACGTCTGGGGAAGGATTCCGCATCCCAAGAACAAGCGCAAGTCTCTAAACGGTTGCGCACGGAGCAGCATCGGGAGCAGAATTCCACGGCGGATGATGTGCATCCGCCGATGTAGCTGTCGGAGCGTGGCTATTTGGGTGGGGAAGCCAGTGCAGTTTTCTCTTTTATCCCGCCGCCCTCGACGATGGTGTAAAGAAAATCCGCTGGGATCTCTTTCAGTGTTTCCACCTGGCCATCGGGCCAGCGAATCTGCATTTCGGTGATCTTGGTTTCGCTGCCCAGGCCAAAATGCAGACGCACGTCATTCTGCGAAAGGTAGCTGCCGCCGCTACGGACCTCGCGCATCTGGGTCACGCTACCGGACTTGACCGTCACACGGGCGCCGATGGCGAGCTTGTTCGCCTTGGCCCCGGCCAGCTTGAGCAGCACCCGATGATTGTCGCCGCAGTGATTCAGCAACACGCTGGGCGGAGCTCCTACGTTCAGAATCACCACGTCCACACAGCCATCGTTGTTCAGGTCTCCAAACGCCGCGCCGCGCCGCGACTCCACGGGAATGCTGTTCAGGCCAGCACCGGCGGCTACTTCTTCAAACGTTCCGTCCCGCTGACTGCGAAACAGCAGCATATTTTGCTTGTAATGAGCTTCACCAGCAATGGCGTCCACCTGCGGATACACGTGCCCGTTGACCACTAGAAAGTCTAGCCAGCCGTCGTTATCCATGTCGAAAAATGATGTGCCCCAACCCACGTAGGGTTTGCTGGGTTGCGCAATACGCGAGCGCCAGGTGACGTCGCCGAAACCCTGCGGGCCCAGATTGCGGTAAATTGTGTCGGACTGATCCACAAAATTGGTGACAACGACGGCAAGCTTGCCTTCGTTGAGGTAGTCGCCCCAGTCCACGCCCATGGAGCCTTGTTCCTGCCCGTCGCCGCTCAAGTCGGCTCCGCCTAGCAGTCCAGTCTCCTCGAAGGTGCCGTCATGCTTGTTGCGGTAGAGATAATTTGGTCCGGCATCATTGGCAACGTAAATGTCGGGCCAGCCGTCGTTGTCATAATCACCAACTACCACGCCTAGGCCGTAGTAGTGGTTAGGGTCGTCCACGCCTGCCTTTTTGGAAACATCCTCAAATGTGCCGTCGCCCTTGTTGCGGAACAGAAAGTCGCTTTCGCCGGGCATCCCCCAGGGGCCGCACTGCACCAGAATGCCTTTATAGCGGCAAAATTTTTCGTTGCTGCCGAGCTCTGGCAGCTTGCCCATATCTACTCGCACATAGCGAGAGACGAATAGATCGAGCTTACCGTCATGGTCGAAGTCGAGCCACGCCGAGCCGGTGGAGAAGCCACCTACGGCGACGCCAGCTCTGTCAGTAACATCTTCAAACTTGCAGTTGCCCAGATTGTGATAAAGCGCGTTGCCACCATAACCAGTGACGTAGATGTCAGGTAGGCCGTCGTCATCGTAATCGGTGACGGAGATGCCCATACCCCAACCCTTACGTGTAAGACCAGCGGACTTGGTGATGTCGGTGAATTTGAGGCTACCGTCGGGAGTGGCGGTCTGATGGTAAAGGGTGATCAATGGATCGCCGCCGCTGCTGCGAAAGCGATCCACGGTTGAGCCATTCACTACAACGATCTCCAACTTACCGTCGTTGTCGCAGTCAATGACCCCCGCGCCGCCACTCATGGATTCCACGATGTAACGCATTTCGGGGGATGAAATATGCGAGGTGGTGATACCAGCGGACCTGGCAATATCCTCAAAATGCGGCAACGGAGGATGGGTGACAGCAGGTGTGGCCTGCGCGAAGGAATGGCCACACACGAAGACCGCAAGAGCGAAAGTAACGGAGAGAAGACGAAAAGCTGGCATGGGGGTCTCGACAGGGCGAATTATAGTCGAAATTCTCCTTGAAGAGTGAGACTCCGCCGACGCGGCCTGACAACTCAGCTTAGCACCAAAAAATCAATTTTCTTTACAAGAATAACGATTTTGTAATAGCATCCACCTCGGTGATCCTTCGCTAAAAGTGCCGTCAGATGCACTGCCAGAGGGTCGCGTCCGCGAAATAACCCGGGAGGGATGATGAGATTGCGCAGTGTCGCGTTGGCGATGAGCTTGTGGTTCTTGATGGCGAGTGCCGGTTGGGCATTCGATGGTGGTAATGGCATCCCGAAGGTGGCATGGCGGCGTCCGATTGGGCAGCCCTTGCAGAATGCCGGAACCAAGAAGGCGGGGCTGGAGCCGCAGCACGTGGATGACGGCTACTATCAAGGTGCTCCAGTGGGCGGATTCGGTGCAGGTACATTCTCGCGGAGCTATCGCGGAGATTTTTCGCGCTGGCATCTGAAGGGTGGCGTACATAAGTATCAAACCGTCTATGCGAACCAGTTTGCCATGTTCCAGCAGCAACAAGGCGGTGCGCCGGTGGCGCAGGTGCTCTCCGCAGATCATCCTGCACAAGGCCAGCTCAGCTCGTGGAAGTGGGACTACCCGGTAGGGGCGGGGGATTATGCCGCGCTGTATCCAAAGTCCTGGTTCGATTACACGTGGAACAAGTTTCCAGCACATGTGACACTGGAGCAGTTTTCGCCGATATTGCCCGACAACTACAAAGAATCAAGCTACCCCGTCGCTGTGTACCGCTGGCACGCGGAAAACCCAACCAACAAGCCAGTAACCGTTTCGGTGTTGCTCTCGTGGACCAATATGCTGGGCTGGTTCCGCAGCTTTTCCCGCAACATGGATGACCATAGCGACGAAGGCAACCACAACCAGGCCTTCGAGCAGGCCACCGCAGCAGGCAAAATGGTAGGTGTACTCATGGATCGCAATCGCGATGGCGATGTGCGGGATGAGTGGGACGGCCAGTTCGTCATTGCGTCGCTGGAGTCACCTGGCGTGGAGGTTTCATACCAGACAACCTATTTGCCCGATAACGACGGCAGCGAAATCTGGAAGCCATTTGCCGCCAACGGTGCGCTAAACAACAGCAAGCGCGCCTGGGTCAGCAGCGGCGAGTCGTTGGGCTCGGCGATTGCTGTCAAGTTCACGCTGCAGCCGGGCGAGAAGCGCGTCATTCCCATGGTGATTGCGTGGGACATGCCAGTGGTTTCCACGGGCAGTGGCCGCAAATGGTTCAGGCACTACACCGATTTCTTTGGCACGAGTGGCACACATGCCACCGACATTGCTCGTGAGGCTCTTGCGAGCGCTGACTCATGGAGCGCCACCGTAGACAAGTGGCAAGCGCCATGGGCAAACGATGAAAGCAAACCCGCATGGTACCGCGGCATGTTGTTCAACGAACTCTACGCGCTGGCCGATGGTGGTTCGTGGTGGGGGCGTCCGGTGGATTCCGACCCCAAAACCCCACACACCTTTGGATTCATGGAGTGCTTCGACTACCCGTTTTACTCCACACTCGACGTGCTCTTCTACGGCTCGATGCCGCTGATCAAGTTCTGGCCCGAGCTGGACAAGCAGCAATTGCGCCAGTTCACCAAGACCGTCCCCGAAGAAGACACAAGCAAGTATTTGTGGATTTGGAAGAGCCTCCAGTCCGGGCACGAAGAGTTCCGTATCCGCAAAGCTCGGGGCGTGGTGCCGCACGATCTTGGCGTACCGCGCGAAGATCCGTTTATACGGGCCAACCAGTTCAGTTGGCAAGACACCAACGGCTGGAAGGACCTGAACACCAAATACGTACTGATGGTGTATCGCGACTACGTACTCACTGGCCGCAAAGATCGTGCCTTCCTCGAAAGCTCGTGGAGTGCGATGAAGCTCGCCATGGAATATATGAAGCAGTACGACCGCAATGGCGACGGGTTGCCGGAGAACGACGGCTATCCTGACCAGACGTACGACGAGTGGGTGGTGAAGGGCGAGAGCGCTTACTCCAGTGGATTGTGGCTGGCGGCGTTGCGTGCTTCCGAAGAGACCGCGAAAATTCTCGGCGACCAGCCAGCCGAGGCGGAATATCATGCGCTATTCGCCAAAGCGCAGGCCAGCTATATGCAGAAGCTGTGGAATGGTGAGTTCTTCCGCTACGACATTTCCAGCGAGTACAAGGACAACATTCAGGCCGATCAACTCTGCGGGCAATGGTATGCAAGCCTTACAGGTCTTGGCGATCTGGTGCCGCGCGACGCCCAACTAAAGGCTCTGCATAAGGTGTACGACTTCAACGTGATGAAGTTTGGCGGCGGTGCCATGGGTGCAGTCAACGGCATGACGACCGACGGCAAGTTGATTGTGCGCCAAGGCAATCAACAAGTGCGTGAAGTGTGGACTGGCACTACATTCAGCGTGGCCGCCTTGATGTTGCACGATGGCATGAAGGAAGAGGGCTTCCACACCGCGTGGGGTGTTTACAACGTTGTATACGAGAAGAAGGGCTTCTGGTTCCGCACTCCGGAGGCGTATGACGTGGATGGCAACTACCGGGCTTCCATGTACATGCGTCCGCTGTCTGTGTGGGCAATGGAGATGACTGAGCCGCCAGCGAAGTAGCGGCACAGAAAATGAGCCGAGAATAGGCGCTGCCGGCATCTTGGCAGCGCCTATTTCTTTGCCCCTTTAACCGTGCGTGATGCTGCGCAGCGCCGGATACATCCGGCGGAAACTGGCGTAGCTTGCACCCATGGCAGAGACCGAGTTCGCATCTGGAGCAACTCGGCTCGCCACACGCACGGTGGAGTCACAGGCTTCAGCCACGCTACTCCACATGCCTGCGCCGACTCCGGCGAGGATGGCTGCACCGTAGGCTGCCCCTTCTTCCGCTTCCACGATTTCAACTTCGTGTGCGTACACGTCGGCTTGAATTTGCCGCCACAGCGCTGACCTAGCGCCGCCTCCGCCCAAGCGTATGGAGTTCACCGGAACTTGCATCTCCGCAAAGATGGAAAACGTATCGCGCAGACTGAAGACGACGCCTTCCATAATGGCGCGAACCACATGAGCACGCGTGTGCGAGGCTGTGATGCCAGTGAGCGCACCGCGTGCTTCCGGGTCAAGATGCGGTGTGCGCTCACCCATCAGGTACGGAGCCCACAACATGCCTTCGCAGCCGGGAGGCACCTTCGCAGCTTCGTCGCTCAAGCGTACATAGGGGTCGCGGCCATCGTCTACGCTAGCGCCGAACTGGTCGCGGAACCAGCGCAAGGAAAGGCCCGCAGCTTGAGTTACGCCCATCACGTGCCACACCCCGGGGATGGCGTGGCAGAAGGTGTGCAATCTTCCGCGCGGATCGAGCGCGGGACGATCTGTTGCCGCGAACACCACTCCTGAAGTTCCGATGGTGGCGCTGACCGAGCCGGAGCGAACGATGCCCATGCCGACTGCGCCAGCGGCCTGGTCGCCTGCACCTGCCACCACTGGCGTTCCGGCCACCAGTCCGCACGCCGCCGCACCTTCCGCCGAAAGTTTGCCGCACACGTCGGGAGACTCAAATAGTGCAGGTAAAATGCGCTCTTCGATGCCTGTGGCTGCCAGAATCTCCTGGGACCACTTGCGGTTGGCTACGTCCAGCATGAGTGTGCCCGAGGCGTCGGCCATGTCAATCGCGTGTTCGCCGGTGAGGCGGAAGCGTACATAGTCCTTGGGCAGCATGATGTGGCGCACGCGCGCCCACAACTCGGGTTCGTTTTCACGAACCCACATCAGCTTCGTCAATGTGAAGTTGGTGAGCGCGGGATTGCAGGTGAGTTGAATCAGCCGCTCCGCGCCAATCTTCTCGGTCAGTTGGTCGCACTGGGCTTGCGTACGCTGGTCACACCAGATCAAGGCAGGCCGCACTACCGCGCCGCTCGCGTCGAGCATCACGGCACCGTGCATTTGGCCAGAGAAGCCGACGCAAGCAACTTGAGCCGGAGAAGTAGAGGCGGTGTCCAAGGCGCCGCGTACAGCCATGCGAGTGGCGCGCCACCAGTCTTCGGGATGCTGTTCCGCCCAGCCAACCTGCGGTGATGCAAAAGGAGCATGTTCTTCCGTGGACGCAGCGACGATGCGTCCGCTTTCGTCCATCAGAATGGCGCGAGTACCGCTGGTGCCGACATCAATACCCAGTGCCAACATGGCAAGTCTCCACGAATTCACTTGACGTGTACGTTAACGTCGGTGGTATAGTACCACACGAAGCCAATCCTGCCGCAAAAGAACTTCTGGAGATTTCATGTTCTACCACTTTCGCTTGCGTTTCATAGCAGTCTTGATTGCAAGTACAGTTGCCTGCGTCGGGTTTTCGGTCACGCAGGAAAGGCCAGCCTACAAGGATGCAAGCCGACCAGTGGAAGAGCGCATAAAGGATTTGCTGGGGCGCATGACGGTGGACGAAAAAGTGGCGCAACTGCAAGGCACATGGCAGAACCGGGCGCAGCTTTCTCCTGAGGCGCAGGCCAAGATGTTTGTAGGGCTGAAAGGCGAATTCTTGCCCGAGAGGGCCGCCGCAGCAATCTCCAACGGCCTCGGGCAGATGTCGCGACCCAGCGAAAATCGCGGCCCTCGCGAGATGGCCGAGTTCACCAACACCATGCAGAAATGGATGATGGAACATACCCGGCTTGGCATTCCCGTGATGTTCCACGAAGAGTGTTTACACGGCCACGCCGCGCCCAAGGGCACGCACTTTCCCATCCCGATTGGGCTGGCTTCTACTTGGGACCCAGCGCTGAACCATGAAATTTTCGCGGCCGTGGCTGCGGAAGTGCGCGCGCGTGGTGCGCACCAGTGCCTGATGCCTGATCTAGATTTGGCACGTGAGCCACGTTGGGGCCGCACAGAAGAAACTTATGGCGAAGATCCGTATCTGGTCTCGCGCATGGGCGTGGCAGCGGTGTCAGGGTTGCAGGGCAACAATCCCGGCATTGATGGCGAACACGTAATTTCGACCGGCAAGCATTTTGCCGTGCATGGCCAGCCGGAAGGCGGCACCAACATCGCACCGGGCAACTACTCTGAGCGCGTGATTCGCGAATATTTTCTTGCGCCATTCGAGGCGGTCGTGAAAGAAGCACACCTGCAAAGCATCATGCCCTCTTACAACGAGATTGATGGCGTGCCTTCGCATACGAATGGGCCGCTCATCAACGGAATCTTGCGCAAGGAGTGGGGCTTTGACGGCTTTGTGGTATCGGACTATTTTGCGGTCACTGATCTGATCGACATTCATCGCGTAGCAGCTAACAATGAGGACGCCGCGCGGCAAGCCCTTACGGCAGGCGTAGATGTAGAGCTTCCGGGTGCAGTTGCATTCTTTACTCTTCCGCAGCAGATCAAGTCTGGTGCGATTTCGACTGACCTGCTCGACACCGCCGTGGCGCGCGTGTTGCGGGCGAAATTCCAGCTGGGTCTGTTCGACAACCCATTGGTGGATCCGGCAAAGGCGGTGGCTGTTACCAATAGTGCCGAGCATCAGGCGCTGGCGCTGCGGGCGGCGCATGAGGCGATCATCTTACTTAAAAATCAGAATCACCTGCTTCCGCTGGACAAGAACAAGATCAGGCGCATCGCTGTGTTAGGGCCGAATGCAGGGGACTTACATCTAGGCGGTTACAGCGATGACCCCGGGCGCGGTGTGAGTATTTTGCAGGGCATTAAGAACAAGCTGGGCATGGATAAGGTGGTTTACGCCGAAGGGTGCCGCATCACAGAGAACAAGCCGGATTGGAACTCTGACGTTGCGATTCTAGCGGATCCCAAGCTTGATGAGCCGCGACTTGCCGAGGCTGTTCGCGTAGCCAAGGGTGCGGATGCCGCCATTATCGTGGTCGGAGAGAACGAGACAACGTCACGGGAAGCCTGGTCCAACACGCATATGGGTGACCGCGACAGCCTTGACTTACTGGGCAGACAGGATGAACTGGTGCGTCAAGTGTTGGCCACCGGGACTCCGACTATTGTTGTGCTCATTCACGGTCGGCCAAACTCGATCAACTATATCGCTGAGAATATAAGTGCGATCCTGGATGGCTGGTACCTGGGCCAGGAAGGCGGCACCGCACTCGCCGATGTGTTGTTTGGCGACTATAACCCCGGCGGTAAACTGCCAATTACTGTTCCACGCTCAGTGGGACAGCTTCCCGACTACTACTATCAAAAGCCCTCCGCAAAGCGGGGTTACATCTTCGCTAATAAAGACCCACTTTTCCCTTTCGGCTCCGGTTTGAGCTACACGACGTTTGCCTACAGCGACGTACGAGTGGAACCGGCAACGATTCAGCCGGGCGACAGGGCGAAGGTGTTGGTGAAGGTGACTAATACGGGGATGAGGCAAGGCGACGAGATTGCCCAGCTTTACATTCACGACGAGGTAAGCTCGGTAACGCGGCCGCTCAAGGAGTTGCGAGACTTTCAACGAATCACCTTGAAGCCGGGCGAGTCTCGAACCGTGGAGTTCACCGTCACACCGCAAAAGCTGGCGTTCTACAATCGCGAGATGAAGCGCGTGGTCGAACCGGGCCGTTTTCAGTTGATGGTGGGGCCGAGTTCCTCTGACTTGCGGGCGGTTACGCTTGAGGTGAAAGTACAGTGAGTTTGATTCGGCAGGAAATGGATGTTCTAAGTTATGGCTGAGCGGGCGGGTATTCACGAAATTGCGAAGGCCGCTGGGGTTTCCATCGGCACTGTGGATCGGGCACTTCACGACCGAGCTGGCATCAGCGAGAATACCCGGCAGCGCGTGATTCGAGCGGCACAAACTCTGGGATACCGTCCCAACTTGGCCGCGCGAGCTCTGGCGGGCAGAAAAGGCAAGATTCGTATCGCGGTTTGCATCCCTCGCGAAATTCGCTATTTCTATGATCAGATTTGGGCGGGCGTTTATCGCGAAGCGGACCGCTGGGCTGACTTTGGGGTTGACTTCTCCTACCACGAGCTGCGGGAGCTGGGCGCGGGCGAAAGCGCCATTCTCAGCAAGATCGTGCAGTCCCGGCCCGATGGAATCATCCTGACGCCGGGGCATCCTGAGCAAGCCAGCCTGTTGATTAATCAGGCGGAGTCGCAGGGCATTCGCGTGGTATGTGTTTCCACCGACGCTCCTGCGAGTAAGCGCTCGGGCATTGTCTGTGTTGAGCCGCTGTTGAACGGCGCCTTGGCGGGCGAATTAATGGCGAAGTGCCTGCCGCCAGGTTCAGCAGTCGCCGCGGTTACGGGCATGTTGAGCACCGAGGATCATGCGCGCAAGACTGAAGGCTTCACTCGTGCGTTTTTCCAGCATTGCCCCAAGGGTTCCATGGTGGGAGTGGTGGAAGCTCATGAGAATAAGCAGGAGAGCTTTAAGCGCACCAAGGAATTACTAACGCGGTTTAGCTCACTGGCTGGTATCTACGTGAATACCGTGAATTGCCTGCCGGTGTGTGAGGCTTTGGCTGCCTGTAACATGGCGGGCAAAGTAAAACTGATTACTACCGACTTATTTAGGGAGATGGTGCCATATTTGAAAGATGGCACCATTAGTATGTCTATTTATCAGCACCCCTACCAGCAGGGCAGGCTCGCGACTCAGGTGTTAGCCGAGCACTTGGTGCAAGATATACCGATTCCGCAGTACCGACATATTAATCCTGGCGTTGTACTGCTGGCGAATCTGCATCTGTTCCGGGAGATACAGGCGTAGAAAAACGGATCCCATCCGCCGCCTACGTTCCCGTCTGCTCAGCGGTGTCTACGGCCTCAATGTCCGATGCCTAGATAGTTGCCGTAGCCGACGATGACGGTGGAGCCGACAAGCAGCAGCAAGGACAAAGTCAGCAGGCTCATGGCGCGGTTGCCTGCGCCTCGCCATTCCTTAAGGCCTAGTCCCCAGAGCGTACTGAAGATGATGATGCTGGCCATGTGCAAGGTCCAACTGGAAAATCCGTACTTGCCCATTTGCGTTTCGCCCATCGTGTAAAAGAAGAACTGGAAGTACCAGGTGACGCCCGCCAACGCGCAAAATAAATAGTTGGAGAGCATGGGAACGCGGCTGCCGGTCGCAGCATTTCCGTCCGGGATTTGTGCGGCCATCTCGCGGCTCGGAGCGTCAATCGCCGTCTCGATGATGGTTTCGCCTTCGGTGGAAGTGGGCCGCGTAGTGGATGAGAAATATTCGTGGCCGGTCTTATTGCGGAAATTGAGAATCATGCACCAGATAAAATTGGTGGTGAAGCCACCGATCAGAACCACGACCAGAACCGGCAATCCCTGCCACAAAGTAGCTGTGCCATGTTGCAGGGTAAGACTCTTGATCGGGGCACCGGCTCGAAGGCCATAGGCAAAGCACGCGCTCATTACGCCAGAGAGTGTGGCGACGGCCACTCCCTTCTTGAGATCAAATTCCTTGATGGTGACGCGCTTTGCCTCCTCTGACATTGTGCGTTCCTTGGATATGCCGGCGAGGCCAGCCACAGCAATGCCCGCGAGGCATACAAAAATACCGAGCAGGATGATTCGACCCGAGGGTGTACCTAACACCTGCGTTGCGAATACGCCGTCAAAGACCGGCGGGATCAGCGTCCCGAAGGCGGCGCAAAGGCCGAGGACAACTGCCATCCCAAGCGAGAGCCCCAGATAACGCATGGTCAAGCCGAAGGTGAGGCCGCCGATGCCCCAGAGCAGTCCGAAGAAGAAGGCCCAGAACATCGCAGACGATGGGGCTTCAGAGAGTACAGCGAGCAAGTCCTTTGTAAGAAACCCGGCGAGCAGCCAGGGAGCGATGATCCAGCTAAACACGCCGCCGACGAGCCAGTAGGTTTCCCAAGACCAGCGTTTTACGCCGCGATAGGGAACATAAAAGCTGCCGGAAGCAAGACCGCCTAGCCAGTGAAACAAAACTCCAAGTGCGGGATTCGGAACCATAGTGCGTTGCCTCAGCGAAAGCGAAAATGTATTTTCTGATCTAGCTTAGGTGGAACACTTCTTCCAGCGGGCGCATCGCCTCATCGGGACGCAGGCCGCTGGGCTGCACGAAAAAGTCCGCCATCTCTTTTTGCCAGCGGGCATTCACTTCACGCCCGGCCATCCCGGCACGAGCCTGCTCGAAATCTTCAGTCTCCACGTAGCCGACGAGCAGGCCATCGGGTCGCAGGAAGAGAGAATAGTTGCCCCATCCAGTTTCGCGCAGAGCGTCGAGCATCTCGGGCCAAACTGAACGATGCCGGAGCTTGTACTCCTCTAATCGTTCCGGCTTTACCTGTAGCAGAAAACAGATGCGTTGCATTGCGATCCTTTCGTTGCATCTCCAAACCGTGCGCAAGGACGTCTAACGCAGGAATGCCTCGGTCAAGCCGCCGTCCACTGGAATGATGTGCCCTGTTGTCTTCGCGCTTAGTTCTCCGGCGAGCCATACGATCGCATTCGCGCAGTCTTGAGGCAGAATCGGATTCTTGGTGAGTGTACGCTGGGCATAAAATCCCGCAAGCTTCGAGCGCAGTGACTCGGTTTCTTCCGACTCGTCGAACGCAATCTTGTACTTTTCCAGCGACTGCATCACGCGATCGCGCGGAAACATGGTGGATCCTGCCACCACGGTTGCCGGAGCAATCCCGTTGACGCGGGCTTGCGGCGACAGCTTGATCGCCAGTTCGCGAATGATGTGATTGAGCGCAGTCTTGCTGGTGTCATAAGCTTCGCTGCCTTTCTTGGGCACGATGGCGTTCGCCGAACTCGTGAGGACGAGCGTAGAAGGCAAGCCTTGCGCCTTGAATACAGACTCGGCTTCGCGGCCCAGAAGATAGTTGCCAGTCACGTTCACCAAAAATGTTTTGGCCCACATCGCATCCGCGAGTTCACCGTTGTCACCGGGCACGGGATACAGCGCTGCGGTGTTAACGATGGAGTCCACGCCGCCGAAGCGCGCGACGGTAAACCGAATGGCGTCGGCAAGGCTGGCCGAAGAACTCAAGTCAACGTTGGTGGAAGTTACCCAGTCCTTGTTCGTGAGCTTGGCTGCGTCATCCGCTGCGGCTTTAGCAGAAGTTTCATCAAGATCGGCGGCAACGACATGTGCACCGCGCTTGGCGAGGATCATCACCACTTCACGGCCGATGCCGCTGCCGCCGCCAATCACCAGCACAATCTTGCGGCTGAACTCCGCCTCCGGTGGCATCCGTTGTAGCTTTGCTTCTTCCAGCGCCCAGTACTCAATGCGGAAGGCTTCGGAGCGCGGCAGTGCCACATAATTATGGAACGACGCGAACAGGCTCGATTGTTCGGGACGCCGCGCCTGCGGCAATGGATGTTCCGCTGCACCATCTTCGAGCGCGTTGGCACCAGCCATCACATGAATCGCGTTGATGAAGAATTCGGTGGTTATGCGGGCTTCGGTCTTGTTCTTGCCAAAGCCGAATAAGCCGAGGCCGGGAATGATGACAACTGAGGGGTTGGAGTCACGTAATTTAGGCGAGTCGGGTGTAGCCCACGCCTCGTAATACTTCTTGTACTCCCCGCGATACACGACAACCTGCTCTTGAATGCGACCCTTCAACGTCGCCGCATCTTCTTTCGCCGGATCCCAGGGAATGAACATAGGGCAGACGCGCGTGCGCAAAAAATGATCGGGACAACTGGTGCCGAGCGCACCCAGTTCCGTCGCCCATGCCGAACCGGCGAAGGTGAGAGCATCGGCGTCGTCGGTGTAGTGCGCGATCACGCGCCGATTCGATGACGCTGCTCCGCGCAGCGCGGGCAGGATGTCAGCCGCAATCTTTTGGCGATCTGCTAAAGGCTGATGTTGCAGTCCGCCGAAGATCGCCCCCTTCCTCTCCGCATGCTCACGAATGAACTCGCCCATCTGGTCAATGGTGCGCAGGCTGTTCCGGTAGCACTCGCGCTGGGTGTTGCCCCAGGTGAATAAGCCGTGGCCGCCTAGAATGATGCCGTCTGTGCCGGGATTTTCATTCACGGCTGCTTCGATCAGCAGAGCGAGCTCAAAACCGGGGCGCTGCCAAGGAACCCACACCACCTTGCGGCCAAATGCCTGATTGAATTCGTCGAGCTTCTTTTTTCCGTTTGCACTCGCTGCGAGAGCGATCGCCCAATCGGGATGCAGGTGATCCACGTGTGGAAAGGGCAAAAACGCATGCAGCGGCGTATCAATGGAAGCCGCAACCCTATTCTGGCCGAAGGCCGAGATCGGATAATAGCCAACCATCTCGTCTTCCAAAGCTTCGCCTTTATAAATGCCTTTCAACTGCTCTAAACGATCAAGATAAACCAGTGCGAAGCCTGACTCTTTGATGGAGCCGAGGTCGCCGCCGCTGCCCTTCACCGCGAGCACGCGTACGGGCTTTCCGGTGAATGGATCGGGCAGGTCAATCTTGGAACTGGTGTTGCCACCGCCGAAGTTAGTAATGCGCAAGTCAGCACCCAGCAAGTTGGAGCGATAGCGCAGCAGCGCCAACTGATTGTCGCCGAGGGCGTTTGCGTCGGCATCATTCCACAGGTCTTTCAAATGTAAAAGTGCAGTCGTATTAGGCATAAGTCATCTCGCTGTATTGGTAGAAACGTTGATAAGGTGCGTCCCACTCATCGGTGCGAAGTGGCTCGAAAATTTCGGTGGGAAAAGAGCGATCCACAATGGCGCGGACTTCGGCGAGCGAGGAGGCACCGCCGGTTGCAAGAATTTGCATTGCAATGTTGCCCAGCGCGGTGGCCTCTGCCGGGCCTGCAAGAACACGGCGTCCGGTGGCATCCGCAGTGAACTGGTTGAGCAGCCGATTCTTGCTGCCGCCGCCGATGATGCGAATCTGGGTGATGGGCTGACCGCTAACTTGTTCAAGGTTGGCGATGACGAGCCGGTACTTTAGGGCCAAGCTTTCCAATATCGTGCGTACGTAAGCACCAGGACTCGCCGGTGCAGGCTGCTGGGTGCGAGCGCAAAACTGATCCATCGCCGCCAGCATGTCGGCAGGGTTCAGGAATGCGAGGTCATCAGGATCCACCAGATGCTGAAAGGGCTTCGCTTGTCCAGCCATTTCCATAAGCTCGCGATAGTCAAACATCAATCCTTGTTCGGTCCAAGACTTGCGGCAGCATTGCAGCATCCACAGCCCCATCACGTTTTTGAGTAGGCGCGTGGTGCCTGCGACACCGCCTTCATTAGTAAAGTTCAGGTGCATTGCTTCGTTGGTCAGAACCGGCGTGTCGAGTTCGGTGCCTACTAACGACCAAGTGCCGGAGCTAAGAAAAGCAGTGCCGTTGCGAGCTGAGATGGCCGCGACTGCCGAACCAGTGTCGTGCGTCGCAGGGGCAATCACAGGCGTTCCTGCAAGATGCGAACCCTGCGTAGCCTGCACCAGCAGGCTACCGACTACTGTGCCGGGTTCGACGATGGGAGCCTGCAATGTTATGGGCAGATCGAGACGCTGCAAGAGATCCGTTGCCCAGTTGCGCGTCTTGGCGTTCACCATCTGCGTGGTGGTGGCATTGGTGTATTCGCACACTGCATTGCCGGTCAGCCAATAGTTAAAAAGGTCTGGAACCATCAGCAACGTTCTGGATGCTGCGAGAATGCCCGGCGTCTGCTGCTTGGCGGCCATCAACTGGTAGAGCGTGTTGATGGGCATGAACTGAATTCCAGTAGTGTGGTAAATTTCCGCCCGCGGTACTTTCGCGAGGGCTTGCTCGGTCATGCCTTCGGTGCGGCGGTCGCGGTAATGGTAGGGATTCTGCAGTAGTTCGCCTCGATCTCCCAGCAGGGCATAGTCCACGCCCCACGCATCCACAGCGATGCTGGCCAACGGCACGCCATCCAGCTTTGCCAGCGCCCGTTGCACTTCCAGCCACAGACGCATCACGTCCCAGTGGCGTGAGCCGCCGTACTCGACCGGTTCATTCGGAAAGCGATGTACCTCTTCCGTGGTAAGGATGCCAGCGTGCAGATGCGCGAGAACCGCACGACCGCTCTCGGCGCCAAAGTCGAAGGCCAGATACGGCCGACTGGAAGAAGCGTCAGGCATAGGACGAGCCATTGCCCGCATTGCGATCTTTGCGCTCGCGGGTGATACGTTCCAGATAACCGCTCTGGCGGAATGCCTCCATGGGGTCTTCCGGCTGGTTCTTGGACTTGCGCCATTCCCGAATCGCTGGGCGAACGTCGGTCGCAAATGCGTCCTGTAGTAGCGATTCCGCGCGAACTAGCTCACAAGACTGTTGCGCCGAGGCCAGTGTGGCATGATCCACCAGCGCCGCCTTCGCGAACAACTCTTGCGCCATCGTTACCGTCTGAATCATGGCCTCGATCTTGCCCTTCAGGTTGTGGCTCTGATCAATCATGTAGGCGATGTCGGCGATTTTGCCCGTCTCCCACTCAAAGAACGAAATCTCATGGAAGATGCGGAAGACCTGATAAGGGTCAATCGAGCCGAGTGTCAAGTCGTCGTCGGCATAGCGACGGTCGTTAAAATGAAAACCGCCGAGCATGTTCTCCGAGAGCAGCCACGCTACGATCTGCTCGATATTCTGTGCGGAGTAATGATGGCCTGTATCCACCAGCACCTTGGCCTGCAGGCCTGCGTACCGTGCCAGCAGCAGCGCCATGCCCCAGTCCGCTATATCGGTGTGATAGAACGCTGGCTCAAACGGCTTGTATTCCACCAGAAGGCGCTGATCGGGAGCAAGGTTCTTGTGTGCCGCTTGCAATCCTTCAATGAACCATTCTTTCCGTTTGCGTATATTTGCCGTGCCTGGATAGTTGGATCCGTCGGCAAACCACAGTGAAATATCGCGCACATTCAGCCGCCGGGCAATTTCAATGCTGTCGAGCGTGTGTTGTACTCCGGCAGCGCGGATCGCGGGGTCGGGATTGCCGAACGAGCCGAACTTGTAGTGCTGATCTTGAAACAGGTTGGGATTGATCGCGCCAGCCCGCACGCCGTAGCATTCGCCTAGCCTGCTGATCTCTGTTGCACTCTCGACACCCTGGGCGCAGTCCCACAGCACGTGCAAGGCGAGGGTCGGACACGCGCCGGTGTGCCTATGCACTTCGGCAGCATCGCTGAATTTCTCTTCGATCGTGGTGGCGGCCGCTGCCTGAATGAACTTGCCAAAACGCGTTCCCGTGTTGGCAAACCCCCATGAGGGGATCTCAATCCGAAACCGATCCAGCGCCGCGAATATTTTCTCCGAGCTGCTATGCATAGGTGATTACCTACCGACAGCTAACGCTACCTTGCCCTGTGCTGTGGTGTGCAGATATTTTGAAGCATCGGATTCATTTTGTAACGCAAAACCTTTGGGTAGAGGTGGGGAATAGTATGAGCGAGTGTTTAGGGCGGTAAAGTCAGGGCCTACCGGGCACTGTCTGCCCGCCCATTCGGTGCTGCACTGCACTCCCGAATTTTGCTATGCACAACGGATTTTACCTGTTACGGCGCTGAGTGGGACGAGCTTGTGTGTGCCCCAATACTGAGCGTCCAGAAAAATGCGACTAACGGAATCTCCGTCAGCCGCACCAGAGTCCCATCTGCACCGCATCCGATTACTTCGCCGTGGTGACCCCGAAGGAGTAGGCCCCTGATCCCACCTTGACCACGAAGGAATCACCAGCCCGCTCGGCTGCGATCGGCTTACCATCTTGCATCACGTGGGAACCCGCCACCGCAGGCAAAAAAATCGTGGCTGAGGTGTTGGCCGGGATCGTCACCTTCATGGAGAACGCCCCCGCTGTGGTGGAAGTCCAGTCCGTGGTAATGGTGCCGTAGACCGACTGATACTCGCCGCGAGCATGGGTCATCTGCGGAGCCGGACGCGGGTGAATTACGATCTCCCGGTAACCAGTGCCGGTCGTTGAAGTGTCAATACCAGCGACCGAGCGGTAAACCCACGCCACGACCGACCCGAAGGCGTAATGATTGTAGGAGTTCATGGACGGGTCGCCGGTGTCGCCGTTCCAGCGTTCCCACCACGTCGTCGCGCCCTTCGAGAGCATATAGCCCCACGAAGGATAGGTTTCGTTCAGCAACAGCTTGTAAGCCACATCGGTGCGACCGTGCTCCGCGAGCGTGAACAGCAGAAACGGCGTTCCTAGAAAGCCCGTGGAAAGATGTCCGCCACGCGAGTCAATGTCCTTCACCAAATTGTCCACCATGGCCTGTTCCAGCGCAGGCGGAGCCAGCTTGGTGTAAAGAGTGACGATATTCGCGGTCTGCGTTCCGCCGAGCACGTCACCGCTAGGCTTGATATATGCAGCCTGATACGCCGTGCGAATGTCGTTCACCACCGACTCGTAGTGCGTCGCGGCAGCGTCACGTCCTGTAGCGTGCGCCATATCGGCCATCATGTTGGCGATGAGCGCCCAGTATGCGGTGGCCAATAGGTCTTTCGGAGTGCGATCATCGGGCGCAAGCCAGTCGGCGAAGTTTGGCCCCACGCCGTTTTTGCGCAGATAGTCGGGATTGGAGTCCGCTAGGAACTTCATCCAGCGTTCCATGGCGTCCCAGTTTTCGTCCACAATCGAGCGGTCGCCATACTGCATCCATGCCGTCCAGGGCACAATGACACCGGCGTCGCCCCAGCCCGGCGCGCCTTGGCTACCGTAAGGAGCTAGCACGTCCGGCGATACATTGGTGAATTCGCCTTTTTCTGTCTGCGCGTCGGTCACGTCGTTCATGAACTTGTGCGAGAACGCTGCTATGTCGAAGTTGAAGGTGCCAGTGCGCCAGAACACGCCAGCATCGCCCATCCAGCCCAGCCGTTCGTCGCGTTGGGGGCAGTCGGTTGGAATGCTCAGGAAGTTGCCGCGTTGACCCCATAAG
The DNA here is from genome assembly GCA_038229415.1 of Terriglobales bacterium. Lineage (GTDB taxonomy): Bacteria > Acidobacteriota > Terriglobia > Terriglobales > Acidobacteriaceae > JANXUR01. Next base: position 135,871 of record JBBROM010000003.1, read on the forward strand.
CCGATCGCCCACATTTTGTTGACGAGGGCGCTCGAAGTTTCCAGTTTGCCTGTGGCTTCGCCCGAGACGCTACTTGCGACTTCGCCCACAATTGAACCTGGTGTTGGCGCTCCGGGATAGCCGGTGACCTCCACGTAGCGAAATCCGTGGAAGGTGAAGTGAGGAGTAAATGTTTCCGCTGCCCCAGTGCCCCGAAGTACAAAGGTGTCAGTGGCATCGGCATTGCGCAGGTTGGCGGTGTAGATGCTGCCGTCCGGATTCAGAATTTCGGCAAAGCGCATACGAATGGTGGTTCCGGCTTTGCCCATCGCTTTAAGCCGCACCCAGCCCACCATATTCTGTCCCATGTCGAAAACGTATGCGCCCTTCCCAGCCGGGCTCACCGTTTTGGGCAGCACGGTCTTCACAATGCGAACCGGATCGGAAACCTGGCTGACCACTGCCGGAGCCGCAGCATCGGTCACGGAGGCATTCGTCCACTTTCCGTCATTGAAGGTCGCCGCAGACCAGCCCGGCTTTTCGTTGCGTGCGTCGTAATACTCGCCAGCATAGATTTCTGAACGAAGCACCGGCGAGGCTGTCGCCTTCCACGAGCCGTCGCTCGCGATGGTTTCGTGACTGCCATCGGAATATGTCATTTCCAACTGCGTCATAAAACGAGTAGGCGCTGTCCGGAAGAAGAATGGAGTTCCGGTCCAAGTGAGCGGGCTGCCAAACCATCCATCACCGAGCATCGCTGCAACGGCATTCTTGCCGGGCTTAAGCAGCGCAGTCACGTCGTACGACTGGTAGAGCACCCGCTTGCTGTAGTCGGTGAAATCGGGCGTCAGCACATCACTGCTCACTTTCGCGCCGTTTACAAAGAGCTGATAGCTGCCGAGAGCCGTCGCATAGATGCGAGCGGATTTAACGGTCTTGGCAATCGCAAAACTCTTGCGCAACAGTGCGGCCGGTTTGGGCAACGGAGGCACATTTGCCATGCGCGCGTCGTTCAGGTCGCCTACGACGTTTGCAGGCTGCACCGCGCCGCCATCGGCCATCCGCGCAGTCCAAGCTTCGCTAGTGGGAATGCGTGTTAGCTTTCCAGCAGCATCCGTGATCTTGATAAGGCCAGCCAGCGCCGCCTTCAGCGTTTTTGCGCCAGCATTCGGGCCAAACTGATTCGGCTCGGCGACCGTAACGGTGACATGAACCGTATTCACACCGAGCTTCAGTAGTGGCGCGAGATCCAGCCGATCAAAAGCGCCCCATTCTCTTTTGGCGCCAATCTCGATTCCATTGAGGCTGACTTTGAAGCTTCCCTTGGCTATGAGGAAGAAAACTGCCGCACGGGGCTTGGCAGCGACCGTCACTTCTGTCTCGAACTCCGCCATCTGTTTGGGCTGCATGTTCATGGCGTCCTGCCCGGCCACCCAAATCCAGCGCATCGCGGCGCGGTCGGCGGATTCGTCCGGGTTGTCCCAGGTGATCCACTGCGACTTCCAATTGCTGGCCTGTAGCAGGCCACTCTCCCACCAGGAGGATTCCGTGGATTCGCTGGCTTGGCCCTTGTTGTCCCAAACTTTGACCGACCAGAAGTAGCGCGTACGCGGTGCCAACGCAGGGCCAGCGTAGGATACGTTCACAGACTCCGCGGAACTGATCTTGCCGCTGTCCCAAGTGTCTGGTGTAGCGGAGTGCAGGCTGGCAAGTGAGGCAGCCACTTTAATTTCATAGGCTGTCTGATGCCAGTTGCGCAATGAGCTGAAGTTTTGCCAGGAGAGGCGCGGCGCGGGCGTATCTATGCCGAGCGGATTCTGGACGTACTCGCAGCGCAACTTAACTGGCGATGCGACAGCGGGCACAGCAGCAAACAGTGAAACGGCAATGGCAACCAGCAGCGTGATTTTGCGGATCATATTTCCCCTCGATTTCCCCATGAAGAGTGGTGCGCGTAGAAGACTACACAATGTTTTGGGGAGCCGTCGCCCCTTAAGATTCTCCAGCGCAACGTTTCGCTGTGCGAAACGAGATGAAGGAGCCTTCCGCGACTCGGTTAGAGCGCCTTCACCCGTGAATCCTGCTCCCGTCGGGCATTTTTCCGTTCGTAAACCCTCTAGATACGCCATGCCTTTACGCAATCGGCTGCGATACTAGAGCTGGCAATCTCGGGCTGCCTTCCCAGAGTGCGCCGATTTCACCTTCGATTCCTGCATCGGGAATTTCGCTTGACAAAATGCAAAATACCGATAGATTCGAGTTTTTGGAAATAGAGTGTCCGCCAACGCGATCCCGGTTGCGTGCGGGGATTCTGCCGGAGACACATCCTATGCCAACTGCCACCCCATCTCGCGACCGCTATCTGGTCAAGTCCATCATGCATTCCTCGCAACTCCTCACCGCGTTCCGTTCGCCGGGTGAGGCGCTGCCGCTCAGAGAGGTTGCGGCGCGTAGCGGACTGCCCAAGACGATGGCGTTCCGTCTGCTCTACACGCTGGAACGTTGCGGCATGGTGGATAAAGTTGGCGAGAACCTTTACCAGTCGTGCGTTCGTCCATGGAAGCAGCGCTTGTATCGGCTGGGGTATGCGGCGCAAGGCGGCGACTACGAATTTTCCAAGGAAGTGTCCAGCGGCTTGCAACGCGCGGCGGCGGCGGAGGGTATTGAGCTCATCATGCTCGACAACCGCTATAGCGCGAAGATCGCCCAACGGAATGCGGACCTACTGGTGCGCGAGCGCGTGGATCTGGCGATCGAGTTCCAGACGGATGAGAATGTCGCAGCGATCGTTTCTGCCAAGTATCGCGAAGCTGGCATCCCGATGATCGCGATTGATATTCCGCATCCGGGTGCGACCTACTATGGCGCTAACAACTACGAAGCTGGCATGATCGGCGGGCGATATTTGGGCCGCTGGGTAAAGGAACACTGGCAGGGGCAACTCGATGAAATCATTATGCTCGAACTGCCGCGAGCCGGGAGCCTGCCGCGCATGCGATTGAGCGGCATGTTGGTGGCGCTGAATACGGTACTGCCGCCGGCGGGCCGATGCCGCGTTACCTATCTGGACGGCGATGGTGAACTGGGCCGCAGTATGGAAGCGGTGCGCAAGCATCTGCGGACGACCCGTGCGACCCGCCATGTAGTCGGTGCGATTAATGATTCCAGCGCGATTGGCGCGATGCGAGCGTTTGAAGAGGCGGGTCGTGCCGATCAGTGCGTCATCATGGGGCAGAATGCCTCGCCGGAAGGCCGCGCCGAGTTGCGGCGACCCAAGACGCGTTTGGCCGGAACCGTAGCGTATTTCCCTGAGCGCTACGGGGATGATTTGATTCGGGTGAGCCTCGACATCTTGAACCAGCGCCAGGTGGCTCCGGCCGTGTTCGTCGAACACAAACTGGTTACGCCCATCACATTGGATCACTACTATCCCAATGACAGCTTGCGTGAGTCAGTGCGAAACGAGCCAGCGCGGCAGCGGGCGTCGTAAGTCTTCTTGCTGCGAACGTGATTTCTATATCACCAGAATTACGTCGAGCACGCGCGGTCCATGCACGCCTTTCACGCGTGTCATTTCGATATCCGAAGTAGCGGAAGGGCCGGAAATGGTTGTGATCGGCATCGCTGCCTGATCTTGCAACTTGCCCAGCGCCTCTGGCAGCGTCTCGGAAACTTGATCCGCGAAAACTACGCAGAGGTGATAGTCGGGAATGAGCGTAAGCGCACGGCGTCCGTCTTCGGGCGTGTGCACAAGAATCACTGTGCCCGAGAGTGCCACGGCGGCGGAGCATCCGGTCAAGACTCCTGGTACTTTGTCCAGTGCGGAGTAGCAGAGTCCGTCGTCGGCGAGAAAGCTGAGATTCGGTGACAACCAGGACCGCGGCACACTCGAGGGAATCACCAACCCATTCTTTGCACGGGCCGCCAGAACCGTCGCGATGGTTCTCGCGATCTCACCCTCCGAACACCGATAGACCCCTGCTTCATAGTCGCGCAGCCGCTCCTCAAAGAGCTCCAGCAAGGGTTCGCGTTGCAGCTGCCCCACGCGGCTGTACTGCCGCGCTACTGCATTATGCACATCTCTTGCGGCGGGCCGCTCACCTGTGGGGATCGCGCTGCGGATCCGCGTCAAAATTTGTTCGCGCGCGGACGTCATGCGGGTTGGCCTTTCTTTCGTTTGGCCCACCACTCGCGAAAGGATTCGGCAGGCACCGCGTTCAGATCACGCGATGCCGTCCATGCAGCGAGCATTCCTGGAATGCCAGACAATTTGCCGTCGCTCTGAAAGGGCAGTTGCCCGATACGAACAAGTTTTTGCGCGACTGAAAATCTCGCAGAACTTCCCAGCGCCAGGCTTGCAACCTTCATCGCCATGCGCTCCTCGAGCGGCGCATCTCCGTTGTGCACGACCTTGCCGCGCAGGTGAATCAGAATCTCGGGAATATTGATCTTGACCGGGCAGACTTCGTAACATGCGCCGCACAGCGAGGAGGCATACGGCAGCGATTGCGAATGCTCCATGCCGAGCAACTGCGGCGTAACGATAGCGCCAATCGGGCCGGCATAGATGGAGCCGTAGGCATGGCCTCCGGTCTGGCGATACACCGGACAAACATTCAGGCAGGCGCCGCAGCGAATGCAATCGAGTGTGTCGCGCGATTCGTCATCCGCAAGCACGTTGGTGCGGCCGTTATCGAGGAGAATCACGTGGAAAGACTGCGGCCCATCGCCAGGCGTGACGCCCGTCCAAATCGAGTTGTAGGGATTCATGCGCTCGCCAGTCGCCGAGCGAGGCAACAGTTGCAGAAAAACCTCAAGGTCGCGGAAGGTAGGAATCACCTTCTCGATTCCCGCGATGGTGATCAGAGTTTCTGGCAACGTTAGGCACATGCGTCCGTTACCTTCGGATTCGACCACGCAGACTGATCCCGTTTCCGCCACTAAGAAATTTGCACCACTGACTGCGGTTCGTACTCGCAGAAATTTCTCGCGCAGGTAAGCTCGTGCCGCCGCCGCCAAGTCTTCGGCGGTGTCTCCCAACTGGTCCAGCTTCATCTCGCGAAGAAAAAGCTCGCGAATCTCCGCCTTGTTGCGATGCAATGCGGGCACCACAATGTGCGATGGCTGGTCGTTGCCGAGCTGAACGATCAAGTCGGCAAGATCAGTTTCGTAAGGAGTGATTCCAGCAGCCTCCAGAGAGGGGTTGAGCTGAATCTCATCGGACGTCATCGTCTTAACTTTGATGACTTCATGCTCACCCTTCGAGCGAATCAGCTCGACTATGATACGGCTGGCCTCGTCGGCATCGGTGGCCCAATGCACAATGCCGCCAGCTCGGGTGCAGGCCTCCTCGAACTGCTGCAGGTAGGTATCGAGGTGAAGCAGGGTGTGCTGTTTAATGGCGTGTCCGGCGTCGCGCAACGCCTCCCAATCCGGCATCTCGCCGACGACATTGGCGCGTTTATTGCGAATGACCTCGGTAGCATGACGCACGTTACGGCGAATCTGGAAGTTGTTCAATAGTGGCTTGGCAGCGTCCGGGAACGCTGCTGCCTGCGCCGCCTTGCCTACGCGGATACTCACAGCGCCTCTCCTGAATCGCTGGCCGCGAGTATTTCTGCCAAGTGCACGGTGCGAACACCGGTACCCTGGAGGCTCAGTCCTCCGCCAATATGCATCAGGCAAGAGTTGTCCCCGGCGGTGCAGACTTTCGCTCCCGTGCTGAGAATGCACTGCATCTTGTCGCCGAGCATCGCTGCGGAAACTTCAGGATTCTTGACTGCAAAGGTGCCGCCGAATCCGCAGCACTCTTCGCTCTGCGGCAGATCAATCAGCGTGAGTCCCCGCACGTGCTCCAGCAGCGTCTCGGCTTTGCCTGCTGCGTGGAGTGAGCGCAGGGAGTGGCACGAAGTGTGAAGCGTCACCGTGTGGGGATAGAACGCGCCTACGTCCGTCACGCCCAGACGATCCACCAGCAACTCGGAGAACTCAAATACGCGCGGCAGCACATCATCCACTTGGTTTTTAAGTTTTGTGTCGCCAGAGGCCGCCGCCATCTTGGGATAGTGATCGCGCATCATCGCCACGCAGGAAGCCGAAGGAACACAGATCGCTTCCGCATCTTCAAACACATTCAAGAAGCGCCTCATCATTGCCAGCGCATCCGGCTGATAGCCGCTGTTGTAGTGCATCTGGCCGCAGCAGGTTTGCGCCTCTCGGAACTCCACGGTATGACCAAGCCGCTCCAGCACTGCCACTACCGCTTTTCCGGTTTGCGGAAAGAGCAGGTCGTTGTAGCAGGCCACGAAGAGTGAAATTTGCAAGCACGATCTCCATCCGAGCGTCTTCCAGGCGTCTCGCAGCCAGTTTTTGGCAGGCATAAAAATACGCTTCGCGCTTGGGAGTGTCCTCAGCATAAGCGAGGTGGCGGGGAAGTGCACGAGCAATTGCGAGAGGCAGAAATCATTCTGCATTGCAAAACCAGTTAGTCATTCCGTAGGACTTCCAAAAAACGAAGAAAGAGTGCCAGGCTAGGCAATTTGCGTGGAAAAGGTGGATTTTTATGCGTCTTCCATTTTCGGTAGGCGTTTTTCTATGAGAAATGCGATTGCTTGCAGAACTCCCAATTGACCGCACATGTGCTGAGTGTGAGGATGCCTCAGTCATTCGGAGTTGCATTTGGAGTTCGCAGCATTCTGGATGGCCTTTTGAATGGGAGCTGTTCCTGCACAACGGCAGCCGTAGTCGGTTTCACTCGCCGCCCCAAAGTGGCGCGTTGAGCCAGCCGAGTGAGAACGGATCCAGCGCACTCAAGAGAGCGCGAGGCGGAGGGAGAAATCATGAGGATCAGGAATTGGCTGGGAATTTTAGTATTGCTGGTGTCTGCCAGTTGGCTGTTTGGCCAAGCAGGTGTGGTGGGCACCATCGTTGGCACTGTTACCGACAACACGGGAGCAGTTGTAGCTAACGCAAACGTGGAGTTGACCAACACCGCCACGAATCAAACGGTGAAGGTGACGTCGTCCGGCAGCGGCGATTTTACCGCCTCCAACATGCAGCCCGGATCCTACAAGATTACGGTGCAAGCTTCGGGGTTCAATCGTTCTGTTGCGGATAACGTGATTCTCGCTGTAGCGCAGACCGAACGCGTCAATTTTTCGCTGAAGCCCGGTTCCGTGTCAGAAACGGTGGAAGTCCAAGCGAGCGCGGTGGCTCTGGATACGGATACATCTGCGGTGTCGCAGGTCGTTACCCAGCAGCAGGTGGATCAGCTTCCCCTCAACGGCCGCAACTTCCTGAACCTGCTCTTCATCGGTGCAGGCGCGGTGCAAACCACGGGTGAGCAAGGTCAGTTCCGCGGGGGCGAAGGCAACGCGATTAGCATCAACGGAGCCCGCCCTACCTCGAACAACTACACGCTGGACGGAATTACTAACACGGATACCGCCGTGAATACGCCTGCGCTCATTCTTTCGCAGGATGCAATTCAGGAGTTCCGGGTGCAGAGCGAGACTTACTCCGCCGAGTTCGGCTTCGCTGCGAATCAGGTGAACATCATCAGCAAGAGCGGCACTAACGCCCTGCATGGTACTGGGTGGGACTTTCTGCGCAATGACGCACTCGATGCCAAAGCCCCGTTCCAGACAACGATTCCAAAGTTGCGCCAGAATCAGTTTGGCTTCGTCGTGGGCGGACCGATTTATATACCCAAGGTTTACGATGGCCGCAACAAAACATTCTTCCTTGTTAACTATGAAGGCTGGCGCATCACTAATGGAGTGAGCGGCAACACCTTCAACGTTCCCGATCCGGCGCAGTTGGCTGGCGATTTTTCCGCCTCCGGCCTATCGGCAATCACTAGTGCTGGCGGCACCTGCACTCCTGGTTCCAGCAGCGCTTGTCTGCCCATTGATCCGCTGACAGGTCTGCCGTTTCCTGGCAACATTATTCCTTCGAGCCGCTTTTCGCGCTTGGCGCAAGTCTTCACCAGTGCAAAGTTGATTCCGGGCCCCAACCAGACCGGGGACAACAACTATCTACTGCGGACCAACTTGGCCAACACCGTGAACCAGACCACTTACAAGTTGGATCAGAGCTTTGGCAAGTTCGGCTCGATCTCTGGGCGTTACAGTGCCGGCACTTACAACAATCAGAACATCAATGGATCCGTCAGTATTCCCTTCGGTGTGGGCGCGTTTAACCAGAAGACGGAAAGCTGGGCGCTTTCGCACACCATCAACATCGGCTCCCATCTCATCAACAATTTCCGTTTCGGTCGGCTGGAACCCATCACGATTCAGGGCGGCACAGCTGCGCCCCAGAGCGATGTAGACGCATTGGGCTTTTCGGGCACGTTCACCAACTTGCCGTCGTATGCCCGCCTGTACCCGGGCGTCGGCTTCCAGGGCATCAACAACACCAGCTTTGGCAGTCAGGGCAACGACACCACCACGAGTGATGGACCGACCTGGCAGTTCGGTGACACTGTGTCATTTACTCATGGCCGCCACACGCTCGCGGTTGGGATCGAGTTCCGCCGCTGGTCGCAGATTCGCAACCTGTCCTCTGACTTCCTGGGCAGCTTCAGCTTCAACAACGATCTGATTCTGCACAACGGCAGCGCCACCGGCTTTGGCGGTGAAACCGCCAACGGCTGCGCCACCGTCACCTGCGGCACCGGCAACTCGATCGCCGACTTTCTGCTCGGCTATTACAACGGTGTCTCCACCTTTCAGCCCGGCCCATTCAGTGCACCAGGTGTAGCTGGAAACCCCAACCAGTATCAGTACAAATACTTTGCGCCGTTTATCCAGGACGACTGGAAGGTCAACTCGCGGCTCACCCTGAATTTGGGTTTGCGTTGGGACTATCGCACCATTCCAGTGGAAGCGAAGGACAAGCTCTTCTGGTTTGATACTCAGAACCCGGGGGGCGGGCTCTGCTTCGCCGACAAGGCGCTGCAAACCCAGAGCGTAACTGGACTCGGTGGCCCCATCGCGCCTGAGGGCAACGGCTTCTACCGCTACTGCGGGCGGCGCAACCCCACGGCCAACTCGAAGTATCCTTACGCGCCACGGCTCGGCTTCGCGTGGCGGCCATTTGGAGAAAAGACCGTGGTCCGCGGGGGCTATGGCATCTTCTTCGACGCGGGCGAAGACCGCGAAATTGATGATTCGGGTGACATCTATCCGTTCGTCGTTCGCGCCAACGTAAGCCCGATTTCCGACCCGACGGCTCCCAAGTCATCTGACAACCTGTTCCCGCCGGTTTCACTGCATCAAGTGAGCGCGGCGACCGATGGCGGCCAATTTTTTGCGGTCATCATTTCCGAACGACCGCGTAACCAATACGTGCAGCAATGGACACTTTCGTTGCAGCGCGAACTGGCACGGAATACCACGCTGGAAATAAATTATGTGGGCAATAAGGGCACTCACTTGCTGAACCGCACTAACATCGGCCAGCCGCTGCCGGTGAAGAGTATTGCCTTCTGCAATGCGAAGGATAGTGACGGCAATTTCATCAACCTTACTAAGGGAGACTGCCCGAACTCGGCCCGTCGTCCTTACAGCAACATCACCCAGTTCCTTGGCTTTCTGGACAGCGAGTGGAACGGCTACTCCAATTACAATGCTGCCAACATCAAGATTGAGCATCGCACCAAAGATCTGGCCTTCCTGGCGGTCTATACCTGGGCGAAGAGTTTGGATGACAAGTCGGCTGCGGCTGGCGTGGGTGCCACCAACTCTTTCTCCGGCCACGTCAACGACCGTAATCAGCGGTTTGACTATGGACGTTCGGACTACGACGTCAACCATCGGTTTGTGTTGAGCAGCGTCTATCAGCTGCCGGTAGGCAAAGGCCGTCGCTACCTCGGCAATGCCAACCGGTTGGCGGATCTGGCTGTAGGGGGCTGGCAGTTGACCACCATTGCCACGTTCCAGAAGGGTTTCCCCTTCTCGGTGCAGTCGCCCGATCCGTCCCTGAGCAACGTCGCCTTCAACAACCGGGCCAACCAGACTTGCAGCAACCCGAATTCCGGGTTCAATAAGTCCAATCAGCAGTATTTCAACACGAGTTGCTTCGGCCTCACCCAGTTCGGTGAGTTCGGAAACAGCGGACGCAATATTTTCCGCGGCCCCGGCATCAACAACTGGGATATCGGTCTGGGTAAAACCTTCCAGTTCACCGAAAAGCTCGGCCTCCAGACCCGTATTGAAACCTTCAACAGCTTCAACCACTCGCAATACGGTATTGATCCGGCCACCAGCTTTGGAATCGGGAGTCCCGTCGGCAACAGCCTCGGTGACCCCAGCAACCTAGGCAAGGTCCTTGCCGCTCGACCCGGACGTGTGGTCCAGTTGGGCGCGAAGATCGTGTTCTAAAAACGCACCACTCGCAACCGATCCGCCAGTTTCCTCCGAGGCTGGCGGATCGCTTTTTGGAATAGACTCTTGGCTATGTTCCGTGTACCGTCACTACGCATTCCCCTCCGCACTGCATCCCTAATGCTTCTGGTTTCCTTGCTTGTCACCCTTGTTGCCGCGGCATTCGCCGAACCGCCCAGTGCAGCACAGCGTTACGCCGAACAGGGCCAGCAGGCTCTGGCAGCAGGCCATTTTGAAGAGGCGGAACATGCATTTGAGAAGCTGCGTGCACTGGAGCCAGCAGTAGCGGAAGTTCACGCCAACTTGGGCACCGTTTACTTTGAAGAAGGCAAGCTGGGACTGGCCGTTACCTCGTTGCGTCAAGCGCTCAAGCTCAAGCCTGGACTGACGCGCTCGGAGTCGCTGCTTGGGCTTGCCCTCTCGGAACTCGGCCGTTTTAAAGAAGCTGCACCAGTGCTGGAGAAGTGTTTTCACCATTCAACCGACACGGATTCCAAACGCACCTGCGGATTGGAATTGGAACGTGCCTACACCGGCCTGGATCGCCACAGTGACGCGGTGCAAGTCGCGCTGGAGTTAAACCGCCTCTTTCCCGATGACGCGGAAGTTCTTTACCACGGCGGCAAAATCTTTGGGAATTTCGCGTTTTTGAGTATTCAGCGGCTTGCCACCGCTGCGCCAGCATCGCTGTGGAGACACTTGGCGGAAGCCGAGGCGAACGAGAGCCAGGGCGAAAGTGACGCAGCCATCAGTGAGTACCGGCAGGTGCTGGCGCTGGACCCCAAGCGCCCCGGCATCCACTATCGGCTTGGGCGCACGCTACTGCGACGTTCAAGGCAGAGTGCTGCGCCAGACGATGTGGAACAGGCGCGCAAGGAATTCGCGCTCGAGCTGGAGATTGATCCTTCCAACGCCAACGCGGCCTACGAAGCCGGTGAGATTCACCGCAACGCCAGCGAGATCGCAGAAGCTCAGAAATTCTTCGAGCAGGCGCTGCAATACTATCCAGATTTTGAGCAAGCTCAACTGGGGCTCGCTGCCGTATTGATTTCGCAAAGCCAGCCAGCCGAAGCGCTGCCTCATCTGCAAAAGGCGTTGGCGTTGAACAAGGAAAATGAAGTCACCTGGTACCGGCTTTCGCAAGTGCAAGGCATGTTGGGGCATGACGCCGAGCAGAAAACTGCGTTTGCGGAGTTCCGCCGCTTGCGGGATGCGAAATCAGTACGCGAAGAAAGCGCGAAGAAAATATTCTCGCAGGCCGAAGTTACGCCGCAGCAAGCCGATGCGCCGCCAGCGAAGTAATTCGCGTCAGGGCGAACTGGCAGGGATCCCTGGCCATCCCACGCTGGCGACGACTCCTTCGCCTTCCTTCACGGTCACAAGCTGATCGGCGGCCACTTCGCCGATGTCCTGCCAACTCCCATTCGTCCACCGCACGCGGACTTGCGCCTTCTTCGCTGCGCCCAGCCCGAAGTGCAGTCGCGGATCATTGCTGGAAAGAAAGCTTGACTGGCTGAGCAGTTCTTGCGTCTGCGTTGTCTCGCCGACTTTTACGGCGACTCGCGCGCCAATCCCACTGCGATTGGACTTGGTGCCGAGCAGTTTAACTTTCAGCCAGTGATTGCCGCCGCTCACGTCATTACGCAGAAGGGTCGGTGGCTCGTTCAGGTTCACGATCAGCACGTCCAAGTCACCGTCATTGTCGAAGTCGCCAAAGGCGCAGCCACGGCTGGCGTGCGCATCGCCCAGCGCTGGGCCAGCTTCGCTCACCAGTTCCTCAAATTTTCCGCCGCCCAGATTGCGGTACAACAGTCGCGGATTCTTGAAAGGAAAGTCGGGTAGCCGTTTTTCCAGCTCGGGAAAAGTGTGACCTGCGACCACGAAAATATCGGACAGGCCGTCGTTGTCAAAGTCGGCAAATCCGCAGCCCCAGCTTACATAGCGCGAATCCACGGCCAGCCCGGCACGTTTGCTGACTTCCTCAAAGTTAGCCTTGCTGAGATTGCGGAACAGGTCAGGCGTATCGCCTTCAAAATTCGTCTTGAAGATATCGAGCTTGCCATCGAGGTCGAAGTCGCCGACTGCTGCGCCCATACCCGCCTGCTCCTGCCCGTCTTCGCTGTAGGCAACACCGCGGATCGCGCCTTCTTCGCGGAACGTGCCATCGTGATTGTTCAGGAACAGCAGGCTGGGCGTGGAGTCGCACGCCAGATAGATATCCGGCCAACCATCGTCATCAAAATCGGCGGCGAGGGGTGTGAATCCATAGCTGGTGTTGGCGGCGGCAATGCCGGACTCCACGCTCACATCCGTAAACGTACCGTTGCCATTGTTGCGATAAAGAAGATGCTGTCCGAAGGGAAATCCGCGCGGGCCGCATCCTACGGGCACGCCCATCCAGCGGCAGTTGGCGTTTACGCCCGGCGTGGGTGCCTTCTCCAAATCGAATCCCAGATAGTTCGAGACGAAGAGATCGAGGTGGCCGTCGCGGTTGTAGTCAAGAAACGTGCAGCCCGTGCCCCAACGCCGAGTCTTATCGGGATTCAGCAGCCCGGCCTTTTCCGTCACATCGGTAAACGTGCCGTTACCATTGTTGCGGTACAAAACATTCTGGCCCCAGTAGGTGACGAATAGATCTTCGAAGCCGTCGTTGTTGTAGTCGCCGACGCAAACGCCGCAGGCCCAGTCGGTCTTTCGCAGCCCCGCTTTTTCGGTGACGTCGGTGAAGGTGCCATCGCGATTGTTCTTGTAGAGCCGATTCGTCGCGCCCGCTGGAGCGTCCTTCAGGCGCGTTCCCGACAAAACGAAAATGTCGAGCCACCCATCGTTGTCATAGTCGAGGAAGGCGCAGCCGCAGCCGACAGTCTCAAGGATGTACTCCTTGTGATCCACACCGCCATAAATGATCGGCGCGGTGAGCCCGGCTTGTGTGGCGACATCGGTGAAACGCGCATGAAACGGCAGCCCTGACGACTTGCCGTGCGGTTGGACTCGCACGCGGCGCTCGGCCAACCCCTGGCCGAAGCAAGCCGCGGCAGCGGTCGTCAGTAGTCCGGAAAGAAAGAGGCGGCGCGAAGTACTCATGCAAAGCTCGTGGTGAAACTTGGGGGCAAAAAATCAGGGCGACCGCGATCAACGCAGCCGCCCTTCCATCATACGGAACTTCGCTATTGCAGCGTGACCACCGCCACCGAGAACCCGGCGAGCGTTACGGTATCGCTGGCAGCCGTCGCCTTTCCAGCCGGGCCGTACCCCCTGCTCTGGTCTACGTATTCCACCGTCGCACCTTTCGCACCTGCAATCTTCACGTCTTGCGGGCGATCGCGCTTGTTGATGAGCAACACGCGGTGCTTGCCTTGCGGAGTGACTACCGCGAGTGATTCCAGGTAGGGGCTCGATGCTGCGAATGGCGTGAACGGAGCGATCTCCACCTGATTGTCTCCGGGGCCGAAGTTGTTCTTCAGCAACTCGAGCACGCGGAAGCGCGGGTTGGGTGAGCCGTCATCCCACTTCACCATCGAGACCGATGGAAATTGCGTAGGATACCCCACGAGTTGCGACTCGCCCGCTACGTCAATACCTATGCGCGTCATCTCCGCGAACAAGTAGGCATACATCGCGCCGGTCAAGTGCCAGTAGGAATTGGGAATCGGTTGCGTCACATGGCCCGGTTCACCTTGCGAAAGGTCATCCGCGGAAATTGCGCCGATCTCATCAATCGTCGTCTTAGTGTTCGGCGAAAGGCGCTTGCGCATGCTTTCGATGTAGCGCACCGTATTCAAAAATCCCGCCGCCTGATCCCAGAAGACATGATTCTGAATCTCCGGTCCTTGATCTGGCGCGGGAATCGAGTAGAAGTGATAAGAGATGAAGTCGAGTGGTACACCAGACTTGTGATTCTTAGGGTTTAGGAAGTACTCAAGAAAGTCCGGAGCTTGTCCGGGAATCGCCAATGCCGTGCCCACGAACTTCGTCTCTGGCACCAGCTTGTGAATCGCCGTCACCGTCGCGTCATAGCAGATGGTGTAAAGCTGCGGAGACATCTTGTGCTCAAACTCAACTTCGTTCAGCACTTCCCAGTAGGCGATGGGATAGTGATATCCCGAGTCATGGCGCTTACCGAGTTCGTCGGTGAAGCCGCCCTTGGCATACCACGACACGAGGCGCGCAAAGTAGTCTGCTGGCTCCTTGCAACTCGGATCATGCAACTCGGTGCCTTGCTCGTAGTCCCACACCGGCTGGTTTGCATCCGCCGGATACGGCACTGGCTTGTCGGTCTTCCACATCCACTGCGGAATGGTACTGAAGTTCAGAATGACGGGATGGCCCTTGGTGGCTTCGAGAAAATCAATCGTCATGGGGTCAATCAGTGTGAAGTCCCACGAAGTCTTGCCATCCTTCGGCGGCTCCAGTTCTGCCACACCCAGCTTCGGATAAGGCAACCACGGCACGTAACGCACGTAGTCTGCGCCCAGTTCCTTCAGAGCTTTGTAGGCGCCATCGCGCACCGGCTGTCCCGGGCGCAGCGGTGGATTGACTACGACTTGCAGAGTTGGCATGGTCTTGCTGACGCGCTCTACCTTGTCCCAATGAACGTCAATACCAGCAGGTTTTTCTTGTGCGGCGGCCGGCATCACGAATACGCATGACGCGAGAAGGACGGGACAACACAGTTGCGAAATTCGTCTCATAGATTCCTCAAAGTAAGACTCAGAGCAGGCTTTTCTCGAATCGAAGGATAATATAACGCGCAATCGAGCCATTCCGGCGACCAAATGTTCCCACCGCCTGATGGGTCGGGTCAACGGTAAACGCAGGGGAGTGCGCGTTTTGTGGAGAGAAACAGGCGGTGTGTCTCGGCTTGGCGGAGGTTGCTCAAAAATGGCTGATCCGTTGGGCAACGGCTCGCTATTTCGTAGCGTACCGCTTTCGCAGCGGCCTTCATGTGATTGCGCATTGCGAAACATACGACTTGCGGCAAGCGCGGTCTTGCTGTGCGCTGTTCCACGCACTATGCTGGCGGGGTTTGGCGGATACCATTCGGCACGCGTCCTTCAGTACGAGTGGGTTCGCCGGAAGCGCGGGGAGTTCAGTGACAACGCACGCAGAAGCTCAACCCTTACGGGTCGGCATTTTCGGTATTGGACTGGACACTTATTGGGCCCAGTTCGAAGGACTCGAAGCGCGCCTGCGCGGGTACACAGAACAAGTGGCTGGGCGGATTGCGGGGCCAGACGTCGAGGTCGTGAATCTTGGCCTGATTGATACCGCTGAGAAAGCGATGGCAGCTGGCCATGAGTTTCGCAAGCAGGATGTGGATCTAATTTTTCTGCACGTTACCACCTATGCACTGTCGTCCACCGTTCTGCCAGTTGTGCGGCGCGCCAAGGTGCCGGTTATCATCCTCAATCTGGCTCCGTCAGCCGCGATAGACTATGCCGCATTCAATCAACTCGGTGATCGCACCAAGATGACCGGAGAGTGGCTGGCCTATTGCCAGTCGTGTTCAGTGCCAGAGATTGCCAACGTATTCAAGCGTTGCGCTATCCCCTTCTTTCAGGTCACCGGGACGCTACAGGGCGACGATTCTGCTTGGAACGAAATTAGTGAATGGGTGGAGGCAGCGAAGGTCGCCCATACCATGGAACACAACCGCTTAGGTTTGCTTGGGCACTATTACGATGGCATGCTCGACATCTACTCTGACCTGACCTTGCAATGTGCAACCTTCGGCGGGCACATCGAAATTTTGGAAGTCGAGGAGTTAGCGGCGGCTCGACGCAACGCAACAGATGCCGAGATCACAGCGCGAATCCGTGAGATTCGTAACGCTATGGATGTGCAGGCCGACTGCGAAGAAGCCGAGATCTACCGAGCCGCGAAGACTTCAGTCGCGCTCGATCGTGTGATGGATGCGCATCGGCTCGGCTCACTCGCTTACTACTATCAGGGCACAGGCAATGCCGAGCACGAAGATGTGATGAGCTCGATCATTTTGGGCACAAGCCTGCTTACTGCTCGCGGCATTCCCGTCGCCGGAGAATACGAAGTGAAGAACGCGCAGGCCATGAAGATCATGGATTTGTTCGGCGCGGGCGGCTCGTTCACCGAATACTACGCTGTGGATTTCAATGACGACGTCGTCCTGATGGGCCACGACGGCCCCGGACACATTGCCATCGCGCAAGGCAAGACCAAGGTGCGGCCGCTCAGCGTGTATCACGGCAAGGTTGGCTGCGGATTGTCTGTAGAAATGTCGGTCAAACACGGCCTCGTCACGCTGCTGTCGGTGGTCGAAAGCGGCGATGGCAAGCTCAAGCTTCTGGTGGCGGAAGGGGAATCTGTAGCTGGACCGACACTTGAAATTGGCAACACGAACAGCCGCTATCGCTTTCCGCTAGGCGCGCTTAATTTTATGAACACATGGAATGCGCAAGGCCCAGCGCATCATTGCGCCGTAGGAGTCGGGCACATTTCCAGCAGGCTGAAAAAGCTGGCGGCGCTACTCAAGATCGAGTGCGTGCAGGTATGCTAGCCCTCAGCTTTGTGCAAGGAGTTTCTCGATGAAAGCACTACTCCACTCGCTTCTCGGTGTCGTGCTCTGCACCTCTGCCGCAGCGCAAACCGCTTCGTCCAGCGAAGCAAGCCAAATGGAGAGCTTCCTCGAAGTCAGCTCGATGCCGCTATGGGAGGGCGCGAGCGCGCAAGCGCAAAATGCCACCGGGCCAGACGCACCGACGCTTACCGTCTTCCGTCCGCACTTCCACACCGGCAATGGAACTGCCGTCGTCGTCGCTCCTGGCGGCGCTTATCTCGGACTTGCCGCCAACCTCGAAGGCCGCCAAGTCGCGGACTGGTTCGCCGCCCGCGGCGTCATCGCATTTCTGCTGAAGTATCGCCTTGGCCCCACGCATCTTTATCCCACGCCGTTGCTGGACGCCCAGCGTGCCATTCGACTGGTGCGAGCGAACGCCCGCAAGTTCGGCGTTGCACCCAATCGCATCGGGATGATCGGCTTCTCCGCTGGCGGCCATCTCACTGCGATGACGGCGGTGTCATCCGACGACGGCAACGCCGCCAGCGCGGATCCAGTGGAGCGAGTGAGCAGCCGCGTGGACTTCATGATCCTCGGCTATCCGTGGCTCAACGCCATGGAAGAGAATCCGCCTGGTGTTCTTTCCTATTGTTCGGCTGAAAAACTCACGCCTGAAGCCTGCGCCAGCTACCGCCAGTATTCGCCCGTGCTGCGCGTCACCAGCAAGACTCCGCCCGCGTTCATCTATCACACCACCGACGACACCGTCGTCCCCGTGGACGCCGCTGTGCGCTTCTATCGCGCGCTCGCTGCTGCGGGCGTTTCCGCCGAGATGCACATCTTCGCTAGCGGCTCCCACGGCAGCGGACTTGGCCTCGGCAACGCCGCTCTCGACCAATGGACTGTGCTTCTGGAAGCGTGGATGCGTGCTCGCGGCCTGCTGACGCCCGATGCCGAAGCCATCGCCGCCCTCACCATTGGCGGCTCGATTCCGAAACGCGCGCCCGGGCACCTTTCCATCGAGTCCAGCCTCGCCGACTTGCTCAAAGATCCGGCGACCAGAGCCGTGCTCGTCAAGGATTGGGGAACCGCCGCCACAGCCATGCCCGAGGCATTTCGCGATGGCTCGATTCGCAACATGGCGCAATTTCCGCCTGTGGACATTGACGAAACGATGCTGACTGCGATAGATCGTGATTTGGAATCACTGGCAGCGAAGCATTAGGAAGCACGCTTGCGCGCGGCCCGATTCTTGTTTAGTCGCGGCGACGTTTTCGCAAGCGCAACTTCAACGGTCGGAAGACAGACTTAGAACAAAGTTCGGCAGAAACAGTGAAAGATCAGTTCAGGAGACGTTATGAAGAAAAGCATGTTCGCTCGTTGCGGTGGAGCCGTCGTTGCCGTCATGGTGTTTGCATTGGCGGTCTCCGCCGCAGCCCAGCAGGCCAGCGAAATTGACGTCAAAACCGACCCGCTACGCGCGGGCTTTGACAACCCGCCAAACTCCGCCCGCCCCCGCGTGTGGTGGCACTGGATGAACGGCAACATCACCAAGGATGGCATTCAGCTCGACCTGGAGTGGATGCACCGCATCGGCATTGGCGGCTTTCAAAATTTTGACGCGTCGCTCGGTACACCCAAATTTGTGGACAAGCGGTTGGTCTACATGACGCCGGAATGGAAGGACGCTTTCCTCTACACCACCAAGCTTGCTGACCAGTTGGGATTGGAAGAGGCCATCGCCGGATCGCCGGGGTGGAGCGAATCGGGCGGGCCGTGGGTCAAGCCGCATCAGGGTATGAAGAAGGTGGTGTGGAGCGAGACGCGCATCGCCGGTGGCAAACCGTTCAAGGGCACACTGGCTGCGCCGCCAGACGTCAGTGGGCCATTCCAGAACATTCCCCTGTTCGACTTTCTCGCGGTCATGAGCGGCCAGAATCCGCTTTCGCCCTACAAGTTTTATGCCGACACTGCCGTCATTGCCTATCGCGCTGCTACGGGCGACGTTCCAGTCGCATCCTTGCAACCTAAGATTACCAGCAGCAGCGGCTCGCCCGATTGGGCGCTGCTCACTGATGGCGACTTCGTAAAGACCGCGCAGTTGCCCAAAGCTGCGGTTGGCCAATCGGCGTGGATTCAGTACGAATTTGCCGCGCCGCAAACGATGCACGCGGTTACGCTCGCATTAAATGATCCCGGCGCGGCCGCTGCAAATATGTTCGGCGCTGCGCCTTCCATCGCTGCGGTGGAAGCCAGCGACGACGGGCAAACCTTCCGTAAGCTCGCCGATATTCCGGGCAATGGCGCGCAGGTACACACCACCGCTTTTGCGGCCACCACGGCCCGATTCTTCCGCATCAGCTTCACTGAGAAACCCTCTTCCGGATTAACGGATTTGAGCTTCGACGTAGAAAACGCTTTCGGCGATTTCAGCGGCATGAAGCCAGACCCGAACTTTGAGATTTCGGAACTTGTGCTGCATCCCGGCGCGCGGGTGGCTCGCGTGGAAGAGAAAGCCGGCTTCGCGAATCTGGCGATGTTCGATTCATCTTCCACCCCTGCCGTTTCCCGAGAAGATGGCGTGCGCATGTCGGACATCATGGACCTGACCGCCAGCATGAAGCCAGATGGCTCGCTCGAGTGGACGCCACCCGCAGGAGACTGGGTAGTGATGCGCTTCGGCTATTCCTTAACTGGCATTACGAATCATCCCGCGTCGCCGGAAGGCACGGGGCTGGAAGTGGACAAGCTAAGCCGCGACGATGTGCGCGAGTACATGAACACGTATCTCGACAACTACAAGAGCGCGGTCGGCGACTTGATGGGAAAGCGTGGTTTGCAGTTCGTGATCAGCGACAGTTGGGAGGCAGGCACCGCCAACTGGACCGACGCGATGATTCCAGAATTCACCAAGCGCCGGGGCTACGATCCGCGCCCGTGGATGCCAGTGTTGACAGGCCGCGTGATTGAGAGTTCCGAGCTTTCAGACCGCTTTCTGTGGGACTTCCGCCGCACCCTAAGTGACCTGCTTGCAGAAAACCACTACGACCAGATCACTGCCATGCTGCACGAGCGTGGCATGGGCCATTACGGCGAGTCGCATGAATCTGGCCGTGCGTTTATCGGCGACGGCATGGAAGTGAAGCGCTCCAACGATGTGCCTATGTCAGCCATGTGGACGCAGAAGCCCGGAGTGAACAAAGAACTCTATGGCTACGACGCGGATATTCGCGAGTCGGCTTCGGTGGCCCATATCTATGGGCAGAACCTGGTCGCCGCGGAGTCCATGACGGCATCGCTGGGCGCATGGGCTTGGTCGCCGGAGACGCTCAAGCCGACTGCCGACAAAGAAATGGCGATGGGGTTGAATCGCTTCGTGATTCACACCTCGGTGCATCAGCCGCTGCTCGATAAAAAGCCCGGTCTTGCGCTCGGTCCATTCGGCCAGTGGTTCACGCGCAACGAAACTTGGGCGGAACAGGCCAAAGCGTGGATCACGTACCTAAGCCGCAACTGCTACCTGCTGCAGCAAGGGCATTTTGCTGCGGACGTGGCGTACTTCTACGGAGAAGACTCAAATCTCACAGCTATCTATGGTGACCACTTTCCCGACGTTCCGGCGGGCTATAACTACGACTACATTAACTCGGACGCGTTGGTGCATAATCTCGCGTTTCGTGACGGCGTTCTCACAACGGGCACTGGCAATAGTTACCGCGTCCTAGGCCTCGACCCGCGCAGTAAGCAGATGTCTTTGCCGGTGTTGAAGAAGATTGCCGAGTTGGTGGACGCAGGTGCGACTGTGGTCGGTGCCAAGCCGGAAGGCACCCCCAGCTTGGCCGACGACGCAGCGGCGTTCCACACGCTCGCCGACAAAATTTGGGGTGACGGCATGGGCACACACAGCTACGGCAAAGGCAAGGCCGTTGCCAAGCAGAGTCTGGCGGAAGTACTCAGCGCGATGAGCGTCGCGCCCGACTTCGAGTACACCAAGCCGCAGGCCGATACGAATCTGCTGTTTGTGCATCGCAAGTTGAGCGACGGCGATGCTTACTTCGTGGACAATCGCAGCGATCATGCCGAGTCTCTCGAAGCCAGCTTCCGCGTGCAAGGGAGAGAGGCGGAACTCTGGCACGCTGATACCGGAGTCATCGAGTCTGCGTCTTACAAATCCGTGGACGGTCGCACGACGGTTCCGTTAAGTCTTGAACCGTGGGGCACTGTGTTTGTGGTCTTCCGCAAAGTGGCAGCGGTGCCTTCGCGCGCATTACCAGAGCGCGTTGAAACAAAAATTGCGACAGTAGAAGGCAGCTGGGATGTGCGTTTCCAGCGGGATCGCGGGGCTCCAGAGAAGATCACGCTCGACAAGTTGATCTCCCTGAGTGATCACCCGGATGCTGGCGTGAAGTATTTCTCCGGCGATAGCACTTACAGCAAAACTGTACAAGCGTCGTCCGACTGGTTCAAGCCCGGCGCGCAGATTTGGCTGGATCTTGGCAGCGTCAAGAATCTGGCTGAAGTGACCGTCAACGGGAGGCCGCTGGGGCTGGTGTGGAAATCGCCCTTCCGCGTAGATGCCACGGGTGCGCTAAAGCCAGGAGCGAACAACATCGAGATCAAGGTAATCTGCCTGTGGGCCAACCGGATCATTGGCGATCGTCAAACCGGAGCGGAGAAGCAGTACACCTTCACTTCGCCAAAGTTTTACACGGCCAAGGCTTCGCTCATACCCTCAGGACTTCTGGGGCCTGTGGAGGTGGTGAGTGTCGCCACGAAGCGGTAAGAAGAGGCTTGCAGGGCCGAAACACCTGAGTCTGAATCGAGTTGGTGGCAGCGCTACTCGAATTACCTTGACATGGCGCTGCCGGGCGGTTTAATCTTCGACGCCTTGGCGCTTCCGTAGCGTCAGGCAGTCATTGCCAAACCCAATCCCCAGGGGCGGCGATGCACTGGTTTGTGGCAGTGGCGCATGTGGCCCTGTTGAGGAGCACGGTGGTCGGAATTACGCGAATTCGTACAAGGCGGTTTTGGCAGAGAGGTTTAGGGGTAGCCGTCTTGGCAGGTCTGCTGGCGGTTCTCTCTGCCTGTGGCAGTACTCCGTCAGCCCCGCCAGGCTCTCCCACTGCCAGCGCGGGCGGCCCCTACACGGCGGATGCCGGGATTCCCGTACTCTTCAGTGGCGCGGGTTCCAGCGACCCAAGCGGCTCGGCGATCACACTCAATTGGAATTTCGGCGACAACACCATTGGGACAGGTGTGCTGATTACGCACACCTACAACACGCCCGGCACCTACGCCGTGTCGCTCGCGGTGACGAACACCCAGGGTGCGTCCAGCTCCGCGAGCGCTACCGCCACCATTACCGGCCTCCCCACTGCTTCCACTGGTGGACCCTATGTGGGCTTTCTCAATCAGCCGGTCGCCTTTAATGGGGCGGGATCCAGTGCAGCGGACGGAACTCCGCTTACTTACTTGTGGAACTTCGGAGACGGGGCCACTGGTTCCGGAATCGCGCCGAGTCACACTTATAGCACTTCCGGGACGTTCACCGTCTCATTGACGGTTACGGACGCTCGCGGGGGCTCGAAGACGGCGACTTCTTCGGTAGACGTTGAGTTCAAGCCGAACGCGAATGCCGGTGGTCCCTATCAGGGGAGCACGGGACAGTCGGTACAGTTTGATGGTTCTGGGAGCACGCCGACCGGCGTCACTCTCAACTACAGCTGGGACTTTGGCGACGGTGTCACCGGCACCGGTGTAAAGCCGACGCACACCTATGCCGGGGCGGGCACCTTCCAGGTCACGCTGAACGTTTCTTCGTCGAGTGGCGACGCCAGTTCCGCGGCCACGACCTGCGCGGTGACCGCTGGCCCCATGGCCAGTGCAGGCGGGCCATACGTTGGCAAGAAGAATCAGTCCATCACCTTCGACGGCACGCATTCTTCGGCCGCTACCGGCCTCACGCTGACTTACAGCTGGGACTACGGCGACGGTAAGACAGGTACGGGTGCGACGCCCAGCCACACCTACGCTTCCGCTGGAACATTTTCGGTGCGCCTGACCGTGACGGATGACCACAGTGGCCTGAATATCGCCACGGTTACTGCGGCGATTGCCTCGATTCCGAACGTGACTATTACTTCGCCTGCTTCCATGGCGACTGTGAACACAGGAGTCGTGGCGGTCACTGGAACGGTGGACGATGCTCCTGACACGGTTGCGGTGAATGGGGTGGCGGCGACCGTTAGTGGCAACAGCTTTACCGCCGCGAATGTTCCGCTGAGCCAAGGCACAAACATTTTGACGGCATCGGCGGCAGACACATCTGGCAATGTCGGTACGGCCAGTGTCTCAGTAACACTCGACAACACGGCACCGTTGGTCACCGTGGACTTTCCGGTGGAGAACTCTGTTTCTATTGTCGCCACCAACGACGTGACCGGAATGGTCAACGACCTGGTCTCTGGTGCAAATAGCGGCAGCGCGACGGTTACAGTGAACGGAACGCCTGCCGTAGTTTCCAACCGGCGCTACATTCTTTCCGGCTTCGCACTTACGCAAGGCCTGAACACCATCACGGTGGTTGGGACGGACGCTGCGGGCAATGCGGCGACGGTGCTGCGCCATGTGACGTACTCACCGGCAGTCGGTCTGCCGCAGGTCACTCTGGTTTCTGGCAACAGTCAGACGGCGCTGATTGGTGCCCAACTGGCGGCTCCGCTGGTGGTTTCGTTGACCGACGCGGTGGGTCAGCCCGTCAACAACCAGATGGTGATATTCAAGGTTGGTGCGAACAACGGAACGCTAACCGGCGGCGGCATGACGGGGCGCTCGGTAGCCGTCCAAACCGATGCGCAAGGCCATGCGCAGGCGACCTGGGTGGTAGGCAGCCGCTACGGCGTGGGCAACAACGTTGTGAACGCGACGGCGGTAGGATTCGCCGGTGCGGTCTGCTTTATGGCGACGGCGACGCCGTCGGGCCCGGCGCTCATCAGTCTCGATTCGGGCAACAATCAGAGCGGCGTGGTGGGCTCGCCGCTGCCGCAGCCCTTTATCGCAGTCGCAACGGATTCCGGTCACAATCGGCTGGTGGACGTGCCTATCACCTTTACGGTGATGCAGGGCATGGGCAACTTCGGTGGCTTGCAGTCCTTCACGCTCAACACCGACGCAGATGGCAAGGCGATGGCCTTCCTCACGCTGGGCAGCACGACGGGCATCGAGAACAACGTCGTGCAGGCGAATTTTGCGGGCAACGCTGGATTCCCGGCCGTTTTCGTGGCCTCGGGTATGGGCTTTGGCAACGTCGCCGATACCAAAATTACCGGCGTCGTTCTCGACAACAGCAACGTGCCGATTCCCGGGGCGCGCATTTCGATTGACGGTTCCATCGTTGCAACACTTTCCGACGCGCAGGGTCAGTTCGTCATTCCGAATGCGCCCGTGGGCACCGTCCGCATTACGGTGGATGGCAGCACGACGACTCGTTCCGGCGTGTGGCCTTCTCTCCCGTTCTCGATCGTCACCGTCTCGGGCCAGAACAATACGTTCGGCATGCCGGTTTATCTGTTGCCGCTTGATGTTGCCCACGGATTGCAGGTGGATGCGACGCACGGCGGCTTGCTGACGATTCCGAATATGCCGGGCTTCTCGCTCAACATCGCGCCGGGTTCGGCGACTTTCCCCGATGGAACCAAGAGCGGCGTGGTCTCGGTCACGCTGGTGCATGCGGACAAGATTCCCCATACGCCGAACTTCGGGCAGCAGCCGCGGTTTATTGTGTCGATCCAGCCGGCAGGGACCAAGTTCTTTCCGCCCGCGGCACTGCAAATGCCGAATGTGGATGGCCTGAAGCCGGGTGAAGTCACAGAGATGTACTCCTTCGACCACGACCAGGGCAAATTCGTCAGCATCGGTACTGGCACGGTCAGCGACGACGGTTCGGTGCTGAAGTCCGATCCGGGCGTGGGCGTGGTGACGGCCAGTTGGCACTGTGGCGGCGATCCGGCTACGACCGGCGGCAGCGGCAGCCTGAGTGTTTCGATTGCGCCGACGGCTAAGACCCTGGCCGTCAACCAGACGGCAACGTTCACGGCGAGCGGCTCCCCACCGCTGGACGGCACATATACTTGGGAAATTCTGGCCACTCAGACCGGCGACGATGCCGGAGCCGCGACACTTGTCACTCAGCCGTCTTGTGACGACGCATCTACTTGCTCGGCGGATGTGAAAGGCGCCAAGGATGGCACCGCAACCCTGCGGGTACACTTCATATGCACCAAGACGGGTGACGAAGTTACCGCAGACGCACGGATCACTGTAGTCATGGTGAATTCGATCAAGGCTGCCATACCTGCCACCGCGCCGCTCGCGGGAAGTATGCTCACGTCTACGGCTCAAATTCCCAGCGGAGCCCTTACCTTCAGCGACGCAACGTTCGCTGGCCCAGGCGCTCTTGTTCTGTTGCAGAATGGCGTGGGAACTACCACACTGACTGTGACAGTGACCCCCGCGGGAAGCGACGTCGCGTTCGAAGTGCGGCAGGATCCTGCGGACGCTGCGTCCGGCCCGGTGCCGACCGTGGCCAAGACCGGCAGCAACACAGCAACGATGGCGGCCGACGGCTACGGCTCCTTCCAAGTGCTTGCCTACGTGGATTCCAACGGCAACGGCACCCGCGATGATGACGAAAGCGGCGCACTGCTGCCTGTGGTGTTCGTCAAAGCTGCTCTGTCGAGCAATATCTCAGCTGCGCACTCCGGCAATATCACCTACACCAGCGACGGCACGGACGCACGGGTTTCTTCCGGCATGTTTGACCTGACCAATTCTGGCGCGACTGCAGCTGTCTACCTTGGCGGAAAGGTGGACTTGATCGGCGGAGGCGCGGACGGTCGCCGTGGACTGGATCGGGTGTTCGGAGGCTGGATTCAGGATATTCCCGTCGCACTCGGCGTCACTGGAACCTACGCCGGCGGTCACACCGAATCGTACATCTTCGCCACCAACTTTCCCGCAGGAAAGGTATTCCTGCCCGGGGATCCGGCACCGGTTCTTGCCGTGCCGCCGCTCCTGGATACAGGCCGCAGCCCAGCTTCTGTCGGAGGGATCTCAGCAGCGCTCAGCCACAGTCACGTGAGTAGCCGCACGGATCTTGCGACGGGGCAGGAGTTCTTGATTGAAGCGGTAGATAGCCCAGGCTTGGGTGCGCCGCTTGACCATCCGGGCTTCCCAGGGAATGCTCTGATGAGCTATCAGTTCAATCTCGACTTCCGGGCGTATCTGAGCCTCTGGACGAACGCCACTGCCGTTGAGGACCCGACGGGCGATGCTGCCGATACCTCGTACAGCGAGATACTCGAGCAGCCTTGGACGATCCGCTCAACCTACACCGTTGACGCCACGGGCAACGGCACCGCAGTTGGTACACCCACAGTCGCGGCAGGCGCGGGGGTAAAGCACAGTCCCATTGTGCTGGCCGGAAGCACCGCTTTGAATATCGCTACTCCCACTGGCTTGCAGTTGCTGGGACAGGACGCATCTCATTGAGTATGGGTAAACGAATCTCCATCTCGATTGCAATACTGTTGGCTGGTGCGTTGCTGTGTGTCATTGGCCTGTTTGCCGAACCGGCGGAATCGGCTGCGAAGGATCGGAGTGTCGTGGACATCCCCGAGCTGCAAATGAAGCACGTAGCACTG
Source organism: Terriglobales bacterium (assembly GCA_038229415.1). Taxonomy (GTDB): domain Bacteria; phylum Acidobacteriota; class Terriglobia; order Terriglobales; family Acidobacteriaceae; genus JANXUR01. The sequence goes on from JBBROM010000003.1 coordinate 162,474, forward strand.
GTGGAAGTGCTCGCGGTCAACGCTCCTGCGTGGCAGGCGGGCAGCTCGGCGTCTGGACAAGAGACCAGAACGCTGCACGTGACCTTGCGACTGCAAAGTGCGTTGCTCGGAGAGTTATCGGTGCCAGCGGGCGGTCAACTGGAAGTGCCGGTGGAGCAGTCCCGCCAGCGCGCAGGCATTGTTTGGGATAACCCGCTCTTCTGGTCGAATCGCGAGTTGAAGGTCGGGCAGAGGTATTTGGTGTTCTCTCAGCAGACGACGCATGATCTTGCGGTCTTATTTCAGCAGCCGGAACGCGTGGAAGAGGTTCGTGATGAAGTCGCCGTGGATGATCTTCGCTTCATGATCCTTCACAAGGCCGAACCCAAGCCGCAGCAGGCCGATGCGCTGGCAGCATGGTTGCACGATTCGGAAGTAAGCCACACTTGGTACATCGGCGCGTATGCTGCAGCACTGCTAGCTGGGACACCAGCCGATCAAAGCGCTAAACTGCGCACCGTACTTGAAGATCGCGCACATGAAAAGCTCAGCGAGAACGGCCGTCACGGCTTGGTGGTGGGGTTGTCGCAGCGCATGAATGATAAAGAGTCTGCGGATAGCGGGCTGCTGAAGCTGCTCACTGTCGAGACGATTCGCTCGGTGGTGGGGAACGAGTCTGCGGCAACGCCGCAAAGCAAAAAGATTCAGCTCGATACGGTGGAGAATTATCTTCCCGGAATTGTTGGCTCGGAGCGCGCGCGCCAGCTTCTGCATGGCGATGTGTTGGATCGCGCGGAACGGGTACGGACGCTGGCGGTGGTGAACCAGTTAAGTGGCAGCGGCAAGTTTTCACCGAAGAATCGAGAGGCATTGGTGGCATTGGCCGGGATTCTCGAAAACAGGAATTAGCGGGACTGCTCTTACGGCTGGATGAGTTTGAATTGTTGGTAGCGAGTAAAGACGAGGCGGAAATTATGGTTCACCACGGCAAACGACTGCGGAATCTGGTGCTCTTGCTCTGCGCAAGCATCGCAGCGTTGCCGTCGTTCGGCCAAAACAAACTCGACCAGAACTGCGTCGTCAGCATTCTGAATCGCACAGCCTCGGTGCAGACGGACGGTACCTGGCTGCTTTCCAACATTCCGGCGAATATCGGTCAGGTAAGGGCGCGGGCGACCTGCGTCGAAAATGGTGTGACCACGAGCGGCCAGTCGAACCTGTTCACCATCAATCCCAACTCACAAAATTCGATTGCACCGTTTTTGCTGGGCGGAACTACTCCCATCCCAGCGGCGCTGGCCGTTACCGCAAGCGTAACCGAGCTTACCTCGGCAGGTGCCACCGCGCAGCTAACCGTGACGGGGACGCTGCCCGACGGCACCACCTCCAATCTGAGCGTAGCTAGTTCCGGCTCCAGCTACTCTGTCGGCAATGCGGCAATCGCGACCGTGAGCCAAGATGGTTTGGTGACTGCGGTTTCCAGCGGCACGGCCATGGTCTCAGTGCTGAATGAGGGAGCGCTAGGCGTAATCGCGATTCAAGTGGCGTTTGGAGGCAGTAGCCGCAATGACGGCATTCCCGACTCCTGGCTGGTGCAGAATGGCCTAAACCCCAACGACCCCATCGTCGCGATGGAAGACCCCGACAACGACGGCCTCACCAACTTGCAGGAATTTCAGCATGGCACTGACCCCAACAAGTCAGATACTGACGGGGACGGTGTGCCGGACGGGCTGGAAGTAAGCAACGGAACCGATCCGCTGAATCCGACTAGCTTCAGCTATGCGCAAGCCTTGAAGTCGGTGAGCCTGTCGCCCGCGAACTTCACGCTGAATTTCAGCGCGCTCCTTGGGGACGCCTCGCAGCAGCTCACCTTTACAGGGACCGAGACGGACGTCAATCGCACCCAGATTGACCTCACTTCCACTGGCAAGAGTACGAACTATACCTCCAGCGACTTGACGATCTGCAACTTCGGCAGTCCCGACGGGAACGTATTTGCTGGAGCCAGCGGCGCTTGCACCATCACGGCCACCAACGGCACGTTCTCGGCGACGGCTTCCGGCGTAGTCACTACTTCTTCCCCCACACCATTGTCATTCCTGGCGATTCCGGGTTTTGCAAATAACGTTGCAGTCAACGGCGGCTTCGCATATGTCGCAGCGGGCTCCGGCGGGCTGCAAGTGGTGAATGTTTCCGACAGAACTCATCCCGTCATCGCGGGCTCCCTGGCAACCAAGGGAAACGCGAACCGGATTCGCGTGATTGGCGACCGCGCCTACCTGGCGGACGGTGCATCCGGCACCAATGCTATCAATGCGCTGGAGATCATTGATATTAGCAACCCCCTTGCGCCCGTCAGTCTCGGCTCGGTGGGGCTGAGTGACACGCCTTATGACGTCGCGGTGTCCGGCATATTCGCCTATGTTGCTGTTGGCAACTCGGGCGTTCAGTCAGTGGACATCAAGGACGAAGCCACACCCGTTGCCCTCACTGCCGTCGCCATACCCGGCGGCGTCGCTCACGGAGTCAGTGTTTCTGGTTCCGAACTGGTGGTTGCGGCTGGTTCTGTAGGCGTTGCGATTATGGATTTGACCACGCCGAGCACCCCGATGCAGGTGGGCAGCGTCTCCTTGCCCGATGCCTCGCGCAAAGTCTCGGCCTCAGGCAACATCGCCTACGTCGCGGATTATACGGGCAGCCTCCAGATTGTTGACTTCACCAACCCGAGTTTGCCGGTCGTCGCGGCCTCCACGCAAGGCACGCCAGACTTAACGGGATTCCTGTTGGATGTGACTTCGTTCTCTGTGCTGGGACGCACGTTCACGCTGGCGGCTGATGTCAAGTTCGTGAATGGCGTGCCGATCGTGGACGTGACCACGCCGACCAATCCGATTCCGCGTGCCATTCTCGACTTCCGGCAGTTCCGTGACGACAACGGCACTGGCATCGCGGTGGACAGCAACTACGTCTACCTGACTGCGGAAGAGAGCGGCCTCGGCGACGAAAACGGCACTTCGGGCGACACGCGGCTTTACATCGGCGAATACTTGCCGCTCACGGACAATCTGGGCGTGTCTCCGACGGTTTCCATCACGAATCCGGCTCAGGGTGCCGGCGTCGTCGAAGGTCAGCAGATCACGGTGCAGATGAACGCGTCTGACGATGTGGCGGTAGCTGCGGTGAGCCTGCTGGTTAACGGTGTAGTCACCGCTTCCGAGACCTCATCGCCGTATCAATTCCGCTTCGTGGTGCCGGTTGGTGTCAGCAGCGTGACCTTGGGTGCCACGGCCGTGGATTTGGGCGGCAATGTTGGCACGGCAACGCCTGTGGTCATCAACGTCACAGTAGATCCCAAGACCACGGCAACGGGTACGGTTACCGACAAGCAAGGGAATCCGCTGTTGGGAGCCACAGTTACTTGCCTCGGCCTCTCCGGTACCACTGGCATCACGGGTGCGTTCTCGGTGGCAGGTATTCCGACGGTTGCAGGGCCCGTACAATGCCTGGCAACGGCGGTCGTGGCAGGAGTGAATCTGCGGGGCTTCTCCGCCAGCGTTACACCTGTTCCCGGCGGCATTACAAACGTCGGCACGATCATCGCCGGCCAGGGCAGCATTTTGCTGCTCGCCGACGTGAACGCATCAAGCACAACCTCGCTGGTGAATGCATTGCTTGCGGCAGGTAACACCGTCACAATGGTTGCACCGGAGTACAGCTGGGATACAACGAATCCTCCGCTGTCCGGCTTCAACTGCGTGATTCATCTGGATGGTGCTACCTACACCACTCCGCTACCAGTACAGTCGCAAGATGCGCTGGAACAATTTGTGAGCACCGGCGGTGGGTTTATTGGCGCGCAGTGGGACGGCTACGAACGCTCGCAGAACATCCAGACCGGTCTGCCGGATTTGGTTTTGCAGCTCTGGTCCACCGGCAATGATCAGGACTGTGGATCATGCAACGTGACTTATAACGTGGTTCCCGGGCAGGAGAGTCACCCGGTGCTAGCGGGCGTGCCAGCCTCATTCACGTTTTTTGCCGATGGGCACAGCGCGGCTACCGCAGTAAGTTTTGCCACGAATCCTTCCACGACCCTTATGACGATTCCCCTAGGTGGGCCGGGAGTGCTGGTACGGCAGTTTGGCAGCGGACGAGTGGTGAACTTCAGCTGGGCGGCGAACTATCTCAGCCAGCAGACTTTGTTCGACCCGAACGTTCTCAAGCTGTACATAAACGCAGCGGCATGGGCGTGCCAGTAGGCCGGGAACAGCCTATGAGCTGCCTCCAGAATTTGTGGACTTAAAGCGGGCTAAAGCGTATCGTTTTCAACGATTTACATGGTGGCGGCGGTTGGACTCGAACCAACGACCTAGGGATTATGAGACCCTCGCTCTAGCCACCTGAGCTACGCCGCCGAGGTCACCAATTTGCGCAGGGATGCGCGATGGGGAACTTATAGAGTATACCATCGTGATCCGAGGTGCGCAGTTCCACCCCGCGCACTATCCCGGTTAAGTGATTCGTACAACTCCTGCACCCCCAGGTTTGTCTGGCTTAGAGCTTAGGCACTTGGTCGCAACATTCACGGCTCCTTGGGGTTTTGCTAGGTAGAGATGCCTGCCCTTGTTCGTTCAGCGAGCACCCATACCGGTGCGTGGCTGCCTCAAACAAATATCATGGTTTGGCAGCATCGTAAGGAGCGTCCTCTCGTGCAAGTCGCAATTGGCTCGACCGTCCGCAGACTCACCACCACTCTCTTCGTTTGTGGGCTAGCGCTCGCCTGCGCCGCACAAGCTGGGCAGCAATACCCCGGCGGATTTCGTGGGGGCCGCGACCGTGGGCCAGCGGAAGGCCCTGGGCCGGGCAGCATTCCCAACTTCCACGCTACTCCGCTGATGGATATGAAGCCGGGCGACCGCTATCTGGGCTTCGCCGGGGGGCTGTACGAAGGCGGCAACGTGATCCCTGAAGATCACCGCAAGGCTGGCATGGAGGCTGCGGCGGCAATTCAGCCGCTGGATCGTGATGGCAGGCCAAGTCCGAATGGGGCCATCGTCTTCATGTCGCTTGGGCTTTCTAACACCCTGCTCGACTTCCACACGTTCCAGAACGAGTATGGCGACGATTCGCGCATCAATCGCAAGAATCTCTTCATTCTGCAGGGGGCCAAGGGTGGCATCCCTGCTTGTATGTGGACGGCAGCGACTGGTTCAGGCGAATGTGGCGGGGCCGGTATGCCCGCACCCATGCGGCAACGCATGTCGGCGAATCAGTACGACCGCATCCGCGATGAAGTCTTGGCCGATGCCTTTGGCACCGGCCCGCGCACCAGCGATTGCGGAGGTGCGTCGCGACCCTGTCTCACCGAGAAGCAGGTGCAGGTGCTGTGGGTTAAGATCGCAAATCCCGGCCCGGGAGCGCAGGGCTACCGCTCACTCTGCGATGCCTCCAAGCCGGATTGTGTGAATGACGACCAGACCGAGGCGATTCGCTACGAAAAGCAGCTTGGCCAGGTAATGCGAGCGGCGAGATCGCGTTATCCGAACCTGAAGCAGGTTTTTGTATCCTCACGCACCTACGCGGGCTATGCCAAGCGGCCCAGCAATCCCGAACCGTTTGCCTACGAATACGGATTTTCCGTCAAATGGCTGATTCAGGCTCAGATGCAACAGGCGCGAACTGGCAAGGTTGACCCCGTGGCGGGCGACTTGAGTGTGCGCGGCGGTGTGGCTCCTTGGGTGGCATGGGGGCCCTATCTGTGGACGAACGGGTCGCAAGGCCGCTCGGATCGGCTGGTTTCAAACGTGGAAGACGTGACCGAGGGCGACGGGACGCATCCAAGTAATCTGGGAATGCACAAAGTGTCGGGCGAACTGATGGATTTCTTCCTTAAGTCGTCGTTTACGCCTTGGTTTCGCAAATAGTGTCGCGCGCACCCGGGGTGCTGATTTCGACGGTAACGTTTGCTGCCAACGAAGGTCTAACCATTGATACTTAAGGCCGGAGATGCGGGCATATAATCTGAAATGAGCGGTATCGGCAGGGTGCCCTGCCGGAAATGGGATGGTTCATGTCGAATTCGATCAAAATGGTGGTTCTGGGTCTTTCTTTCGCGCTGGTGTTGTTTGTGGCTGCGGGTGAGTTGCACGTGCGCGCCGCTGGCAATGACAGCGGGGATGGTGCCTATCGCCAGTTGGGTGTTTATGGGGAAGTGCTGGCGCACATTCGCAGTGAATATGTGGAAGAGCCGAACATGGCATTGGTGACCGACGGCGCGATGCTTGGCTTGGTGGAGTCGCTTGACCCGCGCGCCAGCTTTCTTTCGCCCGCCGACTACAAAGAGTACAAGGCCCGTGCCAGCCGCGGAAACGCGAGCATCGGTGCCGTGCTGACCAAACGCTATGGCTATGCGAACGTGGTGTCTGTGCTGCCCGGTGGCCCTGCCGCGAAAGCTGGCATTGAAGAGGGCGACATCCTGGAAACGATAGACACCAAGGCGACCCACGAAATGTCACTGGCTGAGGTGGAAACCAAGTTGCTGGGTCAGGTCGGCTCGAACGTGACCGTATCCGTTGTGCGCGCGCGCAAGGCCGAGCCGCTCAAGATCGTAATTACGCGCGACGTAATCAGCTTTCCGCCAGTGCAGGAAAAGATGGTGGAGGAAGGCACTGGTTACCTGAAGGTTTCTTCGATGGCCCCGGGCAAGTCAGCAGAAATCGCCGTCGACCTTCGGCTCCTGACCAAGGCCAATGCCAAGCGGGTTGTACTTGACCTGCGCGATTGCGCCGATGGCGATGAAAAAGAAGGAATCACCGCCGCGAACTTGTTCCTGAACCACGGCATTATTGCGTCGCTCGAAGGGCAGCACTATACCAAGGAAGTGTTCAACGCAGATCCGCAGAAAGCGCTCACTGATCTACCGCTGGTGGTACTGGTGAATCGTGGCACGGCGGGCGCCGCTGAGTTGCTGGCGGCGGCCATTCTGGAAAACAATCGTGGCGATGTTGTTGGCGACAAGACCTTCGGTGTTGCTTCCGTGCAAAAAACCATCGAGATTCCCGACGGTTCGGCGCTGATTCTTTCCGTTGCCAAGTATTACTCCCCGAGTGGCAAGGCGATTCAAGACAACGCTGTTACCCCGAGCGTGATCGTAGGCGCGAAGGAAGATGACGCTGAGATCGCGGATGAAGAAGCGATTGCTCCGGGTCAGCCAAAGGTTGCAGTGGTACCGCACGACAAAGACGAGCAACTGGAAAAAGCTCTGGAAGTGCTGAAAAAGCGGGCTACCAAAGCATAATTCGCAAAAGCGTTTACCAAGGTTAGGCGCGTCTGCCAAGGCGCGCCTTTTTGCTTTCTGCGGGCGTGCTATGCTGACCAAAAGCGCAGCTTTTCTGCCAAGTCCGATTCCGGCAGACGGCGACTGATCCACTTTATTCATGGCCAGCGACTTTCTCCGCACCGATTCCGACGAACCAGACACAACACCTCCGCCGCAACGGCGAAGCATACGGTTCGCTGGGTGGACACTGTATGGCCTGTTTGCGATCACTGCCATCCTTGTTGGTGCAAGTGCTGGCGTGTTGCTGGTGTACTCCACCAACCTGCCCCAGGTGGATGACCTTGAGCACTATCGCCCCGCCGCCATCACGGAGTTGTACGACGACCAGGGCCGCGTGATCGGCAGCTTTGCGCTACAGCGCCGCATTATTGATGGCTATGACGACTTTCCTAAGGTGCTGCGCGACGCGATCATTTCCGTCGAGGACAAAGAGTTCGAGACGCATTGGGGCGTGAATACCTGGCGTGTGTTCGGCGCGATTTATCGCGACGTCGTTTCACGCCGCCGCGCGCAGGGTGCGTCCACACTCACTATGCAACTGGCGCGCAACCTGTTTCTTACTCCTGACCGCAACCTGCAGCGCAAGATTCAGGAGACCCTGATCGCCATCCAGATCGAACGGCGCTTCACCAAAGATCAGATATTCACTCTCTACGCGAACCAGATTTTTCTGGGACACGGCGTGTATGGCTTTGAGGCAGGGTCGCGATATTACTTTGGCAAACCGGCAAAAGAACTAACCTTGACCGAAGCGGCGGTGCTCGCCGGATTACCCAAGTCGCCCAGCGAATATTCACCGATCAATAATCCTGCACTAGCGCTGCGCCGCAGAAATCTGGTGCTCAACGCCATGCTAGAAGATGGCAAGATCACTGCCGAGCAGGCGATCGAAGCGCGCGAGTCGCCGATTGTGCTACATGTGGAAAGTGATCCCAACGCGGTAGCGCCGCACTTTGTGGAAGAGATTCGCCGCTATCTGGAAAAGAAGTACGGCAGCGACCAGGTGCATCAAGGCGGCTTAAAAATTTATACCACGCTGAATCTTGATTGGCAGCGAGCAGCGAATCAGGCGGTGCAGGCTGGCCTGGCTGCTTTCGAAAAGCGCCATCCCTCGGCTCCCAAGGGCAAAGCGCAGTCGGCGTTGCTGGCGATTGACAACGCCACCGGCGACATTAAGGCGATGATCGGCGGTCGCAACTTTGCCGAGTCGAAATTTGATCGCGCCACGCAGGCGAAACGGCAGGTGGGGTCATCGTTCAAGCCCTATGTTTACACGGCGGTGATTGATGGCGGAGCCACACCGGACGACATCATTCTCGACGCGCCGACGACCTTCCAAACTGCCTCCGGCCCTTACACGCCTCACAACTTTGATGGCAAGTTTGAAGGCAACATTACACTGCGGCGCGCTCTGGCCCAGTCACGCAATATCCCGGCCCTCAAGTTGGCCGAACGTGTCGGCATCAACACCGTAATTGACTACGCACATCGCTTCGGAATCACGTCGAATATTCCGCCGTTTCTGCCTATCGCGCTAGGAGCAGCAGACATCACGCTGATGGAGCAGGTCGCGGCGTTTTCAACTTTCCCGAACGATGGCGTCCGTGTAACGCCACACTACATCCGCAAAGTGACCGACTATGATGGCCGCGTGCTGGAAGAGGACTTTCCGGAAGTGAAGGACGTGATCTCGGCAAAGACAGCGCGCACCATGACCGGAATGCTGCGCGAAGTGGTGCTGCACGGCACCGCTGCGTCGGCGGCGAAGATGGGATATCCGCTGGCGGGCAAGACGGGTACGACCAACGATTACACTGACGCGTGGTTCATCGGATTCTCACCGCAACTTACTTGCGGCGTGTGGGTCGGATTCGACGAAAAGAAGTCGTTGGGTAATAAAGAAACAGGCGCGGTGGCGGCGCTGCCGATCTGGATGAATTTCATGAAGACAGCGCTGGCTGGCAAGGATGCGGGGCAATTTCCTGTGGAAGTGGCAGACCCCGTAAGCACGATACTCAAGCCTGCCCCAGTGGTAGACACGCCCGACGTGCGTCCGGGCGATGGGGAGGCACACTGATGCCCGGAAGCTTGCGTGGACTGATACGAATGGTGTTGCTGGGTCTGACGCTGCTTGTCTTGGCGCTGATCTCCGCTCTCACTGCCATGCGCATCGCCATTCATCGCGACGAAGTGGAAGTGCCGAAGCTGGTGGGACTCACCGGAAGCGAAGCTGCGCGCGCTGGGGAAAATTTCGGTTTGGCCGTGGACGTGGAGAGTAACTTCTATAGCGGAGACATCCCCGCGGGCCGCGTGGTTTCGCAGACTCCCTCGCCGGGCAGCAAAGTGCGGCGGGGCTGGCGGGTGCGCACCGCCTTGAGCCTGGGTCCGCAAAAAATTGCCATTCCTGATGTAGTCGGTCAAAGCGAGCGCGCAGCCGAGATCAACCTTCGCCGCCGAGGTTTAGAGATCGGGTCGGTTGCCATGGCAACTCTACCCGGCCTAGAGGCAGGGCAGATTGCTAGTCAACATCCTCCGCCGAACGCCAACAATATCAGCGCTCCGCGAGTGTCGTTGCTGGTGGCTGGCGAACGCGAACCAGCCAGCTTTGTGATGCCAGCTTTGATTGGAGAGACCCTGGCATCAGCCTCCGAAGCGATTACTTCGGCGGGCATGAAGCTGGGCAGCGTCACCGTGCGTCCGTCGGGTACATCACTGCAACCGGGAGTACCGTTCGCATCGCCCCCGACTGGCGTATCACTGCCCTCCGCTGCAATCGTTGTGGGCCAGGCCCCGGCTGTGGGTGAGCGGGTGCAGGAAGGGCAGACGATCAGCTTGCAAGTGCAGGAATAGAGCAATCTTTGCGCTTTACTAGGCGCGGCGCTCCAGCATCGCTGCAAAAAATCCGTCACAAGAGTGGATTCCGGGTTGTGTAGCGAGATACGGGCCGCGCGTCAGCGTCGCAGCTAGCCCCGGCAACAGATCGCCCTCGCGCTCCAACAAGAGCAGAGATTCGGCAGTTGGCGTCACCGCTATGTCCGCAGCGAACTCTGATGCCGCCAGCACTTCGGCGATCACGTCTTCATTTTCTTCGCGTTCCAGCGAACAAGTGGAGTACAGCAGTTTTCCGCCCTGCGCCAGCACACGTAACGCCGCGCTCAAAATATTTAACTGCCGTACGTGCAGATCTGCGAGGTCAGCGGGCGTTAACGTCCATTTGATCTCGGGATGCCTGCCCAGCGTACCAGTACCCGAACAGGGCGCATCCACCAGAATGCGATCAAACGGGCCGCATAATGGAAGGGAAGTCACGTCGCCAGCAACTACAAGAACATTCGGAGCATGCACCAGCCGCCGCAAGGTAGCTGCGCGATGCGCGTGCAGATCACAGGCAAAAATCTTTGCGTCAGGATTGCGGTCCGCGATCACTGCCGTCTTGCCGCCAGGCGCGGCGCAGCCATCGAGAATACGCTGGCCCTTGCCCACTAATAATCCAATCAGATGCGAGCCCTCGTCTTGCAGGGCAATGCTTCCGTCGCGAAACGCTGCGGTACGGGTCAAGTCGCCAGACAGCAAACGGTGGGCGGAGCGGAGCATTGCGCCTGGTTCTGAGGCGATCCCCGCAATGTTTACTGCGTCGCTTGTAGCCGTGCCGTAATCGCCACGTAAAAAGAAGGTGGTCTCCGGCGTCTGCTGATTTTTGAGAACGATGCCCCGCGCCGCATCCAGTCCAAATCGCTCGATCCATCGCTGTACTATCCACTCCGGATGCGCCCCCGCAGCCGCAAGCGTCTGCACGTCCATCGCCCCCGAAATCGTGTCGAATGGCGCGCTATGGGGCAGTGCCGCGATCTTGCGCAGCACCGCATTCACCAGTCCAGTGGCGGAACGCTTACGTGCTCGCTTCACCAACTCCACACTTTCGTTAATCGCAGCGTGGACTGGAACGCGATCAAGAAACTGTAGTTGATACGACCCCATTTCGAGCGCGGTAAGCACTTCCGGGTCGAGTCGCGAGAGCGGTAGACTCAGGTGTGCGGCGAACTCTGAATCAAGCCGTGAGCGCCAGCGCAGTGTGCCCATCACCAGTTCGGTGGCCAGACCGTGATCGGCCGGTGAAAGATGTTCCGCAAAATCCGAATGAAGCAGTTCCGCAGCGAACGACCGTTGCGTCCGTACGCGTAAGAGCACATCAAATGCCACCGCTCGCGCAGGTGATACCGCACCGGCACCCTGCTTCATGCTCCCAGCCGCTCGCCGGTTTGGGGCCGGTAGCCGTTGATAAAGTCGCGGATTGGCATACGCTTCTTGCCTTCGGGTTGTACTTCCAGCAGCTCGATGGCGGTGCTTGCGGTGCAGCCAACCAGCAGACGATTCTCACGGATCGAAATAATGCCGGGTTCAACGTCTGGGGCTTCGGATAATGCAGTCAGCGAGCTAACTGCAAGGCTCTTGCCGCGAAATGTGGTGAAGGCTCCCGGCCACGGCGTGAATCCGCGCAACCGGTTGCTAATCTCGCTCGCCATAAGACGAAAGTCAATGCGGCCATCTTCCTTGGTCAGAATAGGTGCCAGCGTGGCGCGCGAATGATCCTGCGGGGTCGCCTTCACCGAAGCATCTTCCAGGCCACGCAGCGTTTCCAACATCAACTCCGCACCCATCGCGGCAAGACGTGGCGCGAGAGTCTCGCTGGTGTCGCCCGGTGCAATCGCCATCTCGCGTTGCAGCAGCATGTCGCCGGTGTCGAGCGCGGCATCAATGCGCATGGTGGTGTTGCCAGTAATCGTTTCTCCACGCGCGATGGCCCACTGAATTGGTGCCGCTCCGCGATACTTGGGCAGCAGCGAAGCGTGCAGATTCAAGTTGCCCAGCTGAGGTAGATCTATCATCCACTGCGGAATAATGCGTCCATAGCCCACGACGATAATCGCCTGCGGAGCAAGCCCCGCGAGCCGCGCTTGGAATGCTTCGTTATTCTTGATCTTTTCAGGTTGGGCGATTGGTAAACCCAGTCGTAGTGCGGCTTGCTTCACCGGAGACGCGGTCATCTCCATGCCACGGCCCTTGGGTTTGTCGGTCTGAGTGACGACGAGCGGAATGCGGTAGCCCGCTTCCACCAGCTTTTCCAGCACAGGCACGGCAAAGCGCGGGGTTCCACAATAGATCAGAGTTTCAATCTTCACGCGTAATCCCCACATCGCTTGTTACCACCACTGCGGCTACCAGTCCCCGGCTTTGGCCAACTTCTTTACCTTGCGCCGGATCAGGTCACGCTTAAGCGCGCTGAGATGGCTGATGTATAGCTTGCCATTCAGGTGATCGGTCTCATGCAGAAAGGCGCGCGCCAGTAGTTCTTCGCCCGTGTGCTCGTGCCATACGCCACGCTCATCTTGCGCACGTACCGTCACTCGATTCGCTCGCGTCACCTGTTCGCGGAACTCCGGGATACTTAGGCAGCCTTCATTGCCACGCTGCTTGCCTTCTTCGCGAATAATCTCCGGATTAATCAGCACGATCTTCGCCTTGGGGTCTTCCTTGAAGGTTACATCCACCACGGCGATGCGTTTGGAAATGCCGATCTGTGGTGCTGCGAGGCCAACGCCTTGCGCGGCGTACATAGACTCAAACATATCCGCAATCAACTGCTTCAACTCCCCGTTAAACACGGTCACGGTTTGCGCTGGAGTCTCCAGCACGGGGTCGAGAAGTTTCACAATGGGATAAATCATTGGTTATTAGTAGTTCTTCAATTGTTCGCGATAGCCGCGATAGTTGCGTAAGGTTTCGGTTATCGAATCGCCGCCGAATTTTTCCAGCACTGCACCTGCTAGCGTCAATGCCACCATCGCTTCGGATGCAACACCCGCCGCTGGAACCACACAGACATCGGAGCGTTCATACGCTGCTTTCACCGGCTCACGCGTGGCAAAGTCCACGGAACCAAGCGGACGGCGCAACGTTGAAATTGGTTTCAAGTACCCGCGCACCCGAATCTCTTCGCCGTTCGAGATGCCGCCTTCTATACCGCCAGCGTGATTGCGGGGCCGGGTGAATCCCGTGAAGCTGGTGGCGGAATCTTTCCGCGCTGCATCATAGCCGATCTCGTCATGCACCTTCGATCCAAGTGCATAAGCTGCGCTTACGCCAACGCCAATCTCCACAGCCTTTACCGCTTGCAACGACATCACGGCACCAGCTAGGCGGCCATCAAGCCGCTCGTCCCAGTTGGCGCAGGTACCCAGTCCCGGCGGAACGCCATGCGCGACCACTTCAAACACGCCACCCAAAGTGTCACCTGTGCGATAGATTTCATCCACAGCGGCTTTCATGCGCTGCTCGGCGTCCGCGTCGGCGCAGTTCAAAAGAACTTCATCTTTTGCGGCGAGTGCAGCAATCGAGTCCCATGGCACTTCGCCTTCGCCGATTGAGGCCGAGCCGACCGCAATGACGTGACTCAAAACTTCGATGCCAAGCTCGCGCAGCAGCAATTTGGCCAGTGCGCCGACGGCAACGCGCGAGGTTGACTCACGTGCCGAAGCCCGTTCCAGAATGTAGCGAGCTTCCGGAAAGTTGTACTTCAACGCCCCGGCGAGATCGGCATGTCCGGGGCGCGGCGACTTCACTGGGCGATGCTTCTCCGGATCGCCCGGCTCCACTGGCAGCGACTCTTCCCAGTTCTTCCAGTCGCGATTCGCAATCAAGATCGAAATCGGCGAGCCAATGGTAATGCCGTTGCGCACGCCGGAAACAATATGCGCATGGTCGGTTTCAATCCTCATGCGCCCACCGCGGCCAAAGCCCTGCTGGCGACGCCAAAGTTCGCGGTCCATAAAGGGAAAGTCTACGCCCAATCCGGCGGGCAAGCCAGAGATGGTAGCGACCAGAGTTTCGCCGTGCGACTCTCCAGATGTATTAAAACGAAGCATGGTAAGTAATTGATTGTAAATGACGCAGTGTTTGGCCTTGCGCGCTAGCGGGGTAAGGTTGAAAGCGCCGCGATGTGTTCCACCAAGGCGGCGAGGCTGGGAGCCTCCAAGTCGGGTTCGGCGTTAGCAAGCGGAGTTGCCCCTGCTTGCATGCCATAACGGTTCACCCAGACTGTCGCGAGGCCCAGCGCCTTCGCGGGAGCAATGTCGTGGAAGCGGCTTTGCGCCACGTGCAAAACTTCGTTTGGTGTGATGCCCTGCTCGGCGAGCTTGGCAAGCAGCACACGGAAGTTTTGCAACGACGGCTTGTAGCTACCTACCTGCTGTGCCGTCACCACGAACTCAAACGGGTTACCGAGTTTCTCCGCCGAGGCTGCAAATAGATTGTCATCCACATTGGAAAGCACAGCCAGACGAAAGCGCGATCGCAATTGCGCAAGAGCGGCAACGCTGTCCGGGAAAGCCGGCCACGATGCCAGCGACTCCGGGAGTACCCGGCATTCCTCGTCGGTGGCTTCAAAGCCCAACTGTCGCGCCATACGGAGAACTACTTCCTCCAAAACTTGACGATAGGGCCGATAAGGTTCATGTTCGACCTCGGCTTCGATCGTGCCGTACTTTTCAAGAATTAGCCGGTCTGAAATGCAATGCCCACGCTTCGCCAACCACGGCCAAAGTGCCGCCAGTATGCCAGCCTCCCAGTCAATCAGAGTGCCATAGCAGTCAAAGCTAAGAAAGCGAAATTGGGTGAAATCAAGCATGGCGTTCGATCACGTTTGTGCGAAAAAGGGAATCAGCCGCCATGTCCAAATTGTTCAGGACACCGACGGCTGATTATAAAGAGCTAAGGCTACGCTCGCTTACAGCTCAGTTGCGGCGCGAGTGCGCCAACTATTTGATGGTCAAGTCGGACGCCAGCTTGAAGGTGAGCGCCTTTTCCGCGGGCAGTATGATGTCCTTGTTGCCTGTAAGAGCCGCACCTGCCGTGCCCGCACCGCCGCCCGCCAGTGCGCCGATTCCAGCGCCCTTGCCGCCTCCGGCTAATCCGCCGATCAGAGCGCCCACAGCCGCGCCACCCACGCCCAACACAGCAGTGCGTTTGCCTTTACCCTTTTCCGTGTCGGCAAACGTCGAAGTGGAGATGTTATAGGTCCTGCCGCCGACCGTTACCGAATGCAGCGTCAACGAGATGCTGGCTCCGCCCGCAAAGCGGCCTAGCGGTTTGGCGTCGGAGACTGCTCCTGAAACCGCCGAACCGGCGGGAATCGCTACCCGGCCATCCGAAGCGGAAATATCCTGTGTGGTGGTGCCATTGAAGGGGTCGCCAGCGTTGCTGATCTTCGACCCTACAGCGCTGCCCAAGCGAATTGTGATACCAGTGCCTGAGGCGACTACCAAGGGTGCTGGTGCGGGGGCGGCTGGAGTTGCCGGAGCAGGATTTGTCTTGGCCGGCATCTTCGGTGCGGCAGCTTTTGCCTCCCGTTTCTCTTCCGCAGCTGATTCTTTCGCAGGACTGGCGGCGGGCGTGCTCGAAGTAGTCTGGTTGGCGTCCGTCGCAGGGGAGGTGGGTGGCTGGTTCGAGGAGCTTTGCTGGGTGCAGCCGAAAGTAAAGCTCAAGGCCAGCGCTAAGGCGAGAATCGCGCAAATCCGTGCTTTCATAGAGTCCTCCAAAGGTGCAACCTCGTTTTACCAGAAACCTGACGGTTGGGCAATCGCGATTAGTTTAGGGTGTTTTTCCAGTAGATCTCCGGCGGCGAGCTAGTCGTTCGCCGCGTATTCATTGCTGGCGTCATCTTTCGAGGGTGGCTTGGGTTGCAAAAAACGTCGGCTGTTCAGCAGCGGACGCCCCAAGGACGGGTTGTAGCTCGTCCAACCGTCCGGCGTCTCGGGCCCCCGCTCAAACTGCGCCCGCATACCTTCCATCTTGGAGTCCAGATCGTCCAGATAGTGCAGCATCAGCGCTTCTGGGAACATGGGCAGCTTGGGCGAGCCGAACTCGTAGTGCCCGTGGTGGCTGATGATCATGTGCTCGATCAGAATTTTCAGCTCTGGCGGAAAGCCTGGTAGCCCAGCCAGCTTGGCCTGCAGCATTTCCAGCTCAATAATCATGTGCCCGAGCAGTTGCCCGCTAGTGGAGTAGGAAAACGACCGCGCGTAAGTCAGTTCATGAATCTTGCCGATGTCATGCAGAAATGCACCCGTCAGTAGCAGGTCACGGTCAATGTCAGGATAATTTCGCGAGATCAAATCACACGAGCGGCACAGCGACACCACGTGATCCAGCAGGCCACCGATAAAGGCATGGTGCAGCGTCTTGGCGGCAGGGGCGCGCTGATACGCGGCGGCGATCACCGGATCGTTCATAAAGGCTTGTACCAGCGCCTTGAGGTGCGGGTTCTGGAAGCTCTCAACAAACGTGCCCAGTGTCGCCCATAACTGGTCAATATCCTTGGTGGTCTTGGGCAGGTAATCACCGAAGTCCACCTCGCTGTCGCCCATCTTGCGCAGTTTGTGGATGGTGAGCTGAAAGCGCTGGTTGTACTTGTTGATCAGCCCTTTGATCTTGACGAAGTCGTCCTGCTCGAATGTGCCGAGCGCTTCCTCAACGTTGTCCCACATCTTGGCTTCGAGCTGGCCAGTGCGGTCGGCCAGAGTCAAAGCTAGATAAGGTTCGCCGCTCTTCTTGGGCTTGATCTGTTTGGAGGCGACGACAAAGCTCGAGGTGATGATCTCGTTCTCATGCTTCGCCGCGTCGCCTATATAAAATTCCTTCATCTCGGTCACGGGCGGCTAAAGAATTCCCAGCTTCTTTTTCTTCTTCAGTTCTTTTGCCCCGGCGGTTTGCACGGTGGTGATCTGCGGCTTGGTCTGGTTGGGACTGGCTCCGCTATCCACGTATCCCGTCTTAATATCAATAAACGCCTGCTCACGCAACTTGGTCAGGTAGATCCGTAAGGCTGGCTGCAACTTCTGGCGATAGAGCGCACCCTGCAACTGCTGCTCCACGTCCTTCATGGGAGGAACGCCTCCGGCCGTGTGCTCGGTGACCTTCATAATCACAAAGCCCTGCTTGGTGCGAACGGTGTCGGTGAGGGTATTAGCCTTCATACCGAACACCAGATCGTCCAGTCCCTTGGCCAAAGTGCCGCGCTTAAAGTAGCCCAGGTCGCCACCTTGCTTGGCGGTAGGGCCTTCGGAGAACTTCTTGGCAGCCTCGTCGAAGGCGAGCCCGCTGTTAATTTTTGCCAGCAAGTCTTTGGCGCGCGCTTCCGCGTCGGCGATTACCTTCTCGTCCGCTGCCGGATCCGGCGCGACATCCGCGGCTGGCTTCTTGACCAAGATCAGAATTTCGCTCAAGCGAATCTGCTCCGGCCGATCCATGTCCGACTTGTGCTCGTTATAGAACTTTTCCATCTCCTCATGCGTCGGCTGTAGGTGGGAACCAACCTCGCGCCCGATCACATTCTCGGTGATGATGTTGTTCTTCATGTTCTGCTTGAATTCCTCGAAGGAGACGCCCTGCTGCTGGGCGGCTTTCTCGAGATCTTCGAGCGACGAAAGGCCCATCTGCTTGCGCATCTCGTCGAGCCGCTTGATCACGTCGGCGTCGCCGGTGATTTCAAGATCCTTGCCCTTGTCCAGCAGCAATTGCTGGTCAATCAGGTCGCGCAGCGCGTCACGTTCCTTCTGGGCGTATTCCTTGTCCGGATCGGGAACATTGGCTGTCTGGATTTCCTGCTTCAGCTGGTCTTTGCTGCGCAGAAATTCTGACCGGGTGATGATCTGGTTGTTGACGCGAGCGATGATCTCTTCAACCACGCTATCAGCCTGGAGGGAGGCGGGGAGAATGGCTAATACGAATACCGAGAATCCTAAGATTAGTCTTTTCATAGGCCTAGAAAGGAAAGTGAGTACAACCTGATTTGATGCAGCCAGGCTGACCCGGGGTTTTTCTTAAATCTTCTTTAATTGTACGCCGCGACGGTTAGGAGCTTCCAGCCGCGAAAGTCTGAGTGGCGGCCACTCCGCGCACCAGCGCCAAGGCCGAAATATCGTTCTTGGGCGTGCGTTGTCCCAGGAAGCGCGTCATGGAGCCGAGTACGCTCTGGCAAAGCTCGTGCGCCGAAGCTTGTGAGGACTCCAGGATCGCACTCTCCACCCGATCCAGGCCAAACTCCTCCTTACGATTCGCAGCCTCCACCAAGCCTCGAGAAACCAGCACCAAGGCACCTCCGTCCGGCACAACGAAGGTGGGGGCATCGTGCGTCGCGTGGGAAAACAGGCCCAGTGGCAGCCCAGTGGCGGAAAGACGCGAAACCGTGGAACCAAAACGCAGCAGGCCGGGGTTGTGGCCAGCATTTACGTAACAAAGTGTTCCCAGTGCACGGTTGCAACAAGCCGAAAACGCGGCGCAATTGTGTACGCCACCCGACGCCTCCATGACGCGCCGGTTGATGCGAACCGTCAACTCCATCATGGCAATGGCTTCGTTGGAGCAGGCTCCGCGGTCGAACAGCTCGGGCACGCTTTCCCGGAATACATCCTGTACAGCCGCTACGATCCCCAGCGCGTCTGTGCACTTGCCCGCCACATCAAGCAGTCCGAACACCAGGCGGTCACCGACCTGAACAAAGTCGTAGAAGTCCCCGCCGAAGCGATCACCATGGTAGGTCGCGGCGGTGTCCAGTCCCTCCATCGCCGGAATGACAGCGGGCTCGGGTGTCCGATGGGTCGGCGGTTTGGCGGGAGCGCGAAATAGAAATGACATGATCTACCTGCCCATTTGCCGTGGACTGCGGAATCTAAGACAACTCAACCATAACCCAAAGGATCCCGGCTGGTGCCTCGGTGCGCAAGATTCCGATTCCGGATTACCATGAAAGCCATGCTCCCAACACTGGCGAAGGCAGCGCTGGTCTCCCTATGGCAGAGTCGCAGACTCATCCAACTTATGATGCTATGCGCTGCGGTTGGATGCAACCTGTACGCACAGAGTGCTGGTCGAGGGGAGCTACCTTCCATCCCGTTTCCTGGCCCGCCAAATGCTCTATCGGCTGGCCCGCTGCAACCTACGCAAGCCTCCCCCGGTTCCGTGCGTTCCGATCCTTTTCCTGCCCATGCCGACTCGCTTTATCTGCAACTGAGCCAGGTGAGCCTCGATCCGGCGCGCGTGTTCCACATCCGCGAAGCTTCGCTGGATCGTGAGTCCCTGCACATCACGCTTGAGGACGGCACGATTGCTTTCACCGAAGACGTGATGGGCCGGGTGACTGGGGCGTTTTTTGCCGGGGAAGGAGAGGTTCTCATCGTTCCTGCCGGGCGTGCGGAGCAGCTTTCCATGGGCTTGTTCGCGGGCACCAAGATTCTGGAAGAGCGCTTTACCGCAGTTTATTTACGTTTCAACGACGACACCTTCGAGACCCTCCGGCCCTTTCTGCGAAGTCTGGAGGATACCAGCGCAGGGTTCTATGAAAGGTGGCAAGCGCCGATTCGTACCTTGGCGGGCACCGACGCATTGCGCTTGTTTGTGGACTTCAGCCGCGGGCTACCGAATTCGGGCAACAGTGGAGGTGGCGCGGCCGTGAATCGCCCCTTGCCTTGGGACGGTTCGGCCCGGCTACTCCACCTCCGCATTACCGGTTCGCGCCTCGGCACCTTTGACGTGACCTATGACCAGGAGGCGCGCGAGCGCATCAACGTTGCTCAGTTAGCCTATGCTCAGGGAACGAGTTTTTACGATCTTTGGACTTCGTTCAACCCCGCACCACCGCGTGGCGCTCCGGTCCCGGCTAGTTCCGAGGATCCAATTCGCATTCGCCAATTCCGGATACAGTTGCAGGTGACGCCGCCACGGCTACTGACGGCCGACGCTACGCTAGACGTCTCAGTTGCCAAGGGCGGTCAACGGACCCTGCTCTTTGAACTTTCCCGCTTCTTGCGCGTGGAAAAGGTCGAGTGGAACGGCGCACCCATTGACTTCCTTCATAATCCTGCAATGGAAGGCACGCAGCTAGCTCGCCGAGGCAACGACGTTGTTGCTGTCGTTTTCCCCCGCGAACTAGTGGCAGGCGAGCCGATGAAGCTGCACTTTGTCTACGAAGGAGAAGTGCTGTCCGAGGCTGCGACGGGCTTGCTCTACGTAGGCGAACGCGGAACCTGGTATCCCAACCGCGGGCTGGCCATGGCCAACTTCGATCTGGAGTTCCGCTATCCGCCGGAGTGGAAGCTGGTCGCCACGGGAGTGCGCGTACCCACCACCACCGTGGAAGAGAATCGTCCGGCATCGGTTTCTGAGCAGGTGTCGCACTGGGTCACGGAGCGGCCCATTCCTGTGGCCGGATTCAACCTCGGCAAGTATGAGCGAGCGTCCGCCCGTGCGGGCGACGTGGACGTCAGCGTCTACGCGACGCGCAATGTCGAAAACAACTTTCCGCGTTTGCAACAGAAAGACGTATTGCCGCAGCTGCCGGGACGCGACCCTGTGAGACTTCAGACTCCCTCCATTGAGTTGTCTCCCGCTCGCAACGCGCAAATGGTTGCCGATCAGGCCGCCAGCGCGGTGAAATTTTTTAGCAAGGAGTTCGGGCCATATCCCTATCGCTCACTTTCGCTTACCCAGATTCCCGGCTCACTCAGCCAGGGCTGGCCGGGTCTGGTTTTTCTTTCGACGTACGCATTCCTGACTCCGGAGGAGCGAGTGGGCATCCGCATGGATCCCTCGCAAAGTCTGCTCGACAGCACCGTGGTGGCGCATGAGACGGCGCATCAGTGGTGGGGTGATGCCGTGCTATGGGGCAGCTATCGCGACCAGTGGATCGTCGAGGCCCTGGCTAACTATTCGGCGCTGCTGCTTGCTGAGAGCGGCCGGCCTGCCGACGCGCGAGCTGTGCTCGACAATTATCGCGCGCAGTTGCTGCAGAAGGCACAGAACGGACTGCCCGCCCGCGAGGCTGGTGCTGTGACTTTGGGAGCGCGGTTGACCTCCTCCAAGTTTCCAGACGGCTATGAAGCCATCAGCTACGGCCGAGGCACTTGGCTGTTCCATATGTTGCGCTGCATGCTGCGCGACAGCAGTGAACTCAGTGCGAGAACCGTTGCCACCAAGACTTCGCACAACGCTGCCTCTGTGCCAATCGGCGATGCGCTGTTTCTACGCGATCTCCGTCGCATGCGTGAACGGTATGAAGGTCGAACCATTTCGACGAGGGATCTACAAGCCGTGTTTGAGCAGGACTTGCCGCCAGCGCTATGGTTCGATGGCAAACCATCGCTCGACTGGTTCTTTGAAGGCTGGGTGAACGGCACCGCGATTCCGAGGTTGCGGTTGACCAACGAGAAGATGGCCACTCATGCGGGGTCCAGCTCCATCTTGGCAAGTGGGGTGATCCAGCAGCAAGACGTTCCGGATGATCTGGTGACGCCAGTCCCGGTGTACGCGGAAATGGCGGATAAGTCGCGCCAGCTCATCGGCGTCGTGCTGGCGGATGGCAGAGAGACCAATTTCCGGCTAAGCACCCCTGCCGGAACCGTGCGCTTGCTGCTCGATCCTGACCATAATCTCCTCACACAGATTCGCTAACGCGCCGCAGGTTACTTGAAAGCGGAGGCCGGCTTGGTTGAACCAGGGCGGACGAGTTCTGCAGCGGTGCGCAAGGCAATGCTGCCTCCACCCTTCACGCATTCAAACCAAACTCGTTGACCACCATGATAGGAGACCAGCCACAGATCCGCACCGAGATTGGAAAACGTGTGAGGAATTCGCTGGGCGGGTGGAAACGGGTTGCGCCATACGATATCTGGTGTCAATGCCATAACCGAAGCGTCCTTTCGCAGAGAAGCTCTGCACCTTTCGCTTATCGGCAGTATGGCGAAGGCTCGCCATGCAACATGCGTCGCTAGGGCATTCCGTTGGGCATATCTTGCGGTTACCAGACTATCCCGACGAGCCTTAGCCCTTGCTGTTGCCACCAACGCCACTGGCTGCAGCTGATTGTGAAGATTGGCTAAAGTTACGCGGCTCGTTGGCGGGGCGATCAAGGGTGCTCTTGGCGCGAACCGCATGAACGATCTCTGCCGCAACCCGGCCCAGAGAAGTCACCCGGTTGAGTATGCCCATCTGGGCACAGGCTTTAGGCATGCCGTAAACCGCGCAACTGGCTTCGTCTTGCCCAAGATTGAACCCGCCCATCTGATGGATGGCCTTCAAGCCTTGGGCCCCATCTGCTCCCATGCCGGTCAGGATGACCCCCATGACCGAGGCGCCACACACGGACGCAGCCGAAAGCATCATCACGTCCGCCGACGGCATGTGCAGCGAGTGGGCTGGTTCGTTGCCCAGTTGCACGGTCAGACGTGTCCCAGTCGAGCGCATTACCGTGAGGTGTTGCCCGGCTGGCGCGATCAGCACCAATCCGGGCTCGATCCGGTCTCCCTGCCGGGCTTCGCGCACCTCGATTGCGCTCACGGAATTCAGCCGTGCCGCCAGCGAAGCGGTGAATCCCGGGGGCATATGCTGCACGATCAGTATTCCGGCCGGAAAATCCTGCGGCAGTTTGGGAATAATTTCCTGCAACGCTCTCGGCCCTCCAGTGGAGGCCGCAATGCACACCAGGCTTGGCTTGGAAGTCGGGTTAGGTGACAGTGTTGTGACACATCGAGCCGGAACTACTGGCGGTTGCTCGGATAGCGCCCTCGCCGAGGGTGTTTGCCGACGCCTGTCAGCATGCGCTGCGGCTTTGATCTTTGCCAGCAGCTCCGCGCGAATTCTTGTCACATCCGGTGCGGCATAAGACACGGGTTTGGCAACACAATCGAATGCCCCCATATCCAGGGCGTCCAGACTGGTCTCCGCTCCTTGCCGGGTCAGAGAGCTGAGCATGATGACGGGCCGGGGATGGTGGGCCATGATCTGCCGCAACGCTTCCAGCCCGTCCATCTCGGGCATTTCCACGTCCAGCGTGATTACGTCCGGTTCGAGCGCGGCCAATTTTTGCAGGGCGTCGCGCCCATTCACCGCCGTTCCGCACACCTCGATCTCGGGGTCGGACTCGATCATGCGCGCGATGGCCACACGCATGAAGGCGCTATCGTCAGTCACCAGCACGCGAATGGCAGTAAGGTTGGGCATTCGTCCTCATCCTGGATTTAGTGGCTCCGAAACAGCAATGTCACTAGACGGCGGACTTCCGGCAAGTACGCATCCATTTCCATGGTGAACCGTGCCCAGTCAAACCGCTCCAGATGAGGGCATGCCTTGAGCAGTGTCTCGAACCCCGGAAGTTCAGTGAGGCACACTTCGCGCTCCTCGGCGTAGCCGTATCCCAGTGTGCTCATCCGGCACAGCAAGTCGCTCAGGCTGACAATGGCGACGAGGGCGCGGTGATTCTTGGCTTCCGTCACGCTATGGTGAAAGCCGATTACTTCCTGTAGTTCCGGCCCGAGTCCCCAATGCGCCGCCAGCAGAGCGCCGCTTTCCTCGTGGGTAAAGCCCAGTATTTCTTCTTCGGCTTCGTGCAGGGGGATGCGCTCTCGTGTGGCCTTTTCCAGGGCGAGGCGGAACTTCTCTGGCATGATCCACAAGTTCACCACAAGACCCAGATCATGGAGCAAACCTCCTAGATAGGCTCGTTCAGGCTCCGGAAAGCGAATTTGCTGCGCAAACTGCCGGCTCACCAGTGCGCACCCAAGCGCGTGTTCCCAGAACACCACGGGATTTTGCAGCTGATGCTTGTCCGGCATGAGGCGCAGGATGCAGCAGGAGAGGGCGATCTCGCGGACGCGCCGCATGCCTAGGCTGACGACTGCGGTTCGCACCGTGTCAATCGAACGCGAGTGGCTGAACAGGGGCGAGTTTGCCAGGTGGAGGCACTGCACCGTGAGCGACTTATCCTTGCCAATCCAATCCACGACGCGGTTCACGTCCATCTTTTCGACGGGTTGATCCAGGTGCCGCAGAAGCGGAAACAAGACCGTGGGCAGCGTAGGCATGCGATCCATGCTCTCGAGTTGCGGTTCAATTTCGTGACGAGCATTTTCAATCATGGCTTACCTGCCCGATGCAAGAGTTCTCCCTGACTCACCTTGATGTAGCCAATGGCGGAGGGAAAATGCACAAGCTGAAAGGCGTCGCTGATCCGGTACAACGACTCGGCGTGGCCGAGGAACAGGTAGCCGTGTTCCAGCAGGTTGTCGAAGAAATGCGAGATCACGCGCTGCTTGGACGCGACATCGAAGTAGATCAGCACGTTGCAGCAGAACACCACGTCCATGCTCTTCAAGAACAGCAGTCGGCTATCTTCCAGAAGGTTCACCCGCTGAAAAGTCACCTTCGCCTTGACCGCTGGGGATAATTCGTAGCGTCCGCCATTCACAACGAAATGTTTCTGCAAGTAAGTGCTGGGCGTGTTGCGCACCGCGTACGTGTCATAGCTGCCCTGCTCAGCCGCCGCCAGCGAGAGTTCGTTCAGGTCGGTAGCCATGATTTCAAAGTCGTAGCCCGCGCTCCGCATCATCGGGTTCTCGAGGAGCGCCATGGCAAGTGTGTACGGCTCCTCGCCGGTGGAGCACCCTGCGCTCCAGATTCGCAGGCGCTTTGTAATGAGCTTCTGCCGTGCGTGGATGATCTTGGGCAAGACGATGTTGCAAAGCGCGTCCAGTTGAGCTGGATTGCGGAAGAAGCTGGTTTCCCCCACCGTGATTTCGTTGAGCAGCAAGGGCACCTCACCCATGCAGGCGGGCCCGTTTAAATATTCGTAGTAGCTACGAAAACTGTCGAGCCTGAGTGCCGTCATGCGGCGGCCACAGCGTTTACGAAGAAAGTGAAACTTGTTGTCGGGTTGAAAGATGCCCGCCGTGGAGTAGATGAAGTCGCGGAGCTTGACCAGCCATGGATCGGGTGTTTCTGGTGTAGCAGTCCCGGTCGGCGAGATGCCCGTTCGTGCGCCAGTGCTCATCACGCACCTCCTGCAGCAGCGAATGTTCTCGCTGTGGCACTGGCGGCCAAAGTCTTGAGCAGACCGGCTGGATCCAGCACCAGCCGAACCCGGCCATCGCCGCTGACCGTTGCTCCGGCCAGCCCCGGGCAGTGCAGAAGATAGGCACCCAGGGGCTTCACCACCGTAGATTCCTGCCCCAGCAGGCGATCCACCAACAACGCGAGTCGCTTCTCCCCTACTTGCAGAATCACCGCACGCTCACCGCTCCCGGGTTCATCGCAACCTTGCAGGCCGAGCAAGTGGGTTAGCCGCAGCAGGGGTAGGGTGCCATGACTTAACCTCAGCACTTCCATGGATTCGATCTTGTGAATTTCGCTCGCGGTTACTTGGCGCGTCTCCTGCACGGACCGCAACGGCAGGGCATAAGACTCGTTTCGGACTTCCACCAGCAGAACCGGCAGAATCGCGACGGTCAGTGGGACGCTGAGCCGCAGGGTGGCGCCTTCTCCGAGTACGCTATCAATTTCCACGGTGCCGTTCAGCCGCGAGATATTCGTTCGCACCACGTCCATGCCAACACCGCGACCGGAGATGTCAGTCACGACTTGAGCCGTGCTGAATCCGGGCAGGAAGACAAAGTTCAGAATTTCGCGCCTGCTCAATGCGCGCAAAAGCTCTGGGGCGACGAGCCCCTTCTCTACCGCCTTTGCGCCGATGCGTTCGGGGTCAATCCCTACGCCGTCGTCGGAGATGGTGATGACGATCTGGTCGCCTTGCTGGGTTGCATTCAGCGATATCCTGCCACGGCGTGACTTGCCTGCGGCCTCTCTTACTTGGGGCAGCTCGATTCCATGGTCGAGAGAGTTTCGCACCAGGTGCAGCAGCGGATCGCCGATCATTTCCACCATGCTCTTGTCGAGTTCGGTGTCTTGGCCTTTCACCTCGAGATCCACTTCCTTGCCCAAGGTTTGCGCCACGTCACGCACCATGCGGGGAAACTTGCGGAACACCGTCTCAATGGGCACCATGCGCGTCTTGAGGCCCGCCGTTTGCAACTCTTCGGTGATGAAGCTCAGACGTGTCGCGGAAAGGCTAAGGTCTTCGGCCATCTTCTGGTGGTCAAGCTTCTTGCTGCTGAAGCTGCGGCTCAACTGCATCAAGCGATTCCGTTCCAACACCAACTCCCCGATCAAGTTGATCAGTTCGTCGAGTTTCCGTGCATCCACCCGCAAGGTTTGGGTGGACGCTTCCGCTGCTGATCGAACTGCGGCCTCGGTGGAGGTTGGCTCTGCGCTGGGGGGCGGAATGGTGGCTGGTGCAGGATCGGTTATCGCCTTCTGCGGTTCGGGTGCAGGTATCGCTTCAGCTAGAACCTCCGACTGCTGCACGACTTCTAGCTCTGCTAGCAATCCGGCAAGATCGTAATTCGCGTTCCGGCCTCCGCGTATGTCGGCCAGCATCACGCCCAGCTGATCGCGGGTACTCAGCAGTGCGTCCATGATGCGAGGTGTGAGTGCAAGTTCTGACTTTCGCAGCAGGTTCAACACATCTTCGGCGCGATGGCTCAACTGCACCACGGGTTCAAAGCCCAGAAAGCTCGATGTGCCCTTAATGGTGTGGACGGCGCGGAAGACGCGATTCAAGCGATCTGCGTCGGTCGGGCCGGACTCTAGCGCGACCATATCCTGATCCATGCCTTGCAACAGTTCCTCGGACTCAATCAGGAACTCCTGAATGAGGGCTGGGTCCTGCATGAAGTCGTCGGTCAAAGCTCTACTCCCTGTGCCTTCGCGTCTGCTGTTTAGAGAGCAGGGGAGGCTCCCGCATGCATCGTCTTGGCTTCCTCGGTCCCGGTCATCAAGCAATTGAGGTCAAGCAGAATCAGGAGCCGGTCGTCCAACTTGCCGACGCCGGAAACATACTCGCGCTCCACCTTGGTGAGCCGAAGCGGTGCTTCCACGGTTTCGGCGGGGATGCGCAACACTTCCGAGACCGAATCCACTAGAAACCCCAGCACATTCCCGTTGACTTCCACCACGACGATCCGCGACCGCTCATCCCCCGGGCCCTGGCTAAGTCCAAAACGCTTACGCAGAGACACTACGGGAATTACTGTTCCCCTCAGATTGATCACGCCCTCTACAAAGTCGGGCGAGTTGGGAACGCGCGTAAGCTGTTGCACACGGATGATCTCCTGCACACGCAGAATGTCGAGGCCGTACTCCTCGCCTTCCAAGTGGAAGCTGACCAACTGAAGCAACTCTCCTTGTGGGGATGCCTGGTCGGGGCTCGGTTTGATGATCGCGCTCTGCATGGCGAATCCTTGTTTCTGCTGATGTGGCGTGCGCGGTGGTGGCGATGTCACTCTACTGACACCCATTTCTTCGGCAGAGTCGAATCGCTTCTTTACCAGAGTCCCCCGGCCGGGTGTTACTCAGGTACGGAGCCAAAGGCCCGGGCGATTTATACTTGAGTTGGCGTCCATCCCGTTGATTCTCATTGAGGTTCGTATTTCGTGAAGCTTTCCGTGGTAATGCCCGTCTACAACGAGCGGAAGACCCTGCAGAAGGTGATCGCGTCCGTATTTGCCACCGGCATGGAGATTGAGCTGCTTTGCGTGGACGATGGCTCTCGCGACGGCTCACGCGAGATATTGCAGTCCCTTACCGCCCAGTATCCGCAACTGCGGGTTCTGCTGCAACCGGTGAATATGGGCAAGGGCGCTGCGCTGCGACGCGGGATTCAGGAAGCCACCGGAGATTTCATCATCATTCAGGATGCGGACCTGGAGTATGACCCGGGGGAGTATCCGAAAGTGCTGGAGCCGCTGGAAAAAGGAATGGCGGATGTGGTCTACGGCTCCCGGTTCTCCGGAGGCGCTCCCCACCGCGTTTTGTATTTCTGGCACTCTGCAGGCAATTGGATGCTAACGCTTCTCTCCAATATGCTGACCGACCTGAATCTCACTGACATGGAGACCTGCTACAAGGCTTTCCGCCGCGAAGTGTTGCAGGCGATTCCGCTGGAAGAGAACCGATTTGGTTTTGAGCCTGAGATTACGGTGAAGATCGCCAAGCGCCGCCTGCGCGTGTATGAAGTGGGCATCAGCTACTGGGGTCGTACCTACGAAGAAGGCAAGAAGATCGGCTGGCGAGACGGAGTCCGCGCCCTTTGGTGCCTGCTTAAGTACACCTGGCGGGAAGAGAAAGTGCCTCTTGCTGCTCCTCATCCGGACGACCACGCATGAGCTGGCGGCGACTTCTACTTGGGCTGATCATTGTGGCTTCGACGGCGGAGTTTGCCGTTCGCGGCGTCGGTTACGCCATGCGAACCGACAAGAGTGATCTCTCCGACCCCTATCTTGGCGCGCGCCTGTGGCGAACCGGACATAATCCGTACGACGACAACACAGCCCGCACACTGAGCATCCAGCTCACCAACAACCACCTCCACGTGATGCCGATTTATCCGCCCACGACCTACGTGCTGGTGGCACCTCTGAGTTTGCTGCCCTGGTGGTGGGCGAGCGTTCTTTGGGCGTTGCTCAGCATCGCATCGGTAGGCGTGATCGCGTGGTGCGTCTGCCTGTTGGCACAACTTTCCTGGCGCAATGACGGTGACTGGCCCGGGTTCGTGACTGCCATAGTCTTCGCCTTCGCGCCTCTACATACCGCGCTGCACGAAGCCAATGTCACCGTGATTGCACTCGCTCTGGCCTCGATGGGCCTTGTAAACGCCTTCCGGGGGCGAGACGTTTCTGCTGGCGTATTGCTCGCCCTCGCCACCTGCCTCAAACCCCAGATGGGTATCTGGTTCCTGATCTTCTACCTGATCCGTTTTCGCTGGCGGCTGTTGCTTAGCGCCGCAGCGGTCGGTGGAGCGCTCTCGCTGATTGCCTTCGCGGTCATACCCATCAGCTTCCGCGAAGTGCTGTCGAACTATTCGCGCAACATGGCCTACTGGTTTGGCCCAGGCGGAATGAATGACTTTACCGCTGCAAATCCAGTTCGTTTTCACCTGGTGAATCTGCAAGTGCTGACGTTCTCCATTCTGCAAGACGCGCACTCGGCCAACCTTCTGGCGTGGGGCGCTTTTGGCGTGGCTCTTGCTGCGTGGCTCTACCTGATGTGGCGGAGGAAGTCATCGGAGCTTCTCGGAGTCATCGCGTTGCTCACCTTGAGCCTGATGCCGTTTTACCACCGCTACTACGACACGGACGTTCTCATCCTGCTCCTGGCTTGGCTGGTGATGGCGCACAAGACTGGCGTGTTCCGCTCCCATCGTTGGGTGGGTCGCCTTGTATGGGCTTGCCTGCTAGCCTTTCTGATTCCGACGCAGGCATTGCTCTATCGGGTGGGGCTTCATTTGCCCAAGTCCGCCCTCGCGTCCAGTGTTTGGACTCTGCTGATCGGGCCGCATCAGGTTTGGCTGGTGCTGGCGCTTAGCGCTCTGTTGCTCTACGCGATGTGCCGGGTTTCACCGGACGTCAGTGGGCGTCTTTGGCCTGAACAGGCGTCCGCAGAATGATATCCACGCGCCGGTTCAGGGTGCGGCCTCCTTCGGTGGCGTTGTCTGCAATGGGGTGGTATTCGGCATAGCCCGCCGCCGACAATCGTTCGGGCGGGATTCCGTACTTCTCGATCAGCAAGCGCGTGAGTTCGGTGGCGCGCGCGCTGGAGAGCTCCCAGTTCGATGCGAACTGTGCGTTGTGAATGGGGACGCCGTCGGAGTGTCCTTCAATCTGCACGGAGTAGCCATTGCTTTGCAACGTGGCGGCGATCTTGGCCACCGTCGGCAGTGCCGCATCCTTCAAATGAGCGGATCCGCTGTCGAAGAACCCGACTTCCCCCAAGCTGATGACTAAACCATCCGGGCCAGAACGCAGGTGGACCTCCTGCTTGACCAGCTCCTTCTGCAAGACTTTTTCCACCTGCTTTTGCAATTGTGCTTTGGCAGTCTCGGCTGACCCGCCCAGCTTTACTTGCGCGTTGGGTACAAACTTCCCGAGCGATCCAGTGGTGCCTGCGCTCTGCGAAGTCTGCACGTTGTTAAAGGGAACGGGCGATTCGTCGCCCACCGGCACCTGCGTTCCCGATGGCGCAAAAATTCCCAAGTCTTGGAACGCCACCTGCACCGCCTTGGCGATCTTTCCGACTTTCGGTTTATCCACTTGCGAGGAGGAAAAATTGATGTAAACGTCCACCACGTTGGTGGTGATGCCTGTAGCCAGGTGCCACACTTCGACGATGATCTGGGCTCGGCTCACCGCGCGTCCGGCATGCAGCATCAGGTATTCGAGCAGTGCAAACTCCTTGGTAGAAAGGCTGATGCTGTTGCCACCGCGTTCCACACGGCGCAGGATGCGATCCAGCTTCAGGTCGCTGACCATCAACGTGGTGGGTTCGGTCGCCACGCCTCGGCGCAGCAGGGCGCGAATGCGCGCGTTCAACTCCGCCACCGCAAACGGCTTAGCCAGCAGATCGTCCGCTCCCGCGTCTAGGATCTCCACCCGCTCCTCCACCTTCGATCCTTCGGACAGGACGAGGACAGGCAAATCCGGCCTGGCGGCGCGCAGGTTCACCAGCAGGCCAGCCCCCGTGCCCCGCCGGGATCCCAGATCAAGCACCATCAGGTCAAATCGCTCGGCCAGAGCGAGACGTTCGGCTTGGGCCCCGTCTTGCGCCAGTGCAACGCCGTAGTTCTGGGACATCAAGGCTTCGGCCATAAAGCCAGCTAAGTGAGGGTCTTGTTCTGCAACCAGAATTTTCATCATGAATTCCTCAGATTTCTTTTGTTGGGCACATATTTTCCAGAAGTTATCAACAGCTTGCCCTTGACAACTAATCCTGATTGAAAAATCGCTCGAATGCAGTGATATTTCATGAAAATTTCGTCAGCTATTCCCAAAAGGGCAGCGGTGCAGAAACGGTAATTCCAAAAATTTCCCCAAGCAGATTTCTACCGCCGGTAATCTTGCGCCTTGCGCCAAGCTGGTATACGCGCGCGAAGAGCAGCGAAAGGCGCGAGGAAAATGGCTTAATTCGGTTCGAGTCTGAGGGGGCTTTTACTCTCGGGTATCGAGTCCAAAGGTGCTGCTGGCCGTGCTGGGGTACAATGTGGAAGACAATTCTTGTCCGCCGGAGAGATGGCCGAGTGGCTGAAGGCGGCGGTTTGCTAAACCGTTATACGGGCTAACACCTGTATCGGGGGTTCGAATCCCCCTCTCTCCGCCATAGACTCTTTTTAAGACATCCAACAACATCCAAGAGTCGAAGCCAAACCCCAATAAATATTGGGGTTTTCGTCTTTTTGCGTCCAACGCGGTACTATGCAAGCCATGAACTGAAGGGGGTATTTCTGGGGGTATCCTGATTTTTCTGTGGGCATTCTGATCTTCAAGGGTGTTTTGGAGGCAAAATGGCGCTGACAGATACGGGAGTATGCAAGGCAAAGGCGAAGGATGCGGCATATCGCTTGAGCGATGGCGGCGGAGAGGTCCTTCGAAATCTGCGTATTTCCCGCTGAAAATGCGGGTTTCTGCCAGTCGTCTGATTGTTCTCTCTAGGTGTCGCTGCCGGGAATCGTGGGCATTCGCTCCGGTTTTCTCCGATGCCCAAACGGCCAGTACCGGTCAGAGGTTCTATCTTGGAGCAGAAAAAGGCCCGTCAGGTCTGATAATGGGTCACATTCGATCCCAACTCCAGCTAGGAGCGCGACCTGCTCCGCTCAGTATAGGGGAAGCGGTCGATAGGAAGTGGTGAGGGTGGCCAAGTCGGTGGTTCGGTCCCCGCAAGATCGACTCGACTAGTTTGGGTAGAGAGGACGCTGAGCCGCAGGATTCGGCCGACGTAACTGGCTTTGAGCTCGTACTCCCGCGCTAGCTGTTCTTTGCAGTAGATCTCTCCGGCGATGATACGCTCGCGCCAAAATTGGTCGCGCACCACGTTCCCCAACATACTGGCGCTTACTTCTGATGGACAAGGTGTGCTGGACGGGGAGACCAAGTTTCTTCTGGTAGAAGGCTCACAGGATCGCGCGGTTCAGCAGATTCCAAGCAAGTAGACAGGAAAGGGGCCAACATGGCCGGATTAGATCGGCGGGATTTTCTTAAAGCAGCAGGCGGCGCAACGGCTGCGACATTTCTTGGGGCAAACACCTATGCGCTCACTACGCCGGATGCAGAGCCACCCGCGCCGGTTGCGGCGAATGATTACATCCAGATTGCCCTAATCGGCGCTGGCGGTCAGGGCCAATGGGACACCAAGACCGCACTGCAAGTTCCTGGCGTGAAGCTGGTGGCCGTCGCTGACTGCTACGATGGCCGGCTCGAACACTCCCAAGAGCTGTGGGGTAAGGACATCTTCACGACGCGCGATTACCGGGAGATCCTCGCGCGAAAGGACGTTGACGCGGTCATCATCGCTACCCCGGATCATTGGCACAAGCAGGCCGCAGTGGACGCGATGAAGGCTGGCAAGGACGTTTATTGCGAAAAGCCCATGATCCACTTGTATGCCGATGGGCCGGAGATGATTGCCACCGCCCGCGACACCAAGCAGCTTCTGCAAGTAGGTAGCCAGCGCGTGAGCTCGATCATTTATGCCAAGGCGAAGGAACTGCTCGCGGCAGGAGCGATCGGGAAACTCAACATGGTGACGGCGCATTGGGACCGCAATTCGTCCATGGGCGCGTGGAACTATACCGTTCCGCCCGATGCCTCACCGGAGACCTGCGACTGGCCACGATTCCTAGGAAGCGCCCCCAAGATTCCTTTTAATCCGGAGCACTTCTTCCAATGGCGAAAGTGGAAAGCCTACGGCAGCGGCGTCGCTGGCGACCTCTTCGTCCACCTGTTCAGTGGCACCCACTTCATCACTGGCAGCCACGGCCCCGTGCGCGCCATGGCGACGGGCGGTCTGCGCTACTGGAAAGATGGACGGGATGCGCTGGATGTGATACTGGGGCTGTTCGACTATCCCGAGGGGTTCACTCTGAGGCTGGGTGTGAACTTTGTAGATGGCGGCGAGGAGAGCGAAGGATTCATCTTCACCGGCTCCGAGGGCACAATGGAGATTGCCTACAACAGCGTGAGCATCGCCCGCGCGCCACGCCAGGCGGAGCCCGGCTATACCATCGGCACTTTCTCGGAGGCGATGCAAAAGCGGGCACTCGAAGAGTACCGCCAAAAGTATCCCGTGTCGCACCCGAGCGGGCTGCCGTCAGCGACCTACGAAAAATACGCCGCCCCCACCGGCTACAGCGATAGCTACGACCACTTCAACGGCTTCTTTTCTGCCGTTCGAACCCGGCGGCCAGTTGTCGAAGACGCGGTCTTCGGGTTTCGCGCCGCTGGGGCAGCACTGCTCGGCAATCTCAGTATTGATCGCGGTGCGATGGTGGCATGGAATCCAGAGGCCATGAAGCTGGCATAGCCTAAAAGACTCTGATCTAGATCGTGCCTCGGTTTATCTTGTGAAAGCTCTCGACGGGGGACTGGAAACATCCCGCTGCCACCAGGGAACACCCAACAAGGGGGCAGCGCGTTTCCCTGATAGTCTCGCATTTACCCTGATGCGTCGTATTGCCTCCCTGTTCGGCTGCGAAAAATTCCTGATCATTTGTGTAGGGAAATATCCCCTAACCTGCTGTAGCCATTGCCCTTGCGGCACCTCGAAACGACCCAAAACTGCCGAAATCGCAATAATTTCCTGCCAAAATCCCTGTTAGCAGGGAAAACGACCCGGAGAACGGTTCGATCCCGACTGCCAGCACCGCCATAGTTGTCTTTCGGGCACTCTCTTTGAAGTCTCAGCAAAATTCCAGCGTTCCCCGAAACTGCCGGGCATTCTTCCATGTTTGGGATCCAAGGGAACAACCCGAATTGATGCACACCGTATCCTAGAACGCCGCCGCATGGCGCGCGCCGATAGCGATCAGCTGTTCGATTTCCGTCACGGTGCGGATTCCGCCGCGCGCACCGAGCCGGGTGCAATTCAGTGCTGCTGCGGCGCTCGCAAATGCGAGTTGCCGTTCAAGCGGCCATCCCATTCGCAATCCATAGATAAAGCCGGCGTGAAACGTATCCCCGGCACCGGTGGTGTCCACGGCAGCCACCTGAAACGCGGGTGCGTAGAGGAAACGTGTGCCGTCCCACGCCAGCACTCCCTCGCTACCCAGGGTGGCCGCAGTCAGTCGGCAGCCGTATCGGCGAGCGACCTCCGGCAACGATCGGCGAAGATCATGGTCGCCAGTCAATTTTCCGGGAATGTCGAGGCTGGTGATCAGGTAGTCAATGTTCGGCAAAAGCTCTTCCACTCCGGGATAGAGTTCATCCAGATCGGCGACCACCGGTACGCCAGCCTGGTGCGCCCAGCGTGCCGCGAGCGCGGCTGCGGCGGTATCGTGCCCATCTAAGTGCAAAACTTTCGCATTCACGATCCACTCGCGCTGCAGCTCATCGGGAAGCAGCGCGATTCGGGGATCGCGCTTCCAAAGCACGGTGCGCTCGCCGTGGTGATCCACCAGGATGTAGGCTTGCTGGCTGGTTCCGCCAGGCGCTGTGAAGAGGTGCGTCTCCACGCCAAGCCGCGCAAATTCCGCGCGATGCAACTCGGCAAAATGGTCTTCCCCGAACTTTCCAATGTACCGCGTCCGCAGACCCCATTGCTGGCACGCCGTAATCGCCGAAGCGACTGGGCCGCCGAGCATGATGTCAGCGGACTTGATTTCGATCTTTGATCCACTTTCCGGAAAGTCTTTCACCGGAATCAAAATATCGGTCGCGTTCAGGCCAACGCCGACGACATCAGCGACATCCACGCTCACAAGATTGGTCATAATCGAAAGGGCTGTATCAGTGGAAGCGCGTGGTGCGCCATAGTTTTCTTCCGCAAATAAACAGCAGCACCAGAGAAATGATGACGAGCACAAGAGCGGGTTGCCAACGAATCGCTAAATCGGGGACGCGAGCAACGGTCGCAAAACCGATCAGAACCGAGGTCGCCGCAATCACCAGCAGCCAGTCAATCCAAGTGCGCTGCGGACGAACCTCATTCGCCGCCTGGCGACCTTCAAATCGCGCTTCCACATAGTCCATGGGGACGCCGTAGCGCTGGCTCTCGCGCATCGCCGCTTCCTTCCACTTCGCCTGCTCCCGGCGCGTGGCAGAAGACGCCGCAATCGCGCCCACGCCGAGAATCATCAGCAGCGATCCGCCAATCACCTGCATGTAAATGGCCTGACTCTTGCCGTGTAATTCTCCAAAAACCAGAATGCCCCACAACAAGCCCCACAGCTGATTCGTGTTCGCGATTGGAATGCCACGGCTGATTCCCACATATTTCGCCGCATACTGCTGAAAAAGATCGCCAATCACCCATACGAACCCGCCCAGCATCAGCCAGAAAATCACTCCTTGCGCTGCCTGCAACTCATGCCAAAGTGATGCCGGCCCCAAATACGCAAGCGCGATCGCCAACATCATTCCCAGTTCGCCAAAGGTGAAAAATGTCACGAACGCCATCGGACTCATTCCCGTCAGATACGCTTTGCGATAGGGGATGTACATCGTACCCCACATCACTCCCGCGCCCAACGCTGCCCACACGCCGCTCGTCGCGTGTCCCGAAGCATTCTGCGAAGCCGAGGCAATTGCCAGCAGCGCGGCGCCAAAACAGAGCACTGCGGTTCCCCCGAGCACTCCTGTCCATCGCCGCCAACCCGCTTGGCGCAGCTCATTGAAGAACAGAAATCCCCAGAAGATACCAATCAAACTGTTGGAATTCCACAACGGAAATGCAATGCTAAGCCCAACGTCGCGAATCGCGAAAATCGTCAGCGTGTTCGCCACCGCCCACAAACATCCGGCGAGCAGTGCCCAGAGGATCAAGTGGGGTGCGCGGCGCACATCAGCTCGCACCGAAGCCGTGCCCAGTGCCAACGCAGGCAGGCTCCAGCGCGCCAGAAAAACGCCAGTGACCATAATCAGCGAAATCACAACCGGCGAAATGCCAATCGAGACGAGCTTCGTTGGCGCTTCCGCAGCTCCCAGCCAGGCTCCTGCTGTGAAGCCAGAAAGGATCCCCAGCAACTGCAAGTCGCGTGATCGCGATTCGTCCGCTTTGACGGTAGAACTTGTGACTGGAGATTCCGTTGGCATGATTTCCCGACTAACGACTAACGACTAACGACTAACGACTAGTGAAACATCCTTAGCAACAGCAGCCCACAAAACAGGATTGTGACCGGCACCCAGAAATGGATGTCGGTCAGAGCCATCGCCAGGCGGCTACGTGGTGGATTGAGTTGCGTCATGGGCGTTTGAACTGTCGAGCATTATACCTAGGAGCGGGGCCGACGCCGAGAGTCTTTCCACACCGCAGAAAAATCGGAGTCGCGGGTCGGAGGCGGCATGAGGTGCGCAATCACATCGAACGCCACCGCAGAGGATTGCCCGAGAGAGGAACGACGAACTCGCACTCACCAAACACCATCTGCAAGACAGTGGGGGCGTTTGGGCGCGTTCAGAGTACTTGTTTACTGCTCAGTTGGCGCGTTCTGCCATTACGATCTTCACTTGATCTGTCGCAGCCTTACAAGCAGATTCATCATTGGGGGCAACCTGAGAACGCCCCACGCCAAAGACTAGGGGTTCGATGAAACATAGGTTCGTAGCCAAACAGAATACGCATGACACTTCCAACATTTGGCCGATGGTTTCTTCGATGAGTTGCAAGTGCGATGTCCGCAAGCATTCCTCACATGTCACCGAAACAGAAGATACGCCCATGCCGCCGCTTCCATTCCTTGGGATCCATGCAGGAGCCGAGCTCTTCGTGCGGACTACGGCCCACGTGTCAGCTGTGTGAAGAAGCTCCGTGATTATGGCCAGCAAATTGAATGGCCCCGCACCCTTCGGATAAAATCTGTCGGCAACTGCTCCAGCTGGTAAAGCGTACCCAGGGTAAGCGCCACTCATCGCAACAGCGAGTATCTCTGGGAAGCGCCGACGTACGATCGAAAGCAATTCGAACCCCGACATTTGCGGCATATGAAGATCCGACAGTATCAAGTCTGGTAATTCCCCCTTAAGAGCTAGGAGCGCAGCGAAACCCCCTTCTGCTGTGCGTACTTGATAACCAGCTTGGGTTAGAAACCGTGAGAGAGTTTCTAGAGACCCCGGTTTGTTGTCCACAATAAGTACTTGATACTGTGAAGAATTGAACATGCTGTATCTTCTTGTTCTGGTTCCTCGCGACACAGGCCTAAATAAGTTGCTCCCGAGAATATTCGGCCATTATCCCCAGGAGCAATCCTAAAGAGGGTATTTGACACCCTCAGCTTTAAACATCCACGCTGCGCAAGGAGACCTATGGCAGTCTGGACATTCAATTCACTTATGCTAGTGAGCCTTCCACCATCGCGTCTGGTCAATAATGCACATTTGAAATTTTCCCCTAGCAGTTGTGTTTACGATTCGCGCGACGCCAGTCAGCAGGCGACAAATGCTGCCGATATTGATTTGCACCCTTCAGCCCAACCACTCTGTGGCTTGATGTCTGAGACTGGTAAATCGGTGAGTAGATGGCGGCAGTGATTACCGGCCCAACCAGAATTACAGCGGTTAAGATTAGCGCTTTCATGAAGCCTCCATCGCATGAGATGGCTCTGCAAACATCTCGTATTAGCCACGTTGCGGGATGGCGCCACCCGTCAGGATCACGCCGCATTCCAGACAATTGTTGCTATCACGCGGAGTGATTAAGCCGCAGTATTCGCATACCATGAGTGCCCCACCGCTTTGCGCTTTCGGTTGCGCTCCCACCAGAATTCGGCGGATCAAGCGGGCGAAGATTATGAGTTGCCTTGCCAATTGTGCACCTAAGGTAAAGCGTCCGACTGGAAAGTCGAAAAGAAGCAAAGATACGGCAAACCGCTTCCTGTAGCGAGCCTCCATTGGCTTAAGAAGCGGCAAGTGCGTGACTCAATTGACGAGTCCGTTTCGACAGCCACAGAGTGTTCAGTATTAAACGGAGGATATGCACGGATCCGGAGGGGCGCTGTTCAAAACCGGACACTTCTGTAGACTTCTTATTAAACGTAGGGTGCCCTAGAAAATTAAGTGGGAGTTACTCCCAGGGCACATCACCAAAAGCGGGCGCAGACCCACCGATCCACGCTGTCAACCGGACTACAGACGGCTCCCGGGATTGTGCAACCAGTTTGGACGTTCCCGGAGCATCTTTGAGCATGTGCCAGAGGCACGGCGAAAACTGCGACAAGAACCTCCGCCATCGTTATCCCAAGCGCGCGCTGAACCTGCTGGAGCTGCGGTGTCCACCGGATTCCGGGATGCGTTTAGCCAAGTGGCAGTAAAATCCTGCATTGCGAAGAAATTGCATGGAAAATTCGTTGCGAAGCAAACGTGTACGCCAACGTTCGCTTCGCTTTAGAAGCGATTCTTCTAGCCAATCGCGACGCCAGCATCCGCCGATGGAGGCTCTTTAAGCAATCGCTTTCTTGCTGTGCTACTATCTCCCCCAACATGGATATTCGAGACATCGCAAAACTGGCCAAAGTTTCCACTGCTACGGTCTCGCGTGCGCTCAATGGGGTTCCTACTGTGGATCCGAAACTGGCCAAACGGGTGTGGGAAGTCGCTGCTCAGTTGGGGTACGTACCCAACACCCACGCCCGGTCGCTTGTGTCCGGGCGCAGCCGCACCTTCGGACTGGTGGTTTCCGAGATTACGAACCCGTTTTTCCCCGAGATTGTCCATACCTTTGAAACTCTGGCAGTGGAGAGCGGCTACGAAGTATTGCTGACCTCAACCGTCAACGATCCCCGTCGCATGGAGATCGCTGTCCGCCGCATGATCGAGCGTCGTGTGGATGGCGTCGCCATCCTCACATTCGGCATGGAAGAGACGCTGCTGGCCGACCTTCGCCAGCTCAAAGTGCCACTCGTGTTTGTGGACGTGGGCCCAGACGTTCCGGGCGTCACCAACATTCGCGTGGACTACCGTAACGGCATTCGGCAAGCGGTTCAGCATCTCGCGGCTCTGCGGCATCAACGTATTGCCTTTATTGCTGGCCCGCTGCAGCGCAAGTCTGCAGAGGCTCGCCAGTCCGCATTTGTCGCTTCTATGCAAGAGATTGGTCTGGCTGTGCCTCCCGACTATCTGATGGAAGGCGATCATTCCGTGGAGGGAGGCGCGGCGGGTTGCGCCCACCTACTCGCGCTGCCTGTGCCGCCCACTGCCGTCATCTGCTCCAACGATATGACTGCCATTGGAGTCATGCGGCGCGCCTACGAGTGCGGCGTCTCCGTGCCCGCGCAACTCTCGGTCGTAGGTTTCGACGACATTCGCCTGGCGCGTTACATGAACCCGCCCCTGACCACGATTCAAATGTCGCAAACCGATCTGGCCACCATGGCGTTCGGTGCCCTGCGAATCGCAATGAACCATGATCGTGAGGTGCGGCGAGGCAGTGACCTCGACCTCTCAACCTCGCTGGTATTAAGGGGATCCACCGCCATGGCACCAGAACCAGTTCCCTCTGCGGCGACGTAGAAGGCGAATCTAGCTTACATTTAAGACTCCCCGCGTCGCTCTTACTCTACCGTCACCCGAATCGCGGTGACAGACGCAGCATCCAAATCCAGCACTAGACTATTTCCCGTCATCCGCAACGCACTCGTTTTCGGCGCAACCACATCCCGCTGCGCAAACGTGTTATGTGCGTGAATATCTGTGTGGCTAAGCGTTGTCACCGTACCCGACTTCACAGTTGCTCCACGCAGCGAAATCTCAGTTTGCAGCGCTTCGCTTACGTGCGGATTCACCACCGTCAGCGTCACCTCTTTGCCGATGCGCGAAGCTGAACCCTTTAGCCCCCAGAATGTGGCGGGCTTGCCGTCGCGATCGTAGTGAACCTGTGGTGACGAGAAAATAGTCCGTAACCCCTCGCCGCCTTGATGCGAAGCGTAGAGCGCAAACACGTGCCCTACCGGCGTCACCACAAACCGATCTTCGTGCGCCAGATACAGACTGTTCAGGCAGTTGATCAGCTGCGCGCAGTTTGCCATCGCCACCTTTTCCGGATGCCGGTTAAAGATATCCAGAGTCATGCCACTAAAGATGGCATCGCGCAGCGTCGGCGTCTGCTCAATGATGTCGCCCGGAGTCATCTCGCTACCCGGCTTGTACCACGGCCCCCACTCATCCACGATCAGCTTGATGTGATGCTTGCGGTCAATCTCGCTCATCACCTGCCAGTGGCCGTTGATAAGGCCTTCCATGCGCTCGCCTTCACGCAGCAACTCGTACCAGTCAATCGCGTCGAACTGCAAGGCGTCGCCCTTGGCCGAGTCCCAATCGCCCGTCTTGCCTCGGCTTAGGTTCCAC
Source organism: Terriglobales bacterium (assembly GCA_038229415.1). Classification (GTDB taxonomy): domain Bacteria; phylum Acidobacteriota; class Terriglobia; order Terriglobales; family Acidobacteriaceae; genus JANXUR01. The sequence goes on from JBBROM010000003.1 coordinate 203,058, forward strand.
GCATAGTGATGCAGCGCCATACCGTATACGCGATCCAACATTCCCGAACCTTTGCGGACGAGTTCTTCTAGAAAGCCACGCGTCCAGTCGAACTCGTCGCTGTTCGGCCCCGATGCGATGAGCGATAACGGCGTGGCAGTCTGCGGCAGCCACTCCGAATAGCGACGAAACTCTACGGCATACTCCTGCGGTGTAAAACTGCCGCCGCATCCCCAACTCTCATTGCCCACACCCCAATACTTCACGCCATAAGGATCGGAATGGCCACCCGACGCGCGCAAATCCGCCAGCGAAGTGGTGCCAGCCGCAGAGTTGCAATACTCCACCCAACGCCAGAACGATTGCGCAGGCAGACTGCGAACATTCGCCGCAAGGTATGGCTCCGCGCCGCAGAGCTTGCAGAATTGCACGAATTCGTCGGTGCCCACCTGGTTCGGATCGTACTTATGCACATCCGGGCCGTTCGTCACCGACCCCGCCCAGAAGTTGGTGCGGCGCGGACGCTTGTCCGCTGGCCCAACGCCATCCTGCCAGTCGTAACCGTCGGCGAAGCAGCCACCCGGGAATCGCACCACCGGCGCCTTGATCTTGCGCATCTCGTCAATCAGCTCTTTGCGCAGTCCATCAATGTTCGGAATCTTCGAGCCCCGTCCGACCCACATGCCGTCGTACAGAACACCACCGAGATTTTCCGTGAAATGGCCGTAGATGTTGGACGAAATCGTGCCTAGTGGCTCATCGAGCAAAATCTCGATGTGCGCATCAGCTAGACGCGATGCATTAGCCGAGCTTGTAGCAGCGAAACCGGAGCCACGCGTGAGCAGCAATCCAGCCGCACCGGCGGCGCTACCGTATAAAAAGTTTCTGCGATTGACCACGAGACGCTCCTCATTGGAAACAGGAAATAGAAAACGGAAATCTTACGAACGCCTACAAAAAATCTTGTTGTACTAGTTTTGCGCACGCGCCGTGTGCATCAGCTTGGGCAACACATCTCCAAACCGACTGGCCCCTGTGGGTGAGCCAAAATCAAAATACAGCCGCCGATAAAGTCCGTGGAGTTCGTCATACGTCGCCCGAGCCGCCGGGTCGGGAGTGTACACCGTATGCGCCGGGCACACCTGTTTCTGCGCCGCTTCAATGCTGGGGAAGACCCCAGCCGCCAAAAACGCGAAGATTGCCGATCCCAGCCCCGTAACCTTGCTGCTCGGCACCAGCACCGGGCATCCCAGCACGTTCGCGTACACCTGATTCAGCACTAGACTATTCTGCGGAATGCCGCCCCCGTTAATCACGCGCGAGGTGGGAACCTTGTACTCGGCCATACGATCCAGAATCACTCGCGTATGGAACGCAGTGCCTTCGATGGCTGCAAAGAGTTCGTCTTGCGCGGTGTGCAGCAGGTTCCATCCCAGCGTGATGCCCCCTAGATTCGGATTCACCAGCACCGTGCGGTCGCCGTTGTCCCAAGTAAGGCGCAACAGCCCAGTTTGCCCCGGCTTGTACTGATCCAGCCCCTGGCTCAACGCGGCCACGTCGGTGCCCGCCCGCTTGGCGATGGCGCTGAAGATGTCGCCAGTGGCGGAAAGTCCAGCCTCGACGCCTGTGTACGCCGGATGTACGCTGCCCCGCACCACACCGCAAACTCCCGGCACCAGATCGGCATCTTTTGCGAAGGCGATGATGCAGGTGGAGGTGCCCACCACATTCACAACATCTCCCAACTGTGCGCCCGCGCCGATGGCATCCCAGTGCGCGTCGAAGGCGCCGACCGGAATGGGTATGCCAGCGCGAAGGCCGAGCTTTTGTGCCCATTCTGGGGAGAGATGTCCCGCGATCTTGTCCGACGTAGCGTATTCGCCCGCGAGTTTCTCGCGCACGCCATCGAGCAGTGGATCGAGCTTGCTCAGGAATTCCTGCGGAGGCAGTCCACCTAACTCGGCGTTCCAAAGCCACTTGTGGCCCATGGCGCAGACACTGCGTTTGGCATTCACCGGGCTGGTGACCCCACACAAAGTCGCCGCGACCATATCGCAGTGTTCAAAGGCAGAAGCAAACTGCGAACGCTTGTCAGGATTATGGCGCAGCCAGTGCAACAGCTTGGCGAATCCCCACTCGGAGGAATACACACCTCCGCACCAGTCAATCGCAGGCAGCTTTTCGCGATGCGCCAGTTCCGTAATTTCCGCAGCTTCCTGTTTGGCGCGATGGTCGCACCACAGGTAATACTCATCCAGCGGCTGCATGGCGGAGTCCACCGGAACCACGGTGGAACCGGTGGTATCGAGCGCGATGGCGACCACATCATCGCCAGAAATTCCTGCTTGCACGACTGCCTTGCGGCAAGCCTCGGCGAGAGCCCGCATATGATCAGAATGGGACTGCGTGGCGCGCTCGGGATCCTGACGGCTGCGGTTTACCGGGTACTCGGCATCCGCCGAGGTGACCAGCCCCTTCTCACTATCTACCAGCGACACCCGGACGCTGGCTGTCCCAAAATCTACTCCCGCAACCATCGCCATGGGCAAGAAACCTTTCGGCAGTTGGGCGGAGCAGTCAGCCCCGCGCACTCAAGCAAACGTTTACTTTGTCTCTGGAAGTATCTTCGGAGGCATTCTACTTGTCAACCAATGGTGAATCAGGGTCAATCAATTCAGCCGGTTGCCTCGTGGAGCACGCGATTTCAATGACGTTTTACTCAAGCTCGAGGACGCCGACCCTCAAACTCGCTTTGCCGGACGGGTCACTCATCAGACGAAGGCTCGCGCACCCGGCCATCAGCCAGTCTGCGCCCGCAGTGAGCAATTCCGCGCGCGGCCTGGTTGTGGTGAAAGCAATCACCCGGCAGCCAGCGTCCTTGCCAGCGCGTATGCCTGCTGGCACATCTTCCAGCACCACACATTCCGCCGCAGTAAATCCTAGCTTAGCCGCACCAGTAAGGTACGGTTCAGGATGCGGCTTGCCGTGTGTCACGTCACTCGAAGTAATGAAAAGATCAGGCAGGGGCAATCCTGCTGCCGCGATACGCACCTCCGCCAGCGGCCGAGTGCATGACGTGACAATCGCCCAGCGGTCATGGGGCAGGCTACGCAACAGTGCTTCCGCGCCGGGAAGCGCCACCACACCAGCTAGGTCCTCAATCTCTCGCCGTTCCACCTCGCGGTTCGCGATTTCGTGTTCCGCTGCGTCTGCTTGAGGCAGCAGATCCTTGATTGTGGATAGACTAGGTCTTCCATGCGCTATGCGCACCACCATGTCGGGATCGAAGCCTCTCTCGATGGCCCAGCCACGCCAGACGCGTTCCACGGCGGGCGTGGAGTCAATCAGGACGCCATCCATATCAAAAAGCAGGGCTGAGCACAAAATTTCCATCTACAGACGATACCAGCAAATTCCGCGCGAGCTGGTTAAGCAGAACGCTGCCACCCCCCCCGGCTAGGCTACGACTAACGGTCGCGGTTGTTGACAAAACAGCGGCGCTCTCATACCTTAGGCGGGTAAACGATTACTTAAGTTTGATCGCGTTTTCGGCGAGCGCATACAAAACCAGCCTCGTCGATAATGCAAGTGGAATGATGGAGAGGAATCACAGAACATGAGGACGCTACTAGTGCTCGCATTTGCCATGACTCTACTGCCTTCGGTTTCGCACAGTTCCGTTACCCACCAGCCCTTCGGCAAGATGCCGGATGGCTCGACCGTTGAAATCTATACCCTTAAAAACCAGTCGCTGGAAGCCCGCATCATGACCTACGGGGGCATCATCGTCTCGCTGCAGGCGCTGGATCGTCACGGCAAGATGGCCGACATCGTCCTCGGCTTCGACAGCTTGGACTCTTACCTTGCGGGCAACCCGGCATACTTTGGGGCGCTAATCGGGCGCTATGGCAACCGCATCGCCAAGGGAACCTTCAAGCTCGACGGCCATTCCTACTCCGTCCCGCAGAACAACAACGGAAACTCCCTGCACGGTGGCACCCGCGGCTTCGACAAAGTAGTGTGGACCGCCAAGGCTCTGCCGAACGGCGTGGAGCTTACTTACGTCAGCAAAGACGGCGAAATGGGCTATCCCGGCACTATGACTTCGACCGTGCGCTACATCATGGCAGGCCATGATCTACGCATTGAGTATGCGGCTACCACCGACAAGCCGACGGTACTGAACCTGACCAACCACACTTACTTCAATCTGGCGGGGCAGGGCGACATCCTGAAACATGAGCTTCGGCTGAACTCCGAGAAATATACCCCGGTGGATGGGGGCCTGATTCCGACAGGTGAACTGGCCCCAGTAGCGGGCACGCCATTCGACTTCCGCAAGCCGACCTCCATTGGTGCCCGCATTGACGCAGATAACGAGCAGTTGAAGCTGGGCAAGGGCTACGACCACAACTGGGTGCTGCATAATGGCGGCAAGCTGGAGGAAGCAGCCGAGGCCCACGACGCCTCCACCGGTCGGACGTTGCAGGTGCTGACCGATCAACCGGGTGTGCAGTTTTACACCGGCAATTTTCTGGACGGAACACTTACAGGCAAGGGTGGCAAGATCATCGGGCGTCGCACTGGCTTCTGCCTGGAAACCCAGCACTTTCCGGATTCGCCGAATCACCCGAACTTCCCAAGCACCGAGCTCAAGCCGGGGCACCACTTTCATAGTGTGACGGTCTTCCGGTTTGGCAGTCGATAAGGCGGTTGCATCCCAGACCCGGTTGAAGTGACCTACTTTTGAACTTACTACCAACGCCTCGCCAGTTTTGTTGGTGAGGCGTTGGTAGTTACTAGTTAGTGCACTAAGTCAAAGTTTTCCTCAGGATGACTTGACTTTGGCTATAGTTGCGTCATAATCACGCTCGGCGCATTTCTGTGCACGGCTCATTCCTCTCAAACCGACAGTTGCTCATCGCGGTGCTGCTGGCATTCGTGTGCGCAGGAGTTTTACAGGCTTGTCTTGCCAAACCGGAGCCGTCAGCAGTTGGCGGGACGTCGGTTGTAGTTCCAACGCAGAAGCAAAGTGCGCCCGCGACGACAGCGGCAGACTCGTCCGACACCTTCACCGACGGCACGCCCGATTACCTGCGCCTACAAGGGAGCGATCGCGACGCCTTTCGCCGCTGGTTTACTTGGCTGGCGCTCTATCCCGCAACGCTGCCCAAAGCTAAACTGCCCGCCGAGATCACCGATTGTGCCGCTCTGCTGCGCTTTGCCTATCGCGAGGCGCTGCGGAAGCATGATGCGGTCTGGGCGAGGAGCCTAGGCGTAGCGCGTCCGGATTGGCCGGAGATTGCGAAGTATCATTATCCGGCGACAGTGGTGGGAGCGAACCTGTTTCGAGTGGCGGAAGGCAGTTACGCGCCAGCCGACGCCAACAACGGCAACTTCGCCCAGTTTGCTGATGCCAAGACCCTGTGGCGATTCAATACCCATCGCGTGAGCCGCGATTTGCACGCGGCCCGGCCCGGCGACCTGCTCTTCTATCGCCAACTCGAGCAGAATTCGCCGTACCACTCGATGGTGTATCTTGGCCGGGACTACGCGGGGCAAACTTCTGGAAACGCCTGGCCGGAAGCTGTCGTCTACCATACCGGCCCCACCCACACCGGATCCGACTTAGGGCCGGGCGAAATGCGGGTCATGACCGTGCAGGACTTGCTGAACCATCCTTCGCCTCGTTGGCGACCGGTTCCGGGGAACGGAAACTTCCTGGGTCTTTATCGCTGGAACATTTTGCGGGAGTCCGAATGAAACAGCCTTATTTTCAGCCTTCGAGTGTGCCGATGCGGCCACTCCTTTCTGTACTTGTGAACCGCACTTTTACGCCGATTCGTCTTCGTCGGCTCGCAATTTTGGCCATCTTCGTCATCGGGTTCATCTGCGCCCTCGTGCCCAGCGCGGTCGCGTTCGCCGAAAGCGACCCCGAAAAAGGCTATTTTTCGCTCTCCACCAGCCAAACCTATGCCCCTGAAGATGCCGCGCTGTTCCATGTCCGCATGGTGAATGAGAGTGCACTGGAGTTTCGTGTCTACCGCATCAACGACCCTGCTGCCTTCTTCCACAAGCTGGAAGACGCGCACCAGTTTGGCCGGGAGCCTCTGCGCAGCTATCAGGAGAGCATTGACGAACGCACCTGGCTAGAACGCTTCCACGACTGGAAGCACGAGTTCTGGATCTCAATCCGCGACTTCTTCCGGGAGCAGTTCTCGTGGGAGACGCGCCAGCAGTTACGCGCGAAGCTGGGCGGCAAGCCCCGGCCTGGCGTGGCCTCGTTCGCGCAAGTTCCAGTCATCAACTCTCGCCAGTTGGTGGCTCGGTGGCACATCTCCATCGCCACCCAAGAGTGGAACGAATCAGTGAAACTGCCTCTGGAAAAGCCGGAATCAGGCGTCTACGCCATTGAAGCAACCGACGGCGCGTCCAAGGCCTACACCATCGTGATCCTCAGCCACACAGCGATGGTGGTGAAGTCAGCGCCCGGGCAGGTCGTTACCTTTCTCGCGGATCGCAAGACGGGCGCGCCGGTTGTAGGTGCCAAGTTGAGCCTATGGGCCGCGAAGCTGCCAGCGCTGGAATTTACCTCTGACGCCAGCGGTCTGATCGAAGCTGCGCTGAAACAACTCAAGCTGCCTAAAAGCGACAAGCTGAACGACATTCGCCTCGTTGCGGTTTCAGGCAAGGACGTCGCCGTCATGACTCCGACGCAATACTCGCTGGCCAGCCATCCCGGCGAAAACTGGGCCAGCTACATCTACACTGATCGTCCGGTGTACCGGCCCGGCCACACCGTGGAGTTCCGCGCGATCTTGCGCGATCGGCAGGGCAATCGCTACAGGGTACCCGGCGGCCAGCAGGTGCAGGTTGCAATTGACGATCCGCAAAATAAGACCGTCTTGCAGAAGCAGATGACGCTTTCGCAATTCGGAAGCCTACACGGCGAATTTCAAGTGCCTGCCAATGCCGCGTTGGGGTATTACTCCGTCCGCGTGGTGTACCCGAACGGCACCACGAGTAGTTCAGGTGCCGATGAAGGTGGCGAAGGTGGCGGCTACCGCCCACAAGGCAGTGGCGGCTTCTATGTGGAAGAGTATAAGAAGCCCGAGTACGTGGTCACCGTCAAACCCGAAAAACAGCGCATCATCCAAGGCGAAACCATAAAGGCGACGATCGAGGCGCGCTACTTTTTTGGTGAGCCGGTGACGAATGCGAAGGTTACCTACACCGTCCACACTTATCCCTACTGGAGCCCCTACCTCGACGCGTCGGACGCCGACTCGGATGCACCCGGAGGAGGAGAAGCGAGTGCCGACGCGACCACGGACGACACTACCGACGACTCTTACAGCGATTACGGCGGCAATCAGACTGATGAACAGACGGGGCAACTGGACGCGACCGGGCACCTCACCGTAACCGTCCCCACCAAGGCCAGCTCAAAGAAGCAGGACATGCGTTACCGCATTGAGGCTAAGGTGATGGACGCGGCGAATCGCGAGATTTCCGGTGTAAACAGCGTTGTCACGACCTTTGGCAGCTTCGAAGTAAGTGTGCGGGGCGACCAATACTTTGTAAGTCAAGGTAAGTCGGTGAAGTTTACTGTGCAGGCGAAAGACTACGACGGCAAGCCGGTGCAAACGGCAGCGAAGCTGGAAATATCGCGCTGGGACTCGCCGACCAAGATGCGCGCCATTACCCAGACCGCCGAGGTGACCACAGGCGCGGACGGCAGCGGGCAAGCCACGGTCACGTTCCCGGACGCGGGCAGTTTCACGGTCTCAGTGCGCACCATCACGCCAACGCCATTCGGCCCACGACCGGTCGAGTCCAGCAGCTACCTCTATGTAACCTCAGAGAAGCAGAACTGGTGGAGCGGCGATTCGCGGCAGGTTCGCATCATTCCCGACAAAAAGAAATATGTCGCAGGCGACACCGCGCACTTGCTGGTGATGACCGGCGTTCCCGAGGCGTGGCTGCTGGTGACGACGGAAGGCCGCAGCGTGACCACCAAACAAGTGATTCACATTACAGGCGTCTCCGGCTCGGTGGATGTACCGATTCTGGCCGAGCATGAGCCCGGAGTCGCGATGACGGTCGCTTTCTTGCACGGCAGCGAATTGTATCAAGGCGAAAAAATGCTGAGTGTGCCCGCAGCCGAAAGTGTCCTACAGGTAGACGTGTCGCCATCGAAGTTGCAATTCCAGCCCGGCGAAGCCGGGCTGTACACCATCACTGCGAAAGACAGCCACGGCAAACCGGTGCAGGGCGAGTTCAGCCTTGGCGTAGTGGATGAAGCCATCTATAGCGTGCGGCCCGATCAATCCGGCAGCATGGTGGATGCCTTCTACAGCGCCAGTTGGAATCGCGTGAACACCGATTCATCAATGAACTATTATTTCTCAGGCTCGGCAGGCAACAAGACTCTGGAGTTGGCGAGAGCCGGGTTGCCAGTAGTGCCCTTCTATCGGCCCAAAGCTCTGGCCGACCTGAAATCCGAGCAACTGATCCAGCCCAAGGTGCGCAAGGCGTTTCCAGACACAGCCTTGTGGCGCGCCGACATCCGTACCGACGCGCGCGGACAAGCGCAGGTCAAGCTCAACTTCCCCGACGCGCTTACACAGTGGCGGGCCACCGTGCGCGGCATCACGCTCGACAGCAAAGTGGGAGCTGGTGTCAGTAAGGTGATCGTCCGCAAGAACCTGCTGGTGCGCATCGCCGCTCCACGCTTCTTCCGGCAGGGCGACGAAGTCGTACTCTCGGCCATCGTCCATAACTATCTGGAGTCCGCCAAGAACGTGCAGATTTCCATGGATCTGACTGGCCTCGACGTAATCAGCGGCTCCACGCAGAAAGTAAACGTGCCCAGCCGTGGCGAAACCAAGGTGGACTGGCGCGTTCGCGCCGGAACCGTCCGCGAGGCCAAGTTACTCGCCAAGGCGCTCACCAACGAAGAGTCCGATGCAATGGAGATCACATTGCCCGTGACGCTTTATGGCGTGAAGCAGGCGATGTCGCAGTCGGGATCGCTTGCTGACGCCAAGGGCAGTGCTGACCTCACACTGATGTTCCCCCCAGGAACCGAAGTGAGCGGCCACAGTATGGGCGTCACGCTGAGTCCATCGGTCGGCGGCGTTGTGCTGGGGGCGTTGCCATTCCTCACCAGCTATCCCTATGGCTGCACCGAGCAGACGATGTCCAGCTTCCTGCCCAACATCATCGTGGCGAGGGCCATGCAAGACCTGAAGGTGACAAATGGCGTGGACGCGGGCGAGCTCACCAAGAAGGTGAAGGCCGGACTCGACCGCCTCTACGACTATCAGCACGACGATGGCGGCTGGGGCTGGTGGAAGGAGGACGAGAGCCTCGTCTATATGACCGCCTATGTGGTAGAGGGCCTGACTGAAGCCAATGCAGCAGGATTTGAGGTCGAACCAGCGCGCATTGCGAAGGCGAAGACCTGGTTGAAATCCACCATGGAAAAGCACCCCAGCATGAAGCCGGAGCTGCGAGCTTATGTGGTCTACGCACTCACTCGGGCAGGCGAACGCAATCCGCAGATGTACGACAAAGTCTGGGAGCGGCGCAGAGATCTTTCCGCAACTGGGCTGGCCTATGCAGGTATGGCGATGCGGCTGGCCGCGGATGCCCGCGCCTCCGAAGCGGCGACGATGCTGGAAAAATCTGCTACGCAGAACGACAGCGAGGCATGGTGGCCTTCGACACGCGACGACCTGATGGAGTTTGACACCGAAGACTCCGTCGAATCCACGGCTTATGCCTTGCGGCTTATCAGTCTGATGAAGCCCGATAGCGCAGTCGCGCCGAAGGCGGCGCTGTGGCTAGTGAACCATCGCGATCAGGGCTACTGGTGGTCGAGTACCAAGCAGACGGCGATGGCCATCTTTGGGCTCACTGAATATCTGCGGCATAGTCACGAGCTGGACGCAGACTTAAACGCCGAGGTTTGGCTGAATGGCCGCGAAGTAAGTGCGAAGCATTTCACGCGCGCCGATGCGCTTTCGGGAACGAACTTACTCGTGCATCTTGACTATAAGCAACTGCTATCGGGTGCCAACCAGCTTCGCGTACAACGGTCCGGAAGGGGACGGCTCTACTGGTCGGCTCGCGCGGAATACTACTCCACCGACAAGCGAAACTTCCAGAAAAACCAACTGGCATTAAACATAACTCGCGACTACTTTGCGCTAGTTCCACAGGAGAAAGAGGATCCGGACGGCAAGAGGATCACTTATAAGCTGCAACCTTTCTCTGGCACCGCAGCGCCGGGGCAGGTGCTTGCCGTACACGTAACCGTCGGCGGCACCGACTGGAACTACACTATGGCGGAAGACCCGATTCCGGCAGGAGCCGAGTTCGTGGAAAAGGACGGGACTTATGAAATCGATGGCCGGCCAAGCTGGTGGAGTTACTGGTTTACTCGACGAGAGTTCCACGACGACCGCGCCAACCTGTTCCAGACGTACTTATACGAACGGCACAAGGAGTACTTCTACTTGATCAAGATGGTAAATCCTGGCAAGTACCGCGTAAGTCCGGCGATAGTGCAACCGATGTATGAACCGGACGTAATGGCTACGAGCGACGCTCTGACCGTGGAGGTGAAGTGATGCAGGCGCTTCGAGCGATTCTAATAGGCGTAGTGCGGGGCTGGCCGATGGTGCTGGTTAGCGGACTGAGTTCTGTGCTTCTGTTGGGTGGCTTCGTGCTGTGGTTGCGCATTCCGGACGCCAAGACGTGGCAGATAGCTTTCTCGGCGGTCGCGGGATTCGTGCTACTGTTCTGCGCGCTGTGGGTAATGGCGGCGACCGTTGCCTACTTCCGCAAGCTACACAGCGAGGGAATTCGCTGCCTTGGCCGTGCTTTCACTGGCACGTGGAAGCGAGTGCCGCTGCTGCTGCTTTGGGTGTGCGCCGCCATGTTGCTCATGCGCTGGGTGGGCGGTTTTGCCGATTCCACAAAGTCGTGGGCCGACTATTTCCGCTCGGAGACTCCGCTATGGCTGCGGGGAGGCTTCAGCGCACACCAACTGGATGTAACTCTGGGCTGTGGACTATTTCTGCTGGAATGGGTGATCGTGCCGGGGCTGCTATTGCCTTGGGGAGTGTCGCTGGTGACACGCGGCGTATCTGTTCTTTGGAACGGCGCTGCAGCAGAATGGCGGCAGGCGGTAAGTCGCTGGGGATATTGGCTTGCTCTGTTGGCGGGCGCACTACTGTTTACTCTCGTCTCCGACGCAATGATGGAGTGGCAGCCCAAGATGCAAGGTTTCGCGAGCGAAGCGGCGAGTCTGGCGATGCGACTTATCACTGGTTACGGTCTGGCGTTAGTGGGAGCGATCCTCGCTGCATCCGCTGCTGCGTTTGTGCCTCGTGGGGAAGCCGCAGCTTCACCTAACGTTGGTGGGGAGGCCGTGCTCTAGCCACTGCAAGACCGCAGCTTTGCCCGACGACTGAACCATGCTCGCGACGCGCGCCCTCACCTCGGCATAAGCCGCGCGCATCGCAGTCTCAGAGGCGGGTGCGGCAATCGTTTCGTCTAAAGCGCTTTCAGAGACTGCGTTCGAGCGAGCCGTATTGCGCTGTGAGCTTTCTTCAGAATGCGCGAGGCTGGAGTCCAGCCACAACACCAGCCCCTCACGAAACCACAGCGGCGTTCCCTTCGCAGCGTGGGCTTCGACTAACTGGTGCAGCAGCTCGTGGCGCAAGATGGCCTGCGCTCCATTGCGGAATTGAAGCCGGGGCCAAGGTTGCAAGCGCGTGTCGCGTCCCCGAGTGCTGGCCATGACCCAGCCGGGTTCGCCGGTGGCATCGCGAAACATATCAAGCGAAGAGTAAAGCCAAAGCTTCGGGCGATGTGTGGCATCGTCGCTCAACCGCCATCCCGTCGCAGCTTCGGCTTGCGCACTTGCGCTTCGCACCGCGTCGTCAAAACCAGTAGGTGGCTCGGCAGTCGCGAGTAACTCCGCGCGCTCGGTGTGATAACTAGCCCAGGTAATTCCTTGTGCGTTCAGTCCGACGCGAGTGCCGGGATAGTAGTAGGCGAGGATTTCGCGATAACTCTTGCCTTCACGCCCCATCTCGTCCGCACCCGTCTGGCAGAAGCCGACACCGTGTCCATAGCCGCGCCCAGAAAAGACGATGCGCGACCCCTCGGCATTCACGGTATACAGGTCACTGCGAATCAGGTTCCAACCAAGCCTGCGGCCCACTGCGAGTCGAAGCGCGGGTGCAGGCACCTTTACGGATGCGCCGCCTCCATCAAACACTAGAGTTGCCGCACGGCCCGAAGGTGTGCGCAGGGCAATACTTACTCGCCGCCAGTTTGCGGACAATCGAAATCCTTCGCTCACCAGCGCGCGCGTGATGTCTTCGCGAGTCAGCTTGGCGTCCCATACAGCGGAGTCTCGACGTAAGCAGTATTCATCGGTCTTGGCTTGAAGATAGGGCGCAGGCATCCCAGGATCTTTCCAAAGTTCCTGCGCAGCTGCAAGCTGTCCGCCGCAGTGACGATGAAAATAAGTTCGCGCGGGTGACCCCTGATACCACAGCAGTTCGCCCTGCGTGCTCTCCGCCGCGGCTCGCAGGCGCGGCGTCACAGCGCTCCAGCGGAAGTCCTGACAGTGCGTGGTGTCGCAGAAGTCAAATCCTTCCGCCCTGTGCCGTCCGGGAAACGCCGCAGCGTAAGTCCGCACCGCGACGGACATCGCGCGCAGACCCTCATCCGACTCAAAGCTGCTCGCCTCACCCGCCAGCACAGCAGTAACGTAGTCCTCGCGCGTCATGCTTACCACGAGTTGCAGCCGTCTACGTACCGCGCGAACCCGCAGCGGGAAGGGAATTTCCACCGGCGGAAGTTCGTCAGCGGTGAGTCTGTAAGTGCCCCAGATCCTAAGTTCGGGAACATGAGTAACTGCCGGAGACGGGGCCGCATTACCAGCGCCGCTAAAGGAGTAACTCACGCCATTGCCAGACGCCTGCAGTGTGATTGATCCAGCGACCGCAGTTGCCCGACAATTCGTGCAAGTTGCGAGCCGCAGGGGTGCAGAGGCGGTGATCGTAATCCGCTGTGGCGGATGTGCCGTGTAGATGCCGACGCGAACGGTGGAGGCATAGGTAATGTGACTCACGGCACACGCAAAGGCCAGCATTGCCGGTACTATTCCGCGCAAGGTGCCGCGCTTGCCGAATCTAGAACCCCTCGTACTGGTCTTCACCTTTGTTTTCGTCATCGCGCAAGCCTGCTCTTAATATTCGGTTGCTGCAGCTTATCGCGCCATGCGCGCAACACCCTCGAAGCGATAGTAGCGGCGTCGGCTCCGCGCCCTTGCTCCAGGTACACCAGGATCACTACAGCAGGGGACTGAGTTACGCCCTCGGACTCTGCGATGCCCACAAACCATCCCCGCGTCCGTTGCGCCGAACCCGATGCAGCCGTGCCTGTTTTCCCCGCGATCTCCCAGCCATCGGTTTTCGCACTGCGTGCCATGCCGAAATCCACTGCCGCCTTCATTCCCTGAAACACAATGGCCAGGCTGACATCGTCCGGATTCGCATCGTGTTCCAGTGCCAACCGGCGATAGGCCCCTAATAGTGCTAGTGGCGTCACCTCGACCCCGAACTCGCCGATCGCCTGCAACCGTTGCTCATCCATTGTCGCGGTTCGCTGCACACTTCCTACCACTTCCGCCACAATCCTTGCCCCAGAGGAATCCGTAATGTCACTGCCGGATGCCAGCCCATACTTGCGCAATACCTCAGGAATTTGCGAAGGAGTAAGTCTCGTCGCCATTTGCGTGAAATAGTGATTGCAGGAATAGGCCAGTGCATGGTCGGCATCGAGCGGTGCGAGTCCAGTGGGATGGCTGCAATCGAGATGCTGTCCCCGAATCGTCAACTGGCGTGGGCAGGCCAACACCTCTTCCGCTCGCACTCGACCGCTGCGCAGCAATGCAAGCAGCACAAACGACTTGATCGCCGATCCCGGCTTGGCCCGCCGCCCCGCCGCAAGAGCAGTATTATGCGCTGCCAGGATTCGTCCGGTGGTGACGTCCGCAATTACGATGCTTCCGGCTTGGCCTGCCATCGCGTGCTGTACGATGCCAGCCAGAATCGTGGTTCCGGATGGTTTCGGAGGTGAATCTGGATTCGCACTCCCCCAAGCGATGATGACAAAAGCGCACAGCAGGATTGCGCGGAGCGAATGGCGACATGCTAGCCGAGCCGCCCTTCGCAGCCAGCTAAATTGTGCTCCTATCCATCGCATCTTCTTGTCGCGGACCTCGCACTTTTCCGGGATTTAGCTGCTCCGTGTTTATATCGCATTTCTGCGCGGCTGCATTATCATTAAAAGATGGAGACGCAGCACACGCTTGTGGATGCTTGATGTGCGAGTTTGTCAAGGTTGTGCAAGGGTCTCCTCATCATGCTGAATGGAAAACACATCACCGTCGTGCTGCCAGCTTATAACGCGGAGAAGACGCTCGAAGCCACCATTCGCGAACTGCCTGAGTGTGTGGACACCTGCATTCTGGTGGACGACAACAGCAAAGACGGTACAGCAGCACTCGGACGCAGACTCGGACTGAAGGTCTTCGTGCATGACCGCAACTACGGCTACGGACGCAACCAACAGACCTGCTATCGCGAGGCGCTGGCCAGTGGTGCCGACGTGGTCATCATGGTGCATCCTGACTACCAGTACACGCCGCTGCTGGCGACGGCGATGGCGAGCATGATTGCCTATGGCGTTTACGACGTGGTGCTGGGGTCGCGCATCATCGGCGGTGGCGCACGCAAGGGCGGCATGCCGTTGTGGAAGTACATCGCCAATCGCGCGCTAACTTTTGTCGAAAATCTTTTTCTCGGAGTAAAGCTTTCGGAGTATCACACCGGCTATCGCGCGTTTAGCCGCGAGGTGCTGGAGCGGCTGCCGCTGCTGGAGAATTCCGACGACTTTGTATTCGACAATCAGATGCTGGCGCAGTGCGTATTCTTCGGCTTCCGCATGGGCGAAGTTTCGTGTCCAACCAAGTATTTTAAGGAAGCGTCTTCCATCAACTTCCGCCGCAGCGTAAAGTACGGCTTTGGCGTGCTAGGCACGACCATGCAGTTCGCCTTGGCCCGTGCAGGTTTGAGCACGCCCACCTTCTTGCGAGGCGATGGCCGCAGGCTCAGCGACGGTGCCGACGCGTATTATTCGCAGGGCACGGACGCATCATTCCCGGCACAACCCTAGGCTGACAAAACTGTGTCCGCCGAGGCTTCAACCCGCAGCCATTCCATCCAAAGCCATGTGCTCTTCGACGGCTTGAAGCTGCTCGGCATTTCCGTCGCGGCAATCATCGTGCATGGCTACCACCCGATGGTGGAAGACGCGGCGATCTATGTTCCAGGCATCAAGCGGATGCAATCGCCCGACTTGTATCCGCGCTATGCGGAGTTCTTCGCTTCCCATGCAGGCTTGACGCTCTTCCCACGAATCATAGCCGACTCGGTGCGCCTTACCGCGCTTCCGCTGGAATGGGTGCTTCTCGGCTGGCACGTCGTTACGATCATGGCGTTGCTGTGTTTCGCGCTCGGCGTTGGCCGAGTCTGCTTTCCAGCGCGCCAATTTCCGCACGCAGCTTGGGGTGGCGTGCTCGTGCTGGCCAGCCTGCTCACCCTGCCGGTCGCTGGCACCGCGCTCTACATCGTGGATGAGTACCTGAATCCGCGTTCGCTTTCGACGGCGGCGGTGCTGCTTGCAGTGTTGCTGCTATTGCGAAAGCGCTGGCTGCTCGCGGCGCTGGTTCTGCTGCTCACCGCTACAGTGCATCCGCTGATGACCGTCTTCGGATTCGCGTTTGCGGCCTGCTGGTGGCTGGCGGGGCGAAACCTTCGTAGCGGAACTACGCTCGCGGCGTTCGCGCCATTGGCCATGTTTCCGCCGGTCACGGGAGCCTATCGCGAAGCCTTGCAGGCGCACGCCTACTTCTTCTTGTCGCGCTGGGAGTGGTACGAGTGGCTGGGCCTGATCGCACCTGTGTTTCTATTCTGGTGGTTCGGGACGATGGCGAGGCGGCGTGATCTTCCGCTTCTCGCCCGTCTCTGCCGGGCTTGTGTCTGTTATGGCAGCCTGTTCGCAGTGGTTTCCCTGTTCACAATCCCCGCAATCTTCGAGCGCTTTCTGCTGCTGCAGCCGATGCGATCTCTGCACCTGCTTTATGTGTTGCTGCTCGTCGTCAGTGGCGGGTTGCTCGGCCAATTCGTGATGCAGGGCAAAGTCTGGCGGTGGGCAATTTTGCTGCTGCCGATGTGTGGGAGCATGTATTACGCGCAGCGGCAGTTGTTCTCCGCGACGCCTCATCTGGAACTGCCTGGAGCGGCTCCCGGCAACGCCTGGGTCGAAGCTTTTCTTTGGGCGCGCGACCATACCCCCAAGGACGCCGTATTTGCGCTCGACCCCGAACACATGGCTCGGCCCGGCGAAGATCAGCACGGCTTCCGCGCCATCGCCGAGCGATCCATGCTGGCGGACGGCGTAAAAGACGAAGGTGCCATCACCATGTTTCCGCGCATGGCAGAAGACTGGCACGAGCAAGTCGCCGCACAAAAGGGATGGCGCAAATTTCAGTTTGAGGATTTTCAGCGGCTCAAGACAAATTATGGCGTGGATTGGGTCGTGTTGGAGGTCATTCCAAGCGCCATTGGGCAGCCTTCCGCAGGACTGGCGTGTGAATACCGTAACCAAGTGGTTACGGTCTGCCGCATTCCATAGGCTGCATTTGGGCTGGAACGCGCCAGGGAAAGCATTTATCCTGAATTAGTTACCTGAATTAGTTACCTAGATCAAGCGAGCGTGTGCGGTTGCAGTCCTGCTGCCACTGCCGAGGTTGCCTTTGTCCGTCGCCACCCATATCCCCGCCGCTTCCACTTCGGACGTGACCCCCATCGGGTCGCGCCATGGCCTGAACCTCGCCATTCTTCGCCGTCAGGAAAAGACGATCGGGAGCGTCATCGTTCGTCCTGACAGTGAACAGCTGATCCACGGCATTCGCATCGAACGGCTGAATGTTTTTGTGGACGACCGCGGCAGCTTCAGCGAAATCGCCCGCCTCGGCACGCCCGGCCTCGCCGAAAAGATGGTGCCAGACGCCAAACACCAGATTCAGATTTCTTCGACGCTGACCTATCCTGGTGGCATCAAGGCGATTCACTACCACTGGCGGCAAACGGATCTTTGGATTCCTGTCTCCGGCATGTTGCAGGTTTTCCTCTATGATCTGCGTCTCGACTCGCCTACTTTTGGCAGAATCAACACGGTTTTCACTGGTGTATTGCAGCCGTGGGAGCTGCTGATTCCTCCCGGCATCGGTCATGGCTATAAGGTGCTGGGCACAGAGGCGGCTCGCCTGCTTTACATGACCGACCATTTCTACGATCCCGAGGACGAAGGCCGCATCGCCTTCAATCATCCGGAGATTGCCTATGACTGGGAAACGCAGCACAAGTAGATGGGCAGTCTAGACTGTTACGGATTATCAACTACGGATTGTCAACGATCATGCGAATTCTTGTGATGGGAGCCACCGGAATGCTAGGCCGCGCGCTGATGGAAAGTTCTGCGTGGCGTTGCGACGCCGTACTCGGAGCCGGTTCCCGCGATGCCGATTTGCGCGATGCCGACGCTGTGGCTTCACTGGTCGAGCGCACCACTCCGCAATGGATTATTCTCACGGCTGCATGGACTGATGTGGATGGCTGTGAAGGCGACCCGGCAAAAGCGATGGCAGTGAACTGCGAAGGCGCGCTTAATGTCGCCCGTGCCGCAAAGCAATTTGGCAGCAAGCTGCTCTTCGTTAGCACCGACTATGTTTTCGACGGCCAAGGTGTGGCGCCTTACGAAACCGATCACACCATAGCGCCGCTGAATGTGTACGGGCGTTCCAAGGCAGAAGCTGAAGCTGCGCTAAGCGCGATTCTTCCTGAAGCCTGCATCGTGCGCACGTCATGGCTGTTCGGCCTCGGTGGCAAGTCGTTTCCGGAGACAATTTTGCGCACCGCCGAAGCCGGAAAAAAACTCAACGTTGTGAACGATCAGCGGGGCCGTCCAACCTATACCCGCGATCTCGCCGAGGTCATTGCCAAGCTCGTTCGCTCCAACGCGACCGGAACGTTCCATGCGGCGAACTCCGGCGAGTGCACGTGGTTCGAGCTGGCGCAGGAGCTGGTACAAGTTGCCGGCCTGCGAGCCTCCGTCGCACCGACTACGAGTGCGACATTTCTCCGTCCCGCCCAGCGGCCTGCCTATTCAGTACTCTCCCTGCGCGGTCTAAACAATCTCGGCATCGAGCCGCGCCCCTGGCAGCAGGCCGTCGCCGCCTTCGTCGCCGAGCGCAGTGCATCCGCACCCGCCGTTGCGGTCACCCGCGATTCCGCCGCAACTTCGCTAGCCGGGAGAACCGCATGAAGGGCGTCGTTCTTGCCGGAGGCACAGGTTCGCGTCTGCATCCGCTCACTCGCGTAACCAACAAACATCTGCTGCCGGTGTACGACAAGCCGATGATCTACTACCCGGTGCAGACGCTGGTGGATGCGGGCATTCGCGACATCCTCATCGTCACGGGCGGCAACAACGCGGGCGATTTTCTGCGCCTCATGCGCAATGGCCGCGACTTCGGCCTCGAGCACTTGAACTTCGCCTATCAGGAAGGCTCAGGCGGCATTGCCGATGCGCTGCGTCTGGCGCAAAAATTCATTGGCGACGATTCGGTCTGCGTGATTCTCGGCGATAACATTCTCGAAGGCAGCGTGCTGGCGGCGCGCGAAGCCTTTGAAGCCCAAGGCGAAGGTGCGCTGATTTTGTTGAAAGAAGTCAGCGATCCGCAACGCTTCGGCGTGCCGGAATTTGCGGATGACGATAGCAGCGTTTCCATCGTCAAACGCATGGTCAAGCGCATTGTCAAAATCGAAGAGAAGCCCGAGCACCCCAAGTCGTCCTATGCAGTGATCGGCGTGTACTTCTACGACGCGACTGTCTTCGATCGCATTGGCCGCCTCGCCCCTTCGGGCCGCAACGAATATGAAATCACTGACGTAAACAACTCGTATCTCGCCGACGGCAAGCTCCATCACGCGATGATTGACGGTTGGTGGACCGACGCGGGCACGTTCGAATCCCTCTGGCACGCCAGTGATCTTGCGCGCCAGAAGGCGCTCGCCGCCGCAGCAGCAGGCAACAGCCGTGCCGATTCCCGCGAACGCAGCGCGCCGGAGGAAGAATGACTCGCATCGTCGTCACCGGAGGCGCCGGATTTATCGGCTCCAACTTCGTGCACCACATCCACGCCAAATATCCCGATTACCAGATCACTGTGCTCGACAAGCTGACCTATGCTGGCAATCTGCGCAATCTGGAGTCGGTGCTCGGAAGCAGTCGCGTGAACTTTGTGCGGCAGGATATTTGTGATCCGTCTGTCAACGAGACGCTCGCCGGGGCGGATATGGTCGTCCACTTCGCGGCAGAAAGTCACGTGGATCGCAGCATCGAAGACGCTTCCGCCTTCGTCCGTACCAATGTGGATGGCACCTGGAACATGGTCGAAGCAGCGCGCAAGCACAAGGTCGCACGATTCCTGCACGTTTCTACCGACGAAGTGTACGGAAGCCTGGGCCGCGACGGCCGATTCACTGAGAATATGCCGCTGATGCCCACCAGTCCTTACGCCGCGACGAAAGCTGCGTCGGATTTGCTGGTACAGGCTGCGATACGCACGCACAATTTTCCCGCGGTCATCACCCGCTGCTCCAATAATTACGGGCCGTATCAATTTCCTGAAAAGCTGATTCCGCTGATGATTGCGCAAGCCATGTCTGGCAAGGCGCTGCCCGTCTACGGAGACGGCCAGCAAGTCCGCGACTGGATTCACGTCAGCGACCACTGTCGCGCGCTCGACGTAGTGCTGCATCACGGCGAAATCGGCGAGGTGTACAACATCGGCGGCGACGCCGAACGCGCCAACCTCGACGTGGTCCGCACCATTCTGCGCACGCTTGGCCGCGCCGAATCGCTGATCGAATACGTCACCGACCGCAAGGCTCACGACCGCCGCTATGCCATGGATTCCAGCAAACTGCAAGCCGCGCTGGGCTGGCGTCCGCAGTGGAATTTTGAAGACGGCCTCGCCGATACCGTTCGCTGGTATCAGTCGAACGAACAGTGGCTCGCCGAAACCCGCAGCGGCGACTACCGCAACTACTTCGAGCGCCACTATGTTCAGCGCGAAAAGACGTTCGCCTAGGACGCTGGTGAGTTTCAATCGTGTCATCCTGAGCCGGGAGTTGCTCTCGCAAACGAGAGCAACTCCCGTGTCGAAGGAACCCTACTCAGCCGGAGGTGGTTTGTGGCCGGAACCCCTAGAGAATGCTGCCCAGAATTAGCAAGGGCCGTGCGCGCCATCGGCCGACTAGGCTTGGTAGGGGTCTTTCGACTGCGCCTGCGAAATCCCACAATGCGGGATTCCGCAGGCTGCGCTCAAGATGACACATTACAGGGAATGGGCCGGAGGGGGTCACAGACTAGCGGTGCAGTAGCCCCCCTCGCACTCCCCCGCCTCGTCCCTGTAGCATCTCAATAGAACATGGCAACGCATTCCACCAATCCGTCCGAGCAGCCATCCCGGCGGCAGATGCTCAAGCTGGCCGAGCTGCTGAACTTTGCCCGCGATAGCTTCAACTCGCACCGGGTGCGCTTCATCCTCACCTCGCTGGGCATGGTAATCGGCACCGCGTCGCTGATTCTGGTGACGACGATCGGCCTCACCGGCAAGCAGTACATCGTCAGCCAGATTCAGGCCATCGGTGCCAACCTGATTTACGCCGAGTATCAGGGCGGAGCGCCGCGGATCACGGCCGTGCCGACCGATCAGTTGACGATTGACGATCTGGCCGCAGTGCAGTCGCAGGTGCCGGATGTGGTGTCCGCCTCTCCGATGGTGGTACTCGACGAACGCATCTCGGCCCCCGGTGGCCGCGAAAAAGACTTGCGGGTGCTCGGCGTAGCCCCTGCGTACAAGCAGGTGCGCAACCTGGTGGTCGTCGCCGGACGATTTTTTGATGAAGACGACTCCGTCGCCCGCAACAAGGTGGGCGTGATTACTGAAAAGCTGGCGCAGCAACTCTACGGTTCACAGGACGCCGCTATCGGCCAGACCGTCAAGCTGAGCGGGCTACCGTTCACCGTCATCGGCACCTTTCGCGAAGGCGTGGAAACCTTTGGGCAGTCCGAGGTGCAGGACAACTCGATGGCGATCCCCTACTCGGTGAGCCGCATCTTTACCGAAGATAATTCGGTCAGGCAGATCTTCTTTTCTGTCTCCGACCCGGCGCAGGTCGCCCCCGCCACGGAGCAGATCAAGCGCGTGCTGCAAGCACGCCATCGCCCCGAGTCGCTTTACGACGTCAGCAACCTCACGCAACTGGTGTCAGTTGCGAATCGTACCGCCGACGCGCTCACGGTCGTCCTGTTGCTGATCGCGTTAGTCGTGCTGCTGGTAAGCGGCATCGGCATCATGAACATCATGCTGGCAACGGTGAGCGCCCGCATTCGCGAAATCGGCATTCGCAAAGCACTCGGCGCGACGCAACGAGAAATCCGCTTCCAGTTTCTGGCCGAAGCGATTCTCATCTCATTTGTAGGTGGGCTGGTGGGCACGGTACTGGGCCTCGCAGTTCCATACTCGGTGCGGCTATTTACCAGCTACCGTATTCCCATTTCCGGATTGTCGGTGTTCATCGCGCTCGGCGTGAGTTCGCTGGTCGGAGTGATCTTCGGTACCGCACCAGCAACGCGCGCTGCCAAGCTCGATCCCGTGGAAAGCCTGCGCTACGAGTAGGCGGGCGGGGTGCAAGGCAGACTAGCTCACGCCACCTGTGCCAACTGCTCCAACTCATGCGTGATGACTTGCAGCGCGCAGCGCGCGCCTTCCACACGGTGGGCGGATTCCAAGGCTGCTTCGCGCGAAACGCCGTAGCCGTGGCCCCACAAAAAGGCTTGCAACATCTCCGCCGCGTCGCGGTAGTCGGCGCTGTTGCGGATCATGTCAAAGCGAAGCGCCTCCAGATCTGTGCCTGTAAAACTCTTTGCCAAGCTGGCCATCGTAACCTTCCCTCCGCTCTTTTCTAAAGAAGTCTAAAGAAGTCTGGAAAAGAGCGATTCTGCATAATTGGACGCCGAAAACAGCAGATTAGCTGCAATTAATAACAGCATTTTTCGGTCCATTTGAAGAAAATCTGCTCAAAATGCAAACCGAGTCAGCCAAGGGTTTCTTAAATAGACCTATTCCTTTGGACGGGCAAAGGGTGTCCCATGCCTACATCGTGCTGATCTTGATGTAGCGCCGGATGTCGGGAACGGACTTTACCAACACATATCCGGCAAATACCACGCCCACGCCCAATAGAATCAGGCCTCCGGTGCCCGCAGCATTTCTGGCAGCAATAAATAGACTCATCTCCACCTCCGTCGAGATCATAAAAAATTCGTGTTTCTAGGTCTGCCCAATACTGCTCCCTGTCGCGCTGCAGGATTGCCGTGCGACGATGAAGCTGAGCATTTTGAGGGTGGGAGTAGGGCTAGGCAGGGTCTGAGACTGCTTCGTCGAGCAGCATGATGGGAATTCCATCCCGAATCGGGAAGATGCGATGGCATTGCTGGCACTGCAACCCCTTAGATTCGGCAGTCAGCAGCACCGGCTGGCGGCAAGCCGGGCACACCAGAGCGTCAAGCAAGTCTTGCGGAATAGGAGGCTGGTTCGGCGACGTGGACATAGCGGAATTGTAAACCGCCGCCCCCGCTTTCGGCACTGCATCCGTTTGTATACACATCTGGCGATGATGGCGGCGGAGCTCAGGCTTCCGAAAGCATCCTGCAAACCCTGCTGCGGTAGAATTTGGCTTACAAGAGTGTTGATTGGCGAGAACGCGAGGAAGCATGGCAGCGACGATTTTAGATGGCGTAAAGACGAGTAATGAGATCAAGGCAGAGGTAGCCGCCGAAGTGCAACAGCTCACGGCTGCCGGGTTGCGGCCCGGCTTGGCAGTAGTGCTGGTCGGACACTATCCGGCGTCCGAGGTGTATGTCCGTAACAAAGTGAAGAGCTGCGAGCAGACCGGCATTTACAGCGAAAAGCACACCCCGCCGGAGACCGTGACCACCGAAGAGCTACTAGTCTTAATCGCCGACTTGAATCGCCGCGACGAGATTGACGGCATCCTCGTACAGTTGCCCCTACCCAAGCAAGTGGACGCGCAAAAAATTCTGCTGGCCGTGGACCCTGCGAAAGACGTGGACGGATTTCATCCCATGAACGTCGGCTACCTTTCCACGCAACGTCCGGGATTGGTTCCGTGTACGCCCTCTGGCGTGATGGAGATGCTGAAGCGAAGCGGCATCACGATTTCTGGCGCGGAAGCCGTCATCATCGGTCGCAGCGACATTGTGGGCAAACCCATGGCGATGCTGCTGACCAACGCCAACGCCACGGTGACGATCTGCCATTCGCGTACGAAGGACTTGCCGGCCGTCTGCCGCCGTGCCGATATTCTGGTGGCGGCGATTGGCAAGGTAGGCATGGTGACGCGCGATTTTGTAAAGCCGGGCGCAACCGTGATGGACGTCGGCATCAACCGCGTGACCGACGCGGCGGAGTTCGTGAAATATTGGCAAGGTAATGCGAAGCGCGAGGCGGAGTTCGCCGCCAAGGGTTCGACCCTGATGGGCGACGTTCATCCTGAGGTGGCGGAGGTTGCCGGTGCGCTGACGCCGGTCCCCGGGGGTGTCGGCCCGCTGACCATTGCCATGCTGATGTCGAACACAGTGAAGGCCGCGAAGATGCGGCGCGGCGGCAAGATCGCAACAGGTGTGGCGGTCGCGACAGGTTCGGCCAGCTGATGCTGCGAGTTGGACTTACCGGCGGCATTGCCTGTGGCAAGAGTGCGGTGGCGGCGATGATGGCCGCCCGTGGCGCGCACGTGATTAACGCGGACAGTGTCGGTCACCAGTTGATGCTGCCGGGAATGCCCGCGTACCAGCAGGTGTTGCAGGCCTTCGGCACAAACATCTTGTGCGACGACGGAACCGACGGAACCGACAAGACCATTGACCGCGCCAAACTGGCCGAACTCGCATTTGGCGATCCGGCGCAAGGTGGCGGCAGGGTGCAGGAGCTAAACCGCATCCTGCATCCCGCGATCATTGCGTATCAGGATGGCCGCATGGATGAGCTTGCCCTGCACGATCCCGATGGAATCGCGGTAGTGGAGGCTGCGCTGATGTTCGAGGCTGGTGCGGCCAGCCGCTTCCACAAGATCGTCACCGTGACCTGCGGACTCGACCAGCGCGTGGCCCGCTGGGCCGAGCGCCAAGGCGTTGACTTACCCACAGCGCGCGCAGAAGTGACGCGCCGCATGGCCGCACAGTGGCCGGACGAGAAGAAAGTGGCAGCGTCCCACTACGTCATCAACAACAGCGGCTCGCTCGCCGAAACCGAGGCTGCGGTGGAACGTCTAATGATTGAGTTGCGGAGACAGGTTTCACCAGCGATCGCCAGTAACAGCTAGCAGGAGCCAGTAGAAGCCGGTAGAAGAAAGAGAAAGCAAGCTATGATCCCTAACCACATCAAACCATTGCGTTTAGCACTGATTGCCGCCGTTTTCGTTGGCGGGTTCTACTACCTCACTACCCATCACTCCGAGTCGGGGCAAACGCCTGTGCAGGCGGTCAGCGACTTCTGGCAGCGCAACTTTGGCACGCCCACCAAGGTTGAGATTACCGAGGCAGCCGACCCAGAGAACTACGACTCCGAAGAGCAGAACAACATCACCGTCTACAAGCGGAACTCACCTTCAGTGGTCAACATCACCTCAAAGGCGGTGGTGTACGACTTTTTCTGGGGAGCGCAGCCGCAGGAGGGCCAAGGCTCCGGCTTCATCATTGACAAAGAGGGTCACATCCTGACCAACAATCATGTGATCACAGGTGCGCAAGAGGTATTCGTGACCCTCTCCGACCGTCGCCGCTTGCGCGCGAAAGTGGTGGGAGCAGACCCGTCGCACGATCTCGCCGTGCTACAGATCAAGGCGAATGATCTCAACCCGCTCACGCTTGGCGACTCCTCAAAGTTGCAAGTTGGGCAGAAGGTGTATGCCATCGGCAATCCCTTCGGACTCAGCGGCACGCTCACGCGCGGCATCGTGAGTTCAGTGCGTCCGGTGCAGGAACAGAATGGCGTACGCATTGACGCCGCCATCCAGACTGACGCAGCGATCAATCCTGGCAACTCCGGCGGGCCGCTCATGAACTATCGCGGCGATGTCGTCGGCATCAATACGCTAATTTATTCGGAGGTCGGCCAGAGCGCGGGCATTGGGTTTGCCATCCCCATCAACACCGCCAAGGCCGTACTCAACGACTTGTTGACGCTCGGCCGGGTGAAGCGGCCTTCGATTGGCATCCAAAGCATCGGCATTTCGCCAGACTTCGCTCAGCAGTACGGTTTAGCCGCGGAGTCCGGTGTACTGATTCTGCGCGTGGTGCCGGGTGGCGCGGCGGATCGCGCCGGATTGAAGGGCGGCAGCCGTCGCATCGTCTATGGCAACGTGCCGCTGGAAATTGGCGGCGACCTGATTGTCGAGATGGACGGTCAACCTGTGGAGTCTCCACAGGATCTGGCGCGGGTGCTGGACAATCATCGCTCCGGCGACACCATTGAAGTAGTCGTCTTCCGTGGCGACCGCAAACTGAAAGTACGGGTGGTACTGGGCGAATCCGGTGCGCAGCAGACGTAGGAGTTTAGCGATGACTCTTGATGAAGTTCGCGCGGTGTGTCTCGCATTGCCGGGAGCTTCGGAACAAGTGCAGTGGGGAAGCGACCTGGTGTTCAAGGTCGGCGGCAGCAAGCAGAGAAAGATGTTCGCGGTCGCCGCAACCGAGGTGGCGGCGGTCAAGCTCGCCTTCAAGTGTAGTGACGAAAATTTCGCCGAATTGATCGAGCGCCAGAACGTGATTCCAGCACCGTATCTCGCGCGCGCCAAATGGGTGGCGCTTGAGAGCTGGAACGCGATTCCGCGCAGGGAACTGGAAGCGCTCTTGTGCGAAAGTTACGCACTGGTGGTTGCCGGACTGCCCAAGCGTGTCCGCGAAGAAATTGCCGGGCTTTCACAGGCAGCAGGTAGGCAACGCACCGGTCGCAGTCGAACTGCCAAGCGCACTGCGAGCTAAGGCCATCCAAGTATTTCCGGCCAGCCTCCAGCTACGACATATGGTAGTAATGCCGCGCCCCCGGTAGACTCGGGCCACAGGGTTCGAGTGCGATTTTGCCTCCGGTCTCTGTGAAACTTCTGTCGAATTTCCGTTCTCAAAGTTGTCTTTTCCCGGTGCGACCCTCCCGCGCACCGTGGTTCAGTTATTGCAAGCCTGCCGCGGTGGTAAGCCGCCATTAGGAGATTCCATGCGTTTTCGTCCCGCCATCCTCAGCCTAGTCAGTTTGATCGTCTTGGCGTCTTCTTTCGCGGCCGCACAGAGCTGCCCCATACGTCCGGCAGCCGGCGGAACTGTATTCAACCCGGCCTCCCGTTCCAGCGTGAACGGAGTGCTGGCGGCAAAGGTCACCATTCGCGACTATAACTATGGCATTCCGCTGTACTGTCTGCTGTTTGAGGATGGCACCGAAGCCAACACGCTGCGGCTCAATCCAGGCGACACCCTGCAACTGACGTTCTATAACGCTCTACAGCCCTACAATAATGGTCTAGCTAAGGCGACTCCTGCCGCTGAAGATCACATGCATGGCATGAATCATGCAGGCGCGGCCTCTACCGACCCCTGCCACGGCACCATGACGCCGCTCAGTTCAAACCTGCACTTTCATGGATTGAATGTGCCGCCGGTCTGCCATCAGGACGAAGTGATTGACACGCTCATCAATCCCGGCGACCCGGGGTTTGAATACAAGATCAAGATTCCCAAGGACGAACCGCCGGGGATTTACTGGTACCATCCCCACGCTCACGGCCTTACGCTGACGCAGATCATCGGCGGCGCATCGGGCGTGATTGTGGTCGAGGGCATCGAGAAGCTCAAGCCGGAAGTGGCTGGCCTCACCGAAAAAATTCTGGTGCTGCGCAATGAGCCCGCGCGGTCGGGCGACCCCGATGGCGGCGACACCACCGTCAACTTCACACCCGGCAACTATCCCATCCAGCCCGCCGTTGGCATTGAGATGAAGCCGGGAGAGCGGCAATTCTGGCGTGTGCTTAACGCCAATGGCCGCACCTTTCAGCGGCTCCAGCTTCAGACCAACGGGGTTCCGCTCATGTTTGAGCAGATTTCGGTGGATGGCGTCCCGCTCAAAAAGAACAAGATGACAGACACCATCTTCATTCCGCCCGCCGGGCGTGCAGAGTTCATCGTCACCGCGCCGACTTCCACCGCGCTGGTGCCGCTGCTCAGCACCATTGGCACCTATACCGGAGTGAACGGCGACCCCAATCCGGCGAAGGTCCTGGCCAAAGTCGTTTTTGTCACTGACTCAGCGAGCGAAGCCAAACTTAAGCCCAGCACCGGCAAAGTAGATGGCAAGCGCTTTGAAGGTCTGGCCACCGCCGTAGTCACTGCCACCCGCAGCTTGTACTTTTCAGAAGACTTCGTCAACGGCAGGTTCTTCATTACAGTGGATGGCCAGACTCCGCGGGTGTTTGAACCCAGCGAGCCGCCCCGCATTGTGACGACGCAAGGTGCGGTGGAAGATTGGACCATCGAAAACCGCTCCCAGGAAACTCATGCCTTCCATATGCACCAGATCCACTTCCTTCTGATGGCGCGGGATGGAGTGCCCGAGCCGGTTCAGGTGGTGCAGGATACCACTGCGGTTCCCGCATGGTCTGGCCAGGGTGCTTACCCAAGTATCACGATCCGGCTGGACTTTCGGAATCCGGAAACTTTGGGCACCTTCCTTTACCATTGCCACATCCTCGATCATGAGGATGGCGGTATGATGGCGAAAATTCAGGTGAATCCGGCGGCGAAGTAGATTGCGCTGAACTAAGGATTATTGGAGATTCGTGATTCGGCTCCTCCTCTGTGGAGGAGCCGATACAATGAGTGCGAAGTAGTCGAGGTGGAGAAATGAAAATCATTCATAAATCTTTGATCCTGCTAACCTTGCTGGCCTTAACTTGTGCAGTCGGCTTCGCGCAAGAGGTCTGCCCGGTGCGGCCCGCGGGCGGCGCCATTGTTCCTGACCCCATTCAATTGACCAGCCAAAACGGCGTACTCACTGTGGACTTAACCATGGTGACGTCGCTCGATGTGGATGGAACAACGGCCTATTGCTTTTTATACGCCGGGGCGAGCCAGCCCACCGAAGCGCCGACGCTGGTCGCTAAGCCGGGTGACGTAATCAACATCAACCTGTCCAACCACTTGCCGGTGACGGCTGCATCTGCCATGGGCATGCACACCATGCACATGGCAAGTGAGCCAGCCGCCACGGACTCTGCCAGCAGCGACCCAGCGGGGCCGTGCCAGACGGTGGCGATGAGCGCTTCTATTACCAACATTCACTTTCATGGGCTGAACATTCCGCCCAGGTGCCATCAGGATGAGGTCATCAAGACTGCGGTTCAGCCGAATGATCCCACGTTTCAGTATTCGTTCCAGATTCCTGCGAATGAGCCCCCCGGGCTGTATTGGTATCACCCGCATCCGCATGGCATGACGCTAACGCAGGTGGCAGGCGGCGCGTCGGGGGCGCTGATTGTGAGCGGAATCGAGAAGGTGCGGCCCGAGGTTGCGGGACTCGCGCAACGCGTGTTCGTGATTCGGCAGAAGACATTGCCTAGCGGAGGTGAGGGTGGTTTCGCCCTGTCGGTGAACTTTGTGCCAGCCTATACACACCTCGCGTCCACCATCAGCATGAAGCCTTCCGAGCGGCAGTTCTGGCGGGTGGTGAATTCCAGCTCCAAGTCGTTTATCCAATTGCAGTTGCAGTCGCATGGCTTTGCCAAGCAGCTTCAGCTTGTCGCCAGGGACGGCGTGCCGCTTTCCAAATTGCAGAATGTGAAGACGGTGCTGATTCCTCCCGCAGGCCGGGCCGAGTTCATTATGCAGGGTCCACCGCGCGGCACCAGCGAACAGTTCATGGACCTGGGCTTCGACACCGGGCCAGGCGGTGATTCCAATCAAGAATCCTTGCTGTCGAACGTGCTGCCGACGATGACGACCGCTGCTTCCGCAGCGACGACGAAGGTGCCAGCCGCGACTCAGCTCGAAACCGTAAAGCGTTTTGCCGGACTGAGTAGCGCTGCTCCCGTCGCAACCCGGCGTCTCTACTTTTCAGAAAGCCCGGACGGAACCCAGTTCTTTATAACGGTCGAGGGGCAGAAGCCGAAGATATATGAGCCAGCCGATCCGCCTGCGATTGTGACGAACACGGGCGCGGTCGAAGACTGGATCATCGAGAACCGCTCACAGGAAGTCCATGCCTTCCACATACACCAGATTCACTTTCTGACGCTGGAGCAGAACGGCCTGCCGTTCCCCGATCCCGGAGTACGAGATACCATCACGGTTCCTTACTGGGATGGGGTAAGCACGACGTTTCCCAGCATCAAGGTGAGAATGGACTTTCGCGACCCTGAAATTGCAGGGACGTTCCTGTATCACTGCCATATCCTGGATCACGAAGATGGCGGCATGATGGCAAAGATACAGGTGTTGCCGAAGAATTAAGCGGCTAGTAACTCGCTTGCAAGCAAGACGAACCGGGCGCACGGGCGTGGCAGTTTTTCCACGTATCCGTGCGCCCGGTTCGTCTGTGCGTGAAGCTAGGCCGAGGTATTGATGCTTCCGCCACTGGAGGCCGCTGCCGCCTGTGAGGCACTGCCGTTCGAGCTGGATCCCCCAAGCTCCTCGAGCAACTTGGAGTACGCCTGCTGCGCGTTGGAGAGATTGCCGCTTTGCAGGCTCTGCCCCAGTTGCGCGAATAGCTGACCCGCCTGGTTCACGCCACCACCTCCGCCCGGCTGATGGCGGTGAAAGTGGGCTGCGACCTTCTGCAAGTCCTGCTGAAGAGTCTTGTAGTCGCTCTGTGCGGCACTCAGGTTGCCCGATTGAATATCCTGCGAGAGCTGTTTGAGTGCTGCTCCGACCGGGCCCTTGTCTTGCGCGGAACCTGCCGCACCCGACAGTCCCGGAGGCCCGTCCTTTTGCAGCGTGGCGAAGTCGGCCTGAGCCTTCGTCAGGTTGCCGGACTGCAAGTCTTGGCCGAGCTTTTCAAAGTCTTGGCGAAAGGTTTGAATTTTGTTCTGGAACGAGCTCTGGAACGAACTCGTCAGACTGGCGAAGCTACTGGCAATTCCTGCAACGGACATAGTCTTGTCTCCTTGGAATACAAAACGAAGCACGGGCGCTGGCAGGGGTCGTGCAGCCTGTACTGGTCCGTGGCTACGGTGAATATCGGCAACTGGCGGAAGTGCTTGAATAAGCCAGCGGCCTCCGAGACTAGCAGTGGCAAGCGCAAGGCCAAATTACCAGACGCGGCTAAACGACTGATTGTGCTGGCTATAGGGAAAACACAAGAGGATCGCTAGGCAAGACTTGCGTAGGCACAGAATACCCGCGTGTGAGCTTTACCGACAATTTCGTCCCGAAGGGACGCCGTGGAGTAAGCCCGGTACGGACGAATCCCAGCGCGCACAGCGAGCTGGGTTTCGGGAGTGCCGGGAAGGCTTGTGACGACGGACACAGTCCCGAAGGGACGGCTGAGTCAGAATCACAGGCATGGTTCTATACCAGACGCCCTTCTTGTAGTCTTTAAGGGTCGTCAGACGCTAGTCCCTAGTCAGCATTAGCCTTTTCGCTTTTCGACCAAGACGAACTACCAAATTCACGGAACTTGGTAGCATCCCTTCGTTGTTGTCAGCCAAGACCTCTCCGATCGGATAATAGAGCCCATTGGCTCGTGCGTCGTCAATTTCCAGTGCATTTTCTTCAATCTTTCGGCGAGCCTCGCTAACCGAGCCAGCCAATTCAGCCTTGACGAGCAACTTTGCTAGGTTGACATCGATGAAACGATTATCTCTGATGCGGATGATGTCACTGATTCGTATACCTTGTACCTCAATGTGTTCAAGCTGGTTCTTGCTATCACGCCGCTGAAATTGCCCTGTCCATGCTTCGCCAGCTTCCTTGGCTACCTCTGGAGAATGGAAGTCAGACACAAGGCAGGCTGCCAACTCCTTTTTCGCATCCATCGGATTGCCAAAGCCTGATGCAGTATCGATTTTTCGTTTTTCAATGTCGGC
The DNA here is from genome assembly GCA_038229415.1 of Terriglobales bacterium. Lineage (GTDB taxonomy): Bacteria > Acidobacteriota > Terriglobia > Terriglobales > Acidobacteriaceae > JANXUR01. Next base: position 234,407 of record JBBROM010000003.1, read on the forward strand.
GAGGCTCACGTCCGTCAGCAGCTCGTAGTACCGCCACATAAGGGTGTCGCTGATGCTCATGACTTTGCCGTACATCTCCAGCGGTGACTCGTGCACTCCGATGTAGTTGCCCAGCGACTTCGACATCTTCTGCACGCCGTCGAGGCCTTCCAGAATCGGCATGGTCAACACGATCTGCGGCGGCTGGCCGACGTCGCGTTGCAGTTCGCGGCCGATGAGCAGGTTGAACCGCTGATCCGTGCCGCCAAGTTCCACGTCGGCTTCCAGCGCCACCGAATCGTAGCCCTGCGCCAGCGGATACAAAAATTCGTGCAGCGAGATCGGCTTCTCTTCCATAAAGCGCTTGTGGAACTCGTCGCGTTCCAGCATCTGAGAAACGGTGAACTTCGCGGCCAGCCGAATCCAGTCGTCGCCAGTCAGCTTGCCCAGCCACTCGCGATTGAACCGCACCTCGGTGCGCATGGGGTCGAGAATCTTGAACACCTGCGCCTTGTAAGTTTCGGCGTTGCGCAAAATGTCCTCAGCGGATAACGGCGGACGGGTCACGCTACGTCCGGTGGGGTCGCCGATCATGCCGGTAAAGTCGCCGATCAAAAAGATGACGGTGTGGCCCATGTCCTGAAAGTGCTTGAGCTTGCGCAGCAGCACGGTGTGGCCGAGATGCAGGTCGGGCGCGGTGGGGTCGAATCCGGCTTTGACGCGCAGGGGCTTGCCCGAGGCGAGAGATTTCTCCAGCCGCTCGCGCAGGTCGGCTTCGCGGATGATCTCCGCCGCACCTTTTTTCAGGTAGGTGAGTTGCTCGTCAACGGGGAGGAAAGTGGGCATATACCTGATTCTATTATCCAAGATGCTCCAAGAACACAGGTCACTCATTTTCGCGACGAACCTAGAGGGCAAGCAAAAGTGACTTGACATCGCAGCACTGTGGTGTACACTCATTTGTAGCGGAAGGACGATCATCCGCGAAAATTATCCGCTACGCTCGTAGGCGAGCACTATAATGGCCCCGGGGTTCATCCCCGGGGCTTGTTGATTTTATGGCCAAGAAAGTCGCAATCCTGATTGACGGTGGCCACCTTCGGGTGGGCGTACGCAAAGCCAACTTCGCCTACAACCCTGATTATATCGAGAAGGTTGCGCACGCCTGTGCTGAGCCCACGGAAGAGATTTATCGAATTCTGTACTACGATTGCGCCCCGTTCGAGGGAACGGCCACATTGCCGGTTTCCGGACAGAAGCAGACATTTCAAGGCTCCGATGCATGGCTTCACGAACTTGCACGAAAAGACCTGATTGCTGTACGCAGGGGAGTCCTGAAATTCCGGGGATTTATCTTGAAGCAGATTCCATTCCTGCCCGCTGCTCCACTGAAAGACGATGATTTCAAGCCCACGTTCGAGCAGAAGGGCGTGGACATGAGAATCGGTCTTGATATGGCGACTTTCTCCGCGCACCGCGCGGTGGAAATGATCGTCTTGGTGACTAACGACACTGACTGTATTCCGGCGATGAAGCATGCGCGAAGGAGCGGGTTGCAAGTCGCGCTGGTTGAACTGCCGGGATGCAAGCCGACGCCGGAACTACTGGCACACGCTGACTTCAAGCGAACACTGGGTTGGCCGCAGCCCTGATGCGCGCGTTTCGATGAACCGCTAGATACTCTTGCGCAAGTACCGCCGCCCCACCACTTCCCAATCTCCGCTCAGCACCAAGTTGATGGCTTCGGCATAGGCGAGGTGTTCCTGCTCAAGGATTCGCACAGAGAGGGTGTGCGCGTCGTCGCCATCGAGCACCGGGACGATTTTTTGCAAAATGATGACGCCGTGGTCGAGATGCTCGTCCACAAAATGAACGGTGCAGCCGCTGAATTTTACGCCATAGTCGAAGGCTTGCTGCTGGGCATCGAGGCCGGGGAAGGCAGGCAGCAGCGACGGATGAATATTCAGAATGCGCTGCGGAAACTGCTGCACGAACCAGGGCGAGATCAGGCGCATGTATCCGGCGAGGATGACGAGATCAACGCCAGCGGCTTGCAGTGCGGCGGCGATGGCGCGGTCATGTTGCTCGCGCGCGGCGTCACGCACTTCAGGAGACGATCCCTTCGGCGGCGCTACGTAGGAAATCGCTTGGGCGGGAATGCCCCGGCGGCGCGCAGCGTTGAGTCCGCCAGCATCGGGCTTGTTGGAGATGACAATGGCAATCTCGGCGGGGATGCGGCCTGCAGCGACGCTGTCGGCAATCGCCTCAAAGTTGGAGCCGCGCCCGGAGAGCAGGATGCCTAGTTTCTTCATGGATGCCTAAGAGCGGTTTAACCACAGAGTACACAGAGGAACACAGGGTAAAAACAAAATCGGCTAGTCTTCGTCTGGCAACTGGCAACTAGCTGTACGTCACCTTGTGCTCGCCCTTTACGATGCGTCCGATGGTGTAGCCCTTTTCTCCGATGCGGTCGAGCAGGCTCATCACCTTCTGGAATTTGACCGACGGCACCACCAGCACCATGCCAATGCCCATGTTGAAGGTTCGCATCATGTCGTCCTGCGGAACGTTGCCGAGTTTTTGCATCACCGAAAAAATGGGCAGAATGGGCCAGCTTCCCATCTCCACAACAGCAGCGCAATTTTTCGGCAGCACGCGGGGCAGATTTTCCGTTATGCCCCCGCCCGTAATGTGCGCCAGTGCAGTCACCAGGTCAGCGTCCAGCAGACGCCGCACAATCGGCCAATAACTTTTGTGCGTCTTCATCAGCTCGTTGCCAACTTTGCCCTTCATCTCGCTGATGAACGAATCCGTCGTGTATTTGCCGACCTCAAAGAAGAGCTTGCGCGCCAGCGAGTATCCGTTAGTGTGGAGTCCGGTGGAGGGCAGCCCGATTAGCACGTCGCCGGGCCGAACGCCCTTGCCGGTGACGATCTTGCTCTTTTCGACGGCACCGACGATGAATCCAGCCAAGTCATATTCGCCTTCGGGATAGAATCCCGGCATCTCCGCCGTCTCGCCCCCGATCAGCGCGCAGCCGTTAGCCTTGCAGGCGTCGGCCATGCCTTCCACCACTTCCACGGCCACATCAGGATCAAGCTGGCTGGTGGCGAGGTAGTCCATAAAAAACATGGGGGTAGCGCCTTGCACGGCGATGTCATTCACACAGTGGTTCACCAGATCCGCACCCACCGTCTTGTGGAATTTCATAGCGAAGGCGATCTTGAGCTTGGTGCCCACGCCGTCGGCGCTGGAGACCAGCACCGGATCCTTGAACTTCTTGGGGATGGAGAACAGTCCGCCAAAACCGCCAATCTCGCTCAGCACACTCCGGCTAAAGGTCTTGCGGGCCAGGTACTTGATGCGATTCTTGGCGCGATTGGCGCGGTCAATGTTCACGCCAGCATCGGCATAAGTAATGGAGACGGGTTTACGGGTGGAGGTACGAGCCAAGATGCGATTCCGATCTGCAACGACTTAAAAATTGCGGCGCCAAAACATTTCGCCAGCGGCTGGCGAATGCGCGGAAACACACCGAATTCTAGCACGGTGCGGGTTGCACTATTTGCGATGCACCATGCCGCAGAAACATTCAGAGTGCCGGAAACAACAAGGCCCCAGCCGAAGCCGGGGCCCGATGGCAGAAAGCCGGACGACTACTTCTTTTCGTCCATCTTCTTCTCTTCCATCTTCTTTTCCTTCATTTCCTTCTTGTGGTGATGCTTCTTGTGCTTCATTTCTTTCTTTTCCATCTTTTCGTCCATCTTCTTGTCATCGGCGGCTTGCGCGAACGACATGGAAGTGGCAATGGCAACGGCGAACAGCACTGCGAGCAGCTTTTTCATGGTGTGAGGTCTCCTAAAAATTTATGTCGTAGACATAGCTCCGCTCAGGCGAACCTTGCGGAAAGATGTCCCGGCGGAATCGAATTCTACTCGTGTGGACGCCGGAATCCAAGTGCATGGATGGTGCCGACCCATGGGCGGGTTGCCTTTGGCGGCAAAGTCAGGTACAAACGCGGCACGATGTCTATTTTTCGTTCGATCCAGTATGCCTTGGTTTTTGGCCTGTTGGCCGTTACCGCGAACGCCCAAACGAGCCAAGCCTCACCAGCTGCTCCCAAGCCTGCTGTGCCCTCCACAGCTGCCTCGAAAGACTCTAGTTTTTCCGGCGAAGCCTACATCATTGAAGACCTGAAGAGCCTCTACCGCTTTGAGGCAGACGGCACCGGCCAGCGCGAAATCATCGGCCGGGTTCACATTCAAAGCGAGGCGGGCATCCAGCAATGGGGTCAGCTCGTCGTCGGCTATAGTGCTGATAATGAACAGGTTGAGTTCCGCTATGTCCGGGTAAAGAAAGCCGATGGCACGGTCGTGACCGCTGGAGCAGACGCCGTGCAGGACTTGACCGGCCCCGTGGCGCGCGAGGCACCGGTGTACACCGACTTCCACCAGAAGCACCTTTCCGTGCCCGGCCTGCGACCCGGCGACACACTGGAGTACGACGTGGTCACCACCATCGCCAAACCGGTCGCGCCCAACCAGTTTTGGATGAGTCACGACTTTGACCAGACCAGCATCGTGCTCAACGAGGAGCTGGAGGTCAATATCCCGAAGTCGCGCCCCGTGAAATTAAAGGCGAAGCCCGAGCATGAGGCGAAAATTCGCGAGGAGGGCGACCGCAAGATCTATCACTGGGTTAGCCAGCATGTGGAGCGCGAAGACGACGATAAGAAGGCGACCGACAAAGAAAAACGCAAAAAACTGCGCAAGCGGCTTAAGGATGCCGAGACGCCAGCCGTCCAAATGACAACGTTTGCCAGCTGGGAAGAGGTGGGACAGTGGTATGAGAGCCTCGAAACCGGAAGGCGCACACCATCGCCGGAGATGAAGGCCAAGGCTGAACAGCTGATCGTGGGCAAGACCACAGACCTCGAAAAAATTCAGGCGATGTATGACTACGTTGGCCCGAACTTCCGCTATGTAAGCCTGTCGTTGGGCGTAGGACGCTATCAGCCACACGCAGCGTCTGAAGTCTTCGCTAATCAGTATGGCGACTGCAAAGACAAGCACACGCTGCTCGCCGGAATGCTGGAAGCGATCGGCTTCCATGTCTCTTCCGTCCTCATCAACAGCGCGCGCAAGCTCGATCCAGATGTGCCTTCGCCCGCGCAGTTCGACCATGTCATCAGCATGTTGCCGCTGAACGGTCAGCAAATCTGGATGGACACCACGGCTGAGATTGCGCCGTTCCGTCTGCTCGCATTCCAGTTGCGCGACAAGCAGGCTCTGCTGGTGCCTCCGGATGGCAAAGGTAAGCTGGTGACGACGCCCGCGGACACGCCGTTCCCGAATCTGCAGTTGCAAGAGATTGATGGCAAGATTGGCGATTTGGGCAAGCTGACCGCAAAAGTTCACTTTACCCTGCGCGGCGACAATGAACTGATTTTCCGCTCGATCTTTCGCCGAGTGCCAAACGCCCAGTGGAACAAGGTGCTGGAAAATATGAACACCATGGCAGGCGTGGATGGCGATACCACCGAGATTCATGTGACCGATCCGGCGGATACGCACGTGCCGTTCGAGATGAGTTACACCATCGCCAAGGTCAATTATCTGGACTGGACGCGCAAGAACACCGAACTGGTGCTGCCGTTGACCCAGTTCATCAGCATGCAGGATGCGGATGATGACGACAGCCCCGATGCGGAGCCGGTAAAACTCGGCCCTCCAGGCGACTACATCTATCGCATCAAGCTGGAAATTCCGAAGAACTACACAGCTCGCTTGCCCGTGCCGTTTACGCTGAAACGTGATTACGCCGAATATTCGGCGGAGTACAAACTCGACGGTACGACCCTAAGTGGCGAACGGCACCTGATTCTGCATCAGAAGGAGCTTGCCGCTTCCAAAGCGCGCGACTATCAGAACTTCCGCCGCGCGCTGGAGTCCGATCTCGGCCAGCGGGTGGCGATGGAGACTGCCACCGCTGGAAATGCGGGTACAACCACCAACCTTAAGGCCGATGATCTCGACCAGGCTGGCTACGACGCGCTGCAAAGCGGCAATCTGCTAGTGGCGCTGGATCTGCTGAAGCGCGCAACCGAGGCTGACCCCAAGCATTCCACGGCATGGATTCATTTGGGCCGGGCGCATCTCGCGCTGCGGCAGTACGAGGCCGCGATCGCCGCCTTCCAGAAGCAGCTGGAAGTAAATCCCTATGACGAATTCGCCAACAACGAACTGGGCCGGACCTATTGGCTACAGCGCAGGTATGACGATGCTGCGGCGGCGTTCCACAAGCAGCTCGAGCAGAATCCGCTGGATAAATATGCCCACGGCGCACTCGGCAGTATGTACGCCGAGTGGCACAAGTATGCCGAAGCCGCGCCCGAACTCGAGAAGGCCATTTCGCTGAATCCAGAGGACTCCACCTACCAGGCAGCGCTGGGCGATGCTTACTTAAATCTAGGCCAGGACGACAAGGCGCTGGCGGCATTTGACCGCGCAGTGGAGCTTTCTCCGACGCCCGAGACGTGGAACAACATCGCCTATCAACTTTCGCTGAAAAAGGCCCACCTTGATAGGGCACAGCAATACGCCGAGTCAGCCGTGTCGTCCACGGCAGCAGCCCTGCGCAATGTGACGCTGGCCAAGGTGACGCTGCGTGAACTCGCGCTGGTGAACTCGCTCTCCGCCTATTGGGACACCTTGGGCTGGGTCTACTTTGCGAAGGGCGACAACGAAAAGGCGCTGAAGTATATCCAAGCGTCGTGGGATGCTTCGCCGCGCGGCGAAGTCGGCGACCACCTCGGCCAGATTTATGAGGCCAAGGGCGACAAAGGCAAGGCCGCAGAATTCTACGCGCTGGCGCTGAAGGCAGATCGTCCGGAGATCGAGACCAGCGACCGGCTGAAGAAGGTTTTGGGGGACAGCAAGTCGCGCGAAGCTCTGGAAGAGCAGGCCGTGCAGAAGTTGCAGGATGCCCGCAGCTACAAACTAAAGCACACGGTGCCGAAAGGATCAGCCGACGTCTGGGTGCTGATTGGCCCGGGCGGAGCAGTCGAGGATGTGCGCTTTATCAAGGGTGCCGACGAATTGAAGGGCCTGGAGCCGGAGCTTCGCGCCATCAAGTTCAACATGGCGCTGCCGGATGACAGTGCCGCGCGCATCGCTCGGCGCGGACTTGCATTTTGCGGTGCAGACAGCGGTTGCACTCTGGTGCTGGAGCCGATGGAGACCACGCGCCCCGACTGACATTCCCCCACCGTGTCATCCTGAGCGAAGCAAGAGGCCGCGCAACGCGCAGCCTCTTGCGCAGTCGAAGGACCCCTGTACCGCCCGCACTACCCATACCGCCCGCATTTCCAGCCCACGTCCTTGGGTGCGGGCTTCTCCAGGCCCGATGAAAATATGCACTTGACATATGGATAATATCCATATGTAATGAATACATATTCATTCGTTGCCGCATGTGTATGTGAGCAACGCAAGAAGGCACCGCACTCCCATGAACCAGCGCTTACGGCAAAACGCGATTCTCACTTTGGTGGACGAGGCCCCTGTGGTCAGCCAGGAGGAGTTGCAGCATCGTCTTCGGCGTAAGGGGTTCCGGGTGGGGCAGGCCACGCTTTCGCGGGACATCCGCAAGCTGGGCTTGGTGAAGTCGTCGCGGGGCTATGAAGCGCCAGCGGGCGAGTTCGGAGCCGGGCCCCTGTTGCCTTCGGTGGAACACCTGATTCAGGAGTTCGTACTCGACGTCCGCGAAGCCCAAAATCTCCTCGTCCTCAAGACGACTGTGGGCAGTGCTTCGCCCGTGGCAGTTTCGATTGATAGCGCCGACTGGGACGAAGTGGTGGGAACGATTAGCGGCGACGACACCATCCTCATCATCACGCCTGACAACAAGACGGCGACCGCACTCGCGAAACGCGTCCGAGCGATGCTCGCCTGACGCGAGCCTCTCGTGCCCTGCAGTTTTATTGCGGCTGATTGCCGCAACCCATTACACCACCGATTTTTCTGACTTGCGGCCACCGCCAGTCTCCAGAAGAGGCAACATGATGAGTAGCCTGCCGATCGCATCCACCGCAGTGTTTCCCCTGCCCGCACCGAGTTATGCCGGACACGAAGATCTGATTTCCGTCGCCGACCTTGCGCCCGAAGAAGCCCACTCCCTGCTGGAGTTTGCTCAGCAAATGAAGTCGCATCCTGCGGAATATCGCCACGCGCTGGCGGGCAAGCAGATGGCGATGTTTTTTGAGAAGCCCTCGCTGCGCACCCGGCTCACCTTTGAAGCGGGCATGGCCAGCATGGGTGGCATGGCGTTTTTTGTGGACCAGACGCAGGCCCGGCTCGGCGTCCGCGAGAGTTTGAAGGATGTGGCGAAAAATTTAGAGCGTTGGGTGGACGTGCTGGTGCTGCGTACCTTTGACCACGCTACCGTGACAGGCATCGCCGAGCATGCGGGCATTCCGGTGATCAACGCGCTGACGGATCTGGAGCATCCCTGCCAGGCGCTTGCCGACTACATGACGCTGAAGGAACACTTTGGCAGCCTGAAAGGGCTAACGCTAGCTTATGTAGGCGACGGCAACAACATGGCCCATTCGCTGATGTTGGCAGGAGCCACGCTGGGCGTAAACGTCAAGGTCGCGACGCCCGCACAGTATGCGCCGCTGCAATCTGTGGTGGAGCAGGCGAAGTTTATTGCAGTACAGATCGGCACCAGCATTCAGGTGATGACCGGCCCGCTGGCGGCGGTTTCCGGCGCCGATGCGGTCTATACTGACGCTTGGGCCAGCATGGGCCAGGAGCATGAGAGTTCGGCCCGGGCGGCGGTGTTCCAGCCTTATCAGGTGAACAGCAGCCTGATGGCTTGCGCCGCCGAACACGCGGTGTTCATGCACTGCCTGCCCGCGCATCGCGGGGAGGAAGTGACCGACGAGGTGATTGATTCGCCGCAGTCGGTTGTGTTCGATCAGGCGGAAAATCGCCTGCATATTCAGAAGGCGATTCTCGCGCAGTTGCTGTGCAGCGGGACGACGAAAATTCCTGTAAGGAGTGCCCGTGCCTAACGCTGCTTCGAGCCAGTCCAGTAAGAAAAAAATCGTCCTCGCCTACTCCGGCGGGCTCGATACTTCGATCATCATTCCGTGGCTCAAGGAAAATTACGACTGCGAAGTCATTGCCATGGTCGGCGACGTGGGCCAGGGCGACGACATCGAAGCTGTGGTGAACAAGGCGTATGCCACCGGCGCGTCTAAAGTTGTGGTGGAAGATATGCGCGAGGAGTTCCTCAGCGAATATGTCTTCCCCGCGTTGCAGGCTGGCGCGGTGTACGAGAACAAGTACCTACTGGGCACGTCGCTGGCGCGTCCGGTGATTGCCAAGCATCAGGTGGAAGTCGCGCTGCGCGAAGGTGCGGAAGCCGTGGCGCATGGCTGCACCGGCAAGGGCAACGACCAAGTGCGCTTTGAGTTGACCTATCAGGCGCTGGCGCCCGAATTACAAGTGATTGCGCCGTGGCGCGACTGGACGTTGAAGTCTCGCGAGGATTGCCTCGACTACGCGGAAGAGCATGGCATTCCCGTCGCCGCCAGCCGCGAAAAAATTCATAGCCGCGACAAGAATTTGTGGCACTTGAGCCATGAAGGCGGCGAGCTGGAAGATGCGAATCACCCGCCGTTCGACAGAACCTGGCAGATGACGCGCTCGCCGCAAGAGGCTCCCGACCGCGAAGAGACCGTCGAGATTGGATTTGAAGCGGGCGTGCCGGTTTCCGTCGGAGGCATGAAGCTCGATCCCGTCGCGCTGGTCGAATTGCTGAATGAAATCGGCGGCCGCAACGCGATTGGCCGCATCGACCTCGTGGAAAATCGCTTCGTCGGCATCAAGTCGCGGGGATGCTACGAAACGCCCGGCGGCACACTGCTCGTCGCCGCGCATAGCGAACTTGAAGCGCTGTGCCTCGACCGCGAAGTGCTCCACTATAAGCAGGGCATCGGACTCAAGTATGCCGAGATGGTGTATTACGGCTTCTGGTTCACGCCCCTGCGCGAAGCGCTCGACGCCTTCGTCGCAACCACGCAGAAAAACGTAACCGGCTCCGTGAAACTCGGCCTCTACAAGGGCAATATCACCGTGCTTGGGCGCACCTCACCCTATTCGCTCTATCGCAACGATCTTTCCTCCTTCACGATGGACAGCAGTTACGACCAGAAAGATGCCGCAGGTTTCATCCGCATTCTTGGCCTGCCGCTGCGCTCGCAGGCGCTGGCCGAGCGGAATCAGCAAAAGCTGAAGAGCGAGGCCGGGCAGGGAGTCGCGTCGTGAGGATGAGGCGATGAAGATGTGGTCGGGGCGGTTCCGCGAACCGCTCGACGCCGACTTTGCCCGCTGGCAGCGCTCGTTTCCCTTTGATCGCCGACTGCTGCCGCAGGAGGTCGCCGCCAGCGCGGCCTATGCCGAGGCGCTGTACAACGCGGGCGTGCTGACTGCGGAAGAAGTTTCACAGCTAGTGGAAGCGTTGGCAGCGATTCTGACGAATGCGTCAGCGTCGCCCGCATTTCTCGACGATGACGAAACCGAAGACGTTCACCACTTCGTCGAAAAAAAACTAGTCGAACTCACCGGCGACACCGGCTACAAAATCCACACCGGACGCAGCCGCAACGAACAGATCGCTACCGATCTGCGACTGTTCGTCCGCGAAAGTATTGACCAACTTACATCGCAGCTCGCCGCACTCTGCCATGCGCTGTTGACACGTGCGGGATCCGCAGGCTTCGCTGCGATGCCTGCCTACACGCACTTGCAGCGCGCCGAGCCGGTGCTGGTGGCGCACTGGCTGCTCTCCTACTTCGAAATGTTTCTGCGCGACGCCGAACGCCTCGCCGACTGCCGCAAGCGAGTGAATCTGTGTCCGCTGGGCAGCGGCGCCATTGCCGGTTCCACGATCGCACTCGACCGCGTAGCGCTGGCCTCGGCCCTCGGCTTCGACGCGCCCACCGCCAACTCCATGGACGCAACTGCCGACCGCGACTTTGCCCTCGAGTTCGTCAATGCACTTTCGCTGTTGGCGTTGCATATCAGCCGCTGGGCTGAAGAGATGATTGTTTTTTCGACGCAGGAGTTCGGCTTCGTGGATCCGCCGGAAGCTTACTCCACCGGCAGTAGCGCCATGCCGCAGAAGAAGAATCCGGACCTGCTGGAGCTGGCGCGAGCGAAGTCAGCCCGCGTGCTGGGCTGCGCCACGGCACTGCAAGTTGCCACCAAAGGCCTGCCGCTCGCCTACAACAAGGATTTGCAGGACACCCAGCAACCGCTGTTTGAGGCGGCTGACACGTTGCAGGCCCTGCTGCCGCTCGTCGCCGGATGGATCGCCAAAGTGCGTTTCCTGCACGAGCGTATGCAGTTCGCCGCAGAAGATGGATTCCTTAATGCGTTCGCCGCCGCTACGTATCTGTCGTCGCGCGGAGTGCCGTTCCGCCTGGCGCATGAGTGCATCGGCCGCGCGGTGGCACTGGCGCTCGAAAAGGGTTGCCTTCTCGACGGCCTCTCACTCGCCGAGTTGCAGCAGATTCATCCCGCATTCGATGTAGGATTCTTTGCAGCGCTCAAGCTCGAGCCGGTATTGGCGTGCCATGACAACGCTGGAGGTACCGCGCCCGAGCAGGTGAAAGCCGCGCTGGCTACCGCGTACGAACGCTTATCCAGAACACTTAGCTAGATTTTCGGCCTTCTCTGGTGCCACACCGTCGCCTGCTCATACGCGTCAGCCACAATAAGCGCCATGTTTTCGTCGCCGTGACGGGCCACGATTTGCAGGCCCAGCGGCAATCCATCCTTGGTGAATCCGCAGGGCACTGAAATCGCAGGCAGGCCTAGCACGCTGAACGGACGCGTGTTCCGCAGCATCGCCACTTCCAGCGGACGCAGCTGCTCGGGCGTGCTCTCCACCTGTGCGAACGCTGGCGCGGGCACGGGGCTGGTTGGGGTGAGAATCGCGTCCACCCGATCAAAGATCGCATCACAATTCGCGGCCTCAGCTTCCATCGCCAGCCGCGCCCGAATATATTCCGCCGCCGTGATCGCAGCTCCGCCGCGAATCCGGCGCAACGTCTCCGGCTGATAGTCCTGAGGACGCGCCTCGCTTTGCGATTCCCCCACCGCCTCACTCACCCAGCGCTCGTGATACGCGTAGCTCTCGGCGGCTTGCACAGTCCGGTCCGGATTCGCGGGTACGTCAATTTCCATAATTTCGGCATCAAGGCTGCGAAAGACTTCCAGCACATGGTCGAACGCCTCTGCGACTTGCGGGTGGAGGTCCTGCAGAAAATGTTCGCGAGGAATGCCTAGGCGTAGTCCATTTCCTCGATGACGTTCACGCGCCTCAGCGAGGCGAGCAGCGTAACTTTCATAGCTGCTGCGGAAGACCGGGAGGACGCGGGCGGGATTGAGCTCGACTCGGCCTTCGCGCTCACGCGAGATTAGGCCTTCAAATTCAGGGCCGCGCTCGGATGTTTCGTCTTCCTCTTCGCCACTTTCATTCTGCGCTTCGTCGTCATTTATCAGGGATTCTTCAGCGTATGCGTCTGTTTCCTTGGCAATTTCCAGCGCCAGCACGTCCATCAACATCGCGGCGTCTTCCACAGACTGAGTAATTGGCCCCACGTGATCGAGCGACCAGCTCAACGGAATCACGCCCTTGCAACTTACCAATCCAAAGCTGGGCTTGAAGCCGACTACGCCACACAACGCTGCGGGCAGACGAATCGAGCCAGCCGTATCGCTACCGATGGCGGCCAGACACATGCCGGTCGCGACGGCGACAGCTGCACCACCGGATGATCCACCCGTGAGATGTTTCACATTCCACGGGTTGCGCGCCGGCCCAAACGCGCTGATGTAGTTGCTGCCACCATACGCGAGCTCGTGCATATTTAGTTTGCCCAGAATTACAGCTCCAGCGCGGCGCAGCAGGCCGACGACCACCGCATCTTCGGCTGGAATGCGGTCACGGAACAGGTTCGAAGCCCCAGTCGTCAACATGCCCGCGGTGTCAATGTTGTCCTTTAAGCCAATGGGGATGCCGTCGAGCGGACTGAGCCGGGCATCCTGCATCATGCGTTCTTCGGCGGCGCGGGCCTGGGCCAGTGCGCCTTCGGCGTCCACAGTAATCCACGCATTCAGCGTTGGATTGAGCTTGCGGATGCGATCCAGGCACATCTGCGTCAGTTCGACTGGAGAAAGATCGCGTTGAGAGAAAAGTTCGTGGGCTTCGGCGACGGTGATGTAGGTGACGTCCATAAGATGTGATCGGCCCGGCAATCATTTTGCGGGGCACGCCCACATGGTAACTGGCCGAGTTCACAGCGCACGAATATAATTCAGAGTTCGGTCTCAAACCACGGTCACAAAGTCCATCTCTTCCAGTGTGTGTCGGAAGAGATTTAGCAAACTTCATGAGCGTCTCCTCTGCCAATCCGGCGACTGCGCGTCCATTCTTACTGGATGGTGCGTGGGTGCGCGAAGGAACCGTCACCGATGTGCGCGCCATTTACGATGGCCAGTTGATCGCGCAGGTGCATCAGGCAACCCGGGCTCACGCCGAAGCCGCAATTGCCGCCGCCGTGCGCGCGTTCGACGTGACCCGCAAGCTCGGCGGATACGAGCGCCAGCGCATTCTGCGCCACGTTTCCCAGGCAATCGAGCAGCGCAAGGAAGAATTTGCCACTCTGATGGCTCGCGAGGCGGGCAAGCCACTCAAAGCTGCGCGCGTGGAAGTGGATCGTGCCGCGTTCACCTTTCAGGTGGCGGCCGAAGAGGCGACGCGCCTCGGCGGCGAGTATCTTCCGCTCGACTGGCAAGCTTCCACCGCCGGACGCTGGGGCATCGTCAAGCGCTTCCCGATTGGGCCGATTGCGGGCATCACACCGTTCAATTTTCCGCTGAATCTAGTCGCCCACAAGTTGGCTCCGGCGATCGCCACCGGATGCAGCTTCATTCTCAAGCCTGCGCCGCAAACGCCGCTCACCGCGCTGCTGCTCGCCGAATTGATTCACGACGCGGGCTACCCCGCAGGCGGACTCAACGTGCTGCCGCTTTCCAATGAAGATGCCAGCATTCTCGTGCAAGGCGACAACGAACGCATCAAGATGATCAGCTTCACGGGCAGCGCGAAAGTTGGCTGGCAGATCAAATCGCAATGCGGCAAGAAGAAGATAACCCTCGAACTTGGCGGCAACGCGGGCGTAATCGTGCACAGCGACGCCGATCTCGCATTCGCCGCCGAGCGCTGCGTCGCGGGCGGATTCGTCTATGCGGGGCAGACCTGCATTTCGGTGCAGCGCATTTTTGTGGAGCGTCCCGCTTACGAAAAATTTGTGGAAATGCTGCTGGCTGGTGTAGCCAAGCTGAAGTGTGGTGATCCGCTGGATGAAACGGTGGACGTTGGACCCCTCATCCGTGAGTCGGATGCCCTCCGTGTCGAGCAGTGGATTGCGGAAGCCGTCGCCGGGGGTGCAAAGTTGTTGTGTGGCGGCAAACGCATCGGGTCAGGCAAGTCAATCGTGCAGCCCGCGGTGCTCACCGGAACGACGCCGAGCATGAAGGTGAACTGCGAAGAGGTCTTCGGCCCTGTAGTTACGGTGGGGCCGTACGATGACTTCACAGCAGCGCTGGCCTCGGTGAACAACTCGGTCTACGGATTGCAGGCTGGACTCTTCACCCGTGACGCAAATCGCATCTTCCAGGCATTTGACGCACTCGAAGTGGGCGGATTGATGGTTGGCGAGGTGCCGACCTTCCGCATGGATCATATGCCGTATGGCGGGGTGAAGGATTCTGGGTTGGGGCGCGAAGGCTTGCGCTATGCGATGGAAGAGATGACCGAACCGCGGCTGCTGGCGATGAACTTGCGGTAGTGCCGCGAATCTGTCTTATCAGGGTGTCGTATCCGCGCTGTGGGAGTGAAATGCAGGATGGCTGGAGTGCTGCTTTTTCATTATGGGACAGAAGCAGTCCTAGTTTTGCTGGATTTTGCAGCGAACCGGGTGCAAGCGGTATTTAATTGTGTTTTTAACGTAGCAACAGGTTTTGCTCTTGCTATAATCACCAGTTTGCACAACATGCATCACGGCATTGGTGATGATCTGAATCGGATGCCGCGAGAGCGGCGAGGCACGGCTGTGGTTCGGCGGTAAGGTGACGGGTTAAGCATGGCTCAAATTTTTCCAAGCAGCGCGAACAACTACGCCAAGGCCTCCATCCTGGCGATCCCGGTGCTGGCGATTGGATTGTTCCTAGGTTGGACCGTGTTCTCGCGGTCGCCTTACATCACCAATCAGGCGGTGGCCCGCAGCCAGCCTGTTCCATTCAGCCACAAGCATCACGTGGGCGGACTCGGCATTGACTGTCGCTATTGCCACACCTCGGTGGAAGTCTCCAACACGGCAGGCATCCCTCCCACCAAGACGTGTATGAACTGCCATTCGCAGATTTGGACCAACGCCGCCTTGCTGGAGCCCGTGCGTTACAGCTTCCGCAGCGGCAGCTCGCTGCAATGGGAAAAGGTCAACGACCTGCCGGACTACGTATATTTCAACCACAGCATTCATGTGAACAAGGGCGTCGGCTGCAACACCTGCCACGGTAAAGTGGATGGCATGGCGCTGATGATCCAGCAGAACAGTTTGCAGATGGAATGGTGCTTGGAGTGCCATCGCGCGCCGGAAAAAAATCTGCGACCGCGCAGCGAAGTTTTCAACATGAATTACGAACAGCCCAGTGAAGTGCATCCCGTGACGGTGGATGGCAAGGAGTACACCACCCAGGCAGCGTTGGGAGCGGACTTGGTGCACAAGTACAACCTGCGGTCGGTGCGGGACATCACCAGTTGCTCCACCTGCCATCGCTAGAAGCAGCGTGGTTGTTGTGGAACAAGATTCAGACAAAATTTTGGCAAAATTTAGTAAGACGGGCAGCAGCGAGCGACGAATGAGGGACAGCGAAACCACAATGAGTACACCTGAGGCGGTTTGCCCCGGCAAGAAGGACGACCCCAAGGTCAAGCTGGTGCAGTTGCAAGAGCAGCTTGCAGGGCTCTCCGGACTGGAAGGCGACGACGCGCCCGAGTACTGGCGCAGTCTGGAAGAGCTGGCGGGCAGCGCGGAGTTCCGCGAGAACATGCATCGCGAGTTTCCCAAGGGCACCTCGGAGTGGCTCGACGATGTTTCCCGCCGCGGCTTTATGAAGCTGATGG
The DNA here is from genome assembly GCA_038229415.1 of Terriglobales bacterium. Lineage (GTDB taxonomy): Bacteria > Acidobacteriota > Terriglobia > Terriglobales > Acidobacteriaceae > JANXUR01. Next base: position 250,649 of record JBBROM010000003.1, read on the forward strand.
GCGCATCCGTAGCGCTTGCGGGACTTACCGCCTGCACTCGGCAGCCCACCGAATACATTGTTCCTTACGTCCGCCAGCCCGAAGAGTTAATCCCCGGGCGTCCGCTGTACTTTGCTTCGGCGATGACGTTGGGCGGCTATGCCAATCCAGTATTGGTGGAAGCGCACGAATATCGCCCGACACATCTTGAAGGCAATCCCGATCATCCGGCAAGTCTCGGCGGCATCAGTTCGTTCGCCCAAGCTTCGCTGCTCGATATGTACGATCCTGACCGGGCACAGTTCATCTCTTATCTGGGCCAGCAGCGTTCGTGGAATGCGTTTACCACCGAAATGCGCGGGCTGATGAGCGCGCAAAAAGCATTGAAGGGAGCGGGACTGCGCTTTCTGACGCAGACCGTCTCTTCGCCCACACTGGCAGCGCAAATCAAGGCGTTGATTGAGCAGTATCCTGAGGCCAAGTGGCACGCCTGGGAGCCGGGCAATCGCGACAACGTCTATGCCGGTGCGCAGATGGCATTCGGCCAGCCCGTGGAAACGCAGTATCACTTCGATAAGGCTGACGTCATTCTGTCACTCGACGGCGACTTCCTGTCGGCGGACTTCCCCGGCTTCACTCGCTACGCGCGTGACTTTGCCAAGAATCGCAATCCCGAAGAGAAGATGAACCGGCTTTACGTCGTCGAGTCCGGTGCGACTCCGACGGGTATGAAGGCCGATCATCGCCTGCCGGTATTGGCGTCGGAAATCGAGGGCCATGCCCGCGCCGTTGCGGCGGCACTCGGCGTCGCTGGAGTAGCTACAGGCACGGTAAGTCCAGAGCATGTCCGTTTTGCCACGGCCTTGATCGCCGACCTGAAGGCTTCGCACGGAGCGGCAGTTGCGGTTACGGGCGATCATCAGCCGGCTATAGTTCATGCGCTGGTGCACGCCATCAACGGAGCGCTCGGCGCGGTCGGCAACACGGTTACCTATACCGACCCAGTGCCGTTCAGTCCGCTGAACCAGACTGGCTCGATCTACGAACTTTCTCGCGACATTAAAGACGGCAAGGTGGATGCCTTGTTCGTGCTGGGCGGCAATCCGGTATTCGATGCGCCCGCCGACATGGACTTCGAGGGCATGTTCAAGGGCGAACGGGTTCCGTTGCGGGTGTATCTGGGAACCCATAGCAACGAGACTGCCGTGCTTTGCCAGTGGCATATCAACGAGGCGCACTTCCTCGAGGCCTGGAGCGACGCTCGCGCCTACGATGGCACAGTTTCCGTCGTCCAGCCGCTGATTGAGCCGCTCTACGATGGCCGCAGCGCGCACGAACTGCTCGCAGCCCTGATGGGAACGGCCGGATTCACCGGGCCTGAACTGATCAAGTTCCACTGGCTGAAAGAAAAAACCGGCAAAGTCGGTGCACCCGGCGACACCGTTCCGGCAGACTTCGAAGCTTCATGGCGCAAGTCGCTGCATGACGGTCTGGTGGCGGGTTCTGCGTCTGCGCCCAAGGCGCTTGCAGTCAAGGCTGCGTTCCCCGCGTCTGTAGCAGCTGAAGCTGTCTCCGCCGACTCAGTCGAAGTGAATCTGCGCCGCGATCCTTGTCTCTACGATGGTCGTTTTGCCAACAACGGCTGGCTGCAGGAATTGCCCGCACCGATGACCAAGCTGACCTGGGACAATGCAGTAATCATGGGCCCAGCCTTGGCCACGCGCCTCGGTCTCGAAACCGGCGATGTGGTGAGTATTGAATCTGATGGCCGTTACGCCACCGGCGCGACGTGGATTCAAGCCGGTCACGCCGACAAGTCCGTCACGCTGAACTTTGGCTACGGACGTGAGCGCGCGGGCCGCACCGGTACCGGCTCGGGCTTCAATGTATATCCCCTGCGTACGCACGACACGCAGTGGACGATTCGCGGCGCGAAACTGGTGAAGAAGGGTGACACCTTCCGGCTGGCCACCACGCAGGGTCAGCAGTCCATTGAAACTCCGGTGGGCGACCGTCCTCTAGTGCGCGAAGCAAACCTGGCTGAGTACAAAAAGAATCCCGGCTTTGCGGGTGAGCTTAGTGAAGCTCCTTCACGTGACCTCACGCTCTACCAGAATGTCGAATACAAAGATCGCTCCTGGGGCATGGTGATTGACCTCAACGCCTGCATCGGCTGCAACGGATGCGTCATCGCCTGCCAGTCGGAAAACAACATCGCGGTGGTCGGCAAAGATCAGGTGTTGCGTGGCCGTTACATGCACTGGATTCGCGTGGATACCTACTATCAGGGCGACCGCAACAATCCCAAGGCGCTTTATCAGCCGGTTCCGTGCCAGCAGTGCGAGAACGCTCCCTGCGAGCAGGTATGTCCAGTGGGCGCTACGGTGCATAGCACCGAAGGCCTCAATGACATGGTCTACAACCGCTGCATCGGCACCCGGTACTGCTCAAACAACTGTCCGTACAAGGTGCGCCGCTTTAACTTCCTGCGCTTCCAGGATCTGGATACGACGCAGTACAAGATGATGCGGAATCCGAACGTCACCATCCGCACCCGCGGCGTGATGGAAAAGTGCACATACTGCGTACAGCGCATCAACCAGTCACGCATAGACGCCGAGCGGGAAGACCGGCAGATTGCCGACGGCACTTTGCAGACAGCTTGCCAGCAGGGATGCCCCACCAACGCGATTGTGTTTGGCGACATCAACGACAAGAACAGCCGGGTGGCAAAGCTGAAGGCGAATGAGCGCAACTACGGCATGCTGGCGGACCTGAACACGCGGCCCCGCACCACTTATTTGGCGGCAGTACGCAACCCGAATCCTGAGCTCGCGGAATCTGGCGGGCAGGCGGAGCGCAGTTAAGCGATGGCACAAACAGTAGAACGCGTTTCTTTGGCACGCGAAAACCCGATTGGTCCAGGTCACAGTCTTGGTTCGGTTACCGACAAGATTTCGGACATCATTCTGCGGCGCCCCATCGGGCTTGGCTGGGCGCTGGGCTTGTTTACAGCCCTGGGCTTGCTGGGCGCGCTGCATGCCGCGATCGCATGGCTGCTCTACCGCGGCACCGGCATCTGGGGCATCAACATCCCCGTAGGCTGGGGCTTTGCCATCGTCAACTTCGTCTGGTGGATCGGTATTGGCCACGCGGGTACGCTGATTTCGGCGATTTTGTGCCTGCTGCGTCAGCCCTGGCGCAACTCGATCAACCGCTTTGCGGAAGCCATGACCATCTTTGCCGTGATGTGTGCGGGCATGTTCCCGCTGCTGCATACCGGGCGACCGTGGCTGGCGTACTGGATGTTCCCCATCCCCAACTCGATGGGCGTGTGGCCGCAGTTCCGCAGCCCGCTTATCTGGGACGTATTCGCGGTTTCCACATACGCGACCATCTCGATTGTGTTTTGGTTTGTCGGTTTGATTCCTGACCTTGCGACCCTGCGTGACACCGCCAAGAATCCAATCATTCGCGGCATTTTCGGCGCGCTGGCCATGGGTTGGACTGGTTCAGCTCGCCACTGGAAGCGTTACGAGTCGGCCTATCTGCTGCTGGCCGGGCTTTCCACTCCACTGGTGCTCTCAGTACACACCGTCGTGAGCTTCGACTTCGCCGTGGGCATCGTTCCAGGATGGCATACCACCATCTTCCCGCCTTACTTCGTCGCGGGTGCCATCTACTCCGGCTTCGCCATGGTTCTGGTGCTGGCCATTCCGATTCGTATGGCTTACGGTGTAAGCGACTTCATCACCGAGAAGCACCTCGATTACGCCGCGAAAGTCATGCTGGCAACCGGGTTGATCGTCGGCTATGGCTACCTGATGGAGTTCTTTATGGCGCAGTACGGCGGTTCACAGTATGACCGCTTCCTGGTATGGAATCGCCTGCACGGGCCCTATCAGTTCGCCTACATTGCGCTGCTGATGACCAACATCGTCATCCCGCAGGTACTGTGGATTCGCAAGATTCGGCTGCAGCCGTTCTTCCTGTTCTTGATCTCCGTCGTAATTCTGATCGGCATGTGGCTGGAGCGGTTTGTGATCGTGGTGATGAGTCTGCATCGCGACTTCGTGAGCTCGTCGTGGGGCACCTATGTACCCACCGTCTGGGACTGGATGACCTACGCTGGTACCCTCGGCCTGTTCTTTACGCTTATGTTCCTATTCGTTCGTGTGTTGCCCATGATCAACATGGCTGAAATGAAGACGCTGGTTCCGGAAGCGGAGGTGCATCACGCATGAGCGCCTCTTTCTATGGCATTCTCGCTGAGTTCGATTCGCCGCACGAGGTTGTCGCTGCCGCCAAGCAGGCCTATGCGGAAGGCTATCGCAAGCTTGATGCCTACTCACCGTTCCCGGTGCATGGCTTGAGCGAAGCAATCGGCTTCTACAAAGACAATGTTTCCAAGGCGGTTCTATGTGGTGGCATCATCGGTGCATTGACGGGCTACGGCTTGCAGTATTGGGTCAACATCTTTGCCTACCCCATCAACATCGCCGGGCGTCCGCCGAACTCGTGGCCCGCGTTCATCATCATCACGTTCGAGTTGACGGTGCTGTTTGCCGGACTCACTGCGGCCATCGGTATGCTTGCCATGAACGGTCTGCCCAAGCCTTACAATCCGCTGTTCAACTCCACACGGTTTGAGCGGGCGTCGCGCGACAAGTTTTTCATCTGCATCGAGTCGGAAGACCCCAAGTTTGACGCGAATAGCACGAGGGCGTTTCTCGAGAGCCTGCGTCCGGCTTCGATTTCGGAGGTGCCTTATTAATCCGCTGACTCACCTCCGCAAAGTCTTGCTGATTGCGCTCGCGGGCGCAGCGCTGCTGATTCTCGGCGCTTGCCGTCAGGATATGCATGACCAGCCGCGCTACAAGCCATTGGCGCAAAGCGACTTCTACGCCGACCAGCGTTCGGCCCGGGCTCCGGTGGATGGCACCGTGGCGCGCGGCCACCTCAACGATGACACTTACTTCCACACCGGCAAAGTCAACGGACAGCCCGGTGAAGTCTTCCCTTATCCAGTGACAGCCACCATGCTGGCGCGCGGCCAGGAGCGTTTCAACATCTATTGCTCGCCTTGCCACTCGCGGGTTGGCGATGGCAATGGCATGATCGTGCAGCGTGGCTTGAAGCATCCGCCGTCGTATCAAGAGGAGCGGTTGCGCAAGTCGCCTCCCGGCTACTTCTTTGACGTGATGACCAACGGCTACGGCCAGATGCAGGACTACTCGATGCAGTTGCAGCCAGCGGATCGCTGGGCGATTGTGGCGTACATCCGGGCCTTGCAGTTGAGTCAGGGTGCGAAACTGGAAGACCTGACGTCGCAAGAGCGGGCCCAGTTGCCCGCGGCCCCGATGGCGGATTCCGCCAAAGCAGCGGCCAAGCCAGCTAAGGCAGCGGAAACGAAAGCCGCAGAAGGAGCAGCGCGATGAGCGTGACTACGCACTGGACCTCGTCCGCGGTCGCCACTCCTGAGGTGGCCAAAAAGCTCAGCACCCGCGCGTTTATCGTGGGCGTGATCGCATCTTTGGGGGCTGCGGTAGGCTTCTTTAATGGCGCGGAAAACTTCATGCAGGCCTATCTGGTCGGCTATGTGTTCTGGCTTTGCCTCTCTTTCGGGTGCCTGGGCTGGCTGATGATTCACTACATCGCCGCGCGCGGCGGCTGGGGATTGATCGGACGCCGCATCTGGGAAGCAGGCGCAGCCAATTTACTGCTCATGTTCTTCTTGGGCATTCCGATTCTGCTCAACCTGCCGAAGCTCTACATCTGGGCACGACCGGAAGCAGTAGCAGCGGACAAGCATCTGCAATACGTGACCGGCGCGTGGCTGGGCGTAGGCGCGATGTGGGAACGTTACATTCTGTTTTTCGCGATTTGGGGCGTAATGGTATTTCTGCTGCGGCGCTGGTCGGCGCAGCAAGACCTGCCCGAGAACGAAGGCAAACAGTTTCCATTCCTGTGGGTGGCAGCGCCGGGCATGGTAGTGTTCGCGCTTACCACCACGTTCCTGATTGTGGATCTCTGCATGTCGCTCGATCCCAAGTGGGCGTCGAGCATCTATGGCCTCATCTTTGTGGCGAGTTCGGGCTTGGCCTGCATCGCTTTCACGGTAATTGTGACGGCCGTCCTAAGCCACTACCAGCCGATGGCGACGCTGCTTACGCGGACGACCCTGCATGACTACGGCAAGTGGTGTTTTGCCATCACGATGCTGTGGGCGTACTTTTCGTTCTCGCAGTGGCTCATCATCTGGGCGGGCAACCTCCCCGAAGAGATCACCTTCTTTATGATCCGGCTGCAAGGCGGGTGGCAATATACCAGCCTGTTCGTAGCATTGTTTGGCTGGGCCGTGCCGTGGGGGCTGCTGCTCTCGCAAGACATCAAAAAGAGCACCCGTACTCTGGTGCCGATTGCCTGCTGGATTCTGTTCATGCGCTTCTTCGACGTGTTCTGGTACGTAAAGCCGTCGTGGCAGGGTTCGATTCATCCCGAACGCGCGAATCTGTTTGGTGTTACGCCGTGGGACATCATTTTGCCCATCGCGATTGGCGGCTTCTGGCTGGGGCTGTTCTTCTGGCACCTGCGGCAACGTCCGCTGCTGCCGCTATACGCGCCATTTGCCACGCAAGTGCTGGAAGGAGAACACGCGCATGACTAGTCACGAGTCGAATGGTTCAACGGGTGCAGGCGGGCACAACGGTCACGGTGGCGGTGATTACGAACGCGAAGACTTCGGCCCGCGCGCCATCTTCACCTTCCTCGTCGCGTTGGGCGTGTTCGGTATCGTCGTCGTATTTATTGTGCTCGGCGCGTTCCAGGCGCTGGATAACTACACCATCGCGCACATGAAGCCCGCCAGCCCGCTGCTCGAAGCCAAGATGAAGGCGGAGACCTATACCCGCAGGATGCAGGAAAAAGACATCATGCAGTTTCCCGCGCCACGGCTCGATGGTGGCGAGAAGCCGGCAGACTTGAACAACCAGCACCTGAAAGAAAATTCGGTATTGCACATCACCCAACCGGAGTGGTCGAACCAGTCGGCGGGCGAGGTGCACATTCCCATTGAGCGTGCCATGGAGCTGATTGCCACTCGCGGCTTGCCCGCACGCGCAGAAGGTTCCGCCGCAATGCCAGCGGCTCCGAAAGCAGCGAAAACACCCACAGCAGCCAAGGCGAAAGCGCCTGCCGTTGGAGTGATGCAGTAGCACTTTGATTCAGTAAGTTTGCAGCAGTTTCCGGCACCAGTTTTGCCGGAAGGATTAAGAGAGAAACGCAGTGTTTGCTAGCTGGAAGATTAGGCATTTCGCGGTATCAGCAGTAGTGCTTCTGGCGACGGTGGCGTTTGCCTTTCCGCCTTCGGGAGAGCCCAACGGTGCGGTGCAGCGCAACTCGGAAGAGAAGCCCAATGTTTTGCGTGATGTGGGCCTCGACCAGAAGCTGGGCAATCAGGTGCCACTCGACCTGACGTTTATCAACGAGTACGGCGAGACGGTTCCGTTGCGGAATTATTTCAACGGCAAGCCAGTGGTGCTGAATCTAGTGTATTACTCGTGCCCCATGCTGTGCGGCGAAGTGCTCAATGGATTGACCGGCGCGCTGCAGATCATGAAGTTTGATATTGGCAAAGAGTACAACGTGATCACCGTGAGCATTGATCCGCGGGACACCAGTGCGATGGCCGCGAAGAAGCACACGATATATGTAAAGCGGTACGCGAGGCCGGGCGCCAACGAAGGCTGGCATTTTTTAACCGGCAAGCAGGAACAGATTACGGCTTTGGCGGATGCAGTTGGGTTTCGTTACAAGTACGACCCGGAGATTAAGCAGTACGCGCACGCGGCGGGCATCATGATTCTGACGCCGGATGGCAAGATGTCGCAGTATTTTTATGGGGTGGAATACTCCCCCAAGGACATTCGTCTGGCGCTGGTGGAAGCCTCCCACGGGAAAGTGGGGACGGTGGTGGATCAGCTGATGCTGTTTTGCTACCACTATGATCCGGCGACCGGCAAGTACGGAGCCGCGATTATGAACATCATGCGGCTGGCGGCAGGAGCGACGATTTTGGGTCTGGTGCTGTTGGTGGGGCTGTTGCGGCGGCAGGAAGCCGTGCATTCCACCTAGGACTTAGAAAAACCAACAAGGACCAACAAAGACCACGAAGAAACAGCGGGGCGGTTCGCAAAGACTATGCTCAAGTATTTTCCAATTTGGCCTGACCAGGCGTCCACCTTCGCCGGAAACGTAGATGCTCTCTACGTGTTCCTGGTGCTGGTTTCCGTGGTGATGTTCGTGCTGATCGGGGCTGCTGCGATCACCTTCGCGGTGATCTATCGCCGCCGTCCGGGCGTGGAAGCCACGCCGATCGAAGGCTCCACCATCCTCGAACTCACCTGGTCCATCATCCCGTTCATCGTGATGATGATCATCTTTGGCTGGGGCGCGGCCATTTTCTTCGAGGAGCGCACCCCGCCCCGCGACTCAGTGGAGATGTATGCGGTCGCCAAGCAGTGGATGTGGAAGTTCGAGCATCCCGAAGGCCAGCGCGAGATCAACGAGTTGCACGTGCCCATGGGCCGCAACATCAAGATCATCATGACGTCGCAGGACGTGATTCACAGCCTGTATTTTCCGGCACTGCGCGTGAAGCAGGACGTGCTGCCCGGCCGCTACACCACGCTGTGGTTCAACGCCACCAAGGTCGGCGAGTACCATTTGTTTTGCGCGGAGTATTGCGGCACCCAGCACTCCAACATGATCGGCAAGATCGTAGTGATGCAGCCAGCGGAATATGAGCTCTGGCTGAATGGCGGCAACAACGGCCGCACGTCTCTGGTTTCCACCGGACAAAAGTTGTTCACCGAACTAGGCTGCTCCACTTGCCACAAGTCCGACGTGCAGGGCCGCGGCCCCATGCTGGCTGGCGTATTCGGCAAGCAGCAACTGCTGCAAGATGGCCGCCTCGTCAAAGTGGATGAAGACTACGTGCGCGAATCCATCCTGAATCCGCAGGCCAAAATCGTTTCCGGCTTCCAGCCGATCATGCCCACGTTCCAGGGGCAGGTTACGGAAGAGCAACTGGTATCTCTGGTCGCCTACGTCAAATCGCTTAAGGCGGACGCTTCGACCACCACGGCACAAGCAACACCCGGGCAGGTGAAATAGTTATGGCAACGGCAGCGGCACCCGCAGGCAGCAATTATCTTACGAACGGATCGAGCGTGGCTTCGTGGCTCCTCACCAAGGACCACAAGCGTATCGCGTTGCTCTATCTGCTTTCGGTTACGTTCTTCTTCTTTATCGGCGGCGTCTTTGCACTGCTTATCCGGTTGGAACTGCTGACCCCGCAGGGCGACCTGCTGCAGGCCGACACCTACAACAAGGTGTTCACCATGCATGGGCAGATCATGGTGTTTTTCTTCCTGATTCCAGTAGTGCCAGCAGTGCTCGGCAACTTCCTGGTGCCGCTGATGATCGGGGCCAAGGATCTCGCCTTCCCGCGCATCAATCTGCTCAGCTGGTACCTGTACATCGTGGCTGGCATTCTAATGCTGTGGACGCTGGCGCTCGGTGGAGTTGACACCGGGTGGACGTTCTACACTCCGCTGAGTTCACAGTTTTCGCGCACCAACGTGGTGCTGGCCGCAGTAGCGATCTTCATCAATGGATTCTCCTCCATCTTTACCGGCTTGAACTTTATTGTGACGATACATCGCATGCGTGCGCCGGGCATGACGTGGTCACGTCTGCCACTCTTCGTGTGGGCGCACTATGCCACCAGCGTCATCATGGTACTGGGTACGCCGGTGGTGGCCATCACGCTGCTGCTCGTCGCCTTCGAGCGCTTGTTGCATCTGGGCATTTTCGATCCCGCACTCGGCGGCGATCCGCTGCTGTTCCAGCATTTGTTCTGGTTCTATTCGCACCCCGCCGTTTACATCATGATCTTGCCCTCGATGGGCATTATCAGCGAGCTGATTGCCTGCTTCTCGCGCAAGCGCATCTTCGGCTATTCCGCCGTAGCGCTTTCCAGCATCGGCATCGCAGTGATCGGCTTCTTGGTTTGGGCGCACCATATGTTCGTGGCTGGCATCTCGGTCTACGCCGCGCTGGTGTTCTCATTCCTCACCTACTTTGTCGGCGTACCTTCGGCGATCAAAGTGTTTAACTGGACGGCCACCATGTACAAAGGCGCGGTCACGTTGACCACACCGATGATCTACGCCATCGGCTTTCTCGGCCTGTTCACTATCGGTGGGTTGACTGGCTTATTCCTCGCAGCCATCGGCCTCGACGTGCATGTCACTGACACTTACTTCGTAGTCGCGCACTTCCACTATGTGATGGTCGGCGGTGTGGTAATGGGCTACCTCGGCGGCATCCACTTCTGGTGGCCAAAAATCACCGGCCGCATGTATCCCGAATTCTGGGGCAAGCTGGCCGCGATGCTCGGCTTTGTGGGCTTCAACCTCACGTTCTTCCCGCAGTTCATCGTCGGCTATCTCGGCATGCCGCGCCGCTACTGGATGTACGCACCCGAGTTCCAGGTGTGGAACGTGCTCTCCACCGCGGGTGCCACGGTGCTGGCTGTTGGCTACCTGATGCCGCTGATCTACCTGGGCTGGTCGCTGCGTTACGGTGAAAAAGTGGGCGACAATCCCTGGGGCGCGGTTGGCTTGGAGTGGATGACGTCTTCTCCTCCGCCTACCGAGAATTTTTTGGAGATCCCCGTAGTCACTTGGGAAGCCTACGATTACGAGCACATCAAGGAGGTTCCGGTTGTCTACTAGCGAAACCGCCGGCTCGCACGACCTGGCACTCCGCCATCAGTTTGTGGATTCGGAGCAGCAGCGCGACGCCTCCAGCATGGGCATGTGGCTATTCCTCGTCACCGAAGTGATGTTCTTCGGCGGCATGTTTACCGCCTATTTGATCTATCGCCATGCCAACCCCGCCGCGTTCATGGCAGGGAGTTTGGCGCTCAGCGTTCAGTATGGCGCGTTCAATACTGTGGTGCTCATCGGCAGCTCACTCACCATGGCGCTCGGAGTTCGTTGCGCGCAACTAGGCCAACGCAAGGCGCTGGTCGGCTGGCTCATCGCCACAATTCTTCTCGGAGCGACCTTCCTGGGCGTAAAGGCTGTGGAGTACACCGAGAAGTGGGAAAATCACCACGTTCCCGGGCCCACCTTCAACTTCGACACCACCAAAGAGCCTTCCACCAAGGATCATCCCGAGGCGCAGGCGCCCTCCAAGAGCGTTGAGATGTACTTCTCGCTCTACTTTGCCATGACGGGCATGCACGCGCTGCACATGATCATCGGCATCGGCCTGATGAGTGTGCTCGCGTGGCTCTCGTGGAAGGGTATGTTTGGCCGCGACTACTACGCACCCATCGAATACGCGGGCTTGTATTGGCACTTTGTCGATCTGGTCTGGATCTATCTTTTCCCGCTGCTGTACTTGATTGGCAGACGGCACAATTTCTGAGGCGGAACGCATGTCATCCGGGCACATTGGTCACGTTTCACCAATTCGTACTTACATCCTGATCTGGGCGGCGCTCATGGTGGGCACCATCCTCACCGTGGCTGCCTCCATGGTGGACTTTCCCGGCCCGATGAACGCTGTGGTAGCGCTCGCCATTGCCACCGTCAAGGCCACGCTGGTCGTGCTCTTCTTTATGCACGTAAAGTACATCTCCTACAAGGTCAACATCATCGTCATCGTGTCCGCAATCTTCTGGCTGCTGCTACTGCTGGGCATGGTTTCGATTGACTACGTAGGCCGCGCCTTCAGTTAAAGTATTATTCCGCGTGGCGCAGTTGCCACCGGCTTCGTCATACCAGTACCATGCGGGCACAGGCCAACTCAGTCTGTGCCCGTTTTGTTTAGCCGCACCGATTCCGTTTCGCCTGTTAACCGCATGTCACCTTCCAGCCATCCCGAGCGACGTGAAATTTCTCCGGTTCATCTCGCTGCTGCCCGGTTGGAGGCGGCGCTACGCGCCAAGTTGCGCGGCGATGTTCGCTTCGACGCTGCGGGTCGTGCGCTTTATGCCACCGATGGCTCCAACTACCGTCAGGTGCCGATTGGCGTTGTCTTTCCCGCCGACGTAGACGACGTGATTGCAGCGATAGCGCTGTGCCGGGAGTATGACGTACCGCTGCTATCGCGAGGCGCAGGCACTTCGCTCGCGGGGCAAACCTGCAACGTCGCCGTAACAATGGACTTTTCGCGGCACCTGAATCGCATCCTCGAAGTGGACGCTACTGGCCGCCGCGCGCGGGTGCAGCCAGGTGTGATTCTCGATCATCTGCGCAACGCGGCCGAGCAACATCATCTAACCTTTGCACCCGACCCGGCGACACACAATCGCTGCACCATCGGCGGCATGGTGGGCAACAATTCCTGCGGCATCCACTCGGTAATGGCGGGCAAGACCGACGAAAACATCGAGCAGCTCGACATCCTCACCTACGACGGCGTGCGCATGACGGTCGGTGCCACGTCGGAAGTGGAGTTACAGGCCATCATCGCGCAAGGCGGACGTCGCGGCGAAATCTACGCAGGATTGCGCCAGATTCGCGACCGATACGCGCCGCTGATTCGCGAGCGTTTTCCCGACATCCCGCGCTGCGTTTCGGGCTACAACCTGCGTTACCTGCTTCCAGAAAATGGTTTTCACGTCGCGCGTGCGCTGGTCGGTTCAGAAGGCACGTGCGTCACGGTGCTCGAAGCCACTACGCGGCTGGTGCCCAGCCCGCCGCAACGCGCGCTCGTCGTCATCGCTTATCCCGACATCTTTCAATGCGGCGACCATGTGCCAGAGATCATCGCGCACAGCCCCATCGGCCTCGAAGGCATGGACGACTACCTCATCACCTGCCAGAAGAAGAAGGGGATGAATCCCTCCGGTTTGGCGCTCCTGCCCGAGGGCGGAGGCTGGCTGCTCGCCGAGTTCGGCGCGGACACTTGGCAGGAAGCGGAATCCAAAGCTCGCGGCATGATGGATTCGCTGGCCCGCAGCGCCGATCCGCCGAAGATGCGTTTGCTGAACTCGAACGAAGCCGCGCGGGTTTGGGAGGTACGCGAGTCCGCGCTGGGAGCGGTGTCGCACGTCCCCGGTGAGCCCTTTCTTTGGGAGGGTTGGGAGGACGCAGCCGTCGCGCCGAAAAAACTCGGAGGCTACCTGCGCGATCTGCAACGCCTGCTGCAGCGGTACGAATACCGCACCGTGCTCTACGGCCACTTCGGGCAGGGATGCGTCCACAACCGCGTGGACTTTGACCTGCAAAGCGCGCCGGGTATCGCCAAGTTCCGCCGCTTTATGGAAGATGCTTCCGACTTGGTGCTGAGTTATGGCGGATCGCTTTCTGGCGAACATGGCGATGGGCAAGCGCGCGGCGAACTGCTGCCCAAGATGTTTGGGCCAGAGTTGATGCAGGCGTTTCGCGAGTTCAAGGCTCTGTGGGATCCGCAAGGCCGTATGAATCCAGGCAAGCTGCTCGATGCGCGGCCCATGGATTCAGACTTGCGCCTAGGTGCCGACTACGCACCTTGGCAGCCGCTTACGGTATTTCAGTTTCCAGAGGATCAAGGCAGCTTGAGCGAAGCAGCGTTGCGCTGCGTAGGCGTGGGCAAATGCCGCCGCGAAGAGGGTGGTCTGATGTGTCCCAGCTATCAAGCGACGCGCGAAGAAGAGCATTCGCCGCGCGGTCGGGCGCACCTGCTGTTTGAAATGCTGCAAGGCGACGTCATCCGCGATGGCTGGCGCGACGAGGGCGTAAAACATGCGTTCGATCTGTGCCTCGCGTGCAAAGGCTGCAAAACGGAATGCCCAGTCAATGTGGACATCGCCACCTACAAGAGCGAATTCCTGTCTCACTACTACGAAGGCCGCTGGCATCCGCTGCGCGATTATCTCTTCGGTAATGTGGACGTGCTGGCGCGCCTCGCCTCGCTGGCACCGGGGCTGGCGAACTTTGCCGCGAGTGCGCCAGGTCTTTCGCACCTCGCGAAGTTCGCGGCAGGAATCGCGCCCGAGCGCCAACTGCCGAAGTTTGCGCCGCAAACTTTCAAAGCTTGGTGCCGAGCCCGGAACTTTGCATCACAAAGTTTGCAAAACTTAAAGCCAGTCATCCTGTGGCCCGATACCTTCAACAATTACTTCCACCCCCAAACCGCACAAGCCGCGGTCGAGGTGTTGGAAGCCGCTGGCTTCGCCGTCACTGTTCCGCAAGCCCATTTGTGTTGCGGACGTCCGCTGTATGACTTTGGCATGCTCGACCGCGCCAAGCAATTGTTGCAACAGATCCTTTCCACCCTCGGTCGGCAGATTGATGCAGGCGTTCCCGTGGTCGGCCTGGAGCCGAGTTGCGTCTCCGTCTTCCGCGACGAATTGATCAACCTCTATCCCAACGACGCGCGCGCGCAGAGTCTCTCACGGCAAACGTTCACGTTGAGCGAATTCCTTGAAGCGCACGCCCCGAAATTCCGCATCCCCAAGACTGCGCAAAAGGCAGTCGTACATGGCCACTGCCATCACAAAGCAGTGCTGAACCAGCGTAATCCCGGTGCTCAAGATCGCCTGCTTACCGCCATAGGCCTCGACTGGACAGCGCCCTCGGAGGGCTGTTGCGGCATGGCGGGGCCCTTTGGATTTGAGCGCAAAAAATACGACATTTCCTGCGCCATTGGCGAGCGGGAATTACTGCCCGCCGTGCGCCAATCCGACGCCGACACGCTGATCATTGCCGACGGCTTCAGTTGCCGCGAGCAGATCGCCCACGGCGCGGGACGCATGGTGTTACACACCGCCGAAGTGCTACAGCGCGCCTTAAATCCGCGCTAGCGGCTCCGCACCATGCAGCCGGGCTACAATATAGGCGAATGAAAACGAACATATTTTTCGTCGAGGACGACCCCGACATTTCGCGGCTGGTGCGCCACCACCTTGAAACCGCTAGCTTTACCGTGCGGCATTTTGCCACCGGCGTCGGAGTGATTGCCGACGCGCAACGCCAAACGCCCTCTCTGTTTCTGCTCGACATTATGGTGCCTGGCGGCGACGGGCTCGAACTTTGCCGCCGCATTCGCGAAACGCCGATGCTGGCCATGGTTCCCGTAATTTTTTTGACGGCAAAAGGTGGCGAAGCGGACCGCATTCTAGGGCTCGAGTTGGGTGCGGACGACTACATCACCAAGCCCTTCAGCCCGCGTGAATTGGTGGCGCGGGTCAAGGCCGTGCTGCGCCGCTTCGAGCGTCCACTCACCTCCACGCCGGTGAAAATCGGTGACGTGGAGATTGACCCCAGCGCCATGACGCTGACGGTACGCGGCAAGCAAGTGACGACGACCGCCACCGAGTTTCGCCTGCTCGATTACCTCGCCCGCCATGCAGGCCGCGTGTTTACCCGCGACCAGTTGCTCGACGCAGTTTGGCGCGACACTTCTTACGTGACGCCGCGTTCCGTGGACGTTTACGTCCGCCGCATCCGCGAAAAGATTGAGCCTGACCCGGAACGCCCCCGTTATCTGCGCACGGTGCGCGGCGCGGGCTACCGCTTCGAAGGTCCCAAGTGAGACGCATTCTATTCGCCAAGTTGCTGATCGCATTTATCGCGGTCGCCGCAACCGTGTTTGGCGTCCACACCCTCTTCCATCAGCTTTGGATCACCATGACTGCCACGCTCGTGGCGAGCGTTTTACTCGCCGCCATCGGGGCAAGTTCCATCGGCTCCCGGCTCGACGACATCATCCAGTTCGCCGACCGCATCGCGCAAGGTGATCTTTCGGCGCGCATTCAGCACGACAATAAAGACGAACTGGACCGCGTAGCAGTCAGCCTGAACCATACTGCCGAGCGTCTGCGCGAGGAGTTCTCAACGGTGGAAGGCGGACGCCGCGAGCTGGAAACGCTGCTCAACTCCATGCAAGACGCGGTGATTGCGATGTCTGGCGATGGACGAGTGCAGTGGGTCAATCAGCAGATGAACCGCCTGGTGTTTCAGCGGCCGCGCATCGGCGTGGGTATCGTAGAAACGATTCGCGATCCTGAATTCCTCACTGCGGTGCGCGAAGCCGCGGAGACGCAAACCGTGCGCGTGGCTCGCTCCACCACAATCGTGCCCGGTCGCTTTCATCTGGTGACGGCGGCACCCCTGCCCGGCGGCGGCGTGATGGCGGTGCTGCGTGACCTGACCGAGACCGAGCGCACAGAAAAAATGCGGCGCGATTTCATCGCCAATGTTTCGCACGAGCTGCGTACCCCGCTCACCTCGATTCAGGGATATACCGAGACTTTGCTAGACTCGCTGCCCGAGGCCGATACCTCGCGCGATTTTTTGGAGATCATCCGCAAGAACGCTTCCCGCATGTCGCGACTCACTGAAGACCTGCTGACGCTGGCGCGTGTGGAATCGGGCGAGCATCATTTCGACCGCGAAGCGGTACTGCCCGCCGACTTGCTGTCCGACGCAATGCAGAGTTTCGATCCCATTGGCCGCGCCATGGGCATCAAGCTCGAAATGCAGGCGGAAGTGGAACGCGCGGTGCTGGCTGACCCGGAAGCGATTCACCAAATCTTTGCCAACCTGATTGACAACGCCATGAAGTACGGAGCGACCGGCGGTAAAGTCGTGGTGGGCGCGCGCCCGGCCAATGGACAAAACGGACAAGCCGAGTTTTATGTGCAGGACTTCGGCTCGGGCATCGGCTTTGAGCACCTGCCGCGCCTGTTCGAGCGCTTCTATCGTGTGGATAAAGCCCGCTCCCGCGAATCCGGCGGCACCGGCCTCGGACTTGCCATCGCCAAGCACATCGTGCTGGCCCACGGCGGCACCATCCGCGCCGAAAGCGAGATGAACCACGGCGCCGCATTTATTTTTACCCTGCCCTATGCCGAGCACGAGAACGGCAAGGCGTAAGTTTTAGCAAAGTGAGGCCCTCGTTCTAGGGCCGAGTATGGGCCGAAGGCAAAATAGGCTAGCGCCGAATCTGGGGTCGAAGGCAAATAGGGTGGTGGGACAGGGGGCCCTCGCGTTCCAATCGTGCAACACAATTCTGGTGCCGAAGGCACAGATCGTATTGGCTGGTGTGGGGACAGGTGCCTCACCGGTCCAATCGGAGCGAAGCTCCGAAGGTTCTTTGTTCGCACCGCCAACCGTCCGCGAGTGAGGCAAGAAACGGTAGAGCGGGCCTTCCAGCCCCGCGTCGTCGGGCCAGAGGAGAATTGGGCTTTAGCCCCAGAGGTGAGATTTTCGGCGGCGCGTTAGAAGGACTTACCCCAGCGGCTGAAGCCGCAACTCATTCAGCGCTTTTACGAGGGGCTGGAAGCCCTCGCTCTACCGTACGTGGCTCGGGTCAAGGTTCGTCCGTGTGTAGGGGACAAGGTAGGGCATGCATCCTGCCTCCCACCCTTCAAAATGCGAAGAGTCGGGCACCCGGCTGCTAAAGATGACACGAGGCGGGAGGGGTTGTCGAACGGCCCCACTCAAGCCAAAGGAAGGCTTGAATGGGGCCACCGCCGAATACATTACCGTTGCGTATACACCCCAGCCTGTGTTCCGATCCCGGCGAGAACCGCAATACTTGGCTGCCCGTCAGCATTAAAATCAGCGGAGACAAAAGCATCGAAACTAGTTGAAACGTCTGTTGCGTAACCAGCCGCGAAGGTTCCATCGCCGTTGCCTGGCAATATTGTGATGCTTACTCCAGTCCCGCTGACCGTTCCTACAATGAGGTCTGTCTTCCCGTCGCTGTTCATGTCGCCCGCGCCGTATACATGCAAGAGGCCAGCGGGAGTGTAATACACGGGCGGCTTGAACGTGCCATCGCCGCGACCCAACGAAACCGCTACCTGCGTACCGGTGTAATAGTACAAGTCCAGCTTGCCGTCGCCGTTGAAATCGGTCAGTTGTAGCCCTTGAGTAAGTGGAACCTCAGTGCGCACGGTTCGTGCTGGCTGAAACGTACCATCGCCATTTCCTAATGCCAGCCGAATCTCCGCAGTCGTATTGTTTTTCGACGACGCGATGGAAATCAGATCCAGAATTCCGTCGCCGTTCAAATCGCCAACGAGAATTGCTGCGGTGTCATCGTAGCCCATTCGCACGTGCGTTCCCTGACGAAAGGTGCCATCGCCGTTGCCTAGATAGACGTTTGCGGTGCCGCTGGGCGTGCCCACCACAACATCCAGAATGCCGTCGCGATTGAAGTCTCCGCACACCACGGTTGGGCTCGACGAAATCCCCTGCGCGAATCGTGAAGCAGGCGTAAAGGTGCCGTCTCCATTGGCGAGATCCACCTGTAAAAAGGTGGTGTGCAGGCTGGAGAAATCGCTCTCTCTTGCAATCATGTCCAGCTTGCCATCGCCGTTCACATCCGCCAGCGTTGCTGCGCCGCCGCCGAAGTCATACACCGCGAATGGGCCGGAAGTGAATGTGCCGTCGCCGTTGCCATAGAAGCTTTGCAGCGGACTGTAGCCGAGCAGCAGCGCCGTTGACATCACGTCCAGCTTTCCGTCGTTGTTCAGATCGCCAGCCAGTATGGGCCCGAAGAAAGCACTAGGCAGAGGATAGACCTTTGTCGCACCGAACGCCGCCGTGGGCACGTGCACTTCTACTTGCGTGTAAGTCGAGTCGAGCTAATGATGGGCCCGTTGGGACTGGTGGTAGTTACAGTGATCATGCCAGCTGTATTGCTGGCGATGTCCGCCCCAAGAATCTGTGCATCAAGTTCATGGCCGGAGAAAAAGGTAGTAGTGCGCGGCGAACCGTTCCAATTGACGACCGAGCCGTTGATGAAATTCGCGCCGAATACGCGAAGGGTGAAGCCGGGGCCTCCGGGAACGACAGCCGTGGGGTTCGTCGGCCCGATGATCTGTGGCACGGGGTATCCCGGCTGGGAGGTGGCGGCGAAGACTGTGGGTACAACGAAGCTGACTGCGCAGGCTATCGCGAAGAGCAGGCGGCAAGAGTAGCTGAATAACTTACAAGTGGACATGAGGAACTCCTTGAATCAGGTTGGCCGTGGAGGATCGGCTGGACTGATTCGGATCACTTACTTTGCATTCCCGTGCACGGAACAAGGGCCATTGCTGACAGAGCTAGGCTAACTGTGGGGGCGGACGGAGTCAAGGAGCACCGGGGGAACAGCCCCACTCAAGCCAAAATCGGGCTTGAATGGGCCACCCGCCCCACGCTGTCCGCACAAAACGCGGACGAGAGTCGGGCACCCCCCCGGACGAACAGCCCCACTCAAGCCAAAAGCAGGCTTGAATGGGCCACCAGTGCGTTTTCTACTTTCTTTCCACTGCGTTCAGGCACTTGCCATAGAGTTCCAGCAGGTGCGCGGCATACTCTTCCGGCTTGCTGCTGGCCGGATTTCCTTGAAAGCCGACGGAGCTTACCGTCTTGCCGTAGCCAGTGGTCATGGCGACGAACTTCATCATATCGAGCGCGATATCTTCGTTGCGGCGTGGTGCGGGGATGCTGGGTAGTTCCATCGAGTCTCCTTCAAATTGCTGCATGGATAGCTTACCGCGAGGGGCGGGGGAGTGTGGCTCGAGTCTCCCACCCAAATCCCGCAAAGAGCGCGGGATGAGGGTGGGGCACCAGTGCTGGGTGCTCGCGTATGCAAACGAAAATACCCGCCCAAGCAGAGCTTGGACGGGGCACCCGTTCCTGCTACTTCACACCTCGGTCTCCACCCGGCAGACTCGGCCCAGGATTAGTTTGGCTAGTTTGATGTCCTTGGTCAGGGGGATGGTTTGCATGGGGTAGGCGCGATTCTCCGGACGCAGCAATAGTTCGTTGCCGACCTGGCGCACGTAGCGAAACAGTCGTTGGCGGCCCCAGTGGACGGCGTAGATGTTGTCCTCGCCCTTGCGATAGGGGGTGAGCGAGTTGTAGTGGCGGTCCACGAGGACGCGGGCACCGGGCAGCAGGCGGGGATACATGGCCATGCCCTGACGGGCATCCACGGCAACGGCGACGAAGCGCAGCCAGTTGCGGCGCGGGAAGGCTGCCGAGCCTTCCGGTTCGAAGAAGGTGCGCAGGCTTTCCAGAAACGAGCGCTGGAGCTGAATGGATTCGAGGATATAACGCGCGGTGAATTGTGGCAGGGAGAGTGCGGCGAGCGAGCGCATCACGGGCACGGCAAGAAAGTCCTGCGAGGAAGGCTCGGGCGGGGTGAAGAGGGCGCGCAGCTCCCAGGGGTCGAGCAGGTCGGCGACCGATAGGCCTTGCGCCTGCAAAATGCGATCAAGCGAGGTGAGGCTGAGGCCCCGCTTTCCGTTGAGGAAGTTGGAGATATGCGGCTGGCGATAGCCCCTGAGTCGCCCGAGTTGTGCGCCTGTTAGGGTTCCGCGTTCAATGCGCTGCAGAAGAATGCGGCGTAAATTCGCCTGCAGTGCAGCAAAGTTCATCTGGTACTCGAATGGGACGGTATAGCTGGTAGCTATTATTTTTACAAGCTATTGAGGCGGTGGGGGATGGATTCGTTGACCAAAGGTGCAGAGAGTCCTAGGATTGCAAAACACTGTGGAAAACATGGCACCAAACGAGGAAAAGCTGGGCGTAAGCCCGGCAAATGCCAGAGACGGCATCTTTTTTCAAGGGACAAGGGGAAATGAATCCGTGAGTATGCCAGCCAGCAACAGTCAACGTTACGGTGACCGCAACGGTGAACCAGCAGAACAGACTTTG
Source organism: Terriglobales bacterium (assembly GCA_038229415.1). Taxonomy (GTDB): domain Bacteria; phylum Acidobacteriota; class Terriglobia; order Terriglobales; family Acidobacteriaceae; genus JANXUR01. Next base: position 271,345 of record JBBROM010000003.1, read on the forward strand.
TGGAGTTTCGCCGCAAGGTGCGGTCGGCGGAAGTGTTATCCGCTTCCACGCAGCAACTATTGCGCTCGTTGCACTTTACCGGGCGCGTGAGCATCGTGGTGCAGAATGGGCGAGTGCTGAAGTCGGGGTACGAAGAGGGATACTTTACGCATCGTCCGGGAGAGGTGGATGCGGCTTGAGGGAGAGGCTGGAACTGCGAGCGGCAGTTAAGGTGTGAGCGGGGTAGGGGGCCTTCGACTACGCAGTTGGATTCGCGTCGCGAATCCAACTGCTCCGCTCAGGATGACACGGTAAAGAGTTTTGACAACTAAATAGCTTCCAGGTCTTCGTCAGAAAACGAGCCCTGTTCCGCTGGGAAACCGGCGGGCAGGGCTTTTTGTGTTTTGGCAAGTTTCCAATCCCAAGGTGGCAGGAGGTTTCACAATGGCGGTCGCAAGTGTAGTGGGTTGCGAAGTGCGAATGGAGCTGAAGTACTGCGAGCGGTGTGGCGGGTTGTGGTTGCGGGAGCATGCGAGTGGTATGGCGTTCTGCGGTGGCTGCGAGCTAAAGCTGGCGGGGATGCCGTCGCGAGGCGCGCTGCACCTGGTGGGCGAGGGCAAGGCGAAGCGGAGACGCTGCGCACGGCTTCCAGTGGAGATACGAGCCCCGGAACTGTCGCACAGAGTGGCGGCGGACGACATGATTCTGTTTCCGATCTGTGAGCCGAGTAGCGGGCTCAATAATGGATTCGGCGGGGTGAACTTCCGCGACACGCTGGCGAGCATTTTTTCGCTGGGTGGCATGCGTGCGGATGAACGGAACGGCGCGCGGGGAGGTGGGCTGTGAGCGCGGCGTTGCGGTTGGCGTTGCAGGTGCTTCCCGGCGGGGCGAACCAAGGCGAGGCGGTTCCAGTGGGGATGGAAGTAGCGCAGCAGCAGAATGCGGCGCGGCTGGCGCTGGTGTACGACGCGGGGGCGGATTGGGATGGCGATGCGGAACTGGTGCTGTATCGCGGGGTGACGCTGAAGTTGTTGCGGCGGTATCAGCGGATGGCGATGAGCGTGGGGCGGCTGCCGTCGTTGCTGGGCGGCGAGGCTCCGATGGCGTTTCGATCGAAGTATCGTTCGCCGTATGCGGGCGGGTTTGAGAACGCGGTGATCTTTGTGCACGACATGGAGAAGATGCTGGGTCGGCTGGAAGAGGGTCAGCAGCGGATCATCGCCCATGTAGTGCTGGAGGAGTACACGCAGGATGAGGCGGCGCGGCTGTTGGGAAAATCGCGGCGTCGGGTTCAGCTTCAGTACGTGGATGCGATGGATCGACTTACCGCGATGTTGCTGGCGGGCGGGATGATCCGGGCGCTGCCGCAGGCATGAATTTTGGCACAGCTGGAAAGTTGCCAAGAGTAGAAAAAGCGAAACTTGGCTGTAAGTGATTGAAAAGAGGGCAAATTCAGTTTTCGGGAAAATGTACATTCACCCCGGTAGTTGGGGTATTCTTAAAAATGAAGGGAAGAGAGACGAGCTTCCCAGCAGGCGACGCTTACCAGCGTCGCCTTTTTGTTTTGGGGTGGGGCAAACCAGCCATGGGCAAAGAGACACAAAGCAAATCGGAAGCCGCAGTTGCGGCTCAGGTTGTTCCGGCGGAACTGGTTCCGGGCACGCCGCTGACCAAGGCGCAGCAAGCCTGGATTGCGCGGGACTTGAAGGCGAAGGCTGAGAGAAAGGCTAAGTTCGCGGCGGCGCGGCGGGCGAAGTCTGAACAGCTGGCCAAGGCGAGGGCAGCACAGGCGGAACGAGACAGACAGGCGCGGGCGAAGAAGCTACAGAAAGAAAAAGACAAGAAAGCAACCGCGGCAGAGAAGAAGGTGCAAGCCGCGGTGACCAGCGATTCGCCCACGGGGCGGGCCGCGGCGCGGCGCGTGCGGGCTGAGGCGAAGGCCGTGGTGGAGAGTCTGCTGGACAGGGCGAAAGATGGGAACACGCAGGCGGCGAAATTCTTGTTTGAGTTTGCGGGCGTCAAGGCCGGGGCGGAAGGTCTGGACGAGGCCGAGGCGATGAAGGACTCGCTGATTGGAAGGATCGTGGAGAAGCTAAAGATCGGGGATCCGGTGCCGGAGTTGGGCGAGGATGCGGTGGCGTGAGAATCCCCACCTTGTCCGCACAGAACGCGGACAGGGATGGGGCACCCAGTGCATTGCTCTTACACGACTATCCCTTAGAATTTATCTGCGGCGTTGCGCGGATTCGGGGGATAGCTCGTGACGGTTGATATGACGTGGGTGACGGACCAGATTGCGGTGGGTGGCGGCATCTGGGATGAAGAGGGCATGATCGAAGTGGTGCGGGCAGGGATCACGCACATCCTCGACATGCAGGCGGAGTACGACGACACGCGCCTGGGAAATTTGTATCTGGTGGATGTGTTGTGGAATCCGACGGACGATGACATGGAGCCGAAGTCGGCAGAGTTGCTGCATCGGGGCGTGCAGTATGCGCAGAAGGCGTTGCGGGATCCGGAGCCGAAGTTGTACATCCATTGTGCGGCGGGGATACACCGGGCGCCGACGATGACGCTGGCGGTGCTGTGCGCGCAGGGCTAGGAGATGGACGAAGCGATGCGGAAGATTGAGGAACTTCGTCCGGAAGCGGAATTTGTGGATGTGTATGTGGAGAGTGTGCGGAAGTATTTGAGGGCGTATGCGGTGAGCGCGGAGGCAGAGTAGAGTTCTTCGCCTCAGGAGCATGACACAGGGAAAATCGGCGGGGCGAAAATCACCAGTGGATTCGAGGCTGGAACTGCAAGCGACATTGGCGGAACCAGCGGACGCGGGGTCTTTCGACTGCGCGGATGGATTCGCGATGCGAATCCATCCGCTCCGCTCAAGATGACACGGTAGTGGTGGGGTGGTTTCGGGGCTTTGCCCCGACTGGGCAGGTGAGGCACCTGCCCCCACACGAACTTAGTTCACAGGGAAGTTTATGAGGTACGGTCCGAATGGGCTGTGCCTTTTTATTTTGTTCGGAATTTTGCGGGATTTAGGGAGAAGCGGAATGTTGCGTCGGCATACGGATTCGGGATGGTTTGCAGGGCTGGGGTTGGGGATCAGCCTGATACTGCTGATGGCTGCGGGCTGGGCGCAAGGCTCGCTCACGACGATCACGGACACGGTGTATCGCGCAGATGGGACGCCAGCGGCGGGGACGTTGCTGATTACCTGGCCGTCGTTTACGACGGCGAGTTCGGGGGCGATTGCGGCGGGCAGCAGCTCGATCACGATTGGCGCGGGCGGGGCGGTGTCGTTTCCTCTGTCGCCGAATGCGGGGTCGAGTCCGGCGAGCTACTACACCGTGGTGTACAACTTGATCCATGCGCTGGCGGCGAACTTCGCGAATCTGCGGCAAGTGGCAACCACGCCGAAGCTTGTGGGGCCGAAGCTCGCAGGGCCGGGGTTTGAAGTGCTGGTGGCAGGGTTGATGGTGGGATTGCTGGGCGGCGGGGTGGGGTGCAAGTCGGCGGCGTATCGGGTGCATCCGGGTGCGGTGGATGGGTTCGATTCGCAGAGTTACGACGCGCTGCTGGTGGCGCAGGCGACGTTGCAGCAGGCCAAGAGTGAGACTGCGTCGGGTGGGCTGCCAGCGGAGGCAGTCGCACCGTTGAATACGGCGATCCAGTCGTATGACGTGGCAGAGGCGGCGTGGCAGGCATATCACGCGACTGCCGCCAATGCCGCGGCGAAGAACACATTGCAACAGGCGCTGGCGGCGATGACGGCGGCGATTGGGGGATTGCAAAGTGTGTTGTCGCAGCCAACTTCGCCGAAGGGAGGCAAACCGTGACGACACTCGAGTACATTCTTTCGATTTTGCAGATTGGATTGACGGCGGCGCAGGGGTTGACGTCCGGCAACTTAAAGGGCGCGCTGGCCACGGCGCAGGCGCTGGAGCAGATTGTGCAGGCGGCGGTAGCCGCGTATCAGCAGCATACGGGTCAGCCGATTGATGCGAGTTTATTGCAGCCGATTGCGCCGGTGGGCGGGACTGCTTCCTAAAAGAGCGGCGGGGCGTCCAAGAGTTAGAAAGTTTCTCCGAGGGGCTAAAGAGACTGCGGCAGACCGAGAGGCCTGCCGCGATTTTTTGCGTTTGGGGGACGGATTCTTCCTCCCACCCTAAGAGCACAAAACGCGCTGAGGGTGGGCACCGAAGTTTGTTCCGCTGCCAACTAAAATCCCCACCCTGTCCGCAAAAAACGTGGACAAGGATGGGGCACCCGCTCGTAAATGGAACCCAGTCTCGACCAGCGCGAGACGTCGGGTACCCGGGTTAGTGGTGTCCGTTCATGATGCCGGCGTGGCAGGAGTTGATGTCGGATTCCGAGACTGGAATCGAAACTGGCTTGCCTGCCTTGGTGACCGAACCCTTCCGGTGTACGATGCGCTCGAAGCAGTCCAGGTAAAGTCCTTCATGTTTGGCTGCGCCGCCGTCATAAAATCCTGCCGCTTTGCAGGCGTTGGCAATCGGAGCGCATCCGGGAACGCGAAGCCAATCGTCGTGGCGATGGGCGAAGTTGCCCGTGGTGGTGGAGTGGGGCGCGGTGGCGCCATCGTTCTGGGCCTGCGCGTTTGCGAAGGCTGCGGCGGCGAACAGGGCTGCGGTGACGATGCGGCGTACGGAACAATTTTTCATGAGCGTGAGATTCTCCCCGACTTCTGGCCTAATGGAGTCAACCCGGCTTGCGCCGGGTTGATGCGGGAAGTGCGAACTATTTTTTACAGAAGCGGGCCGGCTTACAGAATTTCTTCGTTCCAGTTTTCGAGCATCTGCTTGACGTAGGCCATGTACATATCGGCGACGGCGCCATCAATCACGCGATGGTCGTAGCCGAGGGTCAGGTGAATCACCGAGCGGATGGCGATGGAGTCGGTGCCATCGGCGGCGGTGACGACCATGGGCTGCTTCATGATGCCGCCGACGCCGAGAATGGCGACGTTGGGCTGGTTGATGATGGGCAGTCCGAACACCGCGCCGAACTGGCCGGGGTTGGTGACGGTAAAGGTCGAGCCCTGAATTTCATCGGGCATCAACTTCTTGCCGCGGGCGCGTTCGCCGAGGTCGCTGATGCCGCGCTGCAATCCCAGAAAACTCTTCTCTTCGGAATTCTTCAGCACCGGCACAATCAAACCCCAATCGAGCGCGACCGCGATGCCGACGTTGATGTTGCGGTGGTAGATGATGTTGTCGCCAGTGGCGTCCATGGAAGAGTTGACAATGGGGAACTTCTGGATGCCGAGCATCGCGGCGCGGACGAAGAACGGCATGAAGGTAAGCTTGGCGCCGTGGCGCTGCTCGAACGTGCTCTTGTTCTTGTTGCGGATGCCGACGACGCGGGTCAGATCCACTTCAAACATGCAATGCACGTGAGCGCTGGTTCGGCGCGATTCGATCATGCGCTCGGCAATGATCTTGCGCATTTTGGTGAGCGGCTCGACGTTGCCAGTGAGCACGAGCTGTGCGGGCGCAGCCATAGGAGCTGAGGCTGCGGCAGGCTTTGTAGCAGCGGGAGACGCCGGTGCTGGTGCCGCTGTTTTGGCTGGAGCGGCGGCGGTGGGTGCGCCTGCCGGGTACTTTTCGATGAACGAGAGAATGTCCTGCTTGGTGATGCGGCCACCGAGTCCGGTGCCAGCGACTTGCGCCAGGTTCACCGATGAATCCTTGGCAATGCGGCGAACCAGCGGCGACGAGCGAATGCGCTTGCCATCTACTTCAAAAGATTCTTCGGCGCCTTCGTCGGAGGAAGACGACGGGGCGGGCGCGGCGGGCGCTGCTGGAGTTGCTGCGACTGGGGCGGGCGCTGCTGCAGCAGGAACAGGTGCGGCGGCTGGGGTTGCCACAACGGCAGAGCCTTCGGCGTCAATCACGGCTACGACGGTGTTCACGTTCACAGTGGCGCCTTCGGGCACCTTGATTTCCTTCAGAATGCCAGCGGCTGGAGCCGGAATCTCGGCGTCTACCTTGTCGGTGGAAATTTCAAACAGCGGTTCGTCGCGCTGCACTTTGTCGCCGGCCTTTTTCAGCCATTTGGTAATAGTTCCCTCTACGATGGATTCGCCCATCTGGGGCATGATGACATCTGTCGGCATAGCGGTCCTTTTTATGGCGCGCAGGGGCGCGAGATCAAGTGTTTGGCAGTTCCGATAAAGCGTGAAACAACATTCGGTGGAAAACACTCCATTATAGCGAACCGCGAGGCATGGCTGCCTGCGAACCTAGGTCTCGAACGTCGCGAAACATAGGGCACCCGCGCACGATGGTAGTCTCATAGGTCGGGGGTGTGGCTTGGATCGGTTGATTCCGGGAGTGCGCAGGTTTCAGCGGGAGATTTTTGCCGCGCGGCAAGAGATGTACGAGAAGGTGGCGCACTCGCAGAGTCCGCACCTGCTGTTCATCGGGTGCGCGGATTCGCGGATTGACCCGGAGCTGATGACGGGAAGCGAGCCGGGGCAGATGTTCGTGGCGCGCAATCCTGGGGCGATGGTGCCGGTGTACGACGCCACGGTTGCGGCGGGCATGCACGCCAGCATCGAATATGCGCTAACGGTGCTGGAGGTGCGGTTCATCATCGTGTGTGGGCACTCGGACTGCGGGGCGATCAATGGAATTCTCTATCCGGAGAAATTGAAAGATGTGCCTGCGGTGGTGCGCTGGCTGCGCTATGGGCAAGCTGCGTTGGAGCGGTTGCGCACGGAAGAGCCCTTTGCGGATGATGCCGCGCGGCTTAAGCGGTTGACCGAGCTGAACGTGTTGGAGCAGATGGAGCATCTGAAGACGCATCCGTCGGTGGCGCGACTGCTGGACGCGGGCGAGCTGACAATCAACGGTTGGGTGTACGAGCTTCACACGGGGAAGATTGAGCGGTATGAGGCGGCGGCGGGGAAGTTTGTGGCTTGGCCCCCGGAGTAGGGACGCACCTACGTGGAATTTGGCGGCTGGAACTGCGAGTTGCAGTAACGGGGTGAGGGTCTTCGGGGTCCTTCGACTGCGCGCATGGATTCGCTTCGCGCATTCATCCGCTCCGCTCGGGATGACACGGTTGAGGTGGGTAGATGGAACCCACGTCTTGAACATCGCGAGACGCGGGGCCCCTGCTTTATCGGACGGATCTAGTGTTTTTCGTCTTTGCTGGGGGCGTCGGTTCCGCTCACGGCCTTCCATTGCGCTTTTACGGCGGGTGGCAGGTCGGGCATACGCTTTAGGAAGGCGGTGACGCGCCAGATGTCGTCGTCGCTCATCAGGCCGGTCCAGGCGGGCATTCCAGTGAGGCGAATGCCGTGCTTGGTGACGAAGAAGGTCTCGCCTTCGGGGTCGTCGTCCACGGGATCGTTGATGAGGTTGGGAGCAGGCGGATACAGTGCTTCGCCGAAGGCAGAAGGTTTGCGGTCGAGGCCGCCGTGGCATTCGCCGCAAGTGGCGGTATAAATCTTCATGCCCGCCAGCAGGGTTTCGTCATTGATGGGCAGGGGGTTGTTGCCTTTGGGCGCATTGGCCGAAACGTAGGAGTGGCGCGCGATGCCCGCGGCCAACCCTTCGATGCGGGAGGGCTTGGAGTCCGCGTTGACGGGAATGTAGCCGAAGTGCGCCGCGGCCACAAAGCCGATCGCCGCCGCCAGGATGGTGAACACTATTCCGTAGAGAAATTGCTTCATGGGTGTAGTCCTTTGTGAAGCTCGGAATTCTGCTCACTCACGTGTATGCCTACTGCATGGCTTTGAGCTTGGCTTCCGCGCTGGAGCCAGACGAAGTCTTGGGGTTGTCCTTGGCGATTTCCTGATAGATCTTTTTGGCCTCGGCGGGACTCTTGGCTTCGTACATGGCGGCGAGCTCAAGCTGTGCGGCCGTCTTGCCAACGGCGTTCGTGGGGTGGTCAATCACCTGCTTGTAGAGGTCAATGGCCTGGCTGTCGCGCGAGCTGTTGCGATAGAGAGAGGCCAGCGCCATCTTGCTGAGCGCGGCGAGGTCGCCGGTGGCATTGGCGGCGAGGTCCTGAAACTGCTTTTCGGCGGCGACGGTATTGCCCATGTCAATCGAGGTGGCGGCGGCGAAGTACGTGGCTAAGTCAGCAGTGTGGGTGTGCTTGTAGGCGTCGGCAATATGCTGGAACTTGTCATGCGCCGCCTTAGCGCGGTCAGCGGCGGTGGGAAAGCTGACTTCACCGGGCTGCGTGGGTGTGCCTGCGGGAACGATGGCGGCGTTGTAGGACTCGAGCGCCTTGGCCATCTCGTTGCTGGCTAGGGCGTCTTGGCTCAGCAGCCAGCGCCAGCCCGCGAACAGGCCTACCAGCACCACTAGGGCTACGGCACCAGTGATGAGCAGGGTGCGGCGATGTTCCTGGGTCCAGTGGGCGGTCTGCTGGACAGTGCCCGCCATCTTTTCGGCAAAAGGGTCGTGTTTGAGTTGCTGTTTGAGTTCGGCTCGCACGGATATGTTTTAGTCAGACTTTCAGGAAAATTTGCGGGAAAGTACCCACTAAAACTATACGCTACGCAGGGGTTGGGACGCGAGGGGCGGCTGCCTGTTGCCTCAGATTTGCACTGAAATTCGGGGCGCACGATTGCTGCGGCGGACTGAAGGGCCGCGTACGTTAGCAGCACGGGTCAAGTAGGGGCTCTTCGCTCCGCTCAGAGTGACAACGAAAAATAAGCCTTAGGCGTCGGCTTCGATCAGGCCCAGCTCGATCTTTTCCTGGCACTTGACGCAGTGGACGGCCCAGGGCACGGCTTCCATGCGTTTGGGGCTGATGTCTTCGCCACAGGTGGTGCAGACGCCGAAGCTGCCTTCGCGGATGTGGAGCAGGGCGCTTTCCACCTGATTCAGCATCTGGCGTTCGGCGCGGCTCTGGGCGAAGAGAAATTCCTTGTGGGAGGAGCTGGCGGCGCGGTCGGCGATGTCTTGCGACGCGAAATCCTCTTCGGGGGCGCGGCCATCTTTTTCGGTGCGCTCAAGGGCTTCGCGCAAGGCATTGCGGCGGGCTTCCAGAAGGGTGCGAAATTGGTCGAGCGATTTCTTGTCCATAGGTCTACAACGGTCTACAGCTTGGATGCCAAGATTACGGTTCCGCAGTTCCAGAAGTTCCAACAGTACGAAGAATCGTGCACTGAAAAAGTTTGATGATAGGCCCACAGTTTCGGGCCGTCAACTCACCGAAGGTCTTACCGAGCTTCCAGATCTCGGCATTACCTGGGCAAGGGATCGGGCAACATGGTCAAGGCGTAGCTCAGCACTGCCGCGACGGCCGCATTTTCCGCCAGGTTTTCTGGATTCACCTTGTCGAGCGTATCGGCGGCGGTGTGGTGATAGTCGAAGTAGGTGCGCGAGTCCTGCATGGGTGAGAAGGCCGGGGTGCCCTTGGCTGAAAGCCATTCGATGTCAGCTCCCGTGCCTTCGGTGGCTTGTACGCTGCCCGCGCCGATGGCCGCAAGCGTTTCCGCAACTGGTTGCAGCAGCTCACGGGCGGCAGGTGTGGCGTTCACGAACAGTCCGATGGGATGCCCCGCGCCAAGGTCGAATTCCGAAGCGGCAACGTGGTTGGCGACTTCGGCTTCGTGCGCCTTGGCGTAGGCCTTGTTGCCGGTGCCTCCGGTTTCTTCGTCCATCCAGGCGATGACGCGCAAGGTGCGGCGCGGATGCAGGCCGAGTTGCTGGATGAGGTTGGCGGTCTGCATGGCGATGACGACGCCTGCGCCGTCATCAAGGGCACCGGTGCCGAGGTCCCAGGAGTCGAGATGTCCGCTGACGATGACGATCTGCTCGGGATGTTCAGTGCCCTTGAGGTCGGCGACCACGTTGTAGCTTTTGACGTCGGCCAGCTTCTGCGGGGTGACGGTGAAGTGAACGCGCACTGGTCCCTGGGCGGCGAGATGGACAAGCAGTTGCGCGTCCTCAGCGGCGAGGCAGGCCGCAGGAATGGGCGCGTCGAAGCTGTATCCGGTATGGGGCAGGCGATACTGCGCGCCGCCCGCCGAGCGGATAAGGACTGCAATGGCACCGAGCTTGGCGGCTTGCGCGGCTCCGGCGACGCGGTAGGCGACGGCTTCGCCGTAGGCGTTCCCGCCGGAGCCCTGCGCGGCCAGACGAGTGTCGAACGGATGGTTGAATACGACGATTTTGCCAGCTACGCCGTCATGGCCGAGCGCTTTGAGTTCGTCGAAGTTGCTGACGGCGACGATGTCGCCGGTGAGGCCGTCGGGGCCAGTAGAGCTGCTGCCGCGCAGTGCGGTCAGTACGATCTTCTGGGTGGTTCCGGGCGTCTGGCCGGGCCAGGCGACGACTTCGCCGGTTTCCACGCCACGTACCCAGTGCGGCACCATCACCTCTTCCAGGTGGACCTCGAGGCCCAGCTTGCGCAGTTCCGCGGCGACGTATTCCGCGGCGAAGGTGGCTTGCGGCGATCCAGTGAGGCGAGGGCCGATGTTTTCCGTAAGGTGCGCGAGCTGGCGGTAGGCGTAGTCGCTGTGCATAGCGGCGTCACGCAGTTTGGCCATGTCCGCCAGCAACTGCGGCGAGTAGGCCGCCTTGACGGCGTCGGGAGCGTCTTTGGGCGCGTGCAACTGGCCGAAGCTGCGGGGTGCGGCAATGAGCGCGGCCAAGGTCAGCAGAGTTGCGAGGATGGTGCGGAAGCGGAATTTCATAGCGGCAAGGCTCCTGACTTGGGACGCGGTAAAGGTGAAGAACGGTGACAAGCGATGGCGAATCTTTAGCATCGCAGATTTTGGAGACTTACGCAGGCGAGGAAGCTGGAGCTGGCAAAAAAGAAGCGGCCCCGCTTTGCGGGGCCGCTTTCAAAAGAGGCTGTCTGGGAAGAGGGTTCAGGCGGATATTCCGAGGGCTAGGTACGGGGCTATGGTCGAGGGCGATTACGCAAGACCTCTTTTCATCTCCAACTAGAGCAAGTGCATTACCAAACCGGGAAAGGGTGTCGTACGGTGCGGCCCAATCAGGGAATTTGCTGAAAATGAGCAAATTCCCTTGCGTCCAGCCGCTGCGGCGCGCTCCCCCGAACCCGCCGCAAATTCAATGTATGCGGAAATGGTTTGCATAACACTGGCCCGTCCGGGTAAATGTCTCACCAATCGTGTGGGGTGACTACACAAACGGATAGCCCACTAAAGTGAGGGGAATGGCACGATAGGTGCAGGGCGCGAAGGGGGGCTGCGAGCTTTCAGCAAAAGAAGAAGGCGGCCGTGGGGGCCGCCTCTTCTGGAATATTCAAGAGCATCAAGCTCTGAAGGGCTGCTAGGCCTGGGTGTTATTGCCAGCCACGGTGCGCAGCTTGCCAGGCAAAAAGTGATACGGAGGCCAAGGGCCACTGATGATCAGCTCACAATCCTTAAACTGCTTGGCTGCGATGCTGAACCGGTTCTGATATTTTTCGATGGATTTGGTGTCAATGAGGTGGGCAATATCGAGAAGCATGCCGTCGGCGTTTACCTTCTTGCAGCTGATCTCTTCTTCCAGAGGATTGAAGAGCCTGTGTACCTGCACCGAGAGGGCTTTGGCCTTGGTTTGGCGTTCGCGCTGGCGTTGAGCCCGTTCGCGAAGCTTAGTGAGGTACTCGCCGCCGACGCTGGCCGGAAGGTCAATGTCAGTCATTGCGCCCTTCATGCCGTCCTTGACGATGAGTTTAAGGCGCATTTCAGCTTTGCCGCGCAGCCGATCCACACTTTCCACAAATGCCTTGCGATTGGTGCGCACGGCCTGGCGAAGGGCGTCATCGCTATCGAAGACGGTACCGAACCGGAACGGAAGAACGGTGCCGCTACGGAAGCAATGACTCACTACACGAGCGTGTTCGAGCATCGCCTTTTCGGGTAGAATGCCGTGTTTTTCGACTTCACTGACGACTACGCTGAAATCACCGCTGGGATAGCTGAATACGGGAGAGTTTTCTATGCCTTGTGCGCCGTCCAATAGAAAAGGGCGGCGAGTGCGGACTCCGTGACTGAAGAGCTGCTGCTCCGTGATGCAGTACGCGTACCACGCCATGCAGTTTTTCCACCTTTTGCCGGGCCGATCAAATCCGTCCCGGTTATGTCAAAACCGACTCGTGCCTGAGAATGAGTCCCAGAAAACTGCTTATGTAAAATTTTTGTGAATTCTAACCAGAGCCGAATCGGAGCATTTAGCGCCCGACCCATTCGCAATATTAAAGCCGTCTAACGATAGTTTGCAACCTTTGATGAGGCAAAAGCATCGGCTTTGGCGCATGGTTCCGCCGGAGGAGCGTGTGGCGGAAGGTTGAACCTTGTTGCAGGAAAGCCACACCATACGAAAATTTCCTGTGAAAATTTCTTTATGAAATCTTTATGCAAGTGAATGCAACGTTGGGGGGTTACCTCAATCGTTAGCGGGACCTTGCCTTTGCCTTCTTCGTGGGCGCGGGCTTGCGGGAAGGGGCCACTTTCGCTTTGGAGGGCTTCGCTTTCACGGTAGAAATCTTTTTTTCAACTTTCTTTTTACTTTTGTCATTTTTCTCGGTTTTCTTCTCAAGTTTCTTGGCAGGTGCGGATTTTTTCTCCTCAGGTGGAGTTGCGGCACGGGTTGCGGCGCGCTCGGCGAGGGCTACAGTCACCACGCGCTGCATCTCGTCCACTGGTGCGGGCTTGCCAGTCCATATCTCAAACTGACGTGCCGCCTGCTGCACAAACATCTCCGATCCCGGGATGATGGTAAGCCCTTTGGCTCGTGCCATTTGCACCAGCGGAGTTTCGACCGGGTCGTAGACCATTTCAAAGAGTATGCGGGCGTTGATTTCTTCGGGCTGTAAGGGCGATTCGTGATTCTTGCCCATGCCTAACGGCGTGGCGTTGACGATTACGTCGAATTGCAGCTTCTTCAGGTCGGCGCGCTTGGCGGTTTTTGCTCCGGCTTGGCGAGCCAGCTTCTGGGCTTTTTCGGGAGTACGGTTGCATATAAAGACTTCCGCCCCGCGCTCGACCAGGGCAAATACTGCGGCGCGGGCAGCACCGCCCGCGCCGAGCACGAGTACTCGCGCCCCCTCCACGTTCATCCGGTGCTGTAACGGCCGCAGTACGCCAGTGGTATCGGTATTAAAGCCATACAGTTTGCCGTCCTGTGCGCGGATGACGGTGTTGCAGGCGCCGGTCTTTTGAGTGTGGACGTCGGAGTTGTCAAGGTGCTCCACGATGGCCTGCTTATATGGCATGGTGACGCTGAAGCCCTGAATGGGTATTTGGCGGACGCAGGCGAGAAAGTCGTCAAGATTTTTCGCGTGTAGCGGCAGGTAGACGGCATTCACACTCTCACGCCGAAACGCGGCATTCATAATCGCAGGCGAAAGTGACTGGCTTACCGGGTCGCCCAGCACACCGTAGACTTTGGTCGCGGCATCCACCTGATCTATGCGGTAGACGTCGTGCAAGGTGCGGGCAGCTACTTGACCGGGCGCGGTCTCCTCGCCCACCGTGGCGGAGGCAAAGGTAAAGATACTGCCGCCACGCACCGCCAGAATGCGGCTGATAATGCCCTGTTCGCCCATGCAGACGCCGACCATCTGGTGATCTTGGCTCTGCTCTTCCAGAAAGCGCATCATCTCGACGTTGTCACGCAAGCTGGTGGCGGTGGAGACGACCTTGTAGAAGTCGGCGGGCAGGCTCTGCATTTGCGAGAAGTGATCGCGCAGCTTCTTGGTGGTCTTGTAGTCGTGATAGGAGAGGATGACTGCGGTCTTTTCCTTGAGTTTGTTGATCTGCGCGGTTTTGAGGCGGGTCGCTGTCTCAAGTTCGAGATCCACCATGTGGCAACCCAGCGCTGCCGCTTTGCCCAGGATTTGCAACTCGGAGTCTATGGTGCCCTTGAATCTACCGCCCCCTGCCACACGCCGGCAGGTAACGACTACGACGGCCTCAGGGTAAGCTGCGAGGAATTCCCGAAGTCGAGGCAAGATTTGTGCCGGTTCCTTGAGGTAATCAAGCCGGAGTTCGAGGAAGGGGTTTTCACGCACCAAGGCTTCCGCCTTGCCCATCATGGCGGCGGGGTCGTCGGCGATTACGGCGACGCAGACGCGAGGGAGGCGGCGGGTGTTGACCCGTGACAGGAAGCGAATTGGGTTTGAACTCATTGTTGTGCCGTCTTCGCTGCTAGGGTGACGCGTACAGCGACAGACGAAGATGGCGCGAATATTACAGGCACCAGCCTGTGGATGCAACCCCTAGGGTGCGGAATGTCACTGGTTGATCAAGGATGCTTCCGTTATGGGAGGTGAAAGGTCGCAGGGCTCACCCCTCCCCAGCGTAACTTGCTGGCAGGGTTAGGTGGTGATAGCGTCCGCTTAGGAGCAAGGCATTGCCTTGCGGGGAGATTTGTAAGATGAACAAAATATTGATGTTACTGATATGCGCGGCAGTAAGTGCGGGAGCGCAGACGAGCTCATTGCAGTCTTCTGGTGCCGAAAATGGCGGCACAACGGGCGTACCGAGGGACGTAGCGGCGGCGCTAATGCGTCCAGTCGCCCATATGAAGACTCCTACCTTCGCGGATGTTTATTGTGCTGGGTATATCGCACCAAAGCCGCAGGAGCCTCAGGTGGGGGTGAGTGCCTCGGTAGCCACCGGGTTTGCGGCTGGGGGCGTCCACACGCCGAATACCACGAAGTTTGTGGACGGCGACCTGATCTATCTAGCTGGCGGTGGGTACGCTGTGGGCCAGAAAGTGATGCTGGTGCGTGAGCTGAGTCACTATGAGCGCTTTGCCCTGTTCCGGGAACAGGCCGGGCTGATTGCGGCCACAGGGCAGCCCTACGCCGACCTGGGGCAGGCTCATGTGGTGGATACGCGCAGCAAGCTGGCGATTGCGCACGTGGACTACAGTTGTGAGCCGATGGCTCCGGGCGACCTGGTGATGCCAATGGAAGAACGTTCCTTGCCAGCCGAACGTCAGCCGTTTGCGTTTGACCGCTTTGCTCCACCCGGCGACGGGATGAAGGCAAGGATTCTGCTGGCGCGGGATTCTGACGAACTGCTGGGTACGGGTTCGACGGTCTACCTGACGGTGGGAGCGGCACAGGGAGTGAAGGTGGGGGACTATTTTCACATCCGGCGGGCTTACGCGGCTGATCTGCGCGATGCCGCGGATTCGCTAAGCTTTTTGGCGGCGAATGGCGAGGTGAACCAGAAGCACACGCCGAAGATTAAGCCAGGCGGGCCGGGCGATATTACACCGCCAGACTCGGCGGCTGCATCAGGTAAAGGCAAAAAGCGCAGCAAGCATCCAGTGATTGATGTTTCAGATTTGCCCTCACGCGGATTGGGTGAACTGGTGATTGTTTACGTTACGCCGACCAGTGCGACGGGCGTGATCGGCTTCGCGCTGGAGGATATTCACGTGGGTGATGAAGTGGAGCGGGAGTAAGCTGAAAACTCCCAGGCTCGTGTCCGTTTATGGGTTCAAAATTGAAACGCCCTTTTGGATCTGGTGGAGTTTGGACAGGTGGTACTGCAAGTAGATTTGTGCGAAGAAAAAGGTCATCACGCCGCTGAGCGGGTAGGGGCTGCCCAGTTTGCGGTAGGCGTCCTCGATCACGCTTCTGATGTCGAAGTAGGCGATGATGACGAGGATGGCGGCGGCAAGAACCATCAGCCCAAAGATAAGGGCAAATACCGGACTCGGTTCGTTGTTGACCCCTACTGAAGCGATGATGCCGATGACGGCGACCACGACGAGACCGAAGCCAAACAGAAAATAGCGCAGGGCATTACTGGTGGGGTCGGCCTTGCGGGCCCAGTTCGCCTGCACCAGTGACCAAGGAATCGTGAACAGGCCACCGATCAGCGCGGAGAGCAGGAGCACGATGCCCCAGTGCAGATCAGGCGCGTTCGCCATGGAGATGCCCAGAGCGGAAAAGCTAGTGGCGGGGGCGCTTTCCACGACACTGGAGACGGCAACCCACTCGGTGGAGTTCTCTTCGCGGGCGAGGTCGGTGGAAACGATGTTCCCCGTGGCGAGATAGTTGCGGATGTCCTCGGGTGAGTAGGGGCCGAACTCCTATTCGCCACGGCGGATGAAATATTTCATAGAGTTATCCAGTTAGTTGAGCTCTTGTTCCGACGCTACGAGAGTATAGGACAGGGCTGGCATGTGCCAAGAAGGTTGCGAGTCGCCACCAAAAATTGGAAACTGCCGCTTCGTGCCGCCGTTAAGCATTTGAATCCCATCCTAAGCGCACAGGACTCGGTTAGGATGGCGCCGGGGTTGAAACCCAGTCTAAGTCATCGGAACTTTTTCGTAGTTAAACATCCATTGCACGCCGAAGCGGTCGGTGAGCATGGCGAAGTGGGCGTTCCAGAAAGTGTCTTGCGGCGGCATGGAGACGGTGGCTCCTTCGGCGAAGTTGGCAAACAGGCTATCCACTTCCTCGGCATTCTCGCAAGCCACGCTGACAGCGGCTCCGTGGCCGCGGTGAAATGGTATGCCAGGAGGAAAGTCCGAAGCCATTAACAATGTCATGCCGTTACGCAGCAGCCGGGCATGCATAACGCGCTCTTTGGCCTCCGGCGGAATGGGCATTGGCATTGGCGACTCACCGTACGGGAAAATATTCACTTCGGCGTTGAGCCACTTGGCGTAGCACTCGCAGGCTTCGCGGGCGTTGCCATCAAACTGCAAGTATGTGTGAACCGCAAACATGAAATGCTCCTTTCGGATCGGGGTTCGTTAGGATTTCTCCTGGGAAGAACCCAGGGCGGGATTGGCTAGTGACTCGGCGACCACCGATTCTCGCTTCAGCACAAAGCTTTTCTTGCGGTTGCCCTCGGCGCTGCGGCTGATCTGCCCCCAAAATCCACGGAAGTAGTCAAAGGCGCTGTAAAGGCTGAGCGCCACCATCACCCAGATGGAGATCACGGCGATCCAGTGTACGGGCAGAAGCACGTTGAATCCGGTGACGTCCGCCGCAGTGTAAGGAGCTTCCAGCGGATTGATCCACGGATAGAACTGCCAGCTTACCCAGCGATGGTCGAGGATGCAGGCCACCACCGAGACGATCTGCACGATCATCTTGGCTTTGCCGAGTTCGCTGGCGGTGATGGTAAAGCCTTCATTGGCGGCGATGGTGCGCAGTCCACTAACCAGAAATTCGCGGGCGACAATGATGACGGCGACCCAGGCAGGCACCATGTCGGGATTGAACTGCACCAATGCGATGAAGACCGCGCAGATCAGGAGTTTATCGGCCAGCGGATCGAGCAACATGCCGAGCGTGGTGACCTGGTTGTTGCGGCGGGCGAGGTAGCCGTCAATACCGTCGGTCATGGCAGCCAGAATGAAGATCGCGCTGGCGACCAGTTCCTTGATGCCGTAGATACTGGAGAACTCGGCGCTGGCGAGAAGGTAGATAATCACCGGCACGGCGATGATGCGCGAGAACGTAATGGTGTTGGGCAGGTTCACAATCGCGCATCCGTATGAGCTGGAGGTTCCAGAGGGAGATTATTACGCACGGCGAAGAACGGGGCAACCGTCTCTGCATCTTTGTGTGTATCGAAAGTGTGCCAATGCGCAACGGATTTCACTTCAGACGAAGAAAAGGGACGCGCGCGCGGCTCGTCCCTCGGGTTTGTCGAGCGGATAAAAGCGTCAGCCGTTCTTCTGAGTAAAGGCCTGCAACAGCGAGCCAGCCATGGACATCAGGTCGGTGCCTGCTGCTGGCGCTTGGCCATTGGGAGTAACGTGGTTGATCACAACCGGTAGCAACTGGGCCATCACGGTGTGAGCGATCTCCGGCGAGATGCCAGCCTTGGCGGCGAAAGAATCGAGCAGCGTACTATTAGCGAGGACGCCCTGGATCTGATCGCCCGTAACAGGCTGATTCGGGCCGCCGCCGACCCAGGAGCTGAAGGCTCCGCCGAGGCCGCCTTGTTGAAAGGCGGCTTCGAGTCCCTGAATGCCGCCCGGATGCTCATTAATGGCCTGCAGTAGAGCGCCAGCGGCACCGCCCATATTGGTGCCACCTGCCTGACCCTGTCCGCCCAGCAGGCTACCTGCTACGCCTGCGAGTTCGTCGAATAAACCCATACTCGTATCTCCTGAAGAATTTTATGCGATGAGGTGCAGTTGGAAGGCCGAGCGGACGGCAACGTTTAACCCACCGCCGCTCGGCGAAATAAAAACCGGTTGCTACTTCTGCTTCGCAATCACCAGCGCGGCGATTTTCTTGTAGGTAGCCGCAGGGACGATCTTCTTGCGAGTGAGATCCGTCTTGGCCTTGTAGGGGCGGCCGTCCATGATCTTCTGCGAGTAGGCGTCGCCGATGCCGGGCAGCGCCGAAAGCTGATACTTGGTGGCGGTGTTTAGATCCACCAGATTAGCGGCGGGTGCCGGAGCAGCTTTGGCAGCCTTCGCGGGCTTGGCGGCTTTCGCTTTGGCGGGGGCTGCAGCGGCTTGGGCGAAGCCCATGCTGCCAAGCATGCCGAGGGCGAGAGCTACGGTGAGAATGCGGGTGATGAGTATGCGATTCGCAGTGGTCTTCATGGTATCTGACTACTCCTTTTTGGCGGCAGTATAGCCTGCGGCCTTGGCTTCAGCTTCGGTCATAAACTTGCCGTCTTTGGTTTTGCCGTACCACTGGCCGCCCTTATGGTAAATCTTGGTGCTGGTGTTGACCCAGACCTTGCCGGAAGACTTGGCGGAGGCGATGTCGGTGTCCGAGGCGTTGTTGCTTGGACGGGGAGCCATCCTCTTGCCTGCGGCGGGTGCGGCGGCTGGCTTGGCAGCAGGTGCTGCTGCTGGTGCAGCGGCCGGAGTGCTCGCCTGGGCAGCGGCAGGAGCAGCCGCAGCGTCTTTCTTGCTCTTGCGCGACTTCTTCTCCTTGGGCATGGGAGCGTCAGCGGAAGCAGCAGGAGCGGCGGCTGGTGGTGGTGCCGCTGCCGCTTCCTTTTCTTTCTTGCTCTTGCGCGACTTCTTTTCCTTAGGCATGGGAGCGTCAGCGGAAGCGGCGGGAGCACCACCAGCAGGTGTGGCATCCGCGGCCTCCTTCTTGCTCTTGCGATACTTCTTTTCCATAGGCATGGAGGCATCGGCGGGAGCAGCAGTAGGCGCGGCAGAGGCGTCCTTGTCTTTCTTACTCTTGCGCGACTTCTGGGCAGGCTTGTCCGCGCTGGCGTCCGCTGCCTTGGTGTCGGTCGCGGCTGCGGCGGTGTCATCGGCGGCCTTCTTCTTTTTCTTGGCAAATGCCGGGTCGGCGGAGACAGCGAAAGCGAGGCCCAGGACGATCAGAGTGGCTAGGCTACGGTTGAAAAGATTTTTCATGGTGCGTACGTTCTCCTTGATCGAATTTCCCAAGCAAGCAGAACCCAGCGTGCAACTTTCAAATCACTGAGGTCAGGCAACGCCACGCTGTCCCAAGTACGGTCATGGGCATGTTCGGCGAGCCGCACGCGGGCGGCTTCTACCGGCGTTGCGGGCCTGTTTGACAAGGGCGACTAATGATGACAGCAGCAAGACGCGGAGTCAACTCTAGATTGCAGATACCCCCCGAAACAATTTGCCCACCCGCTAGGATGCAGGTAGGCCAAAGGGTGTTGCATTGACGGGCTGAGCGCTCTAGGCGTACAACCCGCGTTGCTGAAGTGTGTATGCCACGCGGTCAATCGCCAGCATGTAAGCCGCGATACGGTTGTTCACGTTGTGTTTTTCCGCATACTGCACGACGTTCTCAAACGATGTGCGCATGATGTGATCGAGCTCTTCGTTCACGGTGGATTCCTTCCAGAAGTAGCCTTGGCGATCCTGCACCCATTCGAAGTAACTGGCGGTGACGCCGCCGGCGTTAGCCAGGATATCGGGGATCACGAAGACCTTGTTGGCGGAAAGGATGTCGTCAGCAGCAGCGGTGGTAGGGCCGTTGGCGCCTTCCACCAGAATCTTGGCTTTGATCTGGGCCGCGTTCTGGCTGGTGATGACGTTCTCGGTGGCTGCGGGGACCAGCACATCGCACTGCGAAGTGAGCAGGTCGGCGGTAGAGATTTTGTCCGCCCCAGCGAAGCCGTCAAAAGTCTTGTTCGCTGTGTAGTGAGTGAGAAGGGCTTCGATGTCAATTCCCTTGGGATTGATAAGTCCACCGTTGATGTCGCCTACGCCGATGATCTTGTAGCCAGCGCGGTGCATCAGCTTGGCGGCGTTCGAGCCGACGTTGCCGAAGCCCTGCACAATGACGCTGGTGTCGGGGCGGCTCATGCCCAGCTTTTTGATGGCTTCATCGGTGACGACCCACACGCCGCGTCCGGTGGCTTCCACGCGTCCGCGCGAACCGCCGATGTTGATCGGTTTGCCGGTGACGACGGCTGTGACGGTGCGGTGCATGTGCATGGAGTAGGTATCCATGATCCACGCCATCGTCTGCGGATTGGTGTTCATGTCGGGCGCGGGCACGTCTTTGTCAGGCCCGATGAAGTCAATGATCTCAGCGGTGTAGCGCCGCGTCATGCGCTCGAGTTCGCCTTGTGACATCGCGTGCGGATTGCAGATGACGCCACCTTTGGCGCCGCCGAAGGGGATGTCTACCACGGCGCACTTCCAGGTCATCCACGCAGCGAGTGCGCGGACTTCTTCAATATTGACGTCGAGCGAATAGCGGATGCCGCCCTTGCCCGGCCCGCGGGCCACATTGTGCTGCACGCGATAGCCGGTAAAGACTTCAATCTTGCCGTTGTCCATGGTGACGGGAACATACACGGTGATTTCGCGGCTGGGCAGGCTGAGGATCTTCCAGACGCCGGGATCGAGGTTGAGTTTTTGCGCGGCGAGTTCGAAACGCGCGGATTGGGACTTCCAGGGATTGCCTTCTTGTGATGCAAAGTTGCTCATGATTGTGAACTCCGGATTATGGCGAAACGTGAAGAATTTGAAGGAATAGAGGCCTGCCCTTGAGAACGAGGAGACGTTACCGGGCGAGAAAGGCGCACAAGTTGAGAAGTATAGAGAGGGGAGTGGAGCTAACGCAAGTGCAGGTGAGGTGTGCGGGAAGGACGCCGAGGCGCCATTCCCGCGAGAGCGGTGTCAGCGGATGCCAACGCCGTACAGGTAATCGTAGGAATTACCTGGGGCGAGCGGCAGTGCTGTACTGAAGGATGCAAACAGCAAGGAATGGTTCTGGAAAGTGACGAACACGTCCTGCTGTTTGGAGGCGGTGGTGATGCGGAATGTAAAAAGTCCATTGCAGGCGTTGTTGAGCTTGCCTTGGCCCTGCAAGTAGGCGGTGTCAGCGACAGGCGTCAGTGTGGTCTGGATCACCGCGTTGCCCTGGGCGTCTTGGACGGTGACATCGCCGGAAGCTGTGATTGCTATGGTTGCTTTGCCCAGACTGGCGGTGCCGGTTTCTACGTTGCCTTGACCGGTATGTGCATCAGTTTTCTGGTAGAAAATTGCCTTGTAGGTGCCGGCAAAAGAAGAGTCAAAGTCTTTGCTGAGTGCCTGTTGCAACCCCAGGATGGCGCGGTTGGCGGTATCCACGGCGAAAACCCCGTTGCCAGTGCCAAAGATGTAGTCGAACCCACCGCTGCCGTCGTCGCGCTTGATGAAGGTTCCCGAGGGATCGTTCTGGAAGTTGGAGCTGGGAAAGCCACCCGCGTGGAACGAGTTCTGGTTGGATGCAGCGCCGTAGGGCCAGTAAGAACTGACGCTGACGTTGCCCTGCGCGTCCAGCGCCACTGAGCCTACTTCCAGTCCACCGGAGTTGGTGCGGAACTGCATGTAGTTATAGGTATGGTTTTCCCATGTGGCGATGGAAATGGGGGCTTGGTTGACGGCTGTGATGAGGGCAGGGGTGGCGTGGTCTGGGCCAGTCTTGGCCGCTTGGATCAGCAGGGCGTAGTCTGGCACTTCGTAGGCCGCGATCAGGTTTCCGTTGGGATCGTTCAGGGTGTAGGTTCCGTCAGGGTTGACGGTGTAGGGTACGGTGCCAGTATCGCCGTTGGAACGATTAGTGTACGCAATGGTGCCGGCTGTGGCGTCAATGGTGATGGAAAGGAAGTCACCAACCGAGGCGGTGCCGTTATAGTTGCGGACAGCATTGGTGACGGGTGTTGGTCTGGCCTGGTTTGTGCCGCAGCCTGACAATAGCAATACGGTGGCAATGATGTTGGCTTTAAGCAGCAGGTGTAACGACGATCGCATCTGGATACTCCCTTCACTTAAATGGCATATCGGCGCGAAAGGGAGCGACCCTTGGTTACGCAGGGGAAACGGCGTGGTAACCGTATGGGTGGACTGGCGATTGGACGCACCCCGGGCCGCGGTGAGAGGCTCCAGCGATTGCGGGTTACCTATAATTAACAGAGTGCTTGGTTGGTGCGCGGTTTTCTCGAACACAAAGGGGCGGCATGATTCCGGAGTACAAAGAGTTTGCGCGGCTGGCGCGCGAGGCGACGCTGGTGCCGGTAGTGAAGTCGGTCGCGGCGGACTTATTGACGCCTGTGTCGGCATTTTTGGCGATTGCCGGTGCTGGCACGAACGCGGAGCCGCAGGCGTTTTTGCTGGAATCAGTGGAGCGCGGGGAGCAGATTGGGCGGTATTCGTTCTTGGGTGTGCGTCCGTATATGCGGGTGCGGGCCGAGGGTAGCGGGATCGAGATTTGGCGGGGCCGCAAGCGCGAAGTGCGCAGTGGCAACATCTTTGAGCTGGTGCGCGACCTGCTTGGCGAGCACCGCTGTGCGATGGTGCAGGGCCTGCCTCCATTTACGGCGGGAGCGGTCGGATATTTTGCATATGACGCCGTGCGGCAATTGGAGCGACTGCCGGAGCACGCTCGGCAGGACGTCGCGGTGCCCGACGCGGAGTTGATGTTCTTCGACCGCTTGCTCGCTTTCGACCACTTACGCCATCAAATTCACATCGTTGCTGCGGCGGACGTGCAGCGTGAGAGTCCACGCAAGGCCTATGAGCGCGCGGTGGCGGATATCGCCAAGCTGGAGCGACGGCTCGGTGTGGGGCTAAAGTCGCTGCGCTGGACGGAAGGTTCGGGGCGAGCGTCTGCCAAGCGCGCGGGCAAGTTAAAATCCGCTGCGATGAAAATCAAGGCTGCGACTTCGCAGGCGAAGTTCGAGGCCAGCGTGTTGCAGGCCAAGGAATATATCGCTGCGGGCGATGTGTTCCAGGTAGTGCTGTCGCGGCGGGTCGAGTTCGAGCCCGAAGTTGCGCCGTTTGACCTGTATCGCGCACTGCGGACGGTGAATCCGTCGCCCTATATGTACTATCTGCGCACCGGCGAAGTGGATGTACTGGGCAGTTCGCCGGAGATGCTGGTGCGTGCGACGATGCAAGCCGACGGCAAGCGCAAGCTGGAGTACCGGCCGATTGCAGGGACGCATCCGCGAGGCAAGGATGAAGCCGAAGACGTACGGCTCGCCAGCGCTATGCTCAGTGATGAAAAAGAGCGCGCCGAGCATGTAATGCTGGTGGACTTGGGCCGCAATGACTTAGGACGAGTAAGTGAGTATGGATCCGTGAAGGTGGCTGACCTGATGCGGGTGGAGAAGTACTCGCACGTAATGCATCTGGTCTCGGCTCTGGAATCAACGCTGCGCGGAGGACTTACTGCTCTCGATGCACTGGCAGCGTGCTTTCCGGCAGGTACTCTAAGTGGCGCGCCCAAGGTTCGCGCGATGGAAATTATTGATGAACTGGAGCCGGTACGACGTGGCATCTACGGCGGCTCGGTGCTTTACGCCGATTTTGCGGGCAATCTCGATTCGTGCATTGCGATTCGGACGATTGTTATGAAGGACGGCAAAGCCTACTTACAGGCAGGCGCAGGAATTGTGGCGGATTCTGATCCGGCGACGGAGTATCAGGAGACTGTAAACAAGGCCAAGGCCTTGATGCGGGCGGTGGAGATGGCGCGAGTAAGATAAAGCGATTTTAGTTACTAAACGACGAAAGTATCTTCCTCGCCCAGCAATTGTCTGATTGCCTTAGGTGTTTTGAGTGGCACGCCAAGCGACAGTCCGTCATCCTCGTTATTGCCTTCTTGCGATCCGAGCAGCGCTTCCAGCGATTCCAGCCACAATATTTGTGATCCAAATACGCGGCCGAAGTTGCGGGTTACGGATTCTTCTATGGCTGTCATATCTATCTCGCGGCCTAACTCTTGCGTCATGCTGGTAACGGGTTTATCGGTAATGCCGCAGGGAACGATCAGGCTGAAGTAGTCGAGTGCAGTCGTCACGTTAAGTGCGAAGCCGTGCGTGGTAACGGCTCTGGAGATGTGGACGCCGATGGCGGCAATCTTTCGCTCTGGGCTGGACTGCGTCCACACGCCGGTAAGTCCCTTGACGCGCTGAGTGCTAATGCCGAAATCGGCGCAGGTGCGGATTAGGACTTCTTCGAGGCGGCGGACGAATTCAACCGCGCCCAGTGTTTTCGACGGCAGCGTGGAATTGGGTTGAGGAAAAGTGCGCAGGTCGAAGATGGGATAACCAACGAGCTGGCCGGGGCCGTGAAAGGTGACGTCGCCGCCGCGGTTGGACTCGAACACGTCAACGCCACGCACGGCAAGCTGTTCGCGAGAGGCGAGGATATTCTTCTCCGCCGAGCTCAGTGCTTGAGCGTTGCGGCCCAGCGTGATCACAGGCGGGTGCTCAAGCAACAGCAGAGTATTGGGAATGCGATCTTGCTTGCGTAGGTCGGCAAGCGTCTGCTGCAGGTGGGTGGTGGTGGCATAGTCGAGCATGCCGAGATGGAGAACAGCAATCACTAATATCAGCCTATCTTAAGTCGCGGTGCTCAGCGAGCTTCCGCTCGGGTAAAAAGTAAGTAAGTGGAATCAGGACGAAGATGGCAAACGAGATATAGACGAAAATGTAAGCCAGCGGGATGGTTGCCGCATAGAGCGAGGAGGAGTAAAAGCTCTTCCATAACATGCGGTCGTTATATTCTTGTATTTCGATATCGCTCTGGTGCTGGCGGTTCACCACCCACTGCAGGAGAGTGAAAGCGTAAGCACTGCACGCGAGCACAGCTCCGTAGAGCGCAACAGGAAATGGTGCCGCCGGATTTTGCCCGAGATACGCGGTCGCAAAGGGAATCAGCGACAGCCAGAACAGTAGCAGGTTGTTTGACCACAACAGTGACGCGCTGGCATGACGGGCGTGGTGCAGCAGGTGATGATGGTTGACCCACATGATCGCCGTCACGGCGAAACTAAGTACATAGCCCAGGATTACAGGAGTGAGCTTCCACAGTGCAGCTGGTGTGGTGCCGTTGGGCGTGTGCAACTCTAGCACCATTATGGTGACAATGATAGCTATGACGCCGTCGGAAAAAGCTTCGATGCGGGAGGTGGTCATGGATGTGTCTAAATATAAGGGCGGTCGAGTGACCGCCCTTATCCTTCAGAATATGCGCCTATTACGCGTTAATCGCCATGCCGAACACGCTGTTCGCGCCGTCGAGCATCGCTTCAGCGAGCGTGGGATGGGCGTGAATCGTCCAAGCGAGATCCTCTGCCGTGGCTTCCAGTTCCATGGCGACAACGGCTTCGGAGATGATCTCTGTCGCCTGCGGCCCAATGATGTGTACGCCGAGTATCTCGCCATATTTAGCGTCGCTGACGATCTTCACGAAGCCCTCATGCGCTCCGACGATGCTGGCACGTGAGTTAGCCGTAAACGGGAACTTACCCACCCTCACTTCATAGCCCGCTTCTTTTGCCTTGGCTTCGGTAAGTCCGATGCTGCCGATTTCCGGATGGCAGTAAGTCGCATTCGGCACGCGGTTGGGAACGACTGGCTTGGCATACTTACCCGCGATCTTGGCGACGGCTACCATGCCCTCCATGCCTCCGGCGTGAGCGAGCTGCGGCAAACCGGCAACGATGTCGCCAATGGCGTAGATGCCAGGCTCATCCGTCTGCATCCATTGATCTACTTTCACAAAGCCGCGAT
Source organism: Terriglobales bacterium (assembly GCA_038229415.1). Classification (GTDB taxonomy): domain Bacteria; phylum Acidobacteriota; class Terriglobia; order Terriglobales; family Acidobacteriaceae; genus JANXUR01. The sequence continues at coordinate 297,272 of JBBROM010000003.1, forward strand.
CGAGCTGAATCTTTGTCTTTTCAATGTTGACGTTATCGGTGCGAGGGCGGCGTCCGATGGCAATGAGAATCTTGTCGGCCTCGATCTTCTGCGACTTGCCGTCCACGGTGAAGGAGACGGCGATGCCGTCCTTCGTCTTCTCGACCTTTTCCACCTTGGCGCTGGTGTGGACTTTGATGTCGCGTTTGCGATAGACACGTGAAAGTTCTTTGGAGATCTCTTCATCTTCCACCGGAACGATGCGGGGCAGCATCTCCAGCACCGTGACGTCAACGCCGAAGGACTTGTAAATCGAGGCGAACTCCACACCGACCGCACCGGCGCCGACAATGACGAGCGACTTGGGCAGTGCGTTCAGGCTAAGAATTTCGATGTTGGTGAGGATGCGGGTATCGGGTTCAAGGCCTGGGATCATGCGGGCTTCGGAGCCAGTAGCGAGAATCAGATGCTTGGCCTTGATGTAGGCGTTGTCTCCGGCTGCACCGCCGCCGCCTTCGGTAAATACTTCCACGGTGTGGATGCCGTCCTTCGCTGCGCCAGTGAGGCGGCCGTAGCCCTGGATCACGTCCACTTTGTTCTTGCGCATCAGAAACTGCAAGCCCTTGGCGTGTTTGTTGACGATGTCCTGGCGGCGCTTCTGCACGGCGGGCCAGTTGAGGGTGCGTGCATCCACGCCTTCAATCCCGAACTCCTTGGCTTCCTTCAGGTGATCCCACAACTCGGCGTTGAACAGCAGCGCCTTGGTGGGGATGCAGCCGACGTGCAGGCAGGTGCCGCCGAGTACGTCTTCTTTTTCGATGAGTGCGGTCTTCAGGCCATACTGGCCGGCGCGAATGGCGGCGGTGTAGCCTGCCGGGCCGCTTCCGATGATAGCGATGTCATAAATAGTTTCTGGCAAGGTAGTCTCCCCTATGAAGGATGCAAAAAGGCGTAAAGAAGATTCTAGAACAGGGCTGGGGCATTGTCAGTTTCGCGTCCGAAAATGCAGGCTGGACTCAGCCACGAATCACGGGAATATGAGGGGCGGCAGTGGGGCTAATTTCGCCGGTGAGGCGGGGATCGTCAGAAACTTCAATCGCACGCTTGTAGGGCAGGAATCCGGACTTGAGGTAAAACGCTATAGCCTGGGCCGAGTCAATTGTGCAAGTGTGCAGCCAGACGCGGCTGGGATGATGTGACCACGAGGCACGCAGGGTCTCGGACATCAGATAGCGTCCCGCACCCTGCCCAATCATGTCAGCAGCCAAGCCAAAGCTGGCGATCTCAATGTCGGGGAACTGGCGCAAATCGAGCTCCAAGAGTCCCTTTTCTTGTCCGTCGGCAGACAGTACATAGATTTCGATCTTAGGATCATGAATCACCGCAGCGAGCTCGGCGTCGTTCATGCGCAGGCGGCTGAACCAGAGCCAGGTTTCACCAACTAGGCGATAAAGCATCCGGTACCAATCGAGATCAGGATTTGTCACCCGACGAAATACGAGCCCAGCTGGTGCCGTGGGCCCAGGCAGTTCCGGACGGGTACGCATTTCCAGGTAGGTCACTACCGATGCGACCTTGCCGGGAGCGAGTTCGGAGTAGCCGTCTGGAATCGTAGGGTTCATTGTCAGCAGGCCGCTACGCGAGCAATCGAGCGGCATCCTTGGCAAAATAAGTCAGTATGATGCTCGCCCCGGCGCGCTGAATGGCGGTGAGCGATTCCATCATTACGCGGTCGCGATCAATCCAGCCATTATGGGCGGCTGCCTGAATCATGGCGTACTCGCCGGAGACCTGATACGCCGCGAGCGGCACATCAAAGCGGCGGCGGGCTTCGGCAATCACGTCGAGATAAGCGATGGCCGGCTTTACCATAATCATGTCCGCGCCTTCGGCGAGATCGAGTTCAATCTCTCGCATGGCCTCACGCAGATTGGGCGGATCCATCTGATAGGAGCGGCGGTCGCCAAAGGCGGGCGCGGAGTCCGCTGCTTCTCGAAACGGCCCGTAGAATCCAGAGGCAAACTTCGCGGCGTAAGAGAGAATCGGAGTGTCAGCGAAACCGTCGGCATCCAGCGCAGTGCGGATCGCGGCAACGCGGCCATCCATCATGTCCGAGGGCGCGATGATATCGACGCCAGCGCGCGCTTGCGAAACTGCTGTCTTCGCAAGAATCTCTAGCGAGGCGTCGTTTTGGATCTCGTAGTCGTTGCCTGACTTGGCGATGACGCCGCAATGGCCGTGCGACATGTATTCGCAGAGACAGACGTCGCCAATGACGAGCAGACTCGGCAACGCTTGCTTAATCGCGCGTGTGGCCCGCTGCACAATGCCATCGTCCGCCCAAGCCCCGGTTGCGGTCTCGTCCTTCGTTTCCGGCAGGCCGAACAAGATGAGGCCGCCGATGCCGAGAGCCGAAACTTCGTGGGCTTCCTTGACGGCTTCGTCCACCGAAAGGTTGAACACGCCGGGCATGGAACGAACTTCGCGACGGACACCTTCGCCCGGGCAGACGAATAACGGATAGATAAAGCTTGCAGGAGACAAACGCGTTTCGCGAACCAGCGAACGCAAAGCCTCATTGCGGCGCGTCCGCCGCATCCGCGTTATCGGGAATGCCATGGGCGAATTCTAGCAAAGCTGGAGCTGAGATGCCGTCTTGTGGCTGATTTCTTGGGTTCCCCTGCTTATGAACCTGAAACAGGAATAGGCAGAGGGCCGCCACCGCACTACAATCGGTGCGATGCCAATGACCCCACGTAATTGGGCCTTGCTTTCGGCTGTGTTGGTGCTGCTCAGCTTAGTGGTGGTGGTGCTGGCACCGCGCGGCAGCTACCTCCGGCTATTCACGGGCGACGTGCCATTCATGCTGGTGTGCATGATGAATACGGGCCTGTTCGCGGCCAATGCCCGGCGTTCGCGCGGCGAGGTGAGCCTGTTTTGGGCACTTCTGGCCCTCGGATGCTTGATGTGGGTCACCAGCGCTGCCTCGTGGACATCTCACGAGGTAGTGGCGCTGACTCCGGTGCCCGTGGTGGATCCTTTTGACGTGGTTCTGTTTCTGCACGTAGTGCCGTTCATGGGAGCGGTTGCCTTGCGACCGCACTGGCGTCCGGAAGGCCATATGTTCTGGCTGCGGCTCATAGACATTCAGTTACTGCTGGTGTTCTGGGTCTATGTGTACGCCGTGGTGGTGATCCCCTCGGAGTTTATTGCGCACGACTCGTCGGTAGCCTCTGGGCGGTACGACCTGCTCTACGTCCTGGAAACGGGCCTGGTGGTGGTGTTGCTGGCGTGGTCTGCCTTCGGAGCACGCGGACTTTGGCGCACGATCTACGGTCACTTGACGGCGGTAAGCATCCTCTACTTTGTCGGAGCGACCGCCACCAACTTCGCCATATCAGGCAAGTACTATTCCTCTGGCGGGCTGGAGGATGCCGCTTTGCTGACGTGCCAGTGCTGGCTGGGCTGGGTAGCGCTCAGAGCAAGGCAGCAAGCCCTGATCGCGGAGGTTCAGATTCCTGCCTCGCGGCGGTCGGATTTCATCTCGTCGCGATTGGCAGCTGTGGCCATGCTGGCGGTCCCCGTCATCGGAGCGTGGACCCTCTATTGGGATCCCTCGCTACCCCAGTTGCGCTTTTTCCGTTTGGCCGCCACGTTGGTGACGGTGATCATTATGGGGTTGATCGTCTTCACCCGGCAGTACCTGCAAGAACGCGGGATGCTGCGGTTACTCGAACTTTCCGAGAACAACCTGCAACGTATGCGTAGCCTGCAGGGTGCATTGCTGCAGAAGGAGAAACTTGCTTCCGTGGGTTTGTTGGCGGCTGGAGCCGCGCACGAGATCAACAACCCTATCGCGGCGATTCTCGGCTACTCGGAGTTGCTGGAGGATCGCTCTGACCTGGGGCCCGAGGCGAGAGCCTGGGTTCACAAGATTCGCAAACAGGCCGTGCGCACCAGCGATCTGGTGGCCGGACTGCTGCGATTTTCCCGGCAGTCTCCCGCGGAAAAAGAGCCAGTGAATCTGGATCAACTGCTCCGCCAGGTGACGCCGTTTTTCGAGCTGCAGGCCGGGCCCGGCCACGAACGCATCGCGCTGCAGATTCCCGCCGATCTTCCTGCGGTGCTTGGGTCGCGCCAGCAGCTGCAGCAGTCTTTTGTGAGCATTATGCAGAATGCATTCGATGCCATGGAAGGAACCGGCGGCAGGTTACTGATTCGGGCTCGTCGAGAGGACGAAAGGATTCGGCTGGAGTTCTGCGACGAAGGCCCGGGCATCGCCGACCCAGCACGCGTGTTTGACCCGTTTTACACCACCAAGCCGGTGGGCAAGGGAACAGGCTTGGGCTTGAGTGCCGCCTACGGTGTGGTGCAGGAACACGGTGGACAGATTACCGCCGCCAACAGCGAAGAGGGTGGTGCTGTAATCGCCATTGTGCTGCCCGTTGCCCCACGTGCGGCCACTGCCGGTTGGCGCATCCCGCCGGGCTAGCGCGGTTCCCGCTTGCTTCGGGATAGGGGTTGACACCCGTCGAGCATTGTACGATCAAATAGTGAGCGCTTTGCCAAACGATATTGTGTCCGCAGGGTTTTCCAGCGATTCCAGCACCCGCGTGTTGGAGTATGAAGCCTTGCGGGAACTGCTGCGAGGCTACGTAAGTTCGCCATTGGGCGAAGGACGGTTGGCGGCGCTGGCACCTTCGCGTGATCGCCAATGGATCGCTACGCAGCATGCGCTGACTGCCGAGATTCGCGCGTATCGCCGCGCGGGTGGCCGATTCGAATTCGCCGGACTGATTGACCCGCGGCAACTTGCGCTGAAGGCGCGCATCGCAGGCTCGGTGCTGGAGACCACCGAGATTCGCGACCTGCTGCGCGTGCTGGAGCGCGCTGCCGAGTGGCGCGACCTGAGCCTGAATCCGCCCGCGAACATGCGCGGCGACTGGCGCGCCGTGCCTGCGCTTTCCGCAGGCATTGCAGACTTCAATCCACTGCTACGATTCTTCCGCGGCAAGATTTCTCCCGATGGCTCGCTCGACGACAAGGCTTCGCCGGAACTTTCGCGCATTCGTCGCGAGATAGACAAGCAACGCCGCATGATCGAAGCGTCGCTGCGTGCCAACCTCCGCAAACTCTCCGACGACGGCGTGGCACAGGACGATCTGATCACCATCCGCAGTGATCGCTTTGTGATTCCCGTGAAGGTGGAGCAGAAGCGGCGCGTGCCAGGCGTCGTGCATGGTACCAGTTCCAGCGGGCAAACCGTTTTCGTCGAGCCGATGGAGACGATTGAGCAGAACAACGAACTCGTCCGCCTGTTCGACGAAGAACAGGGTGAGATTCATCGTATTCTGCTGGAGATGACGCGGCAACTCGGGGAGCACGCGGACGCAATTCTAGCGGCGCGAGACGTGCTCGCTGAACTCGAATTGCAAACCGTGAAGGCGCGTTTCGCAGAAGATTACGACTGCGTTATGCCCGTGATGCTGGCGGAGCCTACAGGAGAAGATTTGGCGGGTACGTTGGGCGTGGGTGAAGCGCGGGTGCAGTTGCGACTGAGTTTGGCGCGGCATCCCCTGCTCGAGCGCAACCTGCGGGCCAAAGGCAAGAGCGTTGTCCCGCTGAGTTTGGAGCTGCTGCACGAAGCAAACAAGCCAGTGCAGCGCCAGCTGATTATTTCAGGCCCCAACACTGGTGGCAAAACTGTCGGACTGAAAACGCTGGGACTATTGGCATTGATGGCGCAGTCAGGCATTCCAGTGCCCGCCGATCGTGCCGAGCTGCCCATCTTCGACGCGGTGCATGCTGATATCGGTGACTATCAATCCATCGAACAGAACCTGTCCACCTTCTCCGCGCATGTCACCAACATTGATCGCATATCGCGGGCAGCAACGCCCGACTCGCTGGTTCTGCTCGACGAGCTTGGTTCGGCCACTGATCCTGAAGAAGGCGCTGCGCTTGCTGTGGCCATTGCTGATCACTTCCGCAACATCGCCTGCATTAGCGTGATCTCGACGCATCATACGTCGCTCAAGGTGTATGCGGAAAACACGCCCGGCGTGGTGAACGCCGCAGTCGGCTTCAACGAAGCCACGCTGCAGCCGACGTACGAGTTGCGCATCGGCGTCCCGGGCGCTTCGGCGGGCGTGAACATCGCCCAGCGGCTGGGACTGAACCCGGAGATCATCGCCGCATCGCGCGCGCGGCTCAGTACGCAAACGCAAGATGTCGCGAAGTTCCTCGAACGCCTGCACACCACGTTGCGCGAACTGGAGATGGAACGTGGTCGCATGGCCGCACGCGAAGCCGAGCTGGAGCGCGAAAAATCGGCGCTCGCCACCGAAGGCCGCCGCGAATTACAGGCCAAGACACGCGAGATGGAGAAGAAGCTGGAGAGCCTGCTGCGCGACTTTGAATATCATGCGCGCGAGGCGGTGAGCGCGGTGCAGGAGCGAGCTGCCGCGCAGAAACTCACCAAGGACGCCGAACGCCGCGTGGCCAAGCTACGCCGCGAGTTCCGCGAGCAGTTTGACCAGACCGTCGTGGCGCACTCCACCGGAGCGGACATCGGCGACCCCAACGCGCAGCCGCAAGTTGTGAAGCACGTGAACGAGGGTGACACGGTGAAGCTCAAGTCCACCGGACAGGCGGCTGTCGTCAAGCGGCAGGTGGATGCAGACACGTTCGAAGTCGAAATGGGCGCGATGAAGATGCGAATGAAGATTCGCCGCGACGACATCGCCCAGGTGCTCACCGGCAGCGGAAAAGATGCGGCGCAGATCACGCTAAGCCCGGTCGAAGCGGCGCGTGCGCGCGGCATCAGCGTAAAGCTGGCGACGGACGAAGAGCGCGGACGCACTTCACTTAATTCGAGCGCCCCCGGCAGCAGCGTGCGCGGAGCCATGCTGGCCGACAGCGCCGGGTCGCCGCAAAGCGAAATCAACGTCATCGGCCACACCGTGGACGAAGCCATTCCCGAGGTCGAGCGCTTTCTCGATCACGCCTACCTCGCCGGACTGCCGCGCATCCGCGTCATCCACGGCTTGGGCATGGGCGTGCTGCGCCGCGCCCTGCGCGCCTGGCTCCCCACCCACCCCCACGTAGAAAAGATCACCGAAGCCCCCCAAAACGAAGGCGGCGGCGGCGCAACCGTGGTGCAGATGCGGGGGTAGGGGAATGCTGCTTGGCTAGTTTCAGGGTGCTTATTTTTCTTTGCCGGTTTGGATCTTAAGGCTTGGGTCGGTTTCATGTTCGTCAATAATTCGGTTGTAGGCGCTATAAGTTCGCCTGTTTTCAACGATCGTTGCTTGGACTCGAATTTTCCGTGCTCGTGAAGGTTTGCCACAAGGAACTGCTCGAACTCGATCACCTCTACCCGATCTTCGATTCCAAATAGTGCCGCGTTATTTTCTGCAGCACCAACGCGCTCACGGGTCGTAACTATTATGGGCCGCTTGTTAGCCTCAATGTTGCCCTTGCATTTCTCAAGCAGCGACTCGGTGGGATGCGACGATACGTGAATAGATGCGTCCCCAATGTCGAAATCCCCACTTCGCGAAGGATCTTGATCGCTCTCGTTCGCCCCGTGGTGTCTGACCGATCCTGGCCCGAAGACGATCTCCAGCTTAGCTCCGACCAGATGCTGCATAACCGTCCGGACCAGCATCGCTCCGCCGGCTTGCCTTTGGCGATCCTCCGCGACTTTCATGAGTGCGCGGAGGGCGTGCCTCAAAGTCTTGCTCTCGTCGATGCTCAGCTTGAAGGGTTGTGCATCAAAGAACACTTTTACCTTCGATACCCAAAACCTCTGAATCTCTTTGACCTCAAGTGTCGAATCTTGCTCGTGAATCGCGTTTAACAACATGACGTAGTTGCGCATGTTCGCTATGCTGCCGCGACTTGTTCTTGATCCTTCTTGTGCCAAGGTTTTAGTGATTCCAAATCGCCGCAAAATCGTTTGGACTGGGGCTTTGCCAGCGCCCTTAACCTGGCCGCCGCTTGTGGTAAGCAGCGAGTCGGCATCAAGGGGCAAGCCAGCTGTCAGCGCCTTCTCTGTGATCAAGAGCATCAGAGCGAGGAAGCCCTTTTGGCGCGTCGTGGACTCTGCAGCAAATCGAACTAAGGCCTCCGGGACTCTCGGCGGATCAACTAGCGGCGCGGGTCTCGCGGATTTGGTCTGATTGGGAGCCAAGCAACTCCTCGACAAGGTGATCGATTAGGTATCTAACTACGGGAACTACGACGCCGTCTCCTGCAATATGGTAGGCATCATTGTACTTCGAGGGTAGCTTGTAAGTATCGGGCAAACCCATCAAGCGCGCAGCCTCTCTCGGGGAAAGCAGACGCGACCGCACCTTTCGGCCTTCGACAATGATGATCGTCTGGCGAGATGACCCCCCCGTTGGGGTTCTGAGGCACCCCGCGATGCCGTCAAAACGCACTTCTGCGCGTTGGACTCGGTTGCCCTCCTCATTCTGGCGGGTGCGCTTATAAACGGTGCCAACGACCATCTTGCCCAGGCGCATAGCTTTATCGACCTTCTCGCGATTTCCATCGTCCATCAGGGAGAGCAGACGGTCGGTTTCGCGCTTCGAATGCCACTCGACACCAGTCGGGTTCTCTTCCACGACGTCCGAGAGGCTGACGCGCAGCGGCGGGGGTGTAGGCAAATTCCACCAAATCCAATTTCGCGCGATTTGCGAAGGCAACGCCGAGACGGTTCGTGCCAAGGCTTGCGGTTGCCAGAGAGCACTGTGGTTGAACGCTTGCAGCTCATCCGGGATCGGGATTGCCCGATCAACGGCGATGATGAACAGGCGGGGACGAGACTGCGGTACAAACAGTTTGGCGTCCACGATAATGGCTCCGAGGCGGTAGCCTGCTCCTGAAATTGCGCCGCAGATCGCCTCGAAATCCCTGCCTCCGTGTGCGGTGAGTGCTCCATAGACGTTTTCAAGGACGATAAGTCTCGGTCCTCTCTTCACCTTGCGCAACCGACAAATCAGATCATAAAAGGCCCAAAACGTTCCGGATCGGGTCTGTTCTCCTTCGTTCGCTGCACCGATCCCTTTGTAGCTGCCAGCGAGAGACAGATCCTGACAGGGGAACGATGCCCAAGCTAGATCGGCCTGCCCCGGCAGTTCGTTCGCGGATACTCGGTTGATGTCCTTCACCAGAAGCTCCGCACCGCCCCAGTTCAACCGATATGTTGCCGACTTCTTCTCGTCGATATCGTTCGCAAACAGACATTGCCAATGATTGCCGAGACCGGCTCTCGCCATACCACCACCTGCGAAGAACTCGTAAAATGTGAAAACGGGTGTCATGATGGTTGATACCAAGTCTGGCATCATTCTGCTATACCTTCAAGTGCCTAAGGTAGCGATCTCCACCCCCATGCCCGCACCCACCGACTTCGCCGCACTCGTCAAGCAGCAGGCTGACATCGTTCGCGTCATTGGCGACTACGTCAAGCTGCGCAAAGCCGGGGCGCAGAATTATTCAGGGCTTTGTCCGTTTCACGCGGAGAAGTCGCCGTCGTTCTCCGTCCACGCCACGCGGCAGTTTTATCACTGCTTTGGATGCGGCGCCTCAGGAGACGTGTTCAGCTTCGTGCAGAAGATCGAGAACATCACCTTTCCCGAGGCGGTGCGGTCGCTCTCCGGCAAGCTGAACATCCCGCTGCCCAAGACGACCTACAGCGGCCCGCAGGAGGCCAAGGAAGCGCGCCTGCGCATGGTGCTGATGGATCTGCACGAGCGCGCGACCGCGTGGTTTGAGGCGCAATTGCAGCGTCCGGAAGCGGCTGCGGCGCGCGAGTACCTCGCGGGACGCGGGCTTTCTCCAGAGATGATTCGCGCCTTCCGCATCGGCTACGCGCCGGATTCGGGCTTTCTGCTGCGCGACGCGCTCAAGGGATCGTTTGAGGAAGAGGTGCTGCGAGAGAGTGGGCTGTTCTCGTGGAAGCAGGAAGAAGTTGCCAGCGGCCAGTTGCCAGTTGCCAGTCCTCAGTCTTTAGTGTCGAGTCGCGAGTCTTCGGCCTACGACCCGGCAGAGGATTCCGCTGCAAAGCCCGCGCTGCGCGCGATGTATGCGAAGTTCCGCAATCGGGTAATGTTTCCAATCTGCAACGAGAGCGGCAAGGTGATCGCGTTCACTGGACGCACACTTTCCACCGACGCCAAGGCCGGGCCCAAGTACATGAACTCGCCGGAGACGGCGATCTACTCCAAGGGCCGCGTGCTGTTCAATCTGCATCAGGCCAAGGCCGCGATCAAAGAGCTCGATTACGCGATCGTGGTCGAGGGGCAGATGGACTGCATCTCGGTGTTTGCCGCGGGCTTCCGCAATGTGATTGCCAGCTCGGGCACCGCGTTCGCTGAGGCGCAGGCCAAGCTACTGGGTCGCTTCAGCAAAAAGATTGTGGTGAACTTCGATCCCGACAACGCGGGAGCGAAAGCGGCGGAGCGCACCCTCGGCTTGCTGGTGGAAGAAGAGTTCGAGATCAAGGTGCTCACACTGGAGCAGGGACTCGATCCTGACTTGTTCATCCGGCAAAAAGGTGCGGGGGCATATGCGGCAGCGCTCAAGACGTCTCCGCGATATTTTCAGTATTTGATCGAGCGAGCGCAGGGCCAATTTCCGGTGCGTCAGGCGGAGGGCAAAGTAGCGGCGCTGAACTTTCTGCTGCCGCACTTGCAGCGCGTGCCTAGCCGCATTGTGCGGGACGAACTGGCGCAAGAGATCGCGCAGAAGCTAGGGATTGATTCGGGCGTGCTGCGACAGGAACTGCGACACGCAGCGGTGAATCGCGGAACGAAGTCGGTGCAGGCTCCGCCACAGTCATCGGTGACACATGCTGAGCGCATTCTGATTCGCGCGTTGGCCACGGCAGGCGAATTGAACGATGGGGAAGGTCGCGTCTCGGCCCGCGAAGGCACCGACGAGCCATTCGATCCGGCGCGGCAGGCGCGTTTCTTTCTGGAAGATGAGCGCTTGACGGAAGGGCTGGCCACCGAACCCCTGTTACACACGCTGATGACGGCAGAGGAACGCGGCGATCCGATGGCTTTGGCGGCGAGCGATGCGGAGCGGCGACTGCTGGCGTCGGTGTTGATGGACGAGAACGAAGTGCTGACTCCGGAATTGCTGGAAGCCGCGGTGAGCGCGTTGCGAGGCCGCGTCTATATCAAGCGTAAGGAAGAGTTGAATGCGCTGATTCGTGAAGCCGAACGGAAAGGCGATGCGGCCGAACTCATGCGTCTTCTGCGGGAGAAGACGGAGTTGGATCGGGAAGAGCGCAATTAGGTGCGCGGGTTAGCTTTGCGGGTTAGCGAACGGGTCAAGCACCGGTACGTCGAATGGTTCAAAGTCACGAACGTTGCGGGTGACGACGGTAAGGCCGTGGACACGGGCAGTAGCGGCGATCATCGCATCATTCGTCTGGTCGCCCGAGCGGTCGGACATGAATTTGGCCCATTGCCGAAAGCAGTCGCTATCCATCGGTATAACGACGTATTCGAAAAGAATCATCTCAACCCAGGCTTCGATCAAATCCGCTTTGGCTGGATCTTGCCGTCGGGTCAACTCAATTCCTGTTTGCAATTCACCAATCGTTACGGCAGACAAGAAGACTTGGTGTTTTGGCAACGAGGCAAGCCATGCCAATACCGCTCCGTGAGGTTTGGGCTTGCGGACTTCAGAGATGACATTGGTGTCTAGCAGGTACACGAGGGGTTACTCGAATTCCACGGGGGGGCGGCTGTGATAGGTGCGCCGAGGCGGAATCTCCAGTTCGAAGCGGGGCCCGGGGCCCAGCAGAAAGTCCCTAAGGTCGGGTTTCTTGGCTCGCTGCACCCTCTCCCATTCGTCAATCGGAACTAACACGGCTTCGGCGACGCCACGACGCGACACTACTTGTGGGCCTTCGCGCAAAGTGGTGTCGAGGAACTCGCTGAAGCGCGCTTTAGCGTCATACAGCTTCCACACGTGCTGTACGAGCTTGGTCTGACTAGTCATATGACTAGTTATATGACTAGTCATGTCGCAAGTCAACTTCGTTTTTCGCTCGGTGATTCGACACAGTCTAGCGCGCGGCCACAACCATTTTCGCCTCAGCCAACTCTGGCCGCGTCGAATGCGACTCAGCACAGTTCTTGAGCAGTTGTGCCATGTAATCGGCCGACTGCTGGCTCTGGCCCAACTTCGCTGCCGCGTGAGCGGCACCATACAAGCCGGCGAAGCGGTTGGGGTCGCTCTTCAGTGCGGCCTGATACTCGACCAGGGCCTCCTGCGTGCGGCCCAGCTCCATCAGCATGCTCGCCAAAAATTCGCGCGCGGGGAGCGCGGCTTCGCCCTTGCCGATCTTGTCCTGCCGGTCAGCCACCTCGCGCATCATCTTCAGGGCATCGTCATTCTTCCCTGCGGAATAGGCTTCCCACGCCCGCACTTCGTCTTCCTCGTCCACCAGAAACTTGGCAATGTAGGCGTCCTTGCCCTTGCGGATCTCTGTCAGCGCGGCGTCTAGGTTCTTGCGGGCGTCGCTGGCGGCGGCAACGTCATGCAAATGCCCCGCGCCCACGGCTTGTCCCCAATACGTTTCCAGCTTGGCCTCGGGCTTGGAATCGGCAATGGGCTGTAGGGACGCAGCGGTCTTCCAGTCGCGGTGTTCAATGGCATAGCGCGCTGCTATTTCCTGCAACAGCTCGTCACGCCGGTCCCGGAGCCCGCCGGTGGCCTGATCGTTGGTGATGGCTTTAAACGCGTCATATTGCGCCATCGCGGACTTGTCGTCGCCAATCTGCAGGTACGCGTAGTTCAGGTAGTCCCGCGAGTGCATCTCATGGTGCAGCACATGCAACTTCATCGCGGCCATCTGGTCTGCCACCTTCAGCGCCGCCTCGTTCGAGGTAATGGCGTCCTGCCACAGGCCTACGCGGGCAAAGATATGCGACGGCATGTGCACCGCGTGGGCCGAGGCCGGTGCAATCGCGGCGTACTCGCGCGCAGCGGGCAGCGCCATGGCAGCCATAGAAGGATGATCGCAACTGTGGATGATGAAGTGCGCGATGCCTGGATGGTCGGGATATTTGTCGAACAGTTTCAGCAAAATATTCGCCGCTTCATGCTGATTTTTAAGCTCGGGATCACGCGGCGGTGCAGCAGCAAGTAGCGAAAGCGCGTAGAACACCGAAGCTTCCGTGTCCTCGGGATAATTCGCCGCCAGTTTGCCCATGTCTCCGCTATAGGCAGCTACGCGCTTGTCGTAAGTCTTTTCCCTATTGTCGTGGAAAAATTCCTGCGAGGCCGTGATGTAGTCCTTCTCACGCTGGGTGGCTGGCTTCAGCGACTTGGCATGCTTTAGCCAGTTGCGGCCCCGCTTCAGGTCGCCTGAGTTGGGCCGACCCCATAGTTGCTGATACAGACTCATCGCCTGTCCCCAGTAGCCCATCGCGCACTTGGGTTCGCCTTCCACCACCTTGGCAAAGCCCAGCTTCGCGCTCTCATACTCAAACGAATGCAGCAGGGCAATACTGCTCTCGAACTGCTGCTGCGACGCTGGCGAGCACGAAATCGGGAAGTGCACCGTGCCGAGTTTGGGTGCCGCCATCGGCATAGCCATCGAGCTATGATCTTGAGCCGTTGCGACCGACGAAAAAGCGGCAACACAGAGCAGTAGTAGGGTGGAAGTGCACACAAAATAGCTTGTCTTCATGTCAATTTCTCCAAAAATCATGAGCTGCTTGAGGCTAGTGTTGCAGCGCCGCGAAGTCAACTTGGGATTCTGCGTCTTTTTGTAATTTTCGTGCAACTTTTCGCGTTTTAAGGTAATCTAAAACTCTGTTGACACCCTTGTGGGAAAGGTGTGTCCGAATACGGCTCCAGCCAGGCGCTCCATCCGTACGCCCGACACTTTGAGAGTGTGCGCGTCAGACTCCGTGAGTTTCCGCCCGGCGGTCGCAAAATTCTGCCAACTCCCACCAATTTATTAGGCGTAGCTGCATCCCGCACAGCGGGATTGCGGCGGGAAAGGCTGCCTGTTTTGGCCCTAGACGAAGAAGTAGACGAAAAAGACATAAAATACGAAGACGATATCCAAAAGCTGATTGATGTCGGCAAAGAAAAGGGTTACCTCACCTACAGCGAGGTCAACGACCTGCTGCCGCACGACATTCAATCGCCCGACGACCTCGACGACCTGCTGGCTACCATTGGCACGCAGGGTATTGACGTACTCGAAAGCCCAAAGACCGACCGGCGCAGCGACGACTTTGAAGGCGGCGAGGACGTTGACCTCGACCTAAGCCCCGGCGCGCTGGAAAAGACCAACGACCCCGTTCGCATGTACCTGCGCGAAATGGGCACAGTGCCACTGCTCACCCGCGAAGGCGAAGTCGAAATCGCCAAACGCATCGAGCGCGGACAGAACCGTGTGCTGCGCGCCCTGTCGCGTTCGCCCATCGTTATCCGCGAACTGATTGAGATGGGCGAGGATCTAAAGAAGGGCGTCCGCTCCATCAAGGAAGTGGTGACCTTCGATGAAGAAGAGATCACCGAAGAGATCGTCGAAAAGAGGCTGCGCGATTTTACGGCCAAGATTGACGACTTAGGCAAACTCTATAAGAAGGTCGGCGTCCAGCAGGAAAAATTTGCTGGCGTCTCGCAGAAAAAGAAGCCCAAGGACTACCGCAAGTACCGCTTCCTGCTGGCGCGCGCTGTCATCAAGACGTCACAGTCTGTGCGCAAGCTCGGCTTCACTGCGAATGAGCGCAAGCACCTGATTGACAAGGTCACCAAGACCATCGAGGGCATGCGCGCGCTCGACCGGCAAGCGCAGAACTTGGAACGCAAGGCTGACGCGACTCGCAGCGACGAGCAGAAAAAGGAATACAAGAAGCAGTCGCGCCACGTCCGCAGCGAGCTGGAAAAGCACGAGCAGGAACACGGCGTCACCTTTCTGGAACTCAAGCGGACGCAGCGCGAAATCATCCAGGGAGACATGGATGCCGAGCAGGCGAAGCGCGAGCTGATTGAAGCCAACCTGCGCCTCGTAGTGTCAATTGCCAAGAAGTACACCAATCGCGGATTGCAATTCCTCGACTTGATTCAGGAAGGCAACATCGGCCTGATGAAGGCGGTGGACAAGTTTGAGTACCGCCGCGGCTACAAGTTCTCGACCTATGCCACGTGGTGGATCCGGCAGGCGATTACCCGCGCCATTGCTGACCAGGCCCGCACCATCCGCATTCCGGTGCACATGATCGAAACCATCAACAAGCTTATCCGCACCTCGCGGCAACTGGTGCAGGAGATGGGCCGCGAACCTTCGTCCGAAGAGATCGCCAAGCGCATGGATATTCCTGTAGCCAAGGTGCGCAAGGTGTTGAAGATTGCGCAGGAACCGATCTCCCTCGAAACGCCGATTGGCGAAGAGGAAGATTCGCATCTGGGCGACTTCATCGAAGACCGCACCATCGTGTCGCCGTCGGACGCGGTGCTTAACGTGAACCTGAAGGAGCTGACCGGCGAAGTGCTGCGCACGTTAACCGCCCGCGAAGAAAAGGTAATCAAGATGCGCTTCGGCCTCGAAGACGGCAGCGAGCATACTCTGGAAGAGGTCGGCCAAAGCTTCGCCGTAACCCGCGAACGCATACGCCAGATCGAAGCCAAAGCCCTGCGGAAACTGCGTCACCCATCACGCTCGCGTAAGCTACGCGCGTTTATGGAAGGCACGCGGGAAGGGTAGTTCGTAGAGTTACAGGAAGACACAGAGGGGTCTAGACACGCCCCTCTTAACTTTCCAGCCGTTATCTTGTGTCCACGTTTTCCACACCCCATCACAAGTTGTTCGCAGTCTCCACAGTTTTCCCACAGCGCGGCCTCACATTCCCATTGCCCGGATTTTCCTGGCGATGCACTATTAATCCAACGCAAGCGTGAGACGTTCTTCACGGTTCGCGCGGCAGGCGGAATGGGGTCTGCGTGGTTCCGGTTCTCCTTGGGGAGGCTGCCGGTTTAGCGATGCGGCGCAGGTTTCACCGCTGTGCAGAGCAATAGTTTCAGCCGGTTCGCAATGCCGCAGGGCGAGGCGAAACGGGGCTGGCGGGCAGCTCGACAGCGTGGAGTCAGCCAAGTCATCAAGGCTGGCTCGGCTAACTTTAGGCAGAGGAAACTTTCGAGCACTCAGCAACTCTTCGAGTTTCGAGTCTCGCGAGTTCATCATCGGGTGCTGTTTACGGATTGCAACGTTGCTTTGAACTGCGGGAGTGCGGCTTCGGCTGAGTTCTCCAGAGAAGCACAGCATCCGACAGCAACTGGTACGGACACGCAGTAGCAATCGGCACATGCTTTGCATACTTTTCCAACGCGCTCCCATGGAGCCGAAAGAGAAGGTGCCCGCGAATTTGGGGAATGTCTATCGAGCGAGAGCGGTTGGGGTGGCTGGCCCCAACCGCTTTCGTATTTCTGGGCCACTTTTGTGGTCGCCGAGTCGGCTTGGCCTAGTTGCCTTAGCGTCGTTTGGAGTGACCGCGCGCAACTTATGGGCTACACTAGGGTTTTTCTTGGCAGCCCCGCCCCGAGCGAAAGGATTTACCGAGATGAAAATGAATCAGGCGTATTTTGCAGCATTATGTGCGGTTCTGCTCGCCGCCCCGTTGGCAGCACAAACAGGTTTCCCGAACCGGACATATCCCGCTGGACGCCAAGGTGCGGGCCGCAATCAGCAGGGGCAGCAATGCTTGCAGCAGGCGGGTGTTACGCGTAGCGCGATGCAGCAGGCGCGCTCCATTCGTGAGCGGGCCAAGGCGGAGATTGAAGCTCTTTGTGCCAACACCTCGCTGACCCGGCAGCAACGGCAGGAGCGCATCCGCCAGATTCACGAGCAAACCCAGCAGCAGATTCGCGGCATCATTAGCCAGGCGCAACAGGAGAGATTGCAGTCTTGCCAGCGTGGCGGACGAGGCGCAGGTTTCGGCGGCGGAAGCGTTGGTTTCGGCGGTGGACACGGTGGTGGCCAAAGTCCGTGCGGCAGCTTCCCCGGCGACCATTTCGACAACGAAAATAACGAACAGGGCGAAAATCCAGCAGAGAAGGGCCGCTAGGTTCACTGTCGCCGCCGCATTCGAGAAATCGAGCGCGGGGGAGCTTGCTTGAGATGCGACTACCAAGGCCCACGCGCTCGCGTGGGCCTTTTGCATCTGGCGGCCTTCGGTGCCTTCCTTTACAAGCGCGGCCCCGGCGTTCTAACCTAAGAATCTAGGCTGTTCAGTACGAAGTCCAAGGCGCGGTACCCAAGTGGTAAGGGAGAGGTCTGCAAAACCTTTATGCGTCGGTTCGATCCCGACCCGCGCCTCCAATCCTTCCGGCAGTAGTTTTCTAAATAATCGCTCTCTCTTTAGTCTCGCTGCTGCTCGGCGGGGTACACATCCGCTCAAGTGCTTCCTCTGGACTTTGCTTCCAGCAAGCTCAGGGACTATGGTGCATCCCAAGTGCAAGCAGTCGCGCTGCCAAATATCTCGCGCCCAAGCTGGTGTGATGCCGTCTTGGAGTGCTGACCCTGAAGCTTAAGCGCATGATTGCTGTCCTATAGCTTAAGCAGCGTGAAGAGCAGTTTCTGACAAGAAGGTTTCGTAAGAGATGGGTTGTTTGGGTCCACAATTTACCTGCCGTTTTCTAGCTTTGCCTGCTACTTGCACGGTGACGCCGAGAGCAATGCCAACCCCGCAAAGTGCGTCCTGGATTGCCCCTACGACCTTTGGAGCCAGTTCGAGTTAGCCAGCGCTGGTAAAAAGTGCAATACTAATACCCAGATTCAGGAGAGATGTTCACCTCAGACCCTAGGGAGAAGTGATATGTCAACATTGCACTCGGCACTAAATCAACTGCAACAAGAGCGCGATCAGGCGCAGAAGCAGTTGGATACTCTCAACTCGGCCATAGCAGTCCTTACTCGTGTAGCTGGCAGTGCTGCCAACACCCCGTCCGCAGCATCGTCCGCCCCCGCCAAGAAAGGCAAGTCCGGCAAGCGAACCATGTCCGCCTCCGCGCGCGCCAAGATCGCAGCTGCACAGCGTGCCCGTTGGGCGCGTAGCAAAGGCGACGCTCCGGCTGCCGCTCCGGCTGCCCCCGCTGCCGCTGCTCCTGCCAAGAAGTCCGGCAAGCGAACCCTATCCGCTGCGGCGCGTGCCAAGATCGCGGCTGCACAGCGTGCCCGTTGGGCGCGCAGCAAGGGTACCGCCGCTGTGGCTGCTCCTGCGGCGGTTGCTGCAGTTAAGTCCGCAGGCAAGCGCACTCTTTCCCCGGCCGCACGCCGCAAGATTGCAGCGGCGCAGAAGGCTCGCTGGGCGAAGTTCCGCGCCAGCAAGGGATAAGTTTGTTCCTGTGGTCGGTAAAGTCTTGTAGTGCAAAGAGCGGAGAATTCTCTCCGCTCTTTGCTTTATCGAGTATCGAACGGCATATAGGTCAAACGTTCAAATCGGATTCACGCGGTATGTCCAAAGCGGCGCAGGCTCTGGCGTATGGTCTTCGGTCTGCTTCAGCAATGCGTCCACTGTTACGCGCTGGGGCGAAAGCTGACATACCGGATCAGCGGCCCGTGCGTCTCCAGTCAGCATAAACGCCTGGCAGCGGCAGCCACCAAAGTCTACGGTACGGCGTTCGCAACTGCGGCACGGCTCCTGCATCCAGTCCTCGCCGCGATACTTTTGAAACGCGGCTGATTGCTCCCATATCCAGGCCAGCGACCTTTCCCGGACATTCTCGAATACAAGGCCAGGCAGTATTGCGGCTGCATGGCAAGGCAAAGCTTTACCCTCTGGAGTTACCAGAATCATGCGATTGCCCCAGCCCCCCATGCAGGCTTTCGGATAACGGGCATAATAATCCGGCACCACATAGTCCACGCGAATGCGACCCTGCGTGCGCTGGGTAAAGCCAGCGATGGTAGCCTGGGCTGCCTCCAGCTGCACGCGCGTTGGCAACAGCGCGGCGCGGTTGACGAAAGCCCAGCCGTAATACTGCACGTGGGCTACTTCAATGCGCTGGGGAGCGAGTGACTCGGCAAACCGCAGCATAGCGTCAAGCCGGTCGAGATTTTTCCGGTGAACCACCAAGTTGGCGGTGAAGGCGACCTTGCTGCCGTGAATATGCCGCACCAGTGCTAGCTTCGATTCCAGCGCATCGCGCCCGGCAATCTCAGCCGCAAGTCCCGGTTCATCGGACTGAAAGCTGAGTTGCAGATGATCGAGTCCCGCCTCTAGCAGTCCGTGGAAGCGTTCTTCGGAAAGTGGAATGCCAGAGGTAATCAGGTTGGTGTACAGTCCCGCCGCACGCGCGCCCCGAATCAGTAGTTCCAGGTCGGGGCGCACCAAGGGTTCGCCCCCGGTAAAGTGCGCATGCAAGGCACCCATTACGCCAGCCTCGCGGAAGACTCGTAGCCAGTCCTCGGTGAGCAGTTCAGTCGCACGATGGTCGAGTTCCACGGGGTTGGAGCAGTACACGCAGCGCAAAGGGCAGCGATGGGTCAGCTCGGCAATAATGGCTAGCAGGGGCGGGGCCATTTAGTAGTCCACAATCCTTCTGGTGTGTAATCTCTCTAAAAATGTCACCGCATCCGCGCGGATGCGTTCCGCATCGGCAGAGTAGCCTTCGGCCAGCGCTGCCACCATCGCAGCGAGCGTGTGAGTGCCATCACACAATTGCACGATGCTGAGAGCTGTGCCCTGCAACTTAATCGCACCTTCGGGGAAGAGTAGCGTCGCAACACCGTCCCGCCCTTGTACGCGGCAGCCCGCTGACAAACTAGGCAGGCTGGTTTCGGTAAGCTGTGGCATTCACGGCTCCTCAATATGAGGAGGGATGCGAAAGGCGCCAGGAGCGGGCCATCCGGGTTCCACGTAGGCAAAGTACAAGGCATCTAGTTGCGCCCACAGGATGTCGCATTTTCGACGTAGTGCATTGAGCGCGGCTTCCTGCTGTTCGCGGGTCTTAGCCGTGCCGTAGACCCAGTGGAAGGCGAACTCGATGTCCTCCGGAGCCTGCGTCAGGCGTGCCTGAAAGTAATCGAGCGCGCCCGCGATCCATGGATAATGCTCACTCAGCTTCTCCATGCGCAGCGAGATAAGCGTGGGAGAGAACAATTCTGTAAATGACGACGCGACCGCTTCCAGAAACGTATAGTTGCGCACCAGATCGAGGTACGAATCCACGGCGTATCGCGTGCCCGGCAAAACACCTTCACACTTCATCACACGCTCCGGACTAAGACCCGTGGCCTCGGCGAGTCTGAGCCACCGCGCGATGCCGCCATCGCCAGCCGCGCTGCCGTCGTGGTCCACAATTCGTTTGCGCCAACTCCGGCGGAACTCAGGATCTTCTGCGCGCGACAGGATGATTGCGTCCTTGATAGGAATGCGGCTCTGGTAGTAAAAGCGGTTCAGCGCCCACGCTTGCAACTGCCCACGAGTCAGCTTGCCCTCGTGCATCCGCAGATGAAAGGGATGTTTGTGGTGATAGCGCTCTTCGCCAATCTCTTGCAGCCGTGCGCGAAATTCTTCGGCGCTAAGCAAGGGGCCGTCGTGACTCATGCCAGCTCAATCTCCAATCCATCCCACGCAAGCTCCCAGCCTGCATCACGCACCTCGCGATACTCCGGGCTGGATTCATCGAGCATGGGATTGGTGTTGTTGATATGAATATAAATCTTTCGCGGCCGCCGCAAGGACGCCAAAGCAGCTAGACTGCCGTACTCTCCGCCCACGGGAATGTGGCCCATTTCACGGGCGGTGCGGGCACCGGGCTGTATGCGCATCAACTCTTCCTCATCCCAAAAGGTTCCGTCAAACAGCAGCACATCCACGTCCGCGAGTAGCGCCATCTGTTCGGGCGTAAGGGCGGCCACGCCGGGCAGGAAGGCCAGCTTACCTCCGCTAGGCGATTCCAGAATCAGCCCGAGACGGGACTCTTCAGCGGGCAGCGATTCCAGCTTGGCCTTCGGAACATAGCTTGGATAATGTGCAGGCAGGGCCAGCGGATAGCAGCGCAAGCCTGAATCGTTTCCCGACGCGGTGAACACACTGAATCGCTCCCCCGGCACCATGTCGGTCCACCGGGTTTGACCTGTGACCCGGGACAACATACTGAACATGCTGTTGTCTTCCAGGATCATGCGTCTCACGGCTGCCGTGGCATAGAGGTGCAGTTGCTGCCACTCGCGCAGCAGCAGTAATCCCATCACCTGATCGAGGTCGCCGCAGGGGAGCAAAGCACCGGCAATGGGCGAATGGCGAACCGGTTTTCTGGGGTATAGAGCAGGTGTTGCTTCGATTTGAGAGCGAAGGTCAGGGCCAGCGTTCAGCAAGAACCAGTCGCTATCATTGGCGCTGATGGCGACTTGCGCGTGGGTGCGCGTGTGACCAGAAAATGTACCTGAGCGCGCAGCCGAGCAGTTCCGGCAGGAGCAGTTCCATTGAGGAAAGCCCCCGCCAGCCGCTGAGCCCAGAATCAGAATCCGCATTACGCGGGGTTAGAGGGTGGCGCTAACGTAGGAGTTGATCTCGCAGCAAAGCGAAATCTCTTCGATTTCAGGAGTCTTCCATTCCATGAGCGTGTTCTCCAAAAAGAATATTGCGGCTTCCGCCAGCAGTGTTGTGATATTACCCCGGTTGTTGGCAATGGTGCAAGGCCCATTCGTGCTACACGAGTGGTTACGGATAAGAACCAACGAGAACTACGACCCAGCCTTCAACCTCGTGTTCCGGGGAAAAGTGGCGATAAGTCAGCTAAATCATTGAAAACAAATCCCATGCTTCATAGGCAAGCTGACGAAGAACCCAGAGACCGTCATAGTCAGCAAGAGGGCCCTCCCCTAAACAACCGTGCTAGCGCCTGCCCGCCGAGGCGGGGTACGCAACCCGGGACTCCCCAGAAGGCGGTGGGACTGATGCACCGCATCAATCTCGCTTACCATGAGCCGACGCAATTCCGCACCAATCGCAGGATTGCCACGCAGCAGAGCCACCAGCTTGGCGCGACTGATGTATGCCGCTTCCACTTGCCCTGCCGCTTCAGCGGTCAGGCAATGGCGTGCCTCCGCTAGAACTTCGCCCAATCCTAGTATCACTCCACTCCCTGCCATCTCCGCCCGTTGCCGACGGCTGGCGACTCGGGGTACGGAAAGCAACGCTGCCCGCCCTGCCAGTATCAGGTACACTCCGCTGGCAGACGCGCCACGTTCAAAGATGAGGCTGCGGGGCGGGAACGTACGAAACTCAGCCATCTCAAGCAGGGCAGACGTAAGTCCCGGCTCTTCCATCGGCAAGACGTTGCGATAGCGCCTGGCTACATCCACGTGCCTATTACACCAGCGCCATTGCGTCATGCGATGTGACACCAGTCACACTCGGTGGTCACATCCTCACAGTTTCACTGCGAGTTGCACGGCTATTTTCGGGGTGGAGTGTGTTCGCGAAGCCAGTCCAGGAACATCTGCTCGTAAGATCGGCCATTGGAGCGCAATACGTGGCGCAGCGTGTGACCGCTTACGAGATGACAGACCTCTTCGGCCATGTTCTTGGCGTGATCCCCGGCTCGTTCCAGCGATTGCGCCATAAACAAAACCTGGATGCTTTCGCGAGTCGGCTGGCCTTCAGGATTCTCCACATGACGCACGAACATCAGGTTTCGCAGCCGGTCAATTTCGGAATCCGAACGGATCACCCCAGCCGCGATATTCATGTCGCGGGTGGAGTAGGAAACCTTCACGTCCCCCAGCATTTTTTCCAGAACCGTAGCAATGCGGATCAAGTCCTTTACATCCAGAGGTTCCATCCGCGTACCCAGCACACGCGCACCGTTGGCAAAGGTGGCAATTAAATCGCCCACTCGCTCCAGATCGGTCATGAACTTCATGCAAGCCAGCAGCTCACGGCGTTGCTTTTCGTCCACCAGGCCCAGCGGCGCGGTGATGCGCTGATCAAGCTCCCGGTCTAGCGCGTCCAGCTCGCGCTCACACTCATCCACTTGATCGTAGAGCGAAGGTGCATTGGATCCCAGCCCGTCCGTCGCATTTGCCACAGCCATCTTGGCCACTTCGCAGGCGCGAAGCGTGAGCGCTACCAATTCTGCAAATTCCGTGGTTGGACTCTGAGCTAGAGGCTCTCCGCTAGTTGCCATAGGTCTGATCTAAGGGCTGCCGCGCTGCCCTCGTTCCCGCGGGCAGCCAGTGACACCACTCCACTACACAGTATCGGCGCAATATATTACGAACTGGTAAACATTGCTTGAAAGGCAGGTAAAATCCTGCAGGCTACTCGCCCGCCAGCCACGCCTCGATGACGCGCCGCACCTTCGAGCCTTCGGTGGACCGCCGAACCGCATCAAGAACTTCGATGTGGGCGCGGTCGCCCCGGCCGCGAAACGCCACCCAATAGGGGACGCACACCTCCGCCCCCGCGGGTTGCAGATCGAGTTGCAGGCTGCGTAGTGCAAAGAACCCCCGGCGAAACACCGTACGCCGCAGGCGGTCGCGTAGCTTGGCTTCGAGCTCGACTCGGTCAAGCCGCTGGGTGGGAGTGTTGGCGGTATTCACTTCGATCGTTTCGGCGTCACCGGGTACGTCCTTGAACTGATACAAGTCCAGTGTGCCCGTAACCGCCTCAATGGCGACCAGCATTTGTTCCACTGCGTCGCCGTTTTGAATGGTCACACGATAGGGCTGAAACGGCAGATAAACAGCGGCCAGCCGCGCCAGCGGTCCCTTCCGCGCCCGCCTCAGCAGCCCGACCGGCCCACTGCTTTCGAACTGCCGAAATGCGTCAGCCTCCGTCACGTTCGGACGGAGGCTGCGGATGGTAAGCGTCTTCTCAGTCACAGTCTGCTTTTGCCCGGTTCAATCAGCTACGCGAAGTGAATCCACAATCCGACCACGGTCGCGATCAAGATTCCAGTGAACACCAAGTTCATGCGGTGCTCGGTCGCCGTTTCGCGCGCCAGCGCAACACTGGCTCCGGGGACAGTCTCCAGCTTGTCGTCCACCGTTGCGAAGGTTAACCCAGCCAGTTTGCTGCGTGCTGGCGCTTCGCCCATCAGGCTCACGCCGATCAACACGATTGCGCAGATGATGAACATGAAGAGCGAGTAGTGGAGAAAGTTAATACCCACCAGCCAGCCCGCGAATCCATCGTTCGCGATGCTGCCTGTCTTCACCATGATTTCCAGTACAAATCGGCCAGCTCCCAGCGCAAAGCCGGTCAGCAGAGACGCCAGCGCCCCCTGCCCGTTCAATCGCGGCCACAGAATGCCGAAGATGAAGCACACCGCAATCGGCGGAGAAATGTAGCCCTGCACGCTCTGCAAATAAACGTATAGCTGGCTGCTGATCAGGTGAATGAATGGCACCCAGAGCAGCCCCAGCACCACCATCGCTCCGGTGGCGATGCGGCCAAAGTGCACCAGCTTCTTTTCGTCGGCGTCGGGCCGCAGCTTCTTGTAGAAATCGAGCGTCACCAGCGTCGAAGCAGAATTGAACACGCTGGCCATGCCGCCCATCAGGGCGGCCAGCAGCGCGGCAATCATCATGCCCACCAATCCAGCGGGCAGCAGGTTGATGATCAGGGTTGGGAACGCAATGTCTCCGTTGGTGACGTTGCCCGCTGCGTCAAACTTGAACAAGTCGCGGTAAAGCGCCAGAGCCATCAATCCCGGCATCACTAGCAGAAACACGGGCAACACTTTCAGGAATCCAGCAAAGATGGTGCCCGCCTTGGCGTGGCCCTCATCCTTCGCCGAAAGCACACGTTGCACGATCACCTGATCAGTGCACCAATACCAAATGCCTAGAATCGGCGCCCCAAAGAAGATGCCGGTCCAGGGGAAATCAGGATCGCTGATCGGCTTCACCATGTGGAAGTAGCTGTCGGGCACCGCGGCCCGCAAACCTGCCATGCCCCCGACCTTGTCGAATCCGATCACCGTCAACGCAATCGCGCCGACCAGTAGCACCAAAGTTTGCACCACTTCGGTGTAGATCACGGCGGAAAGTCCGCCCGCCATGGTGTAGATGCCCGTCAGCACCACCAGCGCCACCGGAACCATATACTGCTGCCACCACGGGCCGTTGGGGTCAATGCCCAGTACGCGCTGAAAGACAATCTGCGCCGCCCACAAATGGACCGCAATCTTCGTCAGGATGTACGCCACGATGGAGATGCTAGCCAGGTACACCGCGCTGTTCCGGTTGTACCGCCGCTCCAGGAACTCCGGCATGGTAAACACGTTCGACCGCAGGTAGAAAGGCACAAACACCCAGCCCAGCAGCAGCAGAATCATGCAAGCTTCCCACTCGAAGGCTCCCACAGCCAACCCCGAACTCGCACCCGACCCGGCCAGGCCGATAAAGTGCTCGGTGGAGATGTTGCTGACGAACAGCGAAGCTCCAATGGCAAACCAGCCAACGTTGCGGCCAGCCAGAAAATATTCACTGGAACTGCGCTCTTTGCGGGCAAAATAGTACCCAATGCCGAAAATTACCAGAAAATAAGTCCCGATGATGACGAGATCCAGGTTCGTCAGAGCCTTGTGGGTTACGTGTACGGCAGTATCCATTTGTTTTTCAGCCTCGCTTGGGATAAGCCTGCAACTACGTCTCGCGTTCGTTCAGATGCATTAGTTGGCGACGCCCGCAAATCTACATGATGCGGAGCGGATTCGCAACGCCTTCGTACACCTGGGAAGTTTTGCTGCCAACGCGAGACTCAAAACCCGAGTCTGAATGAAGATGAATTTAAGTGCATTTTTTTGAACCTGAAGAATAACGTTCTTCCTGTGCTTTCAACCAGCAAGGCTGCCATCCTGTATCCTAAGCAAACTCTTCTGGGTTTGCGATTGGGCTAGTAGTGCGTCCCTAACGTCGCGGTTTGCATCCATAGGAGCGGAGCATTCACGATGACACTGAGCTTGTTCATCACCAAGAGCGCACTGCGCAACAAGCGCCGCACTTTGCTCACTATGCTGGGTGTGGCCGTATCGCTTGGTCTGCTCACCGTGATGATGTCAGTCTGGAAGGGCTTTTACCTGGATAAAGGCTCGGCGGAAGCAGCACAGCGCGTCATCACGCGGCACAAAGTTTCGCTTACCAACTTCCTGCCCAGCTACTACGCCGACCGCATCCGCACCATTCCCGGCGTAGTGGCGCTGGTGCCCAATAGCTGGTTCGGTGGCACGTACAAAGACGACAAGTCCGGCAATTTCTTTGCCCAGTTTTTTACGGACGCTGTCGAGTGGGCCAAAGTGTACCCGGAGTATCGGATTGATCCTGATGAGTTGCACGCCTGGCAGCGAGACCGTGCCGGAGCCATCGTGGATGATGCGCTGGCCAAGCAGTACAACTGGAAGGTCGGGCAGAAGATCATTCTCAAGCGCAACATCTATCCGGTGGATCCGGAACTGACGATTCGCGGCATCTATCATCCGCCGGAAGCCACCAAGACCATGTACTTCCACCGCGAGTACGTGGAAGAGGCGGTATCTTGGGCCAAAGGCCAGCCGGGAACGTTCAGCATCATGTGCGCCAGTCCAGAGGCGGTGAGCCAAGTTTCTCAAGCAGTGGACGAAATGTTCCGCAACGCGCCCGCCCCTACCAAGACCGAGAGCGAAAAAGCGTTTCAACTCGGCTTTGTAAACATGCTGGGCAACGTCAAAGCTTTCATTCTGGGAATCGGAGGCGCGGTCGTCTTTGCAACACTGCTAGTGTCTGCCAACACCATGGCCATGGCCATCCGCGAACGTACGCGCGAAGTGGCCGTGCTCAAAATTCTCGGCTTTCAGCGTGCCACCATTCTTACGCTTTTCGTAGGCGAGGCCATGCTCCAGTGCCTTATAGGCGGGCTGTTCGGCATTCTGCCTGCCACGCTGATGACGGCGGTTGTTTCCAGCATGGGTGGCTTCTTTTCCGGCATTAAGATGACGCCCGGGCTTTTCGTTGTTGCTGTACTGGTGGCCGCGTTCATCGGGTTTATCAGCGCGATTGTGCCGTCGTACAACGCCTCCAAACTCGCCATTGTGGATGGCCTGAGGCACATCGGCTAACCTATGGCGATTCCCCTCAGCTACAACCTGCGCAATATGCGCCAGCGCAAATCAGCCACGCTGATGACCGCACTCGGCATCGCGCTCACCGTCACTACTGCGATCTTCATCATGTCGCTGCTGGCGGGCTTGGACGCAGCCTTCCGCGCCAGCGGTGATCCGCAGAACGTGCTGGTGATGCGCAAAGGCTCAGCGGCAGAACTTTCCAGTGGCATTTCGCATGACGCTGCCGCAGTGCTCAAGACGCTGCCTGGAGTTGCCCGCGACGCACAAGGTCAGCAGATGGCGTCCGGGGAACTCGTGGTCATCGTCGTCCTGCCCCGCAGCGATGGCACCGGTGACACCAACGTCACCCTGCGCGGCATGACGGCCATGGGTCGCGAACTTCGGCCCACAGTTCATCTGGTTTCAGGGCGCTGGCCAGCCGACGGACAGCGTGAAGTTACCGTCCCCACTTCGATGACCAAGCGATTCATCAATGCCAGCGTGGGCAATGATTTGCGCTTCGGCAAGAACGCTTGGCGCGTCGTCGGCGTGTTCGACGCCGCAGGTACGGCTCATGAATCTGAAGTATGGGCGGACGTGCATCAGATGGCGACTGAGTTCAATCGGGAGTATGGCGTTTCCTCGATGCTATTGCACGCCTACGACAAGGCTTCGGCGACGACGTTGGTGCAAACCGTGATTGACGACCAGCGCACCAAGCTCGATGCCCAACTCGAAACCGAATACTACGCCTCGCAAACCAAGTCGGGCGGTATCATTCGTGTCGTCGGCATCATCGTTGCGATTGTGATGGCGGTCGGCTCCTCGTTCGCGGCGATGAACACCATGTACGCCGCCGTCGCCTACCGCATGCGCGAGATCGCGACGCTGCGGGTGCTGGGATTTTCCCGCGCGTCCATTCTTCTCAGCTTTGTGATTGAGTCATTGCTATTGGCACTCTTGGGCGGAGTCGTGGGTGTCATTCTTATGCTTCCCTTTAACGGCATGACCACGGGCACCTCCAACAACGTGACGTTCAGTGAGGTGGCGTTTTCGTTGCGAGTTACTCCCGGCGTTATCACGACCGCTCTGATTTTTTCAGCCATGATGGGGCTAATTGGTGGTCTGCTGCCAGCGTGGCATGCAGCCCGGCAAAATATCCTGACCGCCTTGCGCGGCTAACCGCCGGATCAACCCCGGCTCATTTTAGAAAGCGAATCACTTGGCTATGAACGAAGAGAACCAGAAGACTCTACAAGGCCTTCGCATTGATCCCACCCAGCGTGCAGCCGCGGCCAATGCCCGCTGGTCGCGCCGCTGGATTATCGGCGGTATTGTCCTGGTTGTTTTACTGGGCATTTTTACCGTGCTGGCGCGCGGCCCCAAGGTCACCGAGGTAGAAGTCACTCGGGCGGCGGGTGGCTCCGACAGCGGAGTAGTCCTTTCGGCCAGCGGCTACATCGTTGCCCACCACAAGATCAACGTGAACTCTAAAGTCACCGGCCGCGTGGCCTCCATCAGCGTCGAAAAGGGCGATCACGTGAAGGAAGGCCAAGTGCTCGTCCGCCTCGAAGATCAGGAGTTCCGCGCCCAGGTGGAGCAGGCGCGCGGTGCGTTCGAGGCAGCCCGGGCGTCACTCGCCGCGCTGGAAAATGGCTCGCGCCCCGAGGAAGTTCAGCGCTCGCAGCACGATCTCGACCAGGCCCGCGCCAACGCCGCCCGCAATAAAATTACCCTCGAACGCACCCGCGGACTCGTCGCCGACGGCGTGCTTTCCCGGCAGGCGCTCGACGACGCCGAAGCCCAGTCACTCTCTAGTCAGCAGCAAGTGGATTCTTTGGAACGCACCGCGACCCTGACCAAGATCGGCCCCCGCAAAGAAGATATAGCTCGCGCCCGCGGCCAGGTGGTGCAGGCGCAGGGCACGCTTGCGTATTGGCAGTCTCAGCTCGACGCCACCATCATCCGCGCTCCGGTGAGCGGCACAATCCTCGAACGCACGGCAGAAAAAGGCGAGCTCATCACCGCGCAGTTTGCCAGCGCCGCCGAAGGCGGTCCCGTCGGATCGGTGGTAGCGCTCGCCGACCTGAACGACATCCAGGTCGAACTTGATATCGCCCAGGACGATTTCTCCAAACTCAGCGCTAAACAAAAGGGCAGCGTCTCAGTAGACGCCTTCCCCGACCGCAAATATGACGGCGTGATTGCCGAGATCTCTCCCGAGGCGAACCGGCAGAAAGCCACTGTGCAGGTTAAGGTGCAAATCCAGAATCCCGATTCCTACCTTCGACCCGAGATGAACTCCACCGTACGTTTTTTGGCGGACGACGCGGGCAAAGTGAGTGACGGTGTGTTTGTGCCCTCCACCGCGGTGCGAACTTCGGGAAGCAGCAAAGTTGTCTACGTATTCGATAGCGGCAAAGCTCACGCGGTTAACGTCACCATAGCAAGCACCCGAGCCGGTGGGTATCTAGTGACCGGAGTCACCGACGGTACACAGGTCATCACCAGTGCGCCTCCCAGCCTGAAAGATGGCGATGCGGTCAAGTTGAAGAAATAGTTCGAAGTCACGGTCGTGACAGACGCAATTTTTGGAGATCGAACCTTGGAGACCGAGCCGCACAATGCCTGAAACCAGCAATATTGTGGAAGTTCGAGACGTGAGTAAGGTCTACAAGCGTGACGCCTTTGCCGTGACCGTGCTGGAACACGTCACGCTCGACATCGCCTCCGGCGAGTTCCTCGCTCTTATGGGTCCGTCGGGATCAGGAAAGACGACACTGCTGAACATGATCGCGGCCATTGATCATCCCACCAGTGGCGAGATGCGCGTGAACGGCACCAATGTGTTCGCCTTGGACGACGCTGAATCCGCACGCTGGCGCAACGAGAACATCGGCTACATCTTCCAGACGTTCAACCTGATTCCTGTGCTCACGGCATTCGAAAACGTTGAGTTGCCCCTACTGCTGACTCGCCTGTCTGGTTCCGAGCGGAAGGATCATGTACTCACGGCGCTGAACATGGTGGGACTGGGCGACCGCGTTCATCATCTGCCCAAGCAGCTTTCCGGTGGCCAAGAGCAGCGCGTCGCCATTGCTCGCGCGCTGGTTACCGACCCTAACCTGCTGTTGGCGGACGAACCTACCGGCGACCTCGACACCAAATCCGCCACCGATGTGCTCGACATTTTGACGCGGTTGAATCAGGAGTACGGCAAGACGGTCATCATGGTGACGCACGATCCGCACGCTGCTTCTTACGCGCACGTCACCCGGCACCTGGAAAAAGGCGAACTACTGCCGCTGTAGCCGCCTTGCTCACCTCTACTGTTGCGATGCAGGCCGCTCCGGCGTACGCAAAAACCGTGGGGGTACTTCCGCGGGAGGGGCGGGCTCGTCCTTGCGATACATTCTGTCGGTGGTTACGACCACGGCGAACGCCGAACTCTTCCCTACACACCTGTAGCTGTGCGGAATCCCTGAATCGAAGTAGACGGCATCCCCTTCCCCCAGTTCGACCGTGCGATCCTGATGTCGAACCTCCAGTTTGCCCGTGACTACCACCAGAAATTCAAACCCCGGGTGCGAGTGCAGAGCGCTCGGCTCCTCGTGCGGCACGAACTCCGCCCAATAGGGGTCTATCAACCGCTCGTTGACTTCATAGGCCAAATTCTCAAAAACATAGGCCGGATTCTTCGCTCCCCCTTCCGGCAGACGCACCCGGCTTTCTGCCGGATGCACCCGAAATAGCGCCCGCTCTTCGGGCTTGAAGAAGAATCCCAGCTCCTTGTTAAAAACCAGCGCAATGCGCATCAAGGTCGGCAGAGTCGGAATGAGCTTGCCCCGCTCCAGCTTGGATAACAGCGCGGGAGAAAGTCCGGTGTGCTGACTCAACTCCACTAGTCCCATACTCTTCTTCAAGCGCAAGGCGCGCAATTTCTCGCCGATGCCGTACTTACCCAAACCCTCTCTTAAGGTGTCGCTGATCATCGCCTGCTCCGTTCACTACACGAATCAAAAGACTTATCTTTTGCTTATTAGCTCAGATGCTTTGATTTTCCTTTCGGTCACAAATAATATCACTACAGGAAATAAATTGAATCGGCATCCCGTCCAAGAAGCTCCAAGATAGGGAAGAGGTAGTGACCTCCTTCGAAAAAGCCTGGTCTATGCCTACGAGGTAAGACGATTGAATCTGCAAGTGGATACATGGCTGGTGCTGTACGCGCATGGAAGCAAAGATGCTCGCTGGCTGGTGCCGTTTGAAATTCTGCGCCGTCGTTTGGAGTCTGCGCTGGGAGCAGGTCAAGTCCATCTGGCGTACTTGCAGTTCATTGGGCCGACGCTCGCCAATATTGCCTCCAACGCTGCTGCGGCTGGCATTCGTCGCTTGGTGCTGTCGCCCGTCTTTCTGTCGGCGGGCGGACACGTTTCCAACGACCTGCCATCCGCCGTAGCGGAGGTTCGTTTGCAACACCCCGAGCTTGCGGTGACGCTACTCTCGCCGGTTGGCGAGAACCCAGCTGTGCTCGATGCCATGTTTCGGGTGATCGAGCAAGCCACATGGGCCAGCCTCGCAGAAATTTCGTCAAGTCAAGCTAACCTGGGAGAAGCACGATGACTGGTTCCATCAAGCAGCTGTATGTAATTCTCGGAGCTTACGGAGGCATCGGAACAGCACTGTGCCACCTTTTGCGTATGGTAGGAGCAGACATGGTGGTGGCCGGCCGTGACGAGGCGAAGCTCGCGATTTTGGCAGCAGAAGTGGGAGCTGAGCCGGTGGCCCTCGATGCCACCGACCGGTTAGCGGTGGAAGGCTGCTTTGCCGATACAGCGGCTCGTCACGGGCGGCTCGACGGCGCGGTCAACTTGTGCGGATCGCTACTACTCAAGCCCGCGCACCTTACTACCGACGCTGAATGGCAGCACACCATCGCAACCAGCCTTACCACGGCGTTTCACACCGTGAGCGCTGCGGCCAAGTCCATCAAAAGCGGCGGATCGGTCGTGCTGGTTTCCACGGCGGCTGCGCGCATTGGTCTGGCGAATCACGAGGCCATAGCCGCTGCTAAAGCTGGCGTCGTCGGACTGATGCAATCCGCTGCTGCCACCTATGGCGCTCGTGGCCTGCGCTTCAATTGCGTGGCTCCAGGCCTCACGCGAACACCGCTTACCCAAAGAATCACATCCAATGACGCAGCACTGAAAGTTTCAGTGGCAATGCACGCCGCCGGGCGCATCGGTGAACCGGAGGACGTGGCCCGCATGATCGCATGGCTGCTCGACCCTCGAAATAGTTGGGTGACGGGTCAGGTCTTTGGCGTGGATGGTGGACTGGGCACGGTGAGGACTCGCAGCTAGAAAGCAGTATCCGCGCGTCTCTCTGCAAAGCGCATGACAGAATTCAAGTTTCCCGCAGTGGCGGCATCCGCTTTTGCACCCACTTTTGCCTGTTCATACGAGTGCGCGAGTTGCAGCACCGCAAAATCTGCATGGCGGCGGCCCATGATCTGCATCCCCATCGGGAAGCCTTATGGGCTAAACCCGGGGGGGGGCGCTGCCATGGCAATGCTTGCAATGCCATATTTATGGCATACTGGGAACTGTGAACAAGGTGCAACTCAAATCGTCGCGAAGGGACTCAGTGCGAACCACTCTGGATCTTCCCTTTAGTTTGCATC
Organism: Terriglobales bacterium; assembly: GCA_038229415.1. Classification (GTDB taxonomy): domain Bacteria; phylum Acidobacteriota; class Terriglobia; order Terriglobales; family Acidobacteriaceae; genus JANXUR01. Next base: position 330,006 of record JBBROM010000003.1, read on the forward strand.
GCAAACTAAAGCTGCGTGCCGCAGCCGAAGGGCGTTCCGCTCGCGCCCTGTTGCTCGAAAGCATTGAGACAGCTCTCCAAGAGCCGGAGCAGCCCCCGAAGAATCGCTTCACCGGCCCGCTCATCGCCCACAAAGGTCCTCTGGTGGAACTCACCAACGAGCAAATGTATGACCTCATTGACTTTCCCTGACGCCAACGTCTGGCTGGCCCTGGCATGGGCTGGCCACGTTCACTCTGATGCCGCGTGGCACTGGTTCCGATCTTCTGCGGAAAGCCCAGTCGGTTACTGCCGATCCACACAGATCTCGACCTTGAGACTTCTCACCACCAAGGCTGTCCTCGGCGACGACTTCCGAACCATGTCTCAGGCCTGGAACATATGGGATAGCGTCTGTACTAATCCGCGAGTGCAATTTCTAACGGAACCGGCGGGAATCGTAACTGCTTTCAGGCACCGCTCGACTTTGAAAACCGCTTCCCCAAAGGTTTGGGCCGACGCATACATCCTGGCCTTCGCCGATGCGGCGGGAGCCGAACTGGTAACCTTCGACCGGGCTCTCAGAAGGCGAATTCCCCGCGTCCGCGTGCTCTGTTAATATCTCCTACGCGCTCTCCCACCGCCGCGCTAACTGTCGTGCGATCACCAGAAACAGTAGGGCAAACCCTAACAGCGCGCCCACTTGGGGCCACAACTGAGACAAAGGAAGCTCCCGCCAGAAAACATTCCGAAAGCCATCCAGCGCCCAGGAATTGAAGAACACCAAACTCCACTTCTGCATTTCCGCAGGCATAAGAAAGCGCGGAAACATACTGCCTCCAACCGCCGAAATAATAAGCGTAATCAGCGTGGAAAACGAAGCGAGCTGTGCCCGGGTGTGGCAAGCCGTCGCGAGAATCAACCCATATGACGAAGTGGCCAGAGCCGTGCAAATCGCCATGATGAAAAAACCGGGCAGGTGCGTCCACAGGTCGAGGTGAAATACCAGAGCGCCCCACACAAACATCACAATCATCTGCGTCAACCCCAGCATCACCAGATACGTGAGCTTGCCCAGAAGCAGCGTGGTCATCGTCACTTTGCTGGAGAGTACGCGATCCAGTGTGCCGCTATCTTGCTCATCGAGCAGCGTTCCGCCAGCGCCCGAGGCCGTGAACAGCATGAACATCACACCCACGCCCGCCGCATAAAACGCGATCATGGGGCTGGTCTTCTTTTCACCCAGCAGGTCTTTCGTATCCACCTGCACTAAGCCACCCGCAAACGCACCGCCAGACCCGTTCGCCGATGAATCGGTTGACGCACTTCCCCCTGCCGCGTTGCTCGCCGCATTTTGTCGCGCATGCAGTGCGGCCAGCCCCTGCGACATCATGGTCTTCTGCTGCGGCGTCAGGCCTCCTGCAAACTTGTCCATCGCCGCCCCACCGCTCTGGATCATGTCCTCTGGCATCGCCGTCATCATCGTCTTCTGCAGCATTCCATTGAGCATCTGCGGCGCGATCGGGTCGGACTTATCCGCGAGCACGGTGAGCCGCTTGCCGCTGCCGCCGGTAAAGCTCATGGGTGCTGCGCCAAAACCTTGCGGAATGATTAACGCGACCGACACCTTGCCGCCCCGCACTGCTTCCTCCGCCGTCGCTGCTCTGTACAGCGTAGGCGCGGACTTTTCGCCATCCGCCTTTTCCGGTGCCAGTCGCACATCGAGCGATGTTTCAGCTTGCAGCGCCTTCAGAAAACGCTGCGAACTCTCGCTGCGATCCTCATCCACGGCAATTACCGGAATTTTCGCCGTGCCCTCACGGTCAGAACGCCCAAAGATAAGCGCAAAGATGGAAAAAAACGCCACGGGCAAGATGAAGCTCATGATCATCGCGCCCTTGTCGTGCTTTAGGTTGAGCAAAGCAGTTCGCAGAATTGCAAGGATGTATCTCATTCGCGCAGGCCTCTTCCCGTCAGGTGCAAAAATACGTCTTCCAGCGACGGCGCTTTTAGCGCCAAATCGCGAACGCCAACCCCAGCGTCGCGCAGCATCGTCAGCAGGTTTCCCACGTCGTGCGCGGGGTCAACGGCGGTGACTTGCAGCAGATTGCCGCTGACGCTGGCACTCGCCCCCAGTCGCTCCGCGATTTGCGCAGGAACATCCTCACCGCAAGTGATGGTGATGCGGGTCATCGCCCCCAGATAGCGCCGTACCAGTTCGTCCTTGGTGCCCTCGGCAATCACCTTGCCGTGGTCAATCACTGCGATGCGATCGCAAAAGCGCTCGGCCTCTTCCAGATAGTGCGTGGTGTAAATAATCGAAACACCTTCGGTGCGCAGCGCTTCAATCATGGTGAAGATGTGGTCGCGCGACTGCGGATCCACGCCCACGGTCGGCTCGTCCATCAACACCACCCGCGGCTGGTGAATCACACCCGCCGCAAGATTCAGCCGACGCTTCATGCCGCCAGAAAACGTGCCAGCGATGTCGCCTGCACGATCCTGCAAACTGGCCCACTGCAATCCGCGCGCAATCGCGGCTTCCAAAGCCGCACCTTGCAATCCTTGATAGCGGCCAAAGGCCGAAAGATTGTCTCGCGCCGTCAGCTTGGGATAGATCGCCAGTTCCTGCGGCACCCAGCCCAGCCGCTGCTGTTCGCGCTCACCAGCCTCTACGCCGAACAGCTTCAGTTCGCCAGCATCCGGCTTTACCCGCCCTACCAGCGAACGCACCAGCGTAGTCTTGCCTGCGCCGTTCGGCCCCAGCAAGCCAAGAATCTCGCCTTCGCGCAGCTGCAACGAGACGCCGTCAAGCGCCACCAGCGAACCGTAAAGCTTGCGCAGACCGACAGCCTCTACGACCCATTGGGTTGAAACCGATCTGGAACCAACCATCTTCACCCCTTCTTCGAGCTTGCTGCAACTACCGCTGTGCCAGTCGTCGTACAGCGGAGCACCATTCTACCGCAGCTATATACCTTGGTGACCCTTCACCGAAGTTACTTCGCATTGGCTGGTGACGTGCCCGGATATGGACGATGAGAAGAACACTGAATCTTAAATAGCAACCAACCGTGCTGGACTCTGCTGCACCAGCCAGCGTAGCTGCAAGACAGACAATTGAGTTCTACGAAAGGTCACACGCTCCATGAATAAGCACTTAGCCTTCGCCGCCGCCCTGTTGCTGGCTTCGTTCCCCGCGTTTGCCGGTACTGGCCAGCTTAGTCCCTCCAGCCAATTCCATTTGCGCTTTACTCGCCCTGCGGCCAAGATGGGTCCCAAAACGGTAGCGCGTCGCATTAAGGCGGCTAAGCCCGGCCCTCTGTGTGCCGTGAAAACCCCCAAGGCTTCCAAGAATTCTCTAAAGCCGACCAATTCTGAGACTCGCCACACCAACGTCGCCGCTGTCGCTCCAGGATTCGTTGGCGCGTCCCAGATTCCACTTTCCGGCACCAACGACGACTACACCAGCCCCGTAATGGGTGACTTCAACGGCGACGGCAAAATGGACGCCGCCCAAGTTGTGTTCAACTCCGACTGCGGTGGCGACAATTTTTCCCTCTCTGTCGTCCTCAGCAACGGCAACGGCACCTTCCAGGCGGCGCAACTTACGCCCATGCCAAACAATCTGGACGATGCGCTAGCCGTCGCCGATCTGAATGGCGATCACAAAGACGACATCGTGGTGCTGCACACAACTGAGCCTGCCTCGGTAGACCTGCTGCTCAGCAACGGCGACGGTACCTTTGCCGCCCCGGTCAACTACAGCGTCTCCGACGTCAGCGTCAACGGTGGCGTACTGGCCGATATTGACGCCGACGGCAAGCTGGATATACTCGCGGTGGACAATAGCACGCCAGCCAAAGTCATAACCTTGCCAGGCAATGGCGATGGCACTTTTCAGGCTGCCACCCAGCTCACCACTCTTGCCGATGCCGCTCCCGGACAGTTGCTGTTTGCCGACCTCAATGGCAACGGCAAACTCGACATCGAAGGCAACCGACAAGGTCAGGCCGTCGTTTATCTCGCGACTAGCAGCGGCTTTGCAGATCCCGTCCTTCTCGACACGCCCAATGGCGTGCATGACGCCTGTACCGACTCTCTCGGTGACTTGACCGGAGATGGCCGTGCTGAAATCGTCAGTTCCAACTGCGGAGATGACTCCATCACCGTTTACGTCAACAATGGTGACGGCTCATTCCAAACCGGTGTGTACTACGCGGTGGCTGGCAATGTAGCCGCAGATTCCCCCGGTCTGCTCTTTAACATCTCAGCTCTGATTGCGGATGCAGACGGCGATGGCAAAGCCGATATCATCTCCACCAACTACAACGGTGCCGACGTCACCATTCTGCATGGTAATGGCGACGGCACCGTGGTCGTGCCCACCGTAGGCTATGCCACTGGCGGCTATCCATTCGCGCCAGCCCTGGTCGCGGACTTCAACGGAGACGGCTTGCCTGATCTGCTGGTTCAGGATGATGCCTTCAGTCTGGTCTATCTACAGGGGTACGGCGACGGCACATTCCGTGCCGCCAACGACTATTACGGGCCCACGAGCGGTATCCCATTTACGCCCAATTTTGGCATTAGTATCGCCACCGCTGACTTCAACGGCGATGGCATTCAAGACGTTGTGATGGGCCAATATGCAGACCCCTCGCTTGGCGTCACGGTCTTCCTGGGCAATCCAGACGGCAGCCTGCAGCCCGGCGTCAACTACGGAAGCGGCGGCACAATGTTCTTTGTCACCGTGTGCGACTTCAATGGCGATCATAAGCCTGACATCGCCGCCACGGATATCGCCAGCGGCGTAGTGCAGGTATTCATGGGCAACGGCGATGGCACCTTTACTCTCGGCGGTGCCTTCCCCACCGATAGCGCGGGAGATCCTAATCCGATCACGGTCGCAGCGGGCGACTTCAATCACGACGGCAACATTGACCTGGCGATTGCAAACGCTAATAACGGCAACGTAGCCATTCTGCTGGGAGATGGAACCGGGGCCTTCAGCCCGCCCACCACCTATTCCGTCGGTGACAACATCGCCCAGATGACCGTAGCCGATCTCAATCAAGACGGCTATCTCGACATCGTCGCGGTAGTTTCTGACGAAGGCAATGTAGTCGTGTTCCTCGGCAACACTGACAACAGCGGCACCTTCCAGCCCGGCAATGACGTCTCCATTCCCTTCAATTTCTTGAGCTACGCCGCAGTGGGCGACTTGAATGGCGATGGCAAACCAGACCTTGCCATCACGTCGGAGGACTCGAGCTTGCCTGGTGTCATCATCGCCTTGGGCAATGGCGACGGAACCTTCCAGCCCGCTACCCTATTTCCCACCACGCTTCAGGACACAACGAACTACGATATCTGCCCATACGCCGTCAAGATCGCAGACATTGACCTGGATGGCATTCCTGACGTCGTGGTCACCAATTCCAACCTTGCCACGGTAAGCGTACTGCTCGGCCTTGGCGACGGCACCCTCTCTTCCACACCAGTAGAGTTCCCTGCGGGTGGCTATACCTTCGATCTCGCCATCACTGACATCAACAATGATGGAGCACTCGACTTCATCACAGCGGATGATGACTTCGCGGGGGTCACTGTCTCGCTCAATACGCGGGGCAGCAAGACGTTACCGGATTACACCTTGGCCGCTGCCACCAGCACCGCAACCGTCACCGCCGGTTCCTCTGCCAACTACTCGTTGTTGCTGGCTGGCACCAACGGCTACAACGGAACCATCACCTTCACTTGCTCGGGCCTGCCGGCACTGGCAGCCTGCTCCTTCAGCCCGTCCTCCATCGTGGCGCAAGGCAAACGCATCTTGGCGACCGCCGTCACGATCACCACCACGGCTACCACTACAGCGGGACTGAGCCGCCCCGCCGGTCCGCAATCGGGGAACAGCGCTCCGGTGCTTGCCGCAAGCCTCGGAGGATTGGGCCTGTTTGGCCTGATGTTCGCCGGATTCGGCAGGAAGCAGCGCCGTCGCCAAATGTTTGTCCTGCTCGGTTGCCTGCTGGTGCTCATCACCTTGACGCTAGTAGGTTGTGGACGAGACTCCGATGACGTACACACCACGCCTGGCACCGCAGCTGGCAACTACACCATCGTCGTTACTTCCACGGGAACCGGCGTCACCGCGCCGACTCACTCCGTCAGTCTGACGCTGGTGGTTCAGTAAAAGCGCAGTAAGCATGTAGTACGACTAAAGAGACGGCCGGGACACCCCGGTCGTCTCTGTGTTTAGCGACGAACCTTCCACGCGAATTTTCCTCCCCACTTTTCCAGTTTCGCTGTATATTCGCCTTAAGTCAAAGCAAATTGCAAATAATCGCTGCGTCGGTTCCATTTTGGGATTTGCTTGTCATCTCGAAGGCCCGCTTTTTGGCGCGAGGGATATGCATTCGTCGCGAGTGAATTTTGAAAAAATCGGAAGGCCTCGCTGGCAGTGGTTGTGCAGCGGAAAGTCACAAGATTTCCGAGCCGTTTATCCGCAATCTTCGGATTGAGATTCGCCGCCATAAGAGCGAAAATTTTGGCTTGTTGAAACGCTCGAAAAGGAAGTAAATTCTTTGGCCACGATTGACTCCGGAATCGCCAGCAGCATGCCCGCCAATGTGGACGCCGAGCGCTCCATTCTCGGCGCCATTCTGATTGAAAACAGCGCCTACTACGAAGCCGCGTCCACGCTCAAAGCGGACGACTTCTTCCTCGACTCGCATCGCCGCATCTTCGAGCGCTCCGCCGAGCTGCTGAATCGCAATGTTGCGGTGGATCTGGTCACACTCAGCGAGGCGCTGGTCATCAAGAAGGAACTCGAAGCAATCGGCGGCGTCACCTACCTGGCGAGCCTCACCGACGGCCTGCCGCGCCGTCCCAACATCGCCCACTACATCCAGATTGTGAAGGACAAGTCGCTGCTGCGCGGCCTGATCCATGCTGCGAACGCTGCAGCGGCCCGCGCCAGCGAGCAGGCCGAGGACGCCACCACGATCCTGAACGAAGCGCAAGAGGCCATCTTCCGCGTCAGCGACCAGCGGGCTGGTCGCGGACTGGAAAACTTCGACACCATCTTCAAGGGCCGATACGACTCGCTGCACGATCTGATGGATAGCGGCAGCGCCATCACAGGGCTGGAAACACACTTTGTGGACCTCGACCGCATGACCAGCGGCCTGCAGCCCAGCGACCTGGTGATTATTGCCGCCCGGCCTTCCATGGGTAAGACCGCATTCGCCATCAATATCGCCGAGAACGCGGCCATTGCCAAGGACCCCATCACGGGTGCCCCTAAGGCCGCCAAGACGGTGGCGATTTTCTCGCTGGAAATGTCTCGCGAAGCCCTGCTGCTGCGCCTGCTCTGCTCGAACGCCAAAGTGGATTCGCACAAGCTCAGAACCGGATTTCTGCCCAAGAGTGAGTTCGCCAAGCTGGCACAAGCCTATGCCGATCTCGCAGAGGCCCCGCTGTTTATTGACGACACCCCGGGCATTTCGCTGCCAGAGATGCGCGCCAAGCTGCGTCAGTTGAAGCAGCGCCACGGCTCACTCGACCTGATCGTGGTGGACTATCTACAGCTCTGCACCGCCACTGCGCCGGGCGGTCGCCGGTATGAGAACCGGACGCAGGAAGTTTCCGCTATCTCCCGTGGATTGAAGGCGTTAGCCAAAGACATGAACGTGCCACTGATCGCCCTTTCGCAGCTCAGCCGCGCCACGGAAATGCGCGGCTCGAAGAAGGAATCGTCGGAGCCAAAGCTCAGCGATCTGCGCGAATCGGGCGCCATTGAACAGGACGCCGATTTGGTGGGCTTTCTCTACCGCCCTGAAGTCTACGACCGCGAAGACCCTGAATTAAAAGGAGTTGCGAAGCTCATCATCGCTAAACAGCGCAACGGGCCGACCGGAAACGTCCACTTGGCCTTTATGCACGCGTTTACTCGGTTTGAGTCGTCCGTGGCTCCGCACGGTGACCCCGGCGGAGGCGAATAGGGCGAATTCGCAGTCGGATTGCAGCTAGATTGGGGCAAGCTTACAACGTTTTTCAGGCGGTGTTACGCATCCGCATTTGCCTGTGGAAAAATCTGTGGACGCGCATTCCAGTTTTACTGGGTGGTAAACGGCGACGCATAAATTCGCGATAGTCCCCGTAAATTTTACGGAATATATTCCCTTATTTTTCAATCGTTTACCAGTGATTGTAATAATCCTTTCATATTTCTTTCGCAAGCCCTTGCAATTTCTTGCAACTTCGGGATTTGCACAAAACCGCTATGACGGTTGTGCGAAAATTGATGCTTTTGCGGGCGATTCTGGCGTCCTTTGCCAGATGATTACCAAACAGTTAATGACCCGTAGGTCACTTGGCAGCAAGGCTGCCGCTCCACACTGGCAGCCGCAACCGCATGGATGCTGGACATTCTCTGATAGCGTGAGGAATCGTCCTTCGCACGAACGGGCAGAGATAGGCGATAGGAGAAATGGCGAGTGCGTTGAGGGTTGGCTGATTTCGACGGAATGCAGCGGTAGGAGGAAAACTGCGATGTGCCGAAACATCAGAACGTTATTCAACTTTGAGCCACCTGCCACCGACGCGGAGATTCGCGCCGCGTCGCTCCAGTTCGTGCGCAAGATCAGCGGGATGAACTCGCCGTCGCAGGCCAACGCCAGCGCGTTTGCTCTTGCGGTGGAGGTGGTTACAAATGCCTCCACGCAACTGCTGCGCTCTATGGATACAAGCGCATCGCCGAAAAATCGCGAGGAAGAAGCCGCGAAAGCGAGGGCGCTGAATTCGGAGCGATTTGGTGTGGCGGGGTAAGCGGCTCATGTTGAGTGAATATCGCTCACAATGACGAATCTCTCCCCTTGGTTTCATATGCCCTTCGCTGTTAGCCATCGCGCTAGTGCTCTCCTAATAGCAAATTGAGCAATCAAGCTCAGACGCCCCACTACACTTCCATTCAGACTGATAACAAGCAGCACTCCATAAAGTCACCCGGACGCCCGGCAGGAAGGCGCGTTTGTGTGCTGTCCGCGATTCCTGCAGGAGAAAGCACAAAATGCGTATCACTCGTTCGGTTCGTGTACTTTTATTCGCCATGATCGTGATGGCCACATCGGCGTTATCGTTCGCCCAAATCGGAATATCTATCCGAATTGGCCCACCCATATTGCGCGTTTATCAACAGCCGCAGATTCCCGCCGAAGGCTATCTTTGGACGCCGGGCTACTGGGCCTACGGCGAAGACGGCTACTTCTGGGTTGATGGAGAATGGGTCCTGCCCCCCGAGGAGGGCCTGCTTTGGACTCCGCCTTACTGGGGCTGGGGTAATGATGCTTACTTGTTCCACGAAGGCTATTGGGGCTCATCGGTCGGCTTCTATGGGGGCATTTGTTACGGCTTCGGCTATTGCGGTGAAGGCTACTATGGTGGCCGCTGGGAAAATCATCGCTTCTTCTACAACCGGGAAGCGAACAACGTGGGCAGCGTGAACATTCACAATGTCTATAACGAGCGAATCATCGTGAACAACGACAACCGCGTCAGTTACAACGGCGGCAACGGCGGCGTTACGGCCCGCGCAACGCCCCAGCAGCAGGCTGCGGAACAAGGGAGACATGTGCAGCCGGTTGCGGCGCAAATGCAGCATGCTCAAGCCGCGCGCAGCAACCCCGCAGCGCGGGCCCCTGCCGACCACGGCAATCCCGCGCCAGCGCCGAACCTGAATCACGGCAATCCGGGCAACAACGGCAACCCTAACCACAACGCCACAAATGAAGGCGCGAATCCAGCTGTGAAAGAAGCAGGACCGCGTCCTGACATGACCCACCCGAAGGACACGCCCGCCGCCGAGCGCCCGGCCCCTCCGAACACCGGCAACCCCAAGCGCGATCAGCAGTATCTCCGGCAGCAGCAGAGCCTGAGTGCGAAGCAGGATCAACAACGCCAGCAGATGCAGCAGAAGCAGGATCGGGAGCGCCAGAAGATGACGCAACAGAAAGCGCCGGAGGCCCAGACCCAGCAGATGGAGCAACGCCATCAACAGCAGACCCAGCAGATGGAACAGAAACACACGCAGCAACAGCAGCAAATGCAGAATAAGCAGCAGCCTCGTGGCCAGCAGCCGCCGAAAGCAGAGCCCAAGGCTGAAACCCCAAAGAGCTAACTAATCCCAGAGCCAGGCAACCCAGCCCGGTACTTCAAAAGGCGACAGGGGAAATTCCCTGTTGCCTTTTTGTCTTCGCAGCGCTTCTGCTTCTGCTGAAGTTTAATAATTATCAGGACAATCGGAGTGCGGGTTGAGTGACAAGAAAAAAATGGAACTACAAACTCGACTCAGGTGAGACTTCGGAGTAGGTCGCGCCGGGGCCGCCTATTTGCTATCTTCCCCGATTTTTAGCACAGCCATGAAGGCTTCCTGGGGGATTTCTACGGAGCCGATGCGCTTCATGCGCTTCTTGCCTTCTTTTTGTTTGTCCAGCAGCTTGCGTTTGCGGGAGATGTCTCCGCCATAGCACTTGGCGATGACGTTTTTGCGGATGGCACCCACGGTTTCACGGGCGATGACCTTCTGACCAATCGCCGCCTGAATCGCTATTTCAAACATCTGTCGCGGGATGAGTTCCTTCATCTTGCTGACGAGTAGCCGCCCGCGTTCGTAGGCTGAATCCTTGTGGACGATAAGTGAGAGCGCGTCCACGGATTCGCCTGCGACCATGATATCTAACCTCACCATAGGCGAAGTCCACCAGCCAGCCAGATGGTAGTCAAGCGAAGCATAGCCGCGCGACACCGACTTAAGGCGATCGTAGAAGTCGAGTACAATTTCGCACAGCGGTAACTCATAGTGAAGCATCACACGCGCCGGGCCCACATACTCAAAGCTCTTTTGCTTGCCACGCTTCTCTTCGAGTAACTTGAAGATGCCGCCCATGTACTCTTCCGCAGTAAGTATGGTGGCGTTGATAATTGGCTCTTCGATCTTGTCTATGGCAGTCGTTTCGGGCCAACGCGAGGGGTTATCTACTTCTATGACGCTGCCGTCGGTCTTATAGACGCGATAGCGTACTCCCGGAGCCGTAACAATCAAGTCGAGATTGTATTCGCGCTCCAGCCGCTCCTGGATGATCTCCATGTGCAGCAGTCCGAGAAAGCCGCAGCGGAAGCCGAAGCCGAGTGCCACGGAGCTTTCCGGTTCAAAGAAAAACGAAGAGTCGTTGAGCCGCAATTTTTCCAGCGCGTCGCGCAACAGCGTGTGCTCGTGCGAATCCACGGTGTAGAGTCCGGCGAACACCATGGGCTTGAGTTCTTCGAAGCCGGGCAGGGCTTCGGCGCAGGGGCGTTCGTCGTCGGTGACGGTGTCGCCGATTTTTGTGTCCGCCACATTCTTGATGTTGGCAACGAGAAATCCGGCTTCGCCAGCGTCGAGCTGTTCCACTTCTACGGGCTTGGGCGTAGAGACGCCGAGCGCGTCCACATTAAAAGTTTTGCCGTTGTACATCAGGCGAATTCTCTGGTTGCGGCGCAGCGTACCCTGCATCACGCGGACGGAAACGATCACGCCCTTGTAGGGGTCGAACCAGCTATCGAAAATCAGCGCTTGCAGCGGATTTTCCGGCTTGCCCTTGGGTGCGGGGATGCGCAGGACGACGGCTTCGAGGACGTCTTCCACGCCTTGGCCGGTCTTGGCGCTGATGAGCAGGGCGTCGGTGGCGTCGAGGCCGACGGAGTTCTCGATGGCTTCCTGCGTTTTGGGGATGTCCGCGCCGGGGAGGTCAATTTTGTTGATGACGGGGACGATCTCGAGACCATTATGGATGGCGAGATAGGAGTTGGCCAGCGTCTGCGCTTCCACGCCCTGCGAGGCGTCCACCACCAGCAGCGCGCCTTCGCAACTGGCGAGTGAGCGCGAAACTTCGTAGGAAAAATCCACGTGGCCGGGCGTGTCAATCAGGTTCAGCTGATACGTCTTGCCGTCTTTAGCTGGATACATCATGCGCACGGCGTGGGCCTTGATGGTGATGCCGCGTTCGCGCTCCAGGTCCATGGAATCGAGCACCTGGGCCTGCATCTCGCGCTGGGTGAGCGACCCGGTCAGCTCCAGCAGCCGGTCGGCCAGCGTGGACTTGCCGTGGTCAATGTGCGCGATGATCGCGAAGTTGCGGATGAGTTGCTGATCCATAGTGGCAAAGTTGGCAAAAAAGCTTGCAAGTTTGAGCGGGTGAACGCGCGAAAAAACTGTGGGCTAATGCCTGATTCTAACAGAGGAGCGCGTGTCTAAAGTCCTCTGAAGTGCAAGCGGGATGCGTGTCGAGCCTATAATTGCGGATCGTGATCCTCGATCCCGCCCTGATCGTTTCTCCATTTCCTGTGTACATCTCCGTGTTTGGCCTTTGGTGGATTCATCCGCACGTATTCTTCGAGCTACTAGCATATGCCGTGGGCTTTCGCTTGTATCTGTACCTGCGGCGGCGCAGCGGGGATGCGATTCCCTTGCTGCAACGTTGGATGATGGTGGCGTCGGCAACTGCGGGTGCGGCACTGGGCGCGCGACTCGTGGCGTTGCTGGAGGATCCAGCGGCGACATGGCAGTGGCTGCTGCATCCGGCAGTTGGGGCAGTGAGCTTGATGACAGGCAAGAGCATCGTTGGGGCGCTCGCCGGTGGTTTGATTGCGGTGGAGTTGGTGAAACGCACGATCGGACTGCGCGACTCGACCGGCGACTTGTATGCGATTCCGCTGGCGGTGGGCATAGCGATTGGTCGCATCGGCTGTTTTCTGACGGGCCTCGCGGACGATACTTATGGTGTGGCTACATCGTTGCCATGGGGCGTGGATTTTGGCGATGGTGTTCGTCGGCATCCCACGCAGATCTACGAGATCGTGTTTCTGCTGGCGCTGGTGCCAGTGTTGCTGCGGATGATGCGACCGCTTTCTGCAAACGTAGACTCAGTGGGTACGCTGCGTCGCGGTGACGTGTTCAAGGTGTTCATGGTTGCGTATATGGGAATTCGCTTGTTGGTGGATTTTCTTAAGCCCTATCCACGTCTAGCGTTGGGGCTCGGCGGAATTCAGTGGGTGTGCGTGCTGGTATTGATCTATTATGCGAAGGATGTGGCACGCTGGTGTGGTGCAGACGCAATGAGTCACGAGGAGCGAAGCCGATGAACAATGTGGGGCAGGTTGTCTGGATTGTCGTGCTTTCAACCGTGGTGACGGTTTGCGCGCTGATATCGCTGCTTTGTACGGCGTGTGGTGTGTATGGAATGTTCATAGGGCTCGGTCAAGTTGCACGAGGCGGCGCCGCGACCAGTTTCTTTATGCTGCTTATCTCGCTTCCATTCATCACCGGGTTCGGCTGGCTGGCGTGGTGGGGCGCGGGCAAAATCAAGCTGGAGCTGGCGGCATTGCGCGGTGAGATACCCCCGGCCTCAACACCTCTGTCGGTGATTCCGCCGTCCGAGAAGTCTCCCCATGACTGACAAAGTTCGTCCCTATCTTTTCTACGACGTTGCGATCTCGATCTGTTCGACCTGCTTTCAGAAGATCGAAGCTAAGACGGTGTTTGAAGATGGCTGTGTTTATCTGCTGAAGCGGTGTCCCCAGCATGGATTTGAGCGGGTGCTCATCGCCGATGACGTGGACTATTACAGGCGTTGCCGCGAAGTGTTCCTGAAGCCGCCGGAGATGCCGCTGGTGTACAACACTCCCGTGAAGTATGGCTGCCCGTATGACTGCGGCCTGTGTACGGATCATGAGCAGCATTCGTGCCTCACGCTCGTGGAGATTTGCGACTATTGCAACCTGCGTTGTCCGGTGTGCTACGCATCGAGCGGGCCGGAGCGGCAGGAGTTCCGCAGCTTGGAGCAGATTGAGTTCATGCTGGACGCCGTTGTGCGCAATGAAGGGCATCCCGACGTGGTGCAACTTTCGGGCGGCGAGCCCACGATGCATCCCGACTTCTTCAAGATTGTAGAGACAGCTAAGGCGCGGCCGATTCGCCATTTGATGGTGAACACCAATGGTGTGCGCATTGCGCAGGATGCCGAGTTTGCCGCAAGGCTGGCCCAGATCAAGGACGACTTCGAAGTCTATCTGCAATTTGATTCCATGCAGCGCAATCCGCTGATGGTGCTGCGAGGCGCGGATTTGCGTTCGATTCGCGAGAAGGCGCTGGAGCGCCTGAATCACTACAACATTTCCACCAATCTGGTAGTGACGCTACAGAAGGGGCTGAACGACGGCGAAATTGGCGCAATCATTGACTTCGCATTGCAGCAGCGCTGTGTGCGCGGGGTAACGCTGCAACCAATTCAGGATGCCGGACGGCTGGAGACTTTCAATCCAGCAACGGATCGGCTGACGTTGACCGAAGTTCGCCGCAAAGTGCTGGAACAGACGAAGGTGTTTGCTCCCGAGGATATTATTCCGGTGCCATGCCATCCAGATTCGCTTGCCATGGCCTATGCGTTGAAACTCGGGGGCAAGGTTACTCCGCTGACCTCGATGATTCCCCCGGATGTGTTGATCAATGGTGCGCGCAACACTATGCTGTACGAGCAGGAGGAAGTGGTACGCAACAGCCTGTTCAAGCTGTTTTCCACGAACCACTCGCCCCGCTCGGGTGCGAGCAGCCTGCGCGAATTGCTGTGCTGTTTGCCGAAGGTCTTGGTGCCGAAGAATCTCGGCTACGAGAACCTGTTCCGCGTGATCATCATGCAGTTCATTGACGCGCACTCGTTCGACGTGCGTTCGGTGAAGAAGACCTGCGTGCATATCGTGCATCCCGACGGCCGGTTGATTCCGTTCGATACCTACAACCTGTTCTATCGCGACGATCTGGAAAAGACGCGGCTCGCGCCACTACGCGAGAAGGCGATGCTAGCTCGCTGATGTTTACGGCGACCGTCTTCTACAATTCCTCATGCTGATATTGGCTTCTTCTTCTCCACGCCGTCAGGAACTGTTGCGCAATGCGGGCATTGCGTTCTCCTTGCAAGTCGCGGACGTGGACGAGTCTGCCTTGGTAGGCGAGGCTCCGGAGGCCTGCGCGATGCGACTGGCGCGAGCCAAGGCGTCGGCTGTACTTGCGCGGAATCCCGAAGCTATGGTGCTGGGAGCGGACACGATTGTGGTGGTGGACGAGTCGCCTGTTGCTGGTGCGGCCTCCGGACAATTCTCCGCAACACCTGGCGGCGTCTCCATCGAAATCGCGGCGACACGAGAGTTTCAGATGCTGGGCAAGCCACGCGATGCTGCCGACGCTGTGCGGATGTTGCGGATGCTGTCGGGCCAGGAGCATCGGGTGGTCACTGGCGTCTGTCTGCTGGGGCCGGGCGCTTTGGCCGAGTTCGAAGATGTGCGGGTGGAATCCACCACAGTGTTCATGCGGGTGATTCCAGAGGCGGAGATCGTGGCGTACATCGCAGGTGGCGAGCCGATGGATAAAGCCGGTGCGTACGCGATCCAGGGCGGCGCGTCGCGTTGGGTGACGCGCATTGAGGGCTGCTACTTCAACGTGGTGGGCCTGCCAGTGGCACTGGTGACGCAAATGCTTGAAGCGGCTGGGGCTTAGTTCGGGATCGGCGGAAGGTTGGTCTGGGGCCCGAGGCAAACCCTTGGGAGGTTTTGCCCCAGGCCGACAGGTGAGGTCCCCGTTACCCCAATCTGCCACAACCAGCGCAAGCGTTGTGAGGAGCACAACATTCGCTGGCTGCTCTTGTCCCAGTCCCACTCGTGCTCTGCCGGTGCCAGGAGAGGGAACCTAACCGGAGAGCTGAACCGATGCGATGAGAGTAGTGCAGAGTCTCCGCCGCGCACAAAAAAATGATTCCCGTTCTGGTACTGGAACAGAGTTCGAGTAAACGGCTGATTTTATGACTGGTTAAGCGAAAGCCAGAGCCCGGCAAAAACCCCCGATGAGTCTAAGGCTTGTTCCAATCCACGGAATGTGGTCTAGGCAGGTCGGAAGAAAGCACCGCGAAACGCGGAGGCAAGCGCAGAAAAGCGGCTAGGCAGACGGAAGGTGCATCCCGAACGTTGTGACTGGTAGTGGCGGCTGGGGAAGAGTCTGTCACAGGATTGACGACGGGAATGGGTGGAGATGTTAAGGATGGATCAAAACGGCGGGCCGTGCCTCGTTGCAAGCCGACATCTCGGCAGCGGGCGTGATCAGCATGATGCGCATGTCACCCTCGGCGGATCGAACGAGATCCAGGTACTCGGCAGATTCTTCGAGACTCATATCCTTTGGGAACACCGCGAAGACTAGCTTCTCCGCACGAAGCGCGAAAATGTCCCGCAACCTGTCAGCGAGTTCGCCTTTGGTGACGGAATCCTGATTAATTCGAGGGTGGCCATTAGGTGCGAAGTTGAGCACTACGGTACGACTCTCCCCCAGACCCCACGGCTTGTCGCAGTGACTTGCCACTAGATACAGCGGAATGCCCACCGAGGCAGACCTCGGCTGGAAGCGAAAATATAGCAGCACGGCGAGCGCGAGAAGCAACGCGGCGCGGATGAGCCGTGCTTTGGATCGGTTCAGCGCGAAGGGCGACATAGGCACTCACCCCTCATCTGATCCACTCGTTTAGCAGAGGGGGGCCGCACTGCGACTTGGTGCCTGAAGGCGTAATCAGCACAATGCGGACGTCGCGGATCGCTTTTGATATTAAGTCGAGATAGTCTGCAGCTTCTTCCACCGTAAATTCGCCCGGGAACTCCACGTAGATTATTTTTTCGGCGCGAAGCTCGTAGACCTTGGCCAGCCTGCGCGCAATCTCCTCCCGAGGAACCAAGTCCGCATTAAACATCGGCGTATTGGTGGGAGCGAAGTGCAGCACGAGAGAGCGGTTAGAGCAAATTCCTTCCAAACACCCGACCTCGCAGCTGCTGGCAATGAGACGTAACCGAAAGCCGACCGACCCGGGCTTCGGCTGTAGCCGGAAATACAGCAGCACGGCGAGCGTGACCAGCAGCGCAATCCGAACGCCCCACGCGATCTTCGAGTGCAGCCTCATGCCAGCATTAGACACTGACGGGTAGCGTTCTGTTCCGACTTCCGGTTGTGGGGGTGTTCGCGAAGGCGATTATGGAGCGGGAGACGGGATTTGAACCCGCGACTTCGACCTTGGCAAGGTCGCACTCTACCACTGAGTTACTCCCGCTCAGCGAACCTCTAGTATAGCGAAAGGGCGGGGAATCGGGCAAACCGAGGCCCCTGCTGCCGTTCCCACGTCTCGAAACCGCGAGACGTGAAGCATCCTGGTTTTCTGGAAGGTTTCGGAGCTTTGCTCCGACAGGACGGGAGAGGGCGCCCGTCCCTACACAAGCTCGAAGCCCTAGTGTGGGCCCCGGTCGGCGTCCTCGGCATTGCTAGCATTCTGCTCATTCGCCCAGGCGGTGATCTGATTCCGCACCTCCCACAACTCTTTGTAAAAGAGGTGCTGTTGGCGCTGGTGCAGAACTTCGACGGGCGTGCCCATGGTTCCGATGACGCCTCCGCCGATGATGCGCTGGGCCAGCTTGAGGTGGCGAAAGCGGAAGTACTGAATGAGTTCGTCGAAGTCGAGCAGGCATTCGGCCACGTCGTGCAGTCCAAAGAATTCAGCGTGGCGGCGATACATCTCATTGGCTGAAATTCCTGCTTCGTCCAACTTAACGTGGAAGGCTGCGCCGAGGCGCGGGCCGACGTGCAACAGGGCGAGAAAGCCAGGCGAGTCGAGTCCGCTGCCGTGGCCGAGACCAGCGCGAATGATGTGGTAGTCGTACGGCGTGATGGTCTCGAGCACGCTCAACACACCCACGGGGTGCTGCATCATCTGTAGAGCGCGACGAATCAGGCGAGCCGCATTGGCGAAGTCGGCCACTTCGATGGCAGTGAGCGCGCGCTCCAGCTCCCACGCCGCGCCCTTCATCAGCAGTTCAGACGCTTGATGCACCACCTGAAAGGTGAGCTCATCCGGGTGCGACATCTCAGCGGCGGTTTTTTGCAGCGAAAGGAGTTCGTCGGTGAGGATGTAGCGTTCGTAGTCGGTTTTTGCGGTGCCGGGCAGGATGGGCTTACGAAAATCTTGCATGGTTCACTTCCGGATGAATGAAGGATATGAAACTCGAATATCGCACTTGCCAGCGGGCGTCAGTGCGCTTTCCACTGCGGGTCGAGCTCGGGCGGCACGATCTCGCCGTCGCGCATATGGATGATGCGATCGCCATACGCCGCAGCCTCGGGGTTGTGCGTAATCATCAGCACGGTCTGGCCCAACTCCTGATTCGAGTGACGCAGCATTTTCAGCACAACATCAGAGTTCTTGGAATCGAGGTTGCCGGTGGGCTCATCGGCCAAGACAATAGCTGGCCTGTTGATGAGCGCGCGAGCCAATGCGACGCGCTGCTGCTCGCCGCCCGACATTTCCGCGGGCCGATGCTGGATGCGCTTGCTGATGCCCAGTAAGTCGCAGATTTTGGTGAAATAGGCAGGGTCGGCGTCCCCCGACTTGCCAGCGATATCCTGCGCCACGCGAATGTTGGAGTCTGCGTTCAGCGTGGGCAGCAGGTTGAAGCGCTGAAAAACGAAACCGATCTTGCGGCAGCGCACCCGGGTGCGTTCGCCGTCAGACATTTTGGCCAAGTCTTCGCCGTCAATCTTCACGTGGCCGGAGTCGGCGCGAGTCAGTCCGCCGAGCAGATAAAAAAGCGTGCTCTTGCCGGAGCCGGAGGGGCCGACGATGCTGACGAACTCACCCTTTTGAATATCAAGGGAGACGCCGCGCAATGCAGGTACGTCTACCTTGCCGATGCGATAGGTCTTGGTGAGGTTTTCTGCTTGGATAAAGGCATTCATGCAAACTTCCATACTACAGGAAGGGCCGAGAGCGAGGGCGGATGGGAAGACGTCAGGCGACGCCAATGCGCGAATCAAACTGCTGCAGATTACCAGAGCTGCGCTTGGGGCTGCGGCGCTTGATGAGTAAAACTCGTATGTGTTCCAGGAGATGCGCCGGTTCACACATAGTGTGGGTGAGGAGCACGTCCGCCACCGTGTTGTAGGCGTTCGCGCTGGCGCAGTGGCTCAGCAGAATCGCGGGTGTGCGCGGCGCATCAGACTTGATCTGTTCGACCAGCCACGCGCCATCGGCACCGGGCAGGTTCATTTCAACGAGCACCAGGTCGGTCGGCGAACTACGAAAGCTCACCAGAGCGTCCTCCGCGGTGCGATAGGCCAGCACGCGATAGCCACGCGTCTCCAGCATAATCTTGCGAACGGAAAGAGATGCGTCATTGTCATCTACGCAAAGGATCGTTTTCTTCGGCTTCATGCAGTCTTCACGCGGGTCGTGCCGGGGCCGAATGCAAACTGCGGGGCGGCTTCCTGCTGACGCGCTGGGGAGTTGAGCAACGGTCACCGATGCTAGCGGGGTGGCGACTGTTTGTAAAGTAGCAGATGCGTTAACAAGCACCAAAGTTCGCAAGAGCTGCGATTGGCCCTCGCATCCGTGCCAGCAAAGGGGTTAGAGACTGCCTCAAAGCTTGAACTCACCCCGGCCAACTTCCATGACACTGCCGCCCACCCGCACATTCACTACCTGGTTATCATTCATTCCGGCGCGCAAACGAATCTGGCTGGGGCGGCGAATGGCGAGTCCTTGCTCCACCCAAAAGATCTCTTCCGGCTGCGCCACGCCATGTTTCACGGCCCAGCCCGCGCAGCATCCGGCGGCGGAGCCAGTGGCCGGGTCTTCGCCGTTGTAGAAGATCATGCGGGCGTGCAGTTTGCACTTGGGGTCCACGGTTTCGCGGGCGACGAAGTACAGGAACTTGGCGTCAGTCTTTTCGAGATACGTTGCAGCTTGGCTCCAACTGAAGCTGAGCCCCTGCGCTACCGCGAGAGAGTTAAGCGGCACGATGGCAAAGGCCATGCCTGTTGAAACCGTTTGGATGGGCAAACTCGGGTCGAGGTCGCTGACACTGATTCCGACGGCGCTTGCAAGGGCTTCGCGATCATGGATCGCCCCAAACTGCGGGTTCACCTGCGTCATCTCGCCGAGCAACACGCCCGAAGTTTGCTCGAAGCGCACGGGGATGCGTCCCACATTGAGATCGAGGATGATTTCTGATGGCGGTTCCGCTTTCATGCCTCGCAGCACGAACGCAGTGCCGAGTGTCGGGTGTCCGGCGAATGGCAGCTCTTCCTGCACGGTGAAGATGCGGACGCGATGTCCGTTCGCAGCTTCTGTTGCGGCATCGCGCGGCAAGATGAAAGTCGTCTCCGCCAAGTTGGTCTCTCGGGCCAGAGCCTGCATTTCGTCGTCAGTAAGGCCTCGCGCGTCGGTAAACACAGCGAGCTGGTTGCCCTGCAGTCGGTGTTGTGTGAAAACATCCACCAGCACATAGGGGAAAGCGCGATTCGACGGCATAATTTCACCTTTCCATGGTTTGCAGGGTTTGCAATTCAGGGTTTGACCCTGCTTCCCCTTGAGCTTATTCTAAAGCTGAGTTTTGCTTTCGCTTAAGGTTGTTTGCATTCCCCGGAGCCGAGTCGGAGCTAGTCATTCCGGCATCCAAAGGCCATTAGAAAATAGTTTGCTGGCGGCGGCGCACACGTTCATTGGCGCGCGAGGGCTGGCAAGTGCACTTCATCTGAAGAGTCAGGAGAACGACCATGTCACTACGCATCAATGCAGAAGCCCCCAACTTCACTGCGGAAACTACGCAAGGCACCATCAACTTCCATGACTGGATCGGCGATGGCTGGGCAATTTTATTCTCGCACCCCAAAGATTTTACCCCGGTTTGCACCACCGAACTGGGCTACATGGCGCGGTTAAAGCCGGAGTTCGATAAGCGCAATACCAAGGTGATCGGTCTGAGCATAGACCCAGTGGGCAACCACGCCAAGTGGGCGGCCGACATCGAAGAGACGCAAGGTACGGTGGTCAATTTCCCCATGATTGGCGACACGACGCTTGCAGTAGCCAAGGCCTACGACATGCTGCCCGAAGGCGCTGGCGAAACCTGTGAAGGCCGCACTGCTGCCGACAATGCGACGGTGCGCACGGTGTTCATCATCGGGCCGGACAAAAAGATCAAGCTGATGCTGAGCTATCCCATGAGCGCCGGCCGCAACTTCGACGAAATTATGCGTGTGCTGGATGCAATTCAGCTGAATGCCAAGTTCAGCGTGGCAACTCCAGTGAACTGGCAGCCGGGCGATGATGTGATTATTCCTACAACCTTCAACGACGAGCAGGCCGCCGTAAAGTTCCCCGGCTTCAAGACGCTGAAGCCGTATCTGCGGACGACGACGCAGCCGAAGTAATTTTATCTGCGAGTGGCGAGGCGACGGGTGGGCTTCGGCTCGCCCGTTTTGCTTTGTTGGAGATTGGATCGTGAGCGTGCGGCTTGCCAGCATCGGCTCCAAACTGAAAGACTGACAGAACGCGGAAGCGCATGGGGTCCGGTGACCCTTCCGGTCTTCAAAACCGGTGAGCGGCGGCAAACCCGTCACTGGTGCGTTCGACTCGCACACGCTTCCGCCAGATTTCACGACACTTCAAATCGCAAGAAAAAAGCGGTGCTGCCTGAGGCAGCACCGCTTTCCAGTTCCGCGAAGAGTAGTTTACTTCTGGAACGCCACCAGGCCGAGCGGCACGGTGTCAAGCGAAGTACCGAGCAGCGTCGGGTTTTGGTTTTCGGTTACGGTGAGGTCGGCGTTCACGTCGAGTACGTGAATGCCACCGTTGCGATCACTGACGTAGAGGAACGCGCCGGTCGGATCATACATCGGCTTGGTCGGATTCGCGTTCGCGCCCTGGCCACCGGAGACGGCCTTCAGCGTGAGGCGTTGCTGCTGGCTCGGAGTTCCGGGATGATCCAGCGAGTACAGAGTGATGGTGGAGGAAGGAGTTTCGCCGACAACAAGGCGGGTACCGCCAGCATTGACGATGCTCCAGCAGACGGCGGAGCCGCTATTGCCGACCTGACGCAAATAAGTCAGAATGCCCAGATTGTTGTACTGGTAAACGGCAACCGAATGTTCTACGGGCATTTCTACGTAGAAATAATTCTTGTTGAGTTGGCCATTGAACGCGGCACCCAGCACGGCCGGAGTGCTGGATTTCGGAGCCGGAGGCGTATTGGTGCTATTTTGCGAGAGCACTCCCGACTTCTTGATCGAATAGTTGGAGACGGTGAAGTTCAGGAACTCGACGCCGAAGAACTGGACTGGGGTG
Source organism: Terriglobales bacterium (assembly GCA_038229415.1). GTDB lineage: Bacteria > Acidobacteriota > Terriglobia > Terriglobales > Acidobacteriaceae > JANXUR01. The sequence goes on from JBBROM010000003.1 coordinate 352,225, forward strand.
CCGGGGTAAGCATAGGCTGCTGCCGGGGAAGATCCCACTGGCAGGTTGCGCACCGAGCCCGGGTTGAAAGTGAGGGTGCCGTCCGCGGCCACGGTGAAGGTGGCGTAGTTCGGGGGTTGGGAGTTGATCTGTATCGGGTCGGAGTTCTTGTTGACGACGACCAAAGTGCTTCCCTTAAGTGTGAGGCTGGCCGGGTCAACGCCATGGGAGTTGAACGGCGATCCGGTGATCGGAGTCAGACTGCCATCAGCATTGATGTTCATCACCGCGATGGTGTTGGAGCCAGCGTTGATAGCAAACAACAAGGTGTGCGCGGTGTTGGTGATCAGTTCGTTGTCGGAATCCCACTGGTGGTCACTGCCACCGCCGTAGCCAACGCCGGTGCCGCCGGTCAGGTAAGGCGAACCGGGCAGTGCGGTGAGATGGCCCGCGCCGTCATTGCTGTAGCCGTAGATGGCATTCAAGCCGGCGTGGGGAACGTTGCCGTTGGTGTAGACGAGATTAAGCTGGGCTGCGGCCGGAATCGCAAGGGCCAGGCACAGTACACAGACCATTCCAAGAACGCGGAAAGATAGACGCATAGACTTCATTGGTGCTTCCTCCTGAAAAATATTCGCGCTGATAAAGGCTGGACATGTTGCGCGAAGCTTACGCGAAATACGCAAACCGCGATTGGGTTCATGCCTAGGCTTTAGTTACCATTCTAGGCGGGAATCGTTCGGGAAAGAATGGCACTCTAGTGGGGGATGCAATAGCAAGAGAAATAGGAAGTTCCTCTTTCGCCCGTTGGACAAAAAAGAGTGGCAGCGCCGAAGACGGTGCCACTCTTAACTTCCATCTTTCCAGTACTTTACTTGCTGAACACAGCCAAACCGAGTGGCACGGTGGTGGTGTGGTTGGTGCCGATGTCAAACGGCGACAGGGTTTCGGTCACCGAGGAATCAGCGTTCACGTTTAGAACGTGAATGTAGCCATTGCGATCCAGAAAGTAGAGGAAGTTGCCCGAGGCGTCGAACATCGGAGTGCTGGGCGCAGCGCCGGTGATGCCCAGGCCCGACTGGCCGCCAGTGGTCATGGTCAGAGTGCTATGTTGCACCTGTTTCGCCGTATTAGGGGCGGTGATGTCATACAGGGTGAAGGTAGAGGTCGGGGTCTCGCCAGTGACCAGACGCGTGCCGGTTGCGTTGATGGTCTCCCAGCAAACAGCTCCGCCCGAGTTTCCAACCTGGCGCAAGAAGGTCATGAGGCCACTGCTCTTGAACTGGATCATGTTTACTTCGTGCTCGACCGGTTCGGTCACATAGAAATAGTTCTTGCCGGGAAGCGGGTTTACCGCGCCGCCGAGAGCAGCCGGAATACCCGATTTGGGAGCAGGAAGCGTAAGAGTCGTGTTGTTCTTCAGGATGCCATTCTTCTGAATGGTGTAGTCGGCAACCGTCGCGTTCATAAACTCGGCCGTCAAGATCTGGATGGGCTTGCCAGGGTAGGGATAAATGCCCCCCAGTGAGTGCCCTGCTGGGAAGTTGTAGGTCGAGCCAGCGTTGAAGGTCAGGGTGCCGTCCGCAGCAACGGTGAAGGTGGTGTAGTTAGGAATCCCGACGCCGCCATTCTGCAAGGGGTCGGAGTTCTTGTTGGCTACCACCAGCGTGCCGATACTAGTAGCGATGGTGTTTTCCTTCAGCGCCAGGCTGCCGGGCTGTGCACCCATGGAGGGGAACGGAGACCCAGCAATCGGAGTCAGGCTGCCGTTGGCGTTGATGTTAAACACCGAAACGTTGTTGGATGAGCCATTGACCGCAAACATCAGCGTGTGGGCTGCGTTGGTGATGAGTTCGTTGTCAGAATCCCACTGGGCGTCGGTAGCGTTGCCGTAGCCAACGCCGGTGCCGCCGGTCAGGTAGGGCGAGCCGGGCAGCGCCGTCAAATGGCCAGTACCGTCATTGCTAAAGCCGTAGACAACATTCTGGCCAGTGACGGGAATGTTGCCGTTGGTGTATACGAGATTGAGCTGAGCCGCTGCCGGAATTGCCAGAGCCAGGCAAAGCGCACAGATCACCCCGAGAACGCGGAAAGACATACGCATGGTTTTCATTTTTAGATTCCTCCTGAGGGTTCAATTCGAGTTGCGATTGAGACTCTGAGGGCTAGCGGGCGCGCGGGGTGGGGGCGTGTCCGCTTGCGCTATGCCGTCTGAGGCTACCAACTGCATGCTATGCGGGAATGTAGATGCCATGAATGGCACGAATGGGGGAAGCGTAGGAAGATAGTGGTATACGGTGCTTTGGTTCCCACATCGTGAATGCCCGGCTCACTTTTTCACCGCTGGCGCGAATACGATAAAGCACACACCTGCAAGGAGTTCGACGCGATGAAGCTGGCTCTTCGTTTTTTTTCAATGTTGCTGGTTCTGGCACTTCCGGGTAGTCACGCTTCAGCACAAACCAATCACGCTCTCAGCTTTGCCGAGACGGTGCAAGGAACCACCTCGCTGCCCGGCTACTTTCCGCTGTTCTGGGACGCGAAAGCGGGCAAGCTCTGGCTTGAGGTGAATCGCTGGAATCAGGAGTTTCTGTTCCTGGATTCCCTGCCCGCGGGTGTGGGGTCGAACGACATTGGACTGGATCGCGGCCAGCTGGGCGAAGGGCGTGTGGTGAAGTTTGAACGCGTCGGCCCCAAGGTGCTGCTGGTGCAGGTGAACTACGGATTCCGCGCCAACAGCAGCAATGAGGCGGAACAGCGCTCGGTGCAGGATGCATTTGCGCAGTCGGTACTGGCCGGGTTCACCGTGGCCGCTGAGGACGGTGGTCGGGTGCTGGTGGATGCCACGGAGTTTTTTACGGCCGATGCACACGGTGTCAGCGAGACGCTGCGGCGCACAGGCCAAGGCAAATACAAACTCGATGCATCGCGATCCGCGATTTATCTGGCATCCACCAAAAACTTTCCCCAGAACACCGAAGTGGAAGCGACGTTGACTTTTGCAGCCGATGATCCGGGGAAGGCCAGTGAATTTGTGCGCGCTGTGGTGCCGAATCCGGATTCAATCACCGTGCGGGAACACTATTCCTTCATCCAGTTGCCCGACGCAGGTTTTCGGCCCAGAGTGTTCGATCCGAGGGGTGGTTTCTTTGGGGTTTCCTATCTGGACTTTGCCTCACCCATCGGCGAACCGCTGACGAAACAGTTTATCGCCCGGCATCGGCTACAGAAAAAGAATCCAGCTGCTGCGGTGAGCGAAGTGGTGAAGCCGATCGTTTATTACGTAGATCCCGGCGCACCAGAGCCGATTCGTTCCGCGCTGAAGGAGGGCGCGAGCTGGTGGGCACAGGCGTTTGAAGCGGCAGGATTCAAGAATGCGTTTTTCGTGAAAGACCTGCCCGCAGACGCCGACCCGATGGACGTGCGCTACAACGTGATTCAGTGGGTACACAGGCAGACCCGTGGCTGGTCTTATGGGAACGCGATTACCGATCCCCGTACTGGCGAGATCATCAAGGGACACGTGACCCTGGGTTCGCAACGGGTGCGGCAGGACTACATGATCTTCGAGGCGCTGCTCTCGCCACATGCTTCGGCCAAGCCAGCAGTGGATCCGCGCATGTTGCAGGCTGCGCTGGCGCGGCTGCGGCAGTTGGCGGCGCATGAAGTTGGCCACACTCTGGGGCTGCAGCATAATTTTCTAGCGAGCAGCTTTAATCGGGGCTCCGTGATGGACTATCCGCACCCGCTGGTCAAGATTGCTGCCGACGGCTCACTCGATTTGAGCGACGCTTACGCGACGGGCATTGGTTCATGGGACAAGGTCACAATCCAGTGGGGGTACTCGGAGATTCCTGCTGGAAAGGACGAACATGCAGAGCTGAATGCGATTTTACAGAACGCACAGGCGCAGGGCATCTCATTCCTCACCGATCAGGATGGTCGGCCCGCCAGCAGTTCGCATCCGCAGACACATCTGTGGGACAACGGCGCGAATGCGGTGGACGAACTGGATCGCGTGATGCAAGTGCGCAAGATTGCGCTCGACCACTTTGGAGAGCAGGCGATTCGTGATGGCGATCCGCTGGCGTGGCTGGAAGACAAGCTGGTGCCGGTGTACCTGTTTCATCGCTATCAAGTGGAGGCGGCAGTGAAGACAATCGGCGGGCAGAGCTACGCCTACGCGCTGCGCGGCGACGGTCAGGTTCCGACGACGCCGGTGCCAGCCCCGGAACAGCGACGGGCATTGGCGTCGGTGTTGAGTACGATCACGCCAGAAGCGCTCGCGATTCCCGATCGCATCGTGCAAATGATTCCACCTCATCCGGCGGGGATGGAACGCACACGCGAGAGTTTCCCGTCGCACGTCGGGTTGAACTTCGATCCACTGGCAGCAGCAGAGGTCGCGGCGCGGCACACCGTGCATCTGCTGTTAAATCCTGAACGCTGTGAGCGTTTGATGGAACACCAAAGCAGCGATGCATCGCAACTACGGCTGGAAGAGGTACTGGATACGCTAATCAAGGCTACTTGGGGAGAGACAGTGAAACCAGCCACATCAGCCGGAGGTTCGCCGTTGCCCGGTCCACTCGACGCCGTAGCCCGCGTCGTGGATGGAGTGATGCTGGACGAGATGACGGCACTCGCGCAGAATCCGGATGCCACCGCTGAGGTGCGGGCGATGGCCACCAGCAAGCTGGCGGAGCTACGTGCGTCGCTCGAAGCGGTGCAGACACTGCCGGGTGTGGGGTCGCTCAGCAACGCTGATCGGGCGCTGGTGCAGTTCGCCGCGACTGAAATCCGGCGCGCCGAGCAGGCTCCAGTGCTGGAGCCGAAGCCGAGCGAGCCAGCGCTGATTCCGCCGGGTATGCCGATTGGCGCGATGACGGACGACGGCTGGGGCGAAAGCGTGAACTAGCGGATCGTCAGGATTCGTGCGAGCCGTATGTTCCAGCCAAAAACAAAGGGCGAACCTGACGGTTCGCCCTTTCCTGTCAATGGTGCGGTCAGACTGTTACTTGCGGATGACCGCGATGCCAAGCGGAACCGTACCATTCGGCACTCCCAACTTCAGCGGGTTGGCACTTTCTGTGAGTTTGCCCGTGGAGTCTGCGTTAACGATGTGGAGGTAGCCGTTGCGATCCACGACATACAGGAAGGCCGCCGTCGGATCCCATACCTGATGCGCGGGCCGGGGTGTGAGCGTCATGGTGTTCTTGAGCGTGAGGTGCTGGGAAAGCTTGGGGCTGCCCGGGCTGGTGATGTCGTAGCTCGAGATGCTGGCGCTGCTGGTTTCGGAGTCAACCAGGCGCGTGGCGGCAGGATTGATGGAAAGCCAGCAGGTGGCTTTGCCAGAGTTCGCGACGCTGGTCAGGTAGGTGAGCACGCCGGTGGAGCTGTACTGCGACACAATGACCCGGCGATCATCCGGCTGACCCGTGTAGTAATAACGTTGGCTCGAACTGGGGTAGAAGGTGGAGCCGTTCAACACTCCGGAAACAGTGAAAGCAGGGGTGATCTGGTTGATTTGCGACATATTGCCGTCGGTATCAAGCTGGTAGCTGGCAATGGTCTTATTGATAAACTCGTTAGCCATGAAATACGAACCCACCCCTGGTGGGAAGCTGACCTGAGCGAGTGACGAACCAGCCGGACGAACCAGCGTGCTGTTCCCATTGACGTCCAGCGTGCCAGTGGCGGTCGTGTAGCGGAAAGAGGTGTAGTTGGGCATGGTGGGCGATTGCAGGGGGTCGCTATCCTTGTTGGCCACTACCAGCAAGCCGTCGCCGTTCGAATAGTAGTTCTCTGAGAGAGCGACACTGGCTGGTTGCGGACCGCCGGAAGGGAAGGGTGATCCAGCAACGGCCGACAGAGTGCCATCGGCAGCAATGTTGAACACGGAAATGTTGTTGGTGTCGCCATTGACGGCAAACAGGCGAGTGCCAGCCGCGTTCACGATGATTTCGCCGTCCGCGTCCCATTGCTTGTCGGTCTTGTTGCCCGGGCCGACTCCGACGCCCCCGGTGCTGTAGGGCGAACCAGCGAGAGGAGTGAGCGTACCGCTACCATCGTTGGAGTAGGCACGAATCGTGCTCGTGGACTTGGACTCGTTGCCGTTGATGTAGATGTAGGTCTTTTGCGCAAAAGCGGCGGGCAGCAGCGCGAGCATCGTGGCCGCAACTGCAAGCACTAGGGCAGGACTAGGGATACGCATCATGTCGGAACTCTCCTGGGAACTCGGAAGGGCATGCCCTTCAAGTAGATGAATCATAAGGCATTGCGCCCCGACGTTGTATGGCACTTTCGTGGGGGTCTCCATTGAACCGCAGCAAATTCGGTGCATGCTTTTGCATTGTTGTTCCGATTATTGCTGGCTTGTGTCTGATGAATCCGCATTTTGTCCTGAATTTCAAATGGTCGTGAATCACTGATACGGGTTGGAGTAGAGCGTCTTCTCCTGAGCAGAGAGGAAGCGGGCCCGGCACTCAACTATTTTGTGTATCCGTATGTGGAAGTGGGCGGCAAGCCGTGGTCGAACGTGAACAATGCATTTTCGTTCGCGGATATCAGTGTGGTCGCGGGCACCAGATAGGTCCGTCAGCCTATGCGCTTTTACAGTGCAGCAATGCGTTCTGGCCGCGAGTAAACCACAAATCTGCCGCCGCGCAGAAAGCCGATGAGCGTAGCGCCGAACTCGCGCGCCAATTGCACCGCGAGTGTAGATGGCGCGGAGACGGAGGCGATGACGGGAATTCCCGCCGTGATCGCCTTTTGCACGATCTCAAAACCGCCGCGTCCACTGACGATCAAAATGTGGTCGCGCAGCGGCACCGCATTATGTCGTAGTGCCCAGCCTATGATCTTGTCCACGGCATTGTGACGGCCAATGTCTTCCCGCAGCACCAATAGCTCGCCTTGCACGTTGAACAGGGCGGCGGCGTGCAGTCCGCCGGTGTGGGCAAAGATCGTCTGCGCCGCGTGCATGCGTTCGGGCAGTTCGCAAAGCAGAGCCGGCGACACCGCGAACTTGTCTGCAAGTTTGCGGATGCCGAGTCGCCGGATTGTGTCGATGGACGCCTTGCCACAAATGCCGCAACTCGAAGACGCCGCGAAATAGCGGGTTGTCGAACTTTCGCGACCACTAGATTGTTTGAGGCGAACGCGTACGGTGTTTTCTTGCTGCGCAGGTGTGCCCTGCATGGAATGAGCTATGTCCAAAATTTCAGCGAAACTCACGATGATCCCCTCGGTGAAAAGAAACCCTGTTACGAGGTCGAGATCGTGCCCGGGAGTGCGCATCGTCACAGCGAGCGCACGCCGCCCCAACATGATTTGCAGCGGTTCTTCGACGGCAAGCTCATCCGAGTGGTGATGGGATGCACCGTCGCGATATTCGTCCACCGAGGTAAGGCCAAAGCCGGGTCGGACGGATTTAGCTAGAAGACTAGCGGCGAGCGGAGCAGCCGGGTTGCGCTTGCGGGGCACGTCGCCATGATAATGGTTGAGGTCGTCGTGATGCTTGAGTAGAGCCTAGGCGATCCGCTTTGGAGGAGTTGCAATGGAAGAAGCCGTACTGCTGACAATCGAAAAAGGCGTGGCGCGCATCACGCTGAACCGGCCCCACGCCGGCAATACCATGGACGCGACGCTAGCCAAGAGCCTATTCCATGCGGCGCTACGAGTGGAGGCGGATGCGTCGGTTCGGGTGGTGCTGCTGAGTGGCGCCGGCAGTGGCTTCAGCGCGGGTGGAGACCTGCGGTCGTTTCAGGAACTCGGCGACGGATTGCCCGCGCATGTGCGTGAACTCACCACCTATCTGCATGGCGCGGTGCAGCGGCTGGCAGGGCTACCCGCTCCGGTGATTGCAGTAGTGCACGGCGCGGCAGCCGGTGGAGGCTTTAGTCTGGCTTGTGGATGCGACTTGGTGTTGGCAGCGCAGTCGGCCAAGTTTGTAATGGCATACACCAAAATTGGCTTGGCTCCCGATCTTGGTGGTACATACTATCTGCCGAGGCTGGTGGGCTTGCGGCGCGCGCTGGAGCTGGCGCTGTTGAATCCCGTGCTCACGGCCCAACAGGCGAAAGACTATGGCATTGTGACCGAAGTCTTGCCGGATGATGATTTAATGGCGTGGGCCGACGCGCTGGCAGCGGAGCTGGCGAGGGGCCCAGCACAATCCTTTGCAATTACCAAGAAGTTGCTGCGAGCCAGTTGGGGCGCGTCGTTGGAGTCGCAACTGGAAGCAGAGAGCCGGGCTATTGCCGAATGCAGCGGCACAGCGGACGGACGCGAAGGCGTCGCTGCGTTTCTGGAAAAGCGCAAGCCAAAGTTTGGCGGGAAATAGACCCAAACGTTCCAGCAAATGCAAAGAAAAACGGCCGGGGAATATGCCCCGGCCGTCTCGTCTTTGTGCTTCCAATTCTGCTTACTGTTTAACCAGTTCGCGCACCAATTGCGGCACCGAAGGCGCAGCTTCGTCGCGCAGCAGGTAGGCATTAGCCACATACTGCAAGACCATGCGCTGGGTGTTGAAGAACGATCCGTTCAGTGCAATGGAGAAGCGCATGATCTCGTCGAACGCTGCTGGGGTTTTGTAATACGTGGGAATGATCTTGTGCTCGAGCGTGCTGTACAGTGACTCCACCTCGGAGCGTTGATCTTCCTGCACCGCGGAGTTGCCGATGCTCCAGCCGGTTACACCTTCAATGTGGCCTTCAATCCACCAGCCATCGAGCACACTAAAGCTGGGCACGCCGTTGATCGCCGACTTCATGCCGCTGGTGCCAGAGGCTTCCTGCGGGCGCATCGGGTTGTTAACCCACACGTCTACGCCTGCGGTGATGAGGGCACCCCAGTCCATGTCGTAGTTCTCGACGTAGACGACCTTGATTACGTCGGAAACGGATCGTGCTCCGCCAAAAACTTCACGAATCAGGTTCTTGCCGCCTTCATCGCGGGGATGCGCCTTGCCGCCATAGACGATCTGAATTGGCCCGGCTTCCTGTGCAATCCGGCGCAGGCGATCTACATCGCTGAATAGCAGTGCAGCGCGCTTGTAGGTGCTGGCACGGCGAGCAAAGCCGAGCGTCAGAATGTTCGGATCGAGCGTGACTCCCATCTGGGCCTGAATCCTGTCGAACAGCGCCTGCTTCGCCTTGGCGTGCGCCTTGCGAATCTCTCCCAAGGGAATGCTGATGGCGTAGCGCAGATAATTGTTGTCGGTTCGCCATGCCGGAATCAGCCGGTCAAACAGATCTTTGAAGGCGGGCGAAGTCCAGGTCGTCGCGTGCACGCCGTTGGTGATAGCGCTAATCGTGTAAGCCGGGAACATGTTGCGCGAAACTTCCCCATGGCGCATGGCAACGCCGTTCACGTAGCCAGAGAACTGAAGCGCCAGATGGGTCATGTTCAGGGTTCCGCCCTGGAGGGCTCCCGATTCCTTCAACAAGGCAACCCGTTCGGGCCGTAACACCTGCTCAACGAGCGCTTCCGGGAAGGAGTCATGCCCCGCAGGCACCGGCGTATGGGTGGTGAAGATGCACAGCTTGCGCACACTATCAATGTCCACTTGTTTTACGCGAGCGGCGAAGCTTTGATCGAGGCGGCGTTGCAGCAGACCGAGCGCCAGCAGTGCGGCATGGCCTTCGTTCATGTGGTAGCCCTCGATGTTGGTGTGGCCTGCCTTGTGCAGGATCTTCATGCCGCCCAGCCCCAAAATCACCTCTTGGCAGAGCCGGTAGCGGGTGTCCCCGCCATAAAGTGAATCGGTGAGCTTCCGGTCTTCGGGCGAATTTTCTGGCAGGTCGCTATCCAGCAGATAGACCGGGACGATTTCGCCAGTAACGCCCAGCACAGTGTACTTCCAGGCGCGAATGGTGACGGTGCGACGCTCAATCTCCACGGTGACGCGACCGTCCACTTCCTGTAGCCGGTCGGCGGGATTCCACTCCTGCGGCTGCTCGGACTGTCCGCCTTGGGAATCCAAGTGCTGCCGGAAGTAGCCTTTGCGGTATGCCAAGGTGACGGCAGCCACCGGGACGCCGAGATCGGCCATGGAACGCAAGGTGTCGCCAGCAAGCATGCCGAGGCCACCGCTATAGGTTGGGATGTTCTGTTCCAGCGCGATTTCCATGGAGAAATAGGCGATGGTGGGTAGGTTCAACAACGTTTTCATGGGTACTCCAAAAAAGTGCGTAAGCGCTTAATACCGGCGTCAACCCGCCTTAAGATTAGTGCAACGGAACCGCCGCCCGCTTGGGTGCCAAGCAGCTCCCTGTGCCTGTTAGTAATAGATCGGCAAAGCCAGCGAGAGAACAGGGAAACTCCATCGCGTACCCATTAGCTTACCGTCGGGATGATTGTCGGTAAACCTTAATCGACGGGTCATTTTAAACCGGACTGTCTACTTCGGCTCGCGCCAAGCGCGGTTGGCGCCCCAATTGCGATTGTGCCAATAGGGGTAGGGGACGGCGCTCGTGGTAACTGCATCTAAACGCTGGACTTGTTCAGTGCTAAGTTCCCAAGTTGCTGTAGCCAAGTTGTCTTTCAGCTGAGTCAAATTACGGGCCCCGATAATGACTGACGTTACTCCCGGTTTAGCTCGCAGCCAGTTCAGAGCGACCTGTGGGATAGAAACTGAGTGGGTGTTGGCGATCTTCGCCATCTCGTCCACTATGGCGTAGACCTTCTCCATGTCCACATTGCCGGGGCCTTCCATGTTGGCCAGCCGGGCGTTGTCGGGTCGGGCTTCTCCGCGGCGATACTTGCCGCTCAGCAATCCAAAGGCAAGCGGACTCCATACCAGCATGCCTACGCCGTGATCGAGGCCTGCGGGGACGAGTTCCCACTCGGCGTCGCGCGCCAGCAGCGAGTAGTAAATCTGCTGCGAGGTGCAGCGCTCCCAGCCATGCTGCTTGGAGATGGCGGTAGCCTTGCTGAGCGCCCAGCCGGGAAAGTTCGAGTGGCCGATATAGCGCACCTTGCCGCTGCGGACGAGGTCATCGAGCGCCCGCATCGTCTCTTCCATGGGAGTGAAGGCGTCGAAGTTGTGGACTTGGTAGAGGTCAATGTAATCCGTTTTCAGGCGACGCAGGCTGGCTTCGCAGGCGCGAATCAGGTGGTAGCGCGAGCTACCGACGTCGTTCACGCCAGCGCCCATGGTTCCGAAGCCCTTGGTGGCAATCAGCACATCCTTGCGGCGGTCGCCGAGCGCCGCGGCGAGAATCTCTTCTGATTGCCCGTTGGAGTAGATGTCGGCGGTGTCGAACAGATTGACACCCTGCGCAATGCACTCGTCCACAAGGACGCGAGCCTCTTCTACCTGCGTCTGCCCGACGTTCTTCCACTCCCAACTGCCGCCAAACGTCATGGTGCCAAAGCTGAGAACGCTGACCTTAAGCCCACTACGCCCGAGAAAACGGTATTCCATGACGAAAATCTCCTTGCAAAATTATGAAAGTGGCTCGCGTACCGAAGCGCGATTCGACTTTAGCGGAGAACCCGACAGCGCAGGAACCAGGACTTCTTCCATCTCCGCGCCCGGTTCTGTCACGCGCTGCACTAATAGCGCCGCAATCGCCATGAACGCTCCGCCTGCCACTACGGCTGCCATACGATTGTTGCCGAGCGAATGGCTCATGATCCAGCCAAAGAAAAGTGAGGCGAGAATTTCGGGGATCACAATAAAGAAGTTGAAGATGCCCATGAATACGCCCGTCTTGTTCGCTGGGATCGATCCGGCGAGCAGGCAATAAGGCATGGATAACGTGCTCGCCCATGCAATGCCGACTCCGGCCATCGAGAGTAGCAACCAGTACTTGTCGTGAATCACTGCGACCGACATCAGCCCAGAAGCGCCGCACAGGAGGCACAAGGTGTGCGTGTTCTTCTGGCCGAGTTTCTTGGCGAGTCCCGGCAACGCGAACGAAAAGAAGAAGCACACCGCCGAGTACATTCCGAAACAGACGCCGCCCCACTCAATTCCATCCGTGTAAAGCGAAGAAGTCTGATCGGGTGCGCCGAATACGTTATGCGCGACCGCGACGCCGAAGTAGAGCCACATGCAAAACAAGCCCAGCCAGGTGAAAAGCTGCACCGGTGCCAGCCTGCGCATGTTCGGGGGCATGTCGCCGATGGAGCCAAGAATCTCGCGGGCGTTATCCATCAGCCCTGCCTTAGACTCTTTCTCTTTGCGGAAAGCTTCCATGTCGTCTGGCGGATATTCCTTGGTGGTAAAGATCGTCCACATGACGGCGACGAAGAACGCAGCGGCCCCGACGTAGAAAGAAATCTGGATCGAAGGCGGTACGGCATGCGCTGCGGTGGACTGCGATGCAACGTGAAATACGTTGCTGAGCAGGAACGGAAGAACGGAAGCGATGACCGCGCCGAATCCGATGAACAAGCTCTGCATGGCGAAGCCGCGAGTGCGCTGTTTGGGCGGCAAAATATCGGCCACGAAAGCGCGGAACGGCTCCATGCTGATGTTGATGGATGCGTCGAGGATCCAGAGTAGGCCGACTGCCATCCAAAGCGATGAACTGTTGGGCATCAGGATCAATGCGATGGAGCTGAGGATAGCGCCGGCGAGAAAATAAGGGCGCCGCCGGCCAAGTGGCCCCCAAGTGCGGTCGCTGGCGTGGCCGATGATGGGCTGCATGATCAGGCCGGTGAGCGGTGCCGCCAGCCACAGCAAGGAAAGCTGCTCCGGCTTGGCACCGAGGTATTCATAAATAGCGCTCATGTTCGCCATCTGGAGCGCCCAGCCGAACTGAATGCCGAGAAAGCCGAAGCTCATGTTCCAGATTTGCCAGAAGTTGCGTGTGGGTTTCTCCATCGAAATCGCCCATTCCCCGAATCGCTGAATTTGCCTGAAATTATCGCTAGCTTACCGCTCGTACAGCTCCGTCATCGCTCGCAGCTTGGCCGCCACTGCCGTTGTCATCGCACCCGGCGTCACCCGCCAGCGCCAATGCCCGCTGGGACTGCCGGGCAGGTTCATCCGCGCTTCTCCGCCCAGCCCCAGCACATCTTGCAGCGGAATGATCGCGGTGTTGGCTACCGAGGATAGCACTCCACGAATCAGCACCCAGTGCACTGGATCCTTGTCGGTGAAATTGAGGTAGGCCTTCGCGTAGTCGTGCTCCTTGGCAATATCGGCCCAACTCCGCGTGCTGCCTTCGCCGGGCCCGCTGCGCCACCAGCCCACCACGGTGTCATTGTCATGCGTGCCGGTATAGGCGACGAGATTCGGCTCGTAGCTGTGCGGGCGGAAGGTATGAGCCATGGGGTCGGTGCCGAACCCGAATTGCAGAATCGCCATGCCCGGCAAATGGAACTCATTGCGAATGCCTTCCACCTCGGGTGTGATGCTGCCCAGATTTTCTGCAATCACGGGCAGGTCGCCGAGTTCGCGTTGCAGCACGCGGAACAGCTCAGCACCAGGGCCTTTGACCCATGTTCCATTCACAGCGGTCGTTTCATTGCCGGGAATTTCCCAGTAGGCCTCGAAGCCGCGGAAGTGATCTATACGGACGAGATCGTAGAGTTGAAGCGCGGCGCGAAAGCGCTCGACCCACCACTGATAGCCGTTTTCGCGATGCAGCGGCCAGTCATAAATAGGATTACCCCAGCACTGGCCGGTGGCGCTGAAGTAATCGGGTGGCACGCCAGCGATGACCTTAGGGAAGCCACGGCTATCGAGCAGGAAGAATTCGCGTCGCGCCCATACGTCGGCGCTATCGTGCGCCACGTAAATAGGCACGTCTCCGATAATTTGAATGCCGCGCTCATGTGCGTAGGCGCGTAGTGCGCTCCATTGGCGGAAGAAGACAAACTGCCAATACTGATGCCCGTGAATTTCTTTGGCGAGGCGGGCGCGCCAAGTCGCCAGCGCTTCCGGATCGTGCGAGGCAAGCAGCCCCTGCCAGCGCGTCCAAGCTACAAGATCGTTGGCATCCTTGATGGCCATGAACAACGCGAAGTCATCGAGCCACGATGCGTTCGTCTCGCAGAACTCCTTGAATGCCACCTGCTCGCTTTCTGGGGCGTTGCGGAAGAAGCTTCCGGCGGCGCGACGCAACAGGGATACTTTGTAGGCGATGGCCTCGGCGTAGTCTACATTGCCAATGGGGAACGCGGGTACATACGCGACGTCAGAGGACGAGAGTACGTTTTCTTCCACCAACTTTTCGAGGCTGATCAGCAGCGGATTACCCGCCGTGGAAGAAAAACACTGGAACGGCGAATCGCCGTAACCGGTGGGATTGAGCGGCAACACCTGCCACAATTTCTGCCCGGCCGCTGCGAGAAAGTCCACGAAGCGATACGCCTCAGGGCCGAGGTCGCCCACGCCGTGCGCCGAAGGCAACGACGTGGGGTGGAGCAGGATGCCGCTGGAGCGGGAAAACTTCATTGCTACTGCACCTTCCGACGATTACCCGCGACGCGATAAATGCGGAACTCCCACGCCCCCAGTGTGAGCGCGGGCAGCGTGATGTGCTTGTGCTCGAATCCGGCTGCTGGGGTTTCGTCCACGTAGTCGCCAGCAGGTGCCTCTACCGTGCCGCTGAACGGCTGGTTGGAGAAGTTCACCGCGACGAAATATTCCTCGCCGCCGCCGCGACGGAAGTAGGTGACTACGCGATCCTGCGCGGAGTTGTGCAGCCATTCGATTTCGCCCTGCTGGAGTGCAGGATGCGCCTTGCGCAGCGCCACCATCTGCGGAAAGAACGTCGCTTGATACTCACGGCGATTGACGATTTGCCACTGAATCTTGATGTTCTCGAACAGTGCCGGATCGCCGGACTCGCCCGCATCGCCGACTTCCATGCCGTTGTACAGCATGGGTACGCCGTCCATTGTAAAGATGAAGGCCGCTGCCGCCAGAGCGCCGCGTTCGCCATAGCGAACGACCGCTCGCGTCTCATCATGATCGTCCGAGATGCGCATCTCCATCGCACCCTTGGGATCGCGCTGGTGGTACTCCTCGATATTTTCAATAAGCGACGAGGCTGACGCGCCGCGCATGATCACATTGTTCAGCGTCCCCAGCAGTGGCCAGGAATAGTCGAGATCGAACGCCTTGGTCAGCAGTTCCGGCTTGCTGGCTTCGGCCACCATGAACATGCTGGGCTTAATCTTTTCGAGTTCTGTGCGGGCGTTCTCCCAGAAGTCGGTGGGCACTTCACCCGCCACGTCGCAGCGGAAGCCGTCGAGGTCGAAGTCCCTCATCCAGTACTTCAGCATGTCCGTCATGTAAGCGCGCAGCTCGGGATTCTTGTAGTTGAGTCCGGCGACGTCCGTCCATTCCGGCACCGGCGGAATCACGTTGCCTTGCGCATCCTGCTTGTACCAGTCCCTATGCTTTAGCAGCACGCTGTCCCAAGCCGTGTGGTTGGCCACGATGTCAATCACGACCTTGAAGCCCTTGGCGTGCGCGGCGCTGACGAAGTGGTGAAAATCATCCTTGGTGCCGAACTCGGGATTGACGGCGTAATAGTCCTGCACCGCATAGGGGCTACCATAGGTGCCCTTCGCCTTCACCTTGCCCGCCGGATGAATCGGCATGATCCACAGGATGGTGACGCCGAGATCCTTCAGCTTGTCGAGCCGCGCCTCCGCGCCTTTGAAGTCACCGCTGGCGGAAAACGTATGCAGATTCAGCTCGTAGATCACGCCACTCTTCACCCAGTCGGCGACGGGGCGCGAGGTGGGGCGCGGATCTTGCGAAAAGGCGAAGGGCGCTGCTGAGGTCAAAGCGGCGAGCGCGAAAGCCAGCGCGAGCGTGGAGGCGAGAGGGCGACGAAGAGCCTTGAACACAGGGAAATGCCTCAATTGTTGGATTTCGATTTGCGCAGCCGATTTTACGCCAACGCGGAGAGCTTTCTTGCCAGAAAGCGAACTAATGGCTTGGTAAACGTTTTCACGAGCGACGGCTTGAAGGTGGAAAACGGGCACAAGAAGAGCGAGGCAGCTCTGGTTGTGCCCGTCCCCTTTGCTACTTCTCCACCACGCGCCACCTGCGCCCGTCGCGCTCCAACAGTTCGTCTGCTTCTTTGGGGCCCCAGCTTCCTGCCGGATAGTTGGGGAAGTTTCTTGGCGGCAGGGCCTTCCACACGTCGAGCATCGGCGTTACAACACTCCATCCGGCTTCCACCTGGTCGGCGCGCTGGAACAACGTGGCGTCGCCGATCATGCAATCGTGCATCAGGCGCTCGTAGCCAGTGGAAGGGGTAACGCCGAAGTAGTCGGCGTAGTTGAAGGTCATGTCCACGGTGCCGAGCCGCATGATGGGGCCGGGCGTCTTGGCGGCAAAGCTGAGTTTGATGCCTTCCTCGGGCTGAATCTGGATGACCAGTGTATTGGGCATCAGGTGATCCACGGCAGTGTCGCGGAAGATGCGCAGCGGCGGGCGGCGGAACTCGACGCAGATGTAGGTGTGGCGCGAATTCAGACGTTTGCCGGTGCGCAGATAAAAGGGCACGCCCGCCCAGCGCCAGTTGTCAATTTGCAACTTCATGGCGACGTAGGTTTCGGTGGCAGAATCAGGCGGAACTTGCGGCTCGGAACGGTAGGCGGGCATGCGAGTGTCGCCGGAGGCGCTATCGCCATACTGCCCGCGCACCGTGCGGGTCAGTACATCTTCCGCGCTGAAGGGCTGGATGGCATGCAAAATCTTAGCCTGCTCGTCGCGCACGGCATCGGCTTGGAACGAGATCGGTGGCTCCATCGCCGTGAGGCTAATCAATTGGAATATGTGGTTAGGCACCATGTCGCGTAGCGCGCCAGCGGTGTCGTAGTATCCGCCACGCTGCTCTACGCCAACGGTTTCGGCCACTGTGATTTGCACGTGATCAATATAGCGGCGATTCCAGATGGGCTCGAAGATGCCGTTGGCAAAGCGGAAGGCCATGATGTTCTGCACCGTCTCTTTGCCCAGGTAGTGGTCTATGCGGTAGATCTGGTTCTCGCTCATCACCTTACGCAACTGCTGATTCAGGGTGTGTGCTGAGTCCAGGTCGCGGCCAAAGGGCTTCTCCACGATGACGCGCCGCCACTTGCCATTGTCTTCGGCAAGCATGTTGGCCGCGCCGAGCTGAGTGGCGATTTCGCCGAAAAATGCTGGCGCCACAGCTAGGTAATAGAACAAATTGCCGTGCGTCATGTGATCTTTTTCGGTGCGTTGTAATTCGGTTTGCAGCCGGGCGTAGACCTGCGGATCGTTGAACTCGCCCTGCATATAGGTAATGCGTTTGAGGAACCACTCCCACAGGTCGTTGTCTAGCGGGCAGCCGAGGAACTCAGGCATATCTTTGCTAAGGTTGTCGCGGAACTGCTCGCTGGTAAGCTCGTTGCGGGCGACGCCAATGATGGCGAACTCACGCGACAGCAAATTTTCCTTGGCCAAGTTGTAAAGCGCGGGAATCAGCTTGCGGCGGGTAAGGTCGCCGGTGGCGCCAAAAATAACCATGGTGCAAGGGTCGCCGGGGCGTCCGGTCTGTCGCAGGTCGGTAGCAGGAGTGGTCATTCGGAATTTTTCCTCATTTCAAAAGTTCAAAACTCGGCGAAGCTGGTTAGGCAAGAAGGCCGCGTGCGCGGCGCTGCGAGTTGCTGCACGATGCAGAGTAACATTCAACGACCGCCAGCCGTGGTGCGATAGTCCGGCCCTAGCGCAGCCGCCAAGTCATGCCAGGTGACCAGCACAAAGTGGTGATCCGACAGAAAGCGGCGAAACTCTTCGCTGCGCACCACGTCGAAATCTGACTGCCGCCAAGCTGCGCCGTAGTCAGGATGGTCGTTGGTGGCACCGCGCATCTCGTCGTCGTCATACGCAAGATGCACGATGAGCTGATACGTTCCCGGAGGCAGTGGCGCCAGCATATTCTCGTACGCCTTGAGCCAGTCTTCGCGCTTTACGCCCGGCTCGATTCCAAGCAACTGGTCAATCTGAACCGCTCCTGGTGCGGGTTCGGCAGGCGTTTTGGGATGATCGGCTGTAGGAGCGCCTCGCGGATGCAGAATCGGCAAGCCGTACTCGCGCCCCAGCTTGCGATAGACGCTGAACAGTGGTGCCGTTTGAAACAGCGTACCCATGTGAGTATCGAAGTGACTCAGCCGTATGCCAGCTTGGCGGGCCTGCTCAATCTGCGCGCGCAACTCGGTCTCCGCCTCTTCAGGCTTGGCTTGTGCGGCAGCAGCGGATTCGGTAATCGGCAGATAGCCGGTTTCGTCCACCAAGCTTGGCACAATGGCAGCGCCGCGCACTGGCCGCCAGCGGAAGCCGGTCCATTCACTGGTGAGCGCAAGGTGAATGCCGAGGTCGGCTTTGGGATGCTCCCGCGCCCAGCGAGCCACCTCCGGAAACCACGGGCATGGCACCAGAATGCTGGCGGAAGAGACCCAGCCACGCTCCAGTGCCTCGAAGGTAGCACGATTTTCGGAGTGGCTCATGCCTAGGTCGTCGGCGTGGAGGATGAGCAGGCGCGCGTCCGCAGGGAAGCCCAGCTTTTCGGCGGTGTTTTTGGCAGGCGACTGCGCTGGCAGGGAAGTCGAGGCCAGCAGTAGGCTGGTTAGAAAGAGGGCGAGTATGAAAACTCGTGGGCGAGTCAGCGACAGCATCCTACCTCCGGAACACGGAAAACAAGCTCCCACAGTGTCCGCGTTCCGGGGCAAGATTTCAAGCCAGACCTTCGCTCTGAGAGAAATACTAGGCGATCTTCAGCTTCTTCTGCATGTCTTCCAGCGAAATGCCTTTGGTCTCCGGATAGAACAGGAAGACGACGAAGAATTGCAGCACCATCATCGCCGCAAAAAATGCAAACGGATAGCCGCCCGACTTGGCGGCCAACTGCGGGAAGATGAACGAGATCAGCGTGTTCATGATCCAGTGGGAGGAGCTGCCCAAGCTTTGGCCTTGCGCCCGTACGCGGTTGGGGAAGACTTCGCCGATGTAGACCCAGATGACCGCTCCCTGCGACAGCGCGAAGAAGGCGATAAAGCCGATGAGGCACCACAACAGCATCGCCTGATATTGATTGGTGAAGAAGATGTAGGCGACGCCTGCTAGCGAAATCGCGGTGCCGACTGAGCCAGTCAGCAGCAGCGCCTTGCGTCCGACGCGATCAATGACGGCCATGCCGACCATGGTGAACAGCAAGTTCGTCGCGCCCACTCCGACCGACTGCAAGTCGCCGGAAACCTTTGAAAACCCAGCCTGGGCGAAGATGGTGTTCAGGTAATACAAAATCGCGTTGATGCCGGAAAGCTGATTGAACATACCGATGGTGATGGCAAGGAAAATCGGCAAACGATACTTCCATGAGAACCAATGTTCGCCGACGTGGTGCTCGGAGTCGAGGGAGTCCACGATGTCTTTCAATTCGCCGTCAGGGTCGGGCTCACCGATCAGTTGCAGCGTGGCGCGGGCTTCCTGCAACTTATTCTGCTTGGCGAGCCAGCGCGGACTGCGCGGAATGCCGAACAGCATGAAGAAGAAAAACACGGCAGGCAGGGCGGCGATGCCGAGCTTCCACCGCCACTCGTTTTCGCCGAGTTGCTGTAGGCCGAGCATGTAGTTCGAGAAGTAGGCGACGAGGATCCCCAGCACTACGTTGAACTGGAAGACGCCCACCAGCGTGCCGCGCCGCTTGGCGGGGGCGATTTCGGCGATGTACATCGGGCCCAGCACCGAAGAGCCGCCAATGGCGAGTCCGCCGATCACGCGGAAGATGATCAACATGGTCCAGTCGGTGGCAAAGGCGCAGCCGAGGGCGGAAATCACATACAGAACGGCCAGTCCGCGCAAACTGTCGCGACGTCCATAGCGGTCGCCCGGAATGCCAGCCAGTATGGCGCCGATGGTGGTGCCAATCAGCGCGCTCATCACCGTGATGCCGAGCGTATACGGAGTCAAGTGAAAGATTTGAGTGAGCTGCTGGTTGGTGCCAGCGATCACGACGGTGTCGAAACCGAACAGCAGGCCGCCGAGCGCGCCAACAATAGTGCTCTTGAGCAGGGACGAGTTCATGGAGTGCCTTTCACCGCCTGAATGTTTCGTGCTGATACCGGGTAATCTCCCCCCGCCGTGTCATCCCGACCGAAGCGACCTGAGTCCGCGAAGCGGGCAAGGGAGCGCAGTGGAGGGACCCTGTGTTTTCTTGCGCACACGCAATTTTAGTAGCGCACGGCAGACTTCAACTTCCAAATCTTTAGGTACTGAATGGTGGCGTTGCCGTCTTCGGAGAAAAACTCCACGCCGTGACGCTCCAAGTAGGGAAATGTCAGGTCGGTGATCGCGGTTTCTCCGTCTCCACCAAAGACCTCGATCGACGAGCGGTCCACGAAGATGTGCAGGCGCGCAACTCCAGCATCGGGAACCATTGGCGCAACGTGGCGACCAGGAAAGTTCGCATTCATGCTACCGACTCCAGACTTGGTCCGGTCCACAAACAGCTCCGATTTTGAAGTGACCCCGATGGATGTGGCCTCGTTTTGCTTGTCGGTTCGCACCTTGATGCCCGCGGACGAACTCTTGCCGAGCGCCAGAGCGACCTCGACTTCATACGACTCGCCAAAGGATCGCTGGGCCAGCAGACGATTCGCAGCCTCAACGGACAAGTTGTCGGCTGAAAAAGCGTTCTCGCGCAGTTGCTCCAGTTCCACCACCGGCTGCTGTGTAAGTCGCAACTCATTGCCGAGGCGCTTTAGACTCAGCTCACGCGGAATCGTCATGCCGCCTCGCCACGGGCTGGTCGGAACATCACGCGCGTAATCCCAGTTCGACATCCACGCCATCCAGATGCGGCGGCCATCCGGCACGTCAGAAAATGAAGTGGAGGCGTAGAAGTCCTTGCCGTCGTCGGCCCAGAGTTTTTTATCGGGCGGATTATCGTTGGTGAACCTGGTGCCGTCGAACTGGCCGACGAAGTACTGGTTG
Organism: Terriglobales bacterium; assembly: GCA_038229415.1. Taxonomy (GTDB): domain Bacteria; phylum Acidobacteriota; class Terriglobia; order Terriglobales; family Acidobacteriaceae; genus JANXUR01. Next base: position 373,139 of record JBBROM010000003.1, read on the forward strand.
CCCGAGCCCCCAGCAGGTGCGCCAGGATTGATGTTGACGCTCAACACCCAACGCTTTTTGCCCGGCTCACCGATAATTGGCAGCTCAAACAGATCAGGGCACTCCCAAAATCCATCAGTAGCTCCGGCGGGGCCGAAGTCAGAGAGCGGCCCCCATTCGCGCAAATTCTTCGACGTGAACAAGCGCACCTTGTGCTCTTTGGGCAGTGAGACGACCATCGCCCAGCGCTTCGTGCCGGCGTGCCAGAAGACCTTGGGATCGCGGAAGTCGCTCAGGTGCAGGTCAATCACGGGATTGCCCGCATACTTCGTGAAGGTGCGTCCGCGATCGTTGCTGTAGGCGATGTTCTGCGTTTGCAACGGCTCGCCGTTCGTGCTTTTTTCAGTGTGGCCGGTGTAGATGGCGACCAGGCAGGCCACAGCCTGCTGTTCCAGCACCGGCGCATTCGGGTTCTTGCAGAATCCGCTTGAATTATTCCGGTCCACCACGACGCTGCCCGAGAAGATCATGATGCCGTTCTCTTCGGGAATCGCAGGTGGCAGTTGTTGCCAGTGAACGAGATCAGGGCTGACGGCATGGCCCCAGGTCATGTGTCCCCACTGGTCGCCGAAGGGGTTGTACTGGTAGAAGAGGTGATATTCGCCGTCAAAATACACCGCACCATTGGGATCGTTCGTCCAGTTGATGGCGGGAGTGAAATGATATTGCGGGCGGTAAGGCTCGTCGAAGAGCGCGGGTGGTAGCGCGGGCAGATTCTTCTGCGCGAGAAGTGCTGCCTGCAACATCAGCAGGCTTGCCAGTAAAGTGAGTGCCTGTATGGCGCGCTGCACGACTACCTCCCAGTTTTCTTCCTTGCGCTGTGTGATGTTAGCCCTAGTTGTGCCGACCCTCGGCGTGCGTTCCACAGGAACGCCGAATCACCAGCTTGCAGTCCAGCAAGATGTCGCGAGTTGGCATATCGGGTGCGGCAATTCTCTGTAGCATGGTGGCCAGCGCCACTTCACCAAGATCGCGGCATGGCTGGTGCAGGGTCGTCAGCGGAACGGCCAACAAACTGGCATAGCGAACATCGTCAATGCCGATAATACGAATCTGCTGGGGCACCTTCACTTCCAGGCGTTCCAAGGTCTGCATCAGCCGCGCGGCTGTAATATCGTTGGCGCACACGATGCCATCTGGATTCATCCGTCCCAGCATCGCACGGATGCCCTCGATGTCGTCTGCATTGCCCATATGAATACGCTTGGCGCCGCCGGGAATGGCAAACGCGTCCACGGCGTCCTGAAAGCCTCGAATGCGTGAGTCCACGGTGGCGGCGGAGTTGAGTGCGCCCAGGAACACCAACTTCTGGCAGCCGTGCCGCAAGAGGTGTTCCGTCACCAGGAACCCGGCGCGGCGGTTGTCAATCCCGACCAGATCATACTTGCTGCGTCGCGGATATTGGAACAGGCACCGATCGAGCAGGATGGTTGGGACGCGGGCCTTTTCCAGCGCTTCCACCACGCGGTGGTTGATATCGTCCTTAGCCGCTGAAAGCTCAAGGGGCGCAAAGAAAACGCCCGCAACCTTGCGGGAGATGTAGTAATCGCACAGGTCCTTGGTTTGCTGCTCTTTGTTGGCAGAAGTTTGGGTGGTATCGCCCCACAGCAGCGAATGCCCGGCAGCGGCCGTAGCTTTAGCCACGCCTTGGCAGATGGGCTCAAATATCTCGGTTTCACCGAGCCCGGGGATCAACAATCCAAAGACAAAGCGGGCGGTTTGGTCAACGTGCCGAACATAGGTTCCCGAGCCCGCCCGCCGCTCGATCAGACCTTCATGCTGTAGTTCCTTGAGTGCCCGCTGCACGGTAAGCCGAGAAGTGGAGAAGCGCGCCACCAGGTCAGCTTCGCTGGGTAGGCGCTCCGCCTCGATATATTTGCCCTGTAGTATGGCTTCGCGAAGTTCGTTTAGGATCTGCCGGTAGATCGGTTGTGTGGAGTCCCTCAAGAAAAATCCTTCATGATGATTTGCCTAAGACGAACGGTAAAGCCTGATTCAGTGCATCCAGCTATACAACTACCCAATATAGTCCCGATTGTGGACAATACAACCTTCCCCGGGCTGATGTCTACAGGAGAGAATGAATGGTTCGGATTCCGCCAGCCCAGATGGGCTAGGAAGCAGAGTCTGCAAATGTAACGCTAGCGCTTCTTGGCACCGACCGAATTCCCGAAATGGAAGACGACTTGCGTCGTGACATAGCCCGCGCCGGTTGGGAAGGAGACCGCAGCAAATGCATTCCTGCTGGTGCCCACGATCCTGGCTCCTTCCACCGACGCGATTTCGCCTTCCCCCCGCCATAGTGGAATTCCGTAGGTGTGGCCCGCCAAGCCCGAAAGCTTAATGGTCAGGCTCTCTTGGTTGACACTCCAAGACTCACTTACGACCCGGATACCTCCGCTTGTGCTGCCCAGAGGCGGAAGTGTGGCCGCCATCCCAAGGGCAAAATCGTGCGCAAGATCGAGGCGCACCTTTGTTGTTCCCGGCGCAGCAGGGACACTCATTTCCACGTGCTGGTCGTTGCCGCTGGGAACTAGTTGCCAGAGCGCCGGAGATCCGTTGACGGTGGCATGGGCTACCGTAGCGCGCAGGCTCACGGCTGGCGCGAAAGCGACTGCAACGGTTTCACTTCCCGAATTTGTAATACTCAAATCGAGTGAATCGCTGGTGCGCTGTAATGCCAGATCTATGCGACTCGCGCCGACGGGCACATTGTGAAGTGCTACCGAACTCCAGTCTGTAGGCAGGTGCGGCCCGAAGTGCAGAGTGTGGGCCGGTGCGTCCACCTCCAGCCCCAACATTCCCCGTAGCATGGGGCTTACCACCATCGCGGCCGACCAGATCTGGTGCGGCGAACCGGTGGCGAGAGTCTGGTAGTAGTCGCCGGAGAGTACTTCAGTGACATGTCCGGCAGAGCCATCGAGCGCCAGCAGGGCATTTGCACGCAGATTCAGGTAGGCAGGTAGCGGGCGGTGGTAGCGGTACTCGCCGACCGAGGCCCATCCTGTAAACAGCGGCCACACCGAGCCGAAGTGATAGCCGCTCGGCTCGTAGTTCGGATTCTTGGACGAGATGATACGCATGCCCCAGTCCGCTTGGTGGTCGTAGTCGGCAAGCACGTTGATGGTGGCGTTGGCCTTGTTCTGGTCGAGCACCCCAAACCACATCGGTACCGTAGTCAAGACGCTGGGGATATCCACACGCTTGCCCTTGGTGTCGAGCGCGTAGTCGTAAAACTTGCCCTCGGGCGACCAGAAGGCGTCATTGACCTTGGCCTGTTGCGCGGTGAACTCGGCGAGCAGCTGCTGGCTGACGTCGGCCTTGCCGACCATCTCCGCCAGACTCGACAGTGCGCGAATTGAATCTGCGCCCAAGCCGCTCTGGTAGAGCTCGCTCCGCACCGGCAACAGCGGGCCGCCTTCGATCCAGCCGTGGCCCACGCCTTCATTCTTGGGAAAGCCGTCGGGTCCGTATGTGCTCTTGAGGAACTGATAGGCGCGCCAAACGTTGTCCCAATGCGCTTTGGCGAATTCAACGTCGCCGCTCTGGCGAACGTAGTCTTCCACCGTGATGATGAGCAGCGGAGTCGCATCGGCACTGGCCCAGCCGTAAGGATAATTCTTAAACCAGTCCAGCAGCCCCGCCGTCTGCGCGATTTCATGCGGCACGCGCCCATCCGCACGCTGAAACTGCATCAAGAATTCGAGTGCGGTTTTCGCACCCGAGAAATCGCCTTCCGATTGCAACGCGAGGTCGGTCCACAAAGAGTCACGTCCGAAGAACCAGGCAAAGCCGGGGCGACCGTCGCTGGCAGAGGTGCGATAGCCCGCGACCAGTCCCTTGCCCAGTTGCGGATTGTTCACCATGCCCTGAATCGTGCTGATGCGCGACCAGTCATACGCCTGCTGCAACTGCGCGTCGGGCAGCTCAAGACTTATAGTGCGGTCGAGATACGCACGGTAGTATTCGGCGGAGGAACGCAGCAATTCCCCGGAGTGTGCAGCCAAGTCGTCGTAAGACTTCTGCGCATCGGCCGCGCCACTCATCGAGCCAGCAATCACCAAGAGTTTCTGTGAATGTCCGGGTGTAGAGACGCCGAGCTTTAACGAATTCTGAACCGTCACCTCGGAGTTGCTGAAGTCTTCCTGTTGTCCGACCTCGCCGGTTGGCGAACCGACGAGTGCGATGTATTTGCCGGACGTGTCAGAAATGCCGAATGCTTTGACTTCAGGACGCCATCCGCCAAAGCTTTGGCCGAGCCCGGCGGGCCACATGAATTGCAGGTCGCGCTCGAATACGGCTTCGATCTCGACTGGCTGCGTGCTTTGGACCTCAAAAATTAGCACCGCACCTGCTGACTCGATGGGAACCAGCAGCGTCTCTTTCACCTGAAACGAATTCGATGCATAAACGATGGTGGGCGCTTCCGGTCGCGCGATCAACGTGCGAGCCAGCGTCGAGGCCTCAAATACTTTGCCCTCTGAGTGAAAACGCAGGTGGAAGTGCTTGAGCACCTTCATGGGATACACCCACGCTTCAAAGTCGCCGTCTTCGCGGCCATAAAGCGCGGCGCGCTGGCCGGTCGCGGAAAGAAACTCCCACGGGCGAATGGGACGCACGATCTCCGGCAGCTTGATTCCTGATGAACCGGCCACTTCGGCTGATTGAGAGAGTGCCAGTTGACTTGTGATAACGAGTAGCAAAACTGCGGAGAAGGCTATCCAACGGACGAGCGGGGCAAATCGCATGGCTGAGTCCTGCGCTACTATGGAATCACGTGGTGTCGCGGGCCGAATTTTAGCACGCCGCCCGCCCCGCAGCGCAGAAAGCGCACCCCTGAAGGAGCATCGTCGCTTGCCATTTTCCCGCCGCAGCTTCTTGCATTCACTGAGCCGCACGGCGATGGTGTTGTCGCTCGATTCGCTGCTCGCGCCATTTTTGCCGGACATGCGGCGGGCGTGGGCGCAGACAGCTCCGTCGGCACAGCCTTCCGGGAGTTCCGGGGCCGCGACGCAAGCAGCAGTGCCCGTTGCCAAGCCGATTTCCGAGCTCGAAGTCAGTTTTCTGAACGTCGCGCGCGAGTCTGGGCTAAATACCAAGACAATCTTTGGCGGCGAAAAAAAGAACAAATATTTGCTGGAAACCACCGGGTGCGGCGTAGCGTTTTACGACTACGACAACGATGGCTGGCTCGACATTTTTCTGGTCAATGGCACGCGGCTGGAAGGCTTCCCCAAGGGCGAGGAGCCGACCTCGCGGCTCTACAAAAATAATCGCGACGGCACTTTCACCGATGTCACGGTGAAGGCTGGGTTGGTACACAGCGGCTGGGGCCAGGGCTGCTGCATCGGCGACTACGACAACGATGGCTACGAGGATTTATTCGTCACATACTTCGGCCGCAACGTGCTGTATCGCAACAAGGGCGACGGTACTTTTGAAGATGTGAGCGTGAGGGCTGGCGTAGCTGGCACGAAGGATCGCTGGAACTCGGGCTGCGCGTTTGTGGATTATGACCGCGACGGCAAGCTTGATCTGTTCGTCGCCAACTATATTGACCTCGACCTGAAGACTGCCCCGGTGCCGGAGTCGGGGCCGTGTCTGTATAAGGGCGTGATGGTCGCCTGCGGACCGCCCGGATTGACTGGCGGAACGAACATTCTTTATCACAACAAGGGCGATGGCACTTTTACCGATGTGTCGGAGAAGGCAGGCATCACCAAGGTGACCGGAACGTTCGGCTTGGGAGTGCTGGTAGCGGACTTCGACAACGACGGTTGGCCCGATATTTATGTAGCGAACGACTCCACGCCGAGCATTCTTTACCAGAACAACAAGAACGGCACGTTCACTGACATTGCGACGGAAGCTGGCTGCGCGTTGAGTCCCGATGGTAAGCCGCAGGCGGGCATGGGCGTTGCAGCGGCGGATTACGACCTCGACGGAAACCTCGACATCATCAAGACGAACTTTGCGGGCGACGTACCGTCGCTGTATCGCAGTACCGGCGGCGCGAACTTTGACGACGCGACGTTCCAAGCCGGGCTGGGTGCGCATACACAGTATCTAGGCTGGGGCTGCGGATTCTTCGACTACGACAACGATGGCTGGCCTGACATTCTGCTGTGTAACGGGCACGTGTATCCCGAGGTACAACAGCTGGAAACCGAGGCTGGATATGCGCAGCGCAAGCTGCTGTATCGCAATCTGCGCAACGGAAAATTCCAGGATGTTTCGCTGCTGGCCGGGCCGGGGATTTCTGATCCGGCGGCGGCGCGCGGATGCGCTTTTGGGGACTTCGATAACGACGGCGACATGGACGTAATCATCAACACGGTGAACGACTATCCGCAACTGTTGCGCTGCGACTGGAAGACCGCGAACAAGAAGTCGGCGAACAACTGGATCAAAGTGCGGACGATTGGCGTGAAGTCGAACCGCAGTGGCATCGGCGCGCGCATTCGTTGTGTGACTACGGTCGAAGGCGAACCCAAACCCCACGCACAGATGGACGAAGTGCGCAGCGGCGGAGGATACTACTCGCAAAGCGACCTACGTATCCATTTCGGCCTCGGCAAGGCCACGAAGGTGGATGTGCTGGAAATCCGCTGGCCCAGCGGCCTCGTCCAAACGCTGAAGGATGTTGCGGTGAATCAACTCGTCTATGTGAAAGAAGGCGAGGGGATTGTGAAGAGCGAAAAGTTCGGGTAAGGGCTTCTAGGCGATCTAGCTACCGAAAAGCGCTTCGAGATCGCGCCGACCGTGCACCACTCTCAAAATCATTACGTCTTTTCCGGAGACGAGGTAGACGATGCCATATTCGCCGACTGGAAAGCTTCGCATGCCGAAGCCGAAGTCCTCGTCGCGAGCACGTCCCAGATGCGGATAGCGTCCCAGAAGCAGGAAGCGCTGGGTGATGGCATCCACGATTCGGTTGGCAATTTGGCTGCTTCCGCTTTCGCTTCGCAGGTAGTCCCAGATTTCGTCGAGGTCGGCGACGGCTTGCGGTGATAAGCGGTGCGCCATTACGTGCCGTGCGAGACTGGTTGCGCCAGCAGCCGCGCTTCTCCGCGCTGCTTCACATCGCTGGCCAGAGCGCGCATAGACTCTTCGGTGATGTCCAAGCCTTCGCCGCGCTCAATCGTAGCGCGAGCGTCCTGTAGACTGGCGAGAAATTCGGCGCGACTGCGCTCACGCGATTCCCATAAGGCAAGTGCTTCGTCCACTGCGTCTTCGGGCCTTTGGAAACGCCCAGACTCGATGGCTTGCCGGACAAACGCTTCCTGATCGGGTTTGAGTTGTACTTCCATACCTAAAGCGTAGGAGCCGGGGTAGAGAGTGTCAAGAGCCGCTCTTGACTACTGCGGGCACTGCTACTCCGGTTCCCTCCTTCAACTCCTGAATCTTGTCCACGCTCAATCCCTCGAAGCGTTCGGTGAGGCCGCTCAGCCAGCGCACTTGCACCGAATCCAGTTTGTTCACGGACCCAAGCCCGAAGTGTACGCGCTCGTCGTTGTTCGAGTCGTAACTTGACCCACTGCGGACTTCGTCCACGAGTGTGCGCTTGCCCTTCGGCGTGGTGATAGTCAGAGTGACCTTGGCGCCGATGCCGCTGCGGTTCGACTTCGTTCCTACTGGCCGCAGTGTTATCCAGTGATTCCCGTTCTTCACGTCGTTAACCAGCAGGCTTGGCGCCGCGCTCATGTTGGTGATGATGGCGCTCAACTGACCGGTGTTCCACAAGTCGCCGACGGCGAGGCCACGCGAGGATGCGACTGCCGTGATACCGGGCCCGGCGGAATCTGAAATGTCGGCAAAGGTTGCATTGCCGTTGTTGTGATACAGAATGCGAGGCTCTTTGAAGTTGCTGCCGAGGTGAAATTTCTCGACCTCTGGATAGACGTGTCCGTTGACCACGATAATGTCAGGCCACGAATCGTTGTCGAAGTCAAAAAACATCGCACCCCAACCGAGATACTTCGTGTGCAGGCCGAGTCCGGCGGGGAAGGTCGCGTCAGTGAAGGTACCGTCGCCGTTGTTGTGGTAAAGCGTGGAAGTGTCGTCGGAAAAATTGGTCTTGAAAATATCCGGGCGACCGTCGCCATCATAGTCGGCGATGCTGGAGCCCATGCCAGCCTGCTCGCGCCCATCTTCGTTAAATGCCGCGCCTGCGACGACGGCGACGTCGGTAAATGTTCCGTCGTGATTGTTGCGGTAGAGAATACTAGGCGTAGAGTCGCAAGCAACGTAGATGTCGGGCCAACCGTCGTCGTCATAGTCGAAGGTGGAGATGCTAAGCGAGTAGTGTCCCTCGGTCTTATCAATCCCAGCTTTTTTGGTTACATCTTCAAACGTGCCGTCGCCGCGATTGTGATACAGAATGTTGTTGGCGCGAGGCAGTCCGGCGGGGCCGCACATTACGGGAGCGCCCTTCCACATACAATTGGCGCGTTCGCCCGGCTTGGGCGCAGTCGCCAGGTCGAAGTCAACGTAGTTGGAGATCACCAAGTCGAGCTTACCGTCGCGGTCGTAGTCCACCCAGGCGCATCCGTTGCCCCAAGACTTGCCATTGCCAGCCACGCCAGACTTCTCGCCAACTTCGACGAAGTGGCCATGCTCGTTGTGGTAGAGCCGGTTCTTGCCGTAGTAGGTGGCGTAGATGTCTTCCCAACCGTCATTGTCATAATCGCCGACGCACACCCCCTGCCCCCAGCCTGTGGTGTCCAGCCCGGCCGCGACGGTCACATCGGTAAACGTGCCATCGTGATTGTTGTGGTAGAGATGGCTGGTCGGCTCCTTGCCTTTTGGGAAGCCCTCGAGTGTGGTGCCGTTCTGCAGAAAGATGTCGGGCCAACCGTCGTTGTCGTAGTCGAAAATGGCGACGCCCGTGCCAGTGGTTTCGATGATGTACTTCTTGCTGTCCTCGCCGCCAAAAGTGACGGGGCTGGTGAGGCCAGCTTTGGCGGCGACATCAGTGAAGTAAGCGATACGGCGCTGGGGCGTGGATTCGAGAGCGGGGGGCGGGGCGGTCGCCGTTTGGGCGGAGAAGCTGACGCACGTCACAGCGAAAAGCACGACAAATAGAAGCATTCGCAGAAGCCGCGAAGGAACGTTGAGGAGACTACCAAATGTCATCGTGAGCTTTCAGAGCATTTTCCTAACCACGCGGAACAATGCTGTTCTGACTTTAGGGCGGACGCCAGATGCGGTCAAGGTGGTCTTGCCAGCGCACGAGGTCTTTGCCGCTTTCGTATTAGGATGCGATAAGCGATGAAATTGACTGGAACGAAATGTTTAGCGCGCTGGGCAGCGGTTCTGATGTGGGCTTGCGCCCTGATGATGTCTGTGTTGACGATGGCCGGTGCGCAGCCGGCGGCAACCGCGCGCAAGGCGGCTGGAACGACCAGCAGCCTGCTTCGTGCGGGCCAGGAAGCGCTGGCTCGCAGTGACTTGGCCGCGGCTCAGACTTCGTTCGAGACGCTGGTGAAAGTTGCGCCGCACAATGCCGAGGGCCACCGTATGCTCGGAAGGACACTGGCGCTGCGAGGGGAACACGATCCGGCTCTGGTGGAGATGCGCAAGGCCGTTGACCTGGCCCCCAAGCGTGCAGATTTGCGAGACGATTTTGGCTCGGCGTTGGCGCAGGGCGGATTGATGGAGAATGCGGCTGAGCAGTTTGCCGAGGCGCTTACGATTCAGCCCAATTTTGTGCCGGCGTTGATTCATTTGGGCGTTGTGCGGATGCAACAGAGTTCGCTGTCCGAAGCGCATCAACTTCTGCAAAAGGCAGCTGACTCCACGCCTCCCAACGCCAGCGCGTATTTCTATCTGGGTCGGGTGCTCACGGCTCAGGGCGCCGCACCCGCCGCCCTCACTTCCTACAGGCGCGCCATAGCCGCTGACCCAATGATGGCGGATGCCTACTCGCAACTCGCGCTGCTATTGCAGCATTCCGGAGACGGCGTTGGCGCGGTTGCCACGCTACGCAAGCTCACCGAGCTTCGACCTAACGATCCAGACGTGCGCAACAATCTGGGGCTGGCGCTGATTCAGGCTGGCGATGCTCCGGGCGCGATTCCGGAGTTCCAGTCAGCAATGAAGCTGCGACCGGACGATGTGGACTACCGGGAGAACCTCGGCATCGCCCGCATGCAGAAGGCGGACTTCGACGGCGCGGAGTCGGAATTTCGCTCGGCGCTACAGCAGGCACCGAACAAGGCTACCCTGCACTACAATCTCGGTTTGACGCTCAAGCTGAAAGATCAACTGGGCGATGCGGTCACGGAACTGCGCAAAGCAGCGGAACTCGATCCAGCGCAGGCGGATGTGCAGTACACACTCGGCGTGACGCTCTGGCAACAGGGCGAGTTTGACCCTGCCGCAGCAGCTTTGCAGGCGGCGATTTCGATTCGCCCGGACTATGCCGAGGCCTTCTACACCTTGGGAACGGTACTGAAACAGCAATCCAAATTACCCGAAGCAGCAGCCGCGCTCCGTGAGGCGCTCCGCCTGCAACCCGATTTTGGGGGCGCCCACACCACTCTGGCGGCGGTATTGCGGCTGAGGGGGGACGTTGCAGGGGCGAAAGCTGAGAGCCAGCTGGGCGAAGATCTCAGCAAACGCCAAACTGCCCGGCAGACGGCGACGTTTTCCACCAACTCGGGCCGTCGTATGCTGGCCGCCGGAGACCTCGACGGCGCGATTGGGCAGTTTCGAACCGCCTTGAAAGCCGATGCAAGCTATGCATTCGCTCACCTCCAGTTGGGCTTGGCTCTCCGCCAAAAAGGCGATTTAGAGGGTGCGGAACGAGAACAAAAGGCAGCGGTCATGATTGACCCATCCCTAGATTCAAAACATGAGTAATTAACATTAAAATCAACAACTTAGACATTTTCACAGACTACCAATAGTCATATTATTCCATGATCTGTATACGTATTAACGAAACATGTATAGACAGATTTGGACGCCCTAACTTTTTAATTGACATCACATTTGGAAGGGCGTAGGTTTTGCCTCGGATACGACTATCTGATTCATGTGATTAAGATTTTGGATAAGGGTTCTGTCGGGCAATCCGGCAGGGCTTTTTGTAGCACTTAGACACCGCCTTGAGTTGTGTCCGCGGCGGTGCTCCTGGAAGTTCTTCAATGTGGGATCAGAAACAGTAGCCAAGTGCATATTCGGCTTTATTGAAACTTGGTAGCGGTATTTTGCAAGCAAACTCGGAGGCGAGACCAATGAAGTGGAGATTTACATTAGCAGCACTCGTAGTGCTGTGCTTAGCTCTCACCGTGATGCCTCAAATGGCATTGGGTCAGGCCGTTTACGGCTCGATCAACGGGACGATTACCGACTCTTCCGGTGCGGCTGTTGCGGGTGCGAAAGTGACCGTAACGGACACCCGCAAGGGAACGACGGATTCGGCCACCACCAATTCGGACGGCAACTACAGCGTCATCCACCTTGTGCCCGACACTTACTCGATCAGGGCCGAGCAGCAGGGCTTCAAGTCGTTTGAGGTCAAAGACATCATCGTCAACGCGGATACCAACTCACGCGTAGACGGCCAATTCACCGTCAGCGGCGCCTCAACGGAAGTCGTGGAAGTGACTGGTGAAGCGCCCCAGTTGAAGACAGACCGCGCTGACGTTTCGGTCACCTTCAACGAAAAGGCCGTAGGCGAACTGCCGATTCTGAACCGTAACTTCACCAGCTTCGAGCTGCTCTCCCCTGGCACCCAGAAGATTCCAGGCTGGAGCCACGCAACCACCGAGAACCCGCAGGGCGGCCAACAGATTTTTGTCAACGGCCAGCACTTTAGCGGCACGGGCTTTTCATTGGATGGAACCGATAACCAAGATCCGATCCTTGGCATCATCATCGTGAACCCGACGCTGGAGTCGGTCACGGAAGCCAAGTTCAGCTTGCAGGACTATGACGCTGAAATCGGTCGCGCGGTAGCGGGCGTCGTCTCCACCCAGACTAAGTCGGGCAGCAACCAGTTGCATGGTAGTGGTTTCTGGTTCCACCGCGATAACGCGGGCCGCGCGTCTGATCCTTTTACGCCTTATGTGAATGGGGCGAAGCCCGTTTTGGCCAAGAACATCTGGAACCAGTTCGGTGGCTCCATCGGCGGCGCCGTCATCAAAGACAAGTTGTTCTTCTTCGGTGACTATCAGGGAACCCGCCGCATTACTGGCGCGAACCTCACAGTTACGGTTCCTACGGACAAGGTACGGAACACTTGCTTGGCTGCTGGTTCGACTAACTGCGACCTGAGCGATTACTTGAACACCCTCGGCGGTTTGCCTGGTAGTGGTACGGGCGCGCTCGGTTCTGCGGATCCCGGCGCTGCAGTTTTGGCTGGGCAGGTCTTCAACCCCACGACTCACGTTGCCTACGCCAACAATCAGGTTCCAATCGCTGACTTGGGTGCTGCTGGCCCGATTGCACTTGGCATCCTGAAGCTGCTTCCCGCAGCGAACGCGGCTGGCCAATTTGGTGGAATCAGGAACAACTACACCAAGGGTGGTTCCGGCACCTTCAATGACAACGCCTTCAACACCCGCTGGGATTGGACGGCGACTTCTAAGCTAACCGTATTTGGCCGCTTTAGCCTTGCTAACTTCAAGATCGCGGGCTCTCCGGTGTTCGGTAATGCGATTGGTGGTCCCGGCTTCGGTCAGGGCGGTCTGGCTGGCCAGTCCGAAATCAAGAATCGCAGCGTTGCCGCCGGGTTCGACTACGCTTTCAGCGGAACCTGGCTGACCGACTTCCGGTTCGGCTGGTTCCAATACAACCCGCACTCCACCAAGTTTGACACCGGTGCTGCTGCGGCTACGGCGCTCGGCTTGACTGGCCTGAATATCACGGGCGACAACTCGACGCTGGGCTTGCCGGAATTGGACTTTGACGGCACGCTGAATTCGTCCTCCGGTGGCGCCAACGCCAACTTGGGCGAGGGCTTGGGTATCGGCCGCTGCAACTGCCCCTTGACCGAGCGTGAGCGTCAGGCTCAGTTCGTCAACAACTGGACCAACATCCGCGGCAACCACCAGATCAAGTTTGGTGTGGACTTGCGGCATGCTACCAACCTGCGCACCCCGTCGGACTCGAACCGCACCGGCGTGCTTAGCTTCAATCACAACCTGACCTCGGATGGTGGAATTGCCGTTACCCATCAGAAATCCGTCGGGGGATTGGATATTGGAACGTTCCTGTTTGGCGGTGTTTCGAACTTGAACCGGTATGTGGGCAACGTGGCAGCGGGCGAGCTTCAGGCGTCCGAAGCCCAAAACCGCTTGTACTTCTATGGTCAGGACACTTGGCGCATCAACCAGAAGCTGACCGTGAACTACGGCCTGCGCTATGAACTATACTCACCGGAAAATGTAAACGGCCAAGGTCGCGGTGGTTTCGCTGTCCTGCCCGAAGGCGTCATCCGGGTCGCCGGCTACGGCGGCATCTCCAACAACGGCAGCACTCGTTACAAGACGAATGCGTTTGCTCCGCGCTTGGGTATCGCTTATCAGTTGAACTCCAAGACCGTGGTTCGTATGGGTTACGGGCGCAGCTATGATGTCGGCGTGTTCGGTTCGATCTTTGGACACACGGTGACGCAAAACCTGCCGGTTCTGGCCAACCAAAATCTATTCTCGTCGGATGGCTTTACCCCGGCGTTCAACTTTGTGCAGGGCCCCCCAGGGTACATCTTCCCCACTGTGCCTACGAACGGCATTCTGCCGCTACGTGGACCGTTGGGCGACGTAACTCCGCGCACCCGTCCTGACATCGTCCGCTTGCCGACGGTTGACCAGTGGAACTTTACTGTGCAACGCCAATTGAACAGCACCACCAGCGTGGAAGTCAGCTACGTTGGCAACAAGGGCACCCATACCTTCCAAGGAAACGGCAACACCTACAACGCCAACCAGCCCGTAATTGCGGGTTTCGGTAACCCCCTTATTTCACGGGATTCACGCCGCCCGTACTTCGGCAAATTCAGCACCCCGTACTTTGATCCGCTCAAGGGTACAACCCAAGATATCTTCTGCTGCTCGGGCGATATCAGCTTCAATGGCAACGACGCAGACAACCGCTACAATGCGTTGCAGGCGAAGGTGGATCATCGCTTCAGCAAGGGCTTGCAGTTCCTCGCACACTACACCTACTCCAAGGCTACCGACACGGATGGCTCTTATCCAGCACAGCGTTCGGTTGGCTTCGGTCGTCAAGATTTCAACCGCTCCCAGGTTTTCGTGGCTACCGTGCTCTATGAGCTGCCGTTCGGTAAAGGCAAGCAGTTCATGGGCAATGCCAGTAAGGTTGCCGATCTGATCATTGGCGGCTGGCAACTCAACTCCACATATACGGTTGGCAGCGGCTTGCCATTCACGCCGCAATACAACGAGTGCGGTGCCGATGAAGACACCGGCCCGTGCCGTCCGAGCCAGAGCGGTTCGTTCAGCACCGGTGCTGGCAAGTTTGACCCTGTCACCAAGCAGGTGCGGTTCTTTACACCAGTGGCGGCACTTGCCAACAATGGCGACAAGAACGGTCCTTTCATACGGCCGGCTGCTGGCACCTTCGGCAACATTCAACGTAACTCGTACACTGGGCCTCGCGAATTCCGTTCCGACGCATCGCTCTTCAAGAGCTTTGCGCTTACCGAGCGGGTGAAGGCACAGTTGCGGTTCGAGTTCTTCAACGTGTTCAATCACCCGGTACTCGCTGGCCCGGACACGCACATTGACACTGCGGGCGGTGGCCTCATCACCAGCTTGGAGAATTCTGGTACTGGTTTAGACCAGCGCCAATTCCAGGTTGGTTTCCGTCTCTCCTTCTAGCCTTACCTGAAGGACAACAGAAATCGGGGAGCCGTTCATCGGCTCCCCGTTTTTTTCGCTACTTCTTGTACAGGACATTCAACCTGCTAGTTCGGCGATGTCGAGCCGCTGCTTTGGTCTACTTTCATGAGCAAAATCCTACAATTTGGCTGGCTGCGGCGTGCCACGATGCTGGTCTTGGTTTGCGGGATGGCGCATCTAGCACTACAGGCGCAGAGTGAGGTTGCGGCCCCGCCAACATCCTCGACCAAGCCAGGCTTTACCGAAGCGCAAACTCTTGCTCAACACGGACGCTATGACGAGGCCATTACAGCCCTCAAGGCAATACAAGCGCTGACTCCGCCTCCGAAGGGGTTGTGGCACGAGCTGGGCACAACTTACTACGCCAAAGGCGACTACATAAACGCAATTTCCGCGCTGACCAAGGCGCAGGCGGAAGACGCCGACGACAAGGAAGCGGTACAGCTCACCGGGCTTTCGTATTACCTAGCAGGTAAGCCAGCCGAGGCGATTCCATTTCTGGAGAAGGTGCAATTGTGGTATCCGCGGGCCAACGTGGATGCAACTTATATTTTGGGCATTTGCTACATTCAGGCCAAGCAATATGAGCAGGCTCGCGGAGCGTTTGCCAAAATGTTTGACGTCCCCAAGGACTCGGCCGCTAGCTATCTGTTTACAGCGCGGATGCTGAAGCGGCAGGAGTACGATCCCGTCGCCGAGGAGTATGCATTGAAGGCGGTGGCGACCGATCCCAAGCTGCCTCTGGCCCATTTTCTGCTGGGCGAGCTGTACTTGTTCAAGTCGAGGATTCCAGAGTCCATCGCGCAGTTTGAGGCGGAATTGGCGCTGAACCCGGCGCATGCGGCGACGCTCTATGAATTGGCGGATGCTTATTCGCGCGTGCAGCGGTTCGACGATGCGGAGCGTCTGCTGCAACGCTCCATCTGGCTGGATTCGACTTCCACCGGGCCGTTTATTCTGCTGGGCAAGGTTTTGCAGAAAAAAGGGGAACCAGTGCTGGCGGTGCGGGCCTTGACGCGGGCCGCAACGATGGATCCAAATAATCCGATCACGCATCACCTGCTCGGCACGGCGTATCGCGACTTGGGGCAAACCGAGGATGCTGAGCGTGAGTTGAAGCGTGCGTTGGAACTACAGTCGGGTGCAAACTTTGGCAAGCCGTAGAAGTGAACCACCGAGTGGGAGAAATTCTGAAGGCGGAACCTTGACGCAATCATACAAAGTGGTGGGCATCGGCGAGTTGCTATGGGACGTGCTGCCCGAGGGTAAGAAGCTGGGCGGCGCGCCAGCGAACTTCGCCTACATTACGCAGTTGTTGGGCGGGCACGGAACGCCATCCAGCCGGCTCGGCAACGATGCGCTGGGTGACGAAGCCATGGCGATGCTTGCCAGCTTTGGGCTCGATACGCAGTTCATTCAGCGCGACAACGAACATACCACCAGTACGGTGGATGTGCGCTTCGAAGGTGGCCAGCCAAGTTACCAGATTCATGAGGGCGTGGCTTGGGACTACATGGAATGGACGCCGCAATGGCGGGAGCTAGCGCATAGCGCGGATGCTGTGTGCTTCGGCTCCCTAGCGCAGCGCGCGCCGGGCTCACGTGCGGCAATCCGCGAGTTTCTGGCAGGCACGCGTGAAAATGCCGTGCGCATCTTTGATGTGAACCTGCGGCAGAAGTTCTTTTCTGCAGAGGTGCTAGCCGAGTCCATCCGCTTGGCCGACGTAGTCAAGCTCAACGACGAAGAGTTGCCTCGGATACTGTCTCTTCTGGGGCTGCACGCAACGGGTGAGGTCGAAAGCGCGCAGAGGCTGCGGAGCGCCATGGGGCTGAAACTGGTGTGCGTCACCTGCGGCTGCAACGGCAGTATCATCGTCAGCGCCAATGAAGTTTCGCAGCATCCCGGCTTTCGGATTACGGTAGCCGATACCGTGGGTGCCGGTGATGCTTTCACCGCCGGCCTAGTGCATCAGTACTTGCGCGGTGCCTCTTTGGCGCAGATGAACGAGACCGCGAACCGGATCGGTTCGTGGGTAGCATCCAAGGCGGGAGCGATGCCGAAGCCAGCCCCAGGTGAGATCGAAGCGATATTAGCGGCAACCGTATAGAGACGTGCGTACGCTACTTGCCGAGCTTAGCCGCTTCTTCCGCGGGCAAGCTGTGCAGCAGTTCCAGAAACGCTGCGTTAGTCCAGCCGAACCCAATCACGTTGATGTTGTAACCGCTGGCCACATGCGCCTCGGACGATCTTGTCAGCACGTCGTACTTCTCTCGGATGGTGCCATCGCGGCGGAAGTTTTCCTCCACCGTGGAAAGAAATGCCACAGAAACCCGATTGGCTTCCTTGTCGAATCCATAGCGTCGCATGCCATCCACCGCCAGCATTTGCAGCGGTGCCCAGCCGAACGGCATATCCCACTGCACACCGGTCATTTGCGGACTGGTGGCGAGACCTCCCGGACGCTCAAAAATCCCAAGATTTTTGACCACAGAGCGGGCCTGTTCAGTTGTCACCAAGCCTGCGAACAGCGGGTAGAAGGTCGTGACATAGGCGTAGGTGGAACGCTTTTTGGCTACGAAATCGTAGTCGAAGAACATACCGCGCTCGGCGTCCCACAAATACTGCAACATGGCGCGTTTGCGGGTGGCGGCTACACCTTCCCACTTTGCAGCTTCGGCGGTTTTACCCAACAGTCGCGCCATATGGGCGAGGTCTAGCTCTGTCTTATAAAGCAGGCTGTTGAGGCAGACGGGGGCAAAGTGATGAGTGTGAGCACCGTATGCGCCGAAGCGGAAGGAGATATCGAAGCCCGATTCGCGCATGGCACGGTCGCCTTTGTAGAAGTCGCGGCTCAGTTTGAATGCAGCCGTTGGCTCGCAGTGGGGCTTCTCCATCGTCGTGGCAACGTCGCAGACCTGTGTGTTGTAGCTGGCGCCAGCGCCATCGGCAGACTTGGCATCCACCACTTCGACGTCAGACTGCCCGGGATGCGCGAACGCCCAGGCAAGCACTTCGCGGTAGTGGCCGTTTTCGTCCTGTAGACCTTCGGGCGGCGGGCCGTCGCCAAAATCGTAATAGCGCGCCAGTCCAGTTTTGCCCGCCTGATGCGGTTCTGCCAGCCATGCCGCGTGGTCGCGCTTCGCGAATTCATATCCCTTGACCAGCCAGGCTTCATCCGCGTGCCGAGCGCGCTTTTCTGCCTCGTACACCCCCAACACCATCGAACTTAGAAATGGTGGCTGTGAACGGGTGAGGTAGTAGGTGCGGTTGGCGTTGAGGAATCCGCCATAGTGCTCAATCTCAAAAAAGAAATTTTCCACGATACTGCGCGCTAGATCGGTGCGACCGTCACGCAGCAAACCCCGCAAGATGAAGTAAGAGTCCCAGCCATACATCTCGTTGAATCGGCCGCCAGGAACAACATATTTTTCGGGCAGGTAGAGCAGGCCGTGTGGAGAAAACTTCGCCGTATCCACCTGGCCGGGTCCGGTGATGACCGCAGGCAGATGCTCCACCTGCAGATTGCAACTGGCCTGCAACGCCTTGACCGACTCGGGCACCTCCATACCAGCAGGCAGGTACAGGATCGAAGCCTGTGCAACCTTGGGATCGTGTACCGTGGCGCAATCGGCCATGGAGCGGGTCAGGGTGTCCCACCCATGGGAAATATATTGGAGGATCGGCTGGAGTTTGGGATTTTGCTGGGAAGCGGAAGAACTGCCCGCTGCCGGTTGAGCAGACGCAAAAGTACCCAAGAAAAATACCAGAATTACAGCAATGCCGAGCCGATATGGTTTCACGCAGCCCCCCAGTGAGCGTTTCAAAAGTACGCGCAATTTTGCATCTTGATTGTTTCTCATTGCGCAATTTTTCGCCACACTTCTTTTGCAGAGACGCCCAACAATATCGTTCTTGCAAAACCCCCGCCGGATAGCGTAGAACTGTGAGGCCAATTCCACGAAGCTCATTCGAAAGAGTACGGAGAATACTTATGAACCGCAGAGTGTTTCTGGGTGCTATGACTGCTATGACGGCTACGCTGGCGACTGCCCGCGCGGCCTTTGCTGAAGGGTCCCACCAGCTTGAACGCATTGGTGTGCAACTTTACACCGTACGCGACGCGATGAAAGCAGACGTCGCTGGCACACTCGCTAAAGTCGCGAAGGTCGGCTACAACGACGTGGAATTCGCTGGCTATTTTGACCACACACCCAAGCAGATTCGCGAGATTCTCGACCAGAATCATCTGCAGGCCCCCTCCGCCCATGTGGAGTTCACGACGCTTGGCGAGGGATGGCCCAAGGTGCTGGAAGCGGCCCACACGGTCGGGCATAAACTGCTCGTGTGTCCATGGATCCCCGAGGAAGTAGGGAAAGGGCAAGACCGCTGGCAGAAGTCGGCGGAGGCTTTCAACAAGGCGGGCGAGGCCAGCAAGAAAGCGGGCATTCAGTTTGCCTACCACAATCACAACTTCGAGTTTAAGGAAGAAAGCTACGGCAAGCCCTACGATCTTATGCTGACGCACACCGACGCCGGGCTGGTAAAGTTTGAAGCGGATCTATTCTGGATGATCTTATCGGGCAACGATCCGATTGCCTACATGGAAAAGTACCCGGGCCGCTTTGCCGCCTTCCATGTAAAAGATATGGCGCGTGGCTACGCCAAGAAAGAAGTGGAGCAGAGCGCGCTCGCGGCGGAACACATGGAGGGAGTGATGATGGATGTGGGCAGCGGCGGCATAGACTTCGCCAAGATCTTCGCGCTGGGGCGGAAGCAAGGCGTAAAGTATTATTTCGTCGAACATGACAACCCCAAGGATCCGTTTGCCAGCATCGCCAACAGCTATCGCTATTTGCACGGGCTGAAGTTCTAGACCGCGAGTGGCAGATATCCATCAAAATCACGCAATAGCAGACTCAGGAGCGATGAATGTTTCAAGTGGTACGTTCTCCGAAACAGTATGACGTGTGCATTATCGGTTCGGGCGCTTCTGGCGGCACTGCCGCCAAGTTGCTCTGCGAAGGCGGGCTGAATGTAGTGATGCTGGAAGCTGGTGGCCCGGTGAATCCAGACACTGACTACAAGGAGCACATGATGCCGTATGACCTGCCGCATCGCGGGGCAGGTAAGGGCGCGAAGGGCGAAAACTTCGGTGAGTTTCTGGCTCCGAACGGCTTCTGGGATATCGAAGGTGAGCCCTACACCTCTGCGCCGGGCTCGAACTTCCGCTGGTTCCGTTCACGCATCGTCGGCGGACGCACGAATCACTGGGGCCGCATCGCTCTGCGTTTTGCGCCGGTGGATTTCAAATCGCGCTCCACTGACGGTGAAGGCGATGACTGGCCCATTACGTATGAAGACGTCGCTCCGTATTACAGCAAGGTGGAACAATATATCGGTGTGTTTGGGACGAAGGAGAATATTCCCAGTGCGCCTGATGGCGATTTTCTGCCCGCACCGGCTCCACGTTGCAGCGAAACCATCGTTAAGAAGGCTTGCGACAAGCTGGGTGTGATTTGCATTCCGTCGCGATTGGCGGTAATCACTAAGTCGCATAACGGACGTGCGGCCTGCCACTACTGTGGCCAATGCGGCCGCGGATGCCGTACTGCTTCCAACTTCAGTTCAAGTCAGGTCATGCTTCCGCCCGCCAAAAAAACTGGCCGCCTGACGTTGATCACGCATGCCATGGCGCGCGAACTGGTCGTCGGCAAAGACGGCAAGATACAGGCGGTTTCGTATATTGATAAAGAAACGCTCGAAGAAAAGCGCATCTTCGCCAAAGCTTTCGTAGTCGGAGCCAGCGCCTGCGAATCGGCGCGGCTGCTGCTCAACTCCAAGTCCACATTGTTCCCCAACGGCTTGGCGAATTCTTCGGGTGTTGTCGGCAAGTATTTGACGGATTCGGTCGGCAGCGACGGCTACGGCTACTTCCCGCAGATGGAAAAAATTCCGAAGCACAATCACGATGGCGTTGGCGGCATGCACATGTACATGCCGTGGTGGAAGTTTGATCGCAAGAACGATTTTTTGCGCGGCTATCACATTGAGTTTGGCGGTGGACAGGATATGCCGGGAGTCGGCATGTTTGGCGGTGTGGCCGAGGAGTTTGAGGGTTACGGCGCGGGCCTGAAGCAGAAGTGCCGTGAGCGCTACGGCACCACCATTGGCTTCGCGGGCCGGGGCGAGATGATCCCCAACGAAAATAGCTTCTGCGACATTGACCCGAATGTGACCGACCGCTTTGGCATTCCGGTACTGCGTTTCCACTGGAAGTTTAGCGACAACGAAGTGAAGATGGCCAAGGACATGCAGGAGACGTTCCGCGCGATTGTGGAATCCGCTGGCGGCGTTTATAAGACGAAGGGCAAGGGGCCTGACGGGCCGAATCCGTATGGCATCGCCGACGGTGGCGTGATTATTCATGAACTCGGCGTGGTGCGCATGGGAAACAATGTGAAAACTTCCGCGCTCAACTCTTTCTGCCAGTCGCACGACGTGAAAAACTTGTTCGTGGTGGACGCCGCATCGTTTGTGACGAATCCGGATAAAAATCCGACGTTGACGATCATGGCGCTGACCTGGCGCGCATCAGAATATCTGTTGGATCAGGCGAAAAAGGGCAGCATCTAGAGTCAGCTGTAGCTCAATGATTTGGCAGACTGAATTGGTTGAGCAGGAAGGTGAAAATATGTCTTACGACGCGATGACGCGGCGCAACATTCTGAAGACTCTGAGCGTGGGAATCGCAGCGACTTCGGTGTTGAGCGTAATACCGGCTGAGGCGGCTGAACACGCACATGAAATGATTGTGGCGGAACAGGCTGCGTCGCCGACGGGCACGTATGCCCCCAAGTTCTTTGTGCCTCGGCAGTGGAAGATGCTGCAACAGCTTTGCCAGACGATCATTCCGCCCGATGAACACAGCGGCGGCGCGATCGAAGCGGGCGCGCCAGAGTGGATTGACCTGGTGACCAGCGAGAACGAATGGTATCAGCGCGACCTCAGCGGCGGTATGGTGTGGCTGGACGCACAATGCGGTGCGCGTTACGGCACTGGATTTCTGGAGAGTGCGCCCGAACAGCAGAAGGAAATACTCGATCTGATTGCCTATCGCAAGAATGCCAAGGCCGATCCGAGTCTGCAAATCGGCGTGGAATTTTTCAGTCAGTTGCGTGAGCTTGCGATGGATGGCTACTTCACCAGCGAAATCGGTGTGAAAGATCTGGACTATCGCGGCAACAAGTTTCTCAAGAACTGGACTGGCTGTCCGCCTGTGCCTGGACTCGATCCCACGCCGTCAGCCACTCCGAATTCCGCAAAATAGAATCACGATCTATAGGAGAAGCGAACATCATGAGCAACAACATGGGCAGTAATGACAAGACATTTTCCGCCACGCGGCGAGATTTTTTGGCAGTCACCGGCAGTTTGCTCGGTGCAGCGGCCGTTTCTGGCGTGGCAAGTGTTCCAGCCGCGGCTGAGATGCAAGCGGCTATGCCTGAGCATCACGAGCACATGGATCATATGGTGAAGCCGTACAAGATTCAAATTGGCGTGTTCGACGCGGTGTACTCAGACCTTTCGCTTGACCAGACGCTCGATGTGGTAACGAGTCTGGGGCTTGAAGCGATGGAGATCGGCACAGGCGGGTATCCCGGTAACAAGCATTGCGCGCTAGACGACTTGGTCGCCGACCCCGCGCAGGCGAAGGCTTGGATGAAGAAGTTCAGCGACCGCGGCATCGCGGTGCGCACACTGAGTTGCCACGGGAATCCGGTGCATCCTGACCCGGAGGTTGCCGAGCGCGACAAACAAACCTTCCGCAAGACGGTGCGCTTGGCGGAGATGTTGGGCGTGAAGACGATCGTGGGATTTTCCGGCTGCCCCGGCGGAGCGCCAGGCGACAAGACTCCGGCCTGGGTCACCTATGGCTGGCCACCAGAGCACCACGCGGCGCGCGAGTGGCAATGGAAAGAGAAGCTGATTCCGTACTGGACGGATGCGGCCAAATTTGCCCGTGAGCATGGCATCCATCGGCTCGCGCTGGAGATGCATCCGAATTTTTCGGTCTACAACCCACGCACTTTGCTACGGCTGCGCGAAGCCTGCGGAGAAGAGATTGGCGCCAACTGCGACCTGAGCCATCTGTTCTGGCAGGGCTGCAATGCTGTGGAAGTCATCCGTATGCTGGGCAAGCAGAAGGCGCTCTTCCATGCCCACATGAAAGACACAGTCATCTTTCCGGAAAATGCCGCGAAATATGGCGTGCTGAACTTCGCGTTTGACGCTGACGACCTGCCGAATGCGTCCGCAACTTTCCGCGCCGTGGGTTACGGCCATAGCGCTGCGCAGTGGAAGGACATTCTGTTGGCCTATATGGAAGTCGGCTACGATGGCTTCTTCAGCATCGAGAATGAAGATCCGATTCTGCCGGGGCCAGTGGGCGTGGAACGCGCCGCCTATGTGCTGAAGAATATTCGCGCGGAAATTCTGGGAGAGCACGCCTAGCCATGCGAGCTGCAGTGATCGGAGCAGGGTTTGTCGGTAAGGCGCACATTGAGGCGTTGCGGCGTGTCGGTGTTCCAATTGCCGGCCTGCTGGGCAGCACCGTGCAGCGCACGCAAGAGTCCTGTGCGGAGTTACGGCTCGAAGGCGCGCGCGCCTACGCATCGCTCGAAGAGCTGGTCGCCGATTCATCTGTGGATGTCGTCCACATTTGCACGCCTAACTATGTGCATCGTGAGCAGGCGGAAGCTTCGCTGCGCGCAGGCAAGCACGTGTTGTGCGAAAAGCCACTGGCGATGAACACTGCGGAAACTTCGGCTTTGACTGCACTTGCAGACCAACAAGGCCGTGTCGGTGGCGTGGCCCATAATCTGCGTTACTATCCGCTGTGCCAGGAAGCTCGCGCCATGGTACAGAGCGGAAAGATCGGCGAACCCCGACTCGTTCACGGCACCTATCTGCAAGACTGGCTGTGGTCTCCGAACGACTGGAGCTGGCGGCTGGAGCCGGACGTGGGCGGCTCGATGCGCACGGTCGCTGACATTGGCACCCACTGGCTTGACATGGTCACCTGGCTCACCGGGCAAAGCGTTACGCAGTTATGTTCTGACGTGGCGACGATGATTCCGGTGCGGCACAAGCCGCGTGGCCCGATCCAGACCTTCCAGAAACTTACTGGCGAAAACACCGAAGACATCACCATCACCAGCGACGACTACGCTTCCGTGCTGTTGCGGTTCTCTCGCGGCATGCGCGGCGTGATGACGGTTTCGCAGATCAGCGCCGGTCGCAAGAACCGCTTCTGGTACGAGATTGACGGTTCAGAAGGCTCGCTGGCTTGGGATCAGGAAAATCCGAATGTGTTGTGGCTGGGCCGTCGCGATGAGGCCAATGGTTCTTTGATTAAAGATCCGGGGCTGATGAGCCCGGCGGCACGCGGCTATGCGGCCTATCCCGGAGGACACGCCGAAGGCTATCCCGATACTTTCGTGCAACTATTCCGCGAGTTTTACGCGTACCTTGAAGCTGGCGACTATTCCGCACCGCGTTTGTTCCCCACTTTTTCCACTGGGCACAACGGGCTGGTGCTATGTGAGGCGATTCTGAAGAGTTCGCAGCAGCAAAACTGGGTAACGTTGTAATGGCGGAGATTCTAAGCTCCGATCCGCGCGTGTATCTAGCCGCCGAGCGCACCTTTCTGGCGTGGATTCGCACCGGCCTGGCGCTGATGGGCTTCGGCTTTGTGGTGGCACGTTTCGGCTTGTTTTTGGAAGAGATGCACGCGGCGCAACCGGGCTTGCCGCTGAAGTCGTATGGCATGTCGTTCTGGTTCGGCACTGCCATGGTGCTGCTCGGTGTCGCCATCAACATTTTCAGTATGTGGGATCACGTACGCATGGTGCGCGAGATGAACTCCGGCACGCTTGACCTGAACCGGCCATCCAAACTGGGCGTTTCGGTGGCAACTGTGATGGCTGTCTCCGGGGTGGCCGTCGCGATCTACCTGATTTCGATTAAGTAAGGCAGACCTCTCACAGAAACCCACCGTCCGCCATCACTTGAAGTGGGGCTGCACTACGAACGGGCCATACTCAGCGACAGTGCCATAATCCGGCAGATTCGATACTCGTCGGCCGATGCTATAATTTAAAGGTTGCAGTGCTCTTGGCGCAGTCCAAGCGGCGAGGGCCTCCTTGCTGTCACGCACAGCAATCGTATGTCGGGGAGTGGCTCAGCCTGGTAGAGCACCTGGTTCGGGACCAGGGGGTCGGAGGTTCAAATCCTCTCTCCCCGACCATTATTTTCAACAACTTATACTCAACTTCTGGGCTTTCGTCTACAGCGCTGTAGTCAAAATTGTGGCTGCATGAGCCTTGCGGATCTCCCATTTGCCGAACAAACTGGGGATACGTGCGGATCAATAGCACGCGCGCCTGTTTTGGGAGCAGGATGTCGGAGGTTCGAATCCTCTCGCCCCGACCAATCTTTTCAATGGTTTACGGGAATATCTCTGCCTCCGCAGAATTCTACTGTAGGCGATTTTGAGACGGGCAGAACCTCACAGATCCGCAGTTCGGAGCATCCGACAGGCCGCAGCAGCCAGCCGGAACCGTCGATTTCCTCGGCTAAACCTATTTTAGAGAGTCGAGTCTCAATTCCAGGTGCACCCCGTGGGGCCTGCCCGGCCTTTTCTGTACCAGTGTAAATGAGAGAGACTGGACGAAAAGGAGCGGGAGATGGCCAAGGGCAAGAAGCATACAGCGGAACAGATTGTGAGTTTGCTGCGGCAGATCGAAGTGGCGGTAGCGAACGGCA